>NZ_QLTS01000021.1 GCF_003269275.1 Phascolarctobacterium faecium DSM 14760 | reverse complement strand
ATGTATATCAAACGCCATTTGGAGACGACAATTGAAAAACTGAGCGGTTGTTGTAAGGTACTTCTGGTTACTGGGCCGCGTCAGGTAGGAAAGACGACTTTGCTGCGCAGGCTGGCAGAAGGCAACAGGACTTATGTGACGATGGACGATATCAACGTACGCAGCTTGGCAATGACGGAACCGGGGCTGTTTCTGCAGCGGTATAAACCGCCGCTCTTGATCGATGAGATCCAGATGGCGCCGAAGCTGCTGCCGTACATTAAAATGTACGTAGACGAGCATGGCAATAACGGTGACTTTTGGCTGACAGGGTCGCATGCTTTTGATTTGATGGAGAACGTCACAGAAAGCCTGGCAGGCAGGATCGCTATCGTTCATCTGCTTGGGTTTAGCCATGCCGAAGTAGCCGGTCTTGGTGCGGGAGCTTTTGTGCCTGAAGAAAAATTTTTACTGCAACGGGCGCAGGAAGCTGAGATACTGCCGATGCGTGATTTGTTTGAGCAGATCTGGCGCGGCAGTATGCCGGCGCTGAACAATGCCTCAGAGCAGGACTGGAACAACTATTACTCTTCCTATGTGCAGACCTTTCTGCAGCGTGACGTCAGGGCGCTGACCCAGGTCAATGATGAACTGCAATTTTACCGGTTTTTATGTGCAGCAGCCAGCTATACCGGCAGTATGATCAACTATGCGGCGCTGGCCAAGGAAGCGGAGATCACTGCGCCAACGGCGAAGCAGTGGCTGAAGGTACTGGCAGCGGCGGGGCTGGTATATTTACTGGAGCCGTTCATGCATCCGAATTTAAAATATGGTGTGAAAGCACCGAAGGTATATTTTACCGATACCGGCCTGGCTGCTTATCTGCTGCGCTGGAGTAATGCCGAGATCTTGGAAGCAGGGGCAATGTCGTCGAGCTTTTTGGAAACCTGGGCGGTAATGGAGATCTACAAGAGCTTCAGTAATTGCGGACAGATACCGCCGCTTGGTTATTACCGTGACTTTAACAGCCGTGAGGTAGAGCTTGTGCTGAATGTTGATGGCAGCATACATCCTTTGGCGATCCGCAAAAGCTCCAGCCCGGTGAAAGAAACGAAGAAGTTTGATATCCTGCGGCCGGTGGCAGAGGGAGAACGGGCCTTGAAATTAGGTGCAGGCGGCGTGATCTGTTT
>NZ_QLTS01000020.1 GCF_003269275.1 Phascolarctobacterium faecium DSM 14760 | reverse complement strand
AATAATGATGGAGGTGTAAGATTTGTCTACTCAAGCAAAAATTGAGAAAATGCTCAAAAAGTCCGAAGTAATTCTGGCTGCAGGCGGCGAAAAACGCGTTGCAAAACAACACGAAGCCGGCAAAATGACTGCACGTGAAAGAATTGCTGCACTCCTCGACGAAGGATCCTTTGTTGAATTGGATCGTTTCGTAAAACATCGTTGCACAAACTTCGGCCAAGAGAAGAAAGAACTTCCTGGCGAAGGTGTAACTACTGGTTACGGCACCATCGATGGCCGTCTGGTTTATGTATTCGCACAAGATTTCACTGTAGAAGGTGGTTCTTTAGGCGAAATGCATGCTGCTAAAATCGTAAAAGTACAACGCCTGTCCCTGAAAATGGGTGCTCCGCTTGTTGGCCTGAACGATTCCGGCGGTGCTCGTATCCAAGAAGCAATTGACGCTTTGGCTGGTTACGGAAAAATCTTCTTTGAAAACACTATTGCATCCGGCGTAGTTCCTCAGATCTCCGCTATCATGGGTCCTTCTGCTGGCGGCGCTGTATACAGCCCGGCACTGACTGACTTCATTTACATGGTAAAGAACACTTCTAAAATGTTCATTACCGGCCCCGCAGTAGTAAAATCTGTTACTGGTGAAGACGTAACCCAAGAACAACTGGGTGGCGCTATGACCCACAACAGCACTTCCGGCGTTGCACATTTTGCTGCAGAAAACGACGAAGACTGCTTGCAACAGATCCGTTACCTGCTGAGCTTCCTGCCTTCCAACAACATGGAATGCGCTCCTATCGTAGAAACCGGTGACGACCCGATGCGTATTGATGACTCCTTGAATACATTGCTTCCGGATAACTCCAACCAAGCATATGATATGAAAGACGTAATCAAATCCATCGTAGACAACGGTGAATTCTATGAATCCCAACAATATTGGGCAACCAATATTATCACTTGCTTTGCACGTATGGATGGTCAAACCGTAGGTATCATTGCAAACCAACCTAAAGTAATGGCTGGCTGCCTGGATATCAACGCATCCGACAAATCCTCTCGTTTTATTCGCTTCTGCGATGCCTTCAACATTCCTTTGCTGAACTTGGTAGACGTACCTGGCTTCCTGCCTGGCTGTAACCAAGAATACGGCGGTATTATCCGTCACGGCGCAAAAATGCTGTATGCATATTCCGAAGCAACTGTACCTAAAATTACTGTAGTAACCCGTAAAGCATACGGTGGTTCCTACCTGGCAATGTGTTCCCAAGATTTGGGCGCAGACCAAGTAATTGCATGGCCGACTGCAGAAATCGCAGTAATGGGACCTGCAGGTGCAGCTAACATCATCTTCAAAAATGATCCTGATGTAAAAGCAAAAACGGAAGAATATATCGATAACTTTGCAACTCCGTACCAAGCAGCAATGCGCGGCATGGTAGACATCGTAATCGAGCCGAAAAACACCCGTCCCACCATCATCAACGCTTTGCAAATGTTGCAGTCCAAACGTGAAACTCGCCCGGCAAAACGCCATGGCAATATTCCTTTGTAATTTGCAGCTTGCAGTATAGTGCTTAATTAATTAAGAAGAATGAGGTGAAATAATGGGTCCTGTAACTACTAATCCTTGGTTGATT
>NZ_QLTS01000019.1 GCF_003269275.1 Phascolarctobacterium faecium DSM 14760 | reverse complement strand
CATACCAACCTGCAATGCCTGTTTATTTTTCTCTTCAGTGCCTTTCGGTACGCGGTTCAAAACAGCTTTGACCAGCGATTCTTCACTGACGATGCCGGTCAGCTTCACCAAAGCTCCCAGCGCGATGATGTTGGCAAAAAGCGCTTTGCCAAGCACTTCTTTGGCGCTGTGGGTGATCGGCAGCTCGTAGACCTTGCCGCCGAAGTCCGGCACGTCGCTGACGAAAAGACTGTCGGTGATCATAACGCTGCCTGCCGTCAGGTCGTGTGAATATTTGGTAGCTGCTTCCTGGCTCATTGCCAGCAGCAGGTTCGGGTCGGTCACTTTCGGGAAGTGGATCGCTTCGTCAGAGATAATGACCTCTGCTTTGGAGGCGCCGCCTCTGGCTTCCGGGCCATAAGACTGGGACTGGATCGCCAGCTTGCCGTCTAAAAGCGCCGCCTCTGCCAGAATGATGCCGGCTGTGATCAGGCCCTGACCGCCGGTACCGGATAAACGTAATTCCTGTTTCATGATTATTTACCTCCCTGCGCTCTGGCGATCAGCTCGTCGTAGGCTGCTGTATATTCCTGTCTGCCTTCAACCTGATACAGTACGCCGATCGGGAATTTGCCCGCTTTTTGTTCTTCGGTCATTTTATCCCAGGCTGCCAGCGGTACTGCGTGGTCGCGCTGCCATTTCATCATGTCGGCGGGACCGCCCATTTTATTCTGGCGTCCGTAGGAGATAGGGCAGGCAGTAACAGCTTCGATCAGGCTGAAGCCTTTGTGTTCGATACCCTTGGCGATCAGGTCGGCCAGGATCTGGGCATGGAAAGTGGTGCCGCGGGCAACAAAGGTAGCGCCGGCCGCTTTGACCAGCTCGGCTACGTTGAAGTCCTGTTCGATCGTCGCATAAGGAGCTGTCGTCGCTTTGGAGCCTGTCGGTGTCAAAGGCGAATACTGGCCGCCGGTCATACCGTAAATACTGTTGTTGTAAAGTACGACAGTCATATCGATGTTGCGGCGGGCAGCGTGGATCAGGTGGTTGCCGCCGATCGCTGTAGCGTCGCCGTCGCCGGTAACGACGATGACAGTCAGGCCGGGGTCAGCCAGTTTAACGCCGGTCGCTACCGGCAAAGCGCGTCCATGTGCGGAATGGACTGTATTGAAATCTAAATAGCCGGAGGCACGGCTGCTGCAGCCGATGCCGGAAATAACTGCGATTTTGTCTTTATCAAGGTCAAGCTTGGCAACTGCCTTGACGATGGTGCCGGTAACGACACCGTTGCCGCAGCCGGGGCACCAGATATGAGGCAGGCGGCCCGGACGGAAATATTTATCGATCATTGCTTCCATATTCATAATCAAATCTCCTCTCCTTCTTAGGCCATGGCCTTTTTGATCTCAGCCAGCAGCTGAGCGGGGGTAGCCGGTTCGTTGTCGTATTTTGCGTACAGCGCAACCGGTACCTGTCCTGCGACGACGCGCTCTACTTCCAGTACATACTGTCCGTAGTTGAGCTCGTGCACCAAAATACCTTTGACCTTGGAGGCCAGTTCTTTGATCTGCCTGTCAGCCAGCGGCCAGATCGTGATCGGGCGCATCAGGCCGACCTTGAGACCTTCCCTGCGTGCCATATCCACAGCTTCGTAAGCGGTGCGGGCACCGCCGCCGAAGGCGATAACTGCATATTCGGCATCTTCCATCTGGTAGTTTTCTACCTGGACGATGTCGTCAAGATTGTTGTAAAGTTTGTCATGCTGACGGTTGGTAGCGGCTAAAGTAGCAGCCGGTGTACCTTTCGGGAAACCGGTCTCATCGTGTACCAGACCGGTGACGTGCCAGCGGTAGCCGCTGCCGAAAGCGGGCATGGCGGGTACAAGGCTGTCGTCAGTAGCGTAGGCTTTAAATTCTTCGGGGCTGCATTCAGGCTGTTTACGTTCTGCCTGCGGGATCTCGCTGTAATCGTCCGGCAGTTCGATCTTCTCGCGCATATGACCGATAACTTCGTCCATCAGCAGTACAACGGGAACACGGTATTTTTCGCTGAGAGCGTAAGCGCGCAGCGTCAGTTCAAAGCATTCAGGCACGCTGGCCGGGGTCAGGGCAATGAGCCAGTGATCGCCGTGCGTGCCCCAGCGGGCCTGCATCAGGTCGCCCTGGGAAGGAGAGGTAGGCTGGCCGGTAGACGGGCCTACGCGCTGCACGTTGACGATGACCAAAGGAATCTCGGCCATGCAGGCATAACCGATCAGCTCCTGTTTTAAAGAAAAGCCGGGTCCGCTGGTCGCGGTCATAACTTTTTTGCCGGTCAGCGCTGCGCCGATAATAGCGCCCATGGAAGCGATCTCGTCTTCCATCTGGATGAATTTACCGCCGACGAGAGGCAGGCGTTCAGCCAAAGATTCAGCAACTTCGGTAGAGGGTGTGATAGGGTAGCCGCCGAAAAATTTTACACCGGCAGCGATGGCGCCTTCGACCACTGCCTGGTTGCCTTGTAACAAAAGGATTTTGGACATGATTTCAACTCCTCCGTTTTACTTTTCTACAAAAATCGCAAAGTCAGGGCAGCGTGTTTCGCACTGGCCGCATTGGATACATTTATCCTCGGCGACCACCTCTACTTTTTCGATCTCGCT
>NZ_QLTS01000018.1 GCF_003269275.1 Phascolarctobacterium faecium DSM 14760 | reverse complement strand
GTTTTTCGCCGCCTGCAGCCAGAATTACTTCGGACTTTTTGAGCATTTTCTCAATTTTTGCTTGAGTAGACAAATCTTACACCTCCATCATTATTAGGAGAACATTTTTATATACATCCCTAACAAATAAGGATGTAAAATTTTGGATCTTGACTACTGGTACTTTTTGCCATTCATCAAGAGTTCTCCAAAATTCCTGACACTAATTATAATCAGGAACGTTCTTTTTTTCTGTTGCACAGGTCACACTTTTTTTATTATTTCTTTCACAAAAATTTCACTTCTAGATTATAACAAAAAAGTATTTTTCATCTAATTTTATTTGCCAGCAAATGAAATCTAAACAAAAAGCCACATAATTAAAAGTTTTTAATAAAAACTTTTAATTATGTGGCGCAGGCAACAGATTTTTAAGCAATATTTAACTAAAATATTGATAGTTGAAGGTTAACTATGTCCAAATTTAAAATGAACATATTATTTCCTTTATATATGGGTAATTAGCATAATAAAAAAACAGGCACACCATAAAAGATGCACCTGTTTCAATTTTAGTTATTTAGCAGCACCAATCATTGCAAGCATTGCGCCTGCAGCTACTGCGGTGCCGATAACACCAGCTACGTTCGGGCCCATAGCATGCATGAGCAGGAAGTTAGAAGGGTTAGCTTTTTGACCAACAACTTGGGATACACGTGCTGCCATCGGAACTGCGGATACACCAGCGGAACCGATAAGAGGATTGGTTTTACCACCATCCAGAACACACATGATTTTACCAAAGATAACGCCTACAAAAGTACCAGCTGCGAAAGCAACAAGACCAAGGCAGATGATCAAGATGGTTTGATAGTTCAGGAAAGATTCAGCTTTCATAGTCAAACCAGTACCAGTTGCCAGCATGATCGTTACAATGTTCATCAAAGCATTTTGCGCTGTGTCAGAAAGACGATCCAAGCAGCCAGCTTCTTTGAACAAGTTGCCCAGCATTAACATACCAATCAAGGCAGTTACAGGCGGAAGCAACAAGCTGATAACGATAGTGGTTGCAATCGGGAATACGATTTTCTCAAAACGAGTTACAGGACGCAATTGTGCCATAACAATTTTACGGTCAGCTTCGGAAGTGCAAAGTTTCATAATAGGCGGTTGGATCAAAGGAACCAACGACATATAAGAATATGCAGCTACTGCGATAGCACCTAACAGGTTAGGAGCCATTTTTGCAGCCAGGTAAATAGCAGTCGGGCCATCAGCGCCACCGATAATACCTATAGCGGATGCTTCTTGCACGGTAAATCCGAGCATCATAGCGCCCAGCAAGGAAATAAATACACCTGCTTGAGCTGCAGCGCCCAAAAGCAAAGTTTTCGGGTTTGCAATCAACGGACCAAAGTCTGTCATTGCACCTACGCCTAAGAAAATCAAAGGCGGGAAAATTTCATGGTGAATACCATAAAGAATTACCTGCATAACACCCGGTTGATCTTCGAAACCGGTTTTAGGAACGTTTGCCAGCAAACAGCCGAATGCGATCGGAGACAGCAGCAATGGTTCGAAGCCTTTACCAATAGCAAGGTACAGCAGAATGATGCCAACAAGCATCATGATAGCATTACCCATGGTGAAAGCGGAGAAACCGCTGTCATTCCATACGGATTGTAAAGCAACTACAAATGCTTCCATTTATATCCTCCCAATGTTCAATTATTTGAGAGCTTCTAGTTTCAATCACAAATAAGCTCTCTTCTAAATATAAAAGTTATTGCTTTCTTATGACGCAAATTACATTACGATCATAACGTCGCCGGTACCAACAGTTTGACCTGCGGAAACGCGAACGTCAGAAATGGTGCCGTCAGCCGGAGCCATGATCTCGTTTTGCATTTTCATTGCTTCGAGAATCATCAATACGTCGCCGGATTTAACTGCGTCGCCAGCTTTAACTTTTACTTCGAGAACTTTACCAGGCATAGGAGCAGAAATGGTTGCAGAGCCAGCAGCAACAGGTTTTGCAGCCGGAGCCGGTGCAGCAGCTTTAGGAGCGGGAGCAGCGGCAGGTGCCGGTGCAGCTTTAGGAGCAGCAGCTTTAGGAGCTGTTGCAGCAGCGCCGCCCATATCTTCAACTTCTACTTCATATGCAGTGCCGTTAACGGTAATGGTATATTTTTTCATGGATGTTAATCCTCCTTAAAATCTCGTAATAAAATAGATTAATTATTAACCCCAAATTAGAAGCATTCTTTACGTACACTAATTGCTTCAATATGAGCATTTTGTGTCCAACTTGCTTCGGGCAGACGACGTACGCAGGCTATTTGCTCTGCGGAATGACCAAGAGCAGCTACAGCTGCTGCAATAACAGCAATTACTTCACTGTCATCCTGCACAGGAGCTGCAACAGCAGCAGGTGCTGCGGCAGGTGCCGGTGCTGCTACTGGATTAGCTGTTTTTTTTTGACGAGTAGGATCTACAAAGTAGATAACTTTCATCAAGAAACCCAGCATAGCCAATACACCAAAAACTATGGTCATATTGATAGCAGCAATCAACCAAGGATTAGTAGTTACAGGACCCATTATTTCACCTCATTCTTCTTAATTAATTAAGCACTATACTGCAAGCTGCAAATTACAAAGGA
>NZ_QLTS01000017.1:1989-5366 GCF_003269275.1 Phascolarctobacterium faecium DSM 14760 | reverse complement strand
TAACCGGCAGCTTTCTATCCTCCCAGGCCGCTTCCAGCCAAGTACTTTCGACGTTTAAGGGCTTAACTACTGTGTTCGGGATGAGAACAGGTGGATCCCCTTAGCTATCGCCACCGGATTGTTTCAGAAGGTCTTTAAGCCTTCAAAACTATATAGAAGAGTACAAACTTTTGAGTTTGCTGTGTGTTTTTACTTCTTTTCGGCGATTCACTTTCATCGAAAACGCTCCCCTTAGGTCGCTTTTTCGATATAAGTTCAACCTTTCCTGCCATTGGCTTCGCTTGCGCTTGCCTCTGTCAGGGTTTCACTTAAGTCAAGCCCTCGACATATTAGTATCGGTCCGCTCAATACATTGCTGTACTTACACTCCCGACCTATCAACCTCATCTTCTTTAAGGTGTCTTACTAGATTGCTCTATGAGAGATCTCATCTTAAGGCTGGTTTCACGCTTAGATGCTTTCAGCGTTTATCCTTTCCGAACGTAGCTACCCAACTGTACCCCTGGCGGGATAATTGGTACACCAGCGGTTCGTCCACTCCGGTCCTCTCGTACTAGGAGCAGCCCCCTTCAAATCTCTTGCGCCCGCGATGGATAGGGACCGAACTGTCTCACGACGTTCTGAACCCAGCTCACGTACCACTTTAATGGGCGAACAGCCCAACCCTTGGGACCGACTTCAGCCCCAGGATGTGATGAGCCGACATCGAGGTGCCAAACCTCCCCGTCGATATGGACTCTTGGGAGAGATTAGCCTGTTATCCCCAGGGTAGCTTTTATCCGTTGAGCGATGGCCCTTCCACTCGGTACCACCGGATCACTAAGCCCTACTTTCGTACCTGCTCGTCGTGTTTGACTCGCAGTCAAGCTCCCTTCTGCCTTTACACTCTTCGCGCGATTTCCGGCCGCGCTGAGGGAACCTTTGGGCGCCTCCGTTACTCTTTCGGAGGCGACCGCCCCAGTCAAACTGCCCGCCTGACACTGTCCCGGATTTCGTTACTCTCGCGGTTAGAATTTCAATACATCAAGGGTGGTATCCCAACGTCGGCTCCAGCCAGACTAGCGTCCAGCTTTCCATGCCTCCCACCTATCCTGTACGTAATGTATCAAAACCCAATGTCAGGTTACAGTAAAGCTCCATGGGGTCTTTCTGTCCAGTCGCGGGTAACCTGCATCTTCACAGGTATTTCAATTTCACCGGGTCCCTCGTTGAGACAGTGCCCAAATCGTTACACCTTTCGTGCGGGTCGGAACTTACCCGACAAGGAATTTCGCTACCTTAGGACCGTTATAGTTACGGCCGCCGTTCACCGGGGCTTCAGTCGAATGCTTTGGACTAATCCGAACATCCTTCCTTAACCTTCCGGCACTGGGCAGGTGTCAGCACCTATACGTCAGCTTTCGCTTTAGCAGGCACCTGTGTTTATGGTAAACAGTCGCTTGGGCCTCTTCTCTGCGACCACTCTATGCTCCATCCGCATGGGACTTCACAACAGTGGCTACCCTTATCCCGAAGTTACGGGTACATTTTGCCGAGTTCCTTAACGAGGGTTCTCCCGCGCACCTTAGGATTCTCTCCCCGCATACCTGTGTCGGTTTACGGTACGGGCGGTAGCTCTCTCACTAGAAGCTTTTCTCGACAGTGTGGGGTCAACAACTTCGCTCGCATCTCTGCTCACTCCGCATCACGCCTCAGGCTTTCAGTGCACGGATTTGCCTATGCACCACCCTACACGCTTACACATGCTCTTCCATTCGCATGCTTGCCTGCCCTTCTGTGTCACTCCATTGCTCAAACAATTACTACCGGTACTGGAATATCAACCAGTTGTCCATCTCCTACGCTCTCTGCCTCGGATTAGGTCCCGACTTACCCTGAGACGACGATCGTTGCTCAGGAATCCTTATGCTTTCGGTGGAAAGGATTCTCACCTTTCTTTTCGCTACTCATACCAACATTCTCACTTCCCACAAGTCCACCGAACCTTCCAGTTCGACTTCTACCCTATGGGAACGCTCCCCTACCCCGTATACTTTACGTATACAGCCACAGCTTCGGTTTCGTACTTTAGCCCCGGGAATCTTCGGCGCAGGGTCTCTCGACCAGTGAGCTATTACGCACTCTTTAAATGGTGGCTGCTTCTGAGCCAACATCCTGGTTGTTTATGAAACCCCACATCCTTTTCCACTTAGTACGACATTGGGGACCTTAGCTGGTGGTCTGGGCTGTTTCCCTTTTGACCACGGATCTTATCACTCGTAGTCTGACTCCAAGGCTCTACAGTATATCCATTCGGAGTTTGACAGGGTTCGGTAACCTTTACGGCCCCTAGCCCGATCAGTGCTCTACCGCCTATACTTACTACCTCAGGCTAGCCCTAAAGCTATTTCGGGGAGAACCAGCTATCTCCGCGTTCGATTGGAATTTCACCCCTACCCACATCTCATCCGAAAGCTTTTCAACGCTCACCGGTTCGGTCCTCCACGCAATTTTACCTGCGCTTCAACCTGGACATGGGTAGATCACTGCGGTTTCGGGTCTACCTACACTAACTAGCGCCCTCTTAAGACTCGCTTTCGCTGCGGCTCCGTGTCTTCCACTTAACCTCGCTAGTGCAGATAACTCGTTGGTTCATTCTTCAATAGGCACGCCGTCGCTTTCGCTTCGACTGCTTGTAGACATACGGTTTCAGGTACTATTTCACTCCCCTCCCGGGGTTCTTTTCACCTTTCCCTCACGGTACTATGCGCTATCGGTCGCCAAGTAGTTTTTAGCCTTGGAGGGTGGTCCCCCCTGCTTCCCACAAAATTCCTCGTGCTTCGTGGTACTCTGGATCTCGGCCTCTCTGCTCTGCCTTTCGTCTACGGGGCTTTTACCCTCTCTCGCTTACCTTTCCAGGTAATTCAACTAGGCCTGACTTCGATTCTGCCGGTCCTCAACCCCGAAAAGCCGGAGCTTCTCGGTTTGGGCTCTGCCCTCTTCGCTCGCCGCTACTGTGGGCATCTCGTTTGATTTCTCTTCCTCCGGGTACTTAGATGTTTCAGTTCCCCAGGTTCCCTCCCTTGCGGGTGACCATCCATGACGATGGCCGGGTTTCCCCATTCGGATATCCACGGATCAATACTTGCTTGCAGTTCCCCGTGGCTTTTCGCAGCTTACCGCGTCCTTCTTCGGCTCTTGGCGCCTAGGCATCCACCGTATGCCCTTAGTAGCTTGACTTTTCAGCTGCTAAGAAACTTACGTTCCTAGACTTTTTTCTCGTTAACTCTCATCAAATATAGCATTTTGATTAGAGGTTTGTGTCTATTACTACTCACTCATCATTTTCGTAATAAACTGTTTGTCTCTTCTATATGGTTTTCAAGGTTCAAAAAGTT
>NZ_QLTS01000016.1 GCF_003269275.1 Phascolarctobacterium faecium DSM 14760 | reverse complement strand
GTCTTTCCTACCTGACGCGGCCCAGTAACCAGAAGTACCTTACAACAACCGCTCAGTTTTTCAATTGTCGTCTCCAAATGGCGTTTGATATACATCGTATGTCTTCCTTTATTATAAATTTAGAAAAATGGGTTTTTAATAACCTTCTTTTCCTTTTTATACTTCTTATCTTTCTTATTAGGTGTAAAGCCTTTGCAACGGCTTTGTACTCACTATGTATAACCTTTGTTGATTACCATGTACTACTTTCCCTGACAAATTCCATTCCCAGCCTGTATCAAGCGTTTTAACACACAGCGGCTTTGTTAAAAGCTTTGTTGAAAATCGCACATTTATTTTTAATCCCTGTCGTTACTTTCTGTCCCTGTCAGCAATAGTTCAGCACTAATCAACTAGCAGCTATCTTAAAAGCAATCTGTTGTACTACATACCAACAGTGAAAATAAAATTCAAAATTTTCATGTAAAACTACAAAAATTTCATGCCAAACTTATCCCTGGCAATATTGCGCAGATAAACCATTTCCTCTCGCTTTCGAAAAACCAGAACCCACACCGCATTAGTAACAACCAAACACAAGACCACACCAAGCACAAAGTTAATGATAGTAACCTCGGTGAATAACTTAGTATACAGCCACTTACTGACAACAGATGTCAGCAAAGTCACAGCAGCATATTTGAAATAATCCTTAAAATAGTCTTTCAGTTTGATCTCGATACTGTTCCTAAATAAAACATACGGTTCTACCCAGAAACAAGTCAGTAATGTACTGATAATCCCGCCCCAGATAACTCCGATAACACCGTAATGAATAGTAAGACACACAGAAGCAATCAAATTGATTACTGATTCTGCTAACGGCTTATAACGGTCGTTCCAATACAGGCCGCTGGCATCACGAAAAGCCAATACTGCTTTACGCATATACATCAAAAAAAAATTAATGATAAGCCAATTTACTATTGGTTCCTCAAATAAAAACCGTTTCCCCAGCCAGAGCTCGATAAGTTGATTGAAAAATACATAAAAACCACAGCTGACAATCATCGCCTGCCATGCAACTATAAATTCTATAACCTTAAAAATTTTTACTTTTTTTTCAACAGTTTCCAAAACAATAAGATTACCGATACTTGCAGTTACCGAAGCAAAAAACTGGCCGGCAAAACTGTTGACTGCGCTGATGACCAGATAATAATTACTGTATAAGCCAACAGCCGCTAGGCCAACGAATTTGGATAAAATCAGATTAGAGGTTGAAAAGACTGCCATGCCACCTATTTTATGCGCGATCATAGCCTTAACATTTTTAACAATAGTATTCTTAATGTCGCTATCCAATTTTTTTACTTCTTTATCCTGCAAAAAAGGGTAAACCTGATCAGCTTTTTTAGCCACTGCAAAATTTTCACAAATCGTTACCAGCAGAATCAAAACAATATACAGCCAATAGCTGGGATACACAAGCAAAGCAATAATTTGTAATACCGCCAGCACAATCTGCCCGCCGCTTTGATAAATACTATTAATATACTGCTTTTGGTCAGCAATCAGTAAATTGCGTTTATAGGAATAAAAATAACTGACGCCGGTATTCAGTAAAAAAATTACATAGAACCAATGAATATCAGTAACAGCATTCCCTTTGATAAACCAATCCAGCCATGGTAGCACACAAATACCGGCAATAATAATAAAAATACCAATGCCACTATACGTCTTTTGGAATAATCGCATCAAAGCTTTAACTGTTTCTGTGTCTTTTTCAGCCAGCGGCTTATACAAACTATAGACAATGGCTGACCCAACGCCTAACTCTGCCAACGATAACATAGCCAGCAAATTGGTAAATAAACCGTTGATACCTAAATATTCTATGGGCAATGTTCTTATAAAAAATAACCGTACAATAAATTGTAAACTTAATTTTATAACATAAGATATTGTAGAATATTTTATGTTTTTTCCAGATTGCTTGATTCTCATAATTCAACCATTAATATAAAATTCAACTAACTTTTATCTCGCTTTCCAAATATTATCAATGAATAATATTTAGCATTAAATACGTTCATGTGAACATATAGCTCATAATTCATTTAGTATGTGTTGAGTAATTTTCTTAACAACATCTATATTCTCTACATTAAATTTTCTTGCAAATAATGCTTTCGATTTTATCAGATTATTAAAATCACTACTTTTGAACACATAAGGATTTCCATGTTCCCAATCAATATAACGTAAAGCATTATTATATTTTTCATCTATTCTTTTTACCATTGCAAAAAAAGGAGAATTATATACGATTGTCTGAAGAAAAACTTCGTCACAACAAAAGCTATAACGATAATTTCTTTTTATATTTTCTCTTTGATCTAACACATACTTTGCTAAACTATGTGTTATACTAAACCATTGACTACCTTTTCTATAAACGGACCCTTCATCTATTTTACTTATTCCTAAAATATTTTGTACTGTACGGCTTATCCTATTAAATATTTTTGTAAAATATCTATAAAATAAATTTTGAGATCTATAACCGCCAACAAAAAAATAATAATATTTTACTCTTTTTTCAATCACAATATTTCTAACACATTCATCAAAATTTATGAATTCTTTCCCATTATTTTTATCAAAAAATTGATGAATATAATCCTGTGATTTCAAAGGAAGATCAACGCCCGATAGTAAATGATAATAATCATATTGGTTTTTACTAGCATGTTCTAACAAAAACAACTCTACATCTATTTGAGTAGTACCCCCCCACAAAACATTTATCTTTTTAAATATCTCGATTCTAGATTTTTTTACTAAACTTCTAAAATATTCAAAATCAAATTTTTTTACTTTAACATCTATATGTATATAAATATCATTTCGCATATCATCTAAAAGAATAATCAAATTCTCCAATATCTCAAAATCATTATGTGCAATTATTAAATATGCATGTTTTTTCATATACACACCTTTTATAAATTTTATTTTCTTACTTTTTCTACAAATTCTACAAACATTTTATAAAATGTTAAATTTAAAGAAATTATAATATACATTAATTTATTTTTTGATTTTACATTTAGATTCTTTAATATTTCTAATATATTTTTTTGAAAATACTTTTTTATCATTTCTGAAGTGACACCATTTGTAGGAACGTTAATTCTACCAAAAATAATATCATCTAAAAAATACATATAATGCTTATATAACTGACTATATGCCAAATTCATTAAATCAGGCTTTCTCACTTTTACTTTTTCTAAAATATTCTCACAGGCCAAAATTTTTTCAAAACTTTTATGATATGTTTTCTCATTCATAATACTATTTAATCGTTGACTATAATGATAAAACGCTTCAGGAATTATCGATACAACCGAAGTCTTTTCTAGCACATCTAATATAATCAGCATATCTTCATACAACTTACCTTCAGGAAATCTTACTTCATTAAAAATATTTTTATTATATAGTTTACACCATACTGCATTTGGGAAATTCTTATTATAAAAACACTTCTTTAAAACATTATCATTACCAACAAAAATTCCCTTCTCAAGCTTCCTAATGTAGGTCTGATCTTGTTTATCGATGTAGTAGCCACAAACTACAATATCACCGTTGACTCTCTTTATCTCATTATACAGTTTTTCAAACATATCGGATTCTATCCAGTCGTCGCTATCTACAAACGCAATATAGTCCCCCCCAGATATGCAAACGTCCAGGCCAGCGTTTCTTGCAGAACTTAACCCACCATTCATTTTATGTATCACTTTAATCCTGCTATCAATTTCTTTATATTCATCACAAATTTTACCGCTGTTATCTGTACTGCCATCATTAACTAAAACTATTTCTAAATTTGTATATGTTTGTTTTATTATTGAATCAATACACTGCCTCAAATAAAATTCTGCATTATAAACCGGCACTATTACGCTTATCAAATCATCCATTTATTTCACGCCTTTTGCAGCCAAATTTCCTACTGGAATAATTAACATCTTAATACTTTAATAACATCTTTCTATTCCATTGGCGATATTTTTTCATTTATTATTTCTGATATTTTAGTCACAATTTTATCGGAAGCATTACCATTTTCATACAGTACTACTTTTCTTCTAAATTTAGACAAGTTTTGCAAATAAATTTCTCGATTAAACCTTTCTATATTTTTGATAAGTTCCTCATTACTTTCTGCACATACAAACGGCAACTCTTCAAACCGAAATTTAAAATTTCTGTCTTTGCGATATTCATTAATATCATCAGCATAAATAAATACTGGCTTATTGCATAACATCATATCAAACATAATTGATGAATAATCTGTAATTAAAATATCTGCAGCACACAAAAGTTCTTGGCTATCTTCATAAAAACTTGCATTCACTACATAATCTGGTAACTCTATCTCTGTGTCTCTAATATTAGGATGCAATCTTAAAAATATGATCCATTCTCCATCAAATTTTTCTTTTAAAGTCTTCTTCAAACTACCAAAATCTACAAATCCAGCTTGAACATTCCCTTTTCTAAATGTCGGTGCAATTAAGCATATCTTAGTATAAGAATTTAACTTATAGAAACTATACACTTTTTCTTTTAACCAATTTTGTTTATTTATCAACTGATCATTACGTGGCAACCCGAACTCTTCAATTTTCCCTTTATACCAAAAATTTTCTTTTATATCTTTAGATTGTAATTTACTGCCTGATAAAAAATAGTCAATCATTTTAGAATCATGTTTAGCCGAATATATATAGCTCTTAGCAAGATGATTTTCAACTTCTTTTTCTGCTCTTTTTAGCCCAATTCCCCCATGCCAAGTTTGAATATAAATAGTACCATTTGGCTTAAATATATTATAAAAAAAATATTTTCTGCAATTATCAATCCAAACTTTAGCTGTTAATAATTCATAAACGGATTTAATTGAAAAAATTCTGATTTTTCTGATCTTATTAGGCAATATATACATTGATGGATTATCTAATAACCACACAATGTCCACATTTAAATTTCTATTTAATAATTCTTCTACAATATATTTCGGATTATCACTATATCCCTTTCCATAAAAACTACAAACTACAATTTTATTATTTTTAATCTTACAAAAACTACAAATAATATGTAAAAATCCAAAATATAAATAGCCTAAAATTATTATGATCCATTTTATCAAAGTATTATTTTTGATGATTTTTTTAAATTCACATTTATTCCTTGCTTTCGTATTTATATAATAAGTTTTTATTCATATCATAATGTTCAAAAATATTCAAATTCAGAAATTTAAATGCTAATTCACGCATCCATAAAGCTCTTAATCTATATTTGCTATATTCTAAACTTTTATAAGGATGATGTTTTACGCCCAAATGATGAGTATAAGCAACTGATAGGAAATGTTGTTTACATCGAATAAAAAACAACATATGTTCAGCAAGTTTTATATATTCAGGTTGCCATCCATTTAACTTTTTTATACTATCAGTTTTAGCTATAAAAAAGTTATTTACAAAATCACATTGATAAATATCTTTTTCTAAAAAAAGGTTACCGTTGCTCTCACTTTTAACCAGAACTTTATGCGAAGTTATTTCAATAAATCCATTATATACTTTATTAGTTTCTTTACCATTTAGTAAATCAATAAAATATTTAGGATGTTTCAATAAATGCAAAACACTAAATATACTGTTTAATTCTACTCTTTCATAAACTGATCCACCCAAAATATCCAAATTATATTCTTTTAGAAGTAATAATCCCTTACTTATATTAGTACGACTATCAAATTCAAAATCATCATCACATAATATAATATAATCAGTTTTTACATGTTCAAGCAGTATATTTCTTCCCTTTGATAAACCTATATCAAATTCAGTAACTATGTAATTTATATTTAGTTTTGAAAATTTTTCCAATATTGCATCTTTATAATTTTCTCTACTGTCGTCTAATATTATGATAGGAATATTGTTCAATTTTTGGTCTTCTATAGATTTTAATAAACACTCTAGACTTTTTAGTCGTTGAAAAGTCTTTATAATTATAGTAATGTTACTCATCTATAAACTACTCCTTCTACAAAAATATTTATACGTTTGTTCTAAAATTTTTCTTGGTGTCACTGATAAAATTCCCCTTATGCAAAATATAAAAGCGATATTAGTTAGACTGCAAAATTTTATCTTGTACATATTGGCACAAAATTTATAAATAAAATTCAAATATACTTTCCCATGTCTTCTACTAAGCATTTTTTCACCAGCACATACATTTACTAATATATTCGCTATATTTTTTACTATATACCCTTTTTGCAACATACGTACCCATAGCCAGTAATCTTCAAAATACGGCATATCCTGATAGTTGCCACTTTCTAAAATAGCTTGTTTTCTAAACATTACCGTCACATGATTAAAAGGATTACGCTTTTTAGCAAATTTTAATATTGCTGCTTGTGTTAAAGGAACCTTTCTGTAACCACTAATAATCTGAGGATCATTTTCAAATTCTGCTATCTGCCCACCACATAATGCAAGTTCCTTGTTTTCAATAAACTCCTTCATTTGTAATTCAAATCTTGTTGGCAGAGCTATATCATCAGTATCCATCCTTGCTATCAAATCATATTTGCAATGCCTTACACCATAATTAAGAGCTTCACCCAACCCAACGTTATTTTCTAAGGATAAAACTCTTAATATTGCAATGTACTTTTCTTCGTAATTAGCAATCGCATCATCTAATTCTTTAGTTAATGGTCCGTCTTTAATCAATACAATTTCATCTGCAGTTATAGTTTGGTTTAGTATACTGTCTAATGCTCGCTTCAGGTATTCCGGGTTTTCTTTATAGTAAACCGACATCAACACGGAAAATTCCACTTTTATTTAACTCCTTCGGTACTGCTTTTTGTCAGCAGAACTTTGAATGTCTGCAGCATGATCATCAGGTCTGTTTTGACGCTGACGTCCTGTATATACAGCAAGTCGTATATCATCTTGTCATAGGCACTGGTGTTGTATTTACCTGCTATCTGTGCCAGGCCCGTGATGCCTGGTTTTACGTTGTGGCGATAGTCATATTCAAGTTTTTGGGCAATAAACTGCTTGACGAAGAATGGTCGTTCCGGCCTGGGGCCGACGATGCTCATTTCGCCTTTCAGCACATTGAACAGCTGCGGTAGCTCATCAAGTCTGGTAGCCCTCATAAATCTGCCGAATTTTGTGATCCTTGGGTCCCCTTCCGCAGCCAGTACCGGCCCGCATTTGGCTTCCGC
>NZ_QLTS01000015.1 GCF_003269275.1 Phascolarctobacterium faecium DSM 14760 | reverse complement strand
TCTACAAAAATCGCAAAGTCAGGGCAGCGTGTTTCGCACTGGCCGCATTGGATACATTTATCCTCGGCGACCACCTCTACTTTTTCGATCTCGCTAATTGCCAAAACCTGTTTGGGGCAAAATGCTACGCAGATCCCGCAGCCTTTGCAGCGATTTGTATGGACCTTCAGACTCATAATCGCGACCTCCTTCTTTCCTTTGATAAATTTGATACCGGTTTGATTTTTTTATCAAACCGGTATCAAGAAATTTTATTGTAAAAAAATTACCACAAGCCCAGTACTTTCCAATATCCCAGACCGACCGTCATATAAAGGACAAAGTTAAAAGCAACTAAAACTGCTCCTATTTTCCACCATGTCTTTTGCGGCACATAACCGGTCCCAAACAAAACCGGACCTACTGCACCACCGTAATGAGTCAATAAACAGCCATACGCTGAAGATGCACCAAGTAAAAATACCAACGGAAGCGGTGGTACCTGAGCCACAAGCCCTAAAGTGAACAAGACAGGAATAAATGCGCCTACATATGCACCCATGGAAGCAAACACATATCTGACCAGAATACTTATCACAAGCAAAATCCCCATAACAAGAGCTTGATTGACGCCGACAAAATTCATATGCTCACCAACTACTTTTGCCAGCCAAACGAAAAATTTTGCTTTACTCAATATTCCGGAGATCCCCATGATAGCTCCGTACCAGATAAGAGTATTCCATGCACCATTATTCGCAAGTACATTCTTCCAATCAATAAGTTTAAATATAGCACAGCAGGCAAAGAACAATAAGGCTACAGCAGTGCCGTCCAGTTTAGTAAAGCTGCTTGTTGCCCAACCAAGAATTGCCAGAACAAAAAATATTACCAGTAATTTCTCTTTTCCTGTCATTGGCCCAATCTCTCGAAGTCCTTGCGCCGACAGTTCTTTATGATTAGAAATCTCTTTAAGCTCAGGCGGATACACTTTGTAAATCAAATACGGAACTACCAGACAGGCCAAAAGCGCAGGAAAAGCAAGACCGATAAACCAGTCCATCCAGCTGATATCTACTTTTAAAATATCTCTGGCAAAACCTACCGTAAGAATATTAGGAGCACAAGCTGTTAGAAAAACTGCCGAAGTAGACAAACTGATCGCGTAACCGCTGATCGTTATATACGAACCGATTCTGCGTGGGTTATCTTCAGGTTCAGAATTCAGAGTGCTGGCAACATTTCTGAAAATCGGATAAACGATACCACCGGAGCGAGCTGTATTAGAAGGTGTCGCAGGGCTTAAAATAAGATCTGTCAGCATCTGTCCATACACCAGCCCCAAGGATGATTTGCCAAATCTTCCGATCATCCAGTAAGCAACACGTCTACCAAGCCCTGTATCAGCAAAAGCCTGCGTAATAAGAAAAGCTGTAAATACCAGCCACACAGTGCCGTTACCATAACCACTGAGTAGTTGACCGACTGGAACGATAAAAGATCCAAAGGCTATCACACTGAGCATTACCACCGCTTCACCCGCCGGCCTCAGGATCAGTCCTAAGATGGCTGCTATATAAACAGCAAATATTTTCCAGGCCAGCGGTGTCAGTCCACTGGGAACAGGTACCATTAAAATAGAAACCGGGACTAATAATAAAAGCAACCACCGTACTACCATAACACTCGCCTTCTTTCTTTATTTATCCAAATAACTTTTATTTAAATCATACCCACAAAAGCTTTCAAGCCTTCAAAATTCAGCATATCGCATTTGTTGACAATAACCCCTTCCGGACTTCTCAGCGTTCCATCGCCTTCTTTAGCATGATTAGCGATAATGTGTGCAACTTCAACAGGCAGTCCATGTTTTACCGCAAGTGCACAGCCAGAAAATGGATGTCGGAGATTTTTTCCCAGCTGTGATTTCTGTGTTTTACCATCAGCAGTCTTTTCATACTCAATCAACTTTCCTACGTCATGTAAAAGTGCTCCTGCCAACAGATAATCTTTATTAAGTTTAAATTTCTCTCCGTATACTTCCCATTCTTCATAAGCTTTCAGAGACATTCTTGTAACCGTTCTGACATGGGTCCTGTAACTGATCATTGTATCCGGTATCAATAAAGTAAAGGGTATTGTATCAATATCATTTAGCTGCCATCCGCCTGTCTTCAACGCTTCCTCGTATGTTTCTACCACCTTTTTCTGCAGCTCCTTGTCACTGATCATTACAATTTCAGGAAAAACATCATACCAACTGTTATACATATTATTCACCTCTTTTTATAAAATCACGGCAAATCGTAAACAACATCAATAATTGTACCATCACGATATTCTACTAAACCACAAACTCTATCACCTAAAATCGTTTTTTCAGCAACTCCAGCCAGTTTTTGCGCTTTCTGATGTAATTCTTCTACTGTCATTACCGGCAGTGATGTTTTTTGTAAAATTTCATATAGATCAAGCCGTTTCGGATTAATTGCAATCCCGTAATCAGTTACTAAAACATCTACAGTTTCACCGGGAGTGACTACTGTTTGTACCTTTTCCAGCAGCATCGGCAGCCGTCCACGCAAAAGCGGCAAAGCTACTATCGTCACCTCAGCTCCAGCAGCTGCATCAGGATGACCACCAGGTGCACCAATCAACTTACCATAAGAATCAGTAAGTACATTAACATTAAAATTAATATCTACTTCCGTAGCACTTAAAACAGCCACATCCAACAGATTGACATAGGGATTGGCACTGAATGGATTCGCATATGCAGAAGCAGAAATCTCGTGATGTCTGCTATTAAAATACAGTGATTCAATAGCTTTTGTATCAAAGTCCTGTGGATCAAAAAACGTCCCGATATAGCCATTTGCAAGCATCTCAGTCAAGAATCCCGAAGCCCCGCCGATCCCGGCTGCAGCTTTTATACCAGTACGCTGCATTTCTGTCTGTACAAAACCAGCAGCAGAAATTGCTATTCCACCGCTGCCAAACTGAAAAATAATCCCTTCCTTTAGAAGCCCTGCATACTTTATGACCTCAGCCACATATTTAGAAATAACCAGCTCTGCAGGATTTTTGCTTATTCGGATCGATCCTGTAGCTATACCAGAAGGATCACCAATACTTTCCACTTCAACTATATAATCAACCTGGGTTTGCGGAATGCTGACATATTCCAAAGGTACTGAAACTAATCCGTCAGTTACAGCTACAACCTGTTCCGCATATTCGGCATCCGGCATTGCATATCCTAATGAACCACAGGCCGACTTTCCCTGCACACCGTTGATATTTCCATATTTATCACAAGTCGGAGCTGCAATAAACGCTACATCTATGTGCAGCTCGCCGCTTTCAATCGCCCGTGCCCGACCGCCATGAGTGCGGAAAATAGCAGGTTTTTTCAATTTATTTTTTTGAATAAATTCTCCTATCCTGCCTCTTGCCCCACTAGTATCTATAGCCGTAATCGTCCCATCTTCAAAATATGGAAGTAATGCATCCTGAACAAGACTCAGTGAACTTGCTGATAATGTAAGATCTTTAATACCTTTTCTGGAAATGGCCGCTACAACTTTTTGCATCACCAAATCGCCATTTCGCAGCGCATGATGAAAGGAAATCGTCATCCCGTCTTTAAGTTCTACTGCATCTAAAACCTTATCCAGCTCCAATACTTTATCTTTACCGGGCACAACACATTTCACCGGTCTTCCTGCCATTCTCCCAAAAGGTTTTACGGCAAACGCTCCCTGATATGGCATTTTATTTTCCCAACCGGGTATTTTATTAATCAACTCTATAATCCCTTTATCCATTTTCAAACCTCCATTCCTGCAGCTTTAGCATATGACAGGATGGACATTGCTCTTGTAACCATTGGTTTATCAATCATTTTCCCATTAAGCGAAGTAACCCCTGAAGCATTTTTTAGTGCGTCTTCATATGCGTTTAAAATCTCTTTAGCAGACTCTATTTCTTTTATAGTTGGTGTGTACAGCTCATGTACCACGCCAATTTGATTAGGATGCACTACTGATTTCCCCGTATAACCTAATTGCTTACCTAGCTTAACATCAGCTCTAAACCCTTCGATATTTTTAATATTACTATAAACATAATCCATTGCCATAATTCCCGTAGCATGTGCGTTCAACGAAATCAAATTCCTTGCAAATAATATCTCAGATGCATCTTCGGAACGTTCCATACGCATATCTGTACGGAAATCTTCTGCGCCTAATCCGATTGCCAGCATACGTTTGGAAGCGCTGGCTATTTTATAAGAATTTACTACCCCCAACGCAGTTTCGATACTGGCAACTATTTTAACAGCCCCAATCTCAATAGCATGTTTTTCTTCTATCTCAGTAATCAATACATCTAATTTTTTTATATCTTCCGCAGTCTCTGCTTTTGGTAATCTAAGAAAATCCGGCTGCAAAGGAACCATACTACTTACATCATCTCCATAATATGGTGAATCCGCTTGATTAATTCTTATCCCAACCCTGCAATCCGGGCGATTATACTGCAAAGCATATTTTACTAAAATTCTGGCACTGTCTTTCTCAAAAATTGATACTGAGTCTTCCAAATCATAAATAATACAATCAGGACGATAAATTTCAGCACCTATAATTTTTTTAGGGTCATTGCCTGGCACAAAAAACATCGTTCTATAAAGAGAATTCATGTTAATACTCCTTTTCTGATAAAAATCTTTGTATTGCCGTTTCCAGTCTGGCTCTTATTACAAAATCCAGGGCACCATGATCTTCAATCAGCACACGCGCATTTCCCAAATTGGCTGCTGCTAAAATTTCCTTGACACTTTTTTCAATAGACTGTCCATATTTAACTAGAACTTTACTGGTGATTTCTATTTTTACACCGTCACTTTTAGTAATTTCCAATGTTATTAAAGCGTCGCCTTTATTAGCTGTTCCCGTAGTTATTTCATGACCTCTGAACACCATATTCACACCGCCTTTTTATGTTTTATCCTAATTCAATTATATATACTTTCCAGATATATGAAAAATAGGCATTTTCGATGTTAATCATCAAAAATGCCTATCTCAAAAGCTCCTGTAAATATTAATGATTTCTCTGAAAACTGTCAAAATCAGAATCAATTACAAATTCTAAAAAGACTTTGGGTAATCTTAAATCGAGCAGCTCTTTTTTATAAATCAGCCATGTTTTTCTTTCCAGCTTAGAACCGTTCTTATGCACTAAAGGAATAGAATATAGTTGAGGATATTCTTCAATTAAAATTGATGGCAAAATTCCATACCCCAATCCGTTGAAAACCATTTCTTTACAAAGATCCAAATTACTGACCCGCGTACCAATAATAGGAGAATCCTCAAAAGTTTCATGCCACCAGCCATCAAGTAAATTTTGATAATATTGGTCTGTATCATAATCTACACGGACCATATGGGGAAGATCCTCCAGTTTAAACGGCTGAGCAGCTACGGCACACACATGATTCGTGGTTAAAAGTACGCGTTCGTCCTCCCGCCAGTCAAAATCATTTCTTACAAAACCGAAATGAATTCCCAAGGAACTGGCAAGGCTTATAACATCACTGCTTTGTGCAATCTGTACATCAAATTTCGTTTTGGGATACATATCCTGGAATCTACCCAGCAGCTTTGGCAAAAAATATCTGGCAAGGATACTTGGAGCAGCAATACGCAGGGTTCCTGCAACATCTTCCTGCATATTGGTAATAGTTTCTCTCAGCTCCTGCATTTCGCCAAGTATATGTTCAGCAAATTTTACCGTATATTCTCCGGTTTCAGTAAAAGTTATACCTTTGTTGCCGCGATATAATAATTTCGTTCCTAAAGACTCTTCAATTTGTTTAATCCGGGCAGTCAATGTCGGCTGAGACATATACAAAACTCTTGCCGTTTTTGTTATATTTTTTTGTTCATACAGTGTTTTGATGATCTGCCAGTCCCGTTCTTCCATAATGCACCGCCTAATATACAACCGTAACTTTCGTTAATTATATCATGTCCGTACCCATATATTCATATAAAATAAGCAACTATAATTCTTTTATTTACTTTTAATATCACAATTACGCCCGGCTCTTAACAAAGCGCTGGAACGGCTCCCACCTATATACCGCTCTACTCTATATCCAAGTTCTAGATATTTCGCTAAATCCGTTCCTGTCATAATTCCCATTTCCTCACACATATTTATCAAGTCTTCAGTGGCAATATTTCCTGAAGCTCCGGGAGCAAACGGACAACCGCCCAAGCCTGCAAAACAAGCGTCATAATTTGTAATTCCTGCCATTAATCCTGCTAAAACATTAGCTAATCCCATACCACGTGTATTATGAAAATGCAGTACCCATTCGATATCAGGAAATAATTTTTTTATATGAACTCCATACTCATAAACTTGCAGAGGATTAGCCATCCCCGTCGTATCTGACAATGATATTTCCTGAATTCCTAATTTTCGCAGCTGAAAAATAATATTGACCACTTGTTCTAATGGTACAATTCCATCTATAGAACAGCCAAAAGATGTTGATATAGCGCCAGACAGCACTATTTTTTTCTGTTCAGCATATTCAGCCAGTTCAGCAAATGACTTTACAGCTTCCTCCGGAGTTTTATTCATATTTCTCAAGCAATGTGATCTACTGGCCGAAACAGTTATTTTAGCTTTACTGATACCAGCAGCTTCCGCCCTTTTCAATCCCTGCATATTGAAAATCAGCCCTCTGTACTCAACGCCCGCTTTTCTGTGCAGTCTTGCAGCGATCTGATCTGTATCAGCCATCTGCGGTACTGCTTTAGGATTGACAAAAGATCCGATTTCAATAACTTTTATACCTGCTTCAGCTGCTGTTTCAATCAGTTCCAGCTTTTGTTCGATCGTCAGAAATACTTTTTCATTCTGCAGACCATCCCTCGGCCCAACTTCACAAATTTTAATAAAATCAGGTAAACTTTTCATCTTAAATCACTCTTTCTGCGTGCAGCTCTGCACATACCGACTGAGAAAATCCCAACAGCCCTTCATATATTGCATCATTATGCTCACCAAGCTGTGGCCCTACCCATTTAATTTCGCCTGGGGTTTCACTGAATACAGGTGTTATTCCCGGCATTTTTATTGTTCCCAATACTGGGTGAGACATCTCAACAATATCATTTCTTGCGGCATAATGCGGATCAGCAAAGATATCTTCGATACTGTAAACTAAATTTACAGGCACCCCAGCTTTATCTACAATCTCTTTCAGCTCAATATACTCTTTACTGCCTATCCAATCACTAACTATTTTATCCAGAGAATTGTCGTTGGTTACTCTTGCCCTCATCGTTTCATAGAGCGGATTTGTCATCAAGTCTTCTCTGTGCATTGCTCCAGCCAAATATTCCCAAGTTCTGTCAGTACTGCAGACCAAAACTACCCACTTACCGTCTTTAGTTTTATACGTACCTCCAGGACTGGAAGTCCCATTCAATTTTGGTTTTCTCTCCCTTATAATACCGTTCTTATCATAATCAGCGCACAATATTTCCATAAACCTAAAAATACCTTCATATAAGCTTACATCTATTTCCTGTCCTTTGCCATGAAGGGCATCCCGGTGATATAAAGCCATCATAGTACCCATAGCTGTATATAACCCTGCAATATAATCTGTAAGCGAAAAAGACGGGCTGACCGGAGGCCTGTCTGGGTATCCCGTAATATATGTCATTCCTGAAAAAGCAGTCGCCGGTGTTCCAAAACCAGGAATATTTTTGTAAGGACCTGTTTGACCATAACCTGTCACATGGCTGAGGATTATATCCTGTTTCCTTAATTTCATCGCCTCATAACCAATGCCCCACTTATCTAATGTCCCAGTTCTAAAATTTTCAATTACAACATCACTTTTTTCTACCAGCTGTAAAAATATTTCTTTACCCTTTTCCATACGCAGATCTAAAGTAATTGATTTTTTATTTCTGCCCATACAGGCAAAACGCATAGCCTGCCCTTCATGATATGGTCCCAGTCTGCGAAAAGGATCTCCTCCGTCCGGCATCTCCACCTTAATAACTTCAGCGCCAAAATCAGCCATCAATCCAGCGGCAAATGGTGCAGCTATTACTGTTGAAATATCTAAAACCCTGATACCTTCCAATAATTTCATACTAATACTCCTCTCATAAAGAAATACTGCGATACACAATTTCTCCACCGGTAATAGTCAGCTGCGGTACAAGCACTTCTCTGCCTATTCTTGTTTCCTTCTGTGTATCACTGAAGCAGATATATTTATCACAACGTTTTAAAATTGCCACATCCGCAAGAAATCCTTCCTGCAGTTGTCCGATTTCGCTTTCCATCCCCATAATCTTTGCCGGAATGCTGGTACAACGCGCAATAATTTCCGGCAGTGGCATTTTTAAGAACAAATACTTTGACATCAGATACGGCATTGAAAACACCGGATCTTTAAACAAAGTTTTTACTGTCAAATCAGTAGAGATGATATCCGGATAAAAGCCTTCAGCTATAGCTTTCTCCGCTACTTTAAATGACCAATGATTGCCTCCATTAGCCGCATCAATAATAACGCCGCGTTTTTGCGCCTCACGAACCGCTGGGAGCACTTTGCCATTATTATCCAAAATCGTATATCCTGTACCATGATAACAATGCGCCAAAACATCGTCAGGACGCAAAAGCTTAACAACTGTTTCCATTGCCTCAGGAGGATTTGTCACATGTACTGCCAGTCTGGTTCCCAGCTTTTCAGCAACATTAACTGCCTGTTTTAAAACATTGATCCCCAAATCGCCAACTATTTCTTTACTGATCCTTATTTTTAATCCCAGCAAAATATCATGGTGCTCTGTCAAAACATCCCTTAATCTTCCAACATCCCAACATGACGGCTCAACATTTTCATGATATTTCATCGTAGCAAGCCCTGCAGGGCAGAGATTCACAAAAGCTTTGATACGCATTTTAGAGCGTTGGATAACATCTTTTTTAAAGCATTCAAAATTTGCAATACCGGTACTACCTGCATCAACAGCAGTTGTAACACCTTGCGGTATAAAACTTAAATCAGGTTCTATTCCTATCTCTGTCCCGTCCGCAAAAACATGACTGTGGAAATCGATCAACCCGGGAACAACCAAATTTCCTGAAGCATCGATAACAATATCAGCGCCCGTAAAATTTTTAGCACTGGCTATTCTTCCGCTTTGGATATAAACATCACGCTGTTCCTGGGTTTTAAATATTGGATCTACAACAACACCATTTTTGATAAGAATATTTTTCTTCATCATTTTACCCTCCTTTAATTTACTGCTTAACAGCAAATAATTTTTTCGTTTCTCTGGCAATCATAAGTTCTTCATTAGTTAAGATCGTCCAAATAGCAACGTCAGAATCAAACTTGCTTAAATCCGCATCCTCTCCGCGCACTTCATTTTTCTTCAGATCCAGATGTGCTCCAACAACTTCCAGCCCACTGCATATTTTAGCGCGCATGTACGGTGAATTTTCACCAAGCCCAGCAGTAAAAACTATTGCATCCAGACCTCCCATTGCAACCACATAACTTCCGATGTATTTTCTTACCTGATAGGCAAAGACATCTATTGCCATCTGTGCTCTCTGGTCTCCTATCTTAGCTGCACTTTCCAGATCTCTAAAATCACTGGATAATCCTGACAATCCAAGTATCCCTGATTTATTGTTCAAATATCTATATACCTGCTTACCAGTCATATCCTCCTGTTCCATAATAAAGGGAATAATAGCCGGATCAATCTCTCCGGACCTTGTTCCCATAATCAAACCCTCCAAAGGAGTAAAGCCCATGCTGGTATCAATTGATCTCCCATCTTTAACAGCAGCAACACTGGCTCCATTTCCCAAATGGCAAGTAATTATTTTCATTTTCTTAAGGGCACGGCCTATTTTCTGCGCTAATGTGTCCGCAACATACTGATGAGAAATTCCATGAAATCCATACCGCCTGATACCATATTTTATATACAATTCATAAGGCAGCCCGTAAAGATAAGCTGTTTCCGGAATAGTCTGATGAAATGCTGTATCAAAAACTGCAACCTGCATAACACCAGGAAACAAATCCTGACAAATTTTTATTCCTTCCAGATTTACAGGATTATGCAAAGGAGCTATGGTTATGCAGGAACTGATTGTTTTCAGTACTTCGTCATTTATAACAACCGACTCTTTAAACCTTTCCCCGCCATGTACCACTCTATGTCCAATACATTCTATCTCTTCCAACGACGCAATAACCCCGTAATTTTCCTGTACGATACTTTCTAAAATCAACTGGATCCCAGTTTTATGATCAGGTATGGTCCTTTTGATTTCAATGACATATTCGTGCTTTCCAAGAAATTTTAAAAGGCTTCCATCCATTCCTATGCGTTCTACTTGCCCTTTAGCCAATAACATTTCGTTTTCCATTTCCAGCAGTTGAAATTTAATAGAGGAACTACCGCAGTTTATCACTAACACTTTCATAATATCAGCGCTCCAAATTGTATAATTTCCTTAAATTCATTATATTCTAAGCCTCATTAAATGAAAAATAGGCAATTTCTATATTGAATATAGAAATTGCCTATTACAAATTTTGATGTCACTATTCAGTTAAAATATTTCAAATATAACTATTCTTTCTTTTCGCCGCTTTCAGTTTCATAAGGCCAGCTGCTCATGCTTCCTTCCAGGCTTTGGACATTTTTATAACCTAAGGCCCGCAGCATAGTTTCAGCTTCATAACCACGCAGATTGATCTGACAGGAACAAACAAGTTTAGCGTCTTTATCAGCCAGCACATTCTCGGCTTCACTGCGCACCTTGCCCAAAGGTAAATTGATGATATTAGCACAGCCAGCGATACGGTTACTTTTATATTCTCCCGGAGTGCGCACATCTACCAAAGTATATTCACCGCTTTTACGCAATTCTTTAAAATCTTTCGGATTAATACTGCGCAGGCGTCCTTCTATTTTATTCATCAAAACATTGGCGGCTGTCGCAATATTATCTATTGGCCCGTTAAAAGGCGGCGCATATGCGAAATCAATATTGCTCAAATCTTCTAATGTCGCTCCGAAGCTCATGGCAGCAGCCAAAGCATCTACACGTTTATCAACGCCGCCGGTTCCTACAACCTGAGCCCCTATAACCTTCTGAGTCTTAATTTCCGCCAGCAGCTTCAGCACCAAACGCTGCGCGCCGGGCATATAACCTAATCTGTCAAATCCAGGTACGACCACAGACTCAAACTCAATCCCTGCGGCTTTGGCCGTTTTTTCGTTCAAACCCGTACTTCCGGCTTGCCAGTTCAATATCTGACAGATCCCTGTTCCTAAAACACCGGGATATTTTATCATGTCACCACAAATATTGTCCGCAATAACACGTCCATGTTTATTCGCAGTGGAACCCATTGGTGCAAATATTCTTTTCTTGCTGATAAGATTCATATTTTCTGCACAGTCACCGCCGGCATAAATATCAGGATCACTGGTCTGCAAATATTCATTAACAGCAATCGCCCCGCTTGTACCTAGCTCCAGTCCGGCAGCACTTGCCAACTCTGTATTCGGGCGTACACCTACCGCCACAATAACCAACTGAGCCGGAATCGTACGTTTATCAGTCTTTACTGCTGTAACTCGTCCATTTTCGCCTTCAAAACCCAGCGTCTTTTCTTCCAGATATAACCTGATACCGGCTTTTTCTAATGGTTTCTTAACTAAATCAGCCATTTCCAGATCCAGCATCTGCGGCAGGATACGATCCTGCATCTCTACAATATTTACAGTCAGCCCCTGCTTATGAAAAGCCTCCGCCAGTTCCATGCCTATCAAGCCCGCCCCAACGATAACGACATCGGTGACTTTATAGGCTTCCATCTCTTCCTTAACCTTTAGTGTCTCCCAGGGGAACCAGAAATTATGTATCCCTCCCAGTTCAGCTCCAGGTAAAGACAGTTTTACAGGCGTAGCCCCAGTCCCTAACACTAATACGTCGTATGACATTTCCTGTATTGCCCCAGTTTCTTTATCCATTACGGTTACCGTTTTATTCGCGCGGTCTATTTTTTGAGCTTCATGCCCGGTAACAACATCAAAGCCTTTAACATTTTTAAAAAATTCCGCATCACGTGCAAACCCCTGCGGTGTATGAGTAAAACTGGAAAAATCCTTTACATCTCCGCCAATGTAATAAGGAAAACCGCAGGCTCCATAACTTACCTGCTGTCCACGTTCCACTACTGTGATTTCTGCGTCCTTATCTCTGCGGCGCAGGCGTGAAGCTGTTTTCATTCCAGCAGCAACACCGCCAATAATCACTACCTTTTTAGCCATTCTGATCGCTCCTTCCAATAAAAAAATTCCTTATATACTCATTATATACGTAAACAAGGCTGTGTTCAACGAACACAGCCTTGTTTTACAGAAATCTTTACTTTTTTAATACTTAGGAAACCTGCTCAATATCAATTACACCATTCTTCAGGACTACTCTTACAGTTTCACCGCTCTTGATCTCTCCGCTGACAATTTTTCTTCCCAGCAGATTTTCAACAGTATGTACGATCAAGCGTTTTAAAGGACGGGCACCAAAAGCGGGGTCAAACCCTGTATCCGCCAGATATGCCACAGCTTCATCACTGCATACCAGCGTCAGATCAAGCTGTTTTTCCAGTCTTTCACCAAGCTCTTTCAGAATCATTTTCACGATATCATTAATCTGCTCTTTTTCCAAGGCCTTAAAGACCACGATATCATCCACACGATTTAAAAATTCCGGTCTGAAGAACTGCATCAGCATACTCTGGATATCTTCTCTGGAAATTTGTCCCTGCTTTTTCATGATCTCGGCCGAACCAAGATTACTCGTCATAATAATCAACGTGTTTTTGAAATCAACATTGCGTCCCTGTCCGTCGGTCAACCGGCCATCATCCAGTACCTGCAGCAGTACATTAAACACATCAGCATGTGCTTTCTCGATTTCATCCAGTAAAATCACAGAATAAGGATGGCGACGCACTGCTTCAGTCAGCTGTCCGCCTTCATCATAGCCTACATAGCCTGGAGGTGCACCGATAAGACGGGAAACGGTATGTTTTTCCATATATTCACTCATATCGATACGAATCATATTGCGTTCGTCGTCAAACAATATCTCGGCTAAAGCCTTAGCCAGCTCTGTTTTGCCAACGCCGGTAGGACCAAGGAAAATAAATGAGCCGATCGGACGATCAGGATCTTTTATGCCGGCACGGGCACGAACGACAGCTTCACTGACAGCCTTAACCGCATCGTCCTGACCGACAACGCGCTGATGCAGGATATCTTCAAGATGTACGAGCTTTTCGCGTTCGCCGCCGCTAAGACGCGAAACAGGGATCCCTGTCCAAGTACTGACCACCTTAGCGATATCTTCTTCATCTACTTCTTCTTTCAGCAGCACATTCTCTTTATCATTTTTATTGTTTGCTTCGACTTCTGCAAGTTCCTTCTCCAACGCCGGCAGCCGTCCATACTTAAGTTCTGCCAGTTTATTCAGATCATAGCTGCGCTCAGCGCCTTCCATTTCCTGTTTAACGGCATCGATCTCTTTTTTCACTTCGCGCACACGGGCAATAGAAGCTTTTTCGCCGTCCCAGCGTTTAACGAGCTCTTCATTTTCCTTTCTCAGCTCAGACAGCTCTTCTTCAATTTTCACCAGCCGTTCTTTAGACTGCTCATCCTGTTCTTTGCCAAGGGCCTGAGCCTCGATCTCCAGCTGCAGTATCCGCCGCTTACTTTCGTCAAGCGCTGCCGGAAGCGAATCGATCTCGGTCCTCAATCGTGCTGCCGCCTCATCGACCAGATCAATCGCCTTATCAGGCAAAAAACGATCGTTGATATAACGGTTACTCATTACAGCAGCCGCAACTAAAGCCGCATCCTTAATCCTTACACCGTGATGCACCTCATAACGTTCTTTCAATCCACGCAGAATCGAAATCGTATCCTCAACGCCTGGCTGTTTGACCATTACCGGTTGGAAACGACGCTCTAAAGCGCTGTCTTTTTCAATATACTTGCGGTACTCATTTAATGTAGTCGCGCCGATACAACGCAATTCACCGCGGGCCAGCATCGGTTTCAGTATGTTACCCGCATCCATGGCTCCTTCGGCTGCACCAGCACCAACCACGGTATGCAGCTCATCAATAAACATAATGATCTGTCCTGCAGAATCGGAAATAACCTTCAAAACCTTTTTCAAACGTTCTTCAAACTCTCCGCGATACTTAGCACCGGCAACCAAAGCTGCCAGGTCTAAAGCGTATAAAGTCTTGTTTTTCAGATTTTCAGGTACATCACCTGCTACGATACGTCTTGCCAAACCTTCAGCGATTGCCGTTTTACCAACGCCAGGCTCACCTATCAGCACCGGATTATTTTTCTTACGACGCGATAAAATTTCAATTACACGGCGAATTTCCTCATCACGGCCAATAACTGGATCCAACTTGCCTTCCATCGCTTTAGCAGTAAGGTCCTGTCCATATTTTTCAAGTGTCTGTTTGCTTTCTTCATCAGCTTGCCCATTAGTATAAGCCATATACAAGCCCTCAACCTTTTTCTTATCAATACCATACTTTTTAAGCAGAGAAACTGTCTCGCTGTCACCGTCACCGGCTAAAGCTGCAACCAAATTGCCAACATTCACTTCACCTTGACCGGCGGCCTGCGCTGCCAGCCCTAATACTCTGGCTAAAGCTGTGCTCATCACCAGCTGACGATCCTGTCCCTTTACAGAAGGAATGCGCTGCATCAACGCTTTAGCCTCCTGTGCAAAGTTTCTTTCATCTGCCTTGACATTAGCGAGTAAAAATCTGAAAAAACCTTCACTGCTGCTTAAGGCCACTAAAATATGCGCACATGACAGCTCCTGCTGATAATTCATTACAGCCTGCTGCTGCGCTGCTTCCAAAATACTTTTTACTTCTTCACTGTAGCGTTCCTGCATATCGCTACACCTCCTGACTATCATCTAATTTAGAATTTATTAACTTATTTTTACAGAAAATTTTTATCGTCACGCAGGGAAACTAAACTCTGCGGCGAATAAACCAATTAAGTAAGCTGCTTTTGCATAGTAAACGAGATAATATCTCTCTACGCCAATGGGCTTCTGCACTTGTTGCTGACCTGTATCATTCAATATCAACCAGCAAATCATCAAAGTAATATAATATGGAGGCAAGTATGAATACATCCATGATCGTTTACAGATTGTTTGACGTCGCCGACGAAATCAACCTGGACCTTGTACAGGCCCTGTGGACCAGCCGCAATAAAATAGCTTCACGTCTGCGTCTGGACAGGATCTCGACAAAATCCATTACCTTTAAAGACCCGCCTGTTTTGGTAGAACTTGGTTCACACGAAATGGAACTTGGCGGCAAAACCTATCTGGCTGAAATCAAGGCCCGTATTTTTGATTTGGGAGTTATCAGCCTGATTATCAGAATCCCATTTGAAGACGATGTAACTTACGACGAATATCTCGATATGGCTATCGTCAGCGAAAATATGCCGGAAGACGAGATCCATCATTATCTGGACGCCGTTCTGGAAACGATTCGTCCCGCCTGCTCAAACGAGCGTGTTTCGGATTTCGACGAAGACTTTGTTGTTTATTACTTCAAAGAGAATATCCCTGACTGGGATCTGGTCCCGCTGCTACTTAAAGATAGAACCCCTGTCAGTGAACAAACTCGCAGGGAAACACTGGAAAATCGCTTCTCCTATGCCGACGACATTACTTATCTGGCCTGGGATTCAGCCGTAGTTTACGACCAAAGTGGAAGCCTTGACGTTCCTGATCTGCTTGAATTTGCCAATGCACAGTTTTTAGAGCTGCGCTATTATGATAACGCTCTCAACAATGCCATTGATAAAACCTATGATGAACTTGAAGAAGCCAATATGACCAGTAAAGCAACGCGGCTCGAAAGCTATCGCCAGATCCGCGGTAACCTGATGGAACTGATGGCCGATGTCAGCAGTCTCACCAGCAATATCAACAATGCCCTGCAGGTAACAGAAGATATTTTCTATGCACGTATCTACACTCGATATCTGTCATTGCTGCGCGCTTCTGTCTGGAAAGACAATATTGAAAATAAAATCCACGTTATCCAGCGCAGTTATACACTGCTCAATGAAGAAGTATCAATGTACCGCTTCGAACTGCTGGGACTGTTTGCCATGGGCCTTTTAGGTTTGATTCTTTTAACTAATCTTTATATAGCTTTTAAGTAGGATAATTCGCAAGGAAGCTGGCATCGCCGGCTTCCTTAATTTTTATTATAAACGCCAAAAGTCAAAAAGTCAAATATTTTTATTATTATTTTAATTCATCAAAATCTTGACAAACATATATGCAAGAGTACAATAATAGTTATTCTATACAAATTGAGGGGAAAATTTATGACAGCTGGTTCTATTTTACGTGGTATCGCTATTCTGCTGGCTCTGCAATGGGTCAGTGTTTTGTTTTTGCAGGCCCTGCACATTGCTTTTCCACCGGCACTGCTTGGTATGATCCTGTTGGCTGTTTTGCTTTTGACAGGTGTCATCCGTGAGGAAAGCGTCGAAGACGCCTGTACTATCCTAATCGAAAAGATGGGCATGCTGTTTTTACCAGCCGGTATCAGTATGCTGCTTTATCTCGATATTATTAAAGCTGAAAGCATCGCAATTTTTATCACAATCATCGTCAGCAGTCTGATTATTCTTATTACTACTACAGCTTTTGTCGAGCTGGTTTCCAAACACAGCAAAGGAGGAAAACATTGATGTTCTTTCCCGAAGCCTTATTAAATTCACCCATGTTCGGCATTGGACTGACCATTATCGTTTACGTCTTCTGCGAACTGATCGTCAATCGTTTTGAGCTTAACATTATTCCACCTTTCGTACTGGCCTGCCCTATTATTATGGGCATCATTTATTTTCAGTCACCTCATATAACTTATGAACAATACGCTGCCGGAGCAAACTTCATAAACTTCCTTTTAGGACCGGCTACAGTAGCTTTGGCACTCCCTTTATACCGTAACCGTCAGACCCTTAAAAACAATCTTGCCGTCATCGTCAGCGGAGTTGTTGTCGCTACAGTCATCGGCATTGTTTCCATCTTCGTCTGCGGAAAGCTGTTTGGCGCCAGCGAACAGGTTCTGCTTTCTCTGATTCCCAAATCAGTAACAACGCCTATTGCCATGGATATTTCCAGTGTCATTGGCGGTATCCCCTCCTTAACCGCTGCCTGTGTTATTTTTACAGGTATGTTTGGTTCTACCTTCAATCATAAAATTTTATCCTGGCTGGGCTTTAAAAATGATATCGCTATCGGTCTGGCTATTGGTGCCTCAAGTCACGGTCTCGGAACCAGTGCCTGCGTCAATAAAAGCGCATTGCAACTCGCCATCGGCGGTGTAGCAATTGGTCTTACCGGTATTGCTACTTCTATTTTAGCGCCACTTCTACTGCCATTGCTGACTAATTTGTTTTGAATAAAGCTTTAAATATTTAAGAAATAAAAGAGCCTGTTCTAAAAAGAACAGGCTCTTTTATCATTTTCCTGAAAGACTCATTAATTGCCCACAAAAAAACGGAAGCACCGACATGTGCTTCCGTTCTAAAAAGGAGAGATTTATGTACTATTCTTCCGCAGCTGTCCCAATTAACCGGGGAAGAAAGGCCATACCATTGGGATAACTATAATGGAAACGATAAAACAGAGTACTACCAGAGGCACACCGACTTTTACATAGTCCATAAACTTATAACCGCCAGGTCCAAGTACTAAAGTACATGGCGGAGTTCCGACCGGAGTTGCGAATGCACAGGAAGCAGCTACGCCGATCGCCATCAGTACTGCTTTCGGAGAAGCACCCAGCTGCTGAGAAATCGCTACACCTACCGGAGCCAGCAAGGCGCAGGCTGCTGTATTGGACATAAACTGCGTCAAAGTGCAGGAGATAATAAATAGTACCGAGGTCATAATGATCGGGGTAGGAGATCCACCCATCAGGCTTACTGCCCATTCAGCGATCAATTTACCGGCACCTGTTTTATCCATAGCAGCCGAAACAGGCATCATACCTGCGAACAGGAAAATAGTTACCCAGTCAATAGCTGAATAAGCCTGCTTTTCAGTCAAACAGCCAGTTAATACACAAACCAGTGCACCAACAATAGCGGTCATTTCCAAAGAAATAGCTTTAAGGTCAAGTGCCATAACAATAATGCACACTGCTAAAATCAAACCAGAAACAATTTGTTTTTTACTGTCAGTCACAGTAGCCTCAATTTCCTGTTCAATTTCCTGGTCAGCGTCCAATTCTGCTTTCGGAAGCAAATACTTGCCGATAAACATCATGTAAGCGATAACCACAAAGGTCAAAGGAATACCTATCCAGGCAAACTCGAAGAAAGAAAAGGATTCATATCCAAAGGAAGTAAGAACACCGGATACAATAATATTAGGCGGTGTGCCAACCATCGTAATAACACCGCCGATGCCGGCCGCATAAGCTAAAGGCATCAGCTGGCGGGAAGCAGGAATTTTAGCTGCAGCACAAATACCCAAAACAACGGGCATCAGACATGCTGCTGTGCCAGTGTTAGATAAACAGGAGGACAATGCTGCACTGACAACCATAATACCAAACATTAAACTGCTTTCTTTAGTTCCGGAAATTTTAACAATACCTATACCAATTTTTTGTGCCAGGCCGGTATGAAACAACGCCGCACCCACAACGAACATACCTGCAAAAAGCACTACCGTTGAATCCGAAAGGCCTGAAAAAACCTGTTGAGCCGGAATAAATCCCAAAAGCCCGCAGGCTATAGCTCCTCCCATTGCAGTAATAGCCAGAGGAATAAGTTCAGTAATAAATAATAAAGCCACTATTGCCAAAACAATTAAACATTTTACTGCCGACGACATACTTTCACCTCAGTTTCAAATAATTTTGTAAAACAGCAAATATATGAAATTCACCTCCACTTTTATGTTGATTGCTTTAAGCAATCACAGGTTAAGTATAGAAATTTTATTTTTATGCACTCCAGTTAGAAAACAGTTAAAATAACGAACTTTATTATCTTAAATCTTTTAATTTATTTAAATAAACATCCAATTATTTGTTGCTATTGCAACAGCATATTATTCTTCGCTCTGCACCTGGCTCTGTAATATTTGTTGCTGATGCAAAAATCATATTTCATAAATATTTTTTATAATTTATTTTCACTTCAAAATTAATTATTATTATATAAACCGCAATAAAATACATTACAAGCACAAAAAATACCTGCTCATCACTCATTTAGAACAATAAAAAAGCGGAAGTACCAATTAGTACTTCCACTTCAGCGAAGGAGAACTTTATGTGCTATCTCTCTCGGATCATCTTACTTGACCGGAAAGACTGACATACACGAATTTTGTTTTTTAGAATCAACTTCTAACGAGCCACCAGCAAGTAGAGAAAATAATTGCAATAAGACCACCAGCAATAACTTCTGCTCCCATACCAGTCACACCTTCTTTCCCTCTTAAATCCCAGGTCAACTAGCAGAAATACCACCCAAAAAGCATTTCTACTTTTAAAAGGAGAACTCTATGTACATTCTTCCGCAGCTAGTCCCAATTAACCGGGAAAGAAAGGCCATACCATCGGAATAACGATGATGGAAACGATGAAGCAGAGGATAACTAAAGGCACGCCGACTTTTACATAGTCCATAAACTTGTAACCGCCAGGTCC
>NZ_QLTS01000014.1 GCF_003269275.1 Phascolarctobacterium faecium DSM 14760 | reverse complement strand
AGCCCGGTGAAAGAAACGAAGAAGTTTGATATCCTGCGGCCGGTGGCAGAGGGAGAACGGGCCTTGAAATTAGGTGCAGGCGGCGTGATCTGTTTCGCCAATGATTTGCTGCCGATAGATGCCAGAAACTGGTATATACCGGCCGGGCTGTTGTAAAATTATCAATAAGTATTTTAAGGAATAACCTTTGCTGATTTTGAATGTGAGATTCAAGGCAGTAAGGGTTATTTTATATTTAGCTGAAAGTAAACGGTTTTTATTGCCGGGGAAATAAATATGTTTGAAGTTAAGACGAACTGCCTTTTGTCTTTGCCTTAGGTGTAGTATAATGAAAACATCTTTTAAAGAAAATGAGGCAGAAAATGCATTATAATGGAATAAAACAGGGTTACTTTATTGCACGACCCAATCGTTTTATTGCTCATATCGAGCTGGACGGGCAGGTAGAGGTTTGCCACGTGAAGAATACAGGGCGCTGTCGTGAGCTTCTGACGCCGAGAGCAGTGGTTTATGTGGAGTGCCATCATGACCCCAGGCGTAAGACAAAATATTCGTTGATTGCTGTCAGAAAGGGCAGCTTACTGATCAATATGGATTCGCAGGCACCGAATAAGGTGGTGGCCGAATGGCTGGCATCAGGCGAACTGCTGCCGGGTCTTACGCTGCTGAAGCCTGAATGCAGGTATGGTACATCGCGTTTTGATTTTTATGTAGAAACGCCACAGCAGAAGCTATTTATTGAAGTAAAGGGTGTAACGCTGGAGGAAAATGGTATAGCCATGTTCCCCGACGCGCCTACAGAGCGCGGCATTAAGCATTTAGATGAGCTGGCGCAGGCGGTGCGGTATGGTTATGCCGCCGCGGTGATTTTTGTGATCCAGATGCGCGGTGTGACCAGGTTTACACCAAATCGCCGCACACATGCGGCTTTTGCCGAAGCGCTGCGGCGGGCACAGCAGGCTGGCGTACAAGTGTTGGCTTATGATTGTGACGTAACGCCGGATGGCCTTAGTTTGGGAAAGCAGATTCCCTGCTGTTTTTAAATTGGGAGATATGCTATAATAAAAAATCTTAGCGCTGTGCCTGCTTCAAGAGCTGGGGCAGCATAAGGGCAGTACAGCTGAAAAAGAACGGAGCAGATTATGAGAGAATATACTAAGTTTTATATTACACCGAAGGGCGAAAGAGCCGCCCGCAGCGGCCATCCATGGGTCTATGCTGAAGAAATCACCAGGATCGAAGGCGAATACCAAAACGGTGATCTGGTCGATGTGGTAACAAACAAGGGCAAATATCTGGGCACCGGGTTTGTCAACGACCATTCCAAGATCAGGGTGCGCCTGATTTCGACCAATACCAATGATAAATTTGACGATGATTTCTGGGAACGGCGGTTGCGTTATGCGATCGATTATCGTCGTACTGTAATGCCAGGAGCCGATTTTAAATGCTGCCGCCTGATTTTTGGTGAGGCCGATCATTTTCCAGGTCTGACAGTAGACCGGTTCAATGACATTTTGGTTGCACAGACTTTATCACTGGGAATAGAAGTGCGGAAAGAGTTGATTTTTAACCTGTTGTACAAGATTTTACGTGAGCAGGGTGAGGAAATCAGGGGCTTGTATGAACGCAACGATGTGAAGATCCGCCTGCTGGAAGGCATGGAGGAAAACAAGGGCTGGTTTGCGTTTGCAGAGGCTGCAGAACCAGGGGAGCCGTTGACGGAAATCGTTGAAAACGGGATCAGGTATAATGTGGATGTGGAGAACGGCCAAAAGACAGGCTTCTTTTTGGATCAGAAGTACAATCGCCAGGCAATCGCCAAAATTGCCAAAGGCAAGCATGTACTGGACTGCTTTACCCATACGGGTGCGTTTGCCCTGAATGCGGCGGCAGGAGGCGCTGCTGCTGTAACAGCTGTAGATATTTCGGCCGAGGCAGTGCAGATGACGGACGCCAACGCCTCTAAAAACGGCTTGGATAAAGTCGTTAAAGGCTTGAAGGCCAATGTTTTTGATCTGCTGTCAGAGCTGGTCAATAATAAGTCCCGGGAATATGATTTTATTATTTTAGACCCACCGGCGTTTACAAAGTCGGGCAGTACGGTCAAAAATGCCATCCGCGGCTATAAAGAGATCAATTTAAAGGCTATGAAGCTGCTGCCGCGCGGCGGTTATCTGGCGACTTGTTCCTGCTCGCATTTTATGAAGGAAGAGCTGTTTGTGCAGATGCTGCATGATGCGGCTGCAGACGCCAATGTACAGTTGCGGCAGATCGAGGCTCGGCAGCAGTCGCCTGACCATCCGATTTTATGGAATGTCCCGGAGACGTATTATTTGAAATTTTATATTTTCCAGGTAGTTTAAGTTGTGATTTGGAGGCAAGATAATGCAGCTGCAGCAGTTATTGGAAGCTATGATCGCTTATATGGGCGGCGACGCCCGGCGGATCCAGCACTTTATTAAGGTACATGCCCTGGCGCAGTTGATCGGACGTCAGGAACAGCTGAACGAAAGGACGCAGTTTATTTTAGAAGCTGCGGCGCTGACTCACGATATCGGTATCAAAAATGGCGAGGCGAAGTTCGGCGCCGGTAAATGCAGCGGTAAAACGCAGGAGCTGGAGGGACCGCCGGCAGCGGCAGAACTGCTGGCAAAGTTAGGTTTTGCTCCTGACGTCTGCGAGCGGGTATGCTATTTGATTGGGCATCATCATACTTATACCAATATCGATGGTATGGATTATCAGATTTTAGTGGAAGCTGATTTTTTGGTGAATTTTTATGAAGATGGCATGAGTAAGGAGGCTATCCAGACTGCCTGCGGGCGAATTTTTAAAACGGCGTCTGGTATCAGGCTGTGCCGCCAGATGTTTGGAATTTGAATGATGTATAAAAAGCACTTGCCGTAATGAAGCAGGCAAGTGCTTTTTCTGTTATAAATAATCGTGGGAGCCTGCGCCTGCAGGAGCCGAAAATGGAACAGACCCTTATGGCAGCGGCTTATGCCGACTGATCGTAAGGGTCTGTTCACTATGTTAAGGAGAGGGGAACGCTTATTTAACTGCCGTCAGATATTTGTCAATGGCGGCTGCGGCTCCGCGTCCCTCGGCAATGGCCCAGACTACCAGGCTTTGGCCGCGGCGGGCGTCGCCAGCCGCAAAAATACCGGGGATCGAGGTCATATAATCATTATCATTGGCCGCAATAGTATTGGCCTCTGATCTGGCAAATTTAAATTCGTCAAATAACTGTGTTTCAGTGCCTATAAAACCCATTGCCAGAAGCACCAGCTGAGCTGAGACTATTTGTTCTGTTCCGGCGATCTCGACAGGAATTAAACGCCCGGCTTCCTTCTGCCAGTCAATCTGGCAGAGCCGCAGCTTATCGACTTTCCCATTTTTGCCGATAAATTCCTTGCTCATGATACAGTAGTCTCGCGGGTCCTGGTGGTACAGCTCGAAGGCTTCTTCCTGCCCGTAATCAGTTTTGAAAACACGGGGCATTTCCGGCCAGGGGTTATCTGCAGTACGGGAGTGGGGCAGGCAGGGCATGATCTCGATCTGTTTTACGCTTCTGCAGCCCTGACGAATGGCTGTCGCTACACAGTCGGTGCCGGTATCGCCGCCGCCGATGACGATAACGTCTTTCCCCTTGGCGGAAACAGCTTTTTTATCCTGCAGGCTGCTGTCTAAAAAGCTTTTAGTGACGCTGTGCAGATAATCCTTGGCAAAGTGGATGCCCTGCAGCTCGCGGCCGGGGATGGTCAGATCACGCGGTACGGTACTGCCGGTACAAAGGGCGATCGCATCGAACTGTTTCAGCAGTGTTTCCGAAGAAATTTTGTGGCCGATCTCACTGTTCAGTTCAAAGGTGACCCCGGCCTCTTCCAGAAGCTTGATACGTCGTTCTACCAGATGCTTGTCCAGCTTCATATTGGGTATACCATACATCAAAAGCCCCCCGGCGCGGTCGGCACGTTCATAGACGGTGACGCTGTGGCCTGCCTTGTTAAGCTGGTCGGCACAGGCCAGGCCGGCCGGGCCGCTGCCGATAACGGCAACTTTTTGTCCGCTGCGGTGAGCCGGCTTGTTGGGTTTGACATAGCCTTCTGCAAATGCTGTTTCAATGATATATTGTTCAAGATTGCGGATACTGACTGCACTGCCTGCCAGGCTGGCACTGCAGGCTCCTTCACAGGGAGCCGGACAGACGTGCGAGGTGAATTCCGGGAAATTATTAGTTTTATTCAGGCGCGCATAGGCGAAATGATCCAGCCCCTGATAAACAAAGTCGTTAAATTCCGGCATCAGATTATGCAGCGGACAGCCTGATAAGGCTTTGCCCAACATTACGCCGCTGTGGCAGAAGGGAATACCGCAGTCCATGCAGCGCGCAGCCTGTTTTTGCAGTTCTTCTTTGTGAGGCAGACTGCTGGTTTTGATTTCTTCCCAGTCTTTGATGCGCTCCTGAGGCGGGCGCAGCGCAAGTTCCTGCCGTTTGTAATCCATAAATCCGGTCGGTTTACCCATTATGCCTGCACCTCCTCAAATACTTTGATCGTCGCTTCCTGCTCGCTCATACCGCTTTGCAGGTATTGGGCGACTTTTTCGGTAACGCGCTTATAATCTTTGGGAATGACCTTGACAAATTTTTTGACGTAACTGTCCCAGTCTGCCAGAATCCGGCGGGCAATACTGCTGCCGGTATATTCTGCGTGTTTTAGGATCATTTTCTGCAGCTGCATGGTATCATTGATTTCCTTCAACTGTTCCAGCAGTACGATTTCTTTGTTACAGTAGCTCGAAAAGGTACCGTCTTCATCTAAAACATAGGCAATACCGCCGCTCATGCCGGCAGCAAAGTTCCGTCCGGTCTTACCCAGAATAACGACGGTGCCGCCGGTCATATATTCGCAGCCGTGGTCGCCGACACCTTCGATAACGGCATTGACGCCGCTGTTGCGAATGCAGAAACGTTCACCGGCAATACCGGAAATATAGGCTTCACCGCTGGTGGCGCCGTAGAAGGCAACGTTGCCGATAATGATGTTTTCGTGAGGATTGAAAGGCGCTTCTGCAAAGGGATGGATGATGATTTTACCGCCGGAAAGACCCTTGCCGACGTGGTCGTTGGCATCGCCTTCGAGACGCAGGGTGATACCGGGCGGTAAAAAGGCTCCAAAGCTTTGTCCGGCCGAGCCTTTGAAGTGCAGTCTGATCGTATCTTCCGGCAGGCCTTCCAAACCGTAAAGGCGAGTGATCTCACTGCCGAGGATGGTACCGACGACACGGTCGGTATTTTTGATAGGCAGCGTGATATCGACCTGTTTTTTGCCGGCGACAGCGGTTTTGCAGATTGCCAGCAGCTCGCGGCAGTCCAGCGATTTTTCCAGCTGGTGGTTTTGTTCGGTGGTGCAGACTTGGCTGGTGCCCGGTTCTACCTCCGGTTTATAAAGCAGCGGCGCTAAGTTAAGATTTTTATTTTTCCAGTTACGCTCCGGTTTAGCCAGCAGTACTTCCGTACGTCCCACCATTTCGTCGATACTGCGGAAGCCCAGTTCGGCCATATATTCGCGAACCTCCTGGGCAATGAAGTGCATAAAGTTGACGACATACTCCGGTTTGCCCTTAAAGTTACGGCGCAGCTTCGGGTCCTGGGTAGCGACGCCCATAGGACAGGTATTCAGATTGCAGACGCGCATCATAACGCAGCCCAAAGCGATCAGCGGCGCAGTGGCAAAGCCGAACTCTTCGGCACCCAGCAAGGCGGCGATGATCACGTCGCGTCCGGTCATCAGCTTACCGTCGGTTTCCAGAGTCACACGGTTGCGCAGGTTGTTGAGCAGCAGCGTCTGATGGGTCTCCATCAGTCCCAGCTCCCAGGGCAGTCCGGCGTGGTTGATACTGGTGCGGGGGGAAGCACCTGTACCGCCGTCGTAGCCGGAGATCAGCACTACATCGGCACAGGCTTTAACGACGCCTGCGGCAATGGTGCCGACGCCAACCTCAGAAACCAGCTTGACGCTGATTTTGGCACGTGGGTTGGCGTTTTTCAAATCGTGTATCAGTTCGGCTAAATCTTCGATCGAATAAATATCGTGATGGGGCGGCGGTGAGATAAGGCCGATACCGGCAGTAGTCCCGCGGCATTCGGCGATCCAGGGATAGACTTTACCTCCGGGCAGCTGACCGCCTTCACCTGGTTTGGCACCCTGGGCGATCTTGATCTGGATCTCATCCGCGTTGACCAGATAATTGCTGGTAACGCCAAAGCGGCCTGAGGCCACCTGTTTGATAGAACTGCGCTTACTATCGCCGTCAGGCTGGGGACGGAAGCGGGAAGGATGTTCGCCGCCCTCGCCCGTATTGGACTTACCGCCGATACGGTTCATAGCGATCGCCAGACATTCGTGCGCTTCCTGGCTGAGTGAGCCGTAGCTCATTGCGCCGGTTTTAAAACGTTTACAGATGCTGTCTACAGATTCTACCTGTTCGATAGGTATCGGCAGCCGCTGCGGAGTGAAGGTCAGCATACTGCGCAGGTTCTGATTGGTAAAAGCACTGCTGTTCAGTTCGCTGGAAAAGCGTTTGAACATAGTGTAATCGTTTTCGCGGCAGGCCTGCTGCAGTGCAAAAACAGTCTGCGGATTGAACATATGCCGTTCGCCGCCGCTGCGCCATTGGTAAACACTGCCGGATTCATAGCTGCACAGATCAGACGCATCAGCTTTGAAGGCCGGCAGATGACGCAGCTCTACTTCTTTGGCGATCTCGTCCAGGCCGATCCCTTCCAGTCGGGAAGGTGTGCCGGTGAAATATTTTTCGATCACACAGCTGCTGATGCCGATAGCTTCAAAAATCTGGGCGCCGCGATAAGACTGCACTGTAGAAATACCCATTTTGGAAAGGATCTTGGCGATACCGTGGGTGCAGGCGTCGATATAGTTTGCGGTGGCCTGCTCTACTGTAACTCCGGTGATCATACCGTTAGAGCACATTTCTTCGATCGTTTCAAACGCCAGGTAGGGATTGATGCCGCTGACGCCATAGCCAAGCAGCAGTGCAAAATGATGCACTTCGCGCGGTTCGGCCGATTCGATAATAATAGAAGCTTTGAGCCGGCTGCCGCTTTTGATCAGATGATGATGCAGGCAGGCGCCGGCCAAAAGGGCAGGAATAGCCGCCATTTCTTCGTTCATTTCACGGTCAGATAAAATCAGAATACATTTATCCTGTGCGATCATAGCGTCAGCCTGTGCACACAGACTGTCAAGTGCGTGTTTGAGCCCTGTGCCGCCGGCGGCTACCGGGTAAAGCATCGGCAGTGTCGCCGCCTGGAATTTAGGCTGCTGGATATTTTTGAGCTTGGCCAGCTCGATATTGCTCAAAACAGGCGATTCGGCTGAAATTTGCCGGCAGCTGTCAGGCTGCGGGTCGATCAGGTTTTTCTCCGGACCGATGCCGCTGGTCGTATCAGTAAACACTTCCTCGCGAATAGCGTCTATAGGAGGATTGGTGACCTGGGCGAAAAGCTGCTTGAAATAGTTGTATAAAAGCTGCGGTTCTTCGGATAAAACGGCCAGTGGAGCGTCGTTGCCCATCGCTCCCAGCGGATCTATCCCCTTAGTAGCCATTGGTTTCAGAAACTTAGTCAGGTCTTCCAGCGTATAGCCAAAAGCCAGTTGCCGTCGCAGCAGGGTTTTGGGATCGGGCTTCGGCAGCTCGGTAGTGAGCTTGATCGCATTCAATTTAATAAGGTTTTCGTCCAGCCATTTGCGATAGGGCTGTTCGGTAGCTATTTTATGTTTGATCTCGTCGTTACCGATGATGCGGCCTGCTACAGTATCGATGACCAGCATCCTGCCCGGCCGCAGACGGTCTTTTTTGACAATGGTCGCCGGATCCAGATCGACGACGCCGACCTCGGAGGCCAGAACGATCGTATCATCCTGAGTAATGTAATAGCGGGAAGGCCGCAGACCGTTGCGGTCCAGAGCGGCGCAGATAGTGCGTCCGTCGGTAAAGGCCATGGCGGCAGGTCCGTCCCATGCTTCGATCAGAGAATTATGGTATTCAAAAAAAGCTTTCAGATCCGGATCGATATGGGGATTTTTGCCCCACGGTTCGGGAATCATCATCATTACAGCATGCGGCAGGCTGCGTCCCGACATGACAAGAAATTCCAGACAGTTATCGAACATTCCCGAATCAGAGCCGGTTTCGTCGATGATAGGCATGATATCTTTGATCTTGCTGCCCCAGAGGCTGTTGCCGCACATCGTTTGGCGGGCGCGCATCCAGTTGATGTTGCCGCGCAGGGTATTGATCTCGCCGTTATGCATCAAATAACGGTAAGGATGGGCGCGTTCCCAGCTGGGAAAGGTGTTGGTGCTGAAACGGGAATGGACTAAAGCCATTGCTGTTTCCATAGAACTGTCCTGCAGGTCAGAATAAAAAGAACCCAGCTGCTCCGTAGTCAGCATCCCTTTATAAACGATAGTCCGTGAAGACAGGCTGGCGATATAAAAATACCTGCCGCCGCGTAGCCTGCCATAGCGAATATGATTTTCGGCCTGACGGCGGATGCTGTACAGCTGTCGTTCAAAGGCATTATCGTCGATGCTCAGCCGGTCGATGATCTGTGGGCTGGCCTTGATAAAGACCTGCGCCATGAACGGCTGGCTCTGGCGTGATTTTTCACCCAGTACCTCCGGGTCGACCGGTACGTTACGCCAGCCTAAAAGCTCCTGTCCGTTTGCAGTAACAAGCTTTTCAAAATGACGCTGGGTGTTTTCTCTCTCTACAACGTCAGGCGGCAGGAACATAAAGCCAACGGCATAATGGCCGGGCTGCGGCAGTTCGATATCGAGCTTGGCACATTCTTTGACCAGAAAGGTGTGCGGCAGCTGAAGGAGGATACCCGCGCCGTCGCCGGAATTCATATCGGCGCCTTGTCCGCCGCGGTGGTCCATATTGCGCAGCACCACTAAAGCCTGCCGCAGGATCTTGTTGGATTTACGGCCTTTGATGTTGGCGACGACACCCAGACCGCAGGCGTCGTGCTCGAACCAGGGATCATAAAGCCCCTGCTTGGGCGGTAATGAAGTATACATGTGATTTTCCCCTCTCAAAGCAAATTATATCTATATACAAAACTGCAAGTTTAATTATAAAATACGCAAAAAAGAAATGCAAATTGTATACATTATATTTTAAAGTCTTTGACAAGCGGAATAAAATACTGTAAAAATTAAACAAAAACAGCTTGCAGCAAGGCAGCAACTGTAAAAAGACAGAATATTGAAATGTTTGTGAAAAATCAGTAAGAGCGGCTTTTGCACTATACAAAGTTTATTTAATAGTGTAATATTAAATACTGTAAGGCAATGAATATTGCAGATAGGGGAGATGAAGATGAGTAAGGCCGCAAAATTTGATGAATTTTTAAGTTCCAATAATATCAACTGTTTTTCAAAGGAAGAAATCGATAACGAAATGCACAGCATCGTTTATCGTGCCCATATGGAAGTCAGCAGTCAGAATCTGCCGACGATGATCGTGCTGGACGACAGTATCTATACGATGATCCAGGTGCGCGTTGCCGCTGGCGTTGTCAATGCCGGCAACCGCGAAGGCGTTTTGATGCATATCAACGAGCTTAATAAAAAATACAAGGTTTTTAAATACTATGAAGGCGACAACGGGGATATCTGCCTTGACAGCTGCATCACTACAACTGACGAAGGCTTTGAAGCGCCTGTTATCCACACAGTGATCGATGTTATTTTAAAACATCTGGTAGAAGAATACCCTGTCCTGATGCGTAAAGTCTGGGGCAATTAATTTATAATCATAAATAGCAATGAAGCTGTGAGGCCTTGGGTCCCGCAGCTTTTTTGTAAGGAGGAGCAAACACAGTGAACAAGTTCGGCTTGACTACTGAAGAAGCGAGCAAAGCATTATCCGAGCAGGGCAATAATGCCCTGACTCAGCCCCCGCGCGAAACCTTTTGGGATAAGCTGTGGGAGAATTTTAAAGACCCTATCATCCGGATCCTGATCCTGGCGCTGTTGGTCAACGTAGTTTTTGTTTATATGGGGCACGGCGACTGGATCGAAACGATGGGTATTTTTCTGGCCATCATTCTGGCGACTTTTGTTTCTACTTATTCTGAGTACAGCAATGAAAACGCTTTCCAGAAACTGCAGGAAGAAGCCAGCCGTATCCGCTGCAAGGTTTGGCGTGACGGCGAGCCGGTTGAGCTGCATATCGATGATATCGTCGTCGGTGATGCGGTAATTCTGGAGGCCGGCGATAAAGTTCCGGTCGACGGTATCTTACTGGACGGCGATGTGAAGCTTGACCAGGCGGCCCTGAACGGCGAAAGCAAGGAAGCCCATAAGCTGATCGCTCCGCCCGATTTTACCTGGGGCGATGGTACTATCGATTTTCTGGACGAGCATAAGCTGTTCCGCGGCAGCGTCGTTGTCGAAGGTCAGGGCATCATGCAGGCCGTTAAGATCGGCGACAGCTCTATCTACGGTCAGCTGACCCAGGAGCTGAAGGATGATGAACGTGACAGCCCGCTGAAATTAAAGCTTAAGGGACTGGCGCATCATATCAGCCAGTTTGGTTATGCCGGCGGTGTGCTGATCGCTTTGGCAGTCATGTTGCATAAAGCCTATCTGTACGGCGATTTCGGCGCTTATTTTGCTAATACGCCGCTTTTGCTGTCTGATCTGGTGCAGGCTGTTATTCTGGGTATCATCATTATCGTTATGGCGGTGCCGGAAGGGCTGCCGCTGATGATCGCGATCGTTTCGTCGCTGAATATGAAAAAAATGCTGCGCGATAACGTACTTGTGCGGAAGCTGGTCGGTATCGAAACTGCGGGCAGTCTGAACCTGCTTTTTACCGATAAGACAGGCACGATCACAAAGGGCAAGCTGGAAGTCGTACGGTTCATTACCGGCGACCGTCAGGAATACCCTGCGTTTGACGTACTGCCTGCAAAGCTGAAGGCCTTTACTTACCAAAACGTTGTGCTCAATACCTCGGCAGCCGTTTCTGACGGTGCTATGGTCGGCGGCAATATGACTGAGCGGGCGCTCAGCAACTATGTAGGCAGCTACCGTATGGAAGAAATGCTGCACCGTGATAAATTTATTCCTTTCAACAGCGCCAATAAATATTCTTGGGCGGCAGTCAGCGGTAACGGCGAGCGTTACTGCCTGGCTAAAGGCGCCCCGGAAAAGCTGATTTTGCAAACCAGCCACTACTGGGATGCGGAAGGCAACCGCCAGCCGCTGACCGAAGAAATGAAAAAAACACTGGATGACAGAATGCTGGAACTGGCAGCAGATGCGATCAGGATGCTGGCACTCTGCACCTATGAAAGCGATATCGAAGGCGATGAGCTTCCGGCAGACGGACTGACGCTGGTAGGTATTCTGGGTATTCGCGACGAAGTCCGTCCCGAAGCGATCGAAGCGATTGCTGAAGTTCAGGATGCAGGCGTACAGATCGTTATGATCACCGGTGACCGCCGCGAAACCGCGGTAGCGATCGCTAAAGACGCAGGCCTGCTGCAGCGTCCGAACGAGTTGGTCTGGACCTCGGCCGAGCTTGCGGAAATGAGCGACGAACAGGTGAAACTGGAGCTGCATAAGCTGCGCGTAGTAGCCCGCGCCCTGCCGATGGATAAATCACGGCTGGTGCGCCTGGCACAGGAGATGAACCTGGTAGTAGGTATGACAGGTGACGGCGTCAACGACTCGCCCGCACTCAAAAAAGCCGATGTAGGCTTTGCGATGGGCAGCGGTACCGAAGTTGCCAAAGAAGCCGGTGACATCGTAATTCTTGACGATAATTTCCTCAGTATCAAACAGGCGATTTTATACGGACGTACGATTTATAATTCTATCTGTAAATTCATCGTCTTCCAGCTGACGATCAACTTCTCAGCCGTAGCGATAAATTTCATAGCACCGTTTATCGGCATCGATAAACCGCTCACCATTACGCAGATCCTCTGGATTAACCTGGTCATGGATACTCTGGCGGCACTGGCCTTCGGCGGTGAGCCAGCGCTGGAAAAATACCTGCGTGAAAAGCCAAAAGACCGCAGCGCACCGATAGTCAGCAAAAAAATGCTGTCTACCATCACTATGGGCGGTGTGTATATGACCTTTATCGCGATCCTCTTTTATAAGAGCAGCTATGTCGATCATCTGTTCCGCAATGCGCCCGACCATATCTACACATATACGGGCTTCTTCTGCACATATATCTTTATGGCGGTAGCCAACGGTTTTAACGTGCGTGTTTCCGGTCTTAACCTGCTGGAGCACATCGACAAGAACAAAGGCTTCCTGAATGTAATGGCGCTGATCGTGGCGATCCAGGTGCTGCTGACCTATGTCGGCGGCCGTATCCTGCGTACGACACCGCTGAACCTGCACGAATGGAGCGTAGTTGTTTTGTTCGGTCTGTCGATCATCGTTGTTGACCTGCTGCGCAAAAGCGTTTGCCAAATGCTGGAGAAAAAATAAAAGCCAACCCCTAAAAAGAGATTATAAAAAATAGGAGTGATGACTGTATGGATCCTCTCGGGTCTATCAAAGAAGTATTTATTGTTATTGTTTTGATTTTAATGAACGGCCTGCTGGCCATGCTGGAAATGGCGCTGGTCTCGGCGCGTAAAAGCCGGCTGGAGCAGCTGGCTGATGAGGGAAGCAGCAAAGCTGCGTATATTTTAAAGCTTGCTCAGGAACCGACTGAGTTTTTATCAACGGTGCAGATCGGTATCACACTGGTCGGCATCGGCACCGGCGTATACAGCGGCGCCATGCTGGCAGCGCCTTTGGAAGGACTGCTGCGTGAGATCAGCGTACTGCGTCCTTATGCCGGCGTAGTGTCGTATACCTTCGTCGTGGCGCTGGTGACCTATCTCAGTTTGATCTTAGGCGAGCTGATACCAAAAAAATGGCGCTCAACAACCCGGAAAAGGTTGCCATGAGCTTTGCTGGTTTTATCAAGGTCATTATTACCGCGTTTAAACCGCTGACTGTCTTTTTAAGCGTTTCGACCAGGTTTTTACTGAAGGCGCTGGGGCTTAAGCCAAGTGACGAACCTCCGGTCACGGAAGAAGAAGTGCGCGTACTGCTGGAGCAGGGCCGGCTGCATGGAGTATTTAACGTCGGCGAGCAGAAAATGATCGAAAACGTTTTTGAACTGGATGACCTGCGCGTAAGCGAGATCATGACGCCGCGGACCAAGATCACCTGGCTTGACGTCAACGATCCGCTTTATAAGCACTTGGAGGTCATTGCGGAAAAACAGTATTCCTGCTATGTTGTGGCCGAAGAAGATTTGGAACACGTCCTGGGTGTTGTCTATACGAAACGGTTTTTAGCCGATGTCCTGGGCGCTACCGGCGCTTCGATGCGCAGCTCGGTGCAGCAGCCGCTGTATGTGCCTGAAGGTATGTATACCCAAAAGCTGCTGGATATGTTCAAGGACACACGGATCAAGGTGGCGCTGGTCATGGACGAATTCGGCGGGCTGGCTGGTATGGTGACCCTGCGTGATATTATTGAGCATCTGGTCGGCGATCTGCCTTCCTATGATGAAGAATTTAAACAGGAGATCGTCGAACGTGAAGATGGCAGCTGGCTGGTAGACGGCTTACTGCCGATCAGCGAATTTAAAGGCTTCCTTGATCTGGATGAGCTGCCGCTGGAAGAAAAAACGGGTTTCAATACTGTGGCCGGTTTCGTCGTTACCAATATCGGGCATATCCCGACTGCCGGCAACTACTTCCTGTGGAATGGCTACCGCTTCGAGGTTGTTGATATGGACGGCACCCGCATCGACAAAATACTGGTCGAAAAACTGCCGGAAGCGGTAGCTGCAGAGACAGATGTAAAGGACCAATAAACAGAATAATAAAGCCCCGGCCGCTGGCCGGGGCTTTATTTTTATACAGACGCTGTTTTTAAAATTTAAGGGATGCGGCACGGTCTAAAAAGCCGCGCAGAATATCGCAGGAAGCGGCAAACTTGGCTTGTTCTTCGTCAGTGAGTTCGACTTCTAAAATTTCTTCCACACCGTTTTTGCCGATAACGCAGGGAACGCCTGCCGCCACATCGTGCTGACCATATTCGCCGCGCAGCAGGGTCGAGCAGGGCCAGACAAGCTTCTGATCGTGGAAGATCGCGCTGATAAGCATTTTGGCCACATTGGCGATACCAAATTCGGTGCAGCCTTTGCCGTCGATTTCAATATCACCGGCTTTTTTGACCTGCGTTTGCAGATCTTCCAGGCTGATTTCTGCCAAAACCGGACGTTCCCGGCGCAGCTGCAGAAAGGGCTTGCCGCCGATAAAAATGCGTGACCAGACGATAAAGCTGGAATTACCATGCTCACCCATACAGAAGCCGTGAATAGAACGGCGGCTGTAGCCGGTGGCCTTGCTGAGTACCCGCAGCAGGCGATAGGTTTCCAGGCTGGTGCCTGTACAGAAGCAGCGGGAAGGCTGCCAGTCCATCTGCCGGCGGATGTATTCGCAGATGATGTCCGCAGGATTGGAAATACTGATCATGATACCGCGAAAATCGACCTGTTTTAAATGTGAAACAACTTCGTTGGCCATTTTGATCGAATCGTCGAACATATCCAGCCGGGTCTCACCGGGTCGACGGCTGCGGCCAAAGGCCATGACCATGATATCGGCATCGTGCAGCTCTTCATAAGAGCCGGCGCGGATACTGACATCTTTGCCGCACAGCGAGCCGCTGACACAGTCATCCAGGTCCAGCGCCTGACCGATAGCTTTTTCTTTCAGGATATCTATCAGGACGATATCGTCGGCTTCACCGGATTGGATCAGTGCCAGTGCGACATGTGAACCAACGTGGCCGGCACCGACGATAACAACTTTACGGGTCTTGAACATAAATATTCCTCCTCTGCGATAAATGATTACTTATAGTATAACACTTTTTAGAAACATTGTTGAAATGAAGAAATTTACTGATTTTAGGAATAAGTTATTATTGGGCAGCAATCACAAAAAAGAACGGCAGCTATTGCTGCCGTTCTTTGATCATTATTTAAGCTGTTTACGTTATTGGATCACGCCGCCGGAAACAGTACCGATGATTTCTATATCCTTCATCGTAGCCTTATTGGCTTCGGTAACTTCTTCGGCCAGGACGGTAAAGTCTGCCCATTTGCCGGTCTCGATCGAACCGAGCCTGTCTTCCAGCTGCAGCAGCCAGGCGGCATTTAAGGTGATGCAGCGCATTGCTTCATCGGCGGTCAGGCACTGGTCTTCACCATAAACTTTACCGCTGATGCCGGATTTGCGGTTGCAGGCGCACCAGGCGGAAAAGAGCGGATTGACCTCTGTGATCGGGTCGTCGGAATGCACGCCGAAGCGGACGCCGTGGTTGACAGCGCTGCGCATCGGCTCCATGCGTTTGACCTCGTAAGGCCCTACGGTGTATTCAGCATGGACGTCGCCCCAGTAATACAGATGGTTGGCGAAGAAATTAGCGCCGATATTCAGTTCATGCAGGCGTGCCAGCTGGTTTTCAGTTGCCAACTGCACATGCTCCACAGTATGGCGGTAGATGCTGGTTGGGTTTTCTTCCCGCAGGCGTTTTACTACGCGCAGTACCTGCTCGGTAGCGCCGTTGCCGTTAGTATGGATAGAGACCGAGTAGCCGTGTTCCTCACATTCCTTCAGGATATCGAACATGGTATCGTCGTCGTAGATCAGCTTGCCGTTTTTGGCGCCGCTGTAATATTCCTTATTCAGTAAATTGGCAGTATAGCCCTGGATCGAACCGTCAGCCAGAATCTTGGCGTGGTTAAAAATGAAACGGTCATTTTCGATCTGCTGACGCAGCTGCTGCAGGCCATTCCAGCCGCCGAAGACACCATCCATATTTTTACTGTAGAAAGGTTCCACAACAAAACGTACAGGCAGCTGTTCTTTTTTCAGAGCGTTAGTATAACCGTCAATAGCCTTCGGGGTCAGGATAAAGCCGAAAGCCTTATCAGCGATCGTGGTGCAGCCGTTGTGTTTGGCCAGCTTGGCGATATAACGGGTCGCTTTTTCGGCGGTTTCCGCAGCGTCGCCGCTGATCCGCATACCGCCTGCCTTTAAAACATAGGACATAAATTCGGGTTCGGCAACGTTGCCGTTGCAGCTGCCGTCCGGATAACGGCCGATATTGTCGTCGTGGACAGCATCGATGCCGGACAGCTCGATCGCACGGGTATTGACGGTCATCAAATGGCCGGAAGCATGGTTCAGGCAGATGGGTACAGTGCTGGAAACCTGGTCTAGCCATTTGCTGTTGATGTTTTCCAGCTTGGCGTCGCCCAAGATCAGCGGATCGATACCATAAGTACTGAGCCAGTTCTGATCGTTATATTTACCGGGGTTCTTTTCTATTACCTCACGCAGCTTGGCAATGATCTCGTCCGGCGTTTTGCAGCCTCTGGAAATCTCGCCGTCAGCAGTATGCCGGTCAAAGTAGCCGATATAAACATAATTCATATTATACAGGCCGCTTTGCTGAGCGTGCATATGGGCTTCGATAAAACCGGGATAAATAACATTGTTGATAAACGTATCATTGATCTGATAAGAAGCAGCATGCGCTTTAAAATAAGCCTCCATATCGATAAAATCACCGACTGCGATAATAGTGCCGCCGGCAACGGCAACACATTCTGCCCACGGCATCTGCGGGTTCATGGTCACTACCTTCTGCGCGCGGTAGATAGTAACCTGAGCGTTCTGAAAGACTACCGGATCGGAAATCACCTGAAAATTTGCGGACATATACATAAGATCACCTCATTATAAATTTACTGATTAACAGTTAAAATCATTTAGTTATTTTTTCATTGGGCAGCGGTCCGGTGCTGAGCCAGAACAGAGCGCAAATGAAGCCCAGGACATACAGGCCCAGCTGAGTGGAATTTTGGCGGGTGCTGCGGTTGATAGCGGTCAAGACAGCGGCGTCATCGGCATTTGCCGCTTTATCCGCAATATATTTTGCGAAAGCAGCGTCCGGCATAAAGCCGATGGAAGCCTGCTCGCTGATAACGGTTTTGGAAGTACTGCTCAGATCGGCGCTGCTCAAAGCGGCGTCCTTAAAAGTACCGGTGATGGAAAACAGCATGACTACGCCCAGAATAGCGACGCCGATCGCCTGACCGACATTGCGGGTCGCGGTCTGGATACCGCTGGACTGCTGAGCGTCGCGGGCATTAACTGCCCCTGCGATGATATTGGAAGACTGTGAAGCAACAAAGCCCTGCCCGGCGCCGAAGAAGAACAGGCCCACATACATCAGCCAGTTAACTCCGTAAGGATTTAAGGACAACGCCATCGGGATCGTCGAAAGGGCAACCATAGCGATACCCGTGCGGCAGATCTTTTTCGGCGAAGCATCGGGACTGAACTTGGGGATACCCATAGAGAACACGATCATCGGGATCGCCATAGCGCTCATGGCTATACCGGTCATAATGGCGCTGAAACCGGCGACCAGCTGCAGATAAGTGATGACCAGGAAGAACGACCCGCCGAAGCAGAGGAACAGCATCGCTGTAAGATACAGTCCACTGCGTACCTGCGGCGTCGTTAAGAAGGAGGAAGGAATAAGACAGGAACCATAGGTTTTTTCAACATTACGTTCGATACGGACCAGGAGCACCAGAGTGATAAGCCCCAGCAGCGCGATAAACAAAGCCGGTGACATACCGAACAAAACTAACGGACTGCCGCCGATAACAGGCGGCGCGATCGGATCGATCAGGCCCCAGACTGGGATCTTGCTGATACCGATGATCAGTAAAAACAGGCCGGCAACGGCAACGACCGTACCTTTCAGGTCAAAACGCACTTTTTGTTCGGGCAGCGGAACATCGCCTACCAGCAGCGAACCTACAAAAACGATAGTAAAATAAACGGCCATGCAGCTAAAGGCTATGCGCCAGTCAAAAGTATCGATCAAAAAACCGGCGGCGATAGGGCCGAGGCAGGAAGCGATACCTGTAGCAGCGCCGATAGCCCCGAAAGCGAAAGCGCGGTCATTGCCCTGATACAAACCGGGGATCAGCCCGAGGACAGAAGGGATAAGGAAACTGGCGCCGATACCGACCAGCAGACGGCCGCCCCAGGTGAACATAAAAATGTTGCCGGAGAAAGCTACGACAAGTTCGCCGACGGCGCACATCGCAGCGCCGATGCGGAAAGTTTTTTTCCAGCCGACGATCAGGCCGACCATACCGCCGACGATCATCAGGCAGCCGGCGCACAAAGAATAAATAATGTTGGCCAGCTGGATGTCTGACATTGTCGCATTAAGACTGGCCAGCAGGGAAGCTGTAGCCACGGTAAGCACCGAATTATCGCCGGAAGTGCCGATCTGGGCCATGACCAGAGGAAAGAGACCGAGAAACTTGTATTTACTGAGAGCAGAGCTAGTAGACATAATGACCTCCCCAAAACTTTAGAATTTAAATATCTTGCAAGATTTCTTCTTGTCTTTATTGTAAAACCTGGGGTAGAATAAGTATAATACTAGTTATTGTATGTACTCATAAGCTATTTGTTATGAAAGGTGACGGTCATGGATCTATTACAGCTCAAGTATTTTAAAGTAGTCGCCGAACAGGAACACATCACCAAATCCGCCAAACTGCTGATGGTATCACAGCCCTACCTGAGCGCTATCGTTGCCCGGCTGGAAGAAGAAATGGGCGGGCAGCTTTTTGACCGCGACGGACGTAACGTAGTGCTGAACGAATACGGCAAGATCCTGCTGCACCATGCCAACGAAGCCCTGCAGCATCTGGAGGACGCCAAAAAGGAAATCGCCGACATGCGCTCGCGCGATACTAAATACATTCGTCTTGGCAGCAGCAGTACCATGCTTTCCAAACGCTGGCTGGTGGATTTTCTTAAAGAACATGACGATATCAGGCTGGCGCATCTGCTGGCAGCGCATAACGAGATCATGGACGGACTTCTGAGCGGCCGCTTTGACTTTGGGCTGACAACGGGCAGGCTCGATCATCCTAAAATCATTTCAGTGCCGCTGTGGAAAGACCGTTATACACTGCTGGTCGGAGCCAGGCACCCTATGGCCCGCCGCCGGAAGATCTATCTGCAGGATATCCAAAACGAAAAGATCTGCGCCCTGCCGGAGGATCAAAGCAAGCTGAGGATCGTTGACGAGCTGTGTAAAAAAGCCGGCTTCGAGCCGGACTTTGTCCTGGAAGGCAATGTTGAGCTGCTGAGCGACTATATGCGCGAAGGGCTGGGCGTTTCTTTCGGACTGGCGAGCGTCAGAGATGCTTACCGTGATATCCGTTCCATACCGCTGGCTGACGAGATCGGTGAAGCCAGTATTTACCTGTCGTGGTGCGGTGAGCGTTATCTCACCAATTCCATGCTGACGCTGCAAAGCTATCTGCGGGACGTAGGCAAACAGATAGAAGCTGAAAGGTAAATTGCTGCATAGTATAAAAAAATAACGTATAAATAAAAAGACTGAGCTTAGGCTCAGTCTTTTTATTTATATTGCCAGACGTGTTGACCTTTGAAGCGGATTTTTTTAGCTGATTATGCATCTCGTGCAGTATAATTTTGTAAGCGTCTTAAATAATATTGTAATACTTATCTAAATGGAATAATATTACATCGTATTACAGTGTTATAAAAAAACAATATTAATAAAAAACAATATCTACAAACAATATCTTTATTGATATTTTAAAAGTATGATTTTACAATATCAATAAAGAAAAATGTAACGTTTAAAACAAACGTATAGTTGTATAAAAATAAAATAGCGAGAAAGTATATGTGGGGGGGGACATGCGCTTCTGCTGACCTTTCATAAGAGACCTCCTCCAGAATCAAATTCTGTGGGAGGTCATCTTTTATTTAGTCAGAAATTAGCCAGTAATGTAAGGGGTGTAAGTAAGGTTGGAGAGATACCAAAATAGATGTAGAAATAAAAATCAACAGATAAAGAAAAGGAGAGAAGTATGTCCGAAATAGAATCAGTAAGTGATGAAGAACTGACTCGCATAGCCAAAGGAATGGAAGAGAAAAAAGCAGAAGCTGTGCCGCAGAAACCGTATATGGTTTTTGAAGCAGGTGAGGTAGTGCAGGAAAGCGGCCTGCCAGGTGTAAAGTATGACTTTAACTACGGAGCCAGAGTAACAGTGCCGCAGGGAGAATACAGGGTCAAGCTCATCGATCGCAGTGCCTGCCTGACAGTCTATGACGCACCAGCATCGGGGGTGATAGTGACCAGCAGCAAAAAGTATTTTGTTGATTTTCGTATTGAGGTTTATGAAAAAGATAAACTGATCTTTGCCCATGACCTGGATCTGAAGGGAAAAAAAGTGCTGATCAAATTTCCCACAGGAATCCTTGGAGATATCCTGGCGTGGTTCCCCTATGCGGAAGAATTCAGAAAGAAACATCAGTGCGAACTTTACTGTGCGGTAGCGGAAGACATGGCAGAACTTTTCAAGGCCGGATATCCAAATATCTATTATGTAAAACCTGAAGAACGTCCGGAAGGCCTATATGCCAGTTACTATCTGGGGATATTCTTTCCCTGCGGGGACAGGATGCACCAGCCGTCAGATTTCAGGGTACGGGGCCTGCACAAAAATGCTGCGATGATATTAGGGCTTGACGAAGGCAGTGAACCCAAAGATATCAGCATCAAATTATTGCCTAAAGAAAAAACGAGAAAGATCAAAGAACCGTATGTGTGCATAGCAGCCCAGTCCAGCAGCCAGGTGAAATACTGGAACAATGGAGCCGGGTGGCTGAACGTAGTAAAACACCTGAAAGAAAAAGGCTACAGAGTACTGTGCATCGACAGAGAAAATGTCTATGGTATGAACAGCCGCTTTAACATCATACCTTATGGAGCGGAAGACTTCACAGGCAAGCTGCCGCTGCAGGAGCGGATAGACCTTTTATACCATGCAGACTTTTTCATTGGGCTGTCGAGCGGGTTGAGCTGGGTAGCCAACGGAGTAGGCATACCAGTAATAATGATCAGCGGATTCACGCTGCCGCTTAACGAATTCCCGACCCCGTACAGGGTGATCAACTACCATGTGTGCAACGGCTGTTGGAACGATACGCAGGTAGTGTTTGACCATAAGGATTTTGAATGGTGCCCGCGGCTGAAGGGAACAGAACGACAGTTTGAATGCAGTCGGTATATAACGCCGGAAGCTGTGAACAAGGTGATAGACCGGCTGATGGAAGACTATGGCTTGGATCCGAAACAAAATAAAAAGATGAAGAAGGATGGCAAAAGCAGATGAGCCTTTGCTGTTACAAAGATATGTTTAAAGTAAAGATATGGGATAAATAAAGCAAAGTAATAAAGGTTGGTGAACTAAATGAAGGAAAGAAGGTTAAGTAAAAAGAAAAATCAGCAGATATTGGCAACGCTGGCAATGGGAATAAATTTGGTGAACAGTATGATACCTCTGGCAGCGGCACTACGGGAACTACCGAATAAGAGTGATTTGCAGGTGCAACAGCCAAAAAGAGAAGTGAAAACACTGGAATATACTGTTTTGCCACACACATTAAACTTTGTGGAAAATATGGTTTTTGGAAAAGCAGAAGCTGCAGATTATTCAGTTGATTTTGGTGTGAGCAGTGGTGTAGCATCAATGAGCTCTGGAGATATAATGGTAATCAAAGGAGGAACAGGTACAGTAGATACAATGAGTGGTGGTGTTCAGTATATCTCCAAAGGAGGAACAGGTACAGTAAGCGCTTTGAATGGTGGCAGCCAGAACATCTACAAAGAAGGAATAGGTGCAGTAGAAACCGTTATTTCTGGTTATCAGAATATATGGAACGGAGGAACAGGCACTGTAAATACTATGAGCGGTGGTCAGCAGTTTATTTCCAGAGGAAGCGGTATAGTATATACCATGAGTGGTGGAATGCAGAATATTTTCAGCGGAGGAACAGGTATAGTAATTACTATGAACGATGGTAGCCAGGCTATTCGGAATAGTGGGTTTGGTACAGTAAGCGCTCTGAATGGTGGTACACAGCAGATATATGCCGGAGGAACAGCCTTAGATACCAATATTTATGGTGGTACACAATTAATAGGTGGCAGCGCAGTAAATACAACTATTGACGGCGGTGTAGCTGTTATGCTGGATGGTAATGCTTTCGTTTCAGGTTTGACGATGAGCGGTGGTGAATATATGTTAGGCGCAGATGGTGGCGATTATAACATCTTGGGGCAGTTTGAGTTTACAGGTGGCCGCCTCGACATGACCCAAAACAAAGATGGCGCTCAGACTGGTACCCAGGAGGAACTGATCATCGAAAATTTGGACAAAGCCGGTGGTACGTTTATTATGGATACCGACCTTAACAATGAAGAAGGCGATAAAATAACGATCAAAGAGGCCGCAAATGTAGGCACAAGTTATATCCAGGTCAACGATACAAGTTTGCTGAACGGTACTGTAACCGATCGTAAAAATTTGCTGCTGGTCAAGGATAACAGCGGTAAATTAACTTTTGAAGGAAAAGACCTTAATAATGGCGGCATTTGGACATTTACACCAGAGATAGAAAATGGTTTAAATGTTAAAGATAATGCTGGAAATGTGATAGGTAGTAAAGAAGAATGGTATTTAACACACATAGATAGATCTGTTAACAACGATACCCAAGTGTTATTGGATGGAAGTGATAGCAGTTATGCGATGTGGCGTAATACCAATGATACGCTGCGTAAGCATCTAGGAGACCTGCACTATCGTACGAACAAAAAAGGTGTAGAAGGAATTTGGGCGCATTACACAGGAGGAAAATTTGCCGGCAGTGGCTTTGACAGCAGCTATAATATGTATCAGCTTGGTTACGATAAAGCAGATAATGCGAAGAGCACATATGGTTTTGCATTAGAAAGCGGAACCGGACATGCTGATTACAGCTTGGGCAGTGGTAAAGATAAATTATTCTCTGGCAGCTTCTATGGTACCTGGACCGGAGATGACGGAAGCTATACGGACGTAGTAGCAAAAATAGGTCAATTTGATACAGACATCAAATCTTATGGAGATTACCCGGATAAAGCCAGCTATAAAAACAGAGCTTACAGTGTGAGTATAGAATATGGAAAAACTATAGAACTGAGTGAAAAAAGTGGGACTTTCGTCGAACCGCAGCTGCAGTTTATAGCAGGAAGGCTGAGCAGCAGTGAATATACAACAGACCGCGGCAATAACGTTTATGTTGGTGGTTTAAACAGTTATATAGGTCGTGTAGGCTTTGTTGCAGGTCAAAAAACGAAAGAGGGCAATGATGTCTATTTCAAGGCATCGGCGCTGCATGAATTTGGAGGCAGCAGGGATATCCATATGGAAGCAGCCAATGGAGAAACCCTGTCGATGTCAAAAGACTACAGCGACACGTGGTTTGAAGTAGGAATCGGAACAAATATCAAGCTCAGTAAAGCAAGTTATTTTTATGGTGATATAGAAAGGAGCTTTGGAGGAGAGATAGAAAAGAAATGGCAGATCAATGCTGGCGTAAGATTTGAATTTTAAAGAATAAGCTATTTTTTATGAGTTAGTAGATTTATAAAAACAGACTGCTTTTTTTAGCAGTCTGTTTTTTGTTTCTGCTGCAGTGATTAGGCATAGTTTTGGGACAGCAGCTTGTGAGCCGGTATAACTGTGCTGACTGGCAAAAAGTATGGGTAATAGAGTCTTAAGAACTGCGCAGACGCCGATAGTTGTAAAGCCGCTGGCGTAATGCGCCGGGCAAGACTCGCAGGCGTTTTACACAGGCTCAAAGTAAGTGTCTTGCGGGGGGTACAAGTGTGCTATAATAGCAATAAATATTGTTATAAGAAATTATTTATATGAAAAATATGAAAATCTTAAAGTATTAAAAAAGCACGGGTTGGATGACAGAGCTGACACAGGTGATAAATACATCGGCTTGAGCTTCAATAACAGATATGAAGTAAGACGTATCAGGAAGCAGTATTTTAACAGCAAGGGGAGGCAGAAGAAAATTTATGGGAAAGAAAATTGGAAGGCAAAAAGAATTGAAGCTGGCAATGGTAGTAGGCTGTATTCTTACCAGCAGTAATGCCTGGGCTGCAGATATCACAGGCAATAGCAGCAGCGGCAGCGCAAGTTTGAGCAATCAGACGCAAAACAGCGGCGGTGTTTACGGCTGGAAGTATGATGATACCAGCGCGGCTACAGGCGGCAGCGTAACGCTTACAAATGCTGATGTCAGTTACAGCAGCGGCAGCAGCGCTTCACCTAAAGGTGTCTTTGGCGGCTATGCGGCAAACGCCGCAGCGCAAAATAATACTGTCAGTATCACAGGTACTGTTGCAAGTGGAGGTTATGCTTTTGCCAACTGCAGCATTTATGGCGGCTATGCCGGGTCCGGCACGGCTGCAGGCAATACTGTAACGCTTACAAATGCTAAAGACGCCAGTAGTTACGGCGGCTGGGCGGTTGCCGGCGATGCGGCAAATAACAAGATAATTATCAGCGGCGGTACAGGTACTTCTGCTACCGGTGGGCATAGTAATGCTGGTGCCGCCTCCGGGAACAATGTAAAAGTTACGGACAGTGAGATCGAATACAGGGTCGTCGGCGGTGAAATCTTCACTGGCAGTACTCCCGGAACTACTGCCACCGGTTCAGCTTCAGGAAACAGTGTAGAGCTCGTTAATTCAGTTACTAACGCTGTTTACGGAGGCCGCGTCGGCGGAACTTTTGATGTATCTACCGGTGATTCCAGCGCGGTAGCCGAGGGCGACGCCACAAATAATACGGTCACGATTGAGAGCTTAAAAACAAGTGCTGGTTCTGTCAAACTGGAGCAGGTATATGGCGGAACAGTAATTGGCAAAGGCAGCGCGAACGGCAACAAAGTCATACTGGGTAAAACCGGCGCTGGGGCAGTGAGCATGACAGATGTTCAAAGACTGTATGGCGGCGGCAGTAAAATTGGCAGCAGCAGTTTAAAGGGCGGCGACGCCAATAACAACACCATCGAAATAAAAGGCAATGTAACGCTGGGACTTTCTAACACTAGCAGTGGCGGCACAACAATTTACGGCGGTTATGCCGCTGCGGGAGAGGCCAGCGGAAATAAGATCACAGTCGATCAGGGCGCGACCGTCAAAGCGTATTTTATTTATGGGGGCAATTCTTCGAGTAGTTCTGACAGCGGATTATCGCTGACTAAAAACAATCAGGTCATCATCAGCGGCGATGTTACCGTGGGCAACAGCATTGCCGGAGGGTTTGCTAACGGGAAATCCGGCGTGACCGGCAGTGTGGCGCAGGGGAATAAAGTTGAAGTAACGGTCGGTGGCAAAGTCACCGGCGCGATCCGCGGCGGGATCAGTGCATATGGCAGCGCTAACGAAAATACAGTGAATGTTGCGGGCACGGTAACCGGCGCGTTGGTTGGTGGGTGGTCCAATAATTTAGGCAGCGGCGTGGGTACTGCCAATAGTAATACGGTCACTGTCAGCGGCACTGCTGGCGATAATGTCATGGGCGGCTATTCTCTTAAAGGCGGTGCTGATAGCAATAGGCTTGAAATAACAGGTAGTGTCACCGGCTATACTTATGGCGGCTATGCAGGTGGCAGTCGCACTACAGACAATGCCAGCCAGAATACGGTCAGCATCGGCAACGGCGGCACTGTAGGCGGCAATATTATCGGTGGCGTTTCAGCTAAAGGCAGTGCTGATAACAATACAGTGCAGATCCAAGGCAGCGGCAACCTTGGAGGGTCAGTGTACGGAGGCCAGACAACAGCCGCTGCCGGCTCGGCAAATGGTAATACAGTAGAGCTGAGCACAGGCAGAACTGTAGGCGGCGTTGTTTATGGCGGTTATGCCAAAGGTGACGGCAGTACTTCCGGCAGTGCCAGCGGTAATAAAGTAATAGTCAGCGGGACAGTAAACAGTACTGCCACCCAATATACCGGGACGGTATTCGGTGGTTATGCACTTACAGGCACCGCCGATAGCAATGAAGTAACTATCAGCGGCGGTACTATAGCATCCCAGGTCATGGGAGGGTATTCCTCAACAGGAACCTTTGGTTCAGGTTCAGCCAGCAGCAACACAGTAAAGATCATTAACGGCAGCACTGTCAGCAGCGATATCTACGGCGGCTATACTGGTATGGGCAACGCCAACAGTAACAGCATACTTATTGAAAGCGGAACGATCGGCGGCGATATCTACGGCGGCCATACTGGTTATGGAACCGCCAATAACAACAGCATCACGATCAGAGGCGCAGTAGATCTGTCTGGCAGAACCATCTATGGCGGCGACTCCAGCAGTGGCAATGCGAAAACAGGCAATACGCTTCGTTTTGAAAATACGGGCGGCAATATTAAAGCCATCAAAAACATCGATGTTTTAGGAGTATCGGCACTGGCCGATAACAGCAAAGTCCTGACCATTACTAACGGAGCGGCAGACGATCTGGCAAATACGACTGTCAAGCTGGTTGCTTCCGACAGCGGACTGAGAGTAGGCCAGCAGATAACGCTGGTGCAGGCCAACAGCGGCGTTATAACCGGTACGACTATCTTAGACCAGGCAACGCTGAAGAAAAACACTAATGCTTTTATCAGATATGACTTTGAAGAGGTAGCAGGCTTAAGTGACAAGATAGCAGTTGTCGTAACAGGTAAGGAAGCAGATACAGCTAATGCCCGCGCTTTGGCTGAAAGCCGCATCGCCGGTGTGGCACTGCTAAATCAAAGCAGCGACCTGCTGATAGACCAGGGCTTTGGGGCGGTTAAATTCAATGGCGAAGGCGTTGCAAAAGACACCTATGGCTTTGCCATTATGGGTGGCAGCAGTATTCGTTACAATACAGGCTCCTTTGTTAAAGCCAATGGTTTTAGCCTTATTGCCGGACTGGCGCAAAAGACAACAGTGGATAATGGCGTGTGGCACTTGGGAGCATTTTTTGAAAACGGCCATTCCAACTACAGTACCCATAATGACGGAGTTGACGGAGCTGTACGTGGTGACGGTGACGCTACTTACAACGGCGGCGGCATTTTAGCACGTTTTGATTCGGCCAGCGGTATGTATGGTGAAGCCAGTATGCGTGCAGGCAGCATCAAGAATAAATTCGGCGGTTTTGCTTATAACGGAGGAATTGGCAGTTACGAGGACCGCAGCACTTATTACGGAGCATATTTAGGCTTGGGGCAGCAGCGGCAGCTTAGCAAAAATACAAGCCTGGATATTTATGGAAAATACTTTTATACACATCAGCAGGGTTCGGATTTTGAAGTTTTGGGCGAACAGGTGACTACGGCAGCTGTAAAAAGCAGCAGGATGCAGCTTGGCGGCAGGCTGACAAAACAGGTAACTGCAGAAGTGAGTTATTACGGCGGCGTTGCCTGGGAGTATGAGTTTGATGGCGCGGCGGATATGGCGGTGGCAGGAGCTGATTTAGCGGCGCCGTCACTTAAGGGCAGCAGTGGGATAGTAGAAATGGGTATACGCCTGAAGCCTTCTAAAACTGATAAGATAACGCTGGATTTAGGAGCGCAGGGCCATTTTGGCAAACGGAGAGGGTTTAGCGGCGGCCTGCAGATAAACTATAGTTTTTAAAAGTCTGAGGTGGACTATGTACGAAGAAAAATGTCTGCTGCGGCTTGGCAGCAATATCAAGATCCTGCGTAATGCCAGCCAGATTACTCAGGCAGAGCTGGCCAGGCGTATTGGCATCAGTCAGACACATTTATGCAATATCGAGCATAATAACGTGCAGATCAGTCTGAAACTGTTGCTGCGGGTCGCCAATGTTTTGGGCTGCTCGTTGGAATGCATTATAGGTGTGAATGCAGTAACGATAGCGAAACGAGTGGAAGCACAGTGTAAGGTAAAGTCTGAACCGGTGAGGAATGAGGACAAGAATACTGCGAAACAGGAAGTTTATTCGCTGGAGGAAATACGTCTGTTGTTGAAGCTGCTGCAGTTGTCTTAAACAAGCGTACTAAAATAAGTTCAGTAAAATAAAAAATCAGCGATATGAAGTAGGTTTCATATCGCTGATTTGGTTTGTTATTTTCTGCCTATGATGTAAGCCAAAAGGCGTAACCAGTGCAGGAGCTTTGTGTATTTGCTATTGATGTCGTACCTCGTTTCTCTGTTTGTTTTACAGTTCTCTGTGTTTGCTGATGATGGCCCGGCTCAGTTCGTTCAGGCAGCTGGTCAGCTTATCCAGCCGCTGCTCCATACGCAGCAGCAGATACCAGCTCAGTACCATCGGGAAACCGAAGTTGCCGACAGCGCTGAAGATCTCTTTGGTATCCATGGCTTATGCCAGCACGGTAACGGTAACGACCTTGATGCGGGCTTCGACGAATTCATTCAGCCCCAGGCCGCCGCTGGTCAGCACGCCTGCTTCGATGATCCTGGCTGCTGCTGCCTGCGCTTCGGCTAAGGTAACGTCTTCACGAGGGTCGGCGATGCTCAAAGTCTTTTTAGCGCCGTCGCTTTTGGTGAAGATGAGTTCTAAAGTTTTTTCCATGTTTGTTCTCCTTTACATTAGATTTTTGTTTCTAGGTGGGTGTTATTCTGCTTTGTCGAGTTCGGCTTTTTCGGTAACGTAAACGTTAACGACAGCGTGGCTCATAAGCTCGCCGATGGCTTCGGTAACTGCGAGGCATTTGGCGGCTTCGGCGTCTAGGCGGACACTGCCGACAGAGGTGCTTTTGGTTTGCATGGCGCCAAGGGCGTTGGTGCCGTTTTCTACGTCCATAGAAAGTTTGAGGGAAGTAGGATTTTTGCTGACAGTCATATTTTCAGCTCCTTTCATAATTTGGTTTTGTTTTTTGTTTGTAACCAGAGGTTAC
>NZ_QLTS01000013.1:35255-49493 GCF_003269275.1 Phascolarctobacterium faecium DSM 14760 | reverse complement strand
TCCACCTGTTCTCATCCCGAACACAGTAGTTAAGCCCTTAAACGTCGAAAGTACTTGGCTGGAAGCGGCCTGGGAGGATAGAAAGCTGCCGGTTAAAAAATAACCATACCATACGGTATGGTTATTTTTTTATGTTAGATAAATTTCTAATCTTTACTTGACGTTAGCCTACGCTAATAGTATACTATATGAAGATGAAGAATAGTGTTCTTGATAAGGAACAACACAAGGGGCTTTTAATCACTGTATTGTTTGTCTGTTTTTTGTTATAATATAAAGCAAGCTATGAATTTATTTAGGAGGATATTGCCATGAAAATGGAATTTACAAAGATGCACGGTACTGGTAACGATTATGTTTACGTCAACTGTATGGAACAGGAATTGCCTAATCCGGGTGCTATTTCCGAATATATCAGCCACAGACGTTTTGGTATTGGCAGTGATGGCCTGATCATGATCTGTAAATCTGACGTTGCGGATTTTAAAATGCGTATTTTTAACGCTGATGCTTCTGAAGCCAAGATGTGCGGTAATGGGAGCAGATGTATCGCCAAGTATGTTTATGATAAAGGTCTGACGGATAAAACAACTTTTACGCTGGAAACGCTCTCCGGTATCAAAACCATCGATGTATTTTTGGGTGAAGACGGTAAAGTGGCAGAAGCCAGTATCGATATGGGCGAGCCTATTTTTAAATGTGCCGACATCCCCATGATCAGCGATCACTTTATGTTTGTAGATCAGGGACTGGTGCTGGAAGAAGACGTTGTTTATAATGGTACGGCTATTTCTGTAGGCAATCCGCATTTCGTCACCTTTGTAGACGATGTAGATGCTTTGGATCTGGAAAAATTAGGGCCTAAATTTGAAAAACACAAATTATTTCCTGAAAACGTCAATACTGAATTTGTGCAGGTAATCGATAAAAATACCGTTAAATTCCGCGTCTGGGAACGCGGCAGCGGCGAAACCTGGGCCTGCGGCACCGGCGCGACAGCAGTTTGTGTTGCTACTATCATGTTGGGCCATGCAGGTAAAAAAGGTGAAGAATTAACAGTTATCGCCAAAGGCGGCACTCTGAAGCTTACCCATTTGGCCAATAACCATGTTATTTTAAGAGGCCCGGCTGTAACTGTATTTGAAGGCGTCATCGATATTCCCGATGAAGTCATTAATAAATAAAAATATATTTTTAGTTTAATGGGGGACAAAAAATGGCTTTTGTAAATGACAACTATTGTAATTTGAAAGACAGCTACCTGTTTTCGCAGATCGCGCAAAAGGTTAATGCTTATGTAGCGGAACATCCTGAGAAAAAGGTTATTCGTATGGGTATCGGCGACGTTACCCTGCCTTTGGCGCCGGCCGTTATCGACGCGATGCAGAAAGCCGTTGCCGAAATGGGCGTAAAGGAAACTTTCCGTGGCTACGGACCGGAGCAGGGCTATGATTTCCTGCACGAAGCTATCGTAAAATATTATGCCGGCTTCGGCGTAACTTTGGCCAGCGATGAAATCTTTATCAGCGACGGCGCTAAAAGCGACTGCGGCAATATTACCGATATTTTCAGCAATGCGAATACGATCCTGATTCCTGATCCGGTCTATCCTGTATATCTGGACACCAATATCATGTGCGGCCGTAAAATAGTTTATATGGACGGCAAGCCGGAAAACAACTTTCTGCCAATGCCTGACGACAGCGTTAAAGCTGACATCATTTATCTTTGCTCGCCGAATAATCCTACCGGCGCTGTTTATACCAAAGAGCAGCTGGAGGCCTGGGTCGCTTATGCATTGAAAAACGACGCGGTCATCCTGTATGATGCCGCTTATGAAGCGTTCGTTGATGATCCTGCTATCCCGCGCAGTATTTTTGTCGTTGAAGATGCCAGAAAATGCGCTATCGAATTATGCTCCCTGTCCAAAACTGCCGGTTTTACCGGTACCCGCTGCGGTTATACTGTAGTGCCGCATGCTTTGGTACGTAAAACTGAAAGCGGTAAAGAGCTGGAACTGAATAAAATGTGGCTGCGCCGTCAGACTACCAAATTCAACGGTGTGCCCTATATCATCCAACGCGGTGCCGAAGCTGTGTTCAGTGAGCAGGGGCAAAAGGAATGCCGCGAAATGCTGGCTTTCTATAAAGAAAATGCCAGGATCATGGCCGAAGGACTGCGCAGAAAAGGCATTAAATTCTACGGCGGGACCCATTCACCCTATATTTGGCTGCAATGCCCGCAGGGTATGTCTTCCTGGGAATTCTTTGATTTCCTGCTTGAAAAACTGGCTGTTGTCGGTACTCCCGGCGCCGGTTTTGGCGCTATGGGCGAAGGATACTTCCGCCTGTCCGCTTTTGGCAGCCGTGAAAACACTATCGAAGCAATGGAACGCATTGAAAAAGAACTGTAAGCAGAATAATAAAAACGCCTGGTTTTTAACCAGGCGTTTTTGTTTTTAAAACAGACCGTCAATTTTTAACAGCTTTGATACAGAACATCGGGACTGGGATATAGAAGATATCCTGTTCGGCATAAATACGGTCGCCGACGCTCTGGTCGACAGAACAGGAACAGCTGCCTAAAGCCTTAAGTATTTCCAAGTCCCAGCGGGGACGCTCAAAGAGGCTGATTTCCAGCATATGGTAAATATTGTGGCACTCATTTAATAATTCTGCGGAAACATCGGCATGGGCATTGAGGGCAGGCAGTTTTTGCCGATGATGGTCCTTGGCGTATTCCGCGTCATAATTCAGTAGGATACCTTTCGGAGCCAGCACACGGAGCCATTCGGCATAAGCTGTTTCGGGATGTGGCAGGTTCCACATCAGATTTCTGGCAATAACGACATCAAAGCTGCCGTCAGAAAAAGCCGTATGCTCGGCATCGGCAGTCTGAAAAGTACAGCTGCAGCCTTCTGCTGCCGCCAGCGTTTCCGCCTGAGCGATCATGGCAGGTGTAAGATCGATACCGGTGACTAGGTGACCTTCATTAGCCAGCAGAACGGAGAAAAAACCGGCGCCGCAGCCAACGTCAAGGATACGCAGCTGTTTTGCGGGCGGCAAATGCTGCACGATCTCGCGCTGCCACTGGCTGTATTTTTCACTGTGCAGCTCCTGACGGCGCAGTGCGGCAAAAGCATCGGCCCTTTTCGTCCAGTAATTTTCAATATAGTTTTTGGTATCGCCGCTTGAAATAAGCGTTTTTTTAGATAAATCAGACATGATCTGCTCCTATTTTATCGCTGCAATCATAAACATGGGCGTTGAAGCGTAATTTATTTTTTCTACCGTCGACCAGACGCGCTGCCAGACAGAAACGTCAGTAGTAATGGAACGCATACGCAGCTTTTCCAAAGTGCGGATATCCCAATGCGGCCGTTGGATACCTGTCAGAGGTACCTGCATGGCGATCGCCTCCATCGCGTCGATATCAGTACTCAGATAATGGTCTTCAAGATCGTTTTGCTGTACGTTGCGTCGATCCTGTTCGTATTGCTGTTTTAAGTCAGCGTCATACAGATAATTATACCAGTTGGCGTCAAAATTCAGAAGCAGCCCTCCGGGTTTCAATACATGACGCCAGTTGCCATAAGTCTGCTCCGGGTCTTCCAGGACCCAGGTAAGATTGCGTGAAAGTACAACGTCAAAAGATTCTGCGGTAAACGTCGGCTTCTGCGCGTCCATCAGGCGAAAATCGATAGCTTCCTGCCAAGGTCCGGCATTACGTTTGGCTTCAGCCAGCATTGCCGGGGCAGCGTCGATAGCCGTTACTTTATAACCGGCTTCCGCCAGAATAACAGCAAAGAAACCGGGACCGGTGCCGGCGTCTAAAACAGTGATTTCCTGCGGCGCCCGGTTAGGATAAACCATCTGGATCTGTCTGCTGATTTCTCTGAGCCAGTTGCTGCGCTGACAGCCTGCCAGTTCTTCCTGATTGACCTGCGAATAACTGGGAGCCCGATCAGTCCAGTATTTTTTATTAACTTCAAATAATGCAGATGTCATAGCCTTCACCTATATTTTCGTAAGATTGAATGCTGCCGTTACCAGTTCGCGGGTGTAATGCTGCTGCGGTCGGGTGATGATATCCAGGGCAGGTCCGCTTTCAATGATCGTCCCGGACTGCATGATCAGGATCCGCTGGCAGATTTCCTGTACAAGAGTAATGTCGTGACTGATGAACAGCAGGCTCATTTTAGTTTCAGCCTGCAGCTTAAGCAGCAGCTGAATGATCTCTGCCTGGGTCTGTACGTCTAAAGCGCTGGTTATTTCATCGCAGATCAGCAGCCGCGGTTTGATACTGATCGCTCTGGCGATAGCGGCACGCTGACATTCGCCGCCGCTCAGCTGGTGCGGAAATTTTTCAGCATGCTGCGGTGTCAGGCCTGCTGCCAGCAGTAAAGCGATCGATCTTTCCTGGGCCGCAGCCTTAGTACAGCCGTAATTCAGCATTGGCAGCATAATCGAGCTGCCGATGCTTTTCCGGGGGTGAAAAGCCGCAGCGGCATTTTGAAAAACCAGCTGGACCTGACTGTAATAATTTTTTCGCAGTGCGGCATCGGCAAAGTCCAGCGGCTGGCCATTGAAGCTGACCGTACCGCTGTCGGCCGGCGTCAGTCCCATAAGCAGACGTGCCAGGGTGCTTTTGCCGCAGCCGCTTGCCCCAGCCAGCCCCAGACATTCGCCGGGGGCAACACTAAAGCTGACATTGCAGACAGCAGGCAGCGCGTTATGTTCACTGAAGAAAGTTTTACTGAGGCTGGCTACCTCTAACAGGGCGCTCATAAAAGAAATTCCTTTCTGAAATGCGGTATGGCCTCGATCAGCTTACGGGTATAGTCATGCTGCGGCCGGTTGAGTATTGTTTGCGCCGGACCGCTTTCGATGATTTCGCCCTGCCGCAGTACGGCGATCGTATCAGCTATCTGGGCCAAAGCGCTGATGTTATGTGAAACAACGATCAACGCAGTATGGTGATCTGTTTTTAGCTGTAGCAGGTGCCGTAATATTTTCTGCTGCGTCAGCAAATCAAGTCCAGAGGTCGGTTCGTCTGCCAGTAACAGCTCCGGCTTCAGCAAAAGTGCCATAGCGATACAGACCCGCTGGTTCATGCCGCCCGAAAGCTGAAACGGATAGCTGTTTAAAATGGCCTGAGGCTTAGAAAAATCGAGCCCGGCAAGCACCTGCGCGGCAGACTGCAGGCTGGCGGCCGTATCGAACTGCCCCTGTGCCTGCAGCATAGTGCAGATTTGCGAGCCGATCGTCTGCAGGGGATATAAAGATGCTGTAGGGTCCTGAAAAATCATGGACAGCTTCCTGCCGAGCAGACCGCTGCTGTTCAGACGGCCGCCGCTGAGCAGGCTGCGCCCCTGCCAGAGGATCTCGCCGCCGGTAATGACAGCGTTAGCAGGTAAAAGGCCGGTCAGCGTTTTTAATAGAGTGCTTTTGCCGCCGCCGGAGCTGCCGACGATGCCCAGGATCTCTCCCGGGCAGACAGTAAGCTGCACAGCTTTTAAAATTTCTTTAGCCCCATAGGCAAGGCTCAGGTTATTTATTTGCAGTAATGGCTGCTGTTTGTTCATAGTTGAACCCCTTAGACCTCAAGGTCGGAGGTGATTTCGTAATAATCGGAAGGATGGGCTGTAAAGCCCTTGATGTTGCTTTTCATCACAAAGGACATTTTCAGATGCGAAGCATAGATAAATGCGTTATCGTCTAAAAGCTGCTGGCTGATCTGGACTGCCAGCCTGCTGCGTGCTGCCGGGTCAAATTCGCCGCGCAGCTGCCGGGTCAGTTCTTCGACCCGTTCATTATGGTAGTGGCCGGAATTATAGGAAGAACTGTCCAGTACATGGGTCGTAAAATAATACTGCGGGTCGCCTGTAGGCGCAGCCACAAAAGCCTTGGCATAAATATCCCAATCCCCGCGTTTCAGGAAATCGTTATAATTATCTGTCGCGTTGACTTCGGCCCTGATACCGACCTCCTTTAGAAAAGCCTGGGCCGCTTCGGCCAGCAAAGGCAGCTCCTGCCGGGAAGTATAGGTGAGCCAGCGGACGGTAAGGTCCTGACCGTTTTTATCAACGTAGCCGTTGCCGTCAGTGTCGGTCCAGCCGGCTTCCCGCAGCAGTTTTTTTGCCTGTTCGGCGTTATAAGCGTCCGTATGCACGGCATCGCCGCCGCAGGGCATATTGGCAGGGAAGGGACCGACAGCCGGCGTACCGTTGCCATTCAAAAGCACGCTGGTAAATTTATCCTTGTCGATAGCCATAGCTATTGCCTTTCTAACGGCAGGCTCCTGTAATACCGGCGTCGTAAAATTCAGGCAGGCCTGAAAAACTCTGGAAGTATTGGCGGAAGCAACCTTAAATTTTGCATTGCCGGTAAATAAAGGCAGACTGGCATAGGGCAGGCCCTGTGTGGCATCGATCTCGCCGTTCTGCAGCGCCATCGTCAAAGTATCGCCGTCGGGAATACTGCGGACGATAACTTTATCTGTTTTCACCCTGCCGCCCCAGTACGCCGGATTTTTAGTCAAAACTATTTCCGTAGGCGTCAGGCTTTGGACGATATACGGGCCGGTGCCCGAGATTTTGACATCGTCGGCAGTGCCACGCTGCATATCGATGATGCAGCCGTAAGGATCGCATAAATAATTGATCAGCGCCGGCGCTTTTTCCTGAGACTTTATCGTAACGGTTTGTCCGTCAGCAGTGATTGAAGCCAGTTTTAAGTCGTCGGCAGCCCGTTTATGGCGCTTTACCAGATCCTCAAGGCAGGCTTTCACGGCGGCTCCGGTAAGTCTGGCGCCGCTGCTGAAATTTACGTCGTCGCGTAAAGTGATTTTAACAGTATGATCATCAAGAAATTCGTAGCCTGTTGCCAGCCAGGGCTGCGGCTGCATTGCTTCATTAAAGCGGAACAGCGTTTCGCCGACGCCGTAGCGCAGTGTTGACCAGCCCTTATAGGATTCGTGCGGGTCCATACCGGCGTTCTCCATAGCCACACCGTAAGCTGTGGTGCCGTAGCGGAAGACAGATTCTCCCGCCTTGTCAGGAGCTGCGGAAGGGCCGCAGCCGTTGAGCAGTAAAGCGGTAAGCAGCAGACCGCTGCCCAGTAAAGAAAGTTTCATCATAATAGCAATACCCCTCGCATAAAATTATTTAGGATTGAATTTAGGGTCAAGCTGATCACGTAAGCTGTCACCTAAAAGATTGAACAGACTGACCGTCACAAAAATCGCCGCGCCGGGTGCCAGGATCACCCACGGCGCCGTCTGCAGCATACTGCGGCTGCTGCTCATCATCGAACCCCACTCGGCTGCCGGCGGCTGGGCCCCCAGACCCAGAAAAGACAGGCCGGCAAGTTCCATCAGCATCGTGCCAAGATCAAGTGCCGACATTACCAGCAGCGGACTTAAAATAGAAGGGAGGAGATGCCGGAAAATTATTTCCGTGTCGCTGCAGCCGCTCAAACGTGCCGCCTCGATATATGGCTGCTGCCGGACAGTCAGCGCCTGACTGCGGGCCAGGCGTGCATATTTGGGCCACGAGATGACGGCCAGCGCCAAAACAGCGTTTGTCATACCGCCGCCCAGGATACTGGCAACAGCAATGGCAAAAACAAGGCCGGGAAACGCTAAAAAAATATCGGACAGACGCATGATAAAATTATCCAGCTTCCCGCCATAGTAACCGCTCCAGAGCCCGGCGGCAGTACCGGTAGTAAAAATGATCCCCACTAAAGCCAGCGCAGAAAAAATGGAGCTTTGCCCGCCGACCAGCACACGCGAAAAAACGCAGCGTCCGTAACGGTCAGTCCCAAAGGGATATTCGGCGTTGGGAGCCTGCAAAGCCAGGTCAAGGTTTTGCAGATAAGGATCGTGCGGTACCCAGTAAGGCGCGCTGAGCGTGACCAGAAACAGCAGCACTGTCAGCAGAAGCAGCCAGCAGGTCTTATGCAGGCCATGCGGCAGTATGTTTTTTGGCATCACCATCCACCGCCTTTAGTAAATTGCCGTGCCTGCGGCTCCAGCTGATGCAGCAGCAGATCGGTGACAAGATTGACACAGGTAAAAATGAGCGCGGTCCAGACCACGTAAGCCTGCACGACCGGGTAATCGCGCATCAAAATAGCGTCCATTGCCATTTTGCCGATCCCGTCGATCATAAAAATCATTTCAATAATTGCAGTTCCGCCTAACAGCGAGCCTACCGACAAGGAGAATAAAGTAATGAGCGTACTGCCAAGAGAACGCAGGATGAACCTGCGAAAAACAGTTGCTTTGGGAATACCGCGTACAAGAGCGCCGGCAACATAATCCCTGTTGATCTCCTCCAGGATATTACTGCGGATATGCCGGATATACTTGGCAGACATGGGAATTGCCAGCGCCAGCGCCGGCAGCAGCAGACCGCCGAACCCTGAGCCGCCGAGGACGGTAAAAAAGTTCAGTTTTAATGCAAAGCAGTAAAGCAGCAGCAAAGCGATAAAAAATCCCGGCAGTGAATTGCCCAGAAACGCGCAGCAGCGAATCAGATGATCGCAGCAGCGGTTATGCCTCAGCGCTGCCGCGATACCCAGCGGCACAGAAATGCAGGCGGTAAGCAGCAGGGCCAGCGTCGTCAAATAAAGCGTAGGCTGCAGCTTAGCCACAAAAAGCGCTGTTACAGGCGTGCCTGAAATATACGAACGTCCCATATCGCCGCTGCAGACAGCCAGCAGCCAGTCCAGATAACGTACCAGCAGCGGACGGTCGAGTCCCAGCTCGGCACGGGCCGCTGCTTTGACCGTTTCCGATACCGCCCCGGAGGCCTTATACATCATATCGACCGTATCGTCTGCCGGCAGCTGCATCAGCACAAACGTAAAAAAAGTGATGCCCAGCAGCACCGGCAGCAAAAGCAGAAAACGGTGTTTGATATAAACATTCATCGTGTCAGGCATCCTTTCTGAAAATAAAAACAGCTATGCAAAGTAAACCGCCCTTTCAGGAGCAGCTTAAGCCTTCATAGCTGTATCAATAATACTGTTGTTCAAATAAGAATGAGGGCAGCTTCAACTGCCGGCGGCTGCTTCAGCAGCCTGATATTATTTTATCATATTTTAATACTTTAAGTTAACTTCAAGTCAAGCTTTCAAAGAAAAAATTTACAAAAAAGTTTTTTCTTTGTGAGATTTTTGTAGAATCACAAAACTTTCCTTGAAGCTATACCAAGGTAGATGTATAATAGTAAAGAATCAAATTGACCCTAATATTCAAAGAGAGCCGGAGGTAATTATTAATGAAAAAAATTCTTTTAATGCTGACAATGGTCTTAGTGCTTGGTTTCAGTGCTATCTGCAGTGCCAGCAACGGTAAAGTGCTTGACGCTGAAGAAGCCATGGTCAACAAGTTTTTGGCAGCTTCCAATTATTCTGCCGTAACTTCCATGATGACTGACGGTATGAAAAAAGACTTTACAGAAGAAGTTTTTAAAAATTTCAAAGAGCAGATGGATAAAAACTTTGGCGCTGTCAGTGAAAAACGTTTAGTAGTGATAGAAAAAGGCGCCGATGCTGATATTTTAAGATACAGCATGAAATTTGCCAAACAGCCCGAAGCAATGATGAGCTTCCTGTTTGCAGTCAAAAACGAAAAACCTTTATTAGGTGATTTCGGTATTGCTCTGCCGCAAAAAGAAGAAAATAAAGAAGCCGCTAAATAAAACGGCGTAAAAAAAGGACTGCCAAACGGCAGTCCTTTTGTATTTTTATAGCAGCCCGCGCAGTTTGTCCAGTGCTTTTAATCGGTGCTTGGTGACATTGCGTACACTGCAGCCTAAACGTTTTGCTGCTTCGGAAGGTTTCAGCTCCTGTGCGAACAGCAGCATCATCACCTGCCGCTGGGCGGGGTTCAGCTGACGCAGAGCTTCCTGCAGATCCAGCGACAGTAAAAGCCGGGCCAGCTCGTCCAGGCTACCGTCAGCATCACGGCAGGCATCCAGCAGTTCGGTCCCGGCGGCGCTTTCAGTATCTACCTGCGCTTCGTTTTCCCAGATCTGACCCTGCTTCTGCATGGCGTCAAAAAGGGCAAAATGCACCTTACAGCGCGCCAGCCCTGGCCAGTTGGCAAAATCGGCGCCGTCATATTTCAAAATCAGTTCGATCAGGGCCAGCACGGCGATACCTTCGGCATCTTTACCCAGCGACCGGTAAAACATTTCGCGGTGGGCCTCGCTTTTTAAAAGCGGACTGAAATCTTCGCATAGCTGCAGCAGTGCCTGTCTGTCGCCGCTTTGCGCGGCGGTTATCAGCAGCTGCAGGCGGCTGGGAGGTGTCTGGTCGTTTGTATTGTTTGGAGTGTTAATATTTTTTATGATGATCAAATCCTTTGGTTTTATGATGGCAGGCCATACTGTAAATAGTTATGCATAACAGTTGCTAGTGTACGCCTGTTTTTTAAAAAAGTAAATAGCAAAATATCCCTTCCAGCCTGTTAGCCCCTATCTCTAAGATAGGGGCTAAATTTTTTTGCGGCTGGCTGTTGGGGTGCAGGATAAGCAGGAAAAAATTAGATACCGGGTCTTAGCAGAAAGAGCTTTTGCTGCGTTTGGTAAAACAGCAAAAGTAAGATACCGCCTTTAAGGGTCGTAAAGCAGAAACCTGAAAAATTTTTAAAAAATTTTTCCATTGCTTGCCCAACCTTTGAAACCAAGACGTCAAGCCGTTTACAAAGGATTGGCGGCGCCAAGCGTATCGCGGCGAAAAAACAAAAATGTACAGAAAGCATTTATCGCGTCTTGTGGGGGGGTACAGAGGTGCTATAATAACAAAAGATATTGCTGTATGTTCATAAAAATAAAAATATAGTTTTAAAATATTCGTTGAGATATTTTAGAACTATATTTTTAAGTGCTTTTTATTTGCTTATATAAAATACAGGGGGTGGAACATGTACGACGAAAAATGCCTGCGTCAGATCGGCGGCAACGTCAAATACCTGCGCAGCGCCTGCCATATCACCCAGCAGGAGCTGGCGGCGCGCATCGGCATCAGCCAGACGCACCTGTGCAATCTTGAGCATGACCATGCCCGGATCAGCATGAAGCTGCTGCTGCGTATCGCCAATACGCTGGGGTGCGCTCTGGAAGTACTGCTGGACACAAAAGCGGCGGTGGCCTGGGGTGAAAACAGGGACGAGCCGGAAATGGAAGCTGTTGAGGAAGAAGAAGCAAGCTATTCGCTGGAAGAAGTGCGCCTGCTGCTGCAAATACTGCAGCCCCGCAAAAGCGCGTCCGGTTTAAAAAGGTAAAAGCGATGAATAAGGGAGATGGACGAAGTGAGTAAAAGGGAGATACGTGCTAAAAGACTGGTGGCGGCAGTACTGCTGGCGATCAGTGTGCAGATGTGGTCTGCGCCGCCGCTGTGGGCGGCGGAAGCGTCAGTGCAGACGGAAACGTCGGCGGCCGGGGAAGCAAAGGAAACAAAGGACGCAAAAGCAGCGGACAGCGAAACCGGCGGTGAAGCGGACGCCGACGAAGGAGAAAACGTCGTTGTGCCGGTCATCGGCTACAGTACGCGCTCAGCCGCAGGCAGCGACTACGGCGTCATGCCGCTGGCTGATATGGCTGTTGACGGCGCGCTGACAGGGGTAACTGGTATCAACGGTTCAGAGCTTGTTGTTGATAAAGTCAATAATAATTTCTTTATTGGAACCATACAAGATGGTGGTAGCTTTGATAAAAGCTCTAAAAACAATGCTGCCATAGGTCTTGACATATACGTCGATTCAAATGGTAATAGCAGCGTTTTTGGCGCTGCGGCTAAAAGCTGGGGTGAGTCAGCCAGTGTTTTTGGTGCCGGCGCTTTAGCTGGACACTCTAATACCGTTGCTTTTGGTTATAGTGCGAAGTCTACAGAGTGGTATTCTATTGCTGTTGGTGCGGAAGCGAAAGCTGAGGTTACGGGTGGTATCGCTATAGGTGCTCTTGCTAACGTAGGGACGGGAGTGAAAACGTACGGAAGCGGCATTGCTATTGGTAGGGAAGCGCATACGAACAATGATCTAACTATCGCCCTTGGTTACAATGCAGAATCAACATTTGAAAGTAGTATTGCTGTCGGTGCAAATAGTGCTACAACAGCTGCCTATCAGGTAGCCTTTGGTACAGGCGAAGTTAAAACCGTCGATGGAGCGGAAGTAGTCACCTGGACGGATCGCCGCAGTCTGGCTGGCATCAGCGATATCGATATGGAAGGTGCGCTGACAGGGGTAAATAAGATCGACATGAAAAATGGCGCTTTGACAGGCATTAGTACTATCAACGGCAATGTTCTTGTACCTATGAACGAAGATGTGACTAACAAAAGCCTTGCTATTGGCACCGGGGCTGATTTTAAGTCTTCTTACTCGTCAGTAACAACAATTTATAAAAATGCCATTGCCATAGGTAATGGCGCATATGCTGGTGGCAATGGCTCGCTTGCTATCGGTTTTGACTCTAATGGTAACGCGGCTGCAGCCGGTGGTGTAGGAAGTATTTCTCTGAACGCTATGGCTAGTGGAGACCACAATGTAATAATCAGCGGTTGGGCAGATGCTTATGATAGTGTCGTTATCGGTTATGGATCAAGCACAGATAATTCTAATGTTGTAGCAATTGGTAACGGTAGTTATGGCGGGGCTGATGGTACTGTTTTGGGGTATGCTGCGGGAACAGATGGCCGCAACAGTGTTGCTATTGGTGCTAAAAGTTCTGTAGCATCAGGAGATGATGATAAGGTATCCTTCGGTCATAAGGTTGGCGATATCAACTATGCAGATGGCAGTGACTACAGTGACGATCTGTTCCGCAGTCTGATAAATGTTGCCGATATCGATATGCACGGCAACATCAGCCTGGGCGGCGAGTGGAAGGAAAATACAACTTCTGGCCTTTACGAAAGCAATGGCAAAGGCGAGCTGAACGGCGTCACCAGCATCAACGGAGTGATTTTTGCCAAAGACAGCATGAATAATCAAGAAGGTTTGCTTATTGGCACACTTGCCCCCGATACTTATTACTCTGGATCATGGTCAGTGATGATCGGCACGAACATTGATAATCAGGCTATAGATGCTGTAGGTATAGGCAATGATATAAAGTTAACTGGTGATGGGTCAGTAGCCATTGGTAATAGCGCTGAGGCACTTAGTAGTGGTGGAGGTTACCCGACGGCTATTGGTTTCTCCGCACGTGCTATCGGCGATGATGTTGTGGCGATTGGTGCTAAAAGTTACGCTGAACATGAGTATAGTGTAGCACTAGGTGATGATAGCAGTACCTCGGCAGAGAATCAGGTATCCTTCGGACATAAGGCTGGCGATAAATATGGCGATGGCGGAAGAGATATCTACGGTAGCGATCTGTTCCGCAGTCTGGTAAATGTTGCCGATATTGAAATGCACGGTGCTTTGACAGGCGTTACAGGTATCGACGGTGTAACCGTCAGCGGCACGGATGCCAGCACGGGGCTGACCGTGGGCGGCAATGCCGTGATCGGCAAAACTGATACGCCGTTCAGCAGTACGGGCTTTGCAGTTGCTAAAGACGGCGCTGTGACTGCCAAAACTGTCAACGGAGCGACGATAACAGGTACTGGTTTTAATGGTGTAACGCTTAGTACGGACGGCAAAGTCAACGGCGCGGTTATCACCAGTAACAGCTTTAATGGTGTGACGCTGGAAAAAGGCGCCGACAGTCACTATAAAGTTGGCGGCGTCGACGTAACGAAAATGCAGACTGACGTTGCAGGCAAAGCGGATGCGGCGACTACACTTACAGGCTATGGCATTACCGATGCCTATACAAAGACCGAAACTGATACAGCGGTAGGAAAAAAGGCAGATAAAGCAACTACGCTTACAGGTTACGGTATTGCCGATGCCTATACAAAGACCGAAACTGATACAGCGGTAGGAAAAAAGGCAGATAAAGCAACTACGCTTACAGGTTACGGTATTGCCGATGCCTATACAAAGACTGAAACCGATACGGCGATAGGAAAAAAGGCAGATAAAGCGACCACGCTTACAGGTTACGGTATTGCCGATGCCTATACAAAGACTGAAACTGATACAGCGATAGGTAAAAAGGCAGATAAAGCGACCACGCTTACAGGTTACGGCATTACCGACGCTTATACAAAGACTGCTGCTGATGAAAAAATAACTGCGGCAACTGCCGATATGGCAACTAAAACGCAGGTAACGGCA
>NZ_QLTS01000013.1:0-35162 GCF_003269275.1 Phascolarctobacterium faecium DSM 14760 | reverse complement strand
GCTTCAGGTTACGGCATTACCGACGCTTATACAAAGACTGCTGCTGATGAAAAAATAACTGCGGCAACTGCCGATATGGCAACTAAAACGCAGGTAACGGCAGATATCGGCACAGCTAAAACAGCGCTTGAAAGAGCTTATCAGGCAGCAGATACTGCTTTAGGTAGCAGGTCAGCAGCTTTGGAAACAAAGACTGCAAAATTCAATACTGCCGGCGATAACCTGACGGGGATGGCGAATATTACCAGTACGGCGGCGACTTTGGGCGGCGTTGGCTTTGCTTCTGCGGGGGTTATGACAGGAGTTTCCAGCATTGACGATATTGCTATCGACGCCAGCCGTAACCTGTCCAATGCCGGTACTTATAACGGCGTGACAGTTGCGGCGGCAGGTATCAGCGGCACCAGCGTATTTAACGGTGCTGCGATAACCAATAACAGCTTCAACGGCGTGACATTGGAAAAAGGCGTCGACAATCACTATAAAGTGGGCGGCGTGGATGTGAGCGAGCTGAAAACTACTGTTGACAGCATCAGTGCTGACGGCGTTGGCACTGCCGATACGGCAGGTATCAAACGTGATACGACAGGTACGACGACTACCAGTATCGAAACCAACACCAAGATCAGCAGCAGCGGTATAACAACGAATAAAGCAACGGTCAGCGGTGCTACAGCTACAACGCTGGAAAACGGCAAGCTGACGGTGGGCGCAGCCACAGTACAGAATACGGGTTTTGCAGTGGGCAGCAGCAGTTTGAATAATGGCAGTCTGACGGTAGACGGTAATAATAAACTGACGACGGCAGGACTGACGGCCAGCAAAGTAACTGTAGGAACTGTAACAGTGAGCGGCGGCAAAGTGAGCGGACTGACGGACGCGGCTTTGAGTGCTGTCAGTACGGAAGCTGTAACAGGCAAGCAGCTTAACGCGACCAATACGACGGTCAGTGCTTTGGATACTGCTTACAAAGCAGCGGATACGCAGATACGGACTGATTTTGCGGCAGCGGATACGACTTTGCAAAATAATATCGATGCAAAAGTGGCACAGACTGCCTATGATACGAAAATGAGCGCTTTGGACAGCGCCGATACTGCTTTAGGCAGCAGGGCAGCAGCTTTGGAAACGGCGGTCAATGACAGCACTACAGGGTTGGCGGCAGTCAATACCAAAGTAGGCGCTTTGGATACTGCTTACAAAGCAGCGGATACGCAGATACGGACTGATTTTGCGGCAGCAGATACGGCTTTAAAAACAGAGCTGAATACTGCCATTGATGAAAAAGCTAAGAAAGCGACCGATTTAGCAGGTTACGGCATTACCGACGCTTATACAAAGACTGCTGCTGATGAAAAAATAACTGCGGCAACTGCCGATATGGCAACTAAAACGCAGGTAACGGCAGATATCGGCACAGCTAAAACAGCGCTTGAAAGCGCTTATCAGGCAGCAGATACGGCGTTGAGCAATAGAGCGGCAGCCTTGGAAACAGCCGCTACAGGTATGAGTTATGACGCTGGCAAGAATACTACCACCTTTACTGGCGGCGTGACGGCGACTTTACTGACGGCAGGAGAGTTTAAAGTCGGCGCAACAGGCTTCGGCTTTGGCAATGACGGCGCTTTAACGGCTAAAACTGTCAACGGTATAGAGATCAAAAAAGACGAATCGAAAGTAATGGTAGGCGGCATCGACCTGACGGCGCTGAGCAATGGTGATGTAGTTACCGATAATACCAAAGGCATCGGCCGGAATCAGGATACGGCAACGACTACTATCGAAACCAATACGGCGATCAGCAGCAGCGGCATCACTACTAATGCCGTAACTGCCAGCGGTACGGTAAAAGCAGGTGAATTTGTAGAAGGAAGCCAAAAACTTTCTGATAAATATGCTGCTAAAACAGCGCTGGCTGATTATACGACTACTACAGATATGAATACGAAGTTCGCTGATTACGCAACTACTACAGCAGTAGACACCAAACTTGCTGATTACGCTAAGAGCGACAGCGTTTACAGCAAAGCAGCGGCGGATACGGCCTTTGCTAAAGCAGGTGACGTCGATACTTTAAAAACAACAGTTGGTGACGCTGATGGCGGTCTGGTAAAAGATGTTACGGAGCTGCAAAGCGGCAAGGCAGATAAAGCGACTACGCTGGCCGGTTACGGCATTGCTGACGCGTATACGCAAACCGAAATCAATGAGAAGATCGTTGAAGCAACGAAGGATCTGGCGACCAGCGCGATCGTAACAGATATTCAAAGCGGTCTGGATGAAGTGACTGGCAAAACGGCAGGGCTGAGTTATGATACTGCTTCCGGAAGCAGTAAGTTCAGCGGCAGCGTGGTTATTGGCAATGAGGGTGCTAAAACCCATACTCAAATCACAGATGATGCGATTATTTTCGGTGAGGGCACTGATAAGCAGGTCACAGTAGATGCCAGCGGTATCCACGTAGGTAAAAAAGCGGCCGGCGGCATTGCTTTATATGCCGATGCTGACGGTACGCATATCGATCACACCAGTCTGGTAACAGGCTCGGTAACGGCGGACAATCTGAACGGCGTCGCTATCAGCGGCAACGCAACTGACGGTTTGAGTGTAGGCGGCGTCAGTATCAAAGCATTGTCGGAACGTCTGGACAGCCTGGAACAGGATGGCGTGGCTACCGCCGACATGGGCGGCATCAAACGCACTGACGTTGTAGAAAACAGTGGCAAAACAATAATCGAAGACACAACCAGTTTTACTAAAGACGGCTTGAAAACAGCGAACCTGGAAGCGGCGACGGCTGCTCTCGGCGGCGTAAATTTTGCCGCAGGCGCAGTGACAGGCGTCAGCAGTATCAACGGCGTTGTTTTTGGCAGTGATGGTAAAATCGGCGGCGTGAGCCTGAGCGGCGGTAAAGTGGACGGAGTGGACGTTGGCTGGCTGGATCAGCGGGTAAAATCGCTGGAAGACAACGGCACAGGAGGCGGCGGTACGGGCGGCGGTGGCAGCAGTGCCAATACCAGCGGCATCCACAAGCCTGACAGGGATACTACTAACATCGAAGGCAATACCAGTATCACTACTGACGGTATTGACACTAATAAAGTCAATGCCAGCGATTCGATCGTTGTCGCTGATGGTGAAAAGAATAAAACAGTTATCAGTAAAGACGGTATTCTGGTGGCCGAGGGCGAAAAGAATCAGGTCAAGATCAATGAAGACGGTATCCACGTTGGTAAAAACAGCTCGGTCGTCAACGACACCGACGGCTTTATTACGGATAAAGGACTGTATATCGGCGTCAGCAGCAGCAGCGATACCAGCACAGCCAAATTCAGCGTTGCCCCTAACGGCAACCTGAGCAGCAAAGCTGGCGACTACGGTTTCAGCAATACCTCGGCAGACGGCGCCAAATTTACCCACAGCGGTGATACGGCTTACGGCACAGGCAGTCAGCTGGATACTACGATCCAGGGCAATAAGGTGACTACCGGCAGGATAGATACGGACGAGTTATACGTAGACGGTAATAAGGTAACTGTAGCCGGAGGTACTATTAACCAGACTGACGCCGTAAACAACCATTTGAGCGGTGCTGATGCCGACGGGAATACAGTGACTAATGACTTTAAGACCAGCGCTGTGAACGGAACGACACAGGCGGCTGAGAAAACCTCGGCTGACGGTAAGGAAAGCACCAAGACCGTCAATAATACCTCGGCAGGTGGTACCGGCGTGACGACCAGCAAAACCACGACCGACAGCAAAGACAATGTGACGGTGAAGGAAAGCAGCTTCGGCACGAATGAAAAAGGCATGACGCTGAGCACAAGCAATAAGGTAACTGACAAAGACGGAAAGGTTACTAAAGACACCAGCGGCACGACCACGATGACCGGCGACAGTATCAGCGTCAGCAAAACAACGACGACTACGGAAAAAGACGCTGACGGCAACGAGAAAGAAGTCACCAAGACCAGCGGCACCACGATCGGCAGCGGCGAAGTGACCTTGAAACGCGAGGACGGCAGCACGATAGAAGTAGGCAGCGCCATTGAAGGTATGCAGAGTGATATGCGAGAGCTGGACGGCAGGGTCAACCGTATGGGAGTCGAGATCAAGGAAGTGGGCGCACTGAGCGCCGCTTTGGCAGGTCTGCATCCGCAGCCTGAAAACGCCAACAGCCGTGCGGATTTCGCAATGGCGATGGGCAGTTATGAGGGCAAGCAGGCGCTGGCAGTAGGCGGGTTCTATCGCCCTGACAAACGGACGATGCTGAGTATCGGGGCATCGACGACCAGCAGCAAGCATATGATGAATATGGGTATCAGCATAGCGCTGGACAGGCTGCCGGAAGCAGAGCGCAGGGCGAAGGAAGCGGCCAAAGCTGCTGGCGTTGAGCAGGAAACACTGAACAGGGTGCTGGAGCGTCTGGCGGCTTTGGAGCAGGATAACAGGCGTTTGCAGGCTGATAATGAAAAGCGTGATGTTGCTTATGAGAAACTGGCTGCTGATTATACGCAGCTGAAAGAAAAATATATAGAAGAAACTGCTGACAGGCAGCAGCCTGAACAAGCTGAGGCTGAAGAATAAATGTTGGGGGTTGGATGGTAATGAAAAAGACAGTAATCTTATTGATATTAACTTTGATGATGGTGGTGAGTGGTATGTGTTATGCGGCAGGAGATGGCAGTGACTTGAACAGGCAGCAGAAGGTGGCCGATAAGTTTATGGCAGTACTCAGCGGCGATGCTGCGGCTGTAACGCAGCTGCAGGTAGATATGGTGCCGGAGCTGGCAGAGAAGATGACGGCGGCTAATTTTGCCGCTTTGCAAAAGCAGCTGAAGGAACAGTTCGGTATTCAGAAATCGGTGCGTTTTGCGGTTTATGAGCGGTTCGACCAGGGCGACCGCCTGACGTATCTTGTAGGCTTCAGCAGGCAGCAGGCTGTGCGCGCGGTATATGGTTTCGATAAAAACGGTAAGCTGAGCGAATTCGTTTTTGTACCGTTGGAAGTAAAGGCGGTACAGAAATAAAAATCAATAAAACCCAATAAAAAAGGCCGGACTGTTAAGTCCGGCCTTTTTATATAGATAAGGTCTGTTACCAGGTGAACCAGGTATAGATGCTGAATACTGTCAGCAGCATGACTTCTAAAATAAACATCGGTTTGAGGGTCTTGAAGAAGTCGGCTTTAAAATAATCCAGGGTGACGATAAAACACATATGGGTCGGCGTCAGCATTTGTCCGGCTACGCCGAAGGCCATGGCCACGCCTGCCAGGTTCAGGTCACCGGGCGACAGGGCTGCTACGATGGGCATAACGATCGCTACATGACCCTGTGACAGACCTGTCAGGATGCCGATAATAAAGGAGATAGCTGCGATAATGACAGGTACGGGCAGCGGTGAGGCTTTAAAATCTTCCACGATGGTATGCAGAACGTTGGTATCGGTCAGGATCTGGATAAAATAGAGGATGCACAAAACGTTCATCAGCATTTTCCAGTCGCAGGCGCCGGTAAAAACTTCTTTGATGTTCAGGACGCGGCTTGTCATACGCAGGACCGGGATCATGGCGAAGGTGACCAGAGCCATAGCGGTGGAGGCGTTAAGGTCGCAGAAAACTACCAGCATGAAGTTGATTACGACCGGGGAAAGCGACAGTACCAGGTTCATAATGTCCTGACGGCGTTCGGCCGGATCGACATCTACATTGCTGTTAGCGGGCATATCCAGCGGCCGGATGAGCACCAGCCAGCCCAGGGCAAATGCCAGCAGGGTCAGCCAGCACAGGTGGGCGATAAAGTCGCTGAAGGCAACGCCGGCGATGCTGCAGGCCATGATCATGCCGGGTATGATGGGACTGGAAAATTCAAAGATATGCCGGAACCAGAAATTGATGGCGGCTTTATGTTCTTTGGTAAGGTCTGTATTGCGGCTGGCCGCTTCGACGATGGGCGCAGAAAAACGTGCGCCGCCCAGCGAAGGCAGCAGGCCGAGAAAAGCTGGCATAATGGCCAGTGTAAATTTTTCGCTGGCAAATAAGCGCTGCAGGGCGCGGATCATTCCGTCTAAAGCGCCGCTGGTACGCAGCTCGATTTCCAGGCACATGACAAAATAGAGCGCCAGGATCAGGTCGTAGGTGCGCTGCATGGTAAGCGTGGTGGTGAAGGCGCTGACCAGATAATGGAACTGAGGGGCTACTAAAGCCCAGATCAGCAGGCCGCCTGCCAGGATCGCCGGACCGATGGGGATGTGGCGGCGCAGCAGGATGATGATCAGCAGCATTGCTAAAGCGATCACGAGAAAAATATTCATTTTAAAACCTTCTCACTCTCAAATAATATATCTATTATACAAAGAATGCAGAGAAATTTCCATATTCGGCTGAAAAAAGGTATAATAAAAGAAAATATACTTCTGGAGGTGTACTATGTATATCAGTCGCTTATGTTTGCAGAATTACCGCTGTTATGATAATTTTGAGATAGATTTCAACAAAGAACTGACTGTTATCGTAGCTGAAAACGGTAAGGGCAAAACAGCTATTCTAGATGCGGTCGCTGTAGCTTTAGGGCCTTATCTGGCGTGCTTTGACGGTGTTAAGGCCAACCAGATCAGTGATACGGACGTACGCCAGACCAAAGATACTGTAGGCAGGACTTTGGAGCATGTGCTGCGGATGAAAAGCCAGTATCCCGTTGTGATCGGGGCAGAAGGCGTTGTTGACGGCGAAAAGATCACATGGAAAAGAGAATTGAAGGCGGCCGGGGGGCGGACGACGATCCTGAATGCGAAGGCTTTGAGCGAGTATGGGCGGCATATGGTCAAGGCGCTGCGGGAGGTCAACGACAGTAAAATAATTTTGCCGGTCATGGCTTATTATGGTACCAGCAGGATGTGGAAGGATAATAAGCTGTTCGAGCTGCGCAAGGATATCAGTTTGGAGCGCGGCAGCGGCTACGTCGATTGTATGGAGCCTTCGTCATCATATAATACTTTTGGGCAGTGGTTCAAATATGCGGCGATGAGCGCGATGGAATTTGACCGTTATCTGGCCGAGAGCGGTAAAAAGGATGAAAAGAATCCGTATACGGAAGTGCTGAAGGCTGTGCGTCAGGCGATCATTACCTGTATCGGCAGTATGGGCTGGACGGATATAGATTACAGCTTTGCTTTTCAAAATCTGATCATTATGCATGAAACGATGGGTGTATTGCCGCTGGAGGCTTTGAGTGACGGTACCCGCAGCGTGATCAGTATGGCGGCAGATCTTGCGTACCGGATGGTGCGGCTGAACCCTGACCTTGGAGCCATGGCGGCTCTTGAAACGCCGGGCATCGTACTGATCGACGAAGTCGATATGCATTTGCATCCTTCCTGGCAGCAGGCGGTAGTGTATGATGTGCGGAAGGCGTTTCCCAACGTACAGTTTATTGTGACGACTCACAGTCCGCAGGTTCTGAGCACGGTTCCGGCTGAGGCTATCCGTATCCTGCGCTGGGACAATAATCTGATCAATATCGATAAACCTGCCTTTTCTTTAGGCGCTGAAAGCTTTCAGCTGCTCAAGGATATTCAGAATGTCGACACGCGCCCGCAGGCATTGCCGATCGTGAAGGACCTGTACAGGTATCTGATGCTTGTGAGCGAGGATAAATGGGATACGGACGAGGCCAGGGAGCTGCGCAAACGTCTGGACGAATGGTCTAAAGGGTGTGAACCGGCTTTGGTCCGTGCTGATACGGAAATCAGGATGAAGTCTTTCAGGAGGAAGAAAAAATGAAACGGGTGTACAAATCTCCGGCTACACCCGAGCGCCTGTGCAGTTATGTGAAGGCGTTCCCGGACGAGACCTGGGAGCATTTCCGCCGGCGCAACCGCAGGGGCTACCGCGAAGTAAAGCAGCAGCTGCTGCAGGATCAGCACGGTTTATGCGCGTATTGTGAGATCAGTATCAAGCTGGCTGAGTTTGAGGACAATGTTGATGATTTCAGGGTGGAGCATTTCTTCCCAAAAGTAGCTACACAGCTTGAAAAACACAATTATCACCTGGACTGGCATAATCTGCTTGGTGTTTGCCATGGCGGCAGCCAGCCTTATGTGTCGGACCCTGAATGGCGTTATTCCAGCAGGAAGAATGACCGGAGCTGTGATGTACCAAAGGGCGGGAAACCGATTTCCGAGCGGATACTGAACCCACTGAAGATACCGGCGTCAGTCAGGCTGTTTCGTTATCAGGAGCATACCGGTAAGATGATCGTTGACGAAAGTTCCTGTCCGAAAAAACTGCAGGCCAAGGCGCGCAATACGATCCGCGAGCTGAATCTGAACGCGCCGCGGCTGCAGCGGATGAGACTGGCGCTGATCAGGATACTGGAGGACGAGATAAACAGTGCTTTGGCTGGCGGAGCGGTGCTGGAGGAGTTTTTGCCGCTGCTGGCGGAAAGTATCCTGCTGCCGGATGAAGATGGCAATTATCAGCCGTTTTTTTCAGTGGCGCGCTGGTATCTGGGTGAATTTGCCGAGGATATTTTAAGGGAAAATAATTATGCGATGTAACGCACTCCTGCTTAAAAATAACTTTTTAAGCAGGAGTTTTTTTGTGGAGGTAGAAAGTAATAATTATCATGTTTTCAGATAATTGCAGAAAGATATAGGGGAGCGGAGAAATATGGAATTAACTAAGAAAGCGTTTAAAGCGTATGATGTGCGCGGCGTTGTGCCGACAGAGGTCAATGCGGAGATGGCTTATCGGGTAGGGCGCGTTTTTGCGGCGATGTTTGCAGCTGAAAAAGTTGTGGTCGGGCATGATATACGCTTGAGCGGGCGCGAGCTGGTCGATGCTTTGACGGAAGGGCTGCGGCACGGCGGCAGTGATGTGATCGATATCGGGCAGTGCGGTACGGAGATGATTTATTTCGCGACGGCACATCTGGACGCTGACGGGGGGATTATGGTAACGGCCAGTCACAATCCGGCAGAGTATAACGGGATGAAGCTCGTGCGCCGAGGAGCCAGACCGATCTCGGCCGATACGGGACTGATGGAGATCGCTGATATGGTGGTTGACAGTAAGGATTTTCCTCATGTCAAGGTGCCGGGCAAGACGGAGGGTGCTGTAAGACGTTATGATATCATGCCGGAATATATCGAGCATTTGCTGGGATATATAGACATCAAGTCGCTGAAACCGCTGAAGATAGTGGCTAACCCTGGGAACGGCGGCGCCGGCCCGGTCTTGAACGAGCTGGCCAAATATCTGCCTTTTGAATTTATCAAGATCAATGAAATACCTGACGGGACTTTCCCGAACGGGGTGCCTAATCCGCTTTTGGTACCAAATCGCGAGGCTACGGCAAAACTGGTGCGCGAATATCAGGCTGATCTGGGCGTGGCCTGGGACGGCGATTTTGACCGCTGCTTTTTGTTTGATGAAAAAGCCGAATTTATTGAAGGCTATTATATAGTCGGTTTGCTGGCAGAGGTATTTCTGCGCAAGCAGCCGGGCGCCAAGATCATGTATGACCCGCGTCTGACCTGGAACACGCAGGAGGTTGTGGATGCGGCCGGCGGTGTTGCTGTGCGCTGCAAGAGCGGGCATGCCTTTATGAAGGAATGTATGCGTGCCAATGAGGTGCTGTACGGCGGCGAAATGTCGGCACATCATTATTTTAAAGATTTTTCCTACTGTGACAGCGGCATGATACCCTGGCTGTTGGTGGCGGAGCTGTTATGCACCAGCGGTAAAACTTTGTCGGAGCTGGTCGAAGCACGGATGGAAAAATTTCCCTGCAGCGGCGAGATCAACCGCAAGGTTGAAGATTCAGCGGCCGTACTGGCGGCGATCGAGGCTGAATATGCGCCCGGCGGTCAGGTCGATAAGCTGGACGGGCTGAGCATTGATTATGCCGAATGGCGTTTCAATGTGCGTGTTTCCAATACAGAGCCGGTGATGCGTCTGAATGTTGAGACCAGAGGCGATAAAAAGCTGCTGGCTGAAAAAACAGCGGAACTGCTGGAACTGATCGGCGGCGAAGAAGCCTGACAGAGCCCGCGTCTGATCGGTGCTGGCGGCAATCAAGGTAAGTGTTTATCTAAAAATTTATTTCCTGTTCAAGTGGAGAAAGAGTGATACAGATGACTGCAATCAAACAAGTACGCAAGGCTGTTATTCCGGCGGCCGGATTAGGCACGCGTTTTCTGCCTGCTACTAAAGCTACACCGAAGGAGATGCTGCCGATCGTTGATAAGCCGACGATCCAGTATATTATTGAAGAAGCGCTTGCTTCGGGAATAGAAGATATTCTGATTATTACCGGGCGCAGCAAACGTGCTATCGAGGATCATTTTGACCGCAGTATCGAGCTGGAATTGAACCTTGCGGCCGGCGGTAAAGCGCAGGAGCTGGAGATGGTCAAAAAGATCTCTGATATCCGGATCCACTATATCCGCCAGAAAGAGCCGCGCGGATTGGGGCATGCTATTTTATGCGCGAAGCAGTTTATCGGCGATGAGCCTTTTGCGGTGCTTTTGGGCGACGATGTAGTAGACGGTGAAGTACCGGCGCTGAAACAGCTGATGGATGTTTATGATAAAACCGGGGCCAGTGTTTTGGGCGTACAGGAGGTGCCGCAGGAAAAGGTATCGTCTTATGGTATCGTAGCGTCCGAGCCTACGGCCGAACCGCGCACCTTTACGGTCAGCGATATGGTCGAGAAACCGGGCGTTGAGGAAGCGCCTTCGCGGCTGGCTGTTTTGGGGCGTTATATCATCAATCCCGAGGTGTTCCCGATCCTGGAGGCTACCAAGCCGGGACGCGGTAATGAGATACAGCTGACGGACGCATTGAAGGAGCTGGCTAAACTGCAGAAGATGTATGCTTATAATTTTGAAGGACGTCGTTATGATGTCGGCGATAAACAGGGCTTTTTGGAGGCGACGGTGGAAATGGCGCTGAAGCGTCCTGATCTGAAGGATAAGTTTTTAGCATATTTACAGACTATTGTCAGTAAGAACTAAGGAGATTGAATGATGAATGTTCTGGTTACCGGCGGTGCCGGTTATATTGGTTCACATGTAGTTGAAGAATTGCAGAAAAACGGTTTCACACCGATCGTTTACGATAATCTTTCCACAGGCCATGCGGCGGCAGTGCCTGAAGAGGTGCAGCTGGTGGAGGGCGATATCCATGATGTTGCTTTTTTGAAGCATATCATGGCCCAGTTTGAGATCGACGCGGTCATTCATTTTGCTGCCAGCAGTCTGGTCGGCGAATCGATGGAAAATCCTTCCAAGTATTATTTTAATAATGTGGAGGGGTCGCTGCATCTTTTGGAAGCAATGAAAGGCGCCGGCGTAGATTATATCGTTTTTTCGTCGACGGCGGCAGTATACGGAGAGCCTGAGAGCGTTCCTATTAAAGAGGACAGCTGTCTGAACCCGACTAATGTTTACGGCCGCACGAAGCTGATGATCGAAAAAATGCTGGCTGATTATGATATGGCTTATGAGATGCGTTATGTGGCGCTGCGTTATTTTAACGCCGCAGGAGCTTCGCCGAGCCGTGATATCGGCGAAGACCATGATCCTGAATCGCATTTGATCCCGCTGGTTTTAAAAACTGCGCAGGGCGTACGCAGGCAGGTTGCCATCTATGGTACTGATTATGCTACTGCAGACGGTACCTGTGTGCGTGATTATGTTCATGTCTGCGACCTGGCAACGGCACATGTTCTGGCACTCAAGCATCTGCTGGCTGGAGGAGCGAGCCGCGTGTATAATCTGGGCAGTGAAAATGGTTTCAGCGTGCGCGAGATCATCGATGCTGCTAAAAAGATTACGGGGATAGACTTTACTGTGGTGGAAGAAAGCCGCCGCAGCGGCGATCCGGCTGTGCTGATCGCTTCTTCGGAGAAGATCAGGGACGAGCTGGGCTGGGTGCCTAAGTGCAGTACTGTCAATGAAGTTATCAGTACGGCCTGGAAATGGCATAAGGGACACCCGCAGGGCTATGAAGGCTGAAAATGTAAGACCGGTTTGCCTGGGCAGCCGGTCTTTTTGCTTTCAAGCCGTTTTTTTGTTAAAATAAGAGTTCAGGAAGAAGAAAACAGAGGACGAAAAAATGCAGCTTGTTGTAGATAAAATTGCCAGGAGTTTTGGCATTAATGAAATATTTAAGGATATCAGCTTTATGATCGATAAAGGTGAAAAAATTGGGCTGGTAGGCGTAAATGGCAGCGGCAAAACAACGCTGCTGCGCTGTCTTTTGGCTCCGGAAACGGTTGACGGTGGTGTGGTGCGTTTTGAACCCGGCTTGAAGATCGGTTATGTGGAGCAGGGGTTTCAGAATATCGGCACCGGCAGTTTGTGGCAGTTTATGCTGCGCTCCTGCCCGGAGATAGTTACGATGCGTGAAGAACTGGCGGCTTTGGAAGCACGTTCTGCCCAGCTGGAACCGGGTGCGGAGCTGGACGGGGTTTTAGAGGAATACGCCCGTGTGACCAAACGTTACGAACATGTCGACGGATATAATTATGAAGCGTTTATTAAAAGAGTCTTGATTGGCCTGGGTTTTGAAGAAGCGGTCTGGGATAAGACGGCGGAGCACTTTTCCGGCGGACAGAAAACCAGGATGATGCTGGCGGCGGCCCTGGTGCGGCAGCCTGATTTTCTGATTTTGGATGAGCCTACAAATCATCTGGATATTGCTATGACTGAGTGGCTGGAGAAGTATCTGCAGGAATTTAAGGGCGGGCTATTGGTAGTCAGTCATGACCGTGCGTTTCTTGATAATATCGCTACACGGATACTGGAAATGGAAGGCGGGCATCTGACTTCCTTCAAAGGCAATTACAGCAAATATCTGGTGCAGAAAGAGCTCCAGACTGCAACACTGGAAGCTGCTTATGCTTCGCAGCAGGATTATATCGCACGGACGGAAGCCTATATCCGTCGTTTTAAAGCGGGCATCAAAAGTAAGATGGCGCGTGGACGCCAATCTCAGCTGGATCGTCTGGAGCGGATGGACGCGCCTGTGCAGCATGAGGAATTTGCCCTGCGCCTGCCGCCTGCGCCGGAGTCTGCTGAACGGGTGCTGATTTTGGATAACCTTTCTGTTGGTTATGGCGATAATGTACTGCTGCATGATATAGATTTGGTGCTGCGTAAGGGTGAAAAGGTTGGCTTGCTGGGCCCTAACGGCACCGGTAAAACGACATTGCTGAAAACTGTTTTAGGCGAGCTGCCGCCGCTGAAGGGAACAGCGCAGATCGGCAATCGTGTGAAGGTGGGGTATTTTTCGCAGAGCTATGAAAGGCTTGCTCCCAAACAGACGCTGCTGGATAATTTTTTGGTGGAATATGGCTTTACTGAGGAACGTACGCGTTCACTGCTTGGCGGGATGCTGTTTCACGGCGACGACGTTTTTAAAGAGATCGGCACTTTGTCAGGCGGCCAGAAGGCACGTCTGGTATTGCTGAAGCTGGTGCTGGACGGGGCAAACTGCCTGGTGCTGGACGAGCCGACCAACCATCTTGATATTATGGCGCGGGAGACTGTGGAAGCTGCTTTGACTGCTTTTGACGGAACGGTGCTGGTGGTCAGCCATGACCGTTATTTTATCAACGAGATCGCTGACAGGATCTGGGAACTGGAAGATCACCGGGTCTGTGATTATAAAGGCAATTATGATTTTTATTTAGAAGAAAAGGCTAAAAGACGGCTGCTGCAGGCTGCCGTGCCGAGCAGCGCCCCTGTGCAGAGGAAGGCTGCGCCTGAGCCGATAAGCAGTACTGTAAAAAGTTCCGGCAGGCATAAGCGTGCCTACAGCCCGCAGGAAGCAGAAAAGCTGCTGGCAAAAGTTGAATTGAGTATTCGTGAACAGGAGGCTTTGCTGGGGGTGTTGGAAGGACGAATGGCCGATCCTGCCAGCCATACAGACCCGGAAGCCAGCGCTGCTTTGGCGGCGGAGCATGCTGCCCTGCAAGCGGAAATCGAGAAGCTGATGCTGCGTTGGGAAGAACTGATGACAGCGGCAGAAGCGTTACAGGAGTAAGCAGAAGATGTTAAATGCAATGACGGACGAAGAATATATGCAGTTGGCGCTGCAGGAAGCCCGGGCGGCTGACGTGATCGGCGAGATACCGATCGGCGCCGTACTTGTGGTTGAAGGTGAAGTTGTAGCGAAGGCGCATAATATGCGCGAAACCTGGAACGATGCGACGGCGCACGCCGAGGTCATCGTGATCAGGGAGGCGTGTAAAAAGCTGGGCCGCTGGCGTTTAGAGGGGGCCGTGCTTTATGTTACAGTCGAGCCCTGTCCAATGTGTTCGGGCGCTATCGTCAACAGTCGTATCGACAAGGTTGTTTACGGCTGTCCTGATGCTAAAGCCGGAGGGGCAGAGTCGATCTTTAATATCATCAGTAATCCCAATCTTAATCATACGGCACAGGTCGTCAGCGGCGTCTGTGAAGCCGAATGTGCACAGGTAATGAAGGATTTTTTTAGACGCAGACGTGCAGAAAACAGGCTGGCAAAGGCTGGAATAGCTGCTGACAGTGCGGAAAATTAAGAAAAACTCTTTGCAAAATACGGATTTATGATATAATAGATAAGGCTGGTTTACGCGGAGAGGTGTCCGAGTGGTCGAAGGTGTTTGACTCGAAATCAAATGTACGGCAACGTACCGTGGGTTCGAATCCCACCCTCTCCGCCAGATGATTATGCGGTTCTTCATTTATTTGAAGGACCGTTTATTTTTTTGCAGCGGCAGACATCAGCAAGAATAAAAAATATTTGACAATAGTTAGATGTCTAATTATAATTGAGATATGATGAAGCAGACAAAAACGATTTTTTTGATCAGTAAAATAAGAGAAAAGGCCAATAAATTCATTCTGGCAGATCTGGCGCAGCATGGTATTACCAAACTGGCTCCCTCGCATGGAGATATTTTAGCGTGTCTGTATCAAAGGGAGCGGGTGACGATGAAAGAGATTTCAGACTCTATCCATCGGACGAAACCAACGGTGACGGTGCTCGTAAATAAGCTGGCAGAGCTGGGACTGGTGAAGAAATTTCAGGCAGCGGAGGATTCCCGGGTCATTTATGTGGAGCTGACTGAGCAGGGAAAAGCATTGCAGAAGCTTTTCGAAAAAGTTTCTGCTGATTTAGTTCAAAAAGTTTTTCAAAATATGGAACAGGAAGAAATGAAAAAGCTGGAAATATCTTTGCAAAAAATTCTGGATAATCTGGGGTAAAATTTTTTAGAAAAATAGTTAGAGCTCGAACTAATTTTAGCAGCTGATAAACAATGGATAACAATATTTTTATGATAGAGAAACATGAGATTTACGCAGGGAAAGGAGGCTGGCAGATGAAAGGTCTGCGGCAGTGTTTCGGAAATTCAAAGCAGGCTGCGGCTAGGTGTGCAAGCGGCTGGATCGAGTGATTACCAGGCTCTGAAAGGGGTAAATAAAAGAAAGCGAGTTGAGTTTTATGAAAAAAGAAGTATTGGATTATGTTATTGAAAAGACACATGAATTGATGAATGCTGCTTCCTGCAGCAGTGAAGCTAAGGCAGCGGCGCAGAGCTGGCTGGATGCGGTCGGCACAGAACGGGAAGCCGATGAAACAAAAGAATATATTGCCGAATTGGAAGCGGATATTATGCCGATCGACAATCTGATAGCTTTTGCAGGATCTGAGGCCGGAGCCGGATATTTTGGTGCCGAACTGGCAAAGAATATTACCGCACATGCTGAAGAAATAAAGCTTGCTGGGGCTGAATACTGCGATTGCCCTGCCTGTGCGGCTGTGGCAGAAATACTTGCCAGAAAAAAAGAATTGCTGTGAAGGTTTTTAGCAGGTTGATTGCGACTGCTTGCAACAGAATATTGCTGATAAAAGGAGTTTCATTTATTTGAAGCTCCTTTTATTTTTATAATTAAGTATTGATGCCGGATTTTTAATTTTAGTCAGGCTTCGGAAGCTGTACGGCAGATTAAAATTTTGTTATGATAATATCATCAGCCAAATTAGTGATGGAGGCATGAAGTGAATAATTCTGTGGTAATAGATAAAAAGTTTTACTGGGAACTGTTTAAATCTACGTTCCTGATCAGTGCTTTTACAGTGGGCGGTGGTTTTGTCATTATCCCGCTGCTGAAAGCCAAATATGTCGATCATTATAAATGGATGAGTGATAAGGAAGCGCTTGATCTTGTTTCAGTAGCGCAGTCGGCTCCTGGAGTGGTGGCCGTCAATGCCGCTATCATTATAGGTTATCGTCTGGCAGGGTATACCGGCGCTGCAGTTACTTTGCTGGCTACAGTGCTGCCGCCGCTGATCACACTGACGGTGATTTCGTATTTTTATGATGCTTTTGCCCATAATTATTATGTGCAGATTTTGCTGCGTGGTATGCAGTGCGGGGCTACAGCGCTGATACTTGACGTAGGCATAAATCTGCTGCAGAAAGAGCTGAAAAAGAAGCTGCTGCTGCCGTGTTTGATTATTTTCGGCACTTTTATCGCCAATTATTTTTTTCAGGTCAATATCATGTATCTTATTCTGATCGATGCCGTTATCGGTTATTTATGGCTGCAGGATGAAAAATACAGTTAAGGAGGTATGGAAGTGATATATATAAGTTTGTTCTGGAGTTTCTGTATGGTCGGCGCTTTTTGCGTTGGCGGAGGTTATGCTTCCATACCGCTGATCCAGACGCAGGTCATTGATGTCCATCATTGGATATCATTCAGTGAATTTATGGACGTTGTTGCTATTTCGCAGATGACACCGGGGCCAATAGGTATCAATGCCGCTACTTTCGTCGGGACAAAGGTGGCAGGTATTGGCGGCGCGGTAGCGGCGACGGCAGGTTTTGTTACGCCTTCGCTTATTATTATGATCGCATTGGCAAAGCTGCTGGCAAAATATGGAGATATGGGAGCGATCAGGGGTGTTTTGAACGGCCTGCGCCCCGCTGTAGTCGCATTGATAGCTTCTGCCGGTGTGATGTTTTTAACTCTGTCTTTGTGGAACGAAGAAAAATTGCCGGCTGTCTGGAGTGATCCTGATCTGGTCAGCACGATCGTTTTGCTTGTTTCACTGGTCCTGATCAAGAAGAAGATCTGCGGCGTGATCCAAACACTGGTTGGTTCGGGGTTATTGAGTTTGGCGCTGCATTTTTTTATAAAATAATATGGTTGAAAAGTAATTAAAGGATTCCTGACTGTTTGCAGTCAGGAATTTTCTTTTAAAATAATATTTTAATGTTAAGAATTGTTTTTCTTGTTTTTTAATAATTCATTTAATATAATTAAAGAAAAATGACGGATAAGAATACGGGAGAGCTTAATATGATCAGTGCCGGGCAGAAAGTAAACAAGCTGATGCAGGACTTTTTTACTGCTTATTTTAATGAACGCGATTATAAAGCTGCCGCAGGCTTTCTGCGTGAAGACATCAGATGGATAGGTCTGGGGGCAGTCTGCAGTGCCAGAGATCGCAGTGAGGCTGTAAAATTTTTGCAGGCTGAAATTGCAGCTGCACCATATGCGGTTTTCTTTGAATATGAAAATGTTCAAAATACGATGCTGTCTGAAACGGCGGCAGTATTTCTTTGTGATCTGCTGCTCAAAAAAAATAAAGATGGGTATGACAGTGACATAAGCATACGTGTAATGGCAGCCTGCAATTGCTGTGATTCTGTATGGAAAATTGCGGCGCTGCATGTTTCACAGGCAAATATGGGACCGGAGACAGGTGATTTTTTCCCGGCAGCGTTCAGTATGGAAAAGGTTGCCGAGGTCGAAAGCAGCATTAACAGGCAAATGCTGGGTCTGCTTAACCGCAGTATACCAGGTGGTATTTTAGGCGGTTATGTTGCGCCAGGTTTTCCTTTGTATTATGTTAATGAAAGAATGCTTGCTTATCTTGGCTATACTTATGAGGAATTTGTAGCAGATACCAAAGGTCTGGTTATGAACGGCATCCATCCTGATGATTTGGAACGGGTGGAGCAGATTGCCAGCCGGGCGATGGATCAGGATAGTGAGTATGAAGTTAAGTACCGGATGAAAAAGAAAGACGGCAGTTATATCTGGGTCAGTGATGTTGGGAAAAAGGTTCTGGCTGTGAACGGAAATGCTGCCTGCATCAGTGTGATCAGGGATATTTCTGGTGAGATAGAAGCAAAACAAAAGCTTTACGAGGAAAGCGTTGAGAACAGGCAGCAGAAGAATATTCTGCAGAATATTATCGATACTATGCCCAGCGGCCTGCTGCAATGCAGCTTTGACAGGATTCCCAAAACTTTGATGGTCAACAGGACCGGGGCTAATATTTTAGGGTTCGAGAATGAGCATGAGTTTTTTCTGCGGAGGGATGTGTGTGATAATATTCTTCGCTGTATCCATCCGGAAGATAGAACAAAGGTTTTAGAGGAACTTTTCAGTATTGCAGAGGAAGGGATCGTCAAGAATTCAAGCCACCGTATCAAAACTGCAGCAGGCGAGGAAAGATGGGTACGGTCTGCTGCCTGCGTTATTCAAAATCAGCAGGGGGAAAAAATCTATCAGATAATTTTCCATGATGTTACCGAAATCCTGCAGCTGCGCCGCAAAAACCAGCAGTGGGATCTGATGGAACGCAGCGCGTTATATACGGCTATCACATCAGCTTATCCGATGATCATTTTCGGAAATCTTACACGGAATACCTGCAGTGTTTTAGATCAGGAGGGACAGAGCCTGCATTCTCTGGATTGCGGCAGCTATGATGCTATGGTCAATGGAGTGTTGGGTTCGGTAGCACCTGAGTATAGAGATGAGTTTACCAGTAAATTTGCCCGTCAGAACCAACTGGCAGAGTATGAACGAGGTGCTCACGAAACTTATATGGAGCACCGCCAGCTTTTGGATGATGGACAGTATCATTGGGTCTCGGCACATAAAATCAAGGTGGAAAATCCCGTTAATGATGATATTCTTACAGTTTCGCTGATTCGCTGCATTGACGAGCAAAAGGACAATGAGGCGGAAAAAAATCAGATTTTGCGTACTGCTTTAGGTGCGGCAGAGGCTGCAAACAATGCTAAAACGGAATTTTTATCGCGGATGAGCCATGAGATACGTACGCCGATGAATGCCATTATCGGTATGACAGCTATAGCGTTGTCTGCATTGGATAATAAAGAGCGTATCAGCGATTGTCTGGCGAAGATCGGTATTTCGGCAAGGTTTTTACTGAGCCTGATCAACGATATTTTAGATATGTCGCGTATCGAAAGCGGACGAATGAGTTTGGCACATGAAAAATTTGATTTTGAAGAAATGATCAACGGTCTGAACTCTCTTTTTTATCCGCAGGCGGAAGAGAAGGGCTTGAAATTTAATACTGTTATCGAAGGGATGACAGAAGAGCTTTATATCGGTGATTCATTACGTTTGCGTCAGATTTTATTAAATATTTTATCTAATGCCTTAAAATTTACTCCGGAAGGTGGCAGAATCCAGTTTACGATCAGGCAGATGAGCCGGGGTAATAAGGATGCCTGGCTGAGATTTACCGTAAGCGATACAGGTATTGGCATGAGCAAGGTTTTTCAAAAGCATCTTTTTGAATCTTTTGAACAGGAAAATCCCAATATTTCTATCAAATACGGCGGTACTGGTCTGGGATTGGCTATTTGCAAGAATCTGGTAACGCTGATGGGCGGTTCGATAAATGTGCACAGTATCGAAGGTGTTGGCAGTGAGTTCTGCGTCGATGTAAAGTTAGGCCTAACGGAAGAAAGCTATCGACGTAAAAATCTTGATCTTCTAAAGTTCCGGGATTTGAAAACGCTGATAGTTGACGATGATATTGTGACTTGTGAACATGCCAGCCTGATTATGAGTGATTTGGGGGTACAGGCAGAATATGTGACTTCGGGAGCTTTGGCAGTACTGGAAATCGAAAAAGGCATCAGGGAAATGAACCCTTATGATATTGTGCTGGTAGATCTGAAAATGCCGGATATGGACGGAATTCAGACAACGAAAGCTATAAGACGGCTGGTTGGAGCTGAGACATTAGTAGTCGTTATGACAGCATATGAATGGAAGGAGCTTGAAGCAGATGCAAGGCACGCAGGTGTGGACTTTTTTATCACCAAGCCGCTGTTCCGTTCTGAGCTGGTAGATTTGTTTGAAAAGATCAATGATTTCAGTGAAGCAGTATATGAGCCGGAAGCAGCAAAAGGAGAAGTACAGTTTGCTGGAGAACGGATTTTACTGGTAGAAGATAATGAGCTGAATCTGGAAGTTGCGGCAAGTCTGCTGGAAATGAAGGGACTGACGATAGAAAGTGCCTGCAACGGTCTGCAGGCACTAGAAAAATTCTGTTCAACTCCTGTTGGGTACTATGATGCTGTTTTGATGGATATCAGGATGCCTGTTATGGATGGGCTGGAAGCAGCACGTAATATCAGGCTGTTTGATAAAAGTGATGCGCAGACGATCCCTATTATTGCTATGACGGCTAATGCGTTTGATGAGGATGTGGAAAAATCACACGCAGCGGGTATGAACGCACATTTGGCAAAGCCGATTGACCCGGAAAAGCTGTTCGCAGTTTTGCAGGAATTTATTTAAGGTGATTGATAGTAAGCTGAATAAAAAGGTATGGGCATGCCCATACCTTTTTATTCTTGACCTGTTTTTGTAACATCTGTAGCGAAATAGTAAATGGTTAAACGTAAAGAATAAATAGTATTTGCGTTTATTAGCATTTTTGTTTAGAATTATTAGAAATGTGTATTAGGGGAAAGAGGTTGCTGCTGATGAAAATTATTGATTTATTAAAAAACGAAAAGGTGTGCATTTCCTGCGAGCTGTTTCCACCTAAAGCAGGTACAGAGCTGCAGAATGCTTTGAATATAGTCAGTGATATTGCCGAGGTGGGTCCGCATTTTATGAGTGTTACGTATGGGGCCGGCGGTACATCTGTGGGTCAGACGGTGGCTATTGCCCGGGCAATAGAAGCCAGCGGACGCCCAGCGCTGGCGCATCTGACCTGTATCGATGCTGATGAAGCCAAGATCGACGATGTTTTGGCACAGATGCGGGCTGCTGGCGTCCAGAATGTTTTGGCTCTGCGCGGAGATGCGGTGAATGGCAATGACGGGGATTTTGCCCATGCCAGTGATTTGATGGGGAAAATCAAAAAAGCCGGTGATTTTTGTGTCGGCGGGGCCTGTTATCCGGAAGGACATCCGGAAGCCGGCTCTCTGGATCGTGATATTGTCAATACCAGACGGAAAATCGACAGTGGCTGCGACTTTTTAGTGACGCAGATGGTGTTTGACAATAATATTATTTACAATTATATGTACAGACTGCTGCGGCATGGTATCGATGTGCCGGTCGTGGCGGGTATTATGCCGGTGACAAATGCCAAACAGATCAACCGGATCTGTGAATTGAGCGGGACCAAACTGCCTGCGAATTACCGCGCTATCGTCGAGAAATTTGCAGATGATCCCGAAGCGTTAAAACAGGCGGGTATTGCTTATGCTACGGGGCAGATTGTTGATTTGATCGCTAACGGACTGAAAAATATTCATGTTTATACGATGAACCGGCCGGAAATCATCGGCGGGATCATGAAAAATCTGTCGGAGATCGTAAAATGAAGTATGACAGAGCTGAAGCCGTGAGGTATATGGGCGCGAAAAAAGATGATAATGAGGCGGCTGTTTTGGCTGATCTGGCTTATTTGCAGCTGCGGAACGAAGTGCGTCCCAGAAGCTGCTGGCAGATTTTTGCGTGCCGTGTAGATGATGCAGGCGTGACCTTAGTAGATAATGGCATGCGTTTTGAAAGCAAAAATTTGGCAGGACATTTGCAGGGCTGTCAAAAAGCGGCGGTTTTGGCTGCTACTTTAGGCAGTAATGCCGATACTGTTTTGAGGCGTCTGGCATTGACTAACGTAGCACAGGCAGCTGCTGCTCAGGCTGTATGCGCGGCTCTGATCGAAAGTTATTGTGATGAAACCGAAGCCGAGATAGCGGCTGCAGCAGGGCTGCACTTGAAACCGCGTTTTTCACCGGGGTATGGCGACTGGCGGCTGGAGGATCAGCGTCAGCTGCTTATGCTGCTGGATTGTACAAAACGAATCGGTCTGACTTTGACCGATGGTTATATGCTGACTCCTATAAAATCAGTGACGGCTGTGATAGGATTGACTGAAGATACCGTCTGCAATACCAGTAAATGTGCGGCGTGCGTTAATCGAGCGTGCGAATTTAGAAAGGAATGAAAGCATGGGTTTCAGGGATTTATTAGGTAAAGAATTATTATTTTTTGACGGCGCTACCGGGACGATGCTGCAGGCATTGGGGCTGCAGCCGGGCGAGCTGCCGGAGCTGTGGAATTTTACTCATGCGGCTGAAGTGCAGTCTGTACATGAAGCGTATTTGAATAACGGTTCGAATATCATAAAAAGCAATACCTTCGGGGCGAACCGTCTTAAATTTAAAGGGATGGATATCACCGTTGATGAAGTTGTGGGGGCTGCTTTAAAAATAGGCAAAGCTGCCTGTGCCGGACGTACAAAAGCGTTTGTGGCACTGAATCTCGGCCCTACCGGAAAATTACTGGCGCCTTATGGTGATCTTCCGTTTGAGGAAGCTGTGGATATTTATGGTGAAATGGTACGCAGCGGTGCCAGACACGGAGCTGATCTGATTCTGATCGAGACGATGAGCGATACTTATGAGATCAAAGCCGCGCTTTTGGCGGCAAAAGAAAACTGTGATCTGCCGGTGATCGTTACGTTGACGTTTGATGAAGATGGTAAGCTGTTGACCGGTGCTGACGTTTTGAGCGCGGTAGCAATGGTGGAGGGGCTGGGGGCAGATGCTGTAGGGTTTAACTGCGGCTTGGGACCGAAACAAATGCGCAGGCTGCTGCCGCAGCTAATAGAAGCATGCTCGCTGCCGATCGTTTTGAATCCTAATGCCGGGCTGCCCGTACAGCGTGACGGTAAAACTGTCTTTGACGTTGCCGCAGATGAATTTGCAGAGCTGATGCAGGAAATGATACCACTGGGTATTTCTGTCGCCGGAGGCTGCTGCGGTACTACTCCGGAACATATTAAAGCTCTGATCGAAAAGTGCTATGGTATGAAGCCGGGAGGACGCCGCAGCTGTGATCTGACTGTGGTTTCTTCTTATGGCAAAGCTGTTGTTATCGGCGGGGAGCCTGTGATCATAGGCGAGCGCATCAATCCTACAGGTAAGCCGCGTTTAAAACAGGCTATTTTAGACGCAGATCTGGATTATATTTGCCGGCTGGGGTTGGAGCAGCTTGAAAATGACGCCCATATCCTGGATGTCAATGTAGGTGTGCCGGGTATCAACGAAGCTGCCGCTGCAGAGAAAACAGTTCTGGCTTTGCAGGCCGTCACTTCGGCACCGCTGCAGATCGATACTTCAGATTATGAGACTATGGAGCGGGCTCTGCGTTTATATAATGGCAAACCGCTGTTAAATTCTGTCAGCGGTAAAGATGAATCGCTGGCAAAGGTACTGCCGCTGGTAAAAAAATACGGGGCTGTTGTGGTTGGCCTGGCGTTAGATGATGACGGCATTCCTGCAACAGCTGCAGGCAGGTTGGCCGTTGCGGAGAAAATAATCGCACGCGCCGCTGAATGCGGTATCGAAAAACGTAACATTATTATTGATCCGCTGGCGCTGACGATAAGTACGGGACCTGACAACGCTGCTGTTGACTTGGAAGTGATCCGTAAATTGACAGAGCAGAAAATCAAAACGATTATGGGCGTTTCTAATATTTCTTTCGGACTGCCGTCACGTGATGCTGTCAACAGTACATTTTTCACTCTGGCAATGGAGGCGGGGCTTTCCTGCGCTATTATCAATCCGCAGAGTAAAGCGATGCTGGATGCTTACTATGCGTATAGAGCTTTAAAAGGATTGGACGGAGGCTGCAAGGCATATGTGAAGCGTTTTGCTGATTACGTAAATAAAGTTCCGACAGCTGCTGTCAGTGAATATACGCTGCACGATGCGATCGTTAAAGGTTTACAGGAACAGAGCCGTCTGGCTGTGACCCGGTTGCTGGAAACAGAAAAACCACTGGATATTATCAATACTCAGATGATACCGGCTTTAGATTTTGTTGGAAATGGTTTTGAGAGAAAAAATCTGTTTCTGCCGCAGCTTTTGATGAGCGCCGATGCCGCGAAGGCAGCTTTTGAGGTGATACGCGACAGGATGGCTGACGGTGGCGCTGTGGAAAAAGGTACTGCTGTTGTTATTGCTACAGTTAAGGGTGACATCCATGATATCGGTAAAAATATAGTTAAGGTACTGCTGGAAAATTATGGTTATAACGTTATCGACCTTGGTAAGGATGTAGCTGTAGAAGCAATAGTGAAAGCTGTATTGGAGCACAAGGCTCATGTTGTAGGACTGTCAGCTTTGATGACGACTACAGTAGGTGCAATGGCAGCTACGATCAAGGCTTTGCGTGATGTCTGCAACTGCCGTATAGTTGTGGGCGGTGCTGTTTTGACACAGGACTATGCTGACAGTATCGGCGCCGATCACTACGCGCCTAACGCTGTCAGTGCTGTTGGTTATGTCAACGAAGTTGTAGAAAAATGATTTGCTGACAGGCCTTTGCAGCGGGGGACAGCTGCAAGAACGGCTGTTAAGGGCAGATATACAAAAAAATATGCAAAGTATATTGTATACAAAAACGCGCGGCGAGAAAATCTCTGATGTCACTGTACACGAGAGGCGGACTTGCCGTGTTTTTGTTTTCGGGAAAGTTCTTTTTGCGAGGACAAAACAGTGAAAAAGCAACGCTTTGCAGCAACATTATTCTTACAAAAATGTTAAAATACGAAAAACGCTGTTTGAAAACTGTAAAGAAATTGTGAAGAAATAGTAATATTGTCACATCCGTGCTTTGATGTTATAATCATTTACAGTTAAGGGGAAAAAGCTGTGCAAACAGTAAAGAAGGGACAGATTACATTGAAAATGAAAAAAATATTATCAGCGCTGTTGGCTTCAGCAGTAGCAATGAGCTTAGTAGCAGGCTGCGGCGGCGAGAAAAAGGAAGATGCTAAAGCATCCGACGTGATCAAAGTCGGCGTTTTCCTGCCATTGACCGGTGATAATGCTGCCGGAGGCGAACTGGAACTCCGCGGTATCAAGCTTGCCAACAAACTGCATCCTGAAGTTTTAGGCAAAAAGATCGAGCTTGTTGTAGCTGATAACAAATCTGATAAAGCTGAAGCTGCTTCTGTTGCAGCCCGCCTTATCGAAAAAGATAAAGTAAGCGTTATCGTAGGTTCTTATGGTTCTTCGCTGTCTATGGCGGCAGGTAATATCGTAAAAGACAGTAAAGTTCCGGCTGTTGGTACCAGCTGTACTAATCCGCAGGTAACTGCTAATAATGACTATTATTTCCGTGCCTGCTTTATTGATCCGTTCCAGGGTACCGTTATGGCTAACTATGCATTCAAACAAGGTGCTAAAAAAGTTGCCATCGTGCAGGAAGTTTCCAATGACTATGCAGTTGGTCTGGCGAAATTCTTCAAAGAAGCTTTCATAAAATTGACCGGTGATGAAAACAGCATTGTTGAGATCGCAAACTATCAAACAGGCGATAAAGATTTCAGTGCTATTCTTACCAATATCAAAGCTAAAAATCCTGATGCGATTTTCGCACCCGGTAACTTTACCGAATCTGCACTGCTTGTAAAACAAGCCCGTCAGCTTGGCATCGAAGCTCCCTTTATGGGCGGCGATACCTGGGAAACTCAGGAATTCATCGATGTTGGCGGCAAAGATGTTGAAGGCGTAGCTCTTTCTACTGCGTTTGACCGTGAAAAAGCAACTACTCCGGAAGCTAAAAAATTCCTGGATGAATACGTAAAAGAGTATAAAGGCGAGCCTTCCGCATTGACTGCAATGGCTTATGATGCTTATCTGATCGCTATCGACGGCATCAAACGCGCAGGTTCTACTGATACCGTTAAGATTCGTGACGCTATCGCAGCAACTAAAGATCTGGAATGTGTAACCGGTATGACTACTCTTGATAAAAACGGCGATCCTATTAAAGGCGCTGTGATCAAAACTGTTAAAGACGGCAAATTTACATTCCTGGATTTTGTAGAAGCTAAATAATTCATTGGTTCTTTCATAACCCTTTTGCTTTATGTTAGTGCTCCCTTCTCCTTAAGGGAAGGGAGCAATTCTTTTGTGTCATGAGGTGTTTTTCATGGAATTTTTCCAAGCGATTGCGAATATGTCCGGTGACAGTCTTGCGCAGCATTTGGCTAACGGCATATCTCTCGGCAGTCTTTATGCCCTGATCGCCATCGGTTATACGATGGTCTATGGCATTTTATTGATGATAAACTTTGCACACGGCGATATCGTTATGATGGCATGTTATTTTGCCTTTTTCGGTATTACCGTTTTTCACATTCCCTGGTATATTACTTTTGTCGGAGTCATTATTGCTACGGCAATTTTAGGTGTAGTGATTGAACGGACGGCTTATCGTCCGTTGCGTGACGCACCGAAAAATTCTGTTCTTATTTCTGCTATCGGCGCTTCATTTTTATTGGAAAACCTGGCTAATTACTTATTCAGCGGCCGTCCGATGCGTTTTCCTAATATTGAACTTTTATCGCAGAATATTTCTATCGGTGGGATTCAGATCCAGGCGATCTGTCTGGTCATTCCCGTTATTACAATAATCAGCCTTGTTGTGCTGCTGCACATTGTAAATCATACTAAAACAGGTATGGCTATGCGTGCAGTTTCCAAAGACTATGAGATCGCGCGCGTTATGGGCGTCGATATTGATAAAATAATTTCGATCACATTTATTATCGGGTCCTCTTTGGCCGCTATTGGCGCTATTATGTGGGGTATCCGCTATCCTGGCATTACCCCGATGATGGGGGTTATGCCGGGTTTGAAATGCTTTATTGCGGCGGTTATCGGCGGCATCGGCAATATCAAGGGTGCAGTGCTGGGCGGCTTTATACTCGGCCTGGGAGAGATCCTGATAGTTGCTTTTTTCCCGCAGCTTTCCGGTTACCGAGATGCCTTTGCTTTTATCGTGCTTATTGTGATTCTGTTTTATAAACCTACCGGCCTTTTGGGCGAAAAAACGACTGAGAAGGTGTGACGAAGATGAAAAAGAAAGATGTTTTCCTTACTTTGATCGCTATTGCCGCACTCTTTGGCGTTGCCTGCTTCGTCCAGACCGAGATGGATTCTTATATCCGCAGGATCGTCAATCTGTGTCTGGTTTATGCAATTATCGGCTTATCCATGAATCTGACGAATGGGTTTGTTGGTCAGTTTTCGCTGGGGCAGGCTGGTTTTATGGCTATAGGCGCTTATGTTGTAGGCATTTTTACCGTGCCTGTAGAGCTGCGGCCTAATGTTTTTTATGCGGCACCGATGAACCCGCTGATCGCTGATATTCAAATGCCCTTGTGGCTGGCCCTGATTGCCGGTGGACTTTTAGCCGCTTTAGTGGCTTTTCTGATCGGTACGCCGGTATTGCGTCTGCGCGGGGATTATCTTGCTGTGGCGACGCTGGGCTTTTCCGAAATTATCCGTATCTGGATAACTAATGCGCAGAGCATCACTAACGGGGCTTTGGGTATCAAAGATATACCGCCTCTTAATGATGTGCGTTATATTTTTCTGGCGACGGCAGTGACTTTTATTTTTATAGCACTTCTGATTAATTCTTCTTATGGCCGTGCGTTTAAAGCGATCCGCGAAGATGAGATCGCGGCTGAAGCGATGGGAGTAAGCCTGTTCTGGCACAAAAATCTGGCATTTATGATCAGTGCTTTTTTTGCCGGCGTGGGCGGCGGCTTGTATGGTGCGCTGCTGGGAACTGTTGATCCGAAGAATTTCCTTTTTACATTGACCTATAATTTTTTGCTGATTATCGTTTTAGGCGGTATGGGAAGTATTACCGGCAGTATGCTGGGTGCTGTCATCGTTACGGCCGGGCTGGAGTTCCTGCGTGTATTTGACGAACCCCTGATGCTTTTTGGTATGGATATTCCGCTTTTCCGTCCTGGTTTCAGGATGGTGATTTTCTCGGCGCTGCTGATGGCCTGCGTGCTTTTCTGGCGGCACGGGATCATGGGGACCAGCGAGCTGACCTGGAAAAATATCCGTGCCTTCTGTAAAAATCCATTCAGCTTCTTTGGGCGGAAGGGAGCAGAAAGATGATTTTAAAAACTGATAATATTACAATGCAGTTTGGCGGTGTGACAGCTGTAAATCTGCTTAATATTGAGATCAATGAACACGAGATTGTTGCACTGATCGGTCCTAACGGTGCAGGTAAAACGACGGCTTTCAATATGATTACCGGGGTCTATACTCCAACCAGCGGCGACGTGATCTATACAGACGCGCAGGGTGAAGAACAGAAAATAACCGGTAAAAGACCCAGTGAAATCGCCAAAATGGGCGTAGCACGTACTTTTCAAAATATCCGTCTGTTCAAAAATCTTTCAGTATATGAAAATGTTATGATTGCCAAGCATCTGCACCTGAAATCCGATTTTATGTCGGCGGCTCTGCACCTGCCCTGGTATAATAAAGAGCAGCGTGAGATGGAAGCTTCGGTCGAAGCCCTGCTGAGGAAAGTTGATCTATGGGAGCTGCGCGATGAAAAGGCGTCCAGTCTGCCGTATGGGCAGCAGCGTCGTTTGGAGATCGTGCGTGCGTTGGCAACTGGTCCGCGTCTGTTGCTTTTAGACGAGCCGGCAGCGGGTATGAATCCTAAAGAAACTGATGAACTGACGGAGTTTATCCGCCAGATTCGTGACGAGTATGATCTGACGGTGTTTATGATCGAGCATCATATGGATCTGGTTATGGAAATATCTGACCGTATCTATGTTTTGGATTTTGGTATGACTATTGCTGAAGGCACACCGGAGCTGATCCAAAATAACAAGCGCGTTATTGACGCTTATCTGGGGGTGGATGAAGATGCTTAAAGTGCAGGATTTATTTGTAGCTTATGGAGGCATCGAAGCGCTCAAAGGTATTTCCCTGGAAGTGCCGGAAGGTAAGATCGTTACGCTGATAGGCGCTAACGGGGCCGGTAAAAGCACCTTGTTGCGGACCATTGTTGGGCTGGTAAAGCCTAAAAGTGGTACTATCAGCTATAATGAACAGAATATTACCGGGCTTAATTCACAGAAAATCGTTAAAACAGGTATTACTTTAGTTCCGGAAGGACGAAGGGTTTTCCCGAATCTGACGGTCCTGGAAAATTTACAAATCGGCGCGTATATGCGCAATGATAAAGAAGAAATAGCCAAAGACATCAAATGGGTATATGAATTGTTCCCGCGTCTGGAGGAACGCAGTTGGCAGATGGCCGGCACTTTATCCGGCGGTGAGCAGCAGATGCTGGCTGTAGGCAGGGCACTGCTGTCGCGTCCTCAGCTGATGATGATGGACGAGCCGTCTTTAGGACTGGCGCCGCTCATCATTAAAGATATTTTTAATATCATTCAGGAGATCAACAGCAGAGGTATGACGATCCTTTTGATCGAACAGAATGCTAATATGGCGCTGAAGGTGGCTCATCAGGCTTATGTACTGGAGACTGGCAAAATAACTATGAGCGGGACCGGTCAGGAGCTTTTGGAAAACCCTGATATCAAAGCCGCTTACCTTGGCAAAAAAAGAAATCAGAAATAAATGCAGCAGCCGGCAGTATTTGCCGGCTGTTTTTGTATTTTCCAGCATTTCCTTGCGAAAATAGTCAGAACAGGCTATCATATAAAAAGAGAATGGTGGTAAATAAATGATAGAAAATTTTTTGAACAGTTGCAGGCGTCATCGCGAAATGCTGCGTTTTTCTGTTTTGGCGATATTTATTATCTGGGTTGTCTGGCAGCTGCATAGTTCGCCTTATATCCTGCATCCTTCCTCAGTCGAAGATGTGCGCCGTTGGGTAGCGTCGTACGGCAGTCTGGGGCCGTTAGTTTATATAGCTTTATATACTGTGCGGCCGGTACTGTTTTTTCCAAGTATTTTTTTAAATCTCAGCGCCAGTATTTTATTTGGGCCAATGCTGGGTATCGTATATTTGCTGTGCGGTGGTCTGAGCAGTGCTGTTTTATGTTATGCGCTGGGAAGTCTGGGCGGCGGCAGGAGGCTGCTAGATCGTTATGGCGGCTCGTGGGGTGAAAGGCTGACTAATTACTTAAGCGGCAGCGGCGGATTTGTTAAGATGCTGTGGCTGCGCACAGTACCTATTTTTCCGTATGATCCGGTAAGCATTATTGCCGGCTGCTGTAAGATGAACCTGCAGCTGTATGCTGCTGCAACTGTACTGGGAATGCTTCCGGGAGCGATTGCATATAATTTACTGGCTGATTCTATTTTAGGCGGCCGAGGATTGTATGTGTCTGTAGCTGTAGTTATTATAGCTTTTGGCCTGCCTCTGGCGTGGTGGGCTTTGGGCGGTGAACATAAAAAATTAAAGGAGTAGATACTGATGAAGGTTTACGTTTGGCGTCATAACAAAACTTATCACAGCCACAGTATGATCAATGAGCCCTGTGTGCAAAACCATTTTTATCTGGATGCACTGGCAATCGTAGCTGCAGAAAGTCTGGAAGAAGCCTTGTCAAAGCTGGCGGAACAGAATGCCGGTTGGCGGATCGAAGACCTGCGTGCGCTTACTCCCAGGGTATATGATTTAGATGTTCCCCAGGTTATTTTTACAGATGTCCGCGGTTCAATAGCGGAATAGGAAGGCGATAACATGGATAAAACAGTGGAAATGGAAATGAAACTGACGATTGCCCGTAGGGATCTGAAAAAACTGCTGGCATCTGAGCTTATTACTGCTACAATGATTAAGGGAAGTTTGGCAAAACAGGAGCTGCTGACAACGTATTACGATACTGCGTCATACAAATTGACCGAATCTGGAATGGCATATCGCATCAGGCGTAACGGCAAAAAATATGAGGCTACAGTAAAAACAGAGCAAGCGTCTGGGGGAGGACTTTCGGCTCGACGTGAGTTTAACATGCCTTTGAAAAAAGATAGTCCGACAGTGAGTGGTTTCACAGAATTAGGATTGGAGACTGATCTGGAAGAATTGCTGGCAGGAGAAGAATTGCAGAAGCTTTTTACCGTAGAAGTGAAAAGGGAGATCAGGCTGCTGCAGGTAACTCCTGAGACTGTTTTGGAAATGGCGATTGACCAGGGCAAGATCAATGCCGGAAAACAAAAAGAAAAAATCGATGAAGTTGAGCTGGAAATCAAAGCTGGAACGAAAGCGGATTTATTAGATTTCACGGCTCAAATAGCTGCTAAAATACCGATTTTTATTGAACCGCGCAGCAAATTTGCCCGTGGCCTGCATTTGCTTGGTAATGGCGAAGAACATGAAATACCAAAGGGACGGTTGAAAATCGACCGTGGCGGTATGGTGCAGGATGAGCTCAGTAAATTGCTGGAGTATTATGGCGATCGGATCTTGAAACTGCAAAACAGACTGATAACGGATAAAAATGTGCTGGTGCAGGCCGATAAGCTGTTGCTGCCGCAGTTCAAGCATTTGCAGGCTTTACTGGCGCTTATCAAGCCGTTATTGGCTGAAGGGGAGTATGATAAAATACGTAAATTACTGGCGGAACCTGCTGGTACGCTGGATGTACTGTTTCGTTATAAACGGCTGCTGATGCAGTGGCAGCTGCTGCATGGAACGGCGGGCAGCACTATTTTGCAGCGCCCGCAGCTGGCAGAAAAGTTGACGGAAGAAATAGAAAATATTCTTGCGGAAGTAGCAAAACAGCTGGAACAGGGAGTGTACAGTCACTGTATTTTTAAACTGCTGGCGTGGACTGAACAATCATTATGGCAGAACAGTTATTATGTGGAAGTTGAACAGCTGGCAGGCTGTCGTGTAGAAGACTGGTATAATATGCTGAAAGAACTTGATATTAAAGGGGAAAAAATAGACGAAGCGCAGGCTAAAAGTATTTTACGCGTCTGTGAAGCTATTTATTATGCCCGCCGCAGTCTTAAAATTGACAGGCTCAGTAAAACTGCCTGGAAAGATATCAAAGAACTGTACCAGCGGATCCAGGTACTGGTTTATGATGTTTACAGCAGCAAATGCCTGCTGAACTGTATTAAGGGGAATAACAGCCGTGCGCTTTATCGCGACAGCGGACTTTTGATAGGCTGGCGTCTGCAATCTATGCAGTCTGCCAATACTAAAGCCTTAAAAGCATATGGTAGGGTAGTAGAAGCTTTAAAGAAATAATGGCAATAAAAAACACCGCGAATAATTCGCGGTGTTTTTTATTTATTGAGCTGTTCTTCAAGCATGCCCTGATGGATACTTCCGGGCTCCTGAAGTAATTTAACTTTCAGGCGGGTAATGCGGATATTATCCAGTTCTTCGACCAGGAATTCCGCTTTGGGCAGTTTTACAGACTGTCCCAGCTGCGGAGGGTAATCAAGCTGGGAATAAACCCAGCCGCCGATTGTGTCGCAGGAGTTAGAACTTAATTCAAGGCCGAAAAGGTCATTGACATCTTCAAGCAGCATTTTACCATCAATAGAGTAGGTTTTATCGCTTTCTTCTTCAACTTCAGGACGTTCCTCGTCAAATTCATCCTGAATTTCACCGACGATTTCTTCTAAAATATCTTCGATGGTTACCATACCGGCAGTACCGCCGTACTCGTCGATTAAGATTGCCAGTTGTTTGCGCTGTTTCTGCAGCAGACGCAGAAGTTTACTGATCGGCATTGATTCTGGTACTACCAGAACTTCACGGGCTAAAGTGCGTAAGTCAGGCTTTTGACCTGCGTTTAAAGCACGCAGCAGGTCTTTGATATGCAGAAAACCGATAATATGATCTTTGTCTTCTTCACAGATCGGATAGCGGGTCATGCGTTCACTGAGAGCGACTTCGATGTTTTCTGTAAAGGAATCCTTAAGATACAGGCAGATCATATCCGTACGCGGGACCATGATCTCACTGGCATGACGTTCAGAAAAATCAAAGACATTATCAAGATAGGTCAGTTCGGTTTTATCGATATAACCATATTTATAGCTTTCTTCCATTAAAATACGAATCTCTTCTTCGTTGTGTGCTTCTTCTGCTTCGCTGGCAGCATGAATACCCATGCGCCTAAGGGTCCAGTTGGCGACATGGTTTAAAAACCAGACTGCCGGATACATCAGCTTATTGAATACGATCAGGGGCCAGGCTATAAACAGCACTACTTTTTCTGTTTTCTGGATAGATAAAGATTTTGGTACAAGCTCGCCAAGAACGATGTGCAGTGCGGTAATGACAGAGAAGCCTACAACGAAGGCGATCGTATGTTCAAGCTGCGCCGGGATATTGAATAAATGAAAAAGCGGTGTCAGCATTTTAGCTACGGCGGGTTCACCGATCCAGCCAAGACCTAAAGAAGCAAGCGTAATACCAAGCTGGGTTACAGATAAATAGGCATCAAGATGCTCTGTGACCTGTCGGGCATAGACTGCCTGCCGGTTACCTTCTTTTATTAAAGTATCAAGGCGCGAAGGTCGCACTTTAACTATAGAAAATTCTGATGCAACGAAAAAGCCGTTGAGAGCAACTAAAAACAGGATGATAATAACATTTAAAAGTATACTAAAATATTCCAAAGAATCTGTTTCCGTCAGGAAACATGTTCACCTCCATTACTGCTTAAAGCAGTATATTATATAAAAATAATTTTATCATATATCAATGTTATAAACAAAGTTTCATTTTTGTATAAATTAGTTGTTAACAAGCCATTTTCGCAGGTAAGATGCTAATTACTTCCTGCGAAGAATGTATGGTAGTCTAAACGCTGTATATCGCAGTTTTTCAAAAATACTGGCTGGTTTAAAAGGTTTTTTACAACTAGAGAGCTGTTAATTGTAAAAAATAACTATATTTCATCTGATATATTTAACTTGAAAAATTTATAATGTTGCTTGGGCACAGGAAATCTTTGAATTATTAAGTCTATAATATTACGTCAGCAGAATATAATGCTGAATATACAGCGCAGTGGTACTTAAAGTGGAATTATGGTCTGGATAGGCTGAAAATTAAATGTAAAAAAACATTTACCATTGATCGTTAAGTATCTTGGTTGGAAGCTGGAGACTGAAAGAACTGACAAACTCAGAAAGGCAGGGCATATGTATCTGCTGCGGGGCAGTATTTTGGTTTTGAAAGGAGGCAGATGGAGTAAATGGAAGAAAAACAGGAGCAAAAAGAATGCCATAAATGGCTGATGCAGATTTGCCCTATCTGTGGAAAAGAATTTGCCTGTAACAAAACTCATCATGTGTATATGGAACGAGTTGGGCGCAAACGTTTGTATTATTGCAGCTACAGCTGTTTTAAGTTGAGACTGTATTTAAAAAAGTAAGTAACGGATCAGATAGAGAATGAGAATTTTGTCGGTATTTGTAATTTTGTTAGTTCTATGGCAGAGGGGGTATGAGTAATCGTAAGGAAAAAAGTATTTTACTGCTCATTATCATGAAAAATGAGTTATTGAAACAGCAGTTTCGTCTAAAAAAGAGATGGAACTGCTTTAATATTTTATTGCAAGTATTTTTAAAATTTATGACTCGAAAATAAATATGAAAATATATCTATAATGGTTAAAATTTGCTGCAGCAACAGTAGGTGTAAATGCTGTTGGCGAGCCATGTTTGATTGCATGTTGCTCTAGCAACAAAAAAATAAACTATTGTTTAATTTAATTAAACTATTAGCGGCAATAATGTTCGCCATTTTAATATATTGTTAAACTAGACGCTGTAATTATAAATTCCTACAATAAAAGTGTAATCACAAAGGTGATCAAGTAACCAAGAAGGAGGATTATGTGTAAACTATTTTGGGAAATGAGGTGAGTTTATGGCTCCTGCAATCAAATGTTTAATCGTATTAGCGATAGTGGCTCTGTTATTTATTACTGAACTTATTCCTTTGGCCATCACTGCTATGAGTGGCGCTATCGCCTGCGGCCTTTTGGGTTTTATCCCGGCCAAACAGGTTTT
>NZ_QLTS01000012.1 GCF_003269275.1 Phascolarctobacterium faecium DSM 14760 | reverse complement strand
TCCACCTGTTCTCATCCCGAACACAGTAGTTAAGCCCTTAAACGTCGAAAGTACTTGGCTGGAAGCGGCCTGGGAGGATAGAAAGCTGCCGGTTAGAAAATAACCATACCATACGGTATGGTTATTTTTTTATGTGATGAAAATACTATCCGGCCAGACCTTGCCCTGGGACACATGGCAGGCAAAACCGGAAGTTGCATGCCTGTGTACTTATGAAGTAAAATATCGATTCTTATAATGAATAACCGCTTTAAGTAAATTTTTCTTAAAAACACTACTAAAAGGAGTATTTATGTTACAATATACTTATCGCTCTGAAAGGACATGTTATGCAAAAGAAAAATTTTTTACCTATTTTAGCATTAGCAGTAGGTCATTTGGTGACTGACTTACAGGCTGGTGCTTTACCAATAGTATTGCCACACCTTAAAGAATTATTTACATTGAGTTATTCGCAGCTGGCAGCTATAGTTTTGACGCAGAATATTACGTCGTCGGTTATTCAGCCGGTATTTGGTTATATTACGGATAAGCGATCTATGCCTGTCCTGCTGCCTTTTTGCGCTGCTATGGCAGGTGCGGGGTTTGCCGCCATAGGCTGGGTTTCCAGTTATACTTTAATTTTATTGACCGTTATTATAATCGGTATAGCCAGTGCGACTTATCATCCTCAGGCTTCAAAAACTGTTAATTTTTTAAGCGATGAAAACAGTAAAGCCAAAAATATGGGCATTTTTTCTCTGGGAGGCAATGCCGGTATGGCCGTCGGCTCCATTTTGATGACTTTTCTCATTGGACTGCAGGATGGCATCCATAATACGATGTATTTTATTCTGCCAGGGCTGCTTGTTTTTGGGTTAATGATGAAATATATGCCAGATTACAAACGTGTTAATGCGGAGCATAGTTTGAAAAAAGCTGCAGTACAAATTAAAGCTGCTTCAGAAAAGCTCTCTTATACAGGAATGTTTATACTGCTGTTTTTTATCTTTATGAGGTCTACTATCCATACGGGATTATCTACGTATCTGCCGTTATTTTTTATGAAATTTCGTGGCAGTGAAGCAATTTTTGCCAGCGCTTTGGTGTCGGCATTTTTATTGGGTGGTGTAGCAGGAACTTATACGGGTGCAGTGCTCAGTGACCGTTTAGGCGCCCGCAGGATCATTTTAGGATCGATTATACTAAGTATTCCAACGATATGGCTGATCAGCCATGCAGGAACGGAAATTGGCGCAATGCTGGCTGTTGTGGCTTCTGGTTTTTTTATCATCGGGTCGTTTGCTACAACTATCGTTTTAGCGCAGACGATGCTGCCTGATAACGTTGGGATGGCAGCAGGTCTTACTATTGGTTTCAGCGTCGGTATGGGTGGTTTTGGCGTTACTATTTTAGGATTTATTGCCGATAATTTTGGTTTACCGCTGGTAATGCAGATCGTTACCTGGCTGCCGGTAGCTGCGGCGATCATTGCCCTGAAAATTCCAATTCCGGCAAGTTTAAGAAAATAATTATTGGCAGATAGATGGAGGAACAATGGAAAGCACTTTCAGACAGGGAATAATTTATAGCTTGACTGCTTATTTACTATGGGGAATTTTGCCTATTTATTGGAAAACTTTAGGCGTAGTACAGGCTTTTGAGATTTTATCAAATCGTTTTATCTGGTCCTGTGTTTTTGTATGGATATTGATCATCGCTTCCGGCAGAGTAAAAAGTTTTTTAGCAGAAACGCAGGATATTTTTACAAATCCTAAACAGGCTCTGGCAATGCTGGCTGCGGCAATTACGATCAGTTTCAACTGGGGGTTGTTTATTTGGGCTGTCAATGACGGCAGAATAGTAGAAACCAGTATGGGCTATTATATCAATCCTTTAGTGAGCATTGTTTTTGGTGTTTTCTTTTTGAAAGAACGTTTGGATAACTGGCAAATGGCAGCAGTTATCTGCGCTGTGATCGGTGTTGGTACAATGGTCTGGAACCTGGGCCAGCTGCCTTGGGTTTCTGTATCATTAGCTGTTTCTTTTGCTTTATACGGCTTGATCAAGAAATGTTTATCGGTAACGACAATGACGAGTATTATGCTGGAAACACTGCTTATAACGCCGCTGGCTTTGGCTTATGAATATTATTTGAGCCTGCATGGAACCAGTGCTTATCAAACAGCAGAAACCAGTACGTTGATAATGCTGGCCTGTGCCGGTGTAGTGACGGCTACGCCGTTATTGTTTTTTACGGCAGGGGCAAAGCTTTTACCGTTAAAAATAATTGGATTTTTACAGTATATTGCTCCAACAATCAGTTTGCTGATAGGCGTTTTTATGTACGGAGAAAACTTCACATCCGTACATATGGTCGCTTTTGGTTGGATATGGTTTGGTCTGTTTTTATTTACTATAGCACAGATAAAACGGCGGTAAAAATTGAGTTAAGCAGCAGTTAAATTAAAAAAAACTGCTGCTTTTTTATTTTCAGAAAATTTAGGCTGAAGAAAGAAGGCTTTAAATATACACTTGTAAAAGCTTTTGTCAGTGTCAAGAAGCGCTTAAATAAAACTTTTAATCAAACGATTAAAAGTTGCCCTTGACAGTGCACTTTGAACACAAAGTATAGACTTCAGCATCTGTATGAGCCAATAAACAAACTAGATATTGTGTTGTGGAAAAATGGGGAAAGTTTTCTGAAAGTTATCCACAGAATGTTGATAAAATGTGTATAACTTAAGGGTGATATGGTATAACTTGGAAAATTTAGGGGAAAAAAAGATTGAAACTGTGTATAATATGTAATTTATACACAGAATGCTGTGGAAAACTATGTGGATATTGTTGATAAATGGAGAGGATTTTGCTTTTTTGACACATATATTTTGTATCCGCCTTAGGTGGATAAATTAAAAGTACTGTCGATAAGCATAATTTATAGTTTTGCGAACAAAGGTTTAAATAGCGTTTAGTTATTTTCCGGGTTTTACTTGCGTAAAAGGCGCAGATTGTGGATAATATTAGAAGGAAGATAACTGAGAGTTTTGGAGGATGAAAAATGGCTATTAAACAAGCACTGGCAGTAAAAACAATGGAGGCTGCGGCAGGCGGCAAGGTTGTGTCAGCCTCTCTGAGCGAAGTCACTAACGGCTGGGTCGCACTGGTTATAAAGGCTGCTGATAAAAAATTAGTCTGTGTTACACAGGGGGAATGTCCTTTGACAGCGATGTGGGCTGTCGAAAATTCCTGTGAACAGGATGGTTTGCATGTGGATATTATGTCTTTGAATGCAAATAATGCGGCAGTTATCCGTCGTTTTGTAAAATGGGCAGCGCCCAGTGCCTGCGGCACTAAAGGTACGAGTATCGGTTTCAGTGACTGGCTGGGAGCTGCAGGCGGATGCATTGCGCCGCTGTTTGCTAAAAAGCAGGTAAAGCCTGTCCTTGCAGAATATTCAGCTGCTGACAGCGTGCTCTTAAAACGCAATTTTCTGGAAGCTGTAGATGCTGCAACCTGGGGAGTTTTTGAAACAGGTTATAAAGAAGGCTATGGTGCCAATGCTGAAGGGTTGAAAAGTGAAGAAGATATTGTAAAGGCATTATTATACGGCTATAGCATGATTGGCCTGGACTGCAGCGATAAAATAAATCTGCAGATCGAAAAAATGTCAGATGCAGAGGTAGAGAAGCGTTATAATGATTTTCCGCAGGAATTTCGTGATGCGATGCAGGGCTCATATTTGGAAGCAAATTTTCAGGTAGGAAGTGAAGTTATTCATTTTGAGCCTGAACAGCTGCGGCGTATCGTTTTGGAATATGGTGAAGCTATTATGCACGCACAGTTCATTTATAATTCTTATCTTAAAAATACTCCCTGGGAAATAGATTTTGAGCTGCTGATATCTAAAGAGGGTAAATTACTTTCTCCACAGGAGCATTACCTGATTGCTAATGAATTGCAACGTAACGGCATTAAATTTGCGGCTTTAGGGCTCAATACTCTGGATGAGGCGCAGCTGCTGCAGGAAATGCTGCAGACCCATGCCGCTATTGCTGATACTTTTGGCTACAGACTGAGTTTTTTACATGCTGATTTGACCTTAAAAGATTTGGGAGCAGTAGCTAAAACCCTGAAAGGGAAAGTGCATTTTAAGCTCAGCAGCGTATTGTGGCTGGCAGCCTGGGAAACGGTGCTGAAGCTGGCACCGCAGCTGGCCTGTCAAATGCGGGATTATGCCGGTTTAGCAGAAACAGACGCTCTGATACCACAGACTGAGACAGGAAAAGCTTACGCATTAAGTTATAAAACTTTGCTGGCTCCGGAAGCAGGTAATTTTGCAGATCAGGTCAAAGAAGTTTTAGCAGTTAATCATGCTGCATATAGTGAACGAATTTCTGTTTTGGTAGGCAATTATTTAAGAACATTGTAAACATTGGAACAAATATAAGATTTTTTGAAAAAAGTGTTGACAAGTGCTGTTAAAAGTGGCATAATATGACCAATCTTAATATTGTATTGTAAAAGTGATGATTGGGAAGAAAGACAAGATGTAAAGTCACAGAGAGCCGATGGTTGGTGGAAATCGGCACGGAGCGCTTGTTGAGTAAATCACCCATGAACTCGTCAGCGAAAGCAGAAGTAAGTAGCATGATGCGTACCAGATGCGTTAATTCTGAGCCGGTTGATGGACTGGTGCGAAGTTATAAATTAGGGTGGTACCGCGTATTTTATACGCCCCTGCAAAAGCAGGGGCGTTTTTTATTTGTTCCTAACGCACTGCTTTCCATCAAAATCATACGAGGGAGGAAATCAAAATGTCGGGAAAATTATTTTTAAAGGCTAAAAATGAGGAGACTTTACTGCCGAGAGTGCTGCGGGTATTGTCAAAACAAGGTGTGGACGTGCAGGAACTCAATATGAAGGTTCAGTCTGACGGAATGGAACTGGAAATTGTTTTGAATACTGAAAGTGATGTTGCGCAAATGGCGAAGCTGCTGGCAAAACAGGTCGCGGTGGTTTCCGTAAATACCTTGATGCTGCAGGAACAAGCTGCAGTCTGAAAGTGCTGATTTTGGGAGGAAAGCGAAGAATGAAGTTATCTGGTGCGCAAGCTATTATTAAAGTTTTGTTGGAACAGGGAGTAGATACTGTTTTCGGTTATCCGGGCGGTCAGGTAATTCCCTTGTATAATGCGTTATATGACGCGCCGCTGCGTAATGTACTGACGGCGCATGAACAGGGAGCCATCCATGCTGCTGACGGTTATGCACGTGCCAGCGGCAGAACGGGGGTTTGTATAGCTACCTCCGGCCCCGGTGCGACCAATATCGTTACGGGACTGGCTACAGCTTATTTAGATTCCGTACCGCTGGTAGCGATTACGGGACAGGTTTCTGTTGCAAATTTAGGCAGAGACTCTTTTCAGGAAATAGATATTGTCGGTGTGACATTGCCGATAACGAAATATAATATTTTGGTGCGTAAGCCTGAGGATTTGCTGCCGGCGCTGCGGCAGGCATTTTACCTGGCACAGGAAGGTCGTCCGGGACCGGTGCTGGTGGATGTTCCCAGCAATCTGCAGGTCGGAGATGTGGAGTGGATGGAAGCGGAGCCACTGACGCCGCCTGTTATGGAAACGGCCAGAGAAGAGATATTGGAAGCCGCAGCAGTTACTATTACTAATGCCAGACAGCCGGTATTTCTGGTAGGCGGCGGCGCTGTTCACAGTGGTGCTGCGGAAGAGGTGCTGCGTTTTGCCAGAAAAACAGGGATGCCAGTCGTCAATACGCTGATGGGGATTGGGGTTTTTCCGGGAAGCGACCGGCAATGCCTGGGGCTGACAGGTATGCACGGACACATTGCAGCCAATATGGCAGTTGCTAATGCCGATGTACTTATCGTAGCGGGAAGCCGTTTCAGTGAACGAGTCACAGGTGACCGTAATCGTTATGTTGGTAAAAAAACGATTATCCAATTGGATATTGATCCTTCTGAAGTAGATAAGAATGTTATGACAGCGCTGCCTTTAGTCGGAGATATGAAAGAGAATCTCAACAAGCTGAGTGAACGGGTGAAAAAACTTGATATAGAACATTGGTGGCATACGATCAAAGCCTGGGATGCGACAGAAAACCGTGCGGCACAGTCCGGCGAAAGATTGACAGCGCCCTGGCTGATGAAAGAACTGACGCGCAGCTTTAAAGGTGAAGATACGGTATTTGTTACTGACGTCGGGCAAAATCAGATGTGGGCAGCCTTGCATCTGGAAGTAGACGCGCCGCGGCATCATTTGACCAGCGGCGGCTGCGGAACGATGGGATTTGGTCTGCCGGCAGCCTTGGGAGCTAAAATTGCCCTGCCTGAGGCGCAGGTTGTACAGATCTGCGGCGACGGAGGCTTTAAAATGACCGGTATGGAAATCTATACAGCGATGCGTGAAAGCGCTCCTTTTATTACTGTTGTCATCAATAACAGTTGTTTGGGTATGGTCCGTCAATGGCAGCAGGTTTTTTATGATAAACGTTACTCTTCTACTATTCTGACGCCGTTTAATTTTGTTGGTTTTGCTAAAGCCTGCGGAGCAGACGGTGCGACAGTAACTACTTGTGCTGAATTTACCGCCGCATTGGCAAAAGCGCGTAAACAAGGAAAAAATTTCCTGATCGAAGCGGTAGTAGAACAAAGTGATCTGGTTGAACCAATGGTAGCTCCCGGCGCGGTGCTTGACGATTTTGTCAAAACTGACGCCTGATAAAAAGGGCCTTATGAGGGAAAAATAAAGCTTCGGCGCTAAATAAGACAAGCCGTAAATAAGGGAAAGAGTCGTAGAAAACAGCCGAAGGAAATAACCGTCATGCTTTTTAGTATGACGGTTATTTTTAGTAAACTGCCCTTGCAATTTACTGGGACTAATGGTATAATACATAAGCTTGTATATAGTAATATATACTTCCCCTGCTCCCATTAGGGGGCCAAAGTCCAAAGGAGGAGGTGATTTCGTGAATAACTACGAAGTCATGTACATCGTAAAACCCGTTGAAGAGGAAGCTTTTGAAGCTCTTGTTGCTAAATTTGACAACCTCATCAACAATAACGGTGGTACTGTAGAAAAAACCGATCGTTGGGGCAAGAAACGTCTTGCTTATGAAATCGACGATATCGCAGAAGGTTTGTATGTTCTCGTAACTTTCAGTGCAGAACCTAAAACAGTCAAAGAACTTGACCGCGTTATGAAGATTACCGATGAAATTTTGCGTCACATGATTATCAGAAAAGGTGAGTAACCAGGAGGGTAACTAGTATGAACAAAGTTATTTTAATGGGCCGCTTAACTCGTGATCCTGAGGTTCGTTATACTCAGACAGGCAAAGTTGTATGCCAGTTCACTTTAGCGGTAGACAGACCTTTTGCTAATCAGGAAGGCCAAAGAGAAGCTGATTTTATTGCTATCGTTGTATGGGGTAAAATCGCTGAATTATGCGGGAATAGTCTTACAAAAGGTCAAAGGGCTCTTGTAGACGGTCGTTTGCAGATTCGCAGCTATGATGCTAAAGATGGTACGAAACGCTGGGTGACAGAAGTTATTGCCAACAGCGTAGAATTCATTGAACGTAAAGCAACTGGCAGCGGAGCTCCGGTTCAGTCCGGCGATGCAGGTCCGAAGAGCGAGATGGAATCTTTTGGTTCCGCAGTTCCTTTTGATGAAGAGATCCCATTCTAAATAGGGAGGTTATGCGAATGAAACGTGAAAGAGGCAGAAGAACCAGAAGAAAAGTATGCAGCTTCTGTGTTGATAAAGTTGAAGAAATCGATTATAAGGACGTTGCTAAGCTGCGCCGTTATATTACTGAACGCGGCAAAATTTTGCCCCGTCGTATTTCCGGTAACTGTGCTAAACATCAACGCCAAATGACTACTGCTATCAAACGCGCACGTAACGTAGCTCTGCTGCCATTTACCTGCGAATAATATTAGCTTTTAGTTATGAAATTAAGCACCCTGTACTTGTTACAGGGTGCTTTTTGTATATTTTTGTGCAGATATTGACGGCTGGGCAAGTTGTTGCTATAATGTAGCTTGAAGTTAGCGATAGCTAACCAGAGCGGCTGATGATTTTTTATAATAAAGGAGATGTAAACGTGGCAACAAGAAGAGGACCGAGATTTAAAGAGTGCCGTAGATTCGGCATCAATGTGTGTGGTCATCCCAAAGCTTTGGATAGATTGGGAACAACTGTAAAACGCAGTAAAAAAATGTCAGAATATGGTAAACAACTTTTAGAAAAACAAAAAATAAAAGCTTATTATGGCATTTTTGAACGTCAATTACTGAGATACTATAAAGCTGCAAGTAAAAGTAAGGCACGTACGGCAGACGCTTTATTCTGCACACTGGAATGCCGTTTAGACAACCTGGTTTACCGTATCGGTTTTGCAAATTCTATTCGTCTGGCACGCCAGCAGGTAACGCACCGTCATATTCTGGTCAATGGTAAAAATGTCAATATCCCGTCTTATATCTGTAAGGCAGGCGATGTGATCAGTTTGAAAGAAAATTCGCGCAGTAACGAGCTTTTTAAAAGTAATTTCCTGGAACGTGAAAGCTTTGCTTTGCCGTATATCAGTAAGGATAAAGAAAGCTTCAGCGGTACTCTGGTTCGTCTGCCTCTGCGGGAAGAGATTCCTATTCAGATCGAAGACCAGCTCGTTGTAGAATATTTCTCACGTTGATCTAGCATGAAAAATTATGAATGTTATAATGAACTGACCTATTGGGATAAATTTCTTTCAGAAAAGCGTTTGGCGACAGTCGGGTTTTGTGAAGACAATACGCAGGAAACGGTGATTGTTAACGCAAGTATCATCGCTGCTGAAATGCAGATTTTCAGCAGTCAATGGCTGTGCCTGCCGAATTGTTATGCCGTGCTTGGCTTTTTGCAGTATGTTTATTTTCCTACAGTTTTTTATCATAGCATGTATGGAAATGATGAATTAAAAATGCCTCTGGTAAGTACAGGGGCTTTATGTGACTATATTGCCGACCGCGATGTTAAAAATAAAGCTGCTATGCTGGAACTGTTACAAAAGCTGCAGCAGCTGTGGCAACTGCCGGAAGGTGAATGCCTGCAGCAGCTTCAGGATATCTGTACTGCTTTCAATTCACATAGGCTGGATACAACTGCGGTAGCACAGATCCTGCTGTTTGAAGAGGTGCCACAGGTTTTTGAATATATAAAGCAGCAGATCTGGTGCGAAGAAGTTTTTTATGAGGATTTTGGCTGTTCCTACAGCTGGCTGGAAAAGCTGTGTCAAAGCTTTACTAATGGTTCCTTTTTCCGTTATCGGCTGCTGCATTTTTTAAATGACCGTGTCGGTTGTTTAGCAGGTTAAAAGAACAATTTTATAATTTTTACGAAACGTCCCGCACTACCAAGTGCAGGACATTTCTTTTATGGCGCGATGCCGCAGATTTAGAAAAAAGTTGTATTCTGAGAAGGAATGACTTATGATACTTGCAGGGAAGCTTTAATGTGAAAGTAAATACAGCTTGTAGGAGTATTGGTTTCGTGAAAAGTTATGGAGGGAAAGTAAAAAAGTTACAGACTGATTTTTTGAAAATAATGGAGGTATATGATGCAGCTGACTGTGTTGGTAGATAACAATACTCTGATTGACCGTTATTATTTAGGTGAGCCGGGCGTAGCCTATTATCTGGAAGATGGTGATGTCAGAATTTTATTTGATGTGGGTTATTCGGATATATTTCTTAGAAACGCCCAGGCGTTGGGGATTGATTTGAGCCGCTTACAGCAGGTAGTGCTTTCACATGGGCATAATGATCATACACGGGGTTTGCTATGGCTGAGCGAGCAGGAATATTTTTCTGAACTGCAGCTGCTGGCGCATCCGGATGCCCTGAAGCCGAAGCAGTTTGCCGGCGAAGCTATAGGCGCCCCTTTTACAGCACAGCAGCTGCAGGAAAAGTGCAGGCTGCGGCTTAGTAAAGAACCGGTATGGTTAACAAAACGGCTGGTTTTTTTAGGCGAGATCCCAACACTGAATGATTTTGAACAGCGGCATGGGTTTGGCAGTGCTGAGGATCCTGTAGATTTAGTACTTGATGATACGGCTTTAGTTTACCGAGGCTCAGAAGGATTATTTGTGATTACAGGCTGTTCGCACAGCGGGATCTGCAATATCATTGAATATGCTAAAAAGGTTTGCGGTGAAGCTAAGGTTCAGGGGGTTATCGGCGGCTGGCATTTATTTAAGGTCGACGACCGTCTGGAAAAAACGATCGCCTATTTACAGAAGCATAGTATCCGAGAGCTGTATCCGTGCCACTGCTGTTCCTTTCAAGCGAAAGCGGCAGTACATGCACAGATACCTGTTAAAGAAATTGGTGTTGGTAAGGTTATTGAGATAAACTGAAAAATACCTCGGGATTTTTCCCGAGGTATTTTTATTTATTTTCAGCTATAGTCTTCTATTAGAACAGAATAAACAGTAATCGCAGAACGGCAAATTTTTACAACTTTTTTACAGCGGGGAGGGTTCTTTTGACAGCGGCTTTACGCAAGGTAGTAGTACAATAAGTCATCATCAGTAGTAAGGTGATTTGCAAGTGGTGTTTTTGTACAAGGAGGGAAAATGATGATGGAAATGCTGTCCTTGACTGAGTTATGGCTCAGTTCGCTTTTAGCAGTAGGTATTTTATTTTATCTGATTTATGCATTATTGAAACCGGAGGATTTTTAAAATGACAAAAGACATTATGCTATTTGTGCTGTTTTTAGCCGTATTATTGCTGTGCGCCTGGCCGCTTGGTAAATATATGGCGCGAGTTTTTAATTACGAAAAAACCTGTGGTGAAAGATTTTTTGCACCTTTGGAAAATATTTTTTATAAAATGGCCAAAGTTGACCCGCGTACAGAAATGCCGTGGAAGGAATACTGCCTGAATCTCATTATTTTTAATGCTTTAGGTATGTTATCACTCTTTGTTTTGCAGCTGACGCAGGCTTTTTTACCGCTCAATCCGCAGCAGTTGCCCAACGTCGAAACCTGGCATCTTGCTTTTAATACGGCTGCCAGCTTTATGACCAATACTAACTGGCAGGCTTATAGCGGCGAAACGACTTTAAGTTATTTGACACAAATGCTGGGCTTGACTGTACAAAACTTCTTGTCGGCGGCAACAGGAGCTGCTGTCGCAATTGCTCTGATCCGTGGTCTGGTGCGTAAAAATACTGGTGAGTTAGGCAATTTTTGGGCAGATATAATCAGATGTACGACCAGAATACTGCTGCCGATTTGTGTTGTAGCAACATTGCTGCTGGTTTCTCAGGGTGTTATCCAAAACCTTAATCCTTATGTCGATGTACAAACCGTCGAAGGGGCACAGCAGACTATTGCTATGGGACCGGTTGCTTCTCAGGAAGCGATTAAGGAGCTGGGTACCAATGGCGGCGGTTTTTTTAATGCCAATTCTTCTCATCCGTTTGAAAATCCGACTCCCTGGAGCAATTTCCTGGAAATGTTTTTGATTTTAGTGATCCCTACAGGTTTATTATTTACTTTTGGTGAGATGTGTAAAGATAAAAAACAAGGCTATGCTGTTTTGGCATCCATGCTGCTGCTTTTTGTTTTGATGCTGGGGGTTTGCTATGCTTCTGAAAAATATGGTAATCCGATAGTTGCTGCGCAGGGCATCAGCGGCGATACTGCTATGGAGGGCAAAGAAGTCCGTTTTGGCATCGGCAGCAGTAGTTTGTTTGCAACGGTTACCACAGCTGCGTCCTGCGGTGCAGTAAACTCGATGCATGACAGCTACACCGGTACCGGCGGATTAGTGCCTATGCTGCAGATGATGCTGGGAGAAGTTGTTCTGGGCGGTGTCGGCGCCGGATTTTACGGTATGATGCTGTATGTATTTATCACAGTTTTCATTGTTGGCCTGATGGTAGGACGTACACCTGAATATCTGGGGAAAAAGATTGAAGCAAAAGAAGTTGTTTTGACAATTGCCGGACTTTTGATTCCGGCTGCCACTATTTTAACGATGTCGGCTGTATCCTGTCTTACGGAAGCCGGTCAGGCCGGGATATCCAACCCCGGGCCGCATGGTCTCAGTGAAATCTTATACGGTTTCGCTTCCGGTGTCGGCAATAACGGCAGTGCTTTTGCCGGTTTGGGCGCCAATAGCCTGTGGTACAATGTTTTGATCGGTTTGGCAATGCTGATCGGCCGCTTTGCCGTTATTGTGCCTGTTTTGGCCATTGCAGGCAATATGGTAACCAAAAAAATCGCTCCTGCCAATGCCGGTACTTTTAATACGGGCAGCAGTCTTTTTGCCGTGCTTTTGGCCGGTGTTGTTTTGATCGTCGGCGCGTTGACTTTTTTACCGGCCCTGGCCCTGGGACCGATCGTAGATCAATTGTTTATGCTGCAGGGCAAGGTATTTTAAGGAGGATCTGAGATGAAAAGAGATAGACAACAGCAAGAGATTTTGGGCGAGGCCGTGCGTAATGCGTTCCTGAAGCTCGATCCTCGTATCCAATGGAAGAATCCTGTTATGTTCATAGTTTTTCTGGGCGCGATTTTAGTAGCAGTTCTGGCTGTACGTGCTTTTATGGCAGGCAATACACAGGAAGGCTGGTTTGACCTGCATATAGATTTATGGCTGTGGTTTACGGTTCTGTTTGCCAATTTTGCCGAAGCCGTAGCCGAAGGCCGCGGCAAAGCGCAGGCAGAAAGTCTGCGTAAAGCCCGCAAATCTCTGCAGGCAAAGAAAATCAAAGCTGATGGCAGTTTTGAAATCGTCGGTTCCGAAGCTATCCGCAAGGGTGATATAGTTTTGGTTGAAGCTGGCGATACCATTCCCAACGACGGCGAAGTAATCGAAGGCATGGCATCGGTGGACGAAAGCGCTGTTACCGGTGAATCAGCGCCTGTTATCCGCGAATCAGGCGGTGATAAATCTTCTGTAACCGGCGGCACTAAGGTGTTATCCGACTGGATTAAAGTCAGGGTGACTACTAATCCCGGCGAAACCTTTCTCGATCGGATGATCGGGCTGGTTGAAGGTGCTAAACGTCAGAAAACCCCGAATGAGATCGCCTTGACGCTTCTTTTGGTTGGTTTGACGATCATCTTTTTGTTTGCAGTAGTAACTTTGGAACCGTTTGCGATTTATTCCGGTACGGTTATTTCTGTAACGGCACTGGTTGCGCTGCTGGTTTGCCTGATTCCTACAACGATCGGCGGTTTGCTGTCAGCGATAGGTATTGCCGGAATGGATCGGCTTTTGGGACGTAATGTCCTGGCAATGAGCGGCCGTGCTGTAGAAGCAGCCGGTGACGTAAATGTGCTGCTGCTTGATAAAACGGGCACGATTACCCTGGGCAACAGGATGGCGACGGAATTTATTCCTGCTGCTGGCATTACTGCGGGAGAACTGGCCGATGCGGCACAGCTGGCTTCTTTGGCTGATGAAACTCCGGAAGGGCGTAGTATCGTTGTCCTGGCTAAAGAAAAATATGGCCTGCGTGAGCGTGATCTTACACATTTACAGGCAGAATTCATTCCTTTTACCGCCCAGACCAGAATGAGCGGTATTGATATCGTCGATGCCAGAATACGTAAGGGATCGATGGAAGCCATGCAGAACTATGTCAGCGAACTGGGTGGGGCTTTTCCTGCTGAAGTCCGCAGTGCCTGTGAAAATATTGCGCATCAGGGCGGTACACCTTTAGTAGTTGCCAAAGATAAACAGGTCCTGGGTGTTATTTATCTGAAGGATATCGTCAAAGGCGGTATTAAAGAACGTTTCAGTGAATTGAGGAAAATGGGCATCAAAACGATCATGATCACTGGTGATAACCAGTTGACAGCGGCAGCGATTGCTGCCGAAGCCGGTGTGGATGATTTTCTGGCTGAAGCAACGCCGGAAGCGAAATTGAAAATGATCCGTTCCTATCAGCAGCAGGGAATGCTGGTAGCAATGACAGGTGACGGTACTAATGATGCGCCGGCACTGGCTCAGGCAGATGTGGGCGTTGCAATGAACAGCGGTACACAGGCGGCTAAGGAAGCGGGCAATATGGTCGATCTTGATTCCAATCCAACGAAATTGATCGAAGTTGTGGAGATCGGTAAACAACTTTTGATGACACGCGGTTCCCTGACAACTTTCAGTATTGCTAATGATATTGCCAAATATTTTGCGATTATCCCGGCTTTGTTTGCCGCAACTTATGCACCGTTGGAAGTGCTCAATATCATGCAGCTGCATTCACCGCAGAGCGCTATTTTAAGCGCCGTGATTTTCAATGCGCTGATCATCATCGCGCTGATACCGCTGGCGATGAAAGGCGTAGCCTATAAACCGCTGGGAGCTTCTAAAATACTGCAGAGAAATCTGCTGATCTATGGTGTTGGCGGTATCATCGTACCGTTTATTGGCATCAAGATCATTGATGTGCTTTTAGTTGCTTTAGGCTTGGCTTAAGAAAGAATGAGGTGGAAATATGAGAGCGATAATAAGATCGTTAGTAATGGTTGTAACCTTGAGTATTTTTACCGGGCTGGTTTATCCGCTGGCCATGACAGGCTTGGCGCAAGTGGTATTTCCCAGCCGGGCTAATGGTAGTATAATAATAAAAGACGGAGTTCCGGTAGGATCGGCTCTGATCGGTCAGGCGTTCACAGATGCCCGCTACTTCAGCAGCCGCCCTTCTGCAGGCGGTAATGACGCTGCCAATTCAGGCGGCACTAACTATGGCGGTACCAGCGCTAAACTGCAGCAGCAGGTCGGCGAGCTGGCAGAGTCTGTACGTGCGGCCAATGGCTGGACATCTGATCAAGAAGTGCCCAGCGTACTGGTAACAAATTCCAGCAGTGGTTTGGATCCGCACCTGACGCCGGCAGCTGCTTATTGCCAGGTCGAACGTATTGCCAAAGTACGTGGTCTGGAAATCAGACAGGTACGCGATCTGGTTTCAGAACATATTGAAAATGCTGATTTGGGAGTTGTCGGAGAGGACAGAGTCAATGTTTTAAAATTGAATCTGGCGCTTGATAATTTACAACAGAATCAATAAAAGTTAGGGCTGCATTCAGGCAGCCCTATTTGACTATCTTGCGAAGGAGAAGGTTATGGAACTGACAGAGAAACCTCAAAGTGGACATGAATATGCTGAAACGCTGCTGGCTGCTGCCAATAAAGAACAGCGCGGCAAGCTGACTGTTTTTTTAGGTGCTGCTGCCGGTGTTGGTAAAACATGTAGCATGCTGCAGGAAGCACATGCCCGTCTGCGGGAGGGGACTGACGTTGTACTAGGCCTGGTGCTTACGCACGGGCGCAAAGAGACAGCAGCGCTTTTGGAAGGTTTACCGCGTATCCCCGAGCAGGAAATAGAATATCATGGCAAGATGCTGCAGGAAATGGATCTGGATGCTATTCTCAGACGCCGCCCGCAGCTGGTAGTCGTTGATGAACTGGCGCACAGTAATGTGCCGGGTTCGCGCCATCAGCGGCGGTATCAGGATGTAGAAGAACTTTTGGCTGCCGGTATCGACGTTTATACTGCTGTCAATATCCAGCATATCGAAAGCCTGAATGACGTTGTTGCTCAAATTACCGGGAGTATTGTTCGTGAGACTGTACCGGATGCGTTTTTTGAGCTGGCAGATGATATCAGATTGATCGATATTCCGCCCAAAGAATTACTGCAGCGTTTGAAGGAAGGCAAGGTTTATCGTCCGCAGCAGGCCCAGCAGGCATTGCGGGGCTTTTTCAGACAGGGCAATATCAGCGCGCTGCGTGAGCTGGCTTTAAGATTTACGGCCCGGCATGTTGATCAGGATATGCTGGCCTATATGCGCCTGCATAAAATAGAAGGTCCCTGGCCGGCTTCCGGCAAGGTCATGGTTTGCGTCAGCGCCAGTCCCTTTTCAGCACAGCTGATCAGAGCGGCGCAGCGTTTAGCTCAGGGACTGCACGCAGAATTTTTGGCTGTGCATATCGAAACACCGGAAAGACGATTTCCTCATGGTGATAAAGAACGGGAAAGGCTTTGGCGTAACCTGAATCTGGCTAAAGAGCTGGGAGGTCAGATCCTGACTACTGCCGGTACGGATTTTGTGGAAACGGTTCTGCAGATCGCTGTCAGAGAAAATGTTACCGCGATCGTGGTCGGGAAATCAGGGCCGCGCCGCTGGTATGAGATAGGCCGAAAAACCTTGGTTGACAGATTGATTGACAGGAGCGGGTTTATCCATGTTTATGTCATCCAGGGGCGGGAAGAGGAAGAAAAGTCTCCTGTCATCACTACGGCAGTACCGCAGCAGCAGGCCGGCTGGCGCCAGTATGTAGGGGCGCTGGCGGCAGTTGTCATTACTACTGGGCTTTGCTATGTTTTCCGCGGTCAGCTGGAGCTGGTCAATATATCCTTACTGTATTTGCTGCCGGTATTGTTGACAGCGGCCTGGTGGGGCAGAAGTACGGCCTATGTAACAGCGGTCTTTTGTGTTTTAGGTTTTGACTTTTTATTTTTGGAACCGATTTTTACTTTTACTATTTACGATATCAGATATCTGTGGAGCTTTCTGATCTTTGGACTGGTAGCATTTTTAGTCGGTGGAAAGACAGAATCGCTGAGGCGGGAATTGGAAAGTACCAGACGCCGTGAAAGCAATGTCAACAGTCTATACCGTTTCAGCAGCCGTATTGCCGCAGTCGATGACGCAGTGACGATCATGGAAGAATTTGTCAGTCATGTGGGACGAGAGCTGCAGCGGACAGTGCTGATTTTATTGCCTGAAAGTAAAGTACTGCGGCTGCAGGCCTGTTATGCTGTACAGCAGGAGGATGCGGCCGCGGAGTTTCAGCTGCCGCCGTCAGAATATGCTGTAGCAGCCTGGGTGCAGGAACACGGACAGGCTGCCGGACGTTCTACTGATACTTTACCTGGGGCTGAAAATCTTTTTTTACCGCTGATGAATGGAGAAAAAGTTATCGGTGTTGTTGGCATCGCTATCGATACACGGAAGTTATCTCCGGAGGAAAGGGCTGTACTGGGCGCGTGGGTAAGCCTGCTGGCGATCGCGTTGGTGCGGGCCGGGCTGAGCAGCGAAGCAAAACAGGCCGCAATGCTGCGTGAGGCAGATAAATTACGTACAGCGCTTTTTAATTCTGTTTCCCACGAACTGCGAACACCTTTAGCGGCTATCATGGCTTCGGTATATACCTTAAATGATAAAGCTGTTGCTTATGGTGAGAAACAGCGGCAGCAGCTTCTGGAAACCATTGCCGATGCCTCTAAAAGGATGGAACGGATCATCGGCAACCTTTTAGATACCGCCCGTCTGGAAAGCGGGATGCTGCAGCTGAAGCTGGACTGGTGCGATCTGGAGGATGTTGTCAGCGGTGCGCTGCGGCGCAGCAAGGAACATACGCAGAGCTATAAGATCAAAGTAGAGATAGCAGACGATCTGCCGCTGATTTATGCCGATGCGGCCTTACTTGAGCACGTAGTGTTGAATTTACTGGATAATGCGGTAAAATATTCAGTAGAAGGCAGTGAGATCGAAATACAGACCTGTCTTGACGATAGCGAAGTGATCGTTATGGTCAAAGATCGGGGGCTGGGGGTGACGGCCAAAGATTTACCGCATTTGTTCGATAAATTTTACAGGGCCAGACAAACGGAGAAAATCAGCGGCACCGGTTTGGGGCTGGCGATCTGCAAAGGCATTGTCGATGCCCACCGCGGCAGGATCTGGGCTAAACAGCGCACTGGTGGCGGCAGTATTTTTGCTTTTGCCTTGCCTGTAACATTGCCGGAAGAAAAGGCTGGTGAAAAAAATGACTGAAAATACATTGCGCGTTTTAATTATTGATGATGAACCTGCAATCAGAAAGCTTTTAAAAATATCAATGCAGGCCTACGGCTATGAGCTGGGTGAAGCTGCTACAGGGCAGGACGGGCTGTTAATGGCGGCCTCCTTCAGGCCGGATATTATTTTGGTTGACCTGGGGCTGCCTGATATGGACGGTAAAGCAGTTGTGAAAGCTCTGAGGGAATGGTCGGAAACGCCGATCATTGTCCTGACGGCGCGTGAGCAGGAACAGGAAAAAATTGCCGCCTTAGATGTCGGAGCTGACGACTATGTGACCAAACCCTTTGGTATGGGTGAGCTGATGGCCAGAATGAGAGTCTGTCTGCGCCGGGCCGGCAATAAAGAAGGAGAACCGATACTGACCTGCGGCGGTTTGCAGCTCAATCTTCTGGAGCACAGGGTAGTAGTGGAAGGGCGTGAAGTAAAGCTGACGCCGACAGAGTATGAGCTTCTTAAGGTGATGCTTAAATATGCCGGACGCGTGCTGACGCATAAACAGCTGCTGAAAGCTGTCTGGGGTAATGAATATGATACGGATACCCATTATATCAGGATCTATATGCGGCAGCTGCGGCGCAAAATAGAACCTGATCCGGCGCAGCCTAAATATCTGATCACCGAAGCGGGGATTGGTTACAGGTTGCTGGGTGGCGAATAAATTTCAGATAGAAAAAAGGACTATTTCGTTAAGAAATAGTCCTTTTGTTTTAATTATTCTATTCTTGTTCAAAATAATTGTTCGATAAAGCCCGGCGGCAGTACTCCAAAAAGATCTGCCAGCATGTACATGGAGAAAAACAGCGTAACTGTAAATGCTACGGTATAGGCAATTTCTTTTTTTGCAGCGTTGGCATAAACACCGCGGATAGAACAGAAAAAGATCAAAGTCCAAATGATTTTAGCCGTCATAATTTAGCTCCTTTAGTTTTCAAAAGTTCCCTTGACAATGGCCTGCCCCTCATCTACCATCAGGCGGCCCCTGGCAAAAACTTTGTTTAAGGTCAGGTCGTCGTTCCAAACGATCAGGTCCGCGTCTTTACCTACGGCAATACGGCCTTTGTCTTCAAGCTTCAGGGCATCGGCAACATTGCAGGTTATCAGCTGTAATGCTTTGTCAAAGGGCAATACGCCGGCTTTGACGATACTCAGCATTTCTTCGTATAGATAACGTGGCGCAGCGGCAGTCAGCCCGATCAGTTCATTGTTTTCGTTAAATTTAGGCATGCTGCCGTTACCATCGCTGCTCAAGGTCAGACGTTCCAAAGGTACGCCTGCGTCTAAAGCCTGTTTAACAGCCTGAGGCACAGGGATAGCACTGCCTGTCATGCCGCAGGTCAGATCAATAATACCGCCCTGCAGTGCGAATTGGATAGTCTGTTTGTAAAGCATGGGATTTCGGTTGACATGGGTAGGACGGAACACACTGATCGGCAGCTCTGTAGTTTCAAGGATCTCAAGAACCGGTTCCAGACCGCGTTTACCGTCGCCCATATGGATGTGCAGCACGCCGGCTTTGCCGCTCAGCATACCGCCGATACGGGCTTCTGCTGCCAGGCTGGCATAAGCCTGTGTGCTGGGCATAGACGAACGGTGATCGCTCATTGCGACCTTGCCGCCCAATATTTTGTCGATCAAAACGATGTCACTGCGCAGAGTGCCGGTGATATGCCCGCTGTCAGCAGGATAGGCTCCGGAATAGATCCAGGTGGAAATACCCTCTTCTTCCAGGCCACGGGCTTTCGCCAGCAGATTTTCCATACTGCGGGTCACGCCGTCGGTGCCAAGCAGCCCGATTACTGTCGTAGTACCTGCCGTTGTCAGCTGTGACAGCTGGATTTCAGGTACGCGGGTAGCAAAGCTGCCTTCGCCGCCGCCGCCCGTAATATGAATATGCTGGTCAATAAAACCGGTAGTAACTTTAGCCCCGCTGACGTCAATAACGTTGCAGTCAAAAGGCAGCTCGCCGATTGACGGAGCCATATGAACGATTTTACGTCCGGCCAGCAGGAGATCCTGGCAGCCTGTATCGGCAGGAGCGTAAATATGAGCATTTTTTATGAGTGTAAACATAGCTACCTCCATCAATATATAAATTAACTATTATCAATTCGCTTTAGCTGCTTATAATTCCTGCTGCCAACCAAGATTTTCTGCAGTGAAAGTAAAAAAACTGTCGTTTTTGACATCGGGGATAAGCAGACTCTGGCTGGATGATGTAAATAATGCTGCACTTACCCCTTGCGAATACATATTTCTTATTTGAACCATATTATGAATATGTGATTTATAATTAATAGCAGACTAATAAAATATATTATTTTAAAAAATAATATTTACTTTCTGAAGAATATATGGTTAAATTCAAATGAGAATAGAATTTAGGAGCGTCCGAAAGTGAAAAGACAAACAGGCTTTACTTTAGTTGAATTGGTGATTGTTATCGCAGTGCTGGGAATTTTAGCAGGTCTGGCGATTCCATATTTTATGGAAGCCCGCGAGGAAGCGGCGAAAAAGGAATGTCTGGCTAACCGGACGCAGATCATGCGGATGTTCTACGCTCAGCAGGCGTCGAACTACAACGGGACACTGGTGGGATTTCTGGCAGAAGTTGTAAAAGAACCTAACGATAATAAATATTTTAATTTTGTCCCTAAATGTGCCGATAATGGCACTTACAGCGTCAGTAATGAAAAAGTAGTCTGTTCTATTGCTGAGCATAATGAAGCTAATGTCAGCGATGATGCCAGTGTTATAGATAATATTACGAATGACTTTCAAGAATTTCTTGATAAGTACGGCGCTATGACAGATCAGCAACTGAAGGATCTGGGCTGGTGGCCAACTTATGCCTCTGGTGCATTAGTAAAGACCAATGATGGTTTTAGAGAAGCTTATTATAAAGAAAAAGGAAAATGGCCCAGCGGAGTAGATTTAAATGGCAATACGATTTATTTTAAATTCCATTTAACTGCAGATGGCAGTTTTCTGACCTATGCAAATGGTAATGGCGATTTTAAAAATAGTGGAGATTGGGGCACTAATTATATATACGATTCTGCAGCTAAAAAATGGTATTATAGTCCCCAAGGGACGAATTTAGGTGGTATTTCCAACAGTGTTGACAAAGGTGGGAAAACGGAAGCGCAGATAATTGATAAAATAAAAAACGAAGGCTGGGAAGAAGTCACCCTGACAGGCAACACTTTCAGCAAATAACATGATTTGATAAATTAAACGATAAAACTCAGCGCTGAAGCGCTGAGTTTTTATTTATATCTGGATATTGATTTAAAACAAAAACACCCTTCTTTATTAAAAGAAGGGTGTTGCTCTTTGATGGTGCCTCAGCACAGAATCGAACTGTGGACACAAGGATTTTCAGTCCTTTGCTCTACCAACTGAGCTACCGAGGCAAAATGGCGACCCGGATGGGACTCGAACCCACGACCTCCGCCGTGACAGGGCGGCATTCTAACCAACTGAACCACCGGGCCATTGGTGGGGCTACATAAAACTTCTACCAAAATAAAAAATGGTGGGCGCTGACGGGATCGAACCGCCGACATTCTGCTTGTAAGGCAGACGCTCTCCCAGCTGAGCTAAGCGCCCGAATGGTGACCGGTAGGGGAATCGAACCCCTGATACCGCCGTGAAAGGGCGGTGTCTTAACCGCTTGACCAACCGGCCAAATTTTGGTGACCCATGTAGGCCTCGAACCTACGACACCCTGATTAAGAGTCAGGTGCTCTACCAACTGAGCTAATGGGCCGTCGTAATGTTGCTTATATAGAATACACGAAAATGGAAAGTTTGGCAAGAGTTTTTTCGCTGTTTTTCTAATTTTTCCTAAAACCGCAGGAAGCTGTCAGAAAGCTGTTTTAAAAAAACGGTAAAATTGTGTATACATGTGGAAAGGATTGACGCTGACGTGTTAAAGAAGGTAAAATAAAAACAGTTAACTTGTTGAACTAAATGAAGGCTTCCCCTAAAAATTTTTTGGAGGATTAAAACATGAAATATGATATCGCAATTATCGGCGGCGGTCCAGCGGGCCTGTCGGCGGCTATTACTGCCAGCAGTAAAGGACGGAAGGTAGTGGTGTTTGAGGCTCACGGTTTCAGTCCCCGTCTGCGCAGTGTCGAGCTTATCACAGATTATATGGGCTGTCCCGATATTTCTGGCAATGAGCTGATGGACAGGTTCATCGAGCATGCACGCCATATCGGTGCGGAGATTATCGAAGAAAAAATAGTTTCATTAAAAGAGAAAGCCGGTTATTTTGAACTGGGTACGCCTAACAGCCAGTATAATGCCGATACGGTAATTCTTGCTACGGGTATTTCCCGTTCCAGCCTGCTGCCGGGCGAAAAAGAATTTTTAGGCCGCGGCGTAAGCTACTGCGCCAAAGTCGACGGCGCCGAATACAAAGGTAAGCGCGTTGCTGCGATCGCCACTGTTCCTGATGCGATGGAAGAAATAGAATATCTGGCTGATATCTGCAGTGAAGTAATTTTTATTCCCCGTTTTCAGGGCTTCGTAGCTCCAAAACGCAAAAATGTAACGGTGGTCCTGGATCAGCCGACTGATATTACCGGTACCGACAGAGTAACCGGGCTGCATACCACTGGTGAATTTTTCAGTGTCCAAGCAGTCTTTATGTTCCGTGCTTCTGATCCGCTCAACAGCTTTTTGCCGGGTCTGCAGATGCGCGGCCGTTCTGTTCTTGTCGACGACCAGGCTGAAACAAGCATCGAAGGCGTTTTCGCCGGCGGCGACTGCACCGGTCAGCCCTGGCAGGTCAATCGTGCGGCTGGTCAGGCTCAGAAAGCCGCTATCAGCGCGATCAATTATCTGGCCAAACGTGACGGTTTGATTGAAACTTTTAAAGAATACAGCTGATTTTAAACTGAATAACAGTGATTTTACGGGCACGCCGATGTTCTTCGGCGTGTTCTCTTTCATATTATGGTAAATTGTGCTAAAATAAAGTTTACGAAGTAATTCAACATTTGGAGGAATGAATAATGTTAGATATGAAATTTGTTAGGGAAAATCCTGAATTGGTTATGGACGCTATGCGTAAGCGTAACGCCAATGTGAACCTTGACGAATTTTTGGAATTGGAAAAGAAACGCCGTGAATTGACCCTGCAGGTCGAGGCTCTTAAAAGCCAGCGCAACGCAGCTTCTCAGGAAATCGGCAAAATGAAAAAAGCCGGTGAGAATGCAGATGCGCAGATGGCCGAGGTCCGTGCCCTGGGTGATAAGATCGCGGAAGATGATAAAGAGCTGAAGGATATCGAAGCCAGATTAAAAGAAATTCTGATGACGATTCCGAATATGCCGGCAGCAGATACACCTGTTGGCAGCAGTGATGCCGATAATCCGGTAGTGCGTACCTGGCGCGAACCGGCTAAATTTGCTTTTGAGCCTCAGGCTCATTGGGATATCGGCGAAAAATTGAATATCCTCGATGTTGAACGTGCCGGCAAGGTTTCCGGCGCCCGCTTTACTTTTTATCGCGGACTCGGTTCCCGGCTGGAACGTTCCGTAATCAATTTCTTTCTGGATATCCATACCGGTGAAAACGGCTATACGGAATTTTTCCCGCCGTTCATCGTCAATAAAGACAGTATGCAGGGAACAGGCCAGCTTCCTAAATTTGCTGAAGATATGTTCAAACTGGAGGGGCTGGATTATTACCTGATCCCTACTGCCGAAGTTCCGATCACGAATCTGCACCGCGACGAAATTTTAAGCGGCGACGATCTGCCGCTGTATTATACTGCCTACAGCGCCTGCTTCCGCGCTGAAGCAGGCAGTGCCGGCCGCGATACCCGCGGTCTGATCCGTCAGCATCAGTTTAATAAAGTAGAACTGGTAAAATTCACCAAGCCGGAAGATTCCTGGGACGAATTGGAAAAACTGACGGCTAATGCCGAAAAGGTGCTGCAATTATTGGAACTGCCGTATCGTGTCGTGCGTCTTTGCACAGGTGATATTGGGTTCAGTTCTGCTGCAACTTATGATTTGGAAGTGTGGCTGCCGGCGGCTAACTGCTATCGTGAAATTTCTTCCTGCTCCAATTTCCTTGATTTCCAGGCTCGCCGCGCTAACATCCGTTTCCGCCGCGACACTAAATCCAAACCGGAATTCGTACATACCCTGAATGGTTCAGGTGTGGCGGTAGGACGTACTGTTGCCGCTATTCTCGAGAATTACCAGCAGGCAGACGGCAGCGTTATCGTGCCGAAAGTCCTGCGGCCTTATATGGGCTGCGACGTTATCGAAGCACCTAAAAAATAAGTAGTTTTTGCAAACCCCTGCTTTTAATAAGCGGGGGTTTTCCATATTTAGGTATTTTGTGTTGTCAAATCAGCATAGATTACTATATTTAGTAGTGACTTATTTAGTAAAAAAATATTAAAAATCCTAAAAAACCAGTAAAATTTTAGTAAAAACAGACGTTAAGCGTGATTATCACTGTTTTGCCTGAAACTCCTCAAATTTTTTTCAATTTCTTTCATTTTCCTATTGTACTTTCAGTAATTTGTGGTAAAATCATATGAGTAAAATCAATGCTAAAGCAAGGGGAGAGTGGATATGAAGAAGGACATCTTTTTTCAACTTAGTCAAAATGCTGCAGAAAGGCTGGCAGAGCGCTTTGGAACGCCGCTGCTGGTACTTTCTTTAGAACAAATAGAAAAGAACTATCGCTTTTTGAAAAAGCACTTGCCGCGTGTGCAGCTTTACTATGCGATCAAGGCCAATCCGCATCAGCGGATCTTGGAACTGCTGCGTGACCTGGGTTCCTGCTTTGATGTTGCTTCTGACGGCGAGATCAGAACTCTGGCAGCAATGGGTATTGACGGCGAGCGTCTGATTTACGCCAATCCTATCAAAACCGGCGGCGGTCTGCAGGCCTGCTGTGACGTCGGTGTACATAAAATGACTTTTGACAGCGAAAGTGAAATCGTAAAAATGGCACAGGGCTGCCCCGGTGCTACGGTGCTTCTGCGTATCCGTATCGACAATTCTTCCGCACATGTAGATTTGAATAAAAAATTCGGCGTAGGCCGCGAACGCGCAGTAGAACTACTGCAGGCAGCACAGGCTGCCGGTCTTGACGCCGCCGGCGTTTGTTTCCATGTCGGCAGCCAGACGATGAGCGCCGATCCATATCTGAATGCGCTTGATCTGGCCCGCGAGATTTTTGAAGAAGCTGCCGCTGCAGGGATGCAGCTGCGGATCTTAGATATTGGCGGCGGATTTCCGATCCCCGAACCCAAGGTGCGTTTTAATTTAAAAGAAATGCTTAAACAGATCAACGCCCGTCTGGACGAAGATTTTCCCAATGTAGAGATCTGGGCGGAACCGGGACGTTTTATGTGCGGTACGGCTGTTAACCTTATTACCAGCGTCATCGGCGTTACTGAACGCGGCGGTCAGCCCTGGTATTTCCTTGATGATGGTTTATACGGAACGTTTTCCGGCGTTATTTTTGACCAGTGGGACTTTAAGCTGATCAGCTTTAAAGAAGGAGAAGAAGTGGAAGCCACTTTTGCCGGTCCCAGCTGTGATTCGCTGGATATCATGTTCCGCGGCAAACTGACTGTACGCCAGGAGGTAGGCGATCTGCTGCTGGTTCCTTCCTGCGGCGCTTATACTTCGGCTTCGGCGACGACCTTCAACGGTTTCAGTAAAGCCAATTTTATCGTTTGGGAAGATTTAAAAGACGAAATCGAGCCGCAGCCGCAGGCTGCTATGGTTGGCTGAACAACAGAATATCTTTGCTCCGGCTGTTTGCAGCCGGAGTATTTTTATTGCGGTGAGCAGGCGGTTGCAGCGGTAGTTTGACGAAGCGTTACAATTGCTTGTAACGCCTTGCTGCTTGTGATAAAATGTAAAGATAGCATGGATAAGTGTTTGTATTTATCATGGAGGCTTTCTTTTGCAGGCAGATCAGAAAAAAATGCCGCTTGTAGCGGCCATGCTCAAATATAAAAAAGAACAGGTCTATCCTTTCCACACGCCGGGACATAAAGGCGGCCGCGGAATGGAACCGCTTCTGGCTGGCGAGCTGGGAGCAGGCGCATTGCAGATGGACGTTTCGCTGATGGCGGAGCTGGATGACATCCATTGTCCTGAAGGCTGTATTGCTGCAGCGCAGACCCTGGCCGCACAGCTTTACGGCAGCGACCGCTGTTTTTTTGCTGTTAACGGTACGACGCAGGCCATTCAGGCAATGCTGATGACTGCTGTCAAACCGGGCGGTAAAGTTCTTATTCCCCGCAATGCTCACCGCAGTGTTGCCGGAGGGCTGCTTTTAGGTGATCTGGAACCGGTATACGTATTACCGCAGTTTGATGCGGTTTTTGGTATCAACACGCAGGTCACTGCCGGGCAGATCGAAGAAGCTCTGCAAAAAGATCCTTCTATTAAAGCAGTGTTTCTGACCAGCCCTAATTATTACGGTCAGGCTGCTGATATTAAAACGATTGCTCAAATAGCCCATAAATATGGTGCTGCACTATTGGTAGATGAAGCGCACGGCCCGCATCTTGGTTTCAGCGAATTATTGCCGCCTTCGTCTATGGAGTGCGGCGCGGATGCCTGCGCGCAAAGCACGCATAAAATTTTGGGTGCTATGACGCAATGCTCGATGCTGCATGTGCAGGGCCGGCGCCTTGATTTAAAGCGGGCTGCTGATGTTATGAGCCTGCTGACGACAACCAGCCCCAATTATCTGCTGATGGCGTCTCTGGACGCGACGCGTTTCCAGCTGGCGACAGGCGGCAGGCAGATGGCGGCACAGGCTGTGGCTGCGGCAGACAGATTGCGGCGGCTTTTACAGACCTTCAAGGGGCTGAAGCTGCTGACGGCTGATTGTGCCGGCAGTAACGGTATTGCCGGGTTTGACAGTACCAAGGTGACGGTCAATGTAGCCGCCTGGGGTTATACAGGTATTGAAGCCGGGGAAAAACTGCGGCAGGCAGGTGTTGCCGTAGAACTGACAGATGCCGATAACGTGTTATTTTTAGTTACCTATAGCGACGGCGGCGCTGATTATGATGCCGTACTCGCTGTGATACAACAGGTTTTTACCGAACTGGAAAAAAACAAAAAAACGCCGCGCCGTTTGACGGTCAGCCCACAGCTTCCTGCACCGCAGCAGGTGATGTCTTTACGGCAGGCCTTCGACAGCGCGAAGACCAGCATACCTCTGTGCCGTGGTGCGGCCGGAAAAATCTGTGCCGAGCAGGTAAGCTTTTATCCGCCCGGCATACCGGTACTTTTGCCGGGGGAGCTGATTACAGAAGCGATCATCGCTTACTGTGAAAATATGAAAAACTTGAACCTGCCGGTCAGCGGACCCGCTGACGGCAGCTTGAGGGAAATACGAGTGGTGTTTTGATGAACAAAGGGTATTTTATCACATTGGAAGGCCCCGACGGCAGCGGCAAAAGCACGCAGCTGGAGCTGATCGCAGAGTACCTGAGGCAGAACGGACGAGAAGTTGTCTGCACCCGTGAACCGGGAGGCAGCGAAGCTGCTGAACGCCTGCGTCAGCTGGTGCTTGACCCGCAGCTGGCCATAGACGCGCGTACAGAAACTTTGCTGTATCTGGCAGCACGTGCTGATCATTTAGATAAGGTCGTGCGTCCGGCGTTAGCGTCCGGAAAAATCGTGCTTTGTGACCGTTTCAGCGATTCGACACTGGTTTACCAGGGCTTTGTTCGCGGTCTGCCGCTGCAGGAGCTGCTGCAGCTGAACACTTTTGCAACGGGCGGGCTGGAACCAGATTTGACGCTGCTGCTGGACGGAGATCCTCTGCTGCTTGCAGGCCGCAGGTCGCAGCGCGGTGTGACCGACCGTTTTGAAAACGAGGGACTTGCTTTTCAGCTCAAGGTAAGGCAGGGATTTGTCGAACTCAGTAAGGCCTATCCACAGCGGATCAGGGTCATTGATGCTTTGCAGGAACAGGAAAGCGTACGCGGCTGTCTGATCAGCGAGTTGGAGGCTTTACTTAAAGGGTAAGCGAGGAAAGGATACCTATGTGGGACGATATTCTGGGACATGAACAGAATAAGGAATTTTTAGCCAGGCTGCTGCAGCCGGGTAACAGGCCGCATGCACTGCTTTTTTACGGTCCGGAAGGTATTGGTAAAAAGCAGCTGGCCTTGCGTTTTGCTAAAACATTCCTGTGCCAGAAGCCGGACGAACATCCCTGCGGCAGGTGCGAATCCTGCCGTCTGATCAATCTGGCAGAGCACAGCTTTGCCCATCCTGATTTTATTTTGGTGGAGCAGGAAGCTCCCGGGAAAGACCTGAAAATAGAACAGATCAAGGAAATGAGCAGGCAGACCGCCTTTGCGCCTGCGCTTTCAAGCCATAAGGTATGCGTCATCGACGCTGCTGACAGGATGACGGTAGAAGCGGCGAACAGCCTTTTAAAGCTGCTCGAAGAGCCGCCGCCAAACTGGATGTTTATTCTGGTTGCGTCGCGGTTGGAACGCCTGTTGCCGACGATCCTTTCGCGGGTCATTCAATTACGCTTTGACCAGATACCCCTGGCACTGACACAGGAGGCTTTGAACAGGCTCGGGCTGGAACGCCCGGAACTGCTGGCCCGCCTGGCAGGCGGTTCGCTTGGCGCTGCTGTCAATTTGGCTGCTGCAGATGCCGTCAGCTACCGCGATCAGGCTTTGGAATTTCTGGAAGCCCTGCCGCTGGCGCAGCCCATGCGGTATGTAGCTTCGCAGCCATGGCTCGAAAGCTATGACAAACATGGCGGTTTATTATTTACGGAAATGCTGCTGTTTTTAGCCCGGGACGTTTTGCTTTGGCAAAACGGACTGGAGGAACAGATTTATAACTGTGACTGCACAGATAGATTACGGCGTTTGGCCGCCTCATGGCCCGCTTCGCATTTGAAGCAGGCGGCGGACATCGCCCAGCAAGCATATCAGGCCATCGAAAGCAATGCCGGCGCCAAGCTGGTTTTGGAAACGGTGGTACTTAAAACAGACATACTTCGGAAGGAGGAGAGATAGTGCCAACAGTTGTAGGTATAAGATTCAAAAAAGCAGGTAAAATATATTATTTTGATCCCGCACTCAGCAGCGTAACCCAGGGGGATCATGCCATTGTCGAAACTGCCCGCGGGGTAGAATACGGCGAAGTAGTAGTAGGGCCGCGCGAGGTCAGCGACAGTGAGGTGGTTTCGCCTTTGAAACCGGTGCTGCGCAAAGCTACTGATGAAGATGCCCAGAAAGTCGAAGAAAATATCGTACGCGAGAAAGAAGCTTTCAATATCTGCCTGCGTAAGATCACTAATCACGATCTGCCGATGCGTCTGATCGATGTGGAATTTACTTTTGACGTCAATAAAATCATATTTTATTTCACAGCCGAAGGGCGTATAGATTTCCGCGAGCTGGTCAAAGACCTGGCCGCTGTGTTTCGTACCCGGATCGAGCTGCGCCAGATCGGCGTGCGCGATGAAGCAAAAATGCTGGGTGGGATCGGCAGCTGCGGCAGGCCGTTGTGCTGCTCTACTTTTTTAGGTGACTTTGAACCGGTATCGATCAGAATGGCTAAAGATCAGAATCTGTCGCTGAATCCGGCGAAGATTTCGGGTATCTGCGGTCGTCTGATGTGCTGCCTGAAATATGAAAACCATATGTACTGCTGCAAAGAAGGCGGCTGTAAACGTAACTGCGGCAACGACCGTGTCGAGATCCCCAAATTGGGCTCGCTGGTAGTAACGCCGCTGGGAGAAGGCAAAGTAACAGGCATCAACCGCGCTATGCGTACGGCTTCCGTGCAGCTGACGCCCGATAACGTTATCCAGGTAGAATGGGACGAGATCGTTGATGCTTCCAAGGCCGATCCGATCTGAAATGAGTAAAGCTACAGAACGCTGCGATTCCCTGCCCGGCTGTAATTATGCGATCTGGCAGGACTCGGAAGAATTTTGTTTTACGACGGATGCTGTTTTTCTGGCAGCTTTCCCGCATTTGGTCAGGCAGGCCCGTGTTTTGGAACTTGGCGCCGGTACAGGGGCCATCAGCCTGCTGCTGGCAGCACGCGGTGCGGCTCAAGTAGTAGGCGTTGACTGTAATCCTCATGTAGTAGAGCTGATGCGCCGCAGCATTGCGGCTAACGGGCTGGAGGAATGTGTCAGTGCCGAGCTGGCCGATCTGCGGGAGCTGAAAGCGCTTTATCGTTCGGAAAGTTTCGATCTGATCGCAGCTAATCCGCCCTACCGTAACAGCGGTAAGGTTCGCCGGGTAGCGACTGCGGCTTGCCATGAACTGACGGCAACGCTGGAGGATTTCTTCCGCGCCGCCGCCTATCTGGTCAAATATCGAGGGCGTTTTGCCATTGTGCAGCTGCCCGAACGGTTTACGGAATGTATGGAACTGGCGCTTAAATATGGTCTGCAGCCGAAAAAACTGCAATGGGTACATGCCTTTGCGGATAAGCCCGCCTGGATCTTTCTCATGGAAATGGTCAAAGGCGGCAGTTACGGACTGGAGGTTTTGCCGCCGCTTATTATGTATAATGAGGACGGCAGCCACAGCAAACAGACTTTGGAGTATTACGGTATGGCGGAGGAGGCAGAATAATGGCAGGAATTTTATATTTGTGCGCGACGCCGATCGGCAATCTGGAAGATATGACGCCCAGGGCGCAGAGAATGCTGGCCGAGGCGGATATTATCGCTGCCGAAGATACCCGTCATACACTGCAGTTATTGAACCGTTTCAATATCAAGGGACGGCTGGTACGCTATGATGAGCACAGCAAAGAACGGCAGGGAGCTTATCTGCTGGACGAACTGCTGTCCGGAAAAAATATCGCTTTAGTCAGTGACGCCGGGTTTCCCGGTATCGCTGATCCGGGCGAACAACTGGCCAGACTGGCAATCGATGCCGGCGTGCAGGTAGTGCCTGTACCTGGTGCCAACGCCGCGTTATGCGCGCTCATTGCTTCAGGTCTGCCTGCCTCACCGTTTTTTTTCGGCGGATTTCTGCCCAAGAGCAAAAAAAACAGGCGGCAGCAGCTGGAAGAATGGCAGTATCTGCCGGCTACGATTATTTTGTACGAAGCGCCGCACAGGATCGAACAGGTGCTGCAGGAAGTGCTGGAGGTCTGGGGGGACAGACAGCTGGCAGCAGCGCGTGAGCTGACCAAGCTGCATGAGGAGTTTTTCCGGGGCACGGTCAGTCAGTGCCTGACCTGGCTGCATGAAAATAAGCCCCGCGGTGAATTCTGCCTGGTCATCGCCAGAGGCCTGGAACAGCCGCAGCCTGCGCAGGAAGCAAAGGATCCGCTGGCGCAGGTACAGGAACTGCTGGCTCGCGGCGTCGATAAAAAAACGGCGCTGGCGCAGGTTGCTAAAGCAAATAAGATTCCCAAACGGGAATTATATAATAAATTAATTTCAGAAGAAGAAGGGATCAACATATGACAAAACCAACGTTTTATATCACCACCCCGATCTATTATCCCAGCGATAAACTGCATATCGGTCATGCTTACTGTACGACTATCGCCGATACCGTGGCCCGTTATCATCGTGCCAAGGGCGAAGACGTCTTTTTTCTGACCGGTAGTGACGAGCATGGTCTGAAGATTCAGCGTAAAGCTACGGAGATGGGTGTTACCCCGATACAATATGTTGACGAGATCATCGCAAATTTCAAACTTTTATGGCAGCGCCTCAATATCACCAATAACGATTTTATTCGTACCAGCGAAGAACGCCATCATAAGGTTGTGCAAAGTATTTTGCAGAAAATCTTTGAACAGGGCGATATTTATAAAAAGAATTATGAAGGCTGGTACTGTGTACCCTGCGAATCCTACTGGCTGGAGCGTCAGCTGGTCGACGGCAAATGCCCCGACTGCGGCCGTCCGGTAGAGCGTATGGAAGAAGAAAGCTATTTCTTTAAGCTTTCCAAATATCAGGACCGTCTGCTGGAATATATCGAAACTCATCCCGACTTCATTCAGCCTGTGGCACGCCGCAACGAGATGATCAACTTCATCAAACAGGGACTGGAAGATCTGAGCATCACCCGCACCACCTTCGACTGGGGCATCCCTGTGCCTTTTGACAACAAACACGTTGTCTATGTCTGGTTTGACGCGCTGCTCAACTACTTTACCGGTATCGGTTACGGCAGTGATCCGGAAAAATTCAATAAATACTGGCCTGCTAACATGCATCTGGTCGGCAAGGAAATTGTGCGTTTCCATACTATCATCTGGCCGATCATGCTGATGGCTATGGGTGAAGAACTGCCGAAACAGGTTTACGGACATGGCTGGCTGGTAGTTGAAGGCGACAAAATGTCCAAATCCAAGGGCAATGTCATTGATCCTCTGGCGCTGATCGACGAATTTGGCGCCGATGCTATCCGTTATTTCCTGCTGCGCGAGATCAACCTCGGCAGTGACGGCAATTTTTCGCGCGACGCGCTGATCACCCGCATCAACGCTGATCTGGCCAATGACCTTGGCAACCTGCTGCACCGTACGGTCAGCATGATCGAAAAATATCACGGCGGCGTGATCCACAAAACCGCCTGCAGTGATCCTCTTGATGACGAGCTGATCGCCCTGGTCAATGAAACTGTTGCGAAATATCAGGACGCTATGGACCATATGGAAATCAACACGGCGATCAAAGCTCTGTGGGCGCTTATCAGCCGTGCCAATAAATATATTGATGAAACAGGCCCCTGGCTGCTGGCAAAAGATCCCGCCAAAGCAGCGCGTCTGAAAACAGTTATGTATAATCTGGCAGAGGTATTGCGCATCGTCGCTATCCTTACAAGTCCTTATATTCCTTCTACCAGTCCCAAGATCTATACCCAGCTGGGCCTCACTGCTCCCGAGCAGTTCCTGCTGGCCGATACCGCCTGGGGCGGGCTGCCTGACGGCACCAAAGTGCAGAAGGGTGAGCCGCTGTATCCGCGTATCGAGATCACTGAAAGCGGAGAAACTGTTATCGCCGCTACCAAAAAGACTGCTCCGGCCGCTAAACAAGCAGTTAAGGCCGAAGTAAAAGCTGAGGCCAAAACGGAAAGCAAAACCGCGGCAACAGAAGAAATAACTATCGATGATTTTATGAAGATAGATCTGCGCGTAGCTACCATTACCGCAGCAGAGCGCGTACCTAAAACCGATAAGCTGATGAAGCTTGAGGTCAGGATCGGCGAAGAAGAACGTACCATCGTTTCCGGGATCGCGCAGCATTATACTGCCGAAGAGCTGATCGGCCGCAATGTTATCGTGATCGCCAACCTGAAAGCTGCAAAACTGCGTGGGATCGAATCCCGCGGGATGCTGCTGGCCGCCTCTGACGGAGAAGGTAAGCTGGTGCTGGCTGATGCCCCCGATATCGCTTCCGGGAGCAAGGTGAAATAAGATGTCACGTACAGGACTATTCGATTCCCATGCCCATATGGACTCGGACTATTTTACCGATGACCGCGACGCGCTGCTTACACAGCTGCAGGAAGAACTGGACGGGATCATCAATCCCGGCTGTGATGAGATCACGTCGGGTTTCGCTGTAAGTTTAGCTGAAAAATATGATTTTATGTATGCCGCTGTGGGCTGGCATCCTGAAGACCTTGAGGGTATTTTGGATAACAGCTATCTTGACGAGCTGGCAGCCTGGGCCGTCCACCCCAAGGTAGTAGCCATCGGCGAGATCGGCCTCGACTATTACTGGAAGGGCAACGAGCCGAAGGACGTGCAGAAGCGCCGTCTTTTAGAACAGCTCGATCTGGCCAAACAGTTCGACCTGCCGGTGATCATTCACGACCGCGATGCGCACGGCGATATCCTGGAGATCTTCCAAAAAGAAGTCACAGGTGTGCGGGCAGTGTTCCACTGCTATTCCGGCTCACTGGAAATGGCGAAGGAACTGCTTAAGCGAGGATTTTATCTTGGTTTTGGCGGCACCTCTACTTATAAAAATGCCGCAAAAGTGCGCGAGGTCCTGCAGTATGTGCCGGATGACCTGCTGCTGTTTGAAACAGATTCACCTTATCTGACGCCGGTGCCTTATCGCGGCAAGCGTAATCAGCCGGGTTATACCGAGCTGGTAGCACGCAATGCGGCCGAAGTGCGCGGCACGACCTTTGAAGCGCTGGCAGCGCAGACTACTAAAAATGTCAAAACTCTTTTTAATAAAATAAAATAAAATACAAACTGCCTGTTTGTTTTTCGCAAACAGGCAGTTTGTATTTTAAGGCTGTTATTTTCCAGAAGTCAAAACAAGTATCTGTGTCCACAGTAGTTTTTACGTTTTTGTTTTTTGTGCAAAAGCTTATGTGTGTTTAAGGGCGACAGTTTGACAGAAAATTTTTCTTTATGGTAAAATTATACGTCTTTAAAAGGAGGTACAATTTATGCCTAATAGAAAATCATTATATAGAGCAATGGAAATTTTGCCGCTGCTGTTAGTGGTAGTTTTAGTTTTCAGCGCTATTTGTCTGGCTAACAGCAAAGAAATAGTTTTGCGTTACGACGGGCAGGAAAAAGTAGTGACCACTATTCTTGAAGATCCCCGTTCTATTTTGGAAGAGTCCGGCGTCAAGGTCGGCAAAGAAGACCGCATACTGATCTCTCCGGCAAATGCCGAAAAAAAGACCATGGAAGTTATTGAGCTGAAACGCGCTCTGCCTGTAACGATCGAAAAATATGGCGTCAGCAAAAAATTCTATACCGGTAAAGCAACTGTCGGCGAGGCGCTGGATGCCCTGGCGATCAATTATGAAGGCAAAACAGTCTATCCTGCTGTTGATACGCCGATCACTTCCGACCTGGAGATCCATATTTTAGGGCGTTTTGATGAGCTGCATGAAGAAGAGCAGCCGATCGAGCCGCCTGTGGAGTTTGTTGATAATCTGGAAAAGCCGTATGGTGAGAATAAGGTGCTGGAACCGGGCGTACCCGGCAAGATGAAGGTGACCAGAAAAACTACGCTTAAAGACGGCCTGTTCCAAACTCATATCATCAGCAAGACAGTGCTGGAAGAGCCTAGACGTGAGCTGGTAGAGCGCGGCATGGCCCGTTCTATCGAAACTTCGCGCGGGCGGATGCGTTATAATAAAGTTATGACCATGGAAATCACCGCCTATACCTTGGGTGAAGGCAGCGGTACCGGACGAACTTCGATAGGACTGGTGCCTTACGAAGGTATCGTGGCCGTTGACCCGCGGGTTATCCCGTATTATACTAAACTGTATATCCCCGGTTATGGCATTGCCATGGCCGGCGATACCGGCGGCGCTATCCGCGGCAATCGGCTGGACGTGTTTATGCACGACTGGCACAGAGCCATTCAATGGGGACGCCGTACCTTAGACGTATATATCTTAGAGTAACGGAGGCGCGGACTTGCTGAAAGAAGTTCTCGTAGTAGAAGGAAAAATGGATACAGTGGCGATCAAACGCGCCCTGGAAGCCGATACCATCGAAACAGGCGGTTTTACCTTAGCGCCATATACCCTGCGGCAGATCGAAGCCGCATATAAAAAGCGGGGCATCATTATCCTAACTGACCCGGACGGTGCCGGCGAACGTATCCGCCGCTTTCTGACGCAGCGCTTTCCCGAAGCGGGGCAGGCCTTTGTACCTAAAGCGGACGCTACGGCGCACAATGATGTGGGCATCGAGCAGGCTCAGCCTGAGGCGATCCTGGCAGCGCTGAGTAAGGTGCGCCACCATGAATATAAGCCTGACAGCGAATTTACCAGCCAAGACCTGTGGCAGAACGATCTGGCCGGAACAGGCAGTGCGGCGTATCGCCGTGATAAAATGGGCGCTTTGCTGGGCATCGGCTACGGCAACGCCAAAAGGTTTTTAGAGCGGCTCAACAGCTATGGGGTCACCCGCAGCGAATTTGACGAGGCGCTTGCGCAGTTAGGAGAACAGCATGGATAAACCGATCATTGCCAGACGCGAAGTCACCAATCATATATTGCACACCTTTAAATTAAAAGCGGATAAAAGACTGGGACAGAACTTCCTGATCGACGAAGAAGTCGTACGCAGGATCGTTGCTGCTGCAGAACTGTCTGAGGACGACACGGTTTTAGAGGTCGGCCCCGGTATAGGCACTTTGACGCAGGGACTGGCGCAGAGCGGCGCCAGGGTCGTAGCAGTCGAGCTGGATAAAAGGCTGCTGCCGGTGTTGGCAAAAACACTGGAAGGCTACGATAATGTGCGTATAGAAAACGGCGATATCCTGGAAGTCGATATCAAAAATATTGTTGGCGCGCCGACCTTTAAGGTGGCGGCTAACCTGCCTTATTATATTACCACGCCGATCATTTTCAATCTGCTGGAACAGCGCCTGCCTATGGAACGGCTGGTTGCCATGGTGCAGAAGGAAGTAGCCGAGCGGATGGTCGCGAAGCCCGGCGGCAAAGATTACGGCGCTTTGTCAGTTTCGATTCAATATTATACTGAGCCGGAGATAGCCTTTATCGTACCGCCGGAATCCTTTATCCCGGCGCCCAATGTCGACAGTGCCGTCATTGTCTGCAAACGCCGCACCGTGCCTCCGGTCGAGGTCTGCGACGAAAAACTGTTCTTCAAAGTCGTAAAGGCGGCTTTTTCCGTACGCCGTAAAATGCTCAGTAACGCTCTCAAAAATATGGGCATCAGCAGCGTACAGGCTGCGGCATGGTTGGAACGTGCCGGTATCGACCCCAAGCGCCGGGGCGAAACGCTGTCGCTGGCAGATTTTGCCAGCCTGACCAACTGCTTTAAAGAGGTGCTGGCAGAAACAGAGCAGTAAAAATAATCAAAGGAAAAATGCCTATGAAAAAGATCGCTGTTTTAAGATGTCTGCGTACCAGTAATAACTGTACCGGCAGCGGCTGCGGTGATGTACAGATGCCCAATAACGAGGAAGGTCTGCGCAAAAAGCTGGATCGCCTTGTTACTATCGGCGTTGAAGCCGTGCATTTGAGCGGCTGTACCAAAAAGAAGGACGCACAGGGAGAAAAACATGAATGCCCGGTGATCACCAAAACTGCCGAATACCTGGAGCAGCAGGGGATTACTGTTGTCAGAGGCACACATCACTAAAAATAAAAAGCTAAAAAGCATCGACAAATTTTGTCGATGCTTTTTTATTTTTATCTATGAAATTACGGCGATTAGTTGAGCCGGTCAGCCGTCCTGCTTCAGCAGCAGCCGCAGCTTATCCAGCCCTTTGAGCCGGTGCTTGGTGACGTTGCGTACACTGCAGCCCAGCAGGCGGGCTGCTTCTTTGGGTTTCTGTTCGCGCAAAAACAACAGATCGATAACCTGCTGCTGTTCGGCAGTCAGCCGTTTTAAAGCCTGCCGTACTTCCAGTGACAGCAGCAGTTGGGCAATATCGTCCGGCAGCCCCTGCTGCAACCCGGCCTCATCCAGAAGGGCGGTGCCTTCCTCGCTGTCAGTATTGACGGCGATCTCGTTTTCCCAGATCCGGCCCTGCTTCTGCATGGCGTCGAACAAAGCGAAATGTACTCTGCAGCGCGCGTAACCGGGCCAGTTTACATAATCAGTACCGCTGTATTTGAGTACCAGCTCGATAAAAGCCAGCACAGCGATGCCTTCCGCATCTTTCCCCAGTGAATTATAAAACATCTCGCGCCGTGCTTCGCTGCTGAGCAGGGGCTTAAAATCACTGCACAGCTTCAGTAAAGCAACGTTGTCGCCTGCCTGCGCCGCAGTTATCAAAAGCTGCAGTGCCTGGGCAGCCGCGCTGCTTGTATTAGTATCTGTCAAAATAGCTATTTATATCAGTTCTTCCCATAATTTTATGACGGCGGGCCGTACTGTAAAGCGTTATGCATAACAGGGCTCAGTATGTGCCTTTGTATTTGTTTTGTAAACAACCTTTGGGGTAGGCTATAAGAAATACAACCCATAGGGTTATTTTGCTTTGCTGCTTTTGCGGTTAAAATTTTTCACAGTCAAAACTTTTAGCTGAGGTGCAAAATGAGCAAGCATACTTATAATAACATCGGCCGCAAATTATACCAGCTGCGGCTGGAGCTGGGGCTGACCCAAAACGACGTGGCCGAACGCTGTAATATGTCGGTCAATTATTACGGCCGTATCGAACGGGAGGAATGCAACTGCAGCGTTAATCTGCTGGATAAGATATTGCAGGTGCTGGGAAAGGAAATAGATTTTAAGTAAAGTCTTGTAGGAAGAAACTGCTGTTAGATTAAAAGATAAAAAATAATCGCTCTCAGCTAAAGTTGAGAGCGATTATTTTTTGCCGGGCTCTATGGGAATAGAGTCCGGCTTTTGCATGTCAGCAGAGGCGGTGCTGGCAAGTGAGATTGTAAATATTGCCGCACAGGTACGATGAAAATATAAGTACGAGCAAAAAGTATACTTAAATATAAAAGAAAACGTGCTTATGTCTTGCGGGGGGGGGTACAACCGTGGTACAATAATTATAAAATATTAGGGAAGTTTTTATGTATTGGAAATATACAAAAATGAGTAAGAAAATATTGAATAATTAAGATATAAATATAGCTTATAAGAATAAAAAATCGGCAAAATTGTGGCTTCGTACTTTTGGTGACAAATAGTTGCTGGCAAGTGAGATTGTAAATATTGATGCACAGGTACGATGAAAATATAAGTAAGAGCAAAAACGTTACTGAAATATAATTTTAGAAGCTGTTATGTCTTGTGGGGGGGTACAAGTGTGGTATAATCTAAAGTTGATAAAACAAATATTTTAATTGTTTTATTAAAGCATTAGGATACAGATTGCAATTATTACGAAATTAATTAACAACACTAAGTTCAAGATAGATAAAGGTGATCATTTGCTGGATACACATACACATATCTTATGGAATATAGACGACGGTTCTAAGAATCAGTGCATGTCGTTACAAATGCTGGAGATTGCGGCCAGAAGCGGGACTAAAGCTATCTTTGCGACCCCGCACGTCATAGAAAGAGCGAATAAGCCTTCCTGGGAAGAAATAAAGGAAAAAACACAGCAGCTGCGGCAGTTGTGTGCAGAAGCACAGATAGATATTATGCTTTATCCCGGAGCAGAAGTGCAGATGAACTGGGAGCTTTTGCCGGAGCTGGGAGCGACTGGCGCGTACTGTTTAAACGGCGGTAGATATCTGCTGGTCGAACTACCGGCGGCAGAAATCCCTGCCTATGCCGATGAATTCTGGTATGAGCTGGAGCTGAAGGGGATAATGCCGATCCTTGCCCATCCGGAGAGGTATCAGCAGCTGCGCGAAAACCCTGACCTGCTGCTACTGTGGCGGCGGCGTGGCATGCTTATGCAGTGCAACAGCGGCAGCTTTACCGGCATGTTCGGTAGCAGCGTCTGCGAGAATGCCAAGGTCTTGCTGGCAAATGGTCTGGTCGATCTGTTAGGGTCGGACGGGCACCGCAGCGAAGGACGCAATACGGATATGTCACGGGCAGCGGCGGTCATCAGGCAGCTGGCCGGAGAAGAAGTACTGCGGCAGATGACAGAAACGAACCCGCAGGCGATCTTAAAAAATCAGGAAATAGAGCTCAAGCAGCCCAAAGTATTTTTAGAAGACAAACCAAAGAGCTTCTGGCAGAAACTATTTGGCAAATAATAAATTAAAGATTGAAGTAAAGAGAAAAAGGAGAATCCCGATGAAGAAAACAATTCTGGCGTTGACCCTGGCGCTGAGTCTGCAGGGACTGGTAGTAGCGTCAGCAGCAGACAACGACTATATTATGTGTCCCGGCGACCAGCTGCAGGTAGTAGTCTATGGACATGAAGATCTGAGCAGCCCGCCCAACAGCAACACTACCCCCTATACAGTACGCCCTGATGGAAAAGTAACCTTTCCCCTGATCGGCGATATAGACGTGACAGGAAAAACAGTAACAGAATTTACGCGGCAACTGGAAGTGAGTCTGGCCGAATACCTTGTCAGGCCGCAGGTCAGCGTTAATATCTTAAAGCTGGGAACGACGCGTGTCTATGTGCTGGGGGAAGTAAAAAAACCGGGACTGTACGAGCTTGAAAAAAGCCACCGCGTATTAGATGCCCTGGGAAAAGCGGAAGGCTTTACAGAAAAAGCCGCCAAAAAGAAAATCTTTCTGATCAGAAAAGGTGCGGAAGAACCTGTACTGGTCAATATCAATAATTTTCTAAAAAAATCCGACCAGAGCCAAAACTACGTTTTAAACGAAGGCGACTGCCTGTATCTGACCAGCAACGGCAAGATAGATATTGGGCGTGACATCATGCCCTTCATCAGCGGCGCATACATGGTATCGGAAATCAAAAATAACGACTGACCTGAGGAGAGATAAAGTGGAAGAGGAAATCACAATCGACCTGCGCGAGCTGGCGCATATAGTGCAGAAAAACGCAAGGTTCATCGCTAAAGTCACGGGCGGATGCATAGTCGCCGCCGGGCTGTATTTGCTTATAGCTTCACCGGTCTACGAATCAGATTCGCTGCTGCGCATCAAGCAGCCCAAAGGGATAGGCTCGTCGCTTTTAGAAAGCATGCCTATGGGCAATGCCATGGCCAGCAAACAGCTGATGAGCACCTATGCGGAAATCTTAAAAAGCCGCAGCGTCATCGCCCCGGTCATTGAACAGACGGAAGAAGCCGACAGTGACGGCAAATATATGCGTTATGAAGATTATATCAAAAACAGGATAGTTACCAATCCTTTTAAAGATACCGAGATCTTAAAAGTTACAGTCAACGCTAATACGCCGGAAGGGGCCCAGAAAGCCAACGACCTGATCGTTAACGGCTTTTTGCAGCGGTTGACCAGTCTGGTACGTGAAGAACAGAAAACTACCCGCGCCTTTATCGAAGAGCGAGTCGTAGCCTCTAAAGCCGAGCTTGAAGCAGCCGAAAGTGCGCTGACCGAATATAAAAAAGCCAGCAAGATCCTGTCACCGACGGACGAAATGAAGTTGGCGGCCGATAAAATGGGGATCGTCGATAAACTGCGTGCAGAAAACAAAGTGGCGCTTGCCACAGCGCAGGCACAGCTGTCAGCAACAGACCAGCAGCTGGGCGGCGAAGCCAAAGCGACAGCGGATAACGCAGTTATCAAGCAGTATAATGCAAAATTAGCCGAACTGGAGACCCAGAGGATAGACTATCTGGACAAATATACAGCCAAACATCCTAAAGTCATCGAAACAGAAGACGCTATCGCCAATTTAAAAAGCAAGCTGCAGCAGGAAATAGCCAAAGTAGCCTCACTGCAGGCGCCGTCGGATAACCCAGTGCACCAGCAGCTGCTGACCAGTAAATTCGGCAGCGAAGCGGCGATCAGCGTAGCCGAAAGCAACCTTGCCGAGCTGGAGCGTCTGGATAAAAGAAATCAGGAAGACGTAGAACGGCTTTCCGAGAAAGAACAGAAATACCTGAGCCTGATGCGTGACGTCAGCGTTGCCGATGAAATTTACATCATGCTGGCCAAACGCCTGGAAGAAGCCAAGGTAGCCGAAGTAGCGGTATCCACCGAGGTACAGGTAGTAGATACGGCCACACTGCCGGAAGACCCGGTAAAACCGAAAAAGCTTTTGACCCTGCTTTTGGCAGCCTTTTTGGGAATCTTCGGCGGCAGCGGCTTTGTTATTGCCAAAGAACTGATGAACAGAACCATAAAGACAACGGACGATGTAGCAAACTATCTGGACCTGCCTGTTCTGGGCTCGGTGCCGGATTATGAATCATTGAATAAAAACATGAAAAAAGAACAGCAGGAGCAAAGCTTGACTGCCAGGCTACGGAGGTACTTATGGAAACGATAACACTGATTGCCGACCGTGATGCCAAATCACCGGTAGCGGAAGCATATAGAACGATCAGGACCAACATCCAGTTCTCCAACGTTGGTCAGGAGCTGAAAACGATCATCGTTACCAGCGCTACGCCAAACGAAGGTAAAAGTACAACGATCAGCAATCTGGCGGTGGTAATGGCACAGGCCGGGCACAAAGTGCTTTTAATGGACTGTGATATGCGCAACCCGACACAGCATAAGCTTTTTAAGCTGACTAATAAAGGTCTGAGCAACTGCATTTCGGCGAGTGAAGAGGTGCGGGAAGTCATTCAAAAAACAGGGATAGAGAATCTGGAGCTTTTAGCCAGCGGGCCGGTAGCGCCCAACCCATCCGAGCTTTTGGGAAGCAAACGGATGGAACAGTTACTGGAACGGCTAAAGCCGGATTATGACTATATACTTATCGATACGTCGCCAATCATGCCGGTAACGGATGCGGCAGTACTGTCTGGTAAGGTAGACGGGCTGGTCATGTTGGTCAGCTCCGGCGAAGTTACACCAGCAGCAGCTAAAGAAGCTAAACAGAGGCTGCTGCTGGCAGGAGCACATATTTTGGGAGTTATCCTTAACAAGGTAGAATTGGCCCATACGCACGGCTATGGTTACTACTATTACTATGGTTCCGATGGTACATCCGGGGGGGACATTCGTCGCTAGAAGTGAGATGGAAGCTGCGCAGGTATTGAAAAGATATCACAAAATAATTGCATAGGGGTGGAATATGCAGTAATGATTAAAGATGGTGAATTAGGAAAGACTATTTTTGATTTTACATTAACATTTATAGGAACGATATGTATAAGCCCGCTTTTAGCTTATATAGCGTACAGGATAAAAAAAGAAGATCCGGGACCTGTAATATTTAAACATATGCGTGTTGGTAAAAATGGAAAGTCTTTTCCATGTTATAAATTTCGCAGTATGTGTGTTGATGCCAAACAAATGCTGGAAAAATATTTAAGAGAAAATCCTGAAGCGCGAATGGAGTGGGAACGCGACTTTAAATTAAAAAATGATCCGAGAGTGACACCAATTGGCGAATTTTTAAGAAGGACCAGTTTAGATGAATTGCCGCAGATTTTTAATGTTTTAAAGGGAGAAATGAGTTTGGTTGGACCACGTCCTATTGTCCAGGAAGAAGTGCCACGCTACGGGATACATATAAAAAAATATTATTCAGTAAAACCTGGCATTACTGGACTGTGGCAGGTTAGTGGGCGTAGCGACATATCTTATTCGGAACGTGTCGCCTTGGATGTTGAATATGTGGTTAATCGAAGTTTTCTAAAAGATATCCAGATACTTATAAAAACATTTGATGTTGTATTCAGAAAAAAAGGTGCATATTAAAATAAGGGAGGCTTCTTATTATGAAAGTAGTTCTTCTTGCCGGGGGATTGGGAACACGTATAAGTGAAGAAAGTCAATATAAACCAAAGCCGATGATTGAAATTGGTGGGATGCCTATTTTGTGGCATATTATGAAAAGCTATTCATTCTATGGTTTTAATGATTTTATTATTTGCGCTGGTTATAAACAGCATATGATCAAAGAATGGTTTGCCGATTATTTTTTGCATACCAGTGATGTTACGTTTGACTTTACCAAAAAGAACGAAATCGTGATACACAAGCAACACACGGAACCTTGGAAGGTAACAGTTGTTGATACCGGATTAAATACGATGACTGGCGGCAGGGTAAAAAGGATTCAAAAATATATTGGTAACGAAACTTTTATGATGACTTATGGCGATGGTGTATGTGATGTCAATATTCAAAAACTGTTGGATTTTCATAAAGCCCATGGGAAATTGGCAACACTTACTGCTGTTATGTTGGAACAATCCAAAGGTATTTTGAATATTGACGGTGATAATGCAGTAAGATCATTTCGTGAAAAATCTATTGCGGATAGTTCACCGATTAATGCTGGATTTATGGTATTGGAACCACAAGTTTTTGATTATCTGGAAAATGACGCGACTGTTTTTGAAAGAGGTCCGCTTGAAAAATTAGCTGCAGCCAATGAGCTTATGAGCTATATTCATAAGGGCTTTTGGCAGTGTATGGACACTAAACGTGAAAAAGATGAATTAGAAAGCTTATGGTCTACCGTTAAAGCACCATGGAAGGTATGGGGAGAATGAATATATTTTCTGAGTTTTATAAAGGGAAAAAAGTACTTGTAACCGGGCATACTGGATTCAAAGGAACCTGGCTCTGCAAAATTTTGACTATGCTTGGTGCTGATATTATTGGTTATTCGTTGGAATCGCCTACAGTAGAAGGATGGGAATTTTTTCGCATGGCTCAAATTGAAGAAAAGATAACTTCTATTATCGGCGATATTAGAGATTATAAACATTTAAAAAACGTTTTTGATGAATATCAGCCGGAAATAGTTTTGCATTTGGCTGCGCAGCCACTTGTGTTGGAAGGCTATAAAGACCCGGTTGGGACATACTCTACTAATGTGATGGGGACAGTTAATATTCTTGAATGCGTTAGAAATACCAGTTGTGTGAAATCTTTTTTAAATGTGACAACAGATAAAGTTTATGAAAATAAAGAATGGATTTGGGGATATAGGGAAACAGAACCATTAGATGGTTTTGACCCATATTCGAACAGCAAAAGCTGTTCTGAACTTGTAACGCACTGTTATAAAAACAGTTATTTTAAAGATGAAAAAGTTGCAATATCCACAGCAAGAGCAGGAAATGTAATCGGCGGTGGTGATTTTGCTGAAAATAGAATTATTCCGGATTGTATAAGGGCGGCGTATAAAAGTCAAGAAATAATTGTTCGTAACCCCTATTCTATAAGACCTTATCAGCATGTGTTGGAGCCATTGTATGTTTACCTTATGATAGCTAAAGCCCAATGTGAAAATATTGAGTTTGCGGGCTATTATAATGTTGGTCCGGATGAATGTGATTGTATAACAACAGGCGATCTTGTAGATTTATTTTGTAAAGAATGGGGAAATGGGCAAGCATGGAAGAATGTTTGCAACCAAGGCCCTCATGAAGCACAGTTTTTAAAATTAGATTGCTCAAAGTTAAAAAATACTTTTGGATGGGGACCAAGATGGCAGATAACAGAAGCTGTGGTTAAGACGGTAGAATGGGCTAAGGTTTATGAGCAAAATGACAGTATTGTTGATTGTATGGAAAAGCAAATAAGGTTATTTATGTTAGGTTAAAATTTAATTATGTTTTATGAAAGACTGGGGGCTCATAAAATGTCTAATAGAATACAGATTTTAGATTGTACCTTAAGAGATGGTGGATTAGGATTAGAAGACAGTAAAAAAAATAAAATATCTTCGATGCAGTTCGATTTAGATTCAGTTAACGACATAATTGATAAGTTAGCGAAAAGTAAAGTTGACATAATTGAATTAGGCTCTATTGAAATATCAGAAGAAAATAAAGTTGGATATGCAATTTACAATGATATTGAGTCTATTTCTCAAAAAATACCCCCCAAATATACAAGAAATCAAATGTATGCAGCTTTATATAGAGGGCCAGATACGCCCATAGAAAATATACCGGTTTGGAGTTCAGAATATTGTGAAGCAGTAAGAGTTATTATTCGCTATTCTGAACTTAAAAAATCTTTAGATTTTTGCAAAGCTTTGGCCAACAAAGGTTATAAAGTATTCATTCAACCCATGTTAACAATGCGTTACAGTGAAATAGAAATACAGATGGTAATTGATGCAGCAAACGCAATGAATGCTTATGCAGTATATTTTGTTGATAGTTACGGCTATATGCATGAAAATGATGTGATTAGATTTTTTAAGAGATTTGATGGAAGCTTGGATGATTCTATAAAAATTGGATTTCATGCACATAATAATATGAATCTTGCTTTTGCAAATGCTCTTACTTTTATTAAACAGGAATCAGATAGAAAGATTATAGTTGATGCTTGTATTGCAGGAATGGGTCAAGGTGCAGGAAACTTACAGACAGAAATAATTATAGAACATATGATTAAAAATTATGGCTATGAATATAACTTTACGTCAATTTTAGAAGCGTGCGAAGTTATTGAAAAATACGTTGCTAACAATTTGTGGGGATATTCTGTAACGAGATTTTTGCCAGCAATACATAAAACAGCATACAAATATGCGATTGCTTTGCGTGATATTTATGGACTTGATTTTAAAGAAATTGATTATGTTTTAAAGTCTATGCCAGACAATTTAAGACATAGATATACACCTGAAAACACTTTAGAAATTTTAAGGATTGCTGGTTATGAGTGAACATGCGACTTGCTTAGTAAAAGGATCTGACTATATTGTCAGCTTTTTAATTGATAATGGTGTTACTGATGTTTTTGGTATTCCAGGCGGAGTTGTATTAGATTTTTTATATGCATTAGACAAGAGGAACCAAGACATTACTGTGCATTTAAATTATCATGAACAAAGTTCTGCGTATGCTGCTTGTGGATATTCACAAGTTGAGGGTAAATTAGGTGTTGCATATGCTACTAGGGGACCTGGAGTTACTAACATGATAACAGCTATTGCAGATGCATATTATGATTCTATTCCTGTTATGTTTATTACGGCTCACTCATATTGCAATAAATATAAAAATATGCGAGTTGAGCAGGATCAAGAAATAGATTTAGTTCCAATGATATCCCAAATTACTAAATATGCAAAACGTGTGGATGAGGGAAATGATCTACCAACTGAACTTACAAAAGCATATAATTTAGCCATTAGCGGAAGAAAAGGCCCCGTTTTTTTAGATATTTCAAATAATATATTATCTAATGAAATAACAATTAAAAGTGAAAAATATATAGATGAAAGCAATGTGGAATCAATTAATGTAAAAAATATAACAGAGTACATCAGGATGGCATTAGAAAATTCGGAAAGACCGATACTTCTGATTGGAGACGGAATAAGGAATTTAAAGGCTATATCAAACCTTAAACAGTTTGTTGAGAAGGTAGAGATACCAGTATTGTCTAGTCGTTTTTCACATGACATAATGCAGAATTCTTTGATGTACTTTGGTTATATCGGCAGTCACGCTACACGATATAGTAATTTTATTTTAGCGAAGTCTGATCTTATTATTTCAATTGGAAATAGAATGTCATTTCCTTTAAGTTCTCAAAGTTTTAGACCGATTGTAGAAAACAAAAAAATAATAAGGGTTGATGTAGATAATAATGAATTATTGAGAAAAATTCCAAATTGCAAGAATTTTAATGTGGATATAAACACACTTTGGCCGCAACTTATTAACACAAAGCTAACTTATAAATATAAAGAGAAATGGCTTTCAGTTTGTTGTCAACTAAGAGAAGTTTTGTTTAGCCACGATATGGACTACCCATCAGAAATGATTGGCCGTATATTAGATAATATTAATGAAAATACAGTTATTATAAGTGATGTTGGAAATAATGAATTTTGGTTATCAAGAGCAAGTGTGTTTGCTAAAAGAAAAAATCGTGTTCTTTACTCAAAATCATTCGGATCACTTGGATGTTCTTTGCCTAAGGCTATAGGTGCTTATTATGGAACACGAAAACCAGTAGTTTGTTTTACTGGTGACCAAGGGTTTCAATTTAATATCCAGGAACTACAATTTGTGGTTCAGCATAAATTGCCAATAATGATTGTCATATTAAATAATCACTCATCTGGTATGATACGCAGCAGAGAAAAACAGTTATCTTATCCAAAGTACCTCCACACTACAGAAGATAGCGGATATAAAGCAGTAAGTTTTAATGAAATAGCCAAAGCATATAACTGTGAATATTATGCGCATACAGATACAAAAGAAAAATTTGATGAAATGATAAGTAAGGTGGTAAAACCGTGTATTGTGGAGATTTTTGTAGATGAAACAACAGAAATTTCACCAATATTGCTTAAAGGCAATGAGTGTCAGAAACTCACACCGAATCTTCCAAAAGAAATGTATAAAAAATTAAATGAATTATAAGGATTTTATAGGAGAAAATTATGAAGTCTTTTTCAGGGAAAACAGTTCTGGTTACTGGTGCTACAGGACTAATTGGTAGTCATATAGTGTATGAACTGATGAGTATGAAAAATGTGCGGGTTATTGCACTTGGCCGAAATATTGAAAAAATAAAAAAAATTTTTAAAGATTACATTAACAATGCAAATTTTTATTATGTCGTTCAAGATGTATCTGATCCAATAGATTTAAAAAATATAGAAGTAAATTATATTTTTCATGCAGCCGGTCCAATGGAAAATAAAATAATTGATAAATATCCCTTGGAAGTAATGAAACCGAATATTATGGGTGCGATTAATTGTCTTGAATTTTTAAAAAAGCAAAAAGAAGAAAGAAGTGTAAGCGGCAGGATGGTAATTTTTTCTTCTGTAACGATTTATGGGAATATAACGGGTAATGATTTAGTAGTAGGAGAAGAGGATACTCAAGTTACTATACCATTAGACGCTTCGAACGCGATATATTCTCAATCAAAACGGATGTCAGAAGTTATTTCCAGAGCTTATAGCAAACAATACGGGCTTGATATAGTCATTGCCAGATTAAGTACTGTTTATGGAAATACATTTTTTAAACCGGAAACGGCTTTTTTTGAATTTATAAACAGGGCGCTTTCTGGAGAAAATATTACATTAAGGGATTCTGGGGTGGCTAGACGTGACAATATTTATATAGACGATGCAGTTTCAGGGATTTTGCTTCTGGGGTTAAATGGTACTAATTGTGAAGTATATAATGTTTCGTCTAATGGTGAAATGGGGAATTTTGCTGCTGTTGATGAGATAGCGTCCATAATTATTGACCTGGTTAATGAAAAATATAATATTAATATAAAATTAATTAATCAAAGCAGTAAGAATAAAATTAGGAGATCAGGTATTGTGTTGAGCAATATAAAACTCAAAAATTTAGGCTGGAATGTTAAAACAAGCTTGCGTGAAGGAATAGCAAAGACCTTAAAAGTGTTTGAGGAGAAAAAATAAATGAATGTGGTATATCATAGCAGTGATTCCTTTGCGGTTGTTACAGGAGTCTCAATTACTTCATTATTCGAAAATAATAAGAGTGCAGACACAATAAATGTGTGGTTGATAGAACATGATATCACACAGGAAAATAAAAATAACCTTATCAAAATAGCGAATAAATATGAACGTAAAATATATTTTATTCCTATGCCTGACATCAATAGTAAATGGCATTTAAATCTGAAGATGATTAAGGATGAATGGTTATTTGATTCATATGTCAGACTTTTTTTAGATGATATTTTACCCGTATCAGTTGAAAGAGTATTGTACTTGGATGGAGATGTACTAATTACTGATTCTCTACAAGAATTGTGGCATATTGATTTACAGGGAAAGTGTGCAGCAGCAGTTACAGACAGTATTGGGGAAAGTTACTATGAAATGTTTAGGCTTTCTAAAAACGCACGTTATTGCAATAGCGGTGTTATTTTGATGGATTTAATCAGATGGCGTAAACAAAAAATAGGTGATAAAGTTGCTGAATATGTACGAGAGCACAATGGTTATGTGTTTTTTATGGAGCAAACAGTTTTTAATGCCGTACTGGATTCCCAAATATATATTTTGCACCCACGTTATAATGTATTTTCTTTAATGCAATGTATGAGTTACGATGAGCACATGTATCTACGTCGACCGGAAAGGTTTTATGCAAAAAAATTTATACGAGAAGCAGTTGAAAAGCCGTGTTTAGTACATTTAACGACATGTTTTTTTATAATTAACAGAGCTTGGATAAAAAATAATAATCATCCTTTTAAAGAGATATATTTAAAATATAAGGAAATGACTCCATGGGAAAAAGAACCATTATCGGCGGATAAGCGCAAGAGTAAAAAGAAGATAGTTGATTTTTTTGTGATGCATTTACCAAGACCATTCGTAATTTTTGTTGCTTCTTTTTTATATAGATATTTACGTGTATGGAAAATAGGCAGTGCTATGAAAAAGTTCCAAGTATATTGATTGGCTTGTTAACCTATTGTAAACAACTTAAAAAAGCTGACATAAAATTTAAAGATAGTGTTGAGATGAGAAAAGATGAATATAAACATTAGGAAGATTATATATAAATTTTCTTTTATTCATAATATGTGCATAAAACATGTTCAAAATAAAAATTTAAAATTTTATAGGAAAATATGTAAAAAAAGGAAAGGAATAGCTGAATTAAATTTAAAAAATAAGTTTAAAAACAAGAGATGTTTTATTGTAGGAAATGGGCCTAGTTTAACTGTGCAGGATTTAGATAGGCTTGTTGGTGAAGATTGTTTTGCGGCAAATTTAATTTTTAAAATTTTTGATAAAACAAAATGGCGGCCCAAATTTTACTGTATACAAGACAGGTATGCCAGAATAGGTGATTTTTTAGATAAGACAGATTTAGAATATATATTTGTTGGAAGTTATTTTTGGCGGACTAGAAATTTTAATAATAAAAATGCATATTGTTTTCATAGTAAAAGAACTGCAAAAAATGAAGATATAAAGTTTAGTTTTGATCCGGAAGAATACGTCTATGATGCATATACTGTTACATATACTATGCTTCAGATGGCAGTTTTTATGGGATATAAAGAAATCTATTTGTTGGGTATAGATCATAATTATTCACGGATTATTGAGAAAAACGGCGGAGTTAGAGTAGCGGATACAGTAAAAAGTCATTTTTTTAAAGATGATAATCCGGCAGAAGTCATTGCCAATATATATATGATGGAAAAAGGTTATTACAAGGCAAAATCTGTATCAGATGAATTGGGGATAAAAATTTATAATGTTACACGTGGCGGGAAATTAGAAATTTTTGAAAGATATGACTTAGAGGAGATAATATGAAAAAATTTTTATTAAATGCTAGTAGCGGAATCGGAGATATAATGTTTTTTTTACCCGCGGTACTGGCGTTAAAAGAAACATATCCGGATTCTCAAATAGGCTTTTTGTTTAGGGGTGATGAAACCACTAAACAAACAGTTTCTAGTATTTTAAGTATTGCACATAATAAGATTGATGATCTTCAATACTATAATAATAGTAATTTTATACATAATTTCAAAGTGTTATTACAGCTAAAATTACAAAAATACGAATATGGTATGATTTTAAAATATGATGGTCAGAGTAAATCAGTTTGGGCAGCTCTGATATTAAAACTTGTAGGTTGTAAAACAATTGCATTAGATGGATATGTTAAAGAAAATCAATATATCGATAATATTGTTCCTGTAGCAAAAAGAGAAAATATTCATAATGTTGACAGATGCTTTGAGTGTTTGAAGTATTTTGGAATAAATTCTGAATATAACGAAAATATATATTATCGTCGGATATTTAATAAGGAGAAAATTGAAAAAACATATACGCAATTGAATTTAGGATTATCTAATGAAGAATTTATTGTATTATGTGTGGGTGCTAATAAAGTTAGCTTTAAAATAAATGGTAAATATAAATCAAATGATGTTAAAAATTGGCCCATAGAAAACTGGATTGTACTTGCTAATTCATTGAATAAAGAAAATATTAGAGTTGTTTTAGTTGGTGGGAAAAATGATATTAAGAAAATTATAGATTGTAAAGAAAGATTAGATAATAGTATTTTAAATTTGGTAGGAAGAATGAATATTGCAGAAAGTATTAGTATTTTAGAGTATGCTAAAATGGTTGTTGGATGTGATACGGGATTAATGCACTGTGCAGCATCACTAAATAAAAGAACACTAATGTTGCTAGGTGGTATAACTCCTATACAGGCACAAGGATATGGTAAAAATAGCGAGTCTATATATCTGCACAAGCAATGTTCGCCATGCTTTGGGACTGGAAAGGATGTTTTTTGTAATGACCCCGTTTGTATGAAAGAAATTAGCGTAGAAAATGTATTAGAAAGAATATTAAATATATGTTAGGCGGTGTTTTATATGATGTATATTGAGATATATTTTCTAATGCAATTGATAATATTGATAACATTGATTGTGTTATATAGAAAAGATTATATTGCTCCTGAAGTTATTTATTCTGCTTCTATGGTTCTTTCTTCGTTTTCGTATATACAGTTAAAGGATTATTGGGGTAGAGATATATCCAAGGAAACTTTTGAAGTAATGTTGGCATCTTCATGCATATTTATATTTATTACTTTGGTTTCACGGTTCTTTTTTAAAAAGACAAGCAATAATAGTGTAAGTGAGTATAATATAAAAATTTCAAATATATATTTAGCAGGAAGTTTTTTTTTGGCTACTATAAATATTATATATACGATAAGCTTTATAGGTAACGTTGGAAGCGTATTAGAATATAAGGAATTACTTTCATTCAAACAGCTAGAAAATGTATTCATATTAAAACAATTAAATAAAATAATTTTAGCATATGTATATATTGCTATATATATATTAGTCAATAATGTAGTTTTACGACATGAAAAAATAGCACAACAAAAAATATTGTTCTGTAATATTGTTTATTGTATTATCTCAGTAGTTGTCGTTTCATTGTCAAGACAACCATTTATTGAATATTTATTATATTCAATAGTAATTTATTTTTATTTAAAAAATGGCTCTGATGTCACTGGTAATTCTGTTTTAACTATTTTCAAAGTTCTATTATGTTGTTTTTTATGTGTTCCATTTTTTTATTATGTTGCTGGGTATATAGGGCGGGATTTTGAACGGATTAGCAGTTATGGAGCTTTTTTTTATGTAGGGTTATATCTAAGTTCTGGTATCAATTTTTTTAATGTAATTATTATGCCTAATCCAGCAATTACAGAATATTTTGGACAATCAAGTCTTTCTGCAATATATTATAATTTTTTAATAGGAAAGGTTTTGCCGGACAATGTTGTTGATATGACATACCATGAGTTTTCAACTGAATATGGAAATACAGTAACAATTTTTGGCAGGTGGTATGAAGATTGGGGAACTAGTGGCGTATTTATAATGATATCATTGATTGCTTGCTTTTATTCATATTTTTATTATAGTAATGTAAGAAATAATAGCGATAATAAATTTTATGGAATTTTATATGCTAAGATTATTTTAGCTCTGGCATGGGCTGGATATGATGATAGAATAGCTCCATTGCTTTCCGTTAATATATTTTCAATCTTATTCTTAATGTATCTAATGTATATATTGATTGTTATAAAAAAAATCAAGATAAGGATGAAAGTATGATGATAGAGATAAAAGGCAAGGATATCGTTTGGAGTTATTTGGGTGCACTCTTATCAATGGCTGCAAATATAGTTATGATACCTTTTTTAGTTTATTATTTAGATGAAAATTTATTAGGGCTGTGGTATGTTTTCTGTAGCATTGGTGCCATGACAGCATTATTTGATTTTGGATTTGCTACTACTTTTGCTCGTAATATTACGTATTGCTTTAGTGGAGCGAAAAAGCTTTGCAAAGAAAATATAGACGAATCTGGTTTATCAGATATTGATTGGCAATTGATGAAAAACATATTATATGCATGCCAGAAAATATATTTTTTTATTTCCAGCATAGTAATTATTTTATTAATGACATGTGGAACTATGTATATACAATATATTTCAACCGATGTTAATGGCTATAACCATTATTTTGCATGGGTTATTTATGTATTTGCTATTTTCTTAAATTTATATTACGGGTATTATGCAGCTTTTTTACGTGGGGTAGGGGCGATTGTTGATGTAAATAAAAATATTGTTTATTCAAGGATACTACAACTTCTAGCTACTGTGGTGCTACTATATTACGGATATGGACTTATAAGTGCTTGTATTGGATATTTAGTTTATGGATTTACATTTAGATATTTAGGTAGAATAAAATTTTATCGTTATCAAGGAATAGGGAAAAAATTATATAAATATAAAATTGAGAATAAAAAAGCTTCTGAATTAATTCATATTGTATGGCATAATGCTTGGAAAGATGGTGTAGTATCTTTTAGTAATTACTTTTCTGATCAAGCAAGTGTTATTATTTGTTCTCTATACCTTAGTTTGACTGATACGGGTATGTATTCATTGACTATCCAGATTGCTACTTCAATAGGTTTAGTTGCCACTATTTTATACGCTGCAGAACAACCGGAATTACAATCGGCATATATTAGCAATGATAGAAAACGGATAATAGATATCATGTCTACAATTATAGTGACATTTATATTTTTGTTTGTGACTCTTCTAATTCTTGTCATTTTTGTCGGAATACCAGTTTTAAATATTATAAAACCAGATATCAATATTTCTATAAGACTATTGCTTTTTTTATCTTTATATCAATTTATATTAAAGTTCAGAAATTGTTATACGTCATATTTTTCCTGTACAAACAGGATTCCGTATTACAGGAGTTTCATAATATCTTCTATTTTAACAATAATTTTAGGAGTTGCATTAACAGGATATTTTAATTATGGTGTTTATGGCCTTGTAATTGCACAGTTATTTAGTCAAATCGTTTTTAATATGTGGTATTGGCAGTATAAAGTACATTTAGAATTAAGAATCAGTTTTTGGTGTTTTTTTAAAAATGGCGTAGCAATCTTAGTGAATTCTTTAGGTAAAATTATTTGTATAAAACCCCAATAATGCAATTAAAATTATTTAATAGCGAAGTTATGATTAAATATACTAAACTTAAAAATTTATGTTATTCCAGCCTCTGCTGGACGTTGCCATTTGCGTGGAAAGTGTCAGTTATTAAAAGTTCGGAGTTAGTAATTTTAGGAGGCGTACATAGGATGAATAAGTTTTTAATGGCGGGTATAGTTGCCGCAATGGCAGCAGCTACCAGTGTGGCAACAGCGTCGCCGCTGGTAACGGCAAATGTGCCGCTGGACAGCAGATATTACAGATATATCGACAAACTGGAAGGAATGGGTTATATCAAAGACATGCCGACAGGCACCAGACCTTACAGCCGTCTGGATATGGCAAAATGGATCATGGAAGCACAGCATAAAGCACAGACGAAACCAATGCCAGGCTATCTGAAAACTTATTATGAAGAAATGCGCGCCGATCTGGCAGAAGAAATTGCTTATTTACAGGGTGCAAATACAGACTATGGCAGCAACATCAAGCTGCGTGCTGTCGAAGCCAGGCTGGCTTATGGCGATATGCGGCAGGATTCCTATCGCTACCGTAAGGGTATCAATGCTTCCTGGCAGCCGCTGAACCGCAATAACAACGGCTATAGGTATGGCGACGGCATTAATATTATCGGCGCAGCAGAGATCTTCGGCAGTTTGAATAAAGATCTGGCTCTGAGCCTGACGCCAAGGTTCAGCTATGATAAAGATCAGCATGGTGACGCCAGTATTGAAGAAGGCTATGTAAAAACACATCTGGGCGTCTGGGGGATAGAACTTGGCAAGCAGGCTGTGCAGTGGGGGAAAGCTCCCTTTGCTATGAGTAACAATGCAACGCCGCAGACGATGCTCAAGCTGAATCTACTGGAACCGCACACCTTTGATAACGGGTTTTTAAAATTTCTGGGCAAAGCTAATGTCAACGTTTTTTACAGCCGTTTGGAAGGTAATCGGGTAGACAAAGCGCATACTGCCGGGATAGCAAACTGGCAGTGTGAAAAGGATCATGCCGGGCTGCTGGGAGTAAGGGTTGATATAGTGCCGACAGATAACTTGTCTTTAGGTCTTGAACGTGTATCCATGTTCAAGTCTTTAAATAAGCATTGGATACTGGGTGATAATGCCGAGAGTGACGACCAGTGGAACGATATTGGCGGTATAGACCTGCGTTACCGTTTTCCTGGTGTCCAGCTTTACGGCTCTTTGTATGGCGAAGATCAGGCCGGCGGGTTCCCCAGTGAGCATGCCCGCAGTGTCGGTGTGTATTTCCCGCAGCTGTTTGGCGGTGACGGTTGCTGGGATATGCGTCTGGAGCTGAGTGATACTAATAATTGGTGGTATGGACACTGGTATCTTGTTAATGGCTGGACCTATAAAGACGATATTCTGGGTGATGCCATGGGTAAAAATACCAGAAAATATTATGGCAGTATCAGCCATTATCTGGCTAACGGCGACAGGATCGGTTTGGAATATACCAGTATGGATATGGACCGTGCTGCTGCCAGTAATCCGCGTGTACATGAAGTGCAGCTGACCTATGCGAAAAAGCTGAATAAGTCTTTGTATATGGATAGCGTACTTGGATATGCCAAAATCAAAAATGCGGATTATACCAGTGGACGCAGTGACAGCAGCAAACTGGTAGCTGTAGGCTTGCGCTGGGAATATTGATAGAGTTACAGAGCAACGGTCAGTAAGTAAAAGCAGTATTTTTTAAAAATAAAGATAGGAAGATTTTAGAATGTATATCAAACGCCATTTGGAGACGACAATTGAAAAACTGAGCGGTTGTTGTAAGGTACTTCTGGTTACTGGGCCGCGTCAGGTAGGAAAGAC
>NZ_QLTS01000011.1 GCF_003269275.1 Phascolarctobacterium faecium DSM 14760 | reverse complement strand
ATGGCCATCGCTATGATGTAAATATTGGTCACTGCTACCAATAGATTAAGAAAAATATCTACCAGCTTTTTGCGGATCAGACTGAACAAGCCATAGACGTTGAACATAAAGAACATAATGATGACCAGGATCGGCAAAAATTCCAGATGGAAAGCTATCTTATCCGTTTGTTTATTCCCCAGCTCCAGCGCCATAGCAATGCTGGTAGCCAGATACAAACAAATTATGTCGCCTATGATCAAAACTATCTTGCGCAGCAAAGAACTGTAGTATCTCACTGAATTTCCTCTATTCATAACCATCTTTAAATTTGTATTTTATAGAAAATCAAAAACTTTTTATTTTAAAACATTTTATTATTTTATTTTACAGTCAAATATATATTATCTTATCACTTTTATTATAAAAAATCCACCGTTTATGTGTCCTATTCATCAAAACATCTTAAATTTAAAGCCAAGTATAGAAAACAAAAAGAGCAGTAACCTTTAAGGTTACTGCTCTTTTTACATTATTCGTATTTTATTTAAATTCCACTTTTAAATGCTGTCGTTCTACTAACCTTTGGAATTTATATTTCGGATAACCAACCATTAAAGCGCCTACTATTTTTTGCTTAGCCGGCACTTCTACCAAGTCAAGCAATGGTTTATATCCGGCTATACCACAGGTTTGAATAAATCCGGCAATAGTCGTTCCCATCCCGATAGTCGGTGCATAAAGCTCCGCATAAGCCCAAGACTGTTCTGCATTGCTAACACCAGTTGTATTTAATCTACGGGCCAATGCAAAAATCAACATCGGTGCGTTGCGGGCAATAATATCCTGACCACGCTCGCGATAAGCTCTCAATACAGTAGTAAAATATCTGCTGTTAGAACTTCCTTCTGAAATTTCCTGTTCCATCCACTGTGCTGTAGCCTCAGCAATAGCTCTGATTTTTTCCTTATCACTAATTACTATATAATACATTCCCTGTGAATTACCTGCTGTTGGCGCATAGCGGCATACTTCAAGCAGTTTACGTACATCTGACTCAGTTGGTGGCTGCGGTTTAAACATACGAACTGATCGACGCATCCGCAAAAAATTATATGCAGTTTCAGCATCTAAAACAGGCATCGGCAGTGGTAATTGTTCTTCTAGCGGCACATATTTATTATCCATAGCAGCCGTTGGGCAAATAGCAACACAATGGCCGCAGCTCATGCAGCCTCTATCAAAATTGCATTCAGGTCCAAGCTCTCCCATTGATAAAATACATGATGGACACGCCTCTACACAAATACCACATTTTATACATTTATCATAATCAACTTTCAGTAAGTCCATCTTCTTAGCACCTCAATCTTCGAAATGAATGAATTCCAATCCGCTGAAGTCAGTATAAAATTGTGCATTTTTAAAAGCTTTGGCACATAATTCTTTATCTTTATTAACAACACCGTCAGCATTGGCGATTCCCAAATAAGCACAAGCAGACTGTGCTGCAAAAGTTTGAGCATGTTCCAATAATGCCTGCTTATCAGAATCGGCAATAGTACCTTTATTGGGATAAACATCAGTAGCCACCAAAATAAAAATCAACTGCTCACCTTGCTTAGCCACTACATGTGGAATCTCACTTTTATTGGGTTGAGCAAATTCTATTTCAAAACCTTTTTCAGTAAGATGCTGCAGCAATACCTGCAATCCAAACTCATGAATTTCTTGAGTATTCATTAACTCAAATGCCATGAATCATTCTCCTTTGCTATATTATAGCTTTATTATATCATAAAAAAGCTATCTATCTCCAGCAATATTCTAAGTACTGTTATCCAACAAAATATTATCACAAACATTTAGATAACAAAATAAAAAGCCTGCTTTTTTAGCAGGCTCAATTTACTGGCTCCCCGAGTAGGACTCGAACCTACAACAACTCGGTTAACAGCCGAGTGCTCTACCGATTGAGCTATCGGGGAATAAGTCTTTCAACGAAGAATATTATATTACTCTACGATGTTATTGTCAACGTTTTTATTTAACGCGTCAGCTTGTAAATAAGCGCGTTACAAATAGCTGCAGCTACATTACTACCACCCTTACGGCCACGAGCAACTATATAAGGAATACCAGTTTTCATAATGATTTCTTTAGATTCCACAACATTGACAAACCCAACGGGAACACCAATAACAAGCTCAGGCTTAATCCTACCCTCTTTTACAAGTTCATCTAAGCGTACTAAAGCCGTAGGAGCGTTACCAACAGCAATAATTACAGGCCCCTCTACTTCACAAGCTTTTTCCATACAAGCAGCAGCACGTGTAGAACCAGCTTCTTTCGCTCTTTCTGCCACATCAGCATCTGCCATAAAGCAAACCGCTTTGCCGCCAAGCTTATTTAAACCAGGTTTATTTATCCCCACGCAAGCCATATTAGTATCAGTAACTATAGTAGCGCCCTTTTTCAGTGCTTCTAAAGCTTTCTCTACTACACCATTCGAAAAATGCAGCGTACGTGCATAATCAAAGTCAGCAGAGGTATGAATAACCCTTTTTACAATACTAACTTTCTCTGGATCAAGCTGGATCTCCCCCAATTCTTCAGCAATAATCTCCATACTGCGTTTTTCAATATCAGCCGGTAACACATTTTGTAATTCCATATTACTATCACCTTTCTTCAATTTATTTTTCAATTCCTACTCTTGCCGCTATACCATTATCAAAAGGATGCTTACGCTTACAAACCTCAGACACATAATCTGCTAAATCAAGTAAAGCTGAAGACGGGTTCCGTCCAGATAAAACAACCTCTAAACTCTGCGGCTTATTTTTCAGAAAATCAATTAATTGTCCTTCATCAAAAACACCTGTATTACAAGCACCTATAACTTCATCAAGAACCAATAATCGTACTTCTTCCTGTTCCAGTTTGGTCTTAATTCTAGCAAATAACCGCATATGCTCCCGCAGGACTTCCTGTTTCTCATCCGCAGTCATCTGAAAAGTAAATTTTTTAGTTTCTTTACCCCTTAAGACTTCAATATTTGAAAGCAATTCTAAAGATTTCAATTCTCCGGTAAGACGGCTTTTTAAAAATTGTACGAATAATACTTTATTGCCATGCCCCGCACAACGTATACTTAATCCTAGACAAGCAGTAGTTTTACCTTTCCCGTCCCCGCAATAGATATGAATTAACCCATGCTCCATCTTACACACCGGCTTCCAAAATCTCATAAATTTTTTTCATATCAATATTTTCACGTATACTATTTGCCAAAATATCATACTGCTGCTTTTTATAATCATTAAAATTAATAGTTTTAATATCGTCTGGCTTCATACCCTTTTTAGCAAGTAAAGCTTCCACCACAGATTTAGCAATACCTTCACCATCAAATACTCCATGCACATATGTACCATATACGTTCATAGTATCACTAACATTCTGAGATCCTTCTGGACTTATTTCACCTGCTTCGTGAATAGGTTTCATCAATGTCAACGATTTACCATCATCAAAATTAGTTATGCCGGAATGTATTTCATAACCATAAAAAGAGCGGCCGGTTAACGCGCTGAAAATACCTTTTACTTTGCCAAAATATCCATCTACCTGAATAGTGCGTTTTTTCTCAGCAAAAATGGTTTCAACATCCAAAAGACCTAATCCTGCAGTATCTCCGCCTTCTTCTACTCCATATGGATCCGAAAGATTCTTCCCCAACATTTGATAACCGCCGCAAATACCAAAAACCACTGTACCAGCATGAGCGCGTTTCATTATCTCTGCTTCCAATCCATTTTGACGCATCCATTTTAAATCACCAATAGTATTTTTTGTTCCCGGAATAACAATCATATCCGGATTTTTCAACTCTGAAACTGATTGCACATAACGCAGCGATACACCTGGTATAAGTTCAAAAACATTGAAATCAGTATAATTAGACATTCTTGGAATACGGATAACAGCAATATCTACTGCCTGTACTTCTGTATGTGTAGTTAACCGTTCTGATAAACTATCCTCATCTTCAATATCTACATGCAGCATTGGCAATACACCAACAACAGGCACCCCCGTTTTCTCTTCTATCATTTTCAAACCAGGACGCAATATCTCGACATCACCGCGAAATTTATTGACAATGATACCTTTAACCATCGCTCTTTCATCTTCCTCAAGCAACATTAAAGTTCCGTAAATAGAAGCAAAAACACCTCCTCTGTCTATATCGGCAACTAAAAGCACCGGTGCTTTTGCCATCTTTGCCATACCCATATTAACTATATCCTGTGATTTTAAATTGATTTCGGCTGGACTTCCAGCACCTTCGATAACAATCACATCACTACTTTCGGATAATTGACCATATGCTTTCATAATATCAGGGATCAAATTTGTTTTAAATTTGAAATATTCTGCAGCTGTCATAGTTCCAATAGCTTCACCATTAACAATAACCTGTGAGCCTGAATCACTGGTTGGTTTCAGCAAAATAGGGTTCATCAAGGCACTTGGTTCAATGTTGGCCGCTTCTGCCTGCACAACCTGCGCTCTTCCCATTTCTGCACCATTACGAGTAATAAATGAGTTCAATGCCATATTTTGAGATTTAAAAGGTACTACTTTATAACCATCTTGATTAAAAACACGGCATAAACCAGCTGTCACCAAACTTTTACCGGCATTAGACATTGTTCCTTGTACCATTATAGCTTTAGCCACGCATATCACTCGCTCTCATTAAAAATGTCAGGATATCCTGATAATTATTTATTTTTACTGGTATAGCAGCAGTATTGATTTGTGCAGCAACTACAGGAACTGCATTTTTATTATGTTTTCCATTAATAGAACTTGTTACATGATCACCACAAATAACAATGCGTAAAGGTTCCTGTATATTATTTATAATTTTCTCTAAAAACTCTTCGTCAATAGCACTTATAAACTCAGCTTTGCTCTGATAATCATATCTGTGTGCTGCTTCATCTGCACCGTTAAAATGCGTTAAGACAAAATCATGTTCTTTCAACATATTTAAGGTCGCTGTTGCCTTGGCAGCAATATCAGTATCTATATCCGCTGTCACTCCAGCGATTTTAGGAGCCGTCAAATGCAATCCTTTTGCAATGCCTCTGACAATTTCTGCTTCGCAAATTGCTGCACCTTTCAACCCATGCAAAGCTTGAAATCCAGGCAACGTTTTACGTTCTGAAGGCCCCCAGGGATAAAGCATATAACGAATGTCATCATGGTTAAAACGTTCCAGCCTTTTCGCTGTTCCTTCAATAAAATGCTTTAACAGCAAAGACTGCTGTTTTAATTCTCCTAAAAGTAGGTCAACATTCTTTCCCATACTCTCGTGAGGCGGAGAAATAACACAATTGTCCAAAATCCTTCTGTCTTTATCTAAAATCAACAGATTACGATACATAGACAAATGCATAAATTCTATGCCCTGCCAAAACTCATCGCATGCTTTAGCTGCTTCTGCCATGCTTTCTGCCGAAAGTCCCTGACCATTAAAAGATACCAGCGTATTATCTTTGTCTATTGAAACCAGGTTACAGCGTAATACCATCTCATATTCCGAAATATCCCTACCATGCGCCAACAATTCCAAATACGCTCTATTTGTTGGGAAATCCCGCTGCTGTACACCAAGCAAGCGCAAAATACAACTCAAACTTTCAGGAATGAAATCATTCTCACAAATGCTTACTTCACTGTATGTTCCCAGCTTAATAAGAGTATCGATATTTTTATGTTCAGCATATTGGAAAGGTGTCAATCCATTCAAAGCAGGAATATGATCATCACCTAAGCCATCAATAATTACCAATAATGAGCGCATTACGTCTAACTTCCTTTATCGCTTTAATTAAAGCCCGATTTGTATATCGTGTTTTTACTGCAATCCGATAATACGTTGGCCCCAAATTATGGTAATTATTACACTCTCTAATCAAAAAGCCATGCTTACGTAAAAGTTCTGCCAAATTTTCAGGTTTCTCCAATTTAAAAAATATATAATTGGCCTCAGAACCAAATGTTTTTGCTCCCAAGCCTTCCAATTGTGCAGTAAGATACTGCCGTTCAACACGAATCAACTCTTTGCTGGCCAGTAAGTAATTTTCTTCATCTAAAGCCGCAATACCAGCTGCTTGTGCCGGAATAGAAACATTCCAGTCCTGACCATTTTCATGCAGTCCTTTTATCAACGACACATCAGACGTCATGCAATAACCTAAACGTAAGCCTGGCATCGCATATGTTTTTGTAAATGCTTTCAATATAATAAGATTGTGATATTTATCTAGTTTCGAACATAGCGAATATGCTTTATCGCCATCCACAAAATCCATAAAGCATTCGTCTAATAGCAGCTTTGTACCTGTACGGCAGCATTTTTCCAATATCTCCAGCAATAAATCTTCATCTATTAATTTCCCAGTCGGATTATTAGGATTGCATATTACGACCAAGTCTACTCTGCTATTGATTTTTTTCAGCAGATCATATCCTGCAATAAAGTTTTTTTCTTCCTGCAATTCGTAATAAGTAAATTTACAATCAACTGTCCGCAAAGCTTTTTCATAATCAGCAAAAGTTGGAGCCAATAATACAGCACGGCCAGGCTTGACTGTTAAGGCAAGTTTAAATAAAACATCAGCAGCACCATTGCTTATGAAAAGATATTCTTTTTTTATATTCAAATATTTAGCTAATTTCTCTATTAGTTCCCTGCATAAAGGATCTGGATAATTAACGCAGTTTTTGATTGAATTCTTAATAGCCTCTTTTACAGATACAGGTAAACCTAATGGATTAACGTTTGCTGAATAATCAACAATATTTTTCCCTAAGCTGTTATTTTGCTCACTGTAAATATCTCCACCATGTACAGATTTATACATATTTTCCACCCTTTAGCTTTTAATAAAAAGCTCCAGTAAATAAATTAATGCAAAAACTAAAATACTTAAAACAGCTGTCATATACATCAAATTATTAGTCTGGACGATATCTTCCGGTTCAACTTGTCTGATATCATCACCAATAGTATCTTTAGGCACCCATTTTCCAAAATAAAAATGTCCGCCGCCTAACTGAATATGAAGAGCGCCAGCAGTTACTGATTCCGTCATTGCAGAATTAGGACTTAAATGATTGTAACGGTCACGTTTAAAAATCTTCCAGGCTTTTTTTGCATCCAAACTTAAAAGATAAGCTGCAACTATCATACATATTCCAGCAACACGCGCTGGAATATAATTAGCAAAATCATCTAATTTTGCCGCACAACGCCCAAAATATAAATATTTGTCATTTTTATAGCCAACCATGGAATCCATGGTATTTATTCCTTTATAAAGAAACGCAAGCGGAGCTCCGCCGATAAACATATACAGCATTGGAGCAATAATTCCATCTGCAGTATTTTCAGCAACAGTTTCAACTGCCCCTTTAGTCACTTCTGATTTTGTAAGTTCTTTAGTATCCCGTCCAACTATCCACGAAAGTTTCATTCTAGCATCTGTTAAATCATTATTTTTTAACGCAGTATAAACTTTCATACTTTCTTCACGTAAACAACGCGTTGCAAAAATTTGATAACACATAAAACTCTCTACAGCAAAAGCCAACCACGGATTGATTTTTTCTGCCAAAGCCAATACTAAAAATGGAACACAAAACGAAAAAGCAAGCACTAATATTACTAATACAGCGCCTCCTACCAATAAGCCACGCGAGCTTTTTCCAAAAATACTGCGTAGCAGCTTTTCTAAAAAGCTTATCAAATTTCCAATTAAACAAATCGGATGAGGCAGCCAACGCGGGTCGCCAATCAGCAGGTCTAAAATAAAGCCCGCTATAATGGCAAATAAAAGCATCATAATCCAATTCCCCTTAAATAAATACTAACAGCTAAAACCATCAGTAGATCAATCCCGTTTTTTTGCAAATTCATCACAGGCACGAATAAAATTTCGTGCAAAATTTATATTTCCCCATAAGTGAATGTGTGGATAGCCAGCATACAGAACTTTATTAGCATGACTACAACTCCATTCAGAAATTCCTGAAGCTTTCAAGGCTAAAAAATCATGCCCATTATTATTACTGTCGGAATAATGAAACTCATGTCCATTTATTTTCTCACCGATTTTGCAAAAAACATTATCACTTTCAGCAGTCAATGTTATATACCCAAAGCGGTTAAGCTTTGCCGTCATAAAGGTTTCTCCGCTTATTGCACCTGTCCACTCATAAATCTCTCCCGAAGCTGCTTGAAAACGCTCCAAAAGATACATGAATCCACCGCATTCAGCAAAACAAGGCTTACCTATTTTTAGAGCAGTTTTAATGCTTGTACGCATTGATATATTCTCTGCCAGCTCTTTTGCATAAAGCTCAGGATAACCTCCTCCTAAAATTATTCCATCACATTCTGGCAATTCTTTATCAACAAGAGGACTAAACGTTATTAGTTCGGCACCAAACTCCTGCAATAAATCTAGAGCGTCCTGATAATAAAAACAAAAAGCTTTATCCTGTGCTATTGCTATTTTTACTTTAGCTACACTTGCAACAGGCTGTTCTTCATAAACAAGATCCTCAGCACTGTTTGCAATACCCAGCAATTCATCAAAATCAATAGTCTTAGCTGCCTGTTCTGCTAATCTGCTGATAATTTCCTGCAAATCACCAATTTCTTCTGCGGTTACCAATCCCAAATGTCTGCTTTCAAAATTGCAATCATCCATATGAGGCAAATAACCGACTAATTTAACACCTGTTTCCAACTCAATTACTTCTTTATAAAACTTATAGCTCATAGCAGTGACATTATTAAGTATTGCGCCTCGTACATTCGCGTCAGGTCTGAATTCTTTAAAACCTTTTATTAAAGCTGCCAAAGACAAAGCTGCACCTTTTCCATTGATGACTAAAATAACCGGCGTTTTAGTTACACGAGCTAAATCATAAGCACTGCACTGCTCTGTTTTACCCATACCATCATAAAATCCCATAGCGCCTTCAAGTACGGCTATATCACAATCACAAGCATTTTTTGCCAGCAAATACTTTGTTGTTTCCCTGCCTAACATAAATAAATCCAAATTACGTGACTTAGCACCAATTACGCGCGAATGAAACATTGGATCTATATAGTCGGGACCAGATTTAAAGGCGGCTACTTTGTACTCCTGATCAAGCAAAGCTTTCAGCAAGGCACATACTACAGTAGTTTTTCCACTGCCACTATTTGGGGCAGCAATCATGAAACGAGGCAAAAACATTTCAGACATTTTACTCACCCTTTTTCAACGCAGTCATTATATAAACAGGGTTTTGGGCCATCATCAAATTATATGCCCCTAGTTTTTTACCACGGGCGGCAAAAACATTAACAATCTCTAAATCATACTCTGAACGGGTTTTATAATATTCAACAACTTCTATTAGTGTTTCTAGTGTAATTGCATTGATAACAACCCGGCAGTCAGAATTCTTTGTATAAATAATATCAAGCATTTTGCATAAGTTACCACCGCTGCCGCCAATAAATACGCAGTCAGGAGCAGGCATATCAACAATTTGTTCCGAAGCTTCTCCGGCAACAATATCCAAATTATTAACAGCAAATAACGCTTTGTTTTTCTCAAGTAATTCCAATGCCAAAGGGTTGCGTTCAAATGCCCATACACGTCCAGCTTGAGCCTGCAATGCCAATTCTATCGAACAAGAACCTGTTCCCGCACCAATATCGTAAATATTATCTGTTACTTTTGGCATCAATTTGGAAATTGAAACAGACCTCACCTCTTGTTTCGTCATTGGAACTTTACTGCGAATAAAAAGATCATCATTTAAACCATGGACAGTGTATTTAAAGTCATTAACATGTTCATTCAAAATCATCATCACAGACAAAGAAGGAAACTCCAATTTACTGATTTCCGACGCCGTACCATAAGTGATTTTTTCTTCTGGATAAGAAAGGTTTTCACCAACATATACCTTTACATCTGCCATACCATGATCACAAAGTTTCAGGCATAGTTGATTAGGAGAATGCTCGCCTCCGGTAAGTGAAAATACTTTACTGTTTTGCGCTACTGCAGCAATTAGATTTTGATTTCTGCCATGCATACTGACAATTTTAGCATCATCCCAAGCTATATTTAATTGTTGAGAAAAATAGACCAAGCTGCTGATGCCACAATATCTGCGGCATTCACAATCAGCAAGCTTACCAGTAATCGTCTTGGCTAAACTGAAAAAGCCTACATCACCAGAGACTAACACTGCTACAACATCTTTTTCAGCATCAGCTTTTTGACATATTTCAGTAATTTCTGATGATTTTATGGTGTCAAAAAGACGCTTCCCTGCTCCAAAAGCAGCAAGCATCCTTTTATCGCCTATCAAAATATTACTTTCTTCAATAGCCTGGCGAGCCTGATTTGTTAAAAGCTCTGGATTACCTGGCCCAATGCCGACGATATTTACACGTAACATATTAAATCTCCTTTTATATTTTTTACTTACAACTACCATATCGGTCTTTAAGTAATTTTACTATCTCACTATAACCAGTTCCAAGCTCTTCGCCATTGCGGGCAATGACTATTAATTTAGCACCTGCTTTTGCAGCCGCCTGCGCCTTCTCCTCAAAACCGCCAACGCTGCCGGAATCTTTTGTAACTAAATATCTGCTGTTATACCTTTTCATCATCTCTATATTAAGCAATTCAGAAAAGGGCCCCTGCATACAAATGATATTAGCTGGCTTATAACCAAGCTCTAACGCTTTACTTAAAGAATCCAGCATAGGCAAAACTCTTAGCGCAATACGCTCTTTATAATCAGGAACAGAAGTAAACTCCTGCAATGTTTTACTGCCTGTAGTCAGAAAGATATTACCTTCCGTATGGCTCAATAACTCAACAGCTTCATTAAAATCTTGGACTATAATACAGTTTTTATGTTCTTCAGCAGCTGGTCTTACCAATCTCAAATATTCACAGCCAGTTTCTTTACAGGCCTTTTGTACTGTTGACGTAACTATCGTAGCATATGGATGAGTTGCATCAATCACACAATCCGGTTTATTTACTGTAATAAAATTCCGCATTGCAGCCAAATCCATACGCTCTACCATTACATGAAGATTAGTTTGTGCTTCAATCAGACTTGCACCATAATCAGTTGCCACAGAAACATAAAGGATTATATCAAGTTCAGCCATAAACTTAATCAGATTACGACTTTCACTGGTTCCGCCAATCAACCAAACTACCGGTTTCATTACAGTTTATAACCTCTAGGAGTTACTAATTTACCATTAATAACTTCTGTTTGCGAATTGCCGATGATAACAGTAGAAAACATATCTACTTCTTTATCACGTAATTCCTGTAAAGTAGTGATTTCATAATTTTCACCATCACGCCCAATGTTGCGTACAATGCCTGCAGGAACATCAGGACGTTGATTTTTCAGCATGATATCACAAGCTTTCTGTAGATAATCATGACGTTTAAAACTGGATGGATTGTATAAACAAATACAGAAATCTGCCTGTGAAGCACAATCTAAGCGCTTTTCAATTTTTTCCCATGGAGTAAGCAGATCGCTTAAAGAAATCAGGCAAAAATCACTGATAAGCGGAGCTCCTAAAACAGCAGCGCCTGAACAAGCAGCTGTAATACCAGGAACAACTTCAATTTCCAATTCTGGATGTTCTGCTGCTACTTGATACATAATCCCTGCCATGCCATAAACCCCGGCATCACCACTGGAAATCATCGCTACGGTTTTGCCTTTTAATGCTTCTTCTATAGCAAGCTTGCAACGATCTACCTCTTTACGCATACCAGTAGTAAAAAATTCCTTGCCTGTAAAATCATTTTTAATAAGATCGATATATACATGATAACCTGCAATAACATCACAACTTTCCAAAGCAGCTTTAGCTCTTTGGGTCATTTGTTCGATACCACCTGGTCCAAGACCGACAACATAAACTTTTTGCGTCATATTAATTCTCCTTCAAATATACATTCAAGATAATTTTTCAAAGTCAAGTACAATATCGGCTTCAGCAACAGCTAAGGTTACTCCATTCAAACTGCATTTTGATGAAATTATACTGCCGTTATTGGCCGCCAATACTGCTGAACGCTCGCAAACATTACTTACGCCTACAACTGATTTCACAAAATCAGAACTACTGAATTCACCTGCTGCATTTTGTAATTCTTCAGCAGTAAAAAAACTAATTTCCCAATTATATTTAGCTGCGAAATTCAACAGGCCAGCCTCATCTTTTTTTAAATCAACAGATGCCACACCAACGATAGTACGTAAGTCTATGCCAAGTTCTTTCAGTTTCGGTAAAACTAAAGTTTCTATACTTTCTAACGTTGTTCCGCGACGACAGCCGATTCCCAAATAAATATTTCTGGGCCAAAGCTGAACCGTTAAATCAAAAGGATTCACATTTCTATTTTTTGTAATAGCCAAACCTGTAATCCCTTTGTCTTTAAGAACAATCTGGCGTGGTAAGGCACTAATAATTGGATAATCGGTAAAAAGTCCAACTTCCTGTCCATCTACTAACGCAGCGGCAAAATCTTTCGCTGCTTTCATGCTGTTAATAATCATATTATTGCGTGCCGCCCACTCGTCTACAGCAAAAAGCTTATTCACATCTGTAGCTGTAGTAACTACGGGAGTAGCTTTTATTACTTTCGCTAAGACTTTTGCAAATCCATTAGCACCGCCGATATGACCTGATAATAATGGTATAACGAAGTTTCCGCCTTCGTCTACAGACAATACAGCAGGATCAACTAATTTATTCTTTATATATGGAGCTATCGTCCTCACTGCAATTCCTACCGCTCCAACAAATACAATCAGCTGGCACTCCTTAAACGCATACTCACAAGCTTTATTATGATCGTCCATCGCTTCCAAAAATATTTTTTCTTCAGCAAATTTTGGCATAGTTAAACATCGCACTTCAAAATCAAACTTTTGCAGTGCTTCACCAATATTTATACTTAGCATTGCTCCACGTCTGGTAAAGGAGTATACTACAGCCTTCATTTTATTTTACCTCTGGCTTTAAATCCAATTTGCTGGGATCAGCAGCACGATATCCATGTGCAAAAGTAGGATTATAGAGTTCGCTGCGGTCATAAATATTGCCTAAAAAGTTTCCTACTGTAATCAAAGCTGTTTTAGTAATATTATGTTCTTTCGCAGTTTCTGCCAAAGTTCCTACTGTGCAACGGCATACTTTCTCATCAGGCCATGAGGCTTTATAAACAATAGCAGCCGGAGTATCAGCAGTGTAGCCGCCTGCAATCAATTCCTTCTGCAATTTTTCTAACATACCGCTGGAAAGAAAAATAACCATTGTTGCTTTATGAGCTGCATAATCAGCGATTTTTTGCTTATTAGGTACCGGTGTACGTCCTTCCATACGGGTAATAATAACAGATTGACTAACATTAGGCAAAGTATACTCTGCATCTAAACAGGCAGCCGCCGCACAGAAAGAACTTACACCCGGAACAATTTCAAAATCAAGATTATAACTGCGCAAAAGATCTATCTGTTCACGATGAGCACCATAAACACTTGGGTCACCAGTATGCAAACGCACAACCAATTTACCGGCCTGTGCTGCCGGAACCATAGCTGCAATGACCTCTTCCAAAGTCATTTTAGCACTGTCCATAATAATGCATTCCGGTTTTGCATAGTTCAAAAGCTCCGGATTAACCAATGAACCGGCATAAATAATAAGATCAGCCTTTTCCAAAAGTTCTTTACCTTTAACAGTAATTAAATCAGCGGCACCAGGCCCTGCACCAATAAAATAAATCATTATTTGTCAAACTCCTTTTCTTTAACCAAGATTACAGAAAAATAGCTGCTGTTAGGATCAATCTCATTAAGATCACGGTACACTTTTTCTCCCGGTAAACCACAGCGTTCAACCATGGCTGCATTCTTAATCAACCCGCGTTCTTTTAATTCGTCACGTACTCTGGCAATTTCACTGGCAGATTTCATTAATACCTTATTACCAGGTCCATCAAGAAATTTAGATGCTTCTTTATAACTGCCAGGCAGCACAATAAGCGGTTCTGCCCTTTCACATAAAGACACATTCAGCTTTGCCGCGACAGCACAAATAGAAGTTACACCTGCAACCAATTCGGCATCATAGCCAGCTTTTAAAACAAGCTTATGCACATAAATGCAGGTTGCGTATACTGTAGGACAACCAAGAGTAATGAAAACAACATTTTTGCCTTCATCAAGCAATTTTATTACAGCATCGGCGCCCTCCTGATGAGCTTTATCCATTACTACCATATCTTTTGTCATCGGCATATAAATAATAAGCTGTTCTTTTTTATCAAGATCAACTACCTGATTGACAATATTTTTAGCAGTCATGACATCGGTATCACCTTTAGGCAAAGCAACAACGTCACATTCTTTGAGCAGACGCACTGCTTTTAAAGTCAATAATTCCGGGTCCCCCGGTCCGATACCTACACTGTACAATTTACCTCTCATGTTTTTCATCCTTCCTGTTTGTCCTTTAAATGTAATTTAATTAGTTCGTCAGCAGCTGCTGTTTTTCCTAAAATACCATATACGTTAGAAAACATCAGTGCTGCCGTTTTTATTTTACCATGCACGCGATGCTGCATGTAAAAATCAATACGTTCAGTAACACCACTTATTACTTCTTCAAAAATACCTTCACGCTGCAAAATCTTCACTACTTCATCTGTAGTCGGACAATCGATAATTTCTTTACCAACTTCCACTTTAGCACCGGTAAGCAGTGCCAAAAGAGCCATTAACTCTGTGCGGCAATCAGCATATTTTGAATGGGTATTCATCACACCTTGCCCTAGTTTTACCAGCTTTCCTGAATGGCCTATTAACAGCAAGGTCTCAAAACCCTTATAAACCGCATAATCTAAAAGTTCCCCAACAAAATTACTGCAGGTCACGGCATCATCAATATTAAGTCCCAGTACATCACGAGTAAAGTCTTCTCCATAATTGCCAAAAAACACCAGCAAATTTTTATTTCCAGACGCTGCCTGTGTATCAATTTCCACATACATTGTTTCTATCAAAGCTTTTTCACTCATTGGTTCAACAATTCCACTGGTTCCTAAAATAGAAATGCCACCTAAAATACCTAAACGTGGATTGAAAGTTTTCTTGGCAATTTCAACGCCTTCAGGAGCTGAAATAGTAACTTTTAACCCTTGTTCATATCCTGCAGACTTCATTACTTTTTCAAGTTCGTAAACAATCATTTTCCGAGGTGTCGGATTAATGGCAGGTCCATCAACATTACAGGCCAATCCTGGTTTAGTTACATAGCCAATGCCAATACCGCCTAATAAATTTATCCCCTTTTCTGCTGTTTTTTCTACAGTAGCATAAATCAATATCCCATTCGTATCATCAGGATCATCGCCACTGTCCTTACGAATAGCGCATGTTACGCTCATTTCAGTAATAACAGCATCTTCTGGTTCCAAATTAAGTATAATACCTTTTGGGGTATCTATCTGAACAAAATCAACACGTTTACCTGTCAGAAGCATCATTGCAGCAGCCTTGGAGGCTGCAGTCGCACAACTTCCAGTTGTATAACCACAACGCAAACGTTTCCCTTGAGAAATCTGATATTCTTCCATGCGTCAACCTCTTCCTGAACAAACATCTTGCTAAAGACATTCTGCCACCTAGTATTTTTTACTAATAATTAGAAAAGACTCCTGCCGTTTCCGACAGAAGTCACAAAGATACAAGCGCATACTTATCCTTAAAAGATACAGCTCTCTTGCCATCTCCATCACTCGTGGATACAGCTTTCACACATAGGCAGGCACCTGACTTAAACGCCTCAGCGTTATTACAGTGGCGGGACCGTGTCGGATTTACACCGATCTTGCCATTTACGCCCTCACGGGCACCTAATAATATCAAATTACCGTATCATTATAGCATAAAATTCAGAAAAAACCAATGGAGATTCTTATTAAGTTTTAAATTGATCTTAGCCTAAAAGTAATAGGAACATATGTATAGCAACGTATTTTTTGTCCAACACCATTTTTAGCACCGCTAAAACGCCAGCCATAGCATGCATCAACAGCAGCAGCATCTAAAGCAGCATTACCAGAAGATTCTGCGACAATGACAGATTCAACTTCACCATCGTAGCCTACCAAAATGCGCACTGTCGTCGTTCCTTCAATGCTGGCACTTCTGGCGCTGCTTGGATAGCTAGGTTGACGACTTTTTAACAAACGCGGAGGAATAGCAGGGTTTGCCGAAGGATCACCGCCAGCATAGCCGCCACCCTCTCCAGTACCCATTCCAGAACCTGTTCCGTCACCTATACCAGTACCCATTCCAGCACCATGTCCGCCGCCTGTTCCAGTTCCACTGCCAGAACCACTGCCACTTCCATATCCACTGCCTTGGCCAGTACCATAACCACCACCACTGCCAGTATTTTCTTTCACATCAGCACCGGCAATATTTTTACTTTGGGTCTGTAATTCCTCAGATACATTTTCATTGACTTGATTATTCTGCTGTTGTTGATACACTTGCTCCTGACGAGTAGTTTTTTCAATTATATCGTCAGTATTTATTTGGCCGGATTTTTTTATCTGCTGTTGTGGCTGCGAAGCACTATGCTGTTTATTTTGCAATGCATTCGCTTTCGCTGCTGCCAAATCTGCTTCTGTAGCATCGACTGGCTTCATACCGCTGCCGCCTCCTCCGCCGCCTCCTCCGCCACCGCCAAAAACTGCTATTTCGACGATCTTATCATCAACATGATTAGCAGCGAATAGACCGGCAAACGCCAAAACAAGAAATACAAATAAATGAAATCCTAATGAGCCAATAAAACCTATTTGGAACCTCTTTTTAGAGTCATCCATCATTCACCAGCTCCTACATCCGTTGCTAAACCAAACCTTTGAACTCCTGCACCTTTTAATCTATCCAGCAAAGTTATGACTTTACCATAATCTGCATCTTTGTCTGCCCTAATAACGATTGAAAAACGCGGATTGTTTTTCTGTTCCATTTTTGCCTGCATAGTTAAACTGGCAATGTCAGTCTGTTTATCACCAAGCCAAATGCTACCGTCCTTTTTTACAGAAACGGCAAAGGTTGTCTGAGTGTCAACTGCCGAAAATTCCGCTTTAGGCAACTTTATAGGAATTGTTTTTAAATCAACCATATACATCGTACTAAGCATAAAAAACACCAGCAGAAAAAACATAATATCGATCATTGGTATTATCATTAGCTCAGGTTGTTTAAGGCTTCTGCTATCACGCAGTTTCATTAGATGTCACCTCTGCTTTCAGCCTCCAGCAAAGCCGAAAAGCATTGTTCCATATTAGTTATGGAAGTATCCAGACGCTGCGCAAAATAAGAATGTGCACATAATGCTAAAATGGCCACACATAAACCGCTGGCAGTTGCAATTAAGGCTTCACCAATGCCACCCGTAATTGCCATTGGTTGTCCTTCCTGCAGATTAAAAATACTGAAAGAACCAATCATACCAATAATAGTACCTAATAATCCAAGTAAAGGAGACATTGTAACGATAACACCAAGATAATGCAGGCGGTTACGCAATTTAGCTATAACAAGCCCAGCTTGAGATTCCATATAGGCAGAGTGCCTTGTACAGTCGCCAGACAAAACCATAGTCTCACGAATAATACGTGCGCACTCACCAGCAGACGCTGACGCCAATTGTTCAGCACCTACTACATCACCTTTACTGATTAAAGTACAAAATTCCTGCGTAAATAACGAACCAGAATCAGCAGTTTTATAATACAAATACCGCTCTATAGCTATCGTAACAACTATTATTGAACACAATAACAGTGGCCACATTACCAGCCCGCCTTTATGAAAATACTCAACAGCTTCCTTAATTGATTCCATCAAAAATGCCTCCTAAAATTTTTATATTATTAATAATACCAAATTTGATCGAGTTTGCCAATGCTAACTTACTAAACGAATTAAAATTTTACATTTTATTAAAAAATAAAAACCTTTCCGCAAAACAGAAAGGTTATACCTACTTCATACTACCTGTTCCTGTCACTCGCTGGATTACAGTAGAAAAATCTAGGCAGTTCTTCTGACTCTGCTTCATTGCTTACCCCGCCTTCCCAGTTTCCCAGTGGCAATCATTGAGGTTTGCTCGACATTACAGCGGCGTGACCGTATTGGCTTCCAACCAATTTTTCTATTAAGTATTCACACCTAGATTTCCGCTTATTAAGTTTTATTACTGATTGGAATTATATCACGTTAGATTAATATTTGCAATAAAAACTATAATATATTCAACACTAAATATTTAAAAAACATCACTCTATTCCTCTTTTTTCATTTTCAGCAAATGACAGGCATAACTAAAAAATATGAGAAAATATATCGCCATAATAACCGGCCAATGCCATTCTACAGGCATTTTATTTGCCGCTGCTCTTAATGCACTACTAGCAGGAGTCAACGGTAAAATACTTAAAGACCACTTTATTATTTCAGGAAAACTGTCAGCTTTGAAAAATGTCCCACATAAAAAAGACATCGGCACTAAAACATACGTGCTAAAACTACTCATCTCTTCATGGCTGTCAATAGTCATTGCCGCCACTACTGCCAGTGCTGCAAACACAAAACAGTTAAGGACCAGCACTGGAATAAACCAGCCTCCCAAATATAAATGTACCCCTAATAATTCCGCAATAAGCACTATAATTACAGAAGAAATCAGTCCACGCACTGTACCTGATAAAACCTTACCAAAAACGAATGCAGCTCCTGAAATTGGCGAAATCAAATATGTTTCCAGAGTATGATGATAAATACGTGCCATATTAAGAGGAGCAGCAATAGTATTAAAAGAAATATTCATCGAATTAAGCGCGATCATACCTGGAATGAGAAAACTCAAATAACTCCCACCATCAACAGAAACATTTCTCCCCAACCCGATCCCAAATGCAAAAATATACAAAAAAGGCGTAATCATGCGCGAACATAAGAATTTAAAAAATATTTTTTTAAAAACCACCCAATCACGCCAAAAAACGGTATAGACATCATAGCAAAAATTACTAATCATTTACTCGCCTCCCCGTTAATTCAATAAAAACATCTTCTAAATTTGCTTCGCGCACAGTTGCATTAGAGTTTAATCCTGCCACATAAGATGCAGCCTGCTCACGATTATCAAAAAAATTATTAATCATGCCGTCTGCTTCCATATGTTCAACAACAACCCTGCCAACTTTTTCTTTCAGCTTCTGCGGTGTATCAACAGCTATAATACGACCTCTATTCATAATTGCAACACGCCTGCATAACTGATCTGCTTCTTCTATATAATGAGTAGTTAAAAGCACTGTCATTCCAGCTTCATTCATTTTACGGATCAAATCCCACATCTTACGCCGTACTTGTGGGTCTAATCCAACAGTTGGTTCATCTAAAAATAACATTTTAGGTTTATGCAAAAGTGCCATGCCAATCATCAAGCGCCGCTTCATTCCTCCTGAGTACCTTCTGGATTTGTCATCAGCCCTATCTGTAAGTTCCACAAATTCTAAAATTTCATTGATTCGCTGTTCCATAGCAGCTTTATTCTTCAAATGATGCAGCCTTGCCTGCAAAACTAAGTTTTCCCTTCCCGTAAGATCCTGATCCAAACTCATATGCTGCGGTACAACGCCAATTAGTTCCTTAATTCTCTCGCTGTCTTTTTCAATATCGTATCCGCATATTTTTACAGAACCGGATTTTTTCTTGGAAAGTAAGGTTAATATCCTGACTGTAGTAGTCTTCCCAGCTCCATTAGGTCCTAAAAGGCCAAATATCTCACCCCTTTTAATTTCCAAATCTATTCCTGCTACTGCAATACGCTCGCCAAAACGTTTAGTTAAATTTTCTATTTTAATCATCAAATCACCTATTTGTCATCAGTCTGTTTCTGAGCATTATATAGATTATAATACAGACCACCCCCTGACATCAAGGTAGAATGTGTTCCAATTTCTGCAACTTCACCATTATTCAAAACGATTATTTTATCTGCATTTTTTATTGTCGACATTCGATGAGCAATAATAAGAGTTGTTCTATTCTCCGCCAACTTGTCTAACGACTCCTGTATTAATTTTTCTGTATAATTGTCTAAAGAAGAAGTCGCTTCGTCTAGAATTACAATAGGCGGATTTTTCAAAAATACTCTGGCAATAGCAAGACGCTGTTTTTGTCCCCCGGATAGTTTCACGCCACGTTCACCAATTTCAGTAGCATACTTATTGGGGAGCTCCTCAATAAATTTGTCAGCCGCGGCCAGCCTGGCAGCGTTTTCTACTTCACTTTGCTCAGCTTCAGGTTTTGCATATGCAATATTATGCGTCACAGAATCTGAAAATAAAAAAACATCCTGCTGCACTATTCCTATATTACGACGCAGTTCCTGTTGTTTATACTGACGTATATCGATTCCATCAACTAAAATCCTGCCGCTAAGCGGATCATAAAATCTTAATAATAGGCTTGCAATCGTTGTCTTACCCGCACCTGTTTCTCCAACAAATGCTACAGTTTGGCCCGGAGCTATTTTTAAATTAAATCCTTTAATTACCTTTTTCTGATCAGAATAACCAAATACTAAATTATCAAATTCTATTTCTCCACGTATTTTTTTACAAACAACCGTATCTTTCTGATTGATAATTTCAGGTTTCATTTCCATAATTTCATAAAATCTCTGGAATCCAGCCATTCCACGTTGGTACATTTCAGTAAAAACCGTTAGACGTAAAAGCGGTTTCATAAATAAATTGACATATAACAAAAAAGCAACAAAATCACTCAACGACAGCTTATCCTTGGCTATTAACAACCCTCCACAAGCCAAAATAAGTAAGTTGGTAATATTTGTAAAAAAATTTACGCTGCCAGAAAAATAAGCCAAAATTTTATAAGATTTTCGTCTTGTTTCCAAAAAATCCAAACTTTTTTCCATAAATCTCGCCAGTTCATATTCCTCTTGAGCAAACGCTTTTACTAACCGTATTCCACCTAAACTTTCTTCCGCCCTGGCTGTTATTTCACCGCTTTTTATCCTGTTCTCTCTAAAAGCTGCTTTCATTTTTTTATTTACATACACAGTATGCAGCGTTTTAGCAATTAATAAAACAGCAATCAAAATCCCCAAGTAAACATTCATCCAAAAAAGGATGCCAATTGTACCAATCATAGTAATACAGCAAACAATGATGTCATTGGGTCCTCTGAATGACAATTCTCCTATTTCAGCTATATCACTGGTCAATCTTGACAACAGCTGCCCCGTCTTGGCATTGTCAAAATACTTAAACGACATTTGCTGCAAATGCTCAAACAAATCGCGGCGCATATCATTCTCTATCTTTGCACTCATCAAATGTCCATAGTAATTAACAAGATAGAGCAAACCGTAATTGCCCAAATATAAAATAAACAGTATACCTGTATCATGTAATAATCTATCAGTGTTTTTTTGTGGTAAGACTTCATTCAATATTTGCCGCACCAACATAGGAAAGACCAAATCCAGTAATGCAGCAACAAGGGAACCAATTACCACACCATAAAGTATGCTCTTGTACGGTTTATAATAATGTAAAAAATTATGAATCATGAAATACCCCTTTGTTTTCAACGCTGCCAGATATGCAGTCTATAGGCCCCAATGATCTTACCTTCAGGAGTTACAGCAGGAGCCTCTATTCCAGCTATCTTTTTTCCATTACTACTTATTGCAACTGCTTGTAATGGTCCTTCAGTATGAAAGAAATTCAATTCTGTCCCATCGTTTAAATCAAGCACTACCGCTCCATGAGCAGCGTAATTATGAGTTCTAACATTGCGTCCAACAGCACACGCCGCCATATTATTAGAAAAATCTATCTGCTCCATTGTCCCCAAGGCTCTATATTTATATTTAAATGTTCCATCATAATTAAATACGAACATACTATTATTACTTGGATGTTCAACCGGAGTCGGTAACTGCCAGTTTTCTCTATTAAATGTATTGATCGTTGTAAAAATAACGCCAGCCTCTGCAGCAAACCCATCTCGACCAGATGCATTAATCCAAACATTATCTATTTGAGCAGGTTTAGATAACTCACGCTGCCATAAAACTTTTCCAGCAGCATCAAAAAGCATTCCTCGTCCGTCACTGCAGGCTGCAGCCAAAAACTCTCCATCTTCAGAAAAATTAGGGCTGCCACGCATAACAGTGTTCTCGAACGGAGCAACAGGCGGTACTTCAATAGAATTAATCAGTTGACCTGTTTTTTTATCTATCAAATACATTGTATCACGGTATTTCATATCAGGTCTGATTTCATAAGCAGAAGTTGATAATACGACTTTATCGTTATTATCATTAACATCACACCAATTGATCCAACTATCAATATTTTCACTCTCTGGGAATTGCCAAAGCTGCTCACCGTTTTTATTAAAAGCAACAGCTTTACCATTATAGCCGCGCCCTCCATCTTTCGCTGTAACAAATCGATAAGCATTTGCGTAAACATTATCATCTTTATCAATACAAATATGTACGATGCTTGGATAAGAACGTTTGTCAGGTTCAACGCCAACAACCTTTTCAGCAGCAAATTTCCACAATATATCACCGCCATCAAGATCGATTGCATATAAGTTACCAGCCGGACTTTGCTCACCTACAAAAGTAATTTTTTCATCATGAGATACACACAGTGATACCAGTTTGCCAATCCCCAAAGAACGTTTCCATATCTGCTTGCCACTATTATCAAATAAAAATAATTCACCTCTATCGGTTCCAACTAACCATGCATTTTTAGAAACAATATATTCAATTAACCCTTTAGTAAAACCCATTCGATCATAATTTTCACTTGGAATATCACCTAAAAAAACACTTACTCCATCGCCCTTGTCTGTAGAAGAAAAAGCTTGCCATGGTGTTCGGTTGCCTGTTATCCAAAACATCAGACACCAGGAAATTATTAAAATGACAATTGCAATAATACTTTTTATTTTGCTCATAAATATAATTTCGTCCAATCATACACTATTCTTAAATTACCAAAATACAGACCTTGTTCAGAAAGTAAATATACTATTTTACTAAAAGTTATACCAATAGTAAAAATAATCAGTAAGCAACAGACAAATTTTTCTTTGGTGTGCCAAAACTCATCTTTCCGCGCTGTAGCCAGAAAGAACCCTCTGCTGACAACAGAAAGTGCCAAAGTCTGAGCTCTTCTAAGACAGCGAGCCAATAATGGTTTGGCAATATAAGGTAAATGCCTGATAATACTTTTGCGGCCAACTCTTGTATCAGAACGTAAACGTAAAGCGATAATAACCTCCCCTGCTTCAGCAGCCAGCACTGGCAAAAATCGTATCGCCGTCACAAGCATAAACGCTATCTGCGGAGATAGTCTCCAGGTGATAAGAGCTTTCAGCAATTGACGTGGATCGGAAGTCCAACAGACAAATAACCCTAAGGACAACATCATAGCTGACCTTAACCCCTGTACAGCTCCGTAAATAACCCCTTCGCGGTAAATATACAAACCGCCTGTTATTTGTCCTAAAACAGGCATAGTTGGTTCAATTATAACAAATAAAGGAGTCCTTGGTGTTTGCGCAAAAAACAGCGCCTGGCTAAACATAGACCCCCATAAACCCAGTAATAATAAAATTGCTAAAACCTGCCACTTATAAATAGATGTACGAGCTGACAAATGCAGTAATAACGTCGCAGTAAAAAGTAAAAACAATGTTCTGGGGTTATCAACAACTATAGCCAGTACCGCAACTAAAAACAAAATAAGCAATTTAGTTCTTCCATCCAATTTCCGTGCCCATACTGCAGCATCACAACCTTCCCATAACTGCCGTACTGACATAACGTCCAACCCCCTCTACTGTAATACATTTGGGTAATAACAACGCCTCGGAAACTTCTAATAATGGCGGAACAGTTAAACCGCCAGCTGACAGTATCCATCTATCAGATAGAATAACTTCCGGCGCTCCATTTGCAATAAGTTTACCGTTTGCCATAATAATCACTCTATCTGCAATTTCTGATGCCAACTCTATATCATGCGTACAAAAAAGAACGCAGCCGCCCATTTGAGAAAAATATGCTATGAGTTTTTTTATTTCTTCAAGACTTTGTTGATCTTGACCCGTTGTTGGTTCATCCAAAAGCAGTAGTTTGGGATTTCTTGCCAGCAAGGCTCCCAAAACTACCCTTAAACGCTGCCCTTTACTTAATGCGAGCGGAAAATCATTCGTATTATTTTCCAGTTTTAGTTTTTCAAGAAGCTCCCATACAACCTCTTTCCTAACTTTTTTATTTTTCCATGTTAATTCTTCCCAAACACTGTCAGCCAACAACATTAAGTCAGGTTCCTGACGTAAATAGCCTATTTCATATGCTCGTTCTCCAACCGTTCCACCCAACAAATCCAGTTCGCCTGACGACAGTTCTGCTAATCCACCCAACAAATTGATCAATGTGCTTTTTCCTGCACCGTTAAACCCCATCAGCGCTACAGTTTCACCTTTATAAAGCTCAAAATCTATACCTTGCAACGTATCGCTTGTAGAACCAGGATAACGATACCTTATGGCCTTGCCAGTTACGATTGCTTCACTACAAGCTTTTTTTGATCTTACGGTCAGTGCTGTTTTTTCTATTTTACATTCGCTTTTGATCAAATCAACAACTTTACTCGTTTCGTCTATCAGTTTAGACAAATGCAGAAACCGGCACAATTTAACTTTTTGCGGCTCTCTCAAACCATATTTCTCTGCAGAACCAATTTTTTGCCAGGCTAGTTCTATTGGACCATCATAAATAACTTCACCTTCAAACATCACTGCCAGACGCGGAAAATATTTTGCAAGTTCATTGACACGATGTTCAACTACAATGATAGTTATACCGTCTATACGATTTAAAGATACTAATAATTGCAAAAAATCCTCAACACCCTGTGGATTCATCTGACTTACCGGTTCGTCTAAAACCAAAAGCTTAGGTTTCGTGATGAGTACTGAAGCTAGAGCCAATCGCTGCCTTTGTCCTCCTGATAAAGTATGAATACTATTTTGTTCAAAACCGGCAAGTCCAACTCGCTCTAATACTTTTTGTACTTCAACTGAAATTATATTCTCATCAAGCCCCTGATTTTCAAGCGCAAAACCTACTTCGTCAGAAACAGTCATCGCAAAAAGCTGATCATCCGGCGATTGATAAACAGTACCAACCAATATTCCAATATCTTCAGGCGTCATCTCCGCTGTATCTTTATTATTCAGATAAATTTTCCCATCAAGTTCACCGGCGCCGGCAGTATTTAAAAGACCGCTGACAGCTTTAATGAGCGTAGACTTGCCGCAACCGCTGCAACCGGCCAAAAGCAGCATTTCGCCTTCTGTTACATGCAGAGACAAATGTTTTAATGTAGGAATTTTGCGTGTTTTATATCGGTATGAAACGTCACTTATTCTCAGCATATCATTCTCCCATAACCTGCTGCAATTTTATTCCAACCTTATAGCCAAGCCACGAACCAATACTGCTGTAGAGTAAACCGTTGATAAGCATATAAAGACCGATATACCAATCAGCATAATATAATCTGTAAAAAAACATCATTTGTTCTAAATTAATCATCGTTATAAATGCATCCGCAGTACCAATCAATATAGCAACTATAAAAACATATCCCGAGGTCAATTCTTGTTTTCTATAAAATCCACTGATATACAAAATGCTTTCCAACACAACTATATATACCATATAACTTAGTATACCAAGAGGAGTAAAGCGGCCAAACATAAGTCCTGCTAACATCCACTTCAATAAAAACATGAGTGCCACTATACCCGGCTTTCTGTAAATAACCAGTAAAGACATAACTAAAAGGTATAACAAAACCCCGTTCAATACTCCTGTAAGCAATCCGGAAAAAGGCCCTAAAAACACATGCAGCAAATCACCAAATAAAGTCGTCGGCACAACAATGCTGCCAAAAGCCACAGCCGCAAACAACGCAATAGTAATAGCGCCTTTAGCGCCAATATCAAAAATACATTTTTTTAATTGACCAATTGTTAAACAGACTAAAATAAAACAACCAAATGAAAAAGCTACAGCAAATAAACCCATACTACGTTTTTTAGCAATAGTTATGGGTACCTCCTGTATTTTTTCCTGCCCATTACCGAATACAGTCACACGTAAATTATATTCACCTTCCACAACTCTGAAATAATCTACATATAAGGGTATAATAAAAGCCTGACTTTTCTTGCCGTCTAATGATATCATCGCCGTAGACGCATCTTCTATTCCTGATTTCCCAGACCACCCATGCTCAGTTTCATTATCACTCTGACTGGCAGTACATAATCCAGTAGCTAGCTTGCCAGTAGCTTTATCTATCAACTCAGCTCTAAATTTCAAGATTCTTGTATCCTGCTGCGGATTACGCATCTCTAACAGCAGATGTGCTGCCGGATGATTAAAAACAGCCGCCCAATTAGTAGCACCATCCCCAGTCATTCTATTACGAAAAGATTCTAAGGCAGTGTCTTTAATATAAACAGTTCTCTCTTGGATACGATCATCTTTATTTCCCAAATTATCTACAGGCAAAGTAACAGATTGGATATACCAGTTAAATTTGGAACTGTCCAACTGTTTTTCTTGTAGGTTTATAGCATCTACGTTTTTTTCTCCAAATTCATGAGTAAAGGTAATATTATTATTCTTTTGCCAACTCTTGCCGCTAACTTTAACAACAATGTCATGTTTTCCTTCGGTAAGTTTTTCATTAGCCCTTAAATAAAGTAAATCAAAATTCTGTCCATAATTAGCTGGTAAAGTCCAACTTCTTTTAATAATCAGCCCTTTACCTGTTTTCACTTCCTGCCAGTCATCGTCTTCATTAAAAGTCAAACCTTCCGGCAATAGAATTTCTACATTGACATCCTGAGGTTCAGGTGCATCATAGCTTTCAATATTTATATAGAATGGATTAGTTGCACTCCCCACAGTTTTATAAATATTTTTATGTTCCAAACTATAAGGATAAACGGTTTCTAAATTTATACCTTCTGCAAACGCAGTCTGCGAAAGCATAAAAACAGCTATCACAATCCAACAAAAATTCCTTTTTATCATACATATCCCTTGCAGCAAATAAGTTCCAGCAATTCTCTATCGCGCTGGTATCTGCTGCTGTCCTCTTTTGTACTTATTTCAATTATCTCATTTGTGTTGTGGCTACGAATAACTCTGACTTGAGCATGATAAGCTTTACTCAAAACAGTCTCCGTAAATACATCGTCAGGCTTTCCGTCAGCAATAACAGTACCGTCTCCCAATAAAATTATTCTACTGCAGTATTTAGCAGCCAAATTCAATTCATGAACTACCATTAAGATAGTTTTTCCCATTTCAGTTAATGATTTACTAAAGCGAAAAATCTCTTCCTGATAAACCATATCTAATCCTGTTGTAGGTTCATCTAAAAATAAAATCGGCGTTTGCTGCGCCAAAACCTTAGCCAGCAAAATCCGCTGTTTTTGCCCGCCGGAGACTTCATTTACTGGCCTCTCTGCTAATTCTCTAGTACCGGTATATTCCATACATTTTAGCGCTAATTCTTCATCGGCGATACTTTCGCCTTTCCACCACTTCATATAAGGATAACGTCCTGCAAGCACTATATCTTTACCAGTATAGCCAAACCCAACTTCTACACTTTGCTGCAAGTAAGCAACCTCACGAGCCAGTTCTTTTTCAGCAAAGCTTTCCAGATTACGACCAAAATACAAAATATCACCGCTTTGCTTTGACAGCAAACCGCGGATCGTTTTCAGCAGTGTACTTTTGCCAGCGCCATTACAACCAATAATACCTACTATCTCGCCTTTATTTATCTTGGCATTAATATTTTGCAGAACTTTTTTATTTCCATAGCCAATCGATAAATCTCTCAGTTCAATAATAGTTTCTGTCATAATAGCCTCCTGATTTTATAAAACTATTTTAAGATAAGTTTATATTAAAAGTAAATCTCTGCTATTTCCTAAATCAAATGTTATATTAAAACTTATGTCTGAAATCAAGTTATATAGGCGGCTTTCAACGCCGCCTATAATATTTTAAAATTTATAATTATAGCTCAGCAAGAAATTGAAAGGAGTAGAATAATATTCTGATCCACTATGACTTAAATTGTCTTCTCTATTAAGCAAATTATCCAGTGTCAGCGAAATAGAGTTTTGTTTATCAGCATTATAGGTAGTTGTCAGACTTGTGAGAAAATAAGGTTTTTCACTAAACGACTGCTTACTGCTAGGAGTCTCAACCCTTTGAGCTAAATAAGTACCTTGTAAACTTGTTATCCATTTATCTTTTGTATAATTAATGCCACCATTCAATTGCCATCTTCCATACTTTCTATCCCAATAGGGCTTTTTAGTTCCCTTAACCTTAGGATCACCATAATTTATGCCCCAATTATAAGTAAATCCATCTTTACCAATAATATCACAAGTTATTTCCACACCTGTATTTTTAAAATCTTCATTAGTATATTTATATTCCGTTTTACTACTATCCCAGGTTGCAGTAATATTATCTGTGATATCAATATGATAAATAGCTGCTTTCCAACTATGATTGTCACTAACCCGCTTCCATCCTAATTCATAATTAGTTCCTTTTTGCGGCTTTAAATCGGGATTAGAGACAGCACTGTCACTAGCACCATACATTTGTGAAAAAGTAGGCATAATAAATGATTGTCCAACAATAGCATACAATGAATCATTTTCTGTTAATTTATGCAAATACTGACCAGACATACTAAAATTATCATAATTCTGGTCTTTATACCCACCAGTAGTCCATGTTTCACGTGCCCCAAAAATAAATTCATTTTTTTCATCAAATTTGTAGTCATATTGCCCATAAACAGCATAAATATTTCTTGACGTTACTTGATCAGGAGATTTATGGCCATCTTTACCATAATCATCATAAAACTCATTTTGATAACTGCTTCCCAAAATCAAATTGGCTTTATTTCCAAACTCCCACTTTTTTTGTATATCAGCTCCATATGTACGATTTTTCTCATCTGTATCATACATTTTTCCAGAATAAGCACCGCTTGTTGTGTAATTAGTATATCCATCTGCCATTAATTTATTCTGGTTATAATAGAAATTCCCCTTAACACTGTCATCTTGATATGTCATCTGCATTAAATTTTGCTTTGTTACATATTCTCTATTCTGTTGCAATGCTCCGCCTTTGGGAACGCTTTTATATCCATCATCAAACCATGTATCATATTTTACATTTGTTTCAAAATAATTATATAAAAAATTCCAGTTATCATTAATTTTATAGTTCAAAAATAAATTATTTTTATGAGAACTGTTCATATCTGTATGTTTGTCACCTTTATCATGTGAACGTGAAATTGTATCAACCTTTCCCCATTTTTCTAAGTTATAACCAACGCTTAATTTATCAGCATTAACAGTAGCATTGTATTTTTGTTGACCGTAATTACCAACTCCGGCAGTTACTGAATTTTTAAAATCTTGTTTAGTTATAATATTAATAACACCGCCCATTGCTTCACTACCGTAAAGCACGGATCCCCCACCTTTTACTATCTCAACTTTCTCAATACTATCAATAGGTATAGCATCTAAAAAATATTTTCCTCTCAAATTCATAGGAGATCCATTTAGCATAATCAAAGTACCATTACTTACACCTCTAATGGCTATTTCATTAGCCATTGTCCCCATAGCACCACCACCAGGTGCAAACGTTTTATAAACCAATCCAGGCACACGCCCCAAAGCAACCTGCAAATTCTGCGCACCTGTTGCTTTTAAATCTTCACTAGTCAGGATTGTAGTTGATGCAGGTACATCAACATCTCTTTTTTCTGTCCGTGTTGCAGTTACTACCATTGGATCTAACGTAAATACTTGATTTGGTTCCTCAGCACGTACTGCAGTACCCCCCCCAGATGACATTTCCAGTTACCAGTGCTATCATCAAAGCACTTATACCCATACTCTTTTCCAACATACGCTACTTCCTTTCAGAATTTTTTGTATTTATTGAAATAAAAGCATTTTCTATACCCATTCTTTAATGGCCTTATAGTATTTACTTTTATTAACAATCGGCTAATAAAAATAAAAATGCCTCCTGCTGAAAGCAAAAGGCATAAAACAGCTTAACTACAATAGAAAAACTGCTACATTACCTTACTGTCACACGCAGTAGTAACAAATAATCAGGCAGTTCTTCTGACTTAGGTTCAACGTTTATTCAAGCCTTCCCAGATATTTCCAGTGGCATAAATTTGAATTCACTCACCATTACAGCGACGGGATCGTATGGGATTTACACCCAACTTCTCTATTAAGACTAGCGTCACCTGATTTACGAAATATTTAATTTAATTAAGTATAATATAATTCTATTTATTTTTCAATATATACTATCAAATTCATATTGTGTCTTATTAGGGCAATATTTCTGTATTTATTTTCAAGAAATAAGTACTGGATTTTCTGCTGCATCGTTTTATCTACATTTTTTATATTAGTGGTTTTAAAATATTTTATTTATAGTTATAATAGGCAGCACAGTGTGCCGCCTATTAATTTTAGTTTTAGAAAGAATAATTGTAGGTTAGTGTCCAATTGAATGGTAATCCATAATTTTCATAATCGTTCACGACATCTTTTTTATCTAAAATATTATAGAAATTTAATGCTACAGAATTATTCTTATCTGCACTGTATTGTAATGTAGCATTCATTATATTTCTATTTGGAAGAGCATAATATCTATTACCACTAGAAGTAACTTCATGATAATAGCTATCATTCCTGTCTCCTAAGAAAAGATAGTTTAATCCTGCATTAAACTTATTCTTCTGATATCCAATTCCTGCCACAAATTGAAGTCTGGCATTGTCCTGTACCCATTCACCAGAATCATTTATTTCTGGATTAGAATAGGTAACACCAAGATTATATCGCCAATTATCGCCAACTAATTTTGTATATTCAACTTCAATGCCTGTATTCCGAAAATCGCCTTTATTAATTTGTATTTCAGCCTTAGTATTCGTACCTATACCTAATTCTTCTTCGCTTGCCCATCCAAATTTATTACTGATATCCATATTAAACACGGCAAGTTTTAAAGAACTCGAATTAGTTATCGTTTTCATTCCAGTTTCATACGTCCAACCTTCTTGAGGCTTTAACCCACGTGATTTTTTCAAGTTGTGTGCATCTTTATCTGTCGTATAGAATTGGCTGTTCATTGCAGGCATAATAAATGATTTACCTATATTTGTATACCAAGTCAAATTTTCATTAAATTTATATAATGTTTGTAATTGTGGCAAAAATACATTTTGGTCTGTATCAAAATCATTGATGGCTTCCCCACGCAATCCCAAAGTAGCACTAAATTTAGGTGCAAATTGGTGAGTATAAGACGTATAAAGTCCTAAACTTGTTCTATCAGACTTTTGAAAAGTATATTTATAATTTTGATAAAAATCACGTTTAATTGCAATACCCGCAATTAAGCTATCTTTATCTCCATTAAAAGACCAACCCTTCTGAGTATCTGATGTTATATTGAACATTTTATAAGATCCACCAGATACTGAAAATTCTTTTTCATTACTCTTTTTTTGATTTGAAGTAAACCAGCGGCTATTAAAAGAAAATACAGATTTTAATTTGTTACTTGTATCATCATAAACTAAACTAGCTGTGTCACGATTATCGTCATATTTATATGATGTTCCTAGCTTATCAGCAGCTGCTTTAGAACGAGTTATCTGAAATCTATTAAGATCTGATTTTGAATGGTTATAATTTAACGTCAAATTCTTCCCTATATTACCTGTAATAAAAATACTTTCTTTTCTGGATTTTCCTAAAGTATTATAATTATTTTTTTTGCTTCCTGATGAGCTTGCATATTCTCCATAAGGAAATTTACGGGTTTGAGGATTAACTTCATCATAATAATCTTTATCATAATAAACTGAAAAATATTCATTTTGATGGCCAACTGACCATTTATCTGTATAATTACCAATAGTTCCGGATATTGTTGTTTTTGCAGAACCAGAAGCTTTTTTTGTTATTATATTAATTACCCCACCCATAGCTTCGGCCCCATACAAAGTTGCATTAGAGCCACGAACAATTTCTATTTTCTCTATGCTGTCCAGTGGAATATTGGATATCGCATTATAATTTAACAAATTCATCGGAGCACCATTTACTAATACCAATGTGCCTTTATCCAAACCACGAATTTTTGTTCTACTAGCTGAGCCACCATATTCTTGCCCATTAGGACCATATGACATTCCATTAAACCCAATTTGTTGGGCTAAAAGAGTATCAACATTTACTGCACCGCTCTTTTTAATTTCTTCTGAAGAAATTACTGTTACAGCAGCTGGTGTATCTAAATCACGCGTTTCCATTCTCTGCGCTGTTACTATCATAGGATCTAACGTAAATGCTTGACTTGGTTCTTCAGCATGTACTACAGTGCCCCCCCATATGACATTGCCAGTTGCAAGCGCTACCATCAATGCACTCTTACTCGTACCTTTTTTCAACATACTCAACTTCCCTTCACAACTTTTTTATATTATTGAAATAAAGACGTTTCCTGTACCCTTTCTTTATGGCCGCACAGTACTTGGCCTTTAATTGCAATAAACAAATAAAAAATACCTCTCACCTAAGGCAAAAGGTATTAAACGACTTAATTATAAAAACAAAAGAAGCCGACACATTACCTAACTGTCTCACGCAGTAGTAAAGTAATCATCAGGCAGTTCTTCTGACTTAAGTTCATAGCTTATCCAAGCCTTCCCAGATATTTCCAGTGGCATTAGTTTGGATTCGCTCACTTTTACAGCGACGGGATCGTGTAGGAATTACACCCAACTTATCTATTAAGACATACGTCACCTGACAATAAGTATTTAGTTATGATACTAGATTATATATGATATTAAGTATTATTTCAAGTTAATGTACCAATTATTTTTCTTATTAATTTCATATTTAGTTTTTTGATATTTTATATCATTAATAGGATTTATATTTTAATTTTCGGATGTATTATTCACTGCTTGCAAACAAATTTCCAGCATCGCCTCTGCAAACGTTTTCTCTGGCACAGGGATAAGTTCTCCGTTATTTATTTTAGTTTCAAGTTTCGTTCCTTTGCTGCCATAAACGTCCATTTGTTTTACACCATAGGTTTTATCTGCCACATTAAATTGCATCAGCATTTCACAATACTGAACTTTTTCTTTTTTCGCCAGTTTTTCTGCATAGGTTTTATTCATTCTTTTTAGTAATTCTTTGTCTGTAAAAACAGTTTTCACAATAACATTAACTAAATCTTTGTTTACAACCCCGTTTTTTTCTTCTGGGAAATACAGTGAATCCATGTCATATGCATAAACGCCCATAGTGTTTTCTAAAACAATTGACCAACGTGCTGCTTCTATTTCCTCAGCCGTAGGCTTGGGCATCATGCTAATTTCCCAATTGATAGGTGGTGCTTCATCATTCTTTTCTGCAGCACTGGCTGAAACCGCCAATAAGCACATCATGCAAATTGTCAGCAGCATTATTAACTTTTTCATCATATTACCTCTTACCTCCTGTTTAAACATCTAAATTACGTACTATTCTTAAAATCTGTTCCTGAGATAAACTGCGAAGGCTATAATAAGTTGCTCCCATTGCTTTGGCAACAGCTTTGGCCACACCCAGTTTAATAAAATCTGTTTCAGTATCGATAACAACGGAGGTAATTTTAGCCTTCCGAATTTTTTCAGCCATTTTTAAGGCACTCTCTACCGGATCACCACTGTTTTCTTCTATGGCATTAGCTCTGCCATCAGTTACTAAAATCAGAATCGGTTCTAACTCGCTGTCTTTTTTATTCAACATTCCCAAAGTTACCAACGCAGTTGATAAACCGTCTGCTAAAGGAGTTTTGCCGCCAGTAGGCATTTCTGCCAAACACTTTTGTGCAAGATCAACGCTGCGTGTTATAGGCAGCAATAATTCAGCCTTTTGCCTGCGAAAAGCAACCATACCAACACGATCACGTTTCTGATATGCTTCCTGCAGCATATAGAAAATAGCGCCTTTTACGGCCCGCATCCGTTCACGAGCTCCCATTGACCCACTGGCATCAACTACAAATAAAAATGTATTGCCAATACGTTTTTCGCGTACTTTTTGCCGTAAATCTTCACTCTTAATATTCAGGGCGCAACCGTTATCTTCACGCAGACGCTGAAACGGCGCCGCAGCCCTGATTGTAGCATCAAAAGCCAAATCTTCCACTTTTATTTTCGGCATTTCAGCCCTAACATAACGCCCTTGTTTAAGATCTGTTTTAGTCGTGCTGCGTTTGCCACTGCCACGCCGGACATTGCGATCTTTGCCTAAATCCAGAACCATTTTAGGAAACTTAAAATTTTTATCAATATCTGCAATCTGTTCTTCCGGTGCTAACTGATTTTTGTCATTGTCAGGACTCTGCTCTTCTTTTTCTTTGTCGTCATCCTGATTCTCATCATCGTCACTGTTATCTTCCTCATCACCATCGTCTTCATTATCATCAAGCGGTGGTGGCGCCAACGGTGACTCCTTTGAGTCTTCATCATTATCCTCGTTTTCATCTTGATTCTGCTGTTCATTATCATCAGGCTGTTCTTCTTCCTGCTGCTCCGGATTTTCCTGTTGTTGTTCTGGTGGCTTCCGCATACGATGCGGCAGCACAAACATGGCAGCTTCTTCCACATCCTTAGGTAAAACATAATTTCTTTCCGCTAAAGCGGCTATAGCTTTAGCGGCTTCCAAAAGATAAATTTCCGCTCTATGACCGGCACAAAAAGCCTGTGCGCACATTTGTGCCGCCAGCTGCATCATGGCTTCTGATACTTCAATTTCTTCTACAATGCTCCTTGCCAAAGCAATCTTTGCCGCTAATTTTTCTGTTTCATTAAAATAACTGTTTCTGAAGCTTTGTATATCAAAGCCACAGGCAAGAGAACGTCTAATTATTTCTGTGCGTATTACCACATCTTTCTCACTTTGGGCATCAACATACATACCAAACCTATCTAATATATGACCTGGCAGAACTCCTTCTTCGGGGTTCATTGTTCCAATAACAGTATACGATACAGAATGAGTAAAAGAAATGCCATCACGCTCAACCTGATTGATACCAGAAGCGTTAACATCCAAAACTGCAGTCAGCAATTCCTGCCGCAATAAATTTGCTTCATCAATATACAAAATATTACCTGTAGCTCTGCTTAATATCCCAGGCAAAAATCTGCGTTCGCCTTTACTAACAGCATATTCAATATCGATACTACCAAAAAGCATATCTTCCGTAGCATTAAGCGGCAAATCCACTATCTTCTGTGTGCCAATAATCTCTTTAGCAGCGCGTACCAAGGTGGATTTAGCAGTCCCTTTTTCACCGCCAATCAAAAGGCCACCTGCCTTTTGATTTACTAAAGCGATCTGCAGAGCTTTTTTTAACTGCTCCTGCCCAACTACTGCCACAAAAGGATAAATAGCATTAGTCAGCATTTATAACGCTCCTTTAGCCCCAGAGGACAAAATACTTTCAACCTTATCCCAATCCAATTGTCCTTCTTCAAAAGGACGACGACGCATACGATGCGGCAATACTAATTTGGCAGCATTTTTTACGTCTTCCAGTTCCACTTCTTTGCGTCCATTAAAAGCCGCCAGTGTCAAAGCTGTTTTAATTACAGTAATATCGGCGCGATGCCCGTCAACACCAAGTTCTACAGCTAATTTAGCAACAGTTTCCAAAAGTTCCTCGTTGATATCTACCTGAGGTAACAAACTGCTGGCTTGTGTAATTTTTGCAGCCAGCTCTTCCTGATCATGCTGATAACCGGCAATAAAAGTATCGGCATCCTGCTCATAAGCCAAACGACGTTTAATTACCTCAACACGCTGCGCGGGATCATGCTCACCTGTAACAACTACTGACAAGCCAAAACGATCCAAAAGCTGCGGGCGGATATCACCCTCTTCAGGATTCATTGTACCAACCAAAACAAAACGAGCCGGATGAGAATATGAAACGCCTTCACGCTCAACTGTATTGATTCCCATTGCTGCAGCATCCAACAATACATCTACAACATGGTCATCAAGCAAATTTATTTCATCCACATACAAAATATTACGATTGGCTTGAGCTAAAATACCTGCCTCAAATTTTTTCTCGCCATGCTTAATCGCATGTTCAATATCCAAAGTACCAACAACGCGATCTTCAGTCGCGCTTACAGGCAACTCGACCACACGCATTTTTACGGTATCGGCAACTAATTTATTATCCTCAGTATATTTAGATGCACAATCTTCGCATAACAGATTGGGATCTGCCGGATCACAATGAAATTTACATCCATGTACTGCTTCCATAGCCGGCAGTAATTCGGCCAAAGCACGTACTGCTGTTGACTTGGCAGTACCTTTTTCACCTTTTATTAAAACACCGCCTAATGACGGGTTTATTACATTTAATATTAAGGACATTTTCATATCATCCTGTCCTACAATAGCTGTAAATGGGTATACTGACATTCTTTTCACTATAACTCCTCCTAAAAGCACAATAATAGCAAGAAATATCCATAAGAATTTCATTACAATTAAATTACTATATCATATTAAACTATATACCAAGTATATAGTCAAATTTTAAATAAAAATAACTTCAAATTTTTTTGATATAACTATTCCTGTAACTTCATCCCACTCGAATAATAAAACTGCCTGTTTCCCATTATAACTAAATTTTACTTTGCCATGCTCTATAACGACGCTTTGGCCAATAGTCATATCCATCCATTCAGTTTTTCCGGTTTGATTGCAAACCAGCACTGGTAATCCTGTAACAGAGGAACATTTTTCCCATGCTCCTAACGGATTGCCACAAACTTCCGTTGGAGGCCACGCTGCTATATCAATAATTATCTGTGCGCCTTTTTTCTGCATCTTTTTAGCATGTTCACTGTACCATGCATCTGCACATACAAGCACTCCAACTTTAATATTCAAACAATCGATAGGTTTTAGTACATCTGCAGTTCTCGCCCAAGACTCAGCACCGATACCATGAGAAATAATTTTTCTATGTCTGCCGCATATTTCTCCACTTGGTTCAAATACAATACAAGAATTAAAATTACAGTTCAATTCGCTATCGTATTCACCACACCCCAAAAACAAAAATAAACCATAGTCTTTAACTAATGATAATAAGAAACTTAATTTAGAAGACGGTTGTTTATCTACTTTTGTTTCTGGCTCTAATTTATAAAAGTAATACCCCTGCACTGCTGTTTCCGGAGTAATTACCCAATTAGCTCCTTTTTCAGCAGCAATTCGAACTGCTTTTTCCAATAGTTCTATATTTTTCTGCTCAGGACCATTGCTAAGTTCTAAATGACATAATGCTACTTTCATAAAAACTCCTTCAAATTATATATGAACCGAAGCTTATGCTCCAGTCCATATATTTGCGTTTCATTATTTAAAATGCGTATTCCATACCGATAAGGAAAGAGCGTCCTGGCATAGGAAAAGAATACTTGCCATTAGAAACACCACCTGTTTCAGCATAAGAAGCATTAGTTAAATTATATGCTTTGGCATAAATTTTATAATCTTTTTGAACTTTATATTGCAAAGAAAAATCTAAAGTCAAATACTTAGAATCTACATATTTACTTTTATCAGCACCACTAGCTCCACGTCCATATAATTCTGCATCCCATTTATCTTTATTAAAGCTTATGCCTATTTTATACTGATTAGGTGATACATTAGTATCGCGTTTAAATCCATTTCCATCCTTATTATCTTCCTCAACTTTTACATAGGTATAACTGCCATTTATTGAAAACTCATCCGTTAACTTATGTTTGACATTAAACTCCATACCACGTTTTTTCTGTTTAGCAACATTAGCAACTGTCCAATCACTTAAAAAATTATTTGGATCTAAAGCTGCCCAGTTTATTGCATCATCAAGTTCACTGTAAAATGCATTGATCCCCAATTGTATTTTATCGTTAAGTTTTGTATCATAGCCAATAGTCCAAACTTCACCAGTTTCAGGTTTTAATTTGGCATTACCTATCATCGCGCCTGACACCCCAGGGATTGATGGCGAATAATAGAATAAATCATTAGCCTGTGGCGCATTAAAAATTTGCCCCCAAGAAAGATATGCATGACTGTCTTCACTAAATTTTTTATTTACTGCTACACTTGCCGTAGTTTTATTTCCAAAAAAATTATGTTTATCATACCGAAGCCCCGCATTTAAAAGCCAAGAATCGGCAAAATCCCAGCTATCCTGTACATAAATAGCCTTATTGTTGATTTTAGCAATTTTACCGCCATATGTACCAGGATTATTTACCTCAGATTCTCGCCAATCAGCACCAACAACTACTTTATTATTTTTTGATAATTCCCAAGTTTGTTGAATTTCTACACCATCTTTAGTTTCATAATAATTGCTGTCACTATTATTATCATAAAAATTGCCACTATAATAATTTCTATATATTTGTATAAACCCAGTATTTTTTTCTCCACGTCCCCATTCAAATTTTCCTGAAATATTATTGTTCAAATCAGTACCAGATGCTCCTGGTTTAATAGTATTCCACCCACCTAAACCCGTAGCATAATAAGGTTTGCCACCATCTTTAAATGAGTGCTCAAAATATAACGTTGCTAATTTATCATCGTCAAACTCCTGATCAACTTTAATTGTGGCGCCTATAATATTATTAGAAGAATTAGGCCACTTAACATTATCCCCGGAATCAGCTTCTTTGTATTTTACATAATTTTGCTTTTGTTTGTTTATCGTTGTGATTACGCCAGTTTTACCTTTTTTCACACTTACTAAAGCACTGTAATTTTGCGAACCCCATGAGCCGGTATTTATATTTATTTTTGCATAGTTCTTATTGGCACTTTTGGTAATAATATTTATAACACCACCTACTGCATCTGAACCATATAATGATGATCCTGCACCTTTCAAAATCTCTATTTTTTCAATAAAATCAGGAGATGGCAAATTAGTTATATCAAAACCAGAACGTCCAGAAGTTCCCTTATCCTGGTTAAGTCTTCGCCCATCAACCATAATTAATACTCTATCATCACCATTTAAATAAATATGTTGATCTCCACCTAAAAATCCACTGCGTTTTACAATAACACCAGGAACATTTTCTAAAGCTTCACTTACGCTTTGATAGTTTCTTTTTTCAAACTCCTCTGATGTTATGACCGACATATTGGCAGGAGTATCAACTAATTTATTTTCCATTCTTGTAGCCGTTACAACATACTCATCCAATAAAAACTGCTGCGGTTCCTCCGCGTGTACTACCGTGCCCCCCAGATGACACTCCCAGTTATGAGTGCTGTCATCAGTACACTTTTACCCAAACTCTTGTTCAACATGCTCAACTTCCTTTCCCAAATTTTTTTATTATTTTTATAGAAGCAATCATCTGCGTCCAGTCTTTCATGGCCGCGCAAATAATACCTCTAACAAAAATGCCTTTCTCTGCAAAAAGAGAAAGGCATAAAAGCACTTGGTAAAAACTCAAGCGTAACCTTCCTGTCGCTCGCAGGAATATCACTTTATTCAAACAGGCAGTTCTTCTGGCTCAGGATTCAACGCTCGTGCTGCGCCTTCCCAAGATCAATCTCAGTGGCATTTGCAGCAGGCTCATCTTTACAGCGGCGGGACCGCATCGGCTTATACCGATTTCTCTATTAAGCTTACGCACCTGTTTTTATTAAATTATTAAAATTAAATTCTACTTATCTATAATTTTATATGATATAATATCTTATATAATTCTATGGTAAACTATATAGTAAGTATATTGTCAATAAATAAAGGAGTAATTTATGAGTAAATCAATAGAAGATTTTTTTACAGCCGGAGAATTAGCGACTCTTTTTAATATTCCTAAACAAACACTGCTTTACTATGACAGAATAGGGCTTTTAAGTCCTGAATTCATAGCGGAAAATGGCTATCGCCACTATTCTTTAACACAATATTTAATTTTAGAAATCATAGTAAATTTAAGAAAATTAGATATTCCTATTTCACAGATAAAAGATTATCTTAACCATAAAAGTTCAGATAAATTTAACGAATTGATACATAAAAAATCTTGTGAATGTGATGAAATAATCAATAAGCATATTAAAATTAAACATAGTCTGGCATTTGTTGATAAGCTTTTAAGCAATATTGAAAACTTAGCTTTAAATCAGATAACGCTAGAGCATCAATCTGAACAGATAATTTTTATAAGTGATTTGTCTTCTGTCGCCGTTGGTAAGAAACGTCTCGAAATAATGGCAAAACACAACCAGAAAGCTTTTAATAAGCAACATTTTAAAGAAAAAGCTGTAGGTTGGATCGTTGATCAAAAAAAATTTTTAATGGGAGAAAAAAGTTATTCACTAGCATTTTTTACAACTGTTGGTCATCCTCAAAATATTAATAAAAACCATATGATATTACCAGAAGGACTCTATTTAAATATATTTTTTAAAGGTACTTATCACAAAAATTCAAAATCTATTTCAAAAAAAATTGCCTCATTTCTCAATAGTAATGAATTGCAGCCATTAAGCAATATTTATGTTATGCCCTTAAAAAATCATTGGTTAACATCAGATCCAGATGAATACATAAATAAAATTTCATTACAAGTAACATATATAAATCAAGAGACCTTGTAAAATACAAGGTCTCTTTTATTTTTCAACTTCTGCAACAACTGAAATATGACAGTTTTCAGGCTGATCAAATAAACTGCCATACGCAGCACGAGCTACTTCCTGTACACCAAATACTATATCCTGCGAAGAATTATAAATATAACCCTCCCGCGGATAGAAAAACCGCTTTTCTTTTACTGCATTTAATGTTTTCAATGCAGGATCCTCTAAAAATTCTTTGTTATATTTTTCAATATCAAAAGTTTTGTGATCATTGTAGACAGGCATAATCAGAAGATCAGGATTAATATCAACCAACATCTCTTTTGTTAAAAGCTGTCCATTATGCAATCCGGCATCAGAAACGCCATTTATAACACCTGCATACTTACAAATATCATCAAAAGTACACCCCTTACCGCCATAAGATGTCATCAATGATATCAAAACGAGCTTCTTCCTTCGTTCAGGCTTAATATTATCCACCTTTTCTTTGATTTCTGCTAATTTATCATCCATTTTTGCAATCATAAGATTACCTTTATCTTCCTCGCCTAAAGTTTTTGCTATCAATTTCACATTCTCTTTAACATCAGCAATACTTTTAGGTCCCTTTACAACAACTACTTTAATTCCCAGTTCCCGTAAATTATCAACCATTTCGGCTTTGCCCCAATTATAAATAAATACAACATCCGGCTTTAAAGATAAAATTTCTTCAGCAGAAGGATTTTTTATTTTTCTAGTAATTCCATTCGCCTTATCTACGATATTGGAGCTTACAGGATCATCAGCCAAAGAATTAATTGCAATCAATTTCTCTTCAGGGAGTATCCCTAACACAATACTGTCTGTTCCCATTGCCAACGTCAGTATTCTTTCCGGTTTATGCTCTAATTGGATCATGGCCCCCTGATCATCAATTATTTCGTAAGCGACTTTTTTTACATTGCCACCATTAGAGCTTCCACAGCCAGAAATAAAAAAAACTACTATAAGCAGCATCACTGCCAAAAAAGTTTTCGAAGCCATCTTTCTCATTATCTTTAGTTCCTTTGAATATTATCTGCAATAATATTCACAAACAACTCACTCCAGGCTTTCATCATAGCTTCTACCGAAACCTCATTCAGCGCGATACTTTCTGTATCATATTCTCCCGCAATGTCACTCAATAGCTTTTCTGCTGCATTCATGACCTCATCTTTATCAAGTAATCCCCATAAAAACTGGTCCAACAAATGTATATATAAAGAAGTATATGTCAGCATTACAGGTTCTTGTGCAAGCTTTTCTGCCGCTTCTAAGAAATCAGGCTTTAAGACAGCTAACTGCTGCTGGAATAAAAGCCAGATACTTTGCGTTGTCACTTGAAAACGTTTTAGGCGTCTAAACACATTGTGCTGTGTTCTAGGATTGAGTCCAGACTGTTTTGATAATGCCGCTTTAACTGCTTTAGTAACGGTTTTTCCAATAAGCTCACCCATTTTAGAATGTTTTCCGGCTCCTTCAAAATACAGCTCAGAATCCGAATTAGCAACAATTATTGTTTGGTCCGTCCCTGATCCTGTCGCAAGTCCTGTAGAATAGTTACTGCCAGCCAGCAGTTCCTGAATTGCAGCCGTCTTTGCTTCAGTACATGTAACCAATGCTCTGGCCAGCGTTCCAGGAGGCATATCTGCGTCTAGTATCAAAATAATGTTAATAGTACCCAATTTATCTGGTTTTTCCGCAGGTTTATAATAATCGGCAGGATCACCGACACGTCCTCCATTTGTTTCAATCCCGCCTGTTACTATAGCAGTAACAGTAAGTTCTTTATAATTCAAGGATTCTATAGCCACATTTTCCATATCAGCAGCAGTTCCCATTCCAGTTACAAGCTCTGGCTCTAAGCCTATACGCTTGGCTAATATCCGCATATGTTCGGTATAAGTATCAGCTAACATCTCACATGGCATCCCTGAACCAACCTTACCATCGTGGTTAAATACAGCTTTATAATTTTCATGATAACCGCCATTAAAAACCGAAGTGCTAAGTACTTTACGCGCACCCTTAAAAAACACTACGATACTTTTTTCATAACGATAAGCTGTATCGCCTGTAGACACTGTATATAATTTCATTCTAACAACTCCCGTAAAAAAAGTGTCCTCCTGCCCAGGCAGGAAGACACTAATGTTTTTTATTCCGATCATATCGGTCATTAATCTCAATCCTATCGCTCGTAGGTTATCCAGAGATCGAAAATGGCTGTTTCCAGGGATTAAATAAATACCCAGCGACGGGATCGCGGCTTAACGCACTTCTAACAACCAGATTATGAAATTTTAATGATGACCGCAACCGCCGGTTGCTTCACCAGCCATGATTTTTCTGTATAATTCATGCGCTTCTTCGCTACTTTTACCAGCAGCAATTGCTTTTTGAGCATGGATAACGGCACTCCTATATTTGGCATGCGGTCCATCAGCAGGTAATTTTTCAACATCTTTGATGTCAAATTCCATTACTTTTTTGAAAATAGCATGAATTTCTTCAGAAGATTTGCCAGCAGCTTTAGCAGCCTCTACATGCTTCATAGCGCTTTCATAACGATGTTTGGCATGCGGAGTATTCGGCAATTCATATTTAGGATGTTCTTTACAAGTCATTTTAATCACCTCTTAAAATATTCTTATTTTCTTTCATTATCATTTTAGACTATATACCTGTCATATGGTCAAGCATTTTCTATATTTTTATTTGTTTAATAGATACCTGTTTTAATACACATTCGCTGAGATATGCTTCTTTAACTCCACTGCCATACCAGCGGGCAAAACAGCCGCCACCACACAATTTAAAATCTTCACACTGCTTACAAAAAAACATTGAAGTTCTGATTTGCTCCTGGACTTTCTTTACCAATATAGTGTCCAGCCCATTTTTTACATTACCAATATAAAAATCTTTATTACCGACAAGGGAGGAACAGGCATAAATATCGCCTTTGGCATCAATAAAAGCTGCTTCTCCATTCATCGCATAACAGTGGCCAAATTCATGGGAAGAATCAGCACAAAGTATTTTAACTCGTTCCTGTTGGGCAAAATGAATTTTATAGCCTGTTAAATATGCTAGCTGACGTGCTTTTTCGTAAACCTGTTCCATTGCCTTACGCATAGCTGTTTCGGAAGGCGGTTTGAGGACAGCTCCTCTTCCCTGCCCTCTCAACAGGTCAAAGCCTATCCTGCGTATATTCCCTATAAAATAAGCAAATTCTACTATACCGGCCAATTCGCTGACATTTTCGTCTGTAACTACGCAGGTAATACCAACTGCTATATTATTACGCTTTAAAACTTCTAAACCATATAAAATTGAACTTGTTGCTCCATCTCCGGCTTTAGTCAGGCGCAGCTTATCATTGATATTCGGTCTGCCGTCTAAACTGACACCAATTGCAACTTTATTTTTGAATAAATATTCTGCTATTTCATCCGTCATCAATGATCCATTTGTTTGTATCTGTAAAACAGCAGGCAGGTTATTATCCTGAACATATTTAACAACAGCTTTCAAACATTCAAAGTTCAGCAGCGGCTCACCACCGCTGAACTGAATAACAAATTTTTCTCCGCTGCCTGCCGCCAAATTCACAGCTTTAATGGCATCATCAACTTTAAGCATACTGCCGTCATGTTCTGCTGCATAACAGTACTTGCAGGCAAAATTGCACTGACCGGTCAAGCTGAGAACAAGCATCTTGATTTTAGGAATGTTCATCACTGCGTTCCTCTAATTCGCCTTCTACTGATAAATAGATCTTTTGCAATTCTGCTTTGGTTTCAGGTTTCGCCTGCCACAGACCACGCTGATCCGCTTCCAGTAAAATCTCCGCCATGCGCTGCAAAGCCCATGGATTAACATCACGCAGCCATTCCTGTACTTTGGGGTCGAATGTATATTTTTCGGCATATTTTTCATACATCCAATCTTCCATCACAGAGCTTGTAGCATCCCACTGGAAACTGTGTGCAATATAGTTAGCCATATCGGCAGCACCTTTATATCCATGCTTCATCATACCCTCGATAAATTTAGGATTAATAGCTTCACTGCGGAAAATACGTTTAGCCTCTTCCTGTACACTGTGCATGACGACCTTGCTTTTATCAGTACTGTCGCCGCAGTACGAACGCGGGGCAGAACCTTTGATACTGCGTACTGCAGCGATCATACCACCATGATACGCGTTATAATCATCTGAACTGAGCATATTAGTTTCATGATTATCCTCGTTTTTAATTGTTACGTCCAAGCTTCCCATTCTTTTACGGAACTGCTGCGGTAAAAACTTACCCTTGACCTTGCCGCCATAAGCATGCGCGCCCCAACGAACATACACCTCGGCAATATCATCAATACTTTCCCAATTTTTTGCCTCTAAAAGCGCTGCTACGCCAGCGCCATAAACACCCTGCTCATCTCCAAAAATACGAAAAGCAGCCTGCCGCCAAGCATCTTCTTTTGTTAAACCCTCCGCTTCTAGTTCCAGACTATCAACAAGTAAATGCTTACGAACGTAATTTTGCTCTTCATCTTCTTCAAGTTCCCCTACCAGTAAAACAGCTTTGTCCAGCAAATTCATTACACTGGGCATAGTATCTCTAAACAAACCACTGATCCTGGCAGTGACGTCAATACGGGGACGTTTCAATTCCATCAGCGGTATGACTTCAAGACCGATTACTCTTTGACTGCCATGCTGCCATTGCGGCCGTACGCCCAAAAGATATAAAAATTCTGCTACGCACTGACCGTGACTGCGCATATTGGCACCTGACCATAAAACTATACCAACACTTTCAGGGTATCGTCCTTCTTCACTGATATACCTTTCGATTACCTGATCGCCCAAAGTTTTTCCTATTTCCCATGCAGCAGGAGTTGGCAGATTTCTCGGGTCAATACCATAAAAATTTCGTCCGGTAGGTAAAAGATCAGCACCGCCGCTGCTTGGAGCTCCTGACGGTCCCGGTTCGATATATTGCCCTTCCAATCCTCTTAGCAGGTTTTCTCTTTCCTGTGAAGTAAGCATCAGATTGGGATAAATATTATTACAAATATAGCAGCAGATTTGTTTGAGCGCTAACTTAAATTCGCTGCTTCCATCACATACCCACTCAAGATTTTCTAAATTATACAGTTTTTCTTCATCAAAACCGTGCTCAATCAAAAGTGCTATGATATTGCGGCTGCGGGCACGTAATTTATCTATTAAAGCGCCATAAGTAATATTTAAAGGTTCGTAAATTAAGCCGCTGTTTTCCAACAGGTCATAATAGTCAAAACCATAATGTTTTGCCAATACCTGCATCAAAGACGGAATATCACCATTTTCCAGCCGCGTCAACAGCATTAGATACTCACGCAGATTTTCGTCCTGAGGCGGTTGTCCCAAAATATGTAAGCCTATCCTAACCTGCATATTTTTCAAATCAGTAATATAGTTATGCAGACCCATGACGTAATCATTAAAAGGCTTTTCTTCATCAAAAAAAACTTCATCCTGCAAATTTGCCTGCACTACTTTTTCTAAAATCAAGCTTTGAAGTTTTTCTAAATTTTCCGGCTGAGTAGTCTCAAAATGACAATATTCATCCATCAGTTTTTCAAGCTCTTCTAATTCGTCGTAAACACCGGCATCAGTCATAGGCGGCGGCAAATGTTCTATCAGACAGGCAGCACCACGTCTTTTGGCCTGAATACCCTCACCGGTAATCGTGATAAGATAAGGATAGATATTAGGCAGATCGCCCAAAGAAATATCCGGATAACAGGTATTATTGAGTCCGGCATTTTTACCAGGCAGCCATTCAAGGGATCCATGAGTACCAACATGCACTACCGCATCAGCCTGCCAGATATCGCGCAGCCAGTGATAGAAACCCAAATAATGATGCGTGGGAGCGCAGAAAGGAGAGTGATAAATTTTGCTTGGATCTTCACCAAAACCACGCGGAGGCTGCACTGTAACAAATATATTTCCGTTCATTGTTCCGGGAATAAGTAAATCGTCATCATAGTTCATAACTTCACCCGGAGCTTCGCCCCAATCTTTTACCAGCTGTGCTTTTACGCCCTCCTCCTGCAATTCAAAGAATTTTCTATAATCAGCACCACTTAACTTATTGGCAGCTGCCAGCTGCTTTTCCGTAAGCAAAGCTCTATCATTAGTAGCATTTGCCGTCAATTCATTGATAAATTCTTTCCCGTCTTCAGGGATAGTATCAACTTTATAGCCACGTTCTCTCAGCGCCTGCAAGACAAGTCTGATACTTTCTATAGTATCTAACCCGACAGCACTGCCAATATTAGAATTACGCGGTGGGTAATTGTGAAAAATGATCGCAACTTTTTTATCAGCATTCTTTTTTCGCCGCAAAACAGCCCATTTCCGTGCTTTATTTACCATACGCACAATGCGCTCGTTGATAGGCAGATAACGTACATCGCCATTTTCCAGTAGTTTTTTATTAGCTATAGGCACACCATGGATCGCGCCGTCAAATTCCGGCATCGTTACGCTGATAGAAACTTCCATAGCATTCATGCCTTCAAAATCATCACGCCAGTTTTCGTAGGGTGTCAATAAAGTATAAGCCTGTAAAACAGGTACATTAAATTTCTTCAGAAAATCTAGCGTCATTGATCGTGCACCTGTCAACGAAAATTTCATTGTATTGATAAAAACATCTATTGACGGCACACCATTTTCACAAAAATAATCTTCAAAAATTTTGATCAGGCTTGGCATTCCTAATTCTAAAACAGGCATACCGTTACTAAATACGCAAACAGCATTCATTCCTTGACGTTCTATTTCTTCAATCAATGCCGTTTGATAGACAAGGTCATCCCATACCCATTCGTCACGATAAAATAAAATACCAATAGTCGGTTTTGCAGCATCGCAAAAATCTTTTTTATATGCTGCCAGATCTGTATAAACAGTTTTAGCTTTCGGATGATAAATCGCGCTCCAATACATAGGATCTGGTAGTTCGATATCCGTTTTACCGGTCAAAATACCATTAGCATATAAAAACAAATTACGATAATTTTTCATACCGCTGTACAAAGCATACGCTTTTAATTTTTCTAAATCATTTTTTTCTATTCCGCTTACCAGTTCTTCCTCTTCAGTACCGGCAGCGTCAATATAATATCGCAGTTGATGTTTTTTAATAAATGGCAGCAGTTTTTTGAAAAAATGGGTGTCAAGTCCTGCTCCCATCCATTTAAGCAATAGAATATCTGCATCTTCTAAAAGCTTCTGCCATTCGTCATTCCAGACAGTATTATCGGAAAGCTTAACGCAAACAGAATCATTACTCAATAAATTTTCCTGCTGCAGCTGCTGCAAAGCAACCTTCATCATTGCAAAACGTCTGTCGACATTACTTAAAAATACTACTTTGCTCATTTTCTTCCTCCATATTTCTCACTTTAAAATACCTGTTTCTGCATTCTACGCAGCAAATAAAGGAAATAAGGCGTTCCTAAAAGGGCAGTCATAATGCCTACCCTGACTTCTGCAGGTGGAATAATGATACGCCCTAAAGAATCACAAACAACCAAAAATGCAGCTCCCGCCAAAGCACTGGCAGGTAACAGCACGCGGTGATCAGGTCCAACCAGCATACGCATCATATGTGGAACAACTAATCCTACAAAACCTATATTTCCACTGACACAAACAGAAGTGGCAGTTGTCATAGCTGCAACAAACAGTAAACCCATTCTAAATGGTAAAACAGGCATACCAACTGCTCTGGCTTCTGTTTCTCCAAGTACCAGAATATTTAGATGTCTTGATAAAGCAAGCATTATTATCACACCAATACTTACAGGGCCAATTGCCATATAAACATGTTCCCAGCGTCTGTAGTCAAGACCGCCAACCATCCAGAACAGATACTGCTGTAATTTTTGTTCATTCATAAATGTCAACAATCCAGATGTCACCGCACCAAGCAGCATCCCCACAGCGACGCCGGCAAGCAGCAAAGTCATAACAGGTATTTTCCCATTACGCATTGCTAAAAATACTGTTAAGGCAACAGCACAAACAGAACCGCAAAAAGCAAAAGCAGGCATCACAAACATACTTTCCGTCGCCCAGCCCAATGCTATCGAAAGTACTGCCCCTGTCGCAGCGCCACTTGAAACGCCTATAATACCAGGATCTGCCAATGGATTACTGAAAATCCCCTGCATAACGGCTCCCGATATACCTAAAGCGGCACCTACCAAAAGTCCCACGACCATACGGGGCATCCTTATATACCAAACAACCGCCATCTGCTCCTGTGTAAAATCGTTTTTATCAAAAAAAGGCAGACCTAGCTGATAGCCAATGGCTGATAAAGTATTATGCAACGGTATTTTTATCTGCCCGCAGGTCAAAGATATCGCCGCTACAATCAGCAGACCTATAAATAATAAGAAGATAAACTTTTTGCCGGATTTTCGATTAAACAAACTTATTCCCCCTTGGCAAACAATTCAGGATAAACGACCTTTGCAACAGCTTCTATACTATCTGTAACATGCTGTGACGCAACATAACGATAACGGTCAGACACAAACTCAAGCCTGTTGTTTTTTATCGCTTTGATATTCTTAAAGGCAGGATCAGCAGCCACCTGCTGTGCATATTTTTGCACATCATTATTAGAATCAAAATTCCATGTTGGTAATAAAAATACATCAGGATCAATCTCAATGATACGTTCCTTGGATAATGCATTGCTGCCCTGATCAAGTCCAGCTTCCGCCGCACCATTACGAACATGAGCATACGAAAAAATATCATCAAGCAAATTATCTTTGCGCCCAATAGCGCCGATAAATGAAAATGCCATTACAACCTTTTCCTTATCTTTAGGAATTACTTTCAGCTTACTTTCAAGTTCAGCCAGTTTGTTATCCATAGTATTTACAAGTGCTTCACCCTTAGACTTTTCACCAGCAGCAGCAGCTACGCCCAAAACCTTTTTGCGCATAGCTTCTATTGTTTTAGGACTTCCGGCAACATATACAGGAATTTTCATATCTTCCAGATTTTTCACCAAAGAATCTGGAGTAGCCGTAGAAACAAAAACCAAATCAGGATTTAATGCTACGATTGCTTCAGTATTTTCACCAACCTTATTACCGACACGGTCTGCCTGCTCCTTAGTTATAAATGTTATTTCAGGATCACCAGCCCATTTACTAAAAGCCTTAACCCTATCAAGGGTTACGATCTCAGCTAAAATTTCATCAGTCCCATAAGTTGCAGATACTATTCGTACCGGTTTACCTGCAATTTTTATCTGCCGGCCTTTATCATCTGTAACAACATAAGCAGCGGCAGAATTTGCTTTAGGAATATCTGTATTTTGACCGCAGCCACTGGTTATAAGCAATAAAACAGCAAATAAAACCAACAGTATCTTTTTCATTAACCTTCACTCCTAATAGGGCAGCTGTGCTTTTATTTTTAAATTCCACAGCCGCTGCAGCATATGCCCGGCGCCACGAATACCTGCAAACGGAGCTGTCGTCAGCAGTACCTCATCTTGTACGGGATACGCAATATTACAACACCAAAATTTTTTCCCTTCACGCAATAAAACAGAGCTTTCACTACTGCTTCCAAGAATAAGCGTATTATCAGACTGCTGCAATATCTGTTCAATTTTTTTACTGTTTTTTTCTGCCAGTAGAATTTCATCTGCTTCCACAGGCCCCCGTAAATCTTTAAGAGTGTTTTGACAGATAACAGTCAATTTTTCTGTATCCGCCCATTCTTCGCGCAATGTTTGTGCAATGCAAAAAGCAGTTGTTCCAGGAGCGGCAACAATAATTTTATCAAACCATAATTCGCCCCAGGTGCATCTGGCTTCATTAACTGCAGCCAGTAATTCTTCCTGAGTTTTTACGCATTCTTCTCGGACACTTTCCAAATCACTGGGTAATACTTCTGCAATTTTTTCCAGCCAACGCAGTGTACCTTTTAATCCATAAGGTATCCCTGCTACAACATAAGGAGTGCCATATCGTTCTTTAAGATATTTAGCCGTCTCTAGACCTAACTCCTCATTGATAACGATGTTCAACTGAGCAGCAGGAATTTTTTGCAATGTCTCAAGTTCACTCCCGGCTCCAGGCACCGCAATAACTCTATAATTTGCAGTTTCTAAAATCCTTTTAATTTCTTCAAGATCGTTTCTGCCGTTAAAATAAGCAGTAGTCGCTCCTAATAAATTAACGCCTAAACGACATTTTATTTTGATATCAGGTAAATCCAAATATTGCCAAAGCCTGATGCTGGCTTTGCTGTATCCTTCAGCAAAACCGCCGCGTAGACCGCCGCTGTCCATTCCTATTACAGAAAAAGGCAGCTTTGCTTTAGCGGCAATGCCCTCAATATCATCACCAATCAAACTGACGCTGCAGCTGTTTTCAATCAAAAGAATTGAAGGTGCCCTATTTTCCCTAATATAATCCAAAGCATCTGTTAAACATTCTTCTGTTCCATAAACGACCGCATTATTATCCGGCTGCGAGCCATGAAAGCGTTCTCCCAACCTGCTGTTAGATTTTTCAAGGTGGCGCAGGGCATAAAAATAGCACCATAGCGGCCCGTTAACCAACACCTCCGCACCTTTAATACCAGTAAAAAAAGCTGCTGCACCAGTTAAAGCACAGGTGTCGACTCGACTGCACACATTGCCCCACTCGGCTGTTTCAGACATAGACTATACCTCCTTTTTCACCACGGCGACATAAGGTTTTATAAATACAGTCCATAAACTCAATCTCTCCACTTGTACCTACAAGTGGGAGCATCGGTAAAAATATCTGTTTAATATCCTGGTTATTAGTTATTTCATGAGTTGTAAGAACTAAATCAACTGTTTCCAATAGTTGTTGACCTGCTGTCTGATCAATGATTGGGGCCTGACATTGTGCTGAAACAGCTTCGACCATTAATTTTCTTTCTTTCGTGTTATAATTGTCAAACAAAATAATCGCTTCCACCTGCATCTCTAATCTGCGTAATGTTTCCAGAATCCCAGCCGGATGGAAATACATCAGCATCCTGCCAATACAAACGACACAACGCTTTCCCTGAGTTATTTTTTTTACTTTATCGGCAAAAGCAAATAATTTATCCTTTTCCTGTACTACAGCCTTTTCTGCCAAATCTTCCTGATGCAAAAAAACTCCCAAATTTCTCAGCCAGTCGACTGTATTATCCCATCCTACAGGATATCCATCCTGTAAATAAGGAACCTCATAATTCATTTCTAACAGCCTGGCTATTTTAGTCAATCCGTTATAAGTCTGTCCGCGTCCACCGAGAATAATACTAAAAGACGCAGCTGTAATCTGAGGTAATTCATTTATAGGAATATATCCCGGAAACTGTCCAATAACCTTAATCGAAAAATATGCCAGTAAACGTTTTACCTCTTTGGCATAATGTCCCCAAGGGCCTCCATTGTCACCAATAAGCAACGCAGTATTCTCCAATTTTGTCTGTTTATGGAAAAATCTTTCAGCAAGTTGTTCTGCTACCGCAAAATATCCTTGATAATATTCTCCATCCAAAAAACCATAACACGGAACAGTAAGAACAGGAATACCATATTTAACTTCGCTTTCCTTTCCTACTGCTTCGACATCATCACCAATAACTCCGGCCACACAAGAATTGGCAATTATCAGGCACTTCGGCCTATAAGTATTTACTACATCTTCAATGCAGGCACGCAAACGATCTGCACCACCAAAAATAGAATGTTTTTCCTGCAGCATACTTGATACCACTGGTATAGGCTTCAAATTTTCAGCAGCTCCATTAGCCAAAGCTCGATATTGTGCGCTGATATCCATACTGCGCGCAACATGAGCACATGCTCTGGGACTATGAAAAATAACAGCCGCACCACTGCAGTAAGCAGCAGCCCGCCAAACTCCGGGCATACTACAGCTACAGCTTTTTGTTTTAGAGAGCATTCTTTTAGTCTTGATTGCCATAGCTTGCTACTAAATCCTCCAGTTCCTCAAATTTCAGAGGTGTAGGTATAGACAGTTCTGTATTTTTCAATATATCATCGGCTAAGTTTCTATAGACCTGTGCCTGCTCAGAGTCTGGTGCATATTCTATAACAGTCTGTCTATTATTTTCAGCTTTGTTTACAATCACATTGCGGGGAATAAAGGCGATCAATTTAGTATTCAGTCTTCTGGCAAATTCTATCAATAACGCATGTTCATTGGGAGTATTTCGGCTATTGCCAATAATACCGCCAAGCCTTACTTCACCTCTTGCGGCAAATCTTTTAACGCCTTTAGCAATGTTGTTTGCTGCATACAACGCCATCAGTTCACCAGAAGAAACTATATAAATATCAGTAGCATAGCCTTCTCTAATAGGTACGGCAAACCCACCACAGACGACATCGCCCAGAACATCATATAACACTAGATCCTCATCGTTTAAAACCTCCAGTTCTTTCAATTTTTCCAAGGCAACGATGATGCCACGTCCCGCACAACCTACTCCAGGTTCCGGTCCTCCTGCTTCAACACATTTGATTCCGTTAAAACCTGTATGCACAATCTGTTCAGCTTGAATATCATCTTCAGCATCGCGTACCAGATCCAGCACTGTCTGACGACAAATTTGTCCTAATAGCAATCTGGTAGAATCATTTTTAGGATCGCAGCCTATCTGACATACTTTTTTTCCCATTTTACTGAATGCGGCAGAAACATTAGCTGCTGTAGTAGATTTTCCAATACCGCCTTTACCATAGAATGCAATTTTTTTCATCATCAATTACCTCCGTAAAGTTAAAAATAAAAAAGAACAGACTATCCCCTAAGGGAAAGCTGTTCTTAAAAATATTGGTACAAATGCCAAATACTTTACCGACGCCTTCCCATCTCTCGTGGGGAACGTACAAAGATCTGGCAGTTCTTCTGACTCTGATTCATTGCTCGCCTTCCCTTCCCAGGTTTCAACCCAGTGGTTTTTAAGGTCCGCTCATCATTACAGCGACGGGATCGTATCGGAGTTACACCGATTTCTCTATTATACGCAGAAAGCGCACCAGATCCAACAATATAAAGTTTTATTTTACCAGGTCTACCGGAAGCAATGCCGGCATACCATTACTGCAGATAAATTCATCAGCCTCAACTTTAAAAACATCTTTCAGAAGTTGTGCTGTAACTATTTCCTGCGGCTTGCCTTCAGTTACAAGATAGCCTTCTTTTATAACAGCAATATGATCGGAGTACTGCACAGCATGATTAATGTCATGGATAACCATAACTACCGTTAACTGTAATTCACGATTAAGCTTTTCTAAAAGCTGCATTACCTCCAGCTGATGACAAATATCCAAATAAGTGGTAGGTTCATCAAGTAAAAGCACTTGCGGACGCTGCGCCAAAGCCATCGCAATCCATGCCCTTTGTCTTTCCCCTCCAGAAAGTGTGCTTAGCAGACGATGCTGCATCCCCAGCATATTAGTTTGCCCTAACGCCCACTCTACATGTGCATCATCTTCCATACTTTTGCGGCCAAACCAGTTTCGGTGTGGAAAGCAGCCCATCTCTGCTAAATCTTTGACTGTCAAATCTGCCGGAGACTGCGGAGCCTGAGTCAAAATTGCCAGTTTTTGAGCAAATTCCCTGTGACTGAACTTTTTAATATCTTCACCATTAAAGGTTACATTGCCTTTATAACAGGGCCATATACGTGCTAAAGCTTTTAATGTAGTGCTTTTTCCGCAGCCGTTAGGTCCGATGATGGATGTTACCTTACCTTCCGGTACTGATAAACTCAAACCATGAATGATTGTCTTATCAATAATACGAATCGTAATCTCGTTTGCCTGCAAAATACTCATCAGATTTCCCTCCTTAGCAGAAATAAAAAGAAGGGAGCACCAATAAACGCCATAATTATACCTACCGGTAATTCAACAGGTGCAAAAACCACACGTGCAAAAGTATCACTAAGCGTTACCACAGCAATACCTAAAAGCCCTGAAGCCGGCATCAAATAGCGGTAATCTGACCCTATTATCAGCCTGGCTGCGTGCGGAACAATCAACCCCACAAACCCTAAGAGGCCAACGACACTGACAGCGCTTGCCGCCAATAACGCCGCAACGGCAGTCATGGCAATACGCGTAACCTCAACATTAACACCTAGCCCACGCGCCATTTCGTCACCAAGCTGCAGAATATTGAGATAAGCGGCACCGATAAAAGCCAGCAGAACACCTGCAATAGCATAAGGTAAAATAATACTGACATGCGGCCAGCTGCGGGCAGCCAATCCGCCAACCATCCACATTAAAGCTCCATGTACACGGTCACTATAAAAAATCATCAGTCCAGAAATACCAGCGCTTAAAAACGCAGATACGGCAACACCAGCTAAAATAATCCGTACAGGCTTGATACCATTTTTCCAGGCCAAAATATAAATACAGACCGCCGCAAGCATTGCACCAATAAATGCAGCCGGTGTAATCAGGTATTCCAGGGTAGGAAATAAAATCATAATCGTAACACCAGCCAAACCAGCACCACTGGAAATACCAATAATATGCGGATCAGCCAGAGGATTTCGCATTACCGCCTGCAATACGGCACCTGCAATTGCAAGATTTACACCCACTAACGCACCAACTATTGTACGCGGCATCCTGATATTCCAGATAATCTGACTTTGCGGTTCTAATGTTGGATTAGATAAAATATTAATGATCTGCGCTAAACTAATATCGGCCGAACCTTTTGTTAAGCTTAAAAAAGCACCTAAAAATGCCAGCATGGCAAAAGCAGCCATGACACTAAGCCGCCAGGCTGTACGCGAAATGCCAAATCTTTCAATTCTTTCCAAAGTATCCGCCTGATTATTTGTCATCCTTAAAAACCTCTGGATATACAGTTTTAGCCATGTATTTTACAGCATCCGGATAGTGCAAACCAGGATTGAGCAAAAATAATCTTTCAGGCAGTAAATATACTTTGTTATTCCGTACTGCTTCTAAAGATGCCCATGCCGGATTACTTTTCACATCAGCACGCAGCCTGTTTTCTATCTCTTCACTGTCGCCCATAAAAGTAATAAAAATAATTTCCGGATTCTTTTCTACTAAAGCTTCCATACTATACGGAGTCTTCTCTGGTTTTCCTTTAATAGGCGTTACCCCTACAGCAACATTTTGAAATCCCAGCATTTTGGCAACGCAGCCGGCAATGCTGTTTTCCAGCTCAACTGTCACATTAGAAGGAGTTGCATGCATAATAACAATACGTTTTCCATCCTTCGGTAACTTTTCCGTCACAGCTTTAACCTGCTGATCCAGTTTCGCAGCAGCAGCTTCACCTTTTTCTGGTACACCATAGATTTTTCCCATTAAAATAAGTTTATCTTTTACCTCATCATATGTTTTTGGATTGATTGCAATAACAGGTATTTTATTAGACTCCAAAAGCGGAAGAAATTTCTCATGTTGATTTTTATTAGCAATAACCAGATCAGGCTTTAAGCCTATAAGACTCTCCATATTAATATTATAAACAAAACCGACCTCAGGTACATTTTTCATGGTTTCCGGCATTTCTCCTATTTTTGACGACGCACGTCCAACGATCTTACCGCCTACAGCATCAATCATATTCAGGTATGAAGTTGCCAAACTTACAACTCGTTCAGGTTTTTCAGGCAGTACTACAGTACGCCCTGTATCGTCAGTAATAGTTAAAAATGCTTTATCATCACTGGCAGGTTTAGTATTTTCAGCGTTTGGACCACAACCGCTAAAAACAGTCAGACACAATGCAGCAGCAAACACTGCCCTAAAAATTTTCATTATTGCTCTCTCCCTGCAAAATTAAGAAAGCCTCCCAACGTCAGTTATCGTCAGAGGCACTCGTAACGTCTTATTGATTACCGTTTCATAATAGCATAGATTCCTACCAGCGTCAAGGAAGTTCGCTTGTTCTGGGCCTCTAACTTTGCTATAATGCATAGAGGAAACGGAGGTATTTTAAGTAATGGAAATTAATGAGATGATTGCCCGCATTAACATTTTAGCCCGGAAAAAACGCAGTGAGGGTTTGACAGAAGAAGAACAGTGCGAACAAAAAGCATTATATAAAGAATATTTAGGCTTTATCCGCGGACAGGTCAAGCAACAGCTCGATAAAATAGAAATAGTCGATGAACTGCCGTCACAGCACTGATATGGAGTTTAATTTTTCATATACTGTTTTTTACGAAGACGAATATCTGCTGATCGTCAATAAACCAGCCGGAATGCTGGTCCATCCGACAGTAAAGGAAGATGGCAGTACTCTGTATAACTATGTTGCACATTACTATAAACAACAGGGATTATTACACAATATCCATCCTGTCTCACGTTTAGACCGCAATACTTCAGGTCTTGTCATTTTTGCAAAAGAACCACGAATCCAGTTTCTGCTTTCCCAGCAGGAGGTCATAAAAAAATATTTAGGAATCGTTACAGGAACATTACCAGCTGACAGTGGCATAATAGAAGCTCCAATTGCCAGAAAGGAAGGCAGCATTATTGAGCGCTGTGTTTCTCCAAACGGAAAATATGCCCGTACTGATTATAAACTTATCAGCCGCCGGGAACATCTCAGTTTGCTGGAACTGCAGCTGCACACTGGCCGTACCCACCAGATACGCGTACATATGGCACATATCGGCTGCCCGCTTTATAATGATAACCTTTACGGAACACCAGGACCGCAAAGCCGCCACGCTCTGCATGCTTATTACCTGGGCTTTAACCATCCTGCAACCGGTATTTTTTTAGAAATATCCTGCGCCTTACCCAACGATCTTTTCAAAATTATATACTATTAAAGTATAGAGTATGCTATAATTAATTACAACAAAAGACAAAAAGGAGGCTGTCCTATGCCACTAGTAACATCTGCTGAAATGTTCAAAAAAGCTTATGAAGGCCATTATGCTGTAGGTGCTTTCAACGTCAACAACATGGAAATAATTCAAGGTATCGTCGAAGCTGCACGTGAAGAAAAATCACCTTTGATTTTACAGGTTTCGGCCGGTGCCCGCAAATATGCTAACCACATTTATCTTATGAAACTGGTTGAAGCCGCTATCGAAGATACTGGTTTGCCCATTTGCCTGCATCTTGACCATGGTGAAGATTTTGAAATCTGCAAAGCATGCGTAGATGGAGGTTTTACCTCTGTTATGATCGATGGTTCCAAACATCCATTTGAAGAAAATATTGAACTTACTAAACGCGTTGTAGAGTATGCTCATAATAAAGGCGTTGTCGTTGAAGCCGAGCTGGGACGCTTAGCAGGCGTCGAAGATGCGGTTAAAGTAAACACAAAGGACGCTACATATACAGATCCCGATCAAGCTGTAGAATTTGTTGAACGCACTGGCGTTGACTCTTTAGCAATAGCAATAGGAACCAGCCACGGTGCCTATAAATTTAAAGGTAATCCTGAACTTGATTTTGCCCGGTTGGAAAAAATCACTAAATTACTGCCAGGCTTCCCTCTGGTTCTGCATGGCGCCTCTACCGTTATCCCCTCCTTTGTTGAAGAGTGCAATAAATACGGCGGTAAACTTGACGGCGCACAAGGTGTTCCTGAAGATATGCTCTTGAAAGCCGGTACCTTTGGTGTCTGCAAGATCAATATTGATACCGATTTGCGTTTGGCTATGACTGCCTCTATTCGCAAACATCTTGCTACTAATCCAGCTGATTTCGATCCGCGTCAATATTTAAAACCAGCACGCGAAGCAATCAAACAAATGGTAGCTCACAAGATGCGTGATGTTCTCAACAGTTCTAACAGACTGTAAATATAGCCGTTATCTACCCCTGCAGAAAATCTGCAGGGGTTTCTTTTTTAGTAAAATAAAATCCCGCTCTAAAAAAGAGCGGGATTTTATCTGTTGTTAATCGATCATTGGAACAGTATTTGCAGCATGCTGCATAATATTGACTGTATAATCCTTTAGTCCGCGTTCAGCCAGTTGTTTTTGGGCCAGTGACCAGGCTTCTTCTAAAGTTTCTACCGGTATCTGACCAGTCTTTTTCACTGTATCAAAGTTTTCCTTTCTCGTTACGATATAAACCGTGCTGTTTTGACATAACAGGAACAAACGATATGCAATAAAAAAGGGAATCGTAAATTTATTCCTTACAGCTTTTTCCATCTCAATTACATCATTGAAATGAAAGCTCTGCATATATTCAGGCGGATCATTGATTTCACGAGCTTCCAAAAGAGAAATAACGATACCGCCAGGTTTAAGTGCCATTTCTGCCGTATCATAGGTTTTAGAGCCCTGATAAAGATTGATATCCTTCGGAAATCCTCCTGGAGAAGCAATAACTACATCAGCCTGTCCCTTGACCTTAACTCCCTGGATCTTCATAACCTCTTTCGTTCCTTCCAGCCAGGCATCATACCAATGACCGGCAACAATACGAGCGAAATCACCATTCGTATCCATTACAGAATTCACTAGAAAACAAGGATTTACCAAAGCTGCTGCTTCGCACATATCATCGTTCAACCGATTATGATCGATTAAAGTCGTCCTTGTTTCCTGACTGATACCGGCACCTACCTCATCAGCCAATGCCAAAGCATGATTTTTCTGTATTGTTTCATCACCAGCAACTCCAGGCAGGATACTCTTTCGTCCACCGCCAAAACCTGCCATCAGATGTACAGTGATACCGCCGGTAATAATTACTTTATCTGCATCAGCAACATGTTTATCTATCCACACTGGTGTACCACGGCTCGTATCACCTACATGCACCAGGTCCTCCGCCAGACAGTCGTGCTGATATATTTTGATACGGTCTGCAACTTCCTTCCCGCAGACTGCAATATCCTCTTCTCTGGTTTGAGCACGATGTGTACCTTGTGCAATAACGATGCAAATATCTTCATCAGGCACGCCGCCTAAATTAATTTCGTCTATTACATATTTTAAAAATTCAGGAGTACGAATCCAGCCGCGTGTAATATCACTGACAATGACAGCGACTTTTTCGCCTTTGCTGATAACCTCCTGCAAAGGCTTGCTGTTGATCGGATTACGCAGTGCTTCAATAGTTGCTGCCTGAACATCATCCAGTTTAGGAACTTCATTCCCTTCAATTACCTGCAAAATATGTTCTTCCGGCAAGGAAATTTCCTGATAACCCTCACCGATACCAAATTTAAATGTTTTCAATGCCATTTCTTTTCCCTCACTTGTTTTTATTTGAACATTGGCACGGTATTTACTCCGTGCGGCATAATGTTGACTGTATAAGTTTCTGCCTTGCCCTGTGCCATTAATTTTTTCTGTGCCAGCGTCCATGCTTCCGCCAAAGTTGCCGCAGGAATCTGACCTGTTCTGCGCACTGCGTCAAAGTTTTCTGGCCTGGTAACCATAATAACAGTAAACTGCTTCGACATACAATACATATAGAAAGCAATATAAAATGGTATCGTAAAACCAGCCCGCAGTTCTTTTTCCATACTTAATTCATCATTAAACCGAAAGCAATCAAAAAAAGAAGGCGGTTCATAAATATCAGGACAATCCAAAAGAGCGATAAAAATACCATTTGGCTGCATTGCCATTTGTGCCGGTGCATAAGATTTCATTCCCTGATACAGGTTGATATCCATAGGATAACCGCCAGAAGAACCAATAACGACATCAGCTTTGGCTTTTGCTTCCACTCCCTGCAATTTCATCACTTCCTGAGTACCGGCATACCAGGCATCATACCAGTGGCCGGCAACGATACGGACAAAATCTCCTTCAGCATCCATAATCGAATTTACCAAAAAACAGGGGTTTAAGAAAGCGCAGACCTCACACATATCTTCACTGACACGATTTCCTTCTATTTTAGTCAGATAGGTTTCCTGATTCACACCGCCGCCAACTTCATCCGTCAAAGCCAGCAAATGATTATGTTTGATAGTTTCCACACCGGCAAGCCCCGGCATAACACTCTTGCGCCCGCCGCCAAAACCTGCAAACAGATGCGTTGTAATACCACCTGTTAAAATAACCTTGTCTGCTTCCACAGCTCTCTTATCGATATACACCGGCGTGCCTCTGCTTGTAGTTCCTAAAAAAACGTTTGCCTCAGAGCCATACGCATCATGGTCAAAAACCTGTAGCCTTGCAAATAAAGCATCACCTAAAATTAAACGTTTCTCTTCATCGTCGTTGTCCCTGTGTGTGCCAGTGGCAATAATTACAAAAATATCTGCATCAGGAATACCACTGTTATTTAGCTCTTCTACAACGGCCGGCAGATAATCTTTAGTACGCGACCAGGTGCGCGTAATATCACTGACGATAAGCGCTACCTTATCTCCCTCATGCACAAGTTTGCTTAATGCCTGTGTCCCGATAGGATTGCGCACTGCCTCCAGCGTAGCATGTTTGATATCGGTAATCTTAGAAACGCTGCCGCCGTCAATGACCTGCACTACATGCTCTTCCGGCAATTCAATGCTTTCCATACGCTTACCGATGTTTAAATCGTATCTTTTTAAAGCCATATATGCTCTCCCTCAAAAACGGTTACGCTTCCAATACAGGCATTGTCGCCGAAGCATGTCCCATAATCGTAATTTTATAATCATCCTTACCCTGTTTGGCAAGTTCCTGTTGAGCAAGCAGCCACGCTTCTTCCAGGCTGGCAACAGGTATTTGACCGGTTTGCCTTACGAACTCAAAATTTTCCGGTTTGGTAACTAAATATGTAGTTAATGAATTTACGATACAGCGTGTTTTAAAAGCAACAAAAGCAGGTATAGAAAAATCTGCCCGTACATCTTTTTCAAACTGCAACACATCTGATTTTGAAAACCAATCTGTGAAAATAGCCGGTTCTTTAATGTCAGGGCATTCCAGTGTCAGTATCATGATACCGCCCTTTTTTACAGCAAAAACAGCATTCATATGAGCTTTGCAGCTCTGGTATAAATTCATATCCTTAGGACTGCCACCTGCCGAAGCAAAGACAACATCGGCCAGCTCCTTAATAGGTACGCCAGCCATAGCAACAAGATCCTTACAGCCTTTTTCCCATGCCTTATACCAGTGTCCTGCAACTACTTCATGCAGCTTGCCTTCAGGTGTGAAAACCATATTCACTAAAAATGCAGGGTCTAATTTTTTCGTTACCTCTACCATATCTTCATGTAAAGGATTACCCTCCAATATACCTGTCTCACAAAGAGGATTACAACCATCGCCAACTTTAGGAGCCAGCGCAATAGCATGATTGTGCATAATAGTAGCATGCCCGGAAACACCTGGCATAACAGCCTTACGGCCGCCGCCAAAGCCTGCCATAGGGTGCAGTGAAACTGCACCTGTAATAATTACCTTATCTGCTTCAGCCACATAAGAATCGATCAGGATCGGTGTGCCAAAGCTGGTCACCCCCAAATCTGTCAACTCTTCGTTGTTCCTGCTGTCATGCTGATGGATTTTGATCCTTTTTACGATATCTTTACCGCAAACAGCGATATCTTCATCATGTGTATGTGCACGATGAGTACCAGTGGCAACAATAATAGTAATATCTTCGTCCGGGACACCCGCAGCATTAATTTCGCTGATAATTACAGGCAAAAACTCAGCTGTGCGAACAAGTCTTGTAACATCACTGACGATGACAGCAACCTTATCACCTTTCCGGACAACTTTTTGCAACGGCTGGCTGGCAATTGGACAGCGCACAGCGGCCAAAGTTGCAGCAGCGATATCCTCCTGTACATCTGCCTTGTTGCCATGTATATCATACAGTACTTTTTCTTCAGGTAATGTAACTTCTTGAAATCCATTTCCATAAGGGAGTTGATATTTCTTCACTTCAATTTTCCTCCTCTATTTTTACACTAGTAAATTTATTATACTCCTATTTAAGTAAAAATAAAAGACAGATGTTTACAAAACATCCGCCTTTTACCAGTTTCTATTGCTGCTCCAAAACTCCGATCGCAGCAATGCCAGCATTGTAAATAATTCCAACCGTCCAAGCAGCATCGTTACACAAAGCACAAGTTTACCAAACCAGTTAATATCAGCATAATTACCGGTTGCCCCTACTGTTCCAAAAGCAGGGCCAACACTGCTCAGGCAGGATGCGACGGCAAAAATTGATTCTTCGATTCCAAGTCCAGTTGAAACCACCAGAAGCGACATAACGGCTATCGTCATTATATATACAAAGAAGAATCTGCTGATTGCTGCGACTACTGCAATCGGCATCACTCTGCCGTTAAAATTGACTGTTAAAAGCATCTGCGGGTGAATAGCTCTGCGCAATTCTGCCGCAATGGCCCGGCTCATTACTACAAAGCGTCCTACTTTAATACCACCTGCCGTAGACCCTGCACAGGCTCCGACCAGATACAACAGACACAGCAGCAGCTTAGAAAAAGTTGGCCAGGTATCATAATCATAAGACACATAACCTGTTGTAGTCGCAAATGAAACTACCTGGAAAAATGCGCAGCGCAAACCTTCAAAAAACTGCAGCCCACCGCTGAAAAACAGATTCAGAGTAATCAAAAGTGTTAAAACAGCGATGATCATCATATAAGACTTAAATTCACTGTCACGCCACAGTGTTTTAATCCCTCTCTGTGTAACAGCATAATACAGAGCAAAGTTACCGCCGCCTAAAAACATGATCATCGCTAATACTACTTCAATCGACACACTATTGTAATGCATGGCACTGTTATCATAAGTAGAAAATCCACCTGTGGCTATTGCCGACATCGAATGATTGATCGCGTCAAAATTAGTCATTCCGCAAATAACCAAAAAGCCAGTACCAATAACGGTAAATAAACAATAAATAAAAAATAATGCTCCCGCTGTTGTTCTGATACGCGGCAGCAGCCGTTCCTGCCCAAAGCCGCTTACCTCTGCATTAAAAAGATGTACAGATCCGCCTGCTACCTGAGGCAGTAAAGCAATAAACAGTACAATGATACCAATACCACCCAACCAATGCGTAAAACTGCGCCAAAATAAAACTGTTTTTGGTACAGCTGCCAGATTAGTAATAGCTGTAGCTCCAGTAGTAGTGAGACCAGACATACTTTCAAAAACAGCTGAGATAGGGTCCAGGATCTGCAAAAACGCATATGGCAGAGCACAGATAATACAAGTCAGAATCCAGGAAAACACAACTGTCGCAAAACCTTCACGCAGTGATATATTTTCTTTTTCATCAAACTTTCCATATTGGACAAAGCCCAACCCTACAAAAAAAGCTGTAAAAGAAGTAATAGCAAATTCCACAAAAGAACCGTCTTCATAAAAAATCGCCAGTCCCACAGGAAGCAACAATATAGCACTCAGCGCCAAGCTGAGCCTGCCCAATAAAAAAGCTATCAGACTGAAATTCATAAAAAATACAGCCTCCAAGGACCTGCCTTTACCAGTTGCGTTTTACACGCCAGAAATCAGGTCTCATAATAATGAGTAATGTAAAAATCTCTAAACGCCCTAAAATCATTGCTGCAATAACTACTAATCTTCCAAAAGTAGATACATCTGCATAAGTAGCCGTAGGGCCAACGATACCAAAAGCCGGGCCGACACTGCTCATACAGGCAGCAATAATACCCATAGAATCAAGCATCGAAAGTCCAGTCAATGAAATCAGCAGTGTCAATGTCGAAAAAACTATCATATACAAATAAAAAAATCTTGTAACATTGCCTACAACCACAGGCGGAACATTGCGTCCACCCATTTTTATACTGTAAACCAGTCGTGGATGGATCGTCCTGCGCAGTTCTGCCCATGTTACCTTCAGCAAAATCACAAAGTGGGAAACTTTCATACCGCCTGCAGTAGAACCGGAGCAGCCTCCGACAAACATTAAAAGTAACAGTACATAACGGCTGAAATCAGGCCATAAATTAAAGTCACTGGAAGCAAAACCAGTTGTACTGGCTATTGATACGGTTTGAAATAACGCATGTCTGAAACTGGTAGCGGCATCAAAATAACCGGTATAATACAAATTCCAGGTTATCAAAAATGTGGCGATACCAATAATCCAAAAGTATGCCTTACGTTCTGTATCAATCCAAAAAACCTTAAAATTGTGCTGATATATCTTATAATAAAGAGCAAAATTCAAACTAGCGGCGACCATAGCAATAATAACGATCATTTCGACATAAACAGTTTCAAATTCCATCAGACTTTCGTACTGATATGAAAATCCTCCTGTAGCTACAGATGCCAGCGCCAAATTCATTGCCATAAACCAGCTCATACCTGCTACCTTTAAGGCGACTGTTGTAATAATAGTAAAAAATATATAAACAGTAAAAATAACGAAAGCCGATTCCTTGATTTTCGGAAGTGTACGTTCTGCAGCCGGACCGGGAATTTCAGCGTTAAATAAATAATTAGCGCCGCTGCCTACCTGAGGCATAATCGTAATAAATAACATAATAACACCGATACCGCCAGTCCAATGCGTCATACTGCGCCATACCAGCAGGCTGTCAGGAAAGTTGCTCAACGATGATAAAGTAGTTACACCAGTAGTCGTAAATCCTGAAGTGCTTTCAAAAATTGCACCTACAGGGCTGACAAGTCCAGACAGATAATAAGGAATAGCCCCTAAAAAACAGACCAGCAGCCAGCCGCAGCCCACTGTTGCCAAAGCCTCGCGCAAATTAAGATGAGCACGTTTGTTCTTTTCACCATTACCTATCAGCGCACCACCAATAAATGCACAGATCATAAAAGAAAAGATAAAGCCCAGGAACATGTATTCCCCTAACAACAGGGCCGTTATCATCGGCACGACCATTGCTACGGCACAGGCGATGCTCAGCTTACCCAGCAGATACATCACAAGCCTGATATTCATTGATTATCCTCTACTTTCAAAAAACGGCATAACGCGTTTTACAAATTCACTCTTGACGAAAATAATAATTCTATCTCCGGCATATAATACCGTATTACCATTAGGAACTACGGCTTCATTATCGTGAACTACTGCACAGACCAGACAAGCCCGCGGCAGCTTGATATCCTTCAAACTTTTACCTATGACCTCACAGTCATCAGGTAGAATAATTTCCAACGCTTCTGCTTTTGCACCTTCCAGCAGTGAAACAGAAACAATACCGCCTTTGCGCACAAAACGCAGCACTTCGCCGGAACTCAGCAAACGTGACGAAAGTACGATATCGACACCGACCTTCTCCATCAGCTCCACATATTCGTTACGGGCAACACGGACGATAGTTTTTTTTGCGCCCAGGTGCTTTGCCATCAGTGCCAACAGTAAATTCAGCTTATCATCTTCAGTAATGCAGATAACGACATCAGCCTCGGCAATGCCTTCTTCTGTCAATAAATCAATATCTGTGCCATCACCACACAAAACAATACCATTTTCCAGCTTTTGCGCAATCAGCTGACAGCGGTCTTTATTCTTCTCAATAACTTTAACGAACAGTCCCTGCTCTTCCAGCATAGGAGCCAAAAATCTGCCGGTGCGTCCAGCACCTATGATCATAACCCGTTCTATTTTTTCATAAGTATTAACGAAAGTTTCCTCAAATTCCTTAATAGCACTTTGCTGTCCAACAAAATAAACATTATCACCAGGCTCCAGCATATCATCGCCATGAGGAATAATCATCTTATGCCGGCGAAACAGCATAGCAATCAGTATCTGCTTGGGAATTTCCAAATCTTTCAGAGGTACACCTACATACGGAGAAGCGTCGCTCATCCGCGCCTCAAACATCCTTACCTTGCCCTCGGCAAAATCATCTACATCCAAAGCAGAAGGCGTCATTAAAATATGATTTATTTCAGTAGCAGTAATGCGTTCCGGATTTAAGATCAAATCAATATTCATTCCCTGATTAAGTAAATCCTTCGCAGTCAAAGCATACTCCGTATTTCTGATACGGGCAACGGTGTGCTTGACGCCATAGTTTTTAGCCATCATACAGGTAACCATATTGACTTCATCACTATCCGTAGATGCGATCAGCACATCGGCGTCTCTGATATCCGGATCGTCCAATGTATTAGGACTGCATCCATTGCCGCCAATAGTCAATACATCCAAGGAATTTTTTACTACCTCGCGACGTTTTTCATCGATTTCAACGACTACCACATCATACTGATCTTCGGCCAGTAACTGAGCAATACTGTACCCCAGTTTGCCAGCTCCGACTATTACTATACGCATATAAATTCACCCTTATTTCCGACATTCATATAACTAGAGCAATTATATCACAAGTTTGTCAAAAAAACACCTAAATTACCTATACATACCCGTGCTGAAAGTCTTAGACACAAAGAAATCCCTGAATTCAGCAATAGAATTCAGGGATCTTTCATTTATTATATTCCACTATCTGCTTATTATTTTGCACTAAAGCTTGTCATAATATTTTGATAGGCTGGAATGTATTTTCCAAGTAAAGCAGCCAGCCCTTCCATATCGTTACGCCAATCGCGATGTAACTCACAGGCGACGCTAAAGAAGTTTACCAGCTGTACGCCCGCAGCTTCCATACGTCTCCACGCAGCATCACGTACTTCTGCATTAAAGGTACCGGAAGCGTCTGTTACTACAAAAACTTCATAACCTGCTTCAACAGCTGATAAAGCTGCAAAAGCCACACAGACATCAGTTACGATACCAGCTATAATCAATTGTTTTTTACCAGTCTTTTTGACTGCCGCAACAAACTCTTCATTGTCCCATGCATTAATCTGTCCCGGACGTCTGATAAGAGGAGCTTCAGGAAACATTTCTATAATTTCAGGAAGTAATGGACCATTAGGGCCATTATCAAAACTAGTAGTGAGAATAGTAGGAAGATTAAAGAATTTAGCACTGTCCGCAAGCGCTAAAACATTATTCTTAAATTGAATCGGTTCAAAATCCCGAACCAGATTAAACAATCCGGTCTGATGATCAATGAGCAAAACAGCAGCATCATTTTTATCTAATCTTTTGTATTTAAATGACATATAAATCACTCCTTAACGGTCTTATTAATATTTTTATTTCTTTCAAAGATCTTTTACTACAGCGAAGGGATCCTCTTGCTAAGATTAAGATAACATATCCTGATAAAATGTACAAACGACCATAGTTAAATTAATATGTCATTTAAGAACTTATCGATAACAATAAGTTTTTAAAGTATAAGTAAGGGTTAAACAATAAAGTTTCTCCATAAAAATAAATATTCCGTTTATTCAATTTCAGTATTTATAACATGACAAAAGGACCTATACCATAAGGTATAGGTCCTTTTACTAACCGGCAGCTTTCTATCCTCCCAGGCCGCTTCCAGCCAAGTACTTTCGACGTTTAAGGGCTTAACTACTGTGTTCGGGATGAGAACAGGTGGA
>NZ_QLTS01000010.1 GCF_003269275.1 Phascolarctobacterium faecium DSM 14760 | reverse complement strand
TTATTTTTTGACTTGGCAAACGCTCCTCTTTCAAGAAACGCTCGCCCGCACATTCGTTTTTGGTTATTGTTCAGTTTTCAAGGTTCTGCCTGCCGCCGCATTTCGGCGACTTGTATATAATAGCATTCCCCGTTACTTCTGTCAACACCTTTTTTACAACTTTTTTATGTTTTTTTAATTATTTTGTAAGTACTTACTGATCAATGGTTTAACGATACATTTACCGTTGCTGTAATCCGCCATAAAAACCACTCTTTCCGCAACTCCAGAATACACATTATAGTCAAACGCTTCAATAGGATAATTCTTACGTATCTGCCTCCAGGTTGAAAAAATATAATCCGGCAAATATTGACGAACCTCGTCTTTATCCCGCCAAAAGGCCATAGCACGTTCATTTAATTCAGCTGTTTTCCATCCCATCCAGCTGGGAAGCCAGTTAGGCTGAGAAACAAATACATCAAATCTTAATATTTCTTTTACATTTGTTTTTTCGGAAGGATAACAGTCACATGTAAATTCCCACAACAATTTTGTTACACCGCGAGCATTATGTCCCTGAGGATACAAGCCTCTGCTTTCCCACCATTCTGTCAGCTTGCGATAAAAATCAAATGCAGTTCCATTATTTGCCTTTATAAGATATGCTAAAACGTTATTAAACTTACCTGTATTGTAGGTATTTTCAAAAACATCTTCCAAAACTTTAAGAAAGCGTAATTCTTCATATCCCATATACTTAGTCTGAACAACCTCATAAGGCGGTTCACTCATATACAGCAAACCGTGTTCTTGAGCCTGACTTTGCATAACCGTCCCCTGCAGCACTTTTAAAAATCCTAACTGCAGCATATGCGGTCTCAGTCCATAAACATCGTTAAATGATTTTATAAACTCTTTTAGTCCTTCATATGGTAAGCCAGCAATTAAGTCGAGGTGCAGATGGATATTATTGTTTTGCAAAAGCCGTCCGACATTATCTGCTAATTTCTTCCAGTTATTTTCCCTGCCGATGGCTTCCAATGTTTTTGTATTTGTGCTTTGAACACCAATTTCGAACTGAAAACGACCTTCTGGTACTGTTTCCAAGAATTTCAATGTGTTTTCTGAAAGCAAATCAGCTTTAATTTCAAAATGAAAGGTCGTCTCTGTATCAGCCATGGATAAGTAATGCATGATAGGCAGAAAATATGTTTCATCCAAATTATATGTACGGTCAACAAATTTTACCAGTGGCACTTTCGCTTCCATAAAGTGTTCTAAATCCAACAGTACTTTTTCGAGCGGACGTCTGCGAACAGAATGAGAAATACCAGATAAACAGTAGGAACACTGGAAAGGACAGCCCCGTGTACATTCATAATAAACTATTTTATTTTCAGCAACTATAGTTTCCAAATCAGGGTATGGGAACCCCAACTCTGCCAGATCTTCAACAACTGTTACACCGCCATTAATTTGCACAGCACCATTTTTATCACGATAAGCAATGTGCGCCGGCACCTTATCGTCAGCATTTTTTAATGCTTTTAACAATTCAGAAAAGCAAATTTCTCCTTCACCCTGTACAATAAAATCTATTTCACTTTTTTCGTTAAAAATTCTTTCTGGCTCAAAAGCCACCTCAGGACCGCCAACAACTATTTTCGCTGCAGGCAGTACTTTTCTGACTAACTCTATCAAGCTGTAGACATAAGTTTTATTCCAAATATGCACAGAAAATCCCACAACTTCTGGCTTGGCTCTTGTTATCTCTGCCAATACCGCCAAAAGCGGAGTTTGTATGGTCTCTTCGATAAGCGTTACTTCTATTGCGTTTTTTCTGCAGAATTCGTTTACATAACGCAGTCCCAATGCTGTATGAACATATTTACTGTTAATAGCTACTAAAATACTTTTCATAAAATCACGCCTCTAACCTTTCATATGCTGTCTGTGTTATAATAATAAAGTATTTTAGATTTTGCAAGGAGTGAATTTAATTTATGACTAAAAATAACGAACCCGAGCATGGCAGTTTAGTGTCGCGCAGTAGTATAGACAGCCGTTTTCAATGGAACATCAATGATATTTATCCCGATCAGGAATCCTGGAAAACAGCAAGTCAGCAATTTAAAAAGGATGTTGACGCTTTTAGTCAATATAAAGGCCAACTGCATGACTGTCAGACTTTAAAAACGGTATTGCGGGAACAGGAAAAACTTTCCATCATTATCAGTAAATTATATGCCTATGCAAGACTTCAGCAGGATACTGATAATGCCAATCAGCAATTTCAGGCTCTGGTGGGCGAAGCCGAAGCTTTAGCCGCCGCTTTCAGCAATGCTGTTTCCTTTGTTGAACCGGAGCTTTTATCATTAAGTCAGGAAAAATTAAACGATCTATTATCTGACTCTGATTTTAGTGATTATCGATTTTATCTTAATAATTTACTGCGATTATCCAAACATGTTCTTCCCAAAGAGCAGGAAGAACTGCTTTCATTGAGCCAGCTGGCAACTTCAGGCCCAGCTGCTATTTTCCGCAGCTTAGTCAGTGCTGATATGCAATTTCCTCTGGTTAAAAATTCAGAAGGACTGGATGTAACTGTCAGCGAAGGCAATTATTTGCTCAATATGACCAGCAATGACAGATTACTGCGCCGTAATTCTTTCAAAGGCTTAATGACTACTTACCATAAATACCGCAATACGCTCGCCAATACGCTTTCCAGCAATTGCCGTGTCAGTGCGTTTTATGCAACTGCCCATAAATATCATGATACTTTAGAAGCCTGTCTCTCTGAAGATAATATACCGCCAAGTTTATATGACGGTCTGATTGAGACCGTTCACGAAAATTTAAAACCTTTACATGAGTATATAGCCCTAAAAAAAGAAATACTTGGATTGGATGAATTTCACGCTTATGATATTTACCAGCCAATCAGCAATGCCGCCGACAGCTTTGCCTGTGATTTTGATGAAGCAAAGGTCAAAGTAACAGCAGCGCTCTCTCCTTTGAGCTATGATTATCAGGCCGCCTTACAAGAGGGTTTCGATAAACAGTGGATCGATATTTACGAAAACAAAGGTAAACGAAGCGGAGCTTATTCATGGGGAATCTACGGAGTACATCCTTATGTTCTGCTGAATTATCAGCCCCGCTATAACAGTATATCTACTCTTGCTCATGAAATGGGACATGCACTGCATAGCTATTTCAGCAATAAGTCCCAAACATATATCAACAGTGATTATTCTATTTTCTGCGCCGAAGTCGCCTCTACCACAAATGAAATCTTACTTTTAGAGCATACCTTAAAAACAGCTTCTCCAGAACAGAAAATCTATCTTCTCAACCAATTTCTCGAAGCCGTACGTACTACCGTTTACCGTCAGGTACAATTTGCTGAGTTTGAAAAGTTCATCCATAATGAAATCAACGAGGGCCGTACACTGCAGGCTGCAATGCTGGAAACCTATTGGTTGGACAGCAACAAACGTTATTATGGCCCTGCGCTTACTGTAGACGCAGAATTAGCCAGTGAATGGTCACGTATCCCTCATTTCTATACCCCATTTTATGTATATAAATATGCAACCGGTTACAGTGCAGCCACCGCCTTTGCCTCGGCAATACTCGAAAATAAACCTAAGGCAGTAGAAAAATATCTGCACTTCCTTGCTTCCGGCGGCAGTGACTATTCTCTGAACCTGTTAAAAACAGCCGGTGTCGATTTAACGACCCCTTTGCCGGTTACCGTAACACTGCACAAATTTGCAGAAAAACTACAAGAATTAAAAACTTTACTTGGAAAATAACAAAAAGAAACTCCGCTTGTTTAAATAACAGGCGGAGTTTCTTTTCTCTAAAATAAATCAAATAAATTTAGTTTTTAGACTCAACTCTGAACACATTTTTTAATTATTTTACATAAAAAGCCGCATAATGAATACTACTACTGCTCCAATAGCAGCAAAAATCAAAAATGTAGGCAGCAAAAAGAAAAAGATCGCTAAAATACCACCTAAAATCAACAACGTCATCAAAATACCGCTTCCGCAACCAAAACTATGAACACGGATCTGCGGACCGCCGTTATTTTGTTCATAAGTTCTACGCTCTGTGCGCATATCTTCTACGCGGGTTCCTCCTTCTGCATTACCATCCTGCTCAATAGTAACGCCATCAAAGGTATCTCTTTCTTCAGGGCGCAGAACCTGTACTTCGGCTTCAATACTACAATGACAATATGGACACTCCTGCGTGCCACGTTCTAATTCTTTTCCGCAAAAACTACATTTCATAGCAAAACTCCTTTTTCACGTTAGGAAAGCGCCATCAGCAAAATTCCTTCTTCGTTGATGTAACGTGGATCGTGTTTTTCTATCCCCAAAGTTACCCATATTTCCTTTGCCATACGCCTCATTACGTCCAAAGGAACATTGTGGCACAACTCAGCAATTTTTTCATCATCATAATTGTAGACACCATTTGTCTTGATAAAATCAAAAATAGCTCCTGCAGCCCAAATATCAGGCATTCTTACTTCTCTGCAGAACTTAACCTTAAAATCAGACCACAACTGTATGACCAATTTAATATCGCGTTCAGCAAAATGATATGGCTCCATCATCTGTCTGATTCTCAGAATAACTCTGTCCTTATAATCTATTTCCGTAGGAAGATAGTTTTTATGCTCAGTTTCATAGTTAAAATTATTCAGATTTACAAAAGCAGAATATAAAAATACCATATGCCGAAGCAGCATCGGATTTCTGGCTATAAATGCTTCCCAATCCGCCGCAGGATCCTGAATATTATACCATTCCTTACACGACTTCAGTGTATTAAACAGACGTTTCTGCGCTACTTTGCCTATTTTAAGACAGCTTACATAATTCATTATCATACTTTCATTATAAAAAATATGGCCCAGCAAAATAGCGTCATTTAAATCTTCCGATTCTTCCAGCGGCAGACTTAACGTATATTTTTCTCCACTCAGCCAGTCTGTACAATAAAAAGCACCGTCATCTGTATAACTGTCAATTTTGAATATAGCCAGCCTTGCTTTGCATAATTCTTCTAAAACATCACGGTTACGTTTGGCAAACTCTTCGTCGTAATCGTCACTCTCAGGCAGGCAAGTCCGTTCATAAAAGAATTCCAAAGGTCTTTTATCACTACGCAGCAAATGATAGTCAAACAAAAAATAATCCCAAAAGCATTCACTGGTTTCTTCAATACTATCTTTTTTTTCATCTTCATAGCCCATTAAAATACCATAATATAAAAACGCAGCTCTATCGAGGTCCAAACGAAAATATTCTCTCTCAAAAAACCTATGCAGTACCTCAAGCAATTCCTGCAGGCGCTCTCCAATATTTAAAAATATTTTAGCAGGTATATCCGGAGTCGCATTCCACGCTCTTTCTGCATTTGCTTCATCAAAGCTTCCATCCGGTAAAATTATATTCATTTTACCTTCTTGCAGCAATATTTCGGCAGCAGTAGCAGGTACCGTATCATTAGAAATGGCATTTTTACCTTTCAAATATTTAAACAACCCGTCACATGTTTCTAAAAAATCTTGTGTATTCTTATAATCAGGAGTAAACTCTGAAATATTTCTGCCGCACCAAGCTATACAATCAATAAAATCATCCGCATTCATATCTCCCAGAAACGTTTCAGCACTGCCAAGATATAAACACAGCATCGTTAAATTATCCCAACTACGATATAAATCACTGTTTTTTTTGCCTTTCCATGCTTCCATTCGTAAAAAGCCTTCGGCATATTCTTGTCTGAGCAATGTGTTCCAGCCTTCATCATGGGCATAAAAATCTTCTACTAAATCATACACATTGTCTTTTTCATTATTCATTAATCTAAAATCCTTCTTTCCCTGCAATGCTGTTATTATATCATAGCGTTCCCATGCTTTTCAATTGAACATTCTGTGACAGTAAAAAAGCTCCGATATCAAATATCGGAGCTTTTGGAGTAAGCAATTCTTATTCTTCACCGATTACCAAAACTTCTGGCTGCAATTCAACACCAACACCAGCTTTTATTTTGGTCTGTACGTCCTTAATAAGCTGTAAAACATCAGCAGCTGTAGCACCACCAACATTAACAACAAATCCAGCATGCTTAGTAGAAATCTGGGCGCCACCTACCGTATAACCCTTTAGCCCGGCCTGATCAATCAGAGTACCGGCAAAATATCCTGGTGGTCGTTTAAACATACTGCCTGCACTTGGCATTTCTAACGGCTGTTTACTAATACGCCGGTGACTGAAATCATCCATTTTAGACTTGATTTCATCTTTATTACCGGAAGGCATTTTTAAAGTTACTTCTGTAACAATAAGTCCACTGTTCTGTAAACTGGTTTTTCGATAACCAAAGTTCAGCTCTTCAGCAGTAAGAACACGTTCATTTCCCTGTAAATCCATAACCTTTACACAATTGACAATATTCTGCATCTCACCATCATAGGCGCCAGCATTCATATACACGGCACCGCCAATACTTCCAGGAATACCTACAGCGAATTCCATTCCGGTCTTTCCGCATTCCATCGCTTTATATGAAGCTAATGCCAGTGAGTAACCAGATCCAAAGACCAACAAGTCCTCTGCTTCATAAAAATGCCGCAGCATATTCCCCAGCTTTATAACAATACCACGGATGCCCTTATCGCGCACTAAAACATTTGATCCATTGCCAAGTAAAGTAAGAGGAACAACAGTTTCCTTGACCACTTTCAAAACTTCCCGTAATTGTTCAATGGACTCCGGCAAAACCAGAATATCAGCTGGTCCGCCAATCTTAAAAGATGTATGCCCACTCATCAGCTCATTCAAACGCACAGTACAGGAAACAGAACTTTTCAGTTGTTCAGCTAAATCCAAAAACTCTTTATTCACCAGCAACTTCCTTCACTACGTCTCCGATAGATTTTGAAATATCACCCATCATCATTTGAAAACGCATAAAGGCATGCAGATACTCCATAGCAACTGTATTTAACCCTAAAATGCCAGTAAGCTTTTGTAATTTTTCATTTTTTTCTTCCGGAACTTCCTGTCCCTGATATTTCGCTAATTCTATTTCCTGGCTCAATTTTAAAAATTCCTCAGCCATCTCTTTGCCTTTTGGATCTTGCTCAAGAGCAGCTTTAGCTTCTTTTAATTTTTTGTATTCCTGACTTTCGCGCATAGCTTTGGCCAATTCATTTGCACAATCGTAAACGTTCATGCTGGTTCACCTCTTAATTTTTTTTAGCTTTTATATTATAGCATATCTAAATTTTCTGTAAAGCTTTAGTTCAATCCCTGCAGCGGTACATTTAAATGACTGTAAACAGTATCCGGTTCATATTCAAAATGCCACCATTCCATGTCGCTGACAGAAAAGCCTTCCAAGCTCATCAGCTGATGCAGCAAATCACGCTGGTAACGTTCTAACTCTGTCCCGCCTGTAAACTTGCTATATTGTCTGATGGACGGTTCATCAAAATCACTGATCATTTCCACTGATTCACCTGTTTCAAGATAATAAAGGCTTACGTCAACAGCTTTGCCTGTATTATGAGAAAACCCCTGCTCCGGAGTTGGCAGCATTTGTTTTTTATCATCTGGGAACGCGTCATAGGCAAGCTTGGATACAGACCACGGTCTGTAGGCTTCCCAAATAACAAGGCCATAACCATAATCAGCAAGTCTTTTCTGAACTCGTCCTAAGGCCACAGCCGCCACTCTATCAAGATAAGCCTTCTTGACATCAACAATAGACATTCCAAAGCAATTATTGGTTCCTGCATAACGCAAATCAAGCTTTATACCTGTTATAGCTTTTGTAACATCGACTAACTCCGCCTGCTTGCCAGTCGTCAATGCTGAAGGTATAGCCGCTTCTGATGCAGCCTTTTTTAACCCCTGCCAATCAGACGGCTGCGGAATACGAAAAGGCTTTTCTCTATCTGGCCCAAAAAAGGCCCTGCTGTAACGATTGCCGCCTATTTTACACGTAATGCCATAACCATCAGGATCACGTTCAAAACGCACACTGGTTTCAGTATTGTTCATCGGTCCCGCTTCCAGAAGAGTATATGAATCAAAGCGTTCCTTTTTCAGCGGAAACTGATTGCTGTTTGCAAATTTATAATCTTCACGGGTCGTACGGTATAAAAGTTCCAATTCGCCATTGCGTTCCCTTATAACGAACTGCTCACCATTCCCATAATACATACCCAATAGGTATTTCAAATCCTTTGGGCATTCTCTGGGTTCAAGTACCGCAGCCTGTCCAGGCAGGCTTTGTACAACAAGTCCCGCACATAAAAGTATTGTTCCAAGCAGCTTTTTTATCATCGTATAAGCTCCTTACGCACATCAGCCAATGCATTAAGCCTTGCACGCACCTTGTCTATATAAGCTAAATCAATGTCACAATAAATGATTTCCTCTGCACTGCCACCTTCAGCTATAATTTTTCCCATAGGATCTACTACCATCGAATGTCCGTAAAAAGGAGCCCCTTTAAAATTACCGACACAATTAACAGCAACAATATAGTTATGATTTTCTGCCCCGCGGGCCTGTGACAGTAAAGTCCAAATATCCCCCCGGGCCGACGGCCATTCTGCAGGCACAAAAATTATTTTTGCTCCCTGAAGTGATAAATGCCTGTACAATTCAGGAAATCGCAGATCATAACAAATAGTAGAACCACAAATAACTCCGTTCAACTCATAAGTATCAAAATTATCACCAGCAGCAAAAAAACGTTCTTCATTAAATAAACCAAAAAGATGTACTTTGCTGTAAGACGCTACAACACTGCCCTGTTTATCAATAACTACGGTATTATTATAAATTTTTCCATCTTTATGACGCAAAGGAATAGACCCTGCAACTACTGCACAGTGATGATCATTGGCAATCTTTCGTACTGCAGCAATCGTACTCCCATCTATAGTTTCGGCTTCTTCTTCAATTCGTCCTAAAGAATACCCTGTGGTCCAAATTTCAGGCAATACGGCAATGTCGCTGTTAGCAGCAGCCTCCTGCAGTAAGTCAAGCCCATGTACAATATTCCCAGGCGTGTTTTTCTCTGCTATTTCCATTTGGATCAATGCAACTTTCATTTTCTTTCCTCCGGCAATAAGCCCTGTGCATCTAACCTGCGCACCAGCATTTTTTCTATTTGCCTTGTAATTCTTGTCATTGGAAATTCCTTCCCCTGTAACGAACGTACCCAAAGCACAGTAAACCCCATCCGTTTTGCTCCCAACACATCAGTTAAAAGCTGATCACCAATGACTAACACTTTACCCTGCTGCCTACCAAAACGTTTAAGAGCTCTTTTAAACCCCCAAGGCATTGGCTTTACTGCCCAGCTTACTGCTTCAATCTGAGCAGCTTCGCTGATTTTCCGCAGTCTTTCTCCACCATTATTAGAAAGCAACACTATTTCAATTTCATTTTTGCGAAGTAATTGCAGCCAATTCAGTACATCTGCATCCAGCTGTACTTCATCACGCGGCAGTAAAGTATTATCAACATCTAAAATAACTCTTTCTACCTGTTGCTTTTTCAGCCATTCAACCGGAATCGACGCAATACTGTCAAAGCGAAAATCCGGGCAAAAAATTTTTAACATAAAACGACTTTCTCCTTCGGAAAGGTAACTTCAAATCGTGTACCGACACCCGGGATACTAAACACCTGTGCTTTAGCCCCGTGAACACGGATAATTTCCTTGGCAATCGCAAGTCCAAGCCCTGTTCCAGGTACATTACGGCAATGAGATTTATCCACTTTATAAAATCGTTCCCAAATAAACGGCAGATCCTCTTCTGGAATACCCGGTCCCTGATCTGCCACTGAAAGCAGCACACTGCCATCTTCTTGCCTTACTGCAGTAAAAGAAATAGTGCCATTATCCGGAGAATATTTCAGAGCATTGTCACCCAAGATCATAATAAGCTGTACAAGTTGGTCGCCATTACCTACTACAGCGATATTTTCATCTGCATGAATAACCAATGTCACATGTCGTTTAACCGATTTAACCATCAGCTTTTCTGTGACATTTCGCACAATTTCTGCTAACGGTAAAGGCTCTATTCCTGTCGTCAGCTCATCACTGGCCTGAAAACGACTTATATTGAGAAGTTCCCTGATCATGCGTTCTAACCTGATAGTTTCTTCATTTATCAAAGCACGGTAGCGCTGGATCATTTCTTTATCTGTAATAGTACCATCGCTGATAGCCTCATTATAACCACGAATAATAGTTATAGGAGTCCTTAATTCATGCGAAACATTAGCAACGAAATCACGGCGGATTTTTTCAGTTCGCTCTGTCTTATCAACAAAAGCACTGAGGTCATTACCAAGTGCATTCAAAGCCCTGCCTAAAGCAGCCACCTCATCTTCGCCATGTACTTCTACCTTACGTGTATAGTCGCCGGAAGCTATAGCAGCCGCACTGTCTTTCATTGATATCAAAGGCCTGATAATAGAACGTGATAATCTCCTGACCATAAATAAGCTTAAAATAAGCGCCAGTACACCTACGATCGAAGTATATATATATATATCACGCAGAAAACTATCGAAACCGCTCAGCGGCTCTGCCAGCAAAATAGCTCCATGTGCCCCATCCTGTTTACCATACGGCACACCAACCAGCATAACCTGTTCTTTATAATACGGATGAAAAATCTGTGATTTTACCGATTTACCACTGTAAACATCTTTCAAGATACTGCGTACTTTAGTAGATAAATTGCCACCTTTTATCTCTTTTCCTAAGAGCTCGGTTCCCTCTTTCGAATTATAATTGCGGATCAATTTGTTACCATCTGCATCTTCATCAGTATTAACCAAAGAAGCAGCCAAAAGATCATATTTATTGTCAAAAAGCCAAATACGTGCTCCAACCAGCCTGTCTACAGCAACTATATAGCGGTGCAGCGTTGTTCGATCAGTATCACGCAGCATAAAATATTCAATGGTTTCAGCCATTTCATTACCTTTTTGCGCCAGCTCCTGCTCTTTAATCTTAAAAAAATAGTCGGCGATAAGGTAAGAAATACCCGCTGTCACGCCGACTACAATAACTACGATCAAAGCCATGAAGCTGTACATAAGCCGGGTACTTAAAGACTTATTCACTCTTCACCTCAAATTTATAACCAACACCCCAAATAGTGGTAATATCCCATTTAGAATTTTCTGGAATGTTTAGTTTTTGGCGAATACGTTTGATGTGCGTATCCACAGTTCGTGTATCACCATAATAAGAATAACCCCAAATGGTTTCCAACAGCTGGTTTCGAGAAAAAGCCTTACCAGGATTGGTTGCCAAGCACCAGAGTAATTCCATTTCTTTAGCAGTAAAGGTCATTTTCTGACCAAAAGCAACCACCTGATACTCTTCCATATCAATTGTCAACCCGTCATATTCTACCCGCGAACGACCTTCCTGTTTTTCCTGGGCTCCAGCACGTCGCAGAACCGCTTTTATACGGGCAACTACCTCACGGCTATTAAAAGGCTTCGTAATATAATCATCCGCACCGATCTCCAACCCTAAAATACGATCATCATCTTCATCTTTAGCCGTCAGCATAATAATAGGTAGATCAGACATTTTGCGTACTTGCTTGCAAACCTCCAAACCGTCCATGACTGGCATCATAATATCCAAAATAAGAATATCCGGCTTCTCAGATTGTACTTTTAAAATCGCCTCGGCACCATCAGCTGCTTCGATAACATCAAAGCCTTCTTTTTCGCAATACATCTTAAGAATCTCGCGAATATGCTTTTCGTCGTCGGCAATTAAAACTTTTTGAATATCCATACTAATCACCTCATAACTATTCTTGCTTATTATTATACAATAGTTTTCTTTAAAAAGCCTGTTTTTATACTGCTTTCACAAAAATATTACAACTTAAACAGATTTATGACAAATAAATACATTTTCAGTCTCGTTTTTCTCATAAAAAAAGCAGACAAGAAAACTTGTCTGCTGAAAGTTATATTTTTATAAAACGCGGCAGGCTCCGTAATAACGTTCGCCCCAGTAACCTGTGAACGCATCAGCCACAACCACGCCTGTGCTGGTGCCGGCATGGATAAATTTGCCATCGCCAAGATAAATACCGCAATGAGAAGCACCTGGTTCATAGGTAGAAAAGAAAATCAAATCTCCCGGACGCAGTTCGCTCATGGAAATCTGACGGCCATAATATAACTGGCTATCAGCCATACGGGGAATGCTGATTCCTGCACGTGCAAAAGCATATTGAGTAAAACCTGAACAATCAAAGCCATAAGTACTGGTACCGCCAAAAACATAAGGCGTTCCCAGAACGCTGTATGCTGCTCGAATGACATTACGCACTGCAGCACTGCGACCGGAACGATTAGGAGGCATGTCTTTCTGCATCAATGCACGATAAGTATCATTGCCGATAATTCCGTCTACCTCCAAACTTTTATCTGTTTGGAACTGCTTTACAGCAGCTTCTGTTTCAGGACCGAATTTACCGTCAACATTAGATACTTTATATTGTAATTCTACCAGACGTTTTTGAATATCAATGACTTCTTGCCCTTCGTCACCACGTTCAAAAGACGCCAAGGCAGTCGCAATGTTCATAAAACAAAACATCATTGTCAATACTACACATAACAGCTTTTTTTTCAGCAAGCACCGCACATCCTTTCTCAACTGTAAATAATTATAACATAAACTTACAATATTGTAAAACTATCTTACTTTTTTCCGAGATGACGTCCTACAAGATACAGCGGTCTCTGCTTAACTTCTTCAAAAACACGTCCGATATACTCTCCCAAAATACCAATGCCTACTAATTGAATACCTCCCAAAAACAAGACACTGGCGGTCATTGTCGCCCAACCTGGTACAGCATCGTCAATAACATATTTAACATAGAAAACATGCCCCAAAACCATCAGGCTGCAAAGCCCACAGAACACGCCGCAGTAAAAGGCCCAGCGCAATGGCAGATTTGAAAAAGAAGTAATCCCATCCAATGCAAAATGCAGCATTTTACGCAGACTGTACTTTGATTGTCCCGCAAAACGCGGCGGAGCCACAAATTCAACCTTAGCGACCTTAAATCCTAAGGTATTGATAAGCCCTCTGATAAAGCGCGCTCTTTCACGATACAGACGAAAAGCCTCCACAGCTTTTTGGTCCATAAGCCTGAAATCGCTGCCTCCGGGAGTGATTTCCACTTTAGACATGATATTGATGAGTTTGTAGTAAACTGCTGACGAAAAACGTTTCATAAACGAAACATTCTCTGTACTTAGGCGGATCGTCTGGACAATTTCATTTCCATCTTCCCACAGCCTCAGTAAGTCCGGAACTAATTCAGGCGGATGCTGCAAATCTCCATCCATTGTAATAACAGCATCACCATCAGCATAATCCAAACCGCAGGTCAGTGCCAGCTGATGTCCGTAATTACGAGAAAGCAAATAAGCCTGTACGCGCTCATCATTGCGGACCAATTCCGCCAAAATCACAGCACTGCTGTCTTTAGAACCATCGTCAACAAAAGTAAGATCGTATTCGTATGGCAGTGCCGACATAATATCTGTCAGCCGTTGGTAAAATTCCCTGAGATTGGCCTCTTCATTAAAAACAGGCACGACAAAAGAAATATGTTTCATTAATTTACCCTCACCGTCAATTTAGAATACTTTTATATTATATCACTATTTTGAAATTAAAATGAAGTGATTATGTGAATTTTTAGAAAAAAGAAAAGCTGCCTGAAACAGGCAGCTTAATATCCAAGAATACGAGTGCTCAATAAGCCGAGTTCTGTTCCGCAAAGCGGTGATGATCATTTATCTAGGCCTGTAATTACTCGCAGGCTCCAGCGACACAACCCGGAAGGTTCAGCGGGCCGCTTCATCCCTCCCCTATTTGGTCTTGCTCCGAATGGGGTTTACCTAGCCGGCCGGTTACCCGACCGCTGGTGCGCTCTTACCGCACCGTTCCACCCTTACCTGCATAGCAGGCGGTACACATTTCTGTGGCACTATCCCTGAGGTCACCCTCGCCGGACGTTATCCGGCATTCTGCCCTGTGGAGCTCGGACTTTCCTCGTTAACGCCTAAGCATCACCGCGATCATCTTTCGCACTCATATCGTTTGTTAATTTAACACATAGAGATTATTTAGTCAAGCTTCATGCAATAAAAAACGCTGCAGCATTTTATTGTATTCCCAAGGATTTTTTCCTTCATTTTTACTGAACTGATTCATAATCGCATCAATTTCATCAGCATAATGCACAATAAAGCTTTCTTTCGTTGCACATGCAACCGGCGAACCTTTTTCCTGTTCACCATGGTGTGATAAAACAATATGCAACAGCTGCTGCAGCTTAGGTCCTGTTACTTTTGCCTTGCCAGCTGCCTCCTGCACCATCACCGCCGACATAGACACATGCCCCAGCAATCTTCCTTCCATCGTATATGGAAAACCTATATCCGAAGAAATTTCTCTAATCTTGCCAATATCATGCAGCAATGCTCCTGCAACGATCAAATCCTTATCCACGCCACCAATACGATCTGCCAACGACTGAGCAATACCGGCAACATCAACAGAATGCTGCAGCAAACCTCCGATATAAGCATGATGTAAACGCATTCCCGCCGGATTGATCAAAAATTTATCATATAAAGTCCCGCTGAAAATATTTTCCAAAATCAATCTTATTCCCGGGGTCATAACTCCTTTGATAAGTTTTTGCAGCTTATTTTCATATTCCTGATGATCAAAATCACCATTAGGCAGCAAATGGGTAATATCATCTTCTGGCATAATCTCTTCCATCCGTTGTAAAACCAGCTGCAGCGTCATATCATTAGAAAATTTATTAATATCTACCATGCCGCCAACCATCATTACTTTAGGACCTTCCATAGACCTCATCTTATCTACAATGCCAGCTTCAAAAACAATAAACGGCATTTTGCCGCTGTTATCTTCCAGTAAACCGCGCGCAAACACACCGCCATTAGACGAATTACCAATTTTCTGCACACGCAGCAATACAGCTTGACACACTTTAGTGCCAGCCTTAAAATCACTGATCATATTTGTCACCATCCTCTAAAGCATACCGGTTACAGGTATTGCAAAATTTTGCTTTCCTTCGCTACCAAAACCTGAGCATTGAATCCGCCTGACGTTAGACGCAGTGCAATTCTGTCAGCAAGCGTATTTATCATAGGTAATTCAGTTCCCTGATGTGTAGCATCAATTATATTCAAGCCGCTGTATACTGCGTTCTGTGCAGTATGATATTTCACATCTCCAGTCACAAAGGTATCTGCTCCGGCAGCCAGTGCCTCATCAATGAATTCAGCACCTGCTCCACCACATACAGCAACCTTGCTTACCCTGCGTCCAGCGTCACCTGCAATTATATTGTCTAACTTTAAGACGGTTTTAATTTTTTCACTGAACTCCTGCAGAGTCATCGGCTCATGTAAACATCCAACCCGTCCTAAACCTGCTTCTCCACCGGCAGCAGGAACTAAAACTTCAGTATGCAACAACCCAATTTTCTCTGCCAAAACATCATTAACACCGCCCAATACACTATCAAGGCTGGTATGTGCACTATAAACAGCAATTTTATTTTCAGCACAATCTAGAAGTAATTTATGCTGCCAGCTCCTGTCGGTCATCTTTTTTATTGGATCAAAAATAACCGGATGATGTGTTACAAGCATTTGTACTTTATGTTCAACGGCCTGCTCTACTACTTCAGGTGATACATCCAAAGCAACCATAAGTTTTTTTACCGTATTACTACTGCGCCCAACCAACAATCCAACATTATCCCAAGGTTCTGCTAAATTAGGCGGAGCTATGCCATCCATTACTTTAATGATATCATTTACCGTAGCTTCCATCGCCTAATCCCTCCAGTTCCTGCAATAAAGTGTATATTTCCTGATATTTTTCACTTTGCCTTGCTTCTGCACTGCGGCACATATTCAGCAGCATCTTTTGATATTGACCGCATACTTTAGCAAAATGTTTTTTGAAAAGCGGCGGCCTTTTTTCCAGCAAGCGCGGCCCTATTTCACATTCCAAGGCGGTAAAAGCAGCCTCAGCGCCACGTTCCAGAACAATGATTTCATAAAGATGCCGTCCTTCTTCAACAAGAACTTCATCATCAATACGCCAGCCGTTGGCATTGGCCCAACGCCTTAAAGAGGATGCTCCAGCCATCGGCTGCAATATCAGTTTTCTGGCTTCCTTTGTAGTGTCCCTGGAAGCTTCAAGGATTTCAATCATTGTACCGGCACCCATACCCGCAATTATAATAACATCTGTTTCACCAGGCTCTATAATGCTTAAACCATTACCCATCCTTACTTCTACTTTATCATTCATGCCATACATAGCAACTGTATTACGTGCAGCAGCACAGGGCCCCTCAGTAATATCACCAGCAACTGCTTTGATAATCACTCCACGCTCTGCCAGCCATGTCGGCAGATATGCATGATCTGTTCCTATATCTGCTATGCTTACGTTCTGAGGAACTAATCTTCCAATCGCTTCCAAACGCGCACCAATGTTCATATTGCCTCCCACATCATTACTTTATCATACAAATTATAACATATTCCTGTCTTCCAGTTGGTTATTTCTTTGTGAAACTCAGAATGCCTTCCCTTAAAATCTTTAAGGGAAGGCATTCTGAATAACTTAACCTTTAGCAATCAATTCAATCAGCTTCAATGTCATCTGACAGGATTTTTCTAATGCCAGCAGTGGTAAAAATTCACAGTTAGAATGGAAATTATGTCCTCCGGTAAAATAGTTTGGCGTTAAAATTCCCTGCGTAGAAATATAGGAACCATCAGTACCACCGCGCATGGCAATAGTATTTGGTTTTATTCCCAGCTCTGACATCGCCGTATAAATATAATCTATACATTTTCTATTCTCATCATTGACAGCATCTGCAATATTTCCATAAGTATCCGTTATAGTACATACTATTTCTGCACGAGGATATAGCTTCTGCAAAGATTCAACATTTGTTTTTATCAGATGTTTTCTAGCCTCATAGGTATTTTTATTATGATCGCGTATATCCAGCTGAACTACGGCCTCGCTTTGATTGGAAATAATAGACTTCGCCCAGATGTAACCTTCCGTTCCTTCTGTATGCTCCGGTGTCTGCATCCTGTCAAAGCTGTTTATCAAGTCAACAGCAACCAGAGTTGGATTTACCATTACCCCTTTCGCCGACATAGGATGTGCACTTACACCTTTGATTTTTACTACCGCACTGCCGGCATTGAAAGTTTCATAAACAACTTCGCCCAATTCACAACAGTCAATAGTATAAGCAAAAGCTACCGGAAATTTACTGAAATCCATTTTCTTTGCTCCGCGCAATCCACATTCTTCATCAGGCACAAAGGCTACATAGATATCTCCGTGCTGCAGGTCTTTATTTTGCACCAAAGTTTCCAATGCAACCACTACATTTGCTATGGCAGCCTTGTTATCAGCGCCCAATACACTTGTACCATCAGTGCAAACTATATCCTGACCTTTATATTTTAATAATTCTGGATGTTCTGCCTCGCGAAGATAAATCCCCTTTTTTTCATTCAGACAAATATCCCCGCCGCTATAAGACCGTACCACCTGCGGTTTGATATCAGCTGAAAGATTAACATCCACAGTGTCTAAATGAGCAACAAAACCAACCGCCGGAACTTGTTCACCGCTTCCGGCTGGTAAATTAGCCGGAAGTTTACCTGTAAGAACAGAATATTCACTGATCTCAAGATTAACTAAGCCCAGTTCGTCAAGATCTTTTTTTAATAATTCAGCTAAACTTCTCTGACCTTCTGTAGAAGGAACTACTGCCTGAGAAGCATCGCTTTGACTTGTTACTGCTACATAACGTAAAAAACGTTCTAATAAACGTGTCTGCATTCTTCTGCCCCCTTACTGATCGTTAAAACCGTCTCGGATAAACATAATCTGCCTGGAACCCCAGTGGTATATCCAGCCACCAAAATAAGTATAACATAAAGGTAAGAGAAACCAATAATGCTATAGTATACGGCAGCATCATGGAACTTAATGTACCAATACCAGCATTTTTTACATATTTCTGGCAATACAGAATTATTAAAGGATAAAAAGCAAACATTGGTGTTACAACATTGACCGCAGAATCACTGACTCGGAAAGCAACTTGTGTCAGTTCAGGCGCAATTCCTACCGCCATCAGCATCGGCACAAATATCGGAGCCAGAATAGCCCATTTTGCTGAAGCAGAGGTAATTATAAGATTAAGCAGAGCAACAAAAACAATAATACCGAAAACAGTTACCTGCGGCGGTAAATTCAATGATTTTAAGAATTCTGCACCGGATACAGCAATCAGTGCTCCCATGTTCGATGCGCCAAACGCATATAGGAATTGAGCAGCAAAAAAATAAAATACGATCAGCTGCACTAAAGTTTTCGTAATCTCTTCCATTGCCGCCGTAACATCTTTAGGCGATTTGAATTTACCGCAGGCAATACCATATACTAAACCAACCAAAGCTGCAAAAATAAAAATCAGCGACACTATCGACTGCATTATCGGAGCCTTAAAGCTGGCAATAACGCCATCAGGAGCACGCAGGATAGAATCTGCCGGATACAGTGCTGCGGCAAGCCCGGTCAACATCAACAGCAATACTGCTGTAGCTATTTTAAAAGCCCTGTTCTCCGAAGGCGTAATCGAGCTGTTATTTTCGTTGCCCAAGTCCAGATCGTCATCAAGCGGACAAGCCTTCCAAAGCCATGGGTTAGTAATCTTTTCCGTTACCCACCAGCAAGCACCAATAACTATAAACGTAGAAGCAAACGCATAAAAATAGTTGCATAATACGTTTACCTGATATCCCGGATCAATAATCTGGGCCGCACTTTGAGTAAACCCCTGAATAACAGGATCAATAGCCGAAGGCGTATAGTTGGCAGCAAACGCGCCGGCAATACCTGCAAAAGAAGCAGCAATACCTGCTAAAGGATGCTTACCTACTGCATAAAACATATAAGCGGCTATCGGGATAATGATGACATAACCAGAGTCGGGCCCCAAATGACTGAGCATCCCTACCAGAATAACTACCGGTGTGATCAGAACTTTAGGTGTTATAGAAAGTATCTTTTTCAACCCTGTATTAATGTAACCAGACCCATCGGCAATACCAATACCAAGTGTTGCTACGATAACCATACTTAGCGGTGGGAAATTTGCATAATTAGTGACCATTTTACTCATTAAATCAACTAGCGCCTTACCGCTGAGCATATTAGTTATTTCGATAGGCCTGCCGGTCGCCGGATGCACATAATTGAAATGTATCTGCGCTAAAACTGCCGACACTACACAAACCAAAATAAAGGCACTGATGAAAAGAATCGTAATATCCGGTATTTTATTACCGATACGCTCTATAAATCCTAATATGCCTCCTACCTGCTGTTTACTTTGACTTTGCTGCAATTTTGAAGCCTCCTAACTAATTTTATCTGAGAAATATCATGATTTAATATTATAGCAAAAGTCAGTCGGCAATACCACTTACTGCAGTAACCTTTATAAAAAATTTGTACTCTTTTCATAAAAAACTGCCGCAAGCTTTTCGCTCTTGGCAGATTCTTTTCTTTACGCTTTTCTCACTGCAGCAACCATCTCTTCAACATATTTTTTTACCGGCCCTGCGGCATCTTTTCCATATTGCTCAACAATCTTCACAATCGCGCTGCCAACTATCGCTCCATCACTTAGCCCAGCCATTTTTTCAGCTTGTTCCAGCGTAGCGATCCCAAACCCTACTGCAACAGGAGTATCGGTGACTTCACGAATACGTTTGACTATCGCTCCAATATCTGTAGTTATATTACTGCGGATACCTGTAACTCCCAATGAAGAAACAACATAAATATACCCCATGGCCTCTCTGGCGATCATTTGAATACGGTCATCAGACGTTGGAGCTATCAGTGAAATAAGATCAACATCGTATTTCCTGCAATTAGAAAGCAGTTCATTTTTTTCTTCATAAGGCAAATCAGGTACGATAACGCCATCAATTTCCAGCTGACGGCATTTTTCCATAAACCGCTCAGTTCCGTAAATAAAAATCGGATTGACATAAGTTAAAAATACCAGCGGTACCTGAGTGACATTTCGTACTTCTGCAAGCATATCAAAAAGCTTATCCGTAGTAGTACCTGCATTTAACGCTCTGACATTGCCCCGCTGAATAACTTCTCCTTCTGCAACAGGATCAGAAAAAGGTATGCCTATTTCAATAATATCGGCACCTGCTGCGGCCATTGCCAATATCAGTTCTTTGCTAACTTCAAGATTGGGATCTCCTCCTGTAATAAACGGGATGAAGCATTTCTTTTTATTTTTAAAAGCCTGCCTTATTTTACTCATGTAAATCTACCCCCATATATCTGGCAATCGCCGCTACATCTTTATCTCCACGTCCAGACAAATTGACGACAATGATTTTCTCCTTTGACATTTCAGGCGCAACCTTCATCGCATAAGCCAGCGCATGCGCACTTTCGATAGCAGGGATAATTCCTTCCGTTTCAGATAAATAACTGAATGCCCGTACTGCTTCAGTGTCTGTAATGGCTACATAGCTGGCACGTCCGGTATCATATAAATGTGCATGTTCAGGTCCGATCCCCGGATAATCAAGTCCAGCTGAAATTGAATACACCGGTGCTATCTGACCATACTTATCCTGCATAAAATACGATTTCATCCCGTGAAAAATTCCCAGGCTACCACGATTAATCGTAGCCGCAGTCTCTTCCGTTTCAATGCCGCGCCCTGCAGCTTCAACGCCAATGAGCTGAACATCCGTCTCAGAAATAAAATCATAAAATAAACCCATCGCATTAGAACCGCCGCCGACACAGGCCATCACAATATCGGGTAAACGCCCCTCTTTAGCCAGCATCTGTTCTTTTACTTCTTTTCCTATTACACGCTGAAAATCACGAACTATTTCCGGATAAGGATGCGGCCCCATCACACTGCCTAAAACATAGTACGTATCATTAACATTCGCAGTCCACGAACGCAAGGCTTCATTGACAGCATCTTTCAAAGTCATCGTGCCAGTTTCAACCGGCACTACCTTTGCTCCCAGCAGCTCCATGCGAAAAACATTCAATGCCTGCCGCTCTGTGTCTTCCTTTCCCATATAAACAACACATTCCATATCCATCAAAGCTGCTGCTGTAGCCGTAGCTACACCATGCTGCCCCGCCCCAGTTTCAGCAATCACACGTTTTTTCCCCATTTTTTTAGCCAGCAGCACCTGCCCTAAAACATTATTGATTTTATGAGATCCGGTGTGATTCAAATCTTCACGTTTTAAATATATTTTAGCTCCACCTAAATCACGAGTCATTTTTTCAGCGAAATATAATAATGAAGGCCTGTTAGCATATTCGCGATATAAAGCCTGCAATTCCTCCATAAACTGCGGTTCGTTTTTATAATAATCATATGCACGCTCTAATTCCAAAACCGCATTCATCAGGGTTTCCGGAATATATTGTCCTCCATGCCTGCCATATCTTCCTTTAGTCATTTTCTCTGCTCCCTTTCACTGCGGCAATAAATGCACGCATTTTTTCAAAATCTTTGCTGCCGTCAGTTTCCACCCCGCCGCTCACATCAACCGCATATGGTTTTGCTTCTAAAGCCTCATGTACATTTTTCGCATCCAAGCCACCAGCAAGAAAAAACGGACGCTGCAATTTAATATTTTTTAAAATCTCCAAGTCAAAGCGCTGACCGCTGCCGCCATAGGCAGTCTTTGTATAAGTATCAAGCAGCAGATAATCACATTCATAATCAATCGTACTCTCAAAACTCTCTATATTTCTCACGCGAAGAACTTTTATCACAGGCAAATTTATTTTACGGCGCAGCTCCCTGCAATACTCCTGACTTTCGTCACCGTGCAGCTGCACCACATCAATAATGCGTTCTGCCGCCAGCCTTTTGATAAAATTAATATCTTCTTTTACAAAAACACCTACAGTCCGAACCCTCAAATCCAATTCTGCCCGCAGTTTTGCAGCTTGCTCGGCCGAAACCTGCCTTGGACTGGCCGCAAAAACGAACCCGGCATATTCCGGCAACAGTATGTTGGCAAATTCAATATCTTCTTTACGTTTTAACCCGCATATTTTAACTTTAGTCATTTATCTCACCTGAAAGCCGCTGTAAATCTAAAGTAATATTATTGCTTCTCATCAGCATTTCACCAATCAAAAAACCATTTACACCAGCGGCACGCAGCAGTTTGATGTCTGCTGCACACATGATCCCGCTTTCAGAAACAAATATTTTATCTCGTGGTACAAGCGACCTCAAACGCAGGCTATTCTGTAAATCAACACTGAAATCTTTCAAATTACGGTTATTGACGCCGATGATTTCTGCTCCCGCATTCAGTGCAGACTCCACTTCTGACTCATCATGTGCTTCGACTAAAACATCCAAACCCACACTGGCGGCAATATCTAAAAATTCTCTGATCATGGACGTTTCCAACAGTGCACAAATCAGTAGTACAGCATCAGCACCAATAGTTTTCGCTTCATAAATCTGATATTCACTGATTATAAAATCTTTGCGTAAAACCGGTAATTTCACTGCAGTACTGATCGCCTGTAAATACTCGTCTTTACCTAAAAAAAACTGCGGTTCTGTTAAACACGAAATCGCCGCTGCACCTGCAGCTTCATAATCTCTGGCCAGTCGCAGATAGTCAAACTCTTTGCTAATAATACCTTTAGAGGGTGAAGCCTTCTTGACCTCAGTAATAAAATTCATCCCATCTCTCGACAAACGAGTACGAAACCCACGGTTATTTTTAGGTAAACTCTCAGCGTCAGATCTAATTTTATTTAAATCTTTTATTCTTTGCAGTTGCTCTACTCTGAGCCGTGTAGCCGCTGCAATTTCATCTAAAATCATCATCCACCTCAACCATTGCTCAGAACGATCAGCTGCTGTAATTTCTGCAATGCTTTACCATTGTCAAGCGTTATCCTGGCAAGTTCAATACATTCTTTAATTGAACCTTTGCCTCCCAAATACAAACTCAACCCAGAATTTAAAACTACTGCATCACGTTTTGCGCCTTGTTCCTTACCACTCAAAATATCATAGGTTATACCTGCATTGATTTTTGCATCACCGCCCATAAGATCACTTTTTTTGCATGGGGTAAACCCAAAAGCCTGTGGGTCAAGTGTATAAGTCGTGATTTCACCATCATTAATCTCTGCTATCGTATTCGTTGAAGAAACAGTTACTTCATCAATCCCATCATTGCCGTAAACAACAATGCCACGCTTAACACCCAAGTTAGCAAGTACTTTCGCTAAAGGTTCTACCAACTCTTTTTTGTAAACTCCCAAAAGCTGCAGACTGGCAAAAGCTGGATTTGCCAAGGGGCCAATAATATTGAAAACCGTGCGGATTCCAAGCTCTTTACGCACAGGACCGGCAAATCTCATTGAAGCATGATACGCCTGCGCAAACAAAAAACATAAATCGATTTCCTGCAGCAGCTCTTTATTACGTTCAGCCGAAAGATCTATTTTCACACCCAGTTCTTCCAAAACATCTGCAGCTCCGCTTTTGCTGGAAACGCTGCGATTACCGTGTTTTGCTACAGGAACCCCTGCCGCCGCAATCACAAAAGAACTTGTTGTAGAGATATTAAAGGTATTCGCACAATCGCCTCCAGTACCTACAATATCCAGTACATCTTTACCCGGATCGATATGTGTGCATTTCTCACGCAAAACCTTTGCACATGCCGTTATTTCTTCAATAGTTTCACCTTTCATACGCATAGCCGTAATAAACGCCGCAATTTGAGCATTAGTAGCTTCACCGCTCATTATTTCCCCAAAAGCACCTATGGTCTCTGCTCCAGTAAGATTTTGTTTTTCTGCTAATTTATTTATTGCTTCATTGATCATTATTTTCACTCCTTACTATATTGCTAAAAAATTCTTTAAAATACTTAATCCGTCAGGTGTCATAATAGACTCTGGATGAAACTGGACGCCATAAATATCATAATCGCAATGTTTCACAGCCATAATCTCTCCATCGTTCGTAGTCGCTATGACCTCCAGGCATTCGGGCTTGGAATACTTATCAATTATCAGAGAATGGTACCGTGCGGCAAGTATTGTCTGTGGCAACCCTTCAAATAATCTGCTGTTCTTGTCTATTTCGATCATACTCTGTTTGCCATGTACCAGCTCACGGGCATGCACAATTTTCCCGCCGAACACTTCACCGATCGCCTGATGGCCCAGACACACACCTAAGATCGGCATCTTCCCCTGCAACTTTTCTAAAACAGTTTCGCATATTCCTGCATTTTCAGGAAAACCAGGTCCTGGTGACAGAATAATATGCGAAGGCTGCAAAGCTTCTATAGCTTCCACAGTTATTTGATCGTTACGATATACTTTAACCTCATCAGTCAGCATCCCAATAAACTGAAACAGATTAAATGTAAAACTGTCATAATTATCAATAATAATTACCATTACTTTGCTCCTTATTATTCTTTTGCTGTTTCTCGCAGCGCCTTCATACAGGCCCCTGCTTTATTTACTGTTTCTGCGAACTCATTGTCAATCACAGAATCGGCTACAATCCCACCGCCGGCCTGTATATAAACTTTACCAGCACGTTTTACCATAGTCCTTATCGTGATACAAATATCCATATTACCGCCAAAATCTATATAGCCCATACCACCGCCGTAAATTCCTCGACGCTGAGGTTCCAGCTCATCAATAATCTGGCAGGCCCTGATCTTCGGAGCACCGCTTAAAGTTCCGGCTGGAAATACGGACTGCAAAGCATCCAGGCAATCTTTATCTGCTCTCAATCGTCCAGTAACACGGCTGGTTATATGCATCACATGAGAAAATTTTTTAATTTCCAGATAATCAAGTACTTTAACAGTGCCAAATTCACTTACGCGTCCCACGTCATTTCGGCCTAAATCTACCAGCATATTATGTTCGGCTATTTCTTTGGCATCAGCCAAAAGTTCTTTTTCCAATGCCTGGTCCAGTTCTTCTGTCGCCCCTCTTGGTCTTGTACCTGCAATCGGCATCGTCGTAATCTCGTGTCCATTCACCTTCACAAGAGTTTCCGGCGAACTTCCTGCGATTTCAACATCATCATTTTTCATCAACACCATATATTGAGATGGGTTCGTCGTCCGCAAGATACGATAAGCATTAAAAAGATCCTGATCGTAGTCTGCTGTAAATTTCTGTGAATAAACTATTTGAAATACATCGCCATTCTTGATATATTTTTTGCATTTCTGCACATTAGCTGCATATAGATCCTTACTTTGATTAGATTTTACTTCACCAAGTTTGGCCGCTATAAATGGCCTCTGAGCAACCGAGCTAGACAAAAGCGCTTCAACGGCCGTAATTTCCCGCTCAGCTTTTGCATAATTCACCTCTAAATTATCTGTGCGTACATTCACAATAATAAAAAGTTTCTGTTTTAAGTGATCAAACGCTACTATTTTATCAAACAACATCAAATCAAAATCAGGAAAATCTGTCGCTTTTGTCGGGTCAAATTGCAGACTCGGCTCACAATACTGAACAAAGTCATAACCAAAATAGCCTACAAAACCTCCTGTCAAAGGCGGTATCCCTCCGATTTTAGGAACCCTATATTCTGCCAGCACCTCTTTAATACAATTTACAGGATCCTTGGTCTTGAATTTTACTTTAGCACCGTTAATAACTTCTACAACTTTATCTTTAGCTCTCAGTTTGACGATTGGATCATAGCCGACAAAAGAATAACGTCCCCAGCGCTCACCGCCCTCCAAACTTTCCAGCAGAAAATAATCGTTGCTGCTGTTTTTTACAGCTGCTAAAAATGCCAGCGGCGTTGTCATGTCAGCCAGACATTCTTTCGCAACTGGAACTGCTGTATAGTCTTTTTGATAGGCTTTAACTTCTTCCAGCGTAAGATTAAGCACTGTTTTCACTCCTTCATCGTTAAAATAAATAAAAAACCTGCCCTTGTTATAACAAGGACAGGTTGAAAAAACATATACCTGCGGTACCACCTTGATTCACGAAAATAAATCGTGCACTTAAAGCAGAGTGCCAACACACCCCTCGCCCTTAACGCAGGCGTTGCGTTGCAGAGTACTTTCGGCAAGCCGATTTGACTGCACCCTCAGCGGTCCATTTATCAAACTGCATTTCTATCCGGTTCCCAGCTCCCCGAACTCTCTGTAAGCGCATTTTTTGACTTGATCTCCGCCTCTACGGTTTTGTGGTCGTTATTTAATTGTTGTAAGTTTAGCATCATGTTTAACAAGCGTCAACAAGTTTTTCAAAAATCGCTAAAAAATTTTTTCAAATTTTCAATTTTGTCAATCAGTTTACACTTTTAATAAATTCACAGAAAATTCCTGTTATTTTAATATTTATACAAATTCACTCTTCGCCACTCAAAACAATTCTACACACATCACCATCACTGCTAATATAAAAATCTAAACTTTTCCCGATTTTACTGTTTTTGGGAAAATTATAACCATACATAATCACAGCGCCGTCTTTATCATCTTTCAAATAAACGACCCTTGCCGGAATCCCATACTGGCCTATAACACGGGCACCGTCGTCACCTGTACCAATACCACGCATTGTATAGATTACAGGAGAAGCTGTCATAAGCTCAACGATTTTCTTATTACCACGTCTGGCTTTAACCTGCAGCTGCTGAAAATCATAAACCTGACTGCTCCCATCTTTACTTTCTTTTTTTACTTTTCCCAACGATTTTGCCGCTGAACTGTCAAAAATCTGACCCAAATGCCAATCCCCCAACGAATTATCTTCATCGATCAATTCTTCAGTCTCTGGCTTTTCCAGATACTCGGCAAAAATATAACCATTTTTACCATTCCATTCAACTTTTTGCCACTCCCCGCTTTTACTACCGCTCAAACGCAAAAGTGAATGTCTTGGCAGGCATGCTAAAACATCAGCAGTAGTTGAAGGCCCCGAACGAAAATTCACATCATCATCAGCTAAAACTGCAAATTCACCTTTTTTATAATCAGAAATTTTCTGCGTTGTATAATAAGCTTCGCTTTTTGCAGCCAGTACAGTTCCTGTCTGCAAAAGCAAGCTCGTCCCCATCATAATGCCCAGCGCAACAGCTGCAAACCTTTGTATCAGCATTGCAGTTCCTCCTTCTTAATTCTTACGTTTTATTATATGCTAAAGTTTCTGGGAATACAAATCTGTAAAATTGAAATAAATGTAAAAAGCCTGCCTGTTAAGGCAGGCTTTTTACATTTATTATTTTATATACTTAGCGTCTAAACGGGCAAATGTTCCATTCAACTCCATTTCTTCTATCCACATATTCACATAGTTAAGAAAAATCTGATCACCTTGCTGCATCAGTATGCCAAAGTTGTTTTTTGTAAATGGTTCCTCGATCAAAGGAGCCGCAAGTTTTGCATTATCACGCACATAACGGCGTGCTTCCATCGTCTCTGTAATCATAATATCTGCTTTTCCTTCCGCAATCAAACCTGGGATCTCTGCATTTTGCTGATGTACGATCAATGTACAGTCAGGCAGATTAGCAAGGGCAAATTTTTCATTAGTACCTCCCGGATTAACCATTACACGCACATCTTTTTTATTCATATCCGCCAGTGTTTTAAATTTTTTAGCATCGTCCTTACGACACAGAATAGTTTTACCAAATACCAGATAACCATTGCTTTGCGCCATTTTTTGTTCTCTTGCCAAAGTGCGGGTGATACCGCACATTGCAATATCAAATTTACCAGCTAAAGTATCGGCAGTCAACGTGCTCCAGGTAGTTGGTATAAACTTCACCTGTACCCCAAGCGATTGTGCCAGAAGTTCGCTTGCTTCTGTATCAAAGCCTTCATATCTTCCTGTCTCCCGATTTAAATAACTCATCGGTTTATAATCGCCTGTAGTTCCAACCAAAAGACAGCCCCTACTTTGAACTTCGTCCAGTTTTGAAGCCTCTGCATGGGGGAACAAACCGCCAAGTCCAAGCATCGTTACAGCTACAAGGGTCACCATTACAATTTTCTTTACACTTACCATACTACCATCCTCCAATTTTAAGATCACTACCTTTTAATTGTAACTATAAAAAAGCTTTTTGTCTACGACATATTTTTTTCATTTGTTTTCAAGCTTTCTTTCTGCTATCATATTAAATATAATATCTTTTGTACATATTGAAGAAAGTCTGGTACTGCTTATGAAAAAATATCTATGGCTGATAGCTCTGATTTTTTTAAGCATCGGCATTTGGCAACAACAATATCTTAGCGTGCTTCGTAAAGCAGCTATGATCTGTCTGGAGTGTATCGGCATTGGCTAAACGAACCCTCATTCAAATCCTTACCGCATTTCTTTATAATGGCAATCTGCCGGGATTCCTTAATGGTCGAATCTGGCAGGGTCCAAGTAAAAGTATTTGCGTCCCCGGGCTTAACTGTTATTCTTGCCCAGGTGCTTTAGGAGCCTGCCCTTTAGGAGCGTTACAAAGCTCTTTATCAGGAGTGCTCCTACGCTTTCCGTTCTATGTTTTAGGACTTATGCTTCTCTTTGGGCTACTGTTTGGGCGGACTGTCTGCGGCTGGCTCTGTCCATTTGGATTCATACAGGAACTACTTTATAAAATTCCGTCGCCAAAGTTTACTAAAAATAAAGCAACGCGGACTTTGACAAAGCTTAAATACATTATTGGTTTGCTTTTCGTTATTATTTTGCCAGTAATTTTTTTCTATGTCGTTGGTGTTGGCGCACCAGCCTTTTGTAAATATATTTGTCCTGCCGGTACTTTGGAAGCAGCATTACCGCTTTTAAGCACCAATCCCTTCCTCAAAGAAAATCTTGGTATGCTTTTTAACTGGAAATTATTTCTACTGCTCGTCACTGTTATTGCCAGCATCGTCATCTATCGACCTTTCTGCCGCTTTATCTGCCCTTTAGGAGCCTTTTATAGTTTATTTAATAAACTTTCTTATTTTGGGATCCAGGTAGATAATGTCAAATGCATTGGCTGCGATGCCTGTATACGCAAATGTAAAATGGACTGCGCAAAGGTGGGAGATCGTGAATGTATTAACTGCGGCGAGTGCATCGATACTTGTCCTGTAAACGCAATCTCGCTTGGATCTAAAGTGAAAAAAGCAGATACTAATGTTGCCGAAGCAACAAATAATTAACTTTTGTAACCATTTATAAAATTAGTATAACAAACGTTACAAGTATAAACTTTGTTATACTAAAATAAAGTTTATTATGATATTCTAAAATTTTACAAAGCGAGGTACTGTTATGAGCACACTCAAAAAAGTTCTCTTAGGCGTAATCTTACTTACTGCCGTCGCTGTAAGTGGCGTACATTTTTTCGACCTCCCGCATATTGCCAAAGCAGAAACTAACGCAGCTCCGCCTTTTACTGTAACAGATATGAATGGACAGACTGTTTCCCTTGCTTCTCTAAAAGGTAAGCCTGTTTTTCTTAATTTTTGGGCTACTTGGTGCCCTCCCTGTGTTGGAGAAATGCCTGATATCCAAAGAATGTATGCTAAATATGGAGATAAAGTTCATTTTGTTATCGTCAACATAGACGGCACAAAACCTGATGTAACTGCATTTATGGAAAACCATGCTTTCAGTTTCCCCGTTGCACTTGATACGAACGGTTCAGCTGCTTCAGCCTATGCCGTTCAGGCCATACCAACAAGTTATATCATTGATGCTGATAGCAATGTCGTTGACAGCCATATCGGCGCATTAAGTGCCGGTGATATGGAAAGTTTTGTTACATCAGCTTTTTAAAATCTTAAAACCAAATAAAAAAAACGACTGCTATGCAGTCGTTTTTTTTATCACGCTTTATTCATATAAACCTAAAGTATTTTCTGAAAGATTAATCATAATATTTTTGGTCTGGCTGTAATGATCCAGCATCACCTTATGAGTTTCTCGCCCTATACCAGATTGTTTATATCCTCCAAAAGGCGCCCCTGCCGGAATAGCATTATAGGTATTGACCCAAATTCTACCAGTCTGTACAGCTTTAGCCACGCGCATAGCACGATTGATATCCTGAGTCCAGACAGCACCGCCCAGACCATAGACACTCTCGTTTGCCATACGGATAACATCCGCTTCGTCCTTAAATTTAATCACTACGGCAACAGGTCCAAAAATTTCCTCCTGAGCAACACGCATATTATTAGTAACATTAGTAATCAGAGTCGGAGCAACAAAATTACCCTTCTCTAACCCATTATCAGTCAATTTATAGCCACCGCAGGCTATAGTAGCACCTTCCTGTTTGGCAATATCAATGTAGCTCAAAATCTTTTTGACCTGATTTGCATCAATTTGTGCACCCATTTGTACGCCTTTATCAAGAGGCAGACCTACTTTTACTTTTTCAAAACGTTTAACAGCTTCTTCTACAAATTTATCGTAGATAGCTTCATGTACAAAAACGCGTGATCCAGCACAGCAAACCTGTCCCTGATTGAAAAGAATCCCCAGCAGTAAACCTTCCATAGCCAGGTTCCAGTTGCAGTCGGGGAAGAAAATATTAGCTGATTTGCCACCCAGTTCCAAAGTAGCAGGAATCAATTTCTCAGCGGCAGCCTCGGCAACAGAACGCCCGACTTCAGTAGAACCGGTAAATGCCAGCTTAGCAAAACCAGGATGTTCAAGAATGTCGTTACCAGATTTTGATCCTTTACCGGTAATAATATTCAGAACCCCTTTCGGCAGTACGCCTTCAAGCAATCTTGCCAGTTCAAGAATACTAAGCGATGTCTGGCTGGAAGGTTTAATGACAATAGTATCGCCTGCAGCCAACGCCGGAGCTAATTTCCACGCGGCCATCAAAAAGGGGAAATTCCAGGGAATAATTTGTCCCACAACTCCCAGAGGCTCGTGCAGCACCAAACTCATCGTATTATTATCCAGCATGGTCGCAGTACCTTCCTGCGTTCTGATCGCAGCGGCAAAATAACGGAAATGATCAGCAGACATTGGAATATCGATTCCAGAAGTCTCACGGAAAGGTTTACCGTTATCCATAGATTCAACCTTTGCCAAGTGTACGGCATTTGCGTCAATAATATCAGCTATTTTATTTAAAATCTCAGCTCTTTGCTGTGCAGTGGTATCTTTCCATGTTTCAAAAGCTTTCTGCGCCGCTTTTACTGCATTATCTACATCCACCTTAGTTGCTTCAGCACATACCGCCAAATGTTCGCCAGTCGCAGGATCTGTAGAACTAAACGTAGCTCCATCTGAAGCCGGCCGCCATTCGCCATTAATATATAAACCATATTCTTTCAATAAATTTTCTTGCATCATTTACACTTCCTTTATTGTTTTTTATTGCCGGCAGTTGATTGTCGTCGGCTCTTTTATATATGATTATAGTAGATTTTCGGCATATGTCAATAAACTTTTATGTAACATCTACTACATTTTGTTGTTTTCTAATTTATTTAACAATATATTTTGTATTTTAAAACATATGCCGTTTATCATCATATTATAAAACGCGGTTTTAAAAACCGCGTTTTATAATATCTTCACCAAATTTAGCTTTTAATATATCGACCGCCTGATTACGTTTACCCAATCGCTCATCTTCGGCAAAATTTAGTACAGGCACCGCATCGGCAGGTTCTAAATGCGCTACGCTGACGCCTAATAACCTTACGCCTTCGATCCATTTTACAGACTGCATCAGCTTCTGCGCCAACGCAAAAATTTCTTCATCATAAGCAACAGGACCTTCAGCTGTAATACTGCGGGTAATGATTTTGAACGACGCAAACTTCACCTTTAAAGTTACAGTATAGCCAACAACGCCACTGCGCCGCAGCCGCCAACCAACACGTCCGCATAGATCAAGAACGGCATGACGCCGCTCATCTTCCGTATGAAGATCTTTTTCAAAAGTACATTCTTTCCCAATAGATTTAGCAGCATAATCATTAACAACAGGTCTGTCATCCAAACCATGTGCCAGTTGTTTTACCACAGCAGCATTATTCCCCAGAGCTTTATGCAAAATACCCAAATCAGCATCTGCAATTTGCCCAATAGTCGCTATGCCAAACTGCAGCAGACTTTTTTCAGCACTGCGCCCAATTCCAAAAATACGCCGCACCGACATTGGCTTTAACATGCCTTCAGCCTCTTCTGCCCTTATCACAACCAAACCATCCGGCTTCTGCATATCCGAAGCCAGTTTGGCCAAAAATTTATTGGGAGCGATACCAACTGAAGCAGTTAAACCAGTTTTTTCTTTTATCGATCTTTTTACTTTAAAACCGATATCACGTTCAGAACCAGCCAATAGCTCCATTCCTGAAATATCCAAAAACGCTTCGTCCACCGAAAGCTGTTCAACCAAAGGAGAAAAGCTGTCAAAAATATTCATTATCTGCCGTGATACTTCCTGATACCGCTTCATTCTTCCCGGCAAAAAGACTGCCTGAGGGCATAAACGCCTGGCTTCTATCATAGGCATTGCCGAGTGTACACCATACACACGTGCTTCATAAGAGCAAGTAGATACAACGCCACGATCAGACTGTCCCCCGACAATTACCGGCAGTCCCATCAGATCAGGATTATCAAATTGTTCGACGGATGCAAAAAACGCATCCATATCCACATGCATGATCCATCTCTGCATAAACAACCCTCTCAATACAGCATTAAAAAGTATACCGCCGGCACTAATAAAAACAGACCTATCACATTATAGTACAGAAACATCAGCAAATAATGTCTTACCTGCGCAGGGTACGCCTCTGCAAACAGCTTGTAAGATATCACACTCGCCATCGAAGCGATCAGAGTTCCCAGTCCGCCGACATTGACCCCAAGCAGCAAAGCTTCACGCTGCTGAGAAAACGCAGCCAGCAGCATTGCAGCAGGGACATTGCTGATAAACTGGCTGACAGCAATTGCAGAAAAATATGTACCGGTCGCACTTCCAAAAAAACTGTCTCGGATAATATTTAAAAAATCAAATTGTGTTAAATTACCAATAAAGATAAAAAAACCGGCAAACGTGAACAAAAGAGAATAATCAATTTGCCTGAATAAGCCACGATCAAGCACCAGCATTACCGTTACCGTTATCATCAGCAGCAACCAATGATCAAACCAGTGAAAGACCGTCACCACACACAGCAAAAACAGTAAATTTAAAACTATCAGCCCCCAGCCACGTTCTACATTCACAGAGGTCAAGCTTACTTTTAACTGCCTGTCCTGCTGGCGCATTAAAAATACTGCCAGCAAAGCCACTGCTAAACATGTCGGTATCCATGTGACCTTGAAAAAAGCAATAATATCAAAATTATAACGGGCATATAAAAACAAATTTTGCGGATTTCCCATCGGTGTCAGCATACTGCCAAGATTAGCTGCCAATGTCTGCCAAACAATTATTTTTCCAACATCAACTCCTGCTTCTTTGCCTATAATCAAAGTCAAAGGGACAAAAGTTATTAAAGCCACATCATTTGTTACAAGCATTGAACTGATAAAAGTTATCAGCAGCAGTGCGGCAGTTATCTGACGCAGCGAAATACATCTCTGCAAAAGCCGTACGGCACAGTTATCAAGTACGCGACGCTTTTTAAACCCGCCTACAACTAACATCAGGCAATATAATAAAACTAAAACACGCCAATCTATATACTCTGCCTTAGGAACAACTGCAAGCGAAGAAGCAACAGCCAGAACACAGGCCAGCAATAATATACCTTCACGCTTTACAAAGCTTTTTGAAAACTTCCAAATCTCTTTTGTATCCAAATTTTTCACCATGCCTTTGATATGGTAAATTATAACATAAACACACGTTTTTGAAAATCACTTTGCCGACTGCTTTTATTGACATAAGACAGTAATAACGTTATGATATTCACAATAATAAACCCCTTGAAGAAAGGAGGCTTCTACTATGTCGAGACCTATTAAATGGCGCAAGATCTGCTGTATGCCGCTCAATAAAACTTTTGCTCCCTCCGGCAGCAAACCGCAGGGGAAAATAACCATGACTATTGATGAATACGAAACGATCAGGCTCATGGATCTGGAAAACTGCACACAGGAAACCTGCGCAATGGCAATGAATGTAGCCAGGACCACTGTTCAAAAAATCTACGAAGAAGCACGTTATAAATTAGCGGATGCTCTTATTAACGGCAAGGAATTATCGATCGAAGGCGGGGAATTCCGCCTTTGCGACGGCCATAATCAAAACTGTGTCCGCGCTTCCTGCCGTCTATTGCAGCGCGGAGAACTTTTGCAAAACAAATAATAATCTACCGGAGGCGTATCCCATGTCCGAACAAAACCGTCAATGCTCTGATACTGGCTGTGACAAAACATCCTGCGAAAGTTGCGACCATGCTAATACTGCAATAAATTTTTCCGCTCCACTCCATGAAATGAGTACTGTAAAAAAAGTTATTGGTATTGTCAGCGGTAAAGGAGGTGTCGGAAAATCTATCGTCACTTCGCTTTTGGCTGCAGCCATGCAGAAAGCGGGTAAGAAAACTGCTGTTTTAGATGCCGATATCACCGGCCCATCAATTCCTAAAGCCTTCGGACTGCACGGAAAAGCCAATGCTACAGAAATTGGCCTGCTGCCAATGCAGACAACAAGTGGTATTGAAATCATCTCTACTAATCTTCTCTTGAATAATGAAACTGATCCTGTCGTTTGGCGCGGCCCGATTATTGCCGGTACTGTTAAACAATTCTGGAGCGACGTTATCTGGACGGACATAGAATATATGTTCATCGACATGCCTCCAGGTACCGGTGATGTTCCGCTCACTGTTTTTCAGTCACTTCCCGTCGACGCTATCATCATCGTTACATCTCCTCAGGAATTAGTTTCTATGATCGTCGGTAAAGCTGTAAAAATGGCAGCCATGATGCAAATTCCTATTTTGGGACTGATCGAAAATTATTCTTATTTCCAATGCCCAGACAATGGTAAAAAATATCATATTTTTGGTCCCAGTCACTTACAAGCCGCCGCTGATGCTTATGGACTTAAAATTCTGGCTGAACTTCCCATAGATCCCGATTTAGCTGCAGCCTGTGATTCCGGCAATATTGAAAATTATCAAACAAACATCCTTGATAACGTAATCAATATATTAAAAAATACTAAATAAAATAGAAAACTGGCATCAGGTACTGATGCCAGTTTTCTATCATTCACGTAATTCTTTTATCAATTCCAAAGCTTCAGCTTCACTGATATCTGTCAATTCTCCACGCATATCAAAAAATTCTTTAAAATATTCAGCCCCGACATTATTAAAATAACACCAGCATCGTTCCTTCCGACGCCATAATTCAAAACCATCCCTGTCAGCATGTTTTCTGATCAGCAGCAGGCATTGACCCATACCGGTGGTCAGTTTTTGATAAATCATATTACTACCTCTCTTAACATACTTATTTTTTCTATTTATACAATTATTATAGCACAGCAGTACCCCCCCACAAGACATAACAACTTTAGCGCAACAGTACTTTGGACGTTTTTGCAGCTCAGTTTGATATTCAACTCTGCTAGAACTATAATCTCTCTCTCCTTCTATCCATAAATATTGACAAGCAGGTCAATTTGTCTTAAAGTAAAATCAACAATAGGTATTTATTAGGAGAAATTTATGCGCACATGGAAAAACGGAATACTTTTACCGTTTTTATTAGTTTTACTTTGGTATATTATAAGTAAATTACAGATCTTCAGCTCTTATCTGCTGCCAAGTCCAGCTGCAACAGCCATTACAGCAGGAGAACTGATCCGCAGCGGTATGCTGTGGCAGCATTTACTGATAAGCCTGCAGAGAGTAGCCGGTGGCTTCCTCTGTTCAGTCGTTGTCGCTTTACCTTTGGGTATCCTGTGCGGACGCAGCAACTCTTTTCAGTCCTATTGCTGGCCTATCCTGGAATTCCTGCGTCATGTGCCGCCTTTGGCTGCAATACCGCTGATAATCCTCTGGTTTGGCATTGACGAAGGCTCTAAATTAGTCATTATTTTTCTGGCGTCCTTCTTTCCGCTTTTTCTGAACACCTACAGTGGTATTAAAGGCTGCGACCGTAAGTTGCTGGAAGTCGGCCGTTCACTGCATTTCACTGCCTGGCAACAGGCAAGGCTTATCCAGTTGCCTGCAGCGCTTCCCGCTATTGCCGTAGGTTTGCAGCTTTCGCTGGGTTACAGCTGGCGGGCTCTTATCGGCGCCGAGTTAATAGCTGCTTCGTCCGGGATCGGTTATATGATTTTAGACGCTGAACAAATGTCACGTCCGGATATCGTATTAGTAGGTTTATTCGCCATTGGCATCGTCGGCAGTCTTATCGACTGGCTGTTCTTAGCACTGACTAATAAAATACTGCCCTGGAACACAGAAACAGGTGATAAATATGCTGCTTAATATAACCGCACTCACTAAAACCTATACCATTTCCGGAAAGCTTATTATAGCACTTAACACTGTTGATTTAACTTTCTCTGAAAACAGTTTCACCTGTATCGTCGGAAAAAGCGGCTGCGGTAAAACAACATTACTGAGGTTATTATCCGGCTTGGAACCTGCCACTTCTGGAACCATCGATTATGGCAAAGCTGCCAAAATAGGCTTTGTTTTTCAGGAACCACGGCTGATGCCCTGGCTGACTGTCAATGCCAACATAGCTTTTGCCGCTAAAAATGATCCCAGCCTGCCGGCAGCGCCAGACGAAAAGCTTTTAGAACTCTTGGGTCTTAAAGCATTCCAACATTCTTTTCCGGCGCAACTTTCTGGAGGTATGGCACAGCGCACAGCTTTAGGACGTACTCTGTTTCAAAATCCTGATCTTATTTTGATGGATGAACCGTTCAGCGCTTTAGATTACTTTACACGCCGTAGTCTTCAGCAAATGCTTTTAAACTTATTTCAACAACAGAAAAAAAGCGTTATTTTCGTCACCCATGACGTTGAAGAAGCACTACTGTTAGGGCAGCGTATTTTAGTCATGCAGGAGGGCAGGATAAAAATAGACCAACGCATTGATATGGAATATCCTCGTCAGCAAGCATCTCTTTCTTTCCAGCAACTACGCCTGCAAATACTGAGCGCAATAGAAAATTAATCAGATAAGGTGGTAATAGAAATGCTTTCCAGTAAAATCATCAAAAAAATAACAGCCTGCTGTTGTATGGCGGCTGTTATGCTTGCTGCATCCGGCTGCAGTGACAGCAAATCTTATGTTTCCAATTCCAACGAACCCAAAGAACTTAAGATTACCTATGTTAAATCGCCATTGAACATTCCTTCGATTATTGACAAAAATCTGCAAACTGTCAGCAAAGAATTTGCAAAAACTGATACTAAAATTTCTTATCCTGAAATCAATTCCGGTGCCAAACAAACTGAAGCACTGGCAGCTGGAAGTCTTGATATCTGCAGTGCCCTCGGCGGCACTTCTGCTATTTTGGCAGCTTCCAACGGAGTTGATCTAAAAATTGTCGGTATCTACAGCCGCGCACCCAAAGCCTTCACCATCATGGCCAAAGATCCGAATATCACAACAGTATCAGACCTGACAGGAAAGAAAGTTGCCGGTCCTAAAGGAACAATCCTGCACCAGATACTTGTTGCCGCTTTGGCCAAAAACAATCTAAAGCCAGATAGTGTGGAACTACTCTCCATGGATATTCCTCCCTCTGTCAACGCTATGCTGAACGGAAATGTCGATGCCGCACTCGTAGCAGGCTCAGATGTTCTGCGTGCTCAAAAAGCAGGCGCCCACATCATAATCAGCGGGGAAGGCCTTGTTGACGCCACGATCGTCATCGCCGCACGCGGAGATTTAGTAAAAAACAATCCTGATATTCTTAAACGTTATCTTTCAGCTCATCGTAAAAATATTGACTATATGAATCAGGAGCAAGCTAAGGCATACGATTTTACCGCTCAGGCAACAGGGCTTGCCCCTGAAGACGTTGTAACCATGGCCCCATGGTATGACTTCGATCCTGAAATAAAAACTTCTGATATCGAAGATTTGAATGCTACGCAGGAATTTCTTTTAGCAACAGGCCTGCAAAAAAATAAGATCGATCTGACACCTTATATTATCAAACTTTAAAAATAAAAACTTTAAATAAGTAAAAACTCCGCCAGCAGAGGCTGGCGGAGTTTTTATATTTAATTCAGGCCTTCACGTTCAACTATACGGTCTAAAATTTCACCGGCCTTAAAAATAACCAGATTACATTTTATTTCATCATTACGATATTTCGCTTTGAGATCAGAACAGTCTATTGTTCCCATTTCCTTCGTAAAGGTTTCAATAAATTCCTTTTCCAACGCTTTGATACGGCCGCTTTCATGCCCGTTACGGCTTACATACAGGCTGCTCAATACCATAACGCCGCCGGTTATAACGCCACAGCTGCTTTCTACCCCCATACCACCGCCAAACCCGGCAGCAAGTTTTAAGGCCTCACCGGGCAGCTTCATATTATAAGCCCAATTCGCACCATAAAGAATTTTTTCCGCACAATTCAAATCCATAGCGCTTCCAAAACCATCCTGTAATAACTTTAGCAGCATCTCGACCCCTCCAATATGCCTTATAAATTAACTTCAACTATGCTACCTGACTTTCTAGTCGCTGTCAGGTCGATTAAACGCTGGTTATCTGACCCGCGAAACGGCAGATCAAGATTACGCTGCGCCAAAATAAAAGGCCCGTCAACCAAAACATCTATTTCCTGCAAAACAGGAGAATCCTTTACCTCGTCATACCAATAACCAGTGTAACACCAAATTGTAAGTTTTGGGTTTTCTCTACGCACCAGCTTCAGAAACTCTAAAATGTCGTCCGCCTGCGCCAACGGATCCCCGCCGCTTAAAGTAATACCTCTGTGCAGCGGCGTCAGCTTTGGAAAAACTTCGTCGGCCAGCTGCTGCGGAGAATACTCCGTACCTCCCTCAAAAGGTAACAGATCAGGATTATGGCAGCCTTCGCAATGCCGCGGGCAGCCCTGAAAAAAAATCACAGACCTGATCCCCGGACCATCCACAATAGACTCTTCTAAAATAGCGGCAACTTTAAGCACAATAGACGCCTCCTATTCAGTACAACAGGTTTTCCCGACAATATTTTTGGGTCAGAGTCCTTTCGCAAACAGGACAATAATCACTGTCAATGATACCAGTGTAGCCGCATTCTTCACAATAATCAATCGGGAAATTAATACCTACATAACCACAGTCACATTCCAGCATATGTCTAAGAACATCTTCCACTGCCCCTAGATTATGGACAGGAGACGAGGCAAACTCAACATAACTTATATGGCCACCGTTTGTAAATTTATGATATGCACCTTCTAAGCGCATTTTCTCAAAAGCACTGATCGGATAAGATACCGGTACATGAAAGGAATTAGTGTAATAAGCTTTATCCGTAACACCGGGAATAATACCATATTCCTTGCGGTCCATACGAATAAAGCGCCCTGACAAACCTTCGGCAGGAGTTGCAATAAAGCTGTAATTCAAATCATATTTATCGCTCATAGCATCCACTTTTTCACGCATATGACCAATGATATCTTCACCAAGCTTTTGTGCTTCCTCACTTTGTGCATGATGGCACCCCAGCAAAGAAGTCAGTGTCTCAGCCAAGCCAATGAAACCAACGCCCAAAGTACCATGCTTGATAGCCTCTTCAATCCTGTCGTCACTGGCCAGTTTATCACTGTCCAAATATAATCCCTGCCCCATTAAAAACGGTAGATCACGGACTTTAAGATTTGCCTGCACTTGATAGCGATGATAAAGCTGATCTCGTACAAGATCCAGCAAATCATCCAACAGTCGGTAAAAGGTGTCTATGTTGCGCTCAGACTTAATTGCCAAACGCGGCAAATTAATTGTAGTGAAGGACAAATTACCGCGGCCTTCTGTAATTTCAGGCCCGCGACGATTAGCAATAACACGTGTACGGCAGCCCATATAAGCTACATCCCCGCCATAAGGTTTATTAAAGCTAGTATCCATAAAACTAAAAGTCGGATTCAAACGCTTGGCTGCAACTGAAATAGCCAGCTGGAATAAATCATAGTTAGGATCACCTTTGTCCAGATTTATACCGCGTTTAACACGGAAAATAACATTCGGAAAAATAGGATTCTCCCCGCGTCCAAGACCTTTAGCATATGCATTCAATAAATTACGCGTCACCTTGCGACCATTTTCAGAAGTATCAAGACCCAGATTTAAACTCGAAAACGGTACCTGCGCACCAGCCCTGGAGTGCATACTGTTCAAATTATAAACAAGCGCTTCCATCGCCTGAAATACTTCTTCCTCAGAAGCACCTTCCATAAAAGGCGCTATATCAGTATCAAAATAACCAAAAGACTGTCCACCGAACATATCATTCTGAGAGCTTTGCAGAATAATTGCCGCTAAAGCTGTCGCAGAACCTGGACGTCTGGGAGGACGGATAAACCCATGTCCATTATTAAAACCTTTGGCCAGCAACCGACCTAATGGAATATTGAGGCAATTTAATGTTTTTCCATAAAAATCAAGATCATGGATATGGATATCACCTCGCTTGTGAGCCGTAGCCATTTCTTCAGGGATCAACCGATTCAGATAAAATTCCCGACTGGCAGCCGATGCTATCTGAAGCATTTTTGCAGAAGGAGAGTTAGAAATATTAGCATTATCGCGGTCAGTTTCCTTTAATATCTCTGCCACAGTGTCCATCAGCTCACTGCGAGAGCTGCGCATACCAGTTCTTCTAGCTCTGTACAGAATATATGATTTAGCCGTACGGGCATGTCCGCTTTCAATCAGTACTTTTTCTACAATATCTTGAATATGTTCAACATCAACAGTCTGCTTATTTTCATTTTTTAAGGCTTTTAAAACATTCAAAGTCAATTCCATTGCCAGCTGCCTGTCGGCGCCGCCTACTGATTTAGCCGCTTCAAAAATAGCATCCGTGATTTTTGTTTCATCAAACTCCACAACCCTGCCGTCACGCTTACGGATCATCATTCCTTATCACTCCGATCAATACTTTCATTGTTTTTCATAATACGTTGTAATTCCTGCATAAAATTATTAACGTCAGCAAACTGCCTATAAACAGAAGCAAACCGTACATAAGCGATCTGGTCAGTTTTCTCTAAATGATTCATTACCGCTTCGCCGATAACTTCGCTCCTGATCTCTGCTTCTCCGCGCATCCTCAGTTCCCGTTCGATATGCTCAGCAATTTCCTGGATTTTCTCATAAGAAATAGGCCGCTTTTCAAAAGCTTTGATCAATCCACTCAAAAGTTTTTTAGCGTCGAACAACTCCCGACGTCCATCTTTTTTACTTACCATCAAAGGAGTTTCCTCATATTTTTCATAAGTAGTGAACCTGCGTCCACAATCAGGACATTCTCGACGACGCCGAATAGAAACGCCATCATCCACAGCACGGGAATCAACAACTCGACTGTCACGATAAGAGCAAAACGGGCACTTCATAACGTCACTTCCTTTTACAGCTTTATTTATATCAGCGCTTTTATTATATCATAACTTTCAGTTTATTCAAACAATATCTTGTGTTTTTCATCCACATTTCTATCATATATGCCCAAGATATAGAAAAACTCCCTTTGCATAAGCAAAGGGAGTTCGCATTTGTAAGTTTAACCGCGAATCCAAGGCGGAATTTCAGTATCGGAGGTTGGCGGTTTGATAACACCAGAACCATACGAAGGAGCTTGTCCCGGCTGCGCAGGAGCAGCAGCCTGTTGTTTTTCACTGCTGTGCTGCTGTGCATAGCTGTTGTTATAACTTGGACGGGAAGCGCCACGCGCTCCGACAGCAGGATTTCTGCGCTCAAAACCGGTAGCAATAACCGTAACACGGATCTCATCTTCCAACTCTTCATTAATAACAGCACCAAAAATGATATTAGCTTCAGCATCAACAGCTTCAGTAATAATATTAGATGCTTCAGTAACATCGAACAGTGATAAATCTTTACCGCCGGTAATATTAAAGAGTACACCACGTGCCCCTTCAATAGAAGCTTCCAAAAGCGGACTCTTGATTGCAGCTTCAGCTGCTGCACGGGCTCCGCCCTCACCTTTGGCCGTACCGATACCCATTAAAGCAGACCCTGCATCAGACATGATAGTTTTCACGTCAGCAAAGTCGGCATTGATAAGTCCCGGAACTCCGATCAGGTCAGAAATACCCTGCACACCCTGACGCAGTACGTCATCAGCAATACGGAAAGCATCAAGCATCGAAGTACGACGATCAATTACCTGCAGCAAACGATCATTAGGTATGGTGATCAAAGTATCAACTTTATCTTTCAAATTAACTATACCGTTTTCAGCCTGCGTCATGCGACGTTTGCCTTCAAAAGAAAACGGTTTGGTAACTACTCCGACTGTCAAAGCGCCAACTTCTTTGGCACACTCAGCCACAACATGCGCAGCGCCGGTACCTGTACCGCCGCCCATACCTGCTGTTACAAAAACCATGTCAGCACCGCGCAGAGATTCCAGCAACTGATCTCTGGACTCCTCGGCCGCTTTTTCACCAACTTCAGGATTGGCACCGGCCCCAAGACCTTTGGTCAGTTTTTCGCCGATCTGAATACGGTTGGGAGCTTTCGAAAGCAACAAAGCCTGGGCATCACAGTTTACGGAAATAAATTCCACACCCTGAACACCGGCTGAAATCATCCGGTTGACAGCATTGTTACCGCCGCCGCCGACACCGATAACTTTTATATTGGCTAAATTTTCAAAACTTTTCTCTTCAAATTCTTCAAACATCGTATTGTGCTCCCCCTTATGTATTTGGGTCAAAATGAAAAATCAAAACCATTGACATTTTACATTCAACATTAATAGTCTTTTTTCCTGCTTTTTATAAAAATTTTTTTATTTTTTCAAAAACAGATGTCTGATCGCCGCCAGATTTTGGAAAATGCGCATCCCAAAAATCAGGATACCAACCAGATACAAGTCGATACCAAGAATCATACCAACGTAGCACAAAAAAGCCGCCAGCACAGCGTTAGTAAAAAATCCCGTAATAAAGACCGTATTATCATAAGACCCTTCCATGCTGGAACGAATCCCGCCGAAAGCAGTATCCAATGCCGCCATCAAAGCTACAGAAAGCATTTTACCATATTCAGGCGGTATATAAACCGGGAAATACAATCCGGCACAGATGCCTGCCGCCAAACCAGCAAGAACATAAAAAATCATTTTTCTGCCGCCTCCTTCTCTGCATCGGAAGCTTGCCCTTCTGCTATTTTGGCATACTCAAAACTTTTACGGCCTTTAAAAGCCGGAATAACGATATCATCAGACTGACTTAAATCGGCCTGGATACCCCAAAATTTGAAGTTTTCCAGAACGCCGCCGCGCAATTTGAGCGCACTTTCTAAATTGTTAGGATTCCCAATAGCTTTTATCTCATAAGGCGGTGCCGAACGATTGTTATTTACCGATAAAGTCGGACCCGCACAGCGGATCTCGCTCATCGCTACAATCCTTTCGCCGTTGATGGCAATAGCCTCAGCGCCTGCGGCACGCAGCTCATTGATAACTCTTAATAAATCATCATCATGAATAATATACAAGTTAGGATTTTCTCCAGGTTTGCTGGCAATCTTACTGTCGTCCAAAACCAGTTTGATACCCTTACCATGCATTTCAAAATCACCTGCAAAAGCTTTTAACCGAACTATTTCTCTGGCAACAACCTCGTCACCTGCTTTTGCCTGCAGCTTTTCCATTTCTTTAGATAATTCATCTCGTTCTTTTTCTACTGCTTTCAAACGGTCAGACAAATCCTCGGCACGCTGAATATTAATAGTTTTTTGTCGTTCTGTAGTTTTAAACTGTGTAGCCAACATAAAACCGAGTACGGCGCAAACCAGTGCAATTAAAATTTTTGCATGTTTGTTCGCAAACATTTTATCCTCCGTGTAATTCTTGCTATGTTACTGTTTCAATTTAATATATGGCTTCGTAAATGTCAAGTCAATAAATTCAGCTTGTATGTTTTTTGCTTTTATTTCATTAAAAACAGTAACAAATAAATTAAGTTTATCCATAATCTTATAAACATCACCCAATAAAATCGGATAACCATATTGCAGATAGAACTTAACATTATTCTGCTGGTCTACAGCAATTTCGGAAATATGCGCCACAGTATCACGATCCAATTGACTCAAAAATTCCAAAATCAGTAAAACCTGCTTTTCACCGATTCTGTCTCCAAAGTAAATATTACCTGTAACAATACCTGATAATACAGGAGCGTTGGCATCCTTGATTCCATCACTGACTTCCATCACCACGCCTGTATAATCTACCTTTGCATATCCGTTATAAGAGCAGGCCAGATATACTGCCGGCCGCCGTTCTGTGATCTTCACGCGCATCACACCAGGCCAACTGTAAGAAACATCAGCCTTCTCGAATCTTACGTCATGAGTCAGCGCCTTCTGTACCTGCCACGGTGATATCACAAACAAATTAACAGGCTCCTGCACACCAGAGATCTGCAGAATATCTTTAGCCGTAACCTTATCGCTGCCTTCGACATTAATACTGCCAAAAGCAAAACCCGGCTGACGAACCCAATGCCAGCCAGCAGCCAGCAAAGCAGCACATATTATGCAAAAACAGATGAAACGCAAAAGGCGCACCCGACGCCTTCTCCGCTCTTTTCGCAAACGTTCACGTGTCGACTGCACCTTTCTCACCTCACTTCGTCAATATCAGCAGTATCGATCTTACTATTTATCGTTCAAAGATGCCGACAAAAGAATCTTCTCACACAAGTCAGGGAAAGATATCCCCACAGCAGCTGCTGCTTTCGGCACCAGGCTGGTAGCAGTCATTCCTGGAACTGTATTAGCCTCCAGGACATAGCCTTTACCTGCTTCATCAAGCATCACATCCACACGCGCAACACCACTGCATCCCAAAACCTTGTAGGTTGCAACAGCCAGTTCCTGCACATGCCTTGTCGTTTCTTTATCAAGCGGCGCCGGAACTAAATATTCAGTTTCACCTTTGGTATATTTAGAATGAAAATCATAAACCCCGGAATGCGGTACGATATTGATAACAGGCAATGCAACAGCCACGCCCCCATCCTGCATAATGGCAACAGTAAGCTCTTTGCCATGAATAAACTCTTCCACAACAACCTCACGGGAATAAGTAAAAGCCTTCTCCATAGCAGAATTAATATCAGTATCATTTTTTACGATCTCAACACCAATACTGGATCCCTGTGTCGCCGGTTTAACAACAACAGGCATCTTTTTAAAAGCAGATAGAATCTCACCGCAAAAATCATGCGTTTCTCCCTTTACAAAAATCAACGATTTAGGAGTAGCAATACCTGCGGCCTGCATGATGCGTTTAGATGCCGCTTTATCCATACCCAACGCACTTGCAAGCATACCTGAACCAGTATAGGGAATTTCCAGCATCTCCAGTAAAGTCTGCAGCCGACCATCTTCACCATACATTCCATGTACAGCATTAAAAACTACTTTTGCACTGCATTCTTCCAATTGCAGTGCCAGTTTTTTCGGTTCCAGATCTATTTCGGCAACATTGTAGCCTTTTTCACGCAGAGCCCCAGCAATAGCGGCACCAGTAACCAGAGAAATTTCTCGTTCAGCCGACGGACCTCCCATTATTACTGCAACAACATCGTTTTTATTCATCATTATCTACCTCTCTCAAGCTCGGTAACAAGCTCTTCACCGACCTTAAAAATATCGCCGGCGCCAACAGTCATAATCAAATCTCCCGGCTCGGCAATTTTAAACAAGTACTCCTCTAACTTCGGCAAAGTAGGAATAAACGTAACCTGCTGCTGTGTCGCCTCAGTCACAGCTTCTGCCAGTGAAGCCCCACTTACACCATCAATTGGGAATTCACCTGCAGAATAAATATCCGTCAATATCAGCTGATCGCAATCAGCAAAGCATCGGCTGAATTCATCAAATAATAATTTTGTGCGGGTATAACGGTGCGGCTGAAAAGCACAAATCAACCTTTTAGGCTGGGTCTGCCTGGCCGCTTTTAACGTAACACCGATTTCCGTCGGATGATGCGCATAATCGTCAACAACCCAGATCCCATCAATGCGGCCTTTTGTTTCAAAACGTCTTCTAGCACCGCTGAATTTCTTCAATGCAGGTAAAATCTGCTGCATCGGTATCCCCATTGCCTGTGCCGTCGCTATTGCTCCCAAAGAATTAAGCACATTATGCTGTCCTGGTACGATCAGCTCCACGGTGCTGACAAAAACTCCTTCTACATATAAATCATAACAGGTACCATTGACACTGTATCGGATGTTTCTCGCCTGATAACGAGCGTCTTCATGCTCCAGGCCATAGCTGATAACAGGAGTTGTCGTTTCTGATGCCAGCTTGCGCAGTTTTGGACTGTCCATACATAAAATTGCTGCGCCGCCGTCTTTGACATTAGACAAAAACTCTGTAAAAGCCAGATAAATATTTTCTTCGCTGCCATAATGGTCCATATGATCGTTTTCAATATTTGTAACAATGGCATACTTAGGATAAAACTTTAAAAAAGAACCGTCGCTTTCATCAGCCTCAGCTACCACATATGGTCCTGCCCCATTACGGGCGTTACCGCCCAAGCTGCCAACCTCACCGCCAATAATAATGGTCGGATCGATATCCGATGCAGCAGCAATACAGGAAATCATTGCACTGGTAGTAGTTTTGCCGTGAGCACCTGCCACAGCCACCCCATCAGCATGATTAAGAATCTCTGCCAGCACATCTGATCTGTGCAGAATAGGTAAATTACGTTTTTTCGCTTCCATCAGTTCGGGGTTATTTTGATGGATAGCACTGGATATAACTACGGCGTCGACATCGTCGACCTGACATTCGGCATGACCCATGTAAACCAAAGCGCCCTCTTGAGCAAGCTTAGCTCCCATATGACCGGCATTAAGATCAGAACCTGATACCTGATAACCGCGTTTGAGCAAAACATGCGCAATAGCACTCATTCCGGCTCCTCCAATACCGATAAAATGAATGTTTTGCAGACCTTTAAGCACTAAAAGCCCTCCTCCGTCATTTTCTTACTAAGTTCAACGCCTGCTGCGCGATTTCTGCCGCCGCCTCAGGTCTTCCCAAACTTTTTGCAGCTTTTTTCATAGCCTGCAGTTGGTTATCGTTGATCAGTAATTTTTCTATCTCTTCCAACAATTTTTCGCCTGTCAGTTCTTTATCCAAAATAACCTTAGCTGCTCCGGCCGCCTCTACGGCCTTAGCGTTAAATTCCTGGTGATTGGCTGTAGCGTAAGGATATGGTACAAGCACAGCAGGAACACCCTTTGCTGTCAACTCTGCCAAACCGATAGCTCCGGCCCGAAATACAGCCAGATCGGCAGCTGCCAAAGCAACCGGCATATTATGCAGATATGGCCTGATCATAATGTTATCGTCCAATGATCCGGCCTTCCTCATTTCAGCCATATAATATTCATAATTAACTTCACCGGTAGCATGCAGCACCTGCACATCTGAGCGTCCCGACAGCTCGCGCTCTACATACTGCATGGCATTATTGATGCTACGGGCCCCTCGGCTTCCACCTGATACAAGAATAGTTTTTTTGTTTGCATCAAGCCCAAGCTCAGCAACAGCATCCTTACGTTTTTTCTGCATGATCTCGCTGCGAATAGGATTCCCTGTAAAAATCTTTTTTGACGAACCGCCAAAATATTTTTCGGCCTCACTATAACCTAAAAAAACCTTTCTCACATAACGCGCCAGAATTTTATTAGTTACACCAGGCATTGCGTTCTGTTCCTGAATACATGTGGGAATACCTTTTAAAGAAGCTAAAAACACGATTGGACCACAAACATAACCGCCAGTACCAATAACTAAATCCGGCTTCAACTTATCAAGCAGGCTGTAGGCATCTTTAAGCCCATGCAGCAGTTTTATGCCTGAACGCAATGTGTCTAAACTTAAACTGCGTTTAAAACCTGCAACATCAATAAATTCCAAATTATAACCGTAACGTGGAATAATATCTTTTTCCAAACCTTGCCTTGTCCCGACAAAGGTAATTTCCACATCAGGACGGATAGCCTTGATTTGATCGGCAATAGTCAGCGCCGGATAAATATGCCCGCCGGTACCGCCGCCAGAAAGTATAACTTTCACAGTTTTTCCTCCTAGCCTTTACTTTGGCAATGCCGCAACCAAATTTTTAAAATAACGGCCGCGTGCAGGGAAATTTTCAAACATATCATACGAAGAACAGGCAGGTGACAGTAATACTACCTGTGGCGCAGCAGCCAGCTTATACGCCAGCTCAACAGCCTCATCCATTGTCTCTACTTTTCTGATATCGCCTACGCCTGCTGCTGCGGCGGCTTCATAAAAACGTTCTTTCGCTTCACCCAATAAAATCAGCACATCTGCCTTGGCCTGCACTAATTTCATCATCGGTTCCAAAGATGTCATTTTATCATGTCCGCCTGCCAGCAAAATTATATGCCCGTCAAAAGCTTCCAAAGCTTTTATTGTCGAATCAGGATTAGTTGCTTTCGAATCATTATAATATGGTACACCGTTAACTGTCATCACATACTCCAAACGGTGCTCAACACCTGTGAAATCCAGCAAAACCCTGCGCATATTTTCAATAGTGACCCCGGCAAAAAAACATGCCGCAATAGCCGCCAGTACATTTTCTTCATTATGACCGCCAAATACACGCAAGTCTTTTTTATGACAAACAGTATAAAGCTGTCTGTCCCAGGCAATAGTAAAATTACCTCCGTTTAAATATACGCCCCGATTAAGCTGTTCCCTGCGGCTGAACCAGCAAACCCTTGAAGGGGCCAATTCGCCCCAGCCGCGTATAATAGGATCATCATAATTTAAAATCACGATATCATTCTCACGCTGTTTTTTAAATATATTACACTTCGCCGCACCATAAGCTTCCATCGTATGGTGGCGATCTAAATGATCGGGAGTCAGATTCAAAATTACTGCTACATCTGGGCGAAACTCACGCACACCTTCCAGCTGAAAACTAGACAGTTCCGCTGCAAGCCAGGCGTCAGCTCCTAAATTCTCAACTTCCTTAGACAATGCCTGTCCAATATTACCGCCAACGGCCGTTGGCACAGGCAAAGTTTTCAGCATTTCTCCTACTAAAGTAGTAGTTGTTGTTTTTCCATTCGTACCCGTAATTCCTATAATATGCCCATGATAACTGCGGTATGCCGCTTCTACTTCACTTATGACCTCTATTCCCATCTGCACGGCCATATCAGTCAAAGGATTAGCCAAAGGAATACCAGGCGATAAAACTATCTGTTCTACTTCCTGCAGCAAAGTTTCCCCATTGCCGCAGTACAGGCCGCCACCTTGCTTTTTCAGCAGTTCCAGCAAAGCATTATCTATCTTTGTTTCCTTATCGCTATATAGAAGCACCCTGCAGCCTTGTTTCGCCAAAGCGTCAGCAGCTCCGCAGCCACTGATGCCAGTACCGTATACTAAAACCGTCTTTGTCATTAGCAGCCGCCTCCGTTCCCCAAACACCATAACCCGATACCGATTAAACCAAGCAGCAAACTACTGCCCGCAAAAACTTGCACAATCTTTGTTTCTTTCCACCCGCCCAATTCAAAATGATGATGAATAGGCGTCATACGAAAAATACGCTTACCGCCTGTTTTCTTAAAATAACCTACCTGAATAATAACCGAAGCTGCTTCCATAACATAAATCCCGCCAAGAATAATCAGCAACAGCTCTGTCCGTGTCAACAGGGCCAACGCAGCAATTCCTCCGCCCAGTGCCAAAGAACCTGTATCGCCCATAAAAACTTTAGCCGGATAACGATTGAACAGTAAAAAGCCCAAACAAGCACCCGTCAATGTCAAAGCAAAAATACTGAGGTCCATACTGCCTGACTGATAAGCAATATAAGCATAAGCCAACGTTACCGGTACTGTTACGGATGCAGCCAGGCCATCTAACCCATCAGTAAGATTGACAGCATTCGTAGTACCTACCAGAAGCAAAAACGCCAGTACGTAATATAGGCTTCCCAAGGGAACTGACAATGAGGTTCCTGGAATATTCAACCCCAAATTTACATGCGGCTGCAATTCAAGATAATAAACATAGGCACCAGCCAGCAAGAATTGTAAAAACATTTTCTGTTTAGCTGTAAGCCCAAGATTACGTTTCATTACCACTTTAATATAATCGTCAACAAAACCAATCAGCGCATGCCCAAAAGTCAGAAGCAATGCAATCAAAACTGCCGGCGTCAGCTTGCACCATACCAGCACTGCAACCAGAACTGCAGTCAGTATCATCAACCCGCCCATTGTCGGTGTGCCACTCTTTTTTTGATGTGCCTGCGGCCCGCAGTCACGAATGCTCTGACCAAATTTCAATTTATGAAGCAGCGGTATCAGCACAGGTCCACTGGCTGCGCAGATCACAAAAGATGTCGCCAATGCTCCCCAAAGGCTGTAATCCATTTTCTATCAATCTCCAAACCTTATAGCTATAGCTGTTTATTTTTTAAAACTAACTCCAAAAGAGAATCCACCTGCATCGAATGCGAACCTTTTAAAAGCACAATGTCGTGCGACTGCAGAAGGCTATCCAAAAGCTTGGCCGCTTCATCTCGGCCAGCACACCAATATGCTTTGCCTCCCAAAGCTTCAACTGCCGCGGCAATAGCTTTTGCTTCATCACCATAAGCGATTACCATATCCGTCTTTTCGCGAACAGCAAACTGACCAACTCTGCGATGAGAATCGAAAGAAATATCACCCAGCTCCAGCATATCAGCCAACACTGCAATCGTGCGGGCGCCGTGGGCAGCTTTCTTTGCTTCATGTAAAGTTTTTAACGCTGCTTCCATTGAAGCAGGGCTGGCATTATAGGCATCATTGATTACCGTCATAGTACCTATATGCACTATTTCCTGACGGCTGCCTGTCAGTTTTGCTGTCATTAAAGCTTTAGCACTATTATTTAATTTTACACCAAAAGCAGCACCCACTGCAATCGCTGCCAAAGCATTTTGTACATTGTGTTCACCAATAAATGGCATATTCACTTCCGTACGTTCTCCTGATCTGCTGTCAATGCAGGTAAATACACTCCCACGAGCAGTTGTTACCACATTATCACCGCGGAAAGTAGCTTTACCTGAATACCCATAAGTAACAACCTGTGCCTTAGTTTTATCCGCCATTGCTGCAACATATTCATTATCAGCATTCAGCACGGCCAATTGTTCCTGTGTCAGATCTTCAACTAGCTCACTTTTTGCTCTGGCAATATTTTCCATACTTCCCAGAAGCTCCATATGTGTTTCACCAACATTAGTCACAACCGCTACATCAGGTTTTGCAATATCGCATAATTCCCTAATCTGACCCAAGCCGCGCATTCCCATTTCGACAACAGCAATCTCTGTATCAGCCTTAACGCTCAACAATGTTTTTGGCAAACCAATTTCATTATTAAAATTTTCCTGAGTTTTGATCACCTTAAACTTAGTCGACAAGCAGGCAGCAATCATATCCTTAGTAGAAGTTTTACCATTAGAACCAGTAACAGCAACCACCTTTAAATTTTTATTACTCATTCTGTATGCATGCGCTATCTGCTGATAAGCAAGCAGCGTATCCTCAACAGTAATAATTACAGTTTCAGAGGGCAGTTCAGGCACAGGCTTTGACACCAGCACTGCCGCCGCTCCATGTTCCAACGCCATTTTACAATAAGCATGACCGTCAAAACGCTCACCACACAAAGCTACGAACAATTCACCACTGCTTTCAATCCGCGAATCAGTCGTAATCCCTGTGAAAATAAGCTCCTGCATATTTTCACAATGTCCACCTGTTGCCGTTATTATTTCCTGCAAGCTCAACATACAATCACCTTTTCTTCCAGTATTCCTGCACTACTTCACGATCATCAAAGTGAATAGTTTTATCTGCCAGAATTTGATAGTTTTCATGGCCTTTACCGGCGATCATAATTACATCATTCGCAGCAGCCTCAGACAAGGCGTGATAAATAGCGTCTCTGCGCTCTGCAATCAATTCCACACTCTTCCCTTCCGGAACATCCTTCAGCGCCTCTGCAATCTCGTCAATGATAACTGCCGGATCCTCAGTACGCGGATTATCAGAAGTAACTACGACCCTATCTGCCAGCTCCAAAGCGATCCTTCCCATAATAGGCCTTTTTTTATTGTCACGGTCACCACCGCAGCCAAATACTACCCACAGTTTGCCTTCCGTAATACTACGAGCAGTTTTCAGCACATTTTCCAAACCATCAGGAGTATGAGCATAATCAACAATAACAGTATACGGCTGTCCTGCTTCCACTAACTGGAAACGTCCAGGAACACCGTCGAAACCATTTAAAACATCAACAATAGTTTTTTTATCAATTTGTTCTGCCAACGCAATAGCCACAGCCGCCATAACATTGTAAACATTAAATTCACCCGTAATTTTTAAAAGCAGATCCATCTCGCCCACCGGCGTATGCAGCTGTAACCGCATTTGTTTAGCCTCAACTTTAAAAAACAACGGATAAATATCATTATTACGTCCTTCGCCATAAGTCAGTATTCTTGTTTTTGTGCGGTCGCATAAAATCGGCGAACTTGCATCATCCATATTAAAAACTGCTGTTTTATTCTCTTTTTTACCTTCATGCAAATGTTCAAACAACAGCCCTTTCGCATCGCGATAGTTTTCCAGTGTTTTATGAAAATCCAAATGATCCTGCGTTATGTTGGTTAAAGCAGCAGTGTCATATTCACAGCCGGCAACACGATTAAGTGCCAGTGCATGCGACGAAACCTCCATGACCACATACTCGCATCCGGCTTCTTTCATTCTGTATAAAGCACGCTGCAGATCTACTACGTCTGGAGTAGTATTATGAGCTACAATAGCCTCGTCCTCGATCATTATATTGATAGTTCCTATAAGCCCAACCTTAAATCCGGCCTTACGTAAAATAGCACGCACAATATTGGTAGTAGTGGTTTTACCATTCGTTCCCGTTACCCCTATCATCCGCATAGTTTTACCTGGATAATCATAGAAAAAGGGAGCGATAACTTCCATTCCCAATCGGGTATCAGCCACCTTTAAAAGCGTCAATCCATCAGGACATACCTCTGGAACATCCTCAACCAAAGCTGCACCGGCACCAGACGCAGCAGCCTGCTCCAAGTATTTATGCCCATCCACATGTGCCCCTTTCAGACATATAAACAAACTGCCTTCTCTCACTTCGCGCGAATCAGCAGTTATATCCTTAATGATTTTATCGCAGTCACCAACAACCTGTACTTCAGGCAGTACAGCAACGATTTCTTCTAACAGCTTTTGCATATAGCATACCTCCAAAAGTGAAAGGGCAGCCTATATACAGGCTGCCTTCTAAAATCTTCATATATTATAGCATATTTTTAATAAGAAGGCTATGAAACGATTATTTTGCATAAGCATAGCCGTCATAAGCAACTTTACGGCTATCAGCCTTCACATAGATATTATTACGGGCAACTGTCATACCCAATTGTTTTTCAGCTATACTGGTGACTCTTTCCGGCCCCTTCAGCTGCTCAACTTCAATTTTTATTTCCGAATTTTTTAAAAGCAACGTAGCTTCCTGCTGCTTCAATGCAACAAGCTCATCACCTGTACGGACCAGGCTTTCGCTGCGTGCGACCGCAGCAAAATAAGCCACCATCACGAGCAGTACTAACACGGCAGCACGGCGACGCACAAGTTTATAGTCAACTTTTTTGACTTTGCGAACCCGCTCTACAGGTCTCTCATATTCAATTTCTTCCCATGCGTAGTTATCATACTTACGTGCTAACATGCTCCACCCTCCAAATCAGCGTTTGATCGCATAACGTAACCGTGCGCTGCGCGAACGCGGATTCGCCTCTATTTCCGCATCGCTGGGAACTATATTCCCCACTTTTTTTACAAGCGGCTTTCTGCCGCAAACACAAACTGGAAGCTGCGGCGGACATATACACCCTTTCGCCAGCTGTGCCAGTGTTTGTTTCACTATCCTATCTTCTAAAGAATGAAATGTAATCACTCCTATACGCCCGCCGCTTTTCAAACGTTCGACCGCCTGCGTTACAACATTTTCCAAAATATTCAATTCATCATTCACTTCAATACGGATTGCCTGAAACGTACGTTTTGCAGGATGCGGACCATCCTGCCGCGCTCCCTTGGGAATTGCCTTTTTGATCACATTCACAAGTTCAAAGGTAGTTTTAATAGGCTTTTCAGACCGTTCCTTAACGATAAACTGAGCTATTCTTTTACTCCAGCGTTCTTCACCATAACGGTAAATAATATCCGCCAGTTCTTCTTCTTTGTAACGGTTAACTATATAATAAGCATCTTTTTTACTTTCTTTATCCATCCTCATATCCAAAGGACCATCATGCATATACGAAAATCCACGCTCCGGTGTGTCCAGTTGATAAGAAGATACACCAAGATCAAAAAAAATTCCGTCAATCTTATCAATATCCAAGCCATCTAAAACATCGTCGAAATTCTTAAAATTTGACTTAGCGATTTTTATTTTACAAGGCAGTCCCTGCAATCTAACACTTGCAGCTGCAATCGCGTCATCGTCCTGATCAATAGCGACCAGCGTGCCCCGCGAACTGAGCTGCATGGCAAACCCTTTGGAATGTCCCGCACCACCCATGGTGCAGTCCACATAAATTCCATCTTTGTCAGTTATAAGCCAGTTGATGCTCTCTTCCAGCAATACGCTTTTATGTACAAATTCCATTATCATGGCCGCCTGTCCTTAGATTCCTAAATCAAGATCTGCCAACTGTTCCGCTAATTCGCCCACATCTTCGGCATTTTCTTCGTTATATGCGTTCCAGCGTTCTGCGTCCCAGATCTCAGCCCTGTTGCCAACGCCGACAATAACGGCATTTTTATCCAGTCCTGCAAACTCGCGCAGATTAACAGGTAAAAGTACCCGTCCCTGTTTATCGCACTCACCTTCGGCAGCACCGCCAAAAAAGAAACGGTTAAAATCACGGGCACCCTTACGGGTCATCGGTAAAGAATTGAGCTTTGCTTCTAAAAGCCGCCATTGCTCAAGATCATAAACAAATAAGCAGCCGTCCAGCCCTTTTGTTAAAACAAACTTTGTTCCCAAAGCCTCGCGGAGCTTTACAGGCATAAAAAGGCGTCCCTTTGCATCAAGGTTATGTTGAAACTCGCCCATTAACATTTTGAGACACTCCTTCCTCCACTTTGCTCCACTTTTCACCATTATAACCTCATTTTTGTGAAATTACAACATTTTTTTACTAATATATAAGAAATTATATAAAAAAACTTCCGCAAGCTTTAGCTTGCGGAAGTTTAAATCTTTTTAGTATCAGTAATTGGTGCTTCTCAGTTCAAAATAGCCCTGCGGATGGTCGCAGACCGGGCATTTTTCCGGAGCTTTTTCAGCAACAACAATTCTGCCACAGTTGCTGCAGATCCAAACCTGTTTTTCTTCACGTTTGAATACTCTGTCATTTTCGATATTGGCGAGCAGTGCCAGATATCTTTCTTCATGCTCTTTCTCGATTTTGGCAACTTCTTCAAAAAGGAAAGCGATTTTATCAAAGCCTTCTTCTCTTGCTTCCTTTGCAAAACCTGCATACATGTCGGTCCATTCATAATGTTCACCGGCTGCAGCGTCTTTCAGGTTAGCCATAGTATCGGGCAGGCTGGCATGCGGAATACCGCCGCTCATTAAAATTTTGAACCAGATCTTAGCATGCTCTTTCTCGTTACCTGCAGTTTCTTCAAAAATAGAAGCGATCTGATTATAGCCTTCTTTTTTAGCGATACCAGCATAATAAGTGTATTTATTTCTCGCTTCAGACTCACCTGCGAAAGCGGTATGCAAATTAGCTTCTGTTTTACTTCCTTTAAATTCCATTGGAAACTCCTCCTTTAAAACAATAATTTTTTTATATACAACCCGTTGCGGGCGTACGTTCTTAGTTCTTCTCCTTGGCTTCCAGCTTTTGACACTCAGGACAGACGCCGTTAAACACGATGTCATGGTCTTCCATTTTAAAACCGGTGACTTCGCCTACTTTTTCGTCCAGCCCTTCTATATAGTCCATATCCTCAACATTCATAAACATACCGCAATGAGTACATTTTATGTGATAATGCCTGGTCAGGATATGGTCAAAACGATCAGCGCCGCTTGGTACGGAAACCTTGCCCAACAGGCCGCTTTCTACCAGCGAATTAAGATTTCTGTACACAGTGCCTTTGCTTATATCAGGATATTCCATAGTAATACGGTCATACACTTCTTCGGCAGTGGGGTGATCTGCTAAAAATCTTACGGCAGCTATAACTAACTGCCTTTGGATAGTGTTTCTCTTAGTCATATATACCTCTCCTATCGAAACTTATTCTTAATTAGAATTATACACCCAATTAAATCATTGTCAAGCATTTTCACTGTTTTTTCACCTGCACAAACAGCATTTTTACCAGTCCGGACAGTAACTGTTTTTGCAAATTGCGAAATCAATATCGATAAGTTTTTTTCATAAAATAGTACTTAAACAAATCAGATAATTCATAAAGGAATCAGCTTCATTGACAACCGGGAAGCAGGCGACGTATAATTTAGGCAGCAGTTAACCGCTCCAACACAAGCAGCTTCAATAATAAAACATCTATCGAGGTCCATATGCAAACACTAACATTAGACAAACTTGCCATTGGTCAAAAAGCAACTATCACTACTGTCGGCGGTGAAGGAATCCTGCGCCGCCGTTTTTTAGATATGGGGCTGACCCCCAAAACCAAAGTCATGGTACGTAAAAAAGCCCCCTTAGGCGACCCGATCGAAATTTTTCTGCGTGGCTATGAGCTCACTCTAAGGCTGGATGACGCCAATAAGATCACCGTTGCACCGGAGGAACCATGAGCCTTACCTTCGCCCTCGTCGGCAACCAAAACTGCGGCAAAAGCACACTTTTCAACTATCTGACCGGCAGCAATCAGCACGTCGGCAACTTTCCCGGCGTCACGGTCCAGAAAAAAGAAGGCCGCCTGCTGAACAATAAAGATGTCACCGTCATTGATCTGCCGGGCATTTATTCGCTGTCGCCCTATACCTCGGAAGAAATCGTGACCCGTGACCTGCTTTTACGCAGCAAACCTGATATCATCATCAACGTTATCGACGCTACCAATATTGAACGCAGTCTCTATCTTTCCCTGCAGCTCATCGAACTCAACACCCCGATGATCATGGCCCTGAATATGATGGATGAACTTACGGCCAGCGGCGGTTCTATCGATATCAAAAAAATAGAAGACCGCCTTACCGTACCGGTCGTCCCAATCACAGCCAATTCAGGTGCCGGCGTTGACGAACTGCTTTCACGCGCCCAGAAAACCGCTCATGATAAAAAAATGCCTGAACGACTCGACTTTTGTTCAGGCGTCACTCATATGGCAATTCATTCTATCGCCCACCTGATCGAAGCCAAAGTCCGCAGCAAAGGACTGCCGCTGCGATTTTCGGCAACAAAACTCATTGAAGGCGATGAACCACTGGTAAAAGAGCTTGAACTGACAGCCAACGAGCTGGATATTATTGACCATGTCACCAAAGACTTGGAAATAGCTTTAGATACAGATAAAGAAGCGGCGCTGGCCGATATGCGCTACACTTATATTGAAGAATTATGTTCCTACGCCGTACATAAACCACAAGAAACAATTGCTCAGATGAGGTCAGTCAAAATCGACCATTATCTGACCCATAAATATTTTGCAATACCTATTTTCCTGCTGACTATCTTCACCATTTTTTGGCTCACCTTCGATGTTATCGGCGCCGCATTAAGCGACTGGCTCGAAATCGGCATCAGTTCCGTTACTGAAGCCGCCGATCTGGGTCTTACTGCAATCGGCCTCAGTGCTCCTATCCATTCCCTCATTATTGACGGTATTTTTACAGGTGTAGGGAGCGTCCTTTCCTTCCTGCCAACTATTGTTACACTTTTTTTCTTTCTATCCATGCTTGAAGACAGTGGTTATATGGCCCGGATTGCCTTTGTTATGGACAAACTGCTGAGAAAAATTGGCCTATCCGGTTCTTCATTCGTTCCTATGCTGATAGGATTCGGCTGCAGCGTCCCGGCCATTATGGCCACACGTACCCTTGCCAGCGAACGTGACCGCAAAATGACCATGATTCTCACACCATTTATGTCCTGCAGTGCTAAACTGCCGATCTACGGTGTTTTTATATCAGCCTTTTTTGCCGATAACAAAGCCGCGGTTATGATGTTCCTGTATTTATTGGGAATCTTCATTGCAATCGCTTCAGGACTGCTTTTAAAAACCTTTGTTTATAACGGTCAGCCAGTTCCTTTTGTTATGGAGCTGCCCGCCTATCGTCTGCCAACAGCCCGCAATATCATGCTGCATATGTGGAGCAAGGCCAAAGACTTCTTATACAAAGCCTTTACTGTTATCTTCGTTGCCAGCATCGTCATCTGGCTGCTGCAAAGCTTTGACACCAGATTCTATATGGTAGACAATCCCGAAAACAGTATGCTGGCCGGTATAGGCAGTTTTATTGCACCATTCTTCGCTCCGCTTGGATTCGGCGACTGGCGTGCTGCAACGGCACTTGTTACCGGTCTAACAGCCAAAGAAGTTGTCATCAGCACTCTATCTGTCCTGATGGGAGGAGACGGCGATATACCCGGTACAGCGCTACAAAGTATCTTTACACCACTGACTGCTCTAAGCTTCCTAACTTTTTCTCTGCTTTATCCCCCCTGCATAGCAGCTCTCGCCGCAATCAGACGCGAAATGAATTCTACGGTGGAGACATTTTATATCATGTCCTACCAGATAATCACCTCCTGGATCGTCGCTTTCATTGTCTATAATCTTGGTAAAATACTTGGATTTAAATAAAAAAGATCCAGCTTCTTAAAAGGAGCTGGATCTTTTTTATTATCTAACACTTACTCTGTTTAAAACAACTATAGCTGCAATAATATTTGTGCTTACGTCCTGCATAAACGGCATATTCCTAATAAATACAACTAAAGGAACCGTTTCATTACTGAATTTTTCTCTGAAAACTTCCGCATCGTTTCTCAGTTACGTTTTTATAAACAAAGCCAGGGCCGTTATTAAATAACAGCCCTGGCTCGGGGAATATTTCCAAACAGAACAGAGGGTTGCAATGTTCTGCCGAAAAGCAGATATTATTTTAACAAATTGTTAGAAAGTCCAGCGTGCACCAACATTCCAGCTCCAATCTTTTTTGAAATCGCCGCCGGCACTGCGTTCAAAGTCCAGATAAACATGATTATTCGTGCCTGTCTGGATAGCCGCTCCAATGCCATACTCAAACCATGTATCTTTAAAACTGCGGTCTATCTTTATCCGACTGCCGCTGCTATCAGTCATCGCAGCGTGGTAACCACCGCCGAATTCATGCAGCAGATTGGCTTTTAAATAAATATTCGTTTTCTCATCGATATCCTTGCCCAAGTTAAAACCTATGCGCCCTAAAGCACTGCGAATTCCACCCTGGCGTACTGCTATGCCATTACTGGTAGTATAGTTATCACCGCCTAAATAACCAAGGGTCAGCTGCCCCTGTGGTTCTATATACCAACCTTTATCATCAATCATTTTCTTACGGCCATATTCACTGCTCAACGAAATACCGACATTGTGCATATCACCGCGTATTTTTTTACCATTTTCATCAAACATTTTAAAATTGGTATCCATATGGTGGAACCTTAATACTACATCCAGATAATGTCCTTTATTACCCATTTCGGTAACATAAAAATTCATGGCCCGACTATGATTATCACCACTACCGCGGGAGTAACTGGCACCACCATCAGCATAGCTAATAGATACACCACCGTACCGCGTATAATTTGGCTTTTCCTTCATTACTTCATCGTAGCCTAATTCATAATGAGTATATTTATTTTTGAAGCCAAAATTACCGCTGCGCCCTATTTTTGCGCCCTTGACCCTGAGCCAAACACCTTTTTCATCCACGCCATTATGACGTAAGTCTCCCAACCTTTTCATCAACTGATCATGATCAAGCCATGTATAATAAGCTAAGGCTCCGGCTGATACCGCACCATCTACACCCGGTGTCGGCTTTTCTTCAGGATCAACGGTCGTCACAGCTTTTAAATACCAGTCAGTAGTATAATTAGAGTCATACGTATTATCTTTTTTATCCAGCTCGTAACGCTGATAGTACAGTGTACCTTCTCCATCAACTGCAGTAAATATCCCGTTATTGTTTTTTACGCTTGCCAGTACCGTATTTTCAGCCTCTATACCTGTATAAAGACCGGTGATTTCATTTAAGGCGATCGCATGCGTACCATCAAAAGTATCGGTCACATAAATACGATCGCTGTTATTGACATTGGTCGTTCCATCAATATCCAAAACAAAATAACCGCCATTACCACTGAGATTTTCAGTAGTGAGACTGCTGAACGCACCTCCGTCTTTCGTCATATCCACTACTGATTTATTGTTAGTAAAATTTGTCAGTGAAGACGATCCTGTCATACGCCACATGCTGTCGGTCATATCAAGGTCTATAATGCCGGAATTTTCTGTTTCCGACTTACCTGCGAACAGCGAATTCGCCGCCATAGACAGTTCTATACTGCCGCTGTTATCAGCAAGCATATTACCAAGAACAGTAAATCTGCTGTCAGCGGTAATCCCTTCTATTTTCCCACCGTTATCAGCATAAACAGCATAACTGTCCGGATCTGCTGCACTGATATCAGCTCCGCCGTTAAATTTGATACTGCCGTCGGCAGAGTCGGCATAGGCAGCATGAGAACCTGTTCCCTGTGCACTGAGCCGTAATCCGTCTCCTGTTTCAATAACACCACGGGAGGCATAAATACCATGTGAGCCACTGCCTTTAGTAGTTACGCTAATATCATCACCTAAAGAAATCTCCGCATCCAGCATATCGGTATAAACACCATGTGACTGATTCCCTTGAGTATAAACGGTAGAATCACTACCAACCTTCACTTTGGCTGCTTTTTCTTCACTGCCTTTAGATGATGCGGCAGCATAGACTTCGATACCGTGTGCCTTGTCACCAGATGTTGTAAGGTAGTTGCGTCCATTCAATGTTGTCGTACTTGCACCATCCACTTTAACTGCCGACGCCGCGGTACCAGCAGTAAAAATATTAACATGCGATTCAGCATTTACAGCAGCTTTATTATTATAAATACCATGGGCATTATCTTTAGCTGTAGTAATAACAGCCAGTGCCTCTGTGCCGTCACTGTAATGATTAAGATTAACCTGCCCGCTAAGCGCATGAATTGCCGTTGCGTCCTGCCCTGTAGTATCTATAAACAGGTTACCGTGGAAATTTGTAGTGCCGGATTTATTATAAACGCCATGCGCTCCTATATCACTACCGCTTCCTCGTCCCCATTTCCCACTGTCACCGGCAGTAGTTATTTTAGTAGTACCAAAAAATTCTGTAGTACCGCCTGCCAGTTCAGTTACTACTGCAGCGCTGCCAGCTCCGGTTGTATTGATCTGAGTGTTACCGGTAAGCTTAACATGTGCGCCGGTAGTTGGAGTAACGCCATAGGGGGTAGCGCCGTTCCAAATGCCGAATGCTGGCACATAACGATCTATATATGCCACATCACCGCTTAAATTGATAACCGTATTACCATTGAATTCAACCGTACCATTGATAGCACGTAATCCAGAACCACCGGCGCCGACCATATTTATATTTGTATCGCCGTTGATAACAGTGCTGCCATGATCGTGACGAATGGCATAGGCTTCTGCCGCAGAAGCCGAATCCGAGAAATTTGTATTACCATTAATAGTTATCTGAGAATTTGTAGCTGAAGCTCCTGTCCAAATGCCGTAACCGCGATTATATCCATTGTTTTCAAAATTGATATTATCCGCATTTATAACAACGTTCTGATTATTGTTGGCAACATAGATCCCAGCTACTTCATCATATTTAGTACTTTGCCCGCCAGCAGCATCCAAAGCCATGGTAACGTTATAACCTGCTTTGTCTATTAGGAGGCTGGCACCATCGTTATGCAGTCTGACTGCATTGGTATGTGCATAAGAATTATCATTGTAAGTGCGAATTTCTACATGTCCGTCACCGTCAATAATAATAGCTTCATCGGTCCGTATACTTAAAGCACTGCCATGAGCACCAGTCTGATTATCGGCATCATTGATAACTTTAACTGTACCTGTGATACGGCTGCCACCAGTAATATTGACATATTCTGTATTCGTTTCCAGACCTGACGGCATATCCCCATTGATGACTTTTTCACTGGCAACAGCCGCTACTGCAGTACTAGCAATGCCTATACTGCAAAAGAAACCGGCAGCCAACAATGAATACATTACTTTTTTCTGCAATAAATCTTGTTTTTTGTTGTTAAACTGTGTTTTTTTCATAACCCTCTCACCTTTCTTGAAATAAAAGTTGCAACATATAAAAAAATTTCCCCAAATTTTTTGCTGCCATTGTAAGATTTTCAGTTATTTACTGTAATAAGTTTTATTTTTTATTCCTAATATTTTAAACCATTCTCTTTATGTAATTTATTAATCTTTATATTTAATATTATGTCTATAAGTTATTTTTGATATAATATCATATTCGTCCCCCCCGCAAGACATTTTTACTTTTGCTATATATTTTAGTTTGAGAAGTCTTGCAAAAACTACTTTCACTAAAAAAGCTGCCGATTTCACCGGCAGCTTGGATAAATGATACCATTTAAAATATAAAAAAGCGCAATGTTATAAACATTGCGCTTTTAGCTTATTCTCAATCATGTAGGTATGGCGCTTCATAATCCGAAGGTAACCAGAAAAGCCTGATCGGCAAATTTGATGCACCAGGCGGTGACCAAGTGAAGCGACCTTCACTATTTGGTTCAAGTCGGGCTATGCAAAATCCTTCTTCTCCTAAACGACCAAAGGCTGGGCTCTCTGGAATATTAATGATTTTCCTTTGGCCGCCCTGCTCTAAAACCCCTACGCCAGCGAACATCCCTCCCCAGGGATTGAGCCAAAGTTCATAGGGCTTATCGCCTTTTAATTTATAATCAATATTATAAATTACTCCATAATTACCATAATTTTCAGCAGGCAGGCCGGTAGTTGCATCAGTACCGCGCAGATATTCGCCGGTCTGGCTGTCTGCCAAAAGCAGAGCATAACCGGCGCCGGCTTCAGTATCAATAGAATGCTGAAGTTTATAGTTTAGATCAGCTTTGACAAAAGTACCGCGCAGCGGATGCTCATCCATCGGCAGCTGTTTAGCCAAAGCAGAAAAAAGTTCAATATCTGTTTTCGGATCGCACATCAACACTGTTACTTCAACCGGTCGGTCACTAAAAAAGTCGATAGTACCGGTCAACAGTTGATCGGTGGGCAACAACATGCCTTCGCCACCTAAAAGCTCCAGCGTTTTACCAAAGCCAAGTGTACTGTTTTTTGATTTTTGTTCCTCGAAATAATATTCCTGAGATTTTTTGCCAACCGCCTGGTAGTCATGACTGGGACCGTCTATACCACTGCGTGTCACTGTAAAATTTACAGGTCGCAGCCCGTTATTTTTAACAACGATCGCAAGCTTTTTCAATTTACTTGTACCATTGACATGATGAAAAAACAACCGACCTTCACCTTGCAGTGTATCACGATATAAAATACCAGTCTCATAAACCATTTCCGGGCTGTCAGAAAACAGTAACTTCGGGCCCTCAGCTTTCACCTTAGCCCGCAGTTCCTGATGCTCTGGAACTCCCTGTTCAGGCCAGACAGCCTGAGTAAAACCTGTCGCCGGAACATTCACAAGAAAGCCGCACATGCATGCGGCTAAAAGATTTCCTAAAATTTTTTTCATAAGTATAATTCGTCCCCGACAGTTATCACAAACTGTTTTCATAATCTTGCAAAAATTTTTCCAGACCTTTATCTGTAAGCGGATGCAGCAGCATTTGTTCCAGCACATTGGTAGGAATTGTCGCAATCTGCGCACCTGCCAGCATAACCTGATTTACATGGTCAAGATTGCGGATACTGGCCGCAATGATTTCTGTCTTCAAGCCATACTGCTTAAATATTTTCACCATATTGGCAACCAGCTGCACGCCGTCTTCACCGATATCATCTAATCGGCCAATAAAAGGGCTGACATAAGATGCTCCGGCATTGGCAGCCAATATTGCCTGCGACAAACTGAAAACCAGCGTAACATTAGTTTTGATCCCTTCGGCACTTAGTATTCTTACTGCTTTTAAGCCTTCAGCAATACATGGAATCTTAACAACGATATTATCGGCTATCTGAGCTAACAGACGCGCTTCGCGCACCATACCAGCACATTCGGTACTGATTACTTCAGCGCTGACAGGACCCGTTACCAATTTGCAGATTTCAGGGATTACTTCAGCCTGTGTATGACCGCTCTTGGCAATCAGGCTGGGATTAGTGGTAACACCATAAACGATACCCAACTCCGCCATGCCGGCTATTTCATCGACATCAGCGGTATCCATAAAAATTTTCATCAATAAACCCTCTTTCCTACTGAAACTGTACAATTTTAAGGTAATACAATTACCTTGGTAGCATTGGTCTGACCCGGCAGACTCATGGTCATGATACTGTACCATGCCATGATACGGTCACCTTCTTTGATATTCTGATAATCTTCATAAACATCTTTGCTGACCGTTACGATGATATCGCGGTTTGAATTAAGCAAACGCACAGATTCTCCGTTTTCACTTGGAGTAACTTTTTCAACATGCATATACTTACCTTGTTTTTCATTGTTTTTCCCAAAAACAATAGCAAATCCTTCCGCTTGAGGCGGATAGCTGCGGGTCATTTTACTGGAATAATAAGCTGTTACTTTACGGCCTTTTTTCAGGGCGCGATCACCTTTCAGATCTCCGTCTTTACCATCGATAAGCAATGTCTTATCCGTTACGATAACTGTGGCTACAGGATAATTGCCATCGCCTTTTACTGTCACTTTATCACCGTCAACAGCAATTATTTCACCGGTAGTGGCCATCACGTCACGTACCGGACTAGGATAAATTTTTTCCGGCTCTGTCGCACTGACGATCCCTAATCCCAGTGTAAATAAGCAAACTAAAGTTAAAATAAATGTGCGTTGTAATTTCATGATCACAACTCCTCTCATAGGTTCGTACTTTTTATATTATAGCAAACCTTTGTGACAAATGCGTGTTATTTTAATAACTTAATCACGATAAAAATCTTACCTATATTAAAAGAGCCCGCTATGCGAGCCCTTTCTTATTTGTTAGTATAGGCAATAGCAAGCTCCGTAAGCATGGCCACCGCTTTATAAAGGCACTTTTCATCAAAATCAAAGCAGCTGTTATGATGTCCGGCTGCAATTTCAGTACCATACATCAGGTAAGCTGCACGTCCGCCGTTCTGCTGTACTCTTTCCATAAAATAAGAACAATCTTCACTGCCACCTAAATCCATATAATCAACGACTTGACCATACTGTCCACAAGCTTCAGCAAGCGCCTTGATTTCGGCTCCCAATTCATGGTCAGCCACACAGGCTGGCGCACCTCCCGCTTCACTTACAGTTACGTCGACATTATACATATCGGCAGAAGCTTTGATCATACGACGGGCTTCAGTTACCATAAATTCGTTAATTTCTGTATTGGCACCGCGAGTTTCCATCTTTATAAGCCCGACATCAGGAAGAACATTACGTCCGGTTCCAGCCTGCAAGACACCTACATTAATCCTGGATGCCCCCTGCCCATGACGGGAAATAGAGTGCAGCGCAATACATGATGCAGCAGCTGCTAAAAGGGCATTCCGTCCTCTTTCAGGCGCTGCACCAGCATGGCTTGATTCACCTTTGAAACTGGCATCCAGCTTTGTAGTTGCCAGAAAACCTCCTGTCAGGCAGACCAGAGAATCAGATTTTGTGGCTTTGAAGCCGATATGCCCGCCGAACATATAATCGACATCATCGACAATACCTTTGGCTACCATAGCGCGAGCACCACGTACACCTTCTTCAGCAGGCTGAAAAATAAGTTTAATCGTACCTGCCATTTCTTCCTTATATTCCGATATCAGTTTGGCCAAACCCAATCCAATAGTAACATGGCCGTCATGTCCACAAGCATGCATTTCTTTTGCATGTAATGACTGAAAGCCGCTTTCTAAAGGCCGGTGATCAGCAGTATCACACTCTTCGACATCATTACAGTCCATGTCGAAACGAAAAGCTACTATTTTACCAGGTCGGGAAAATTTCATCACACCCACGACACCGGTTTTACCACCCCGCATCTTTTCAACTAAGTCTGCATCGGCACCTTCACTGACAGCACGTACCATAGCCTGTTCCAGCACTTCTGTTACGGGCAGCCCCATCATTTCCTCTTCAACCAAGGCGTCATCGCCCATATAAACTTCATACCCCAGAGCCTGTAGCTCCTTAATTACTATTGAAGCCGTTCTGAATTCCGTCCAGCCAGTTTCCGGATGACGGTGTAGATCACGACGGCGTTCGACTAATTCGGTCTGCAGCGCTTCTGCTTCCTGCCAGATTTTTTGCATACTTTCATGTCCCCTCTTTCAAAAATCTAAAAAAGTACCAGTTGATCGCTGTCAATAGGCATCAAAGCATCGGCCGGTGTTTGTTTTCTGTTTTTATCTGTTACCCATTTGCCGCAACCAGGGCAGCTCATACTAGCTGTCCGGACAGCCCAGGCCAGATGTTTGCCGCACTTAGGGCAAATAAATTCGACCTGCATTATTTCGCTTGCTTTGCGCTTTTCCATGGCTATTGCTTCGCACCTTTCATTTGTACTCTTTGGTTTATTATACTATACTGCGCCGAACTTTGCAGGCATTTTTATCAGTAACATACATAGACAAATACTGAAAAATGGGCTATTCTATAAATAAGATGATTGTAGAAATAAAAAAGCGAGGTAATATCATGGCTGGGTTAGCAAAAGAATTTGAACAGCTTGGTTGCTGGGAATCGGCAACAGAGGAAGAAAATATTGTTATTTATGGAATGGATTTCGAAGACGAAAAAGTTTTTATTGTCTTTACGGATGATATGGGAAAAACCCCTGTCGATGCAAAAGCTTCTCTTGTTGCCGCCTGCTATAGCGAAGATGATTGTTTTTACTGGGGCAAAGAACTGGAAAACTTCGCTGCCTGGCAACATATGTGCAACGAATACAAACCCGGCTCGTCTGCATTGCTGCATGCTTTGGAAGTCTATGAATTACCTAAAAATAAAAATAAAACTAAATAAATAAAAGCCTGCTGCTTTAAGCGGCAGGCTTTTATTTATTTAGTTAGTTAAGTTTAAAAGTCACTTCAACACTGGCGTCAATTTTTAAAGTTCCCGGCATCAGTTGTGTAGGAGCTGCCACATCGGCCGCTAAAGAACGTTTATAATTCGTTCCAGCCGCAACCATGGTCTCACCGTTATAATCACTGATATCTGCACTAAGCATTTCACCAAGATTACGACCGCCGGCATTAGCTACGATAGCAGCCTTAGCACGGGCGTTATCAACAGCAGCCGCTAAAAGCTGACGCTGCACATTGCTTTCTTCACTTAAAGCAAAGCTTACCTGATTAACATTCGTCACGCCTTCCTGGACTGTTTTATCAATAATATCACCAAGTTTTTTCAAATCGTCAACCTTGATCCGTAAAGTAGTATTCAAAGCATAGCCTTTTTGCTTATTTTTACCGTTGACGTTTTCATAGTCAGGATACAAATTATAGCTTGAGCTTTGGATATTGTTTTCACTGATCGCCATCCCTAACAAAGCCCGACGTACTTTCTGACTTGCTTCTGCCACCTGAGTGCGCACAGACTCAGCCGTATCGCCCTTAACACTAATTCCAAGTGTTAGATAAGCCATATCAGGTGCTACTTCCTGCTTAGCAATACCTCTGACAGATATCGTATTAGCTTCGGCTGCCATAGCGTCCCCCTGCATTGAGAATAAACTTACGGCAACAACTGCTGCAGCTGCCAGTGTTTTTATTTTTTTCATAGTAAAACCTCCCAATTCATTATGCCTTCATTATAGCATTGAATATGTGGCAAAACTATGTTTTTCAGTATTCTTCACCTAGATGTTACTTTTCCATCACAAAATCGTCACTGCTATTGCCAATTTACAAAAAAAATTTTACAATTATATAAGCATTTAAACTTAGAAAAGAGGTCATCATCATGGAACGCAAAGTCATCCAAGTAGAGGAACGCCCGCCGCTTCTGCTCAACATTCCACTCAGTATTCAACATCTGTTTGCAATGTTTGGCGCAACTGTCCTCGTCCCATTTCTCTTCAACGTAAATCCTACTACCTGCCTGTTTATGAACGGTATTGGTACATTACTCTATCTGTTTCTCACTAAGGGTAAAATACCTTCTTATCTTGGTTCCAGTTTCGCTTTTATTTCCCCTGTAATGGTTATTTTAAGTACTTCCAGTTATTCTGACGCTCAATCTGGTTTTATCGTTTTCGGTCTTATCTTTATTTTATTCTCACTTATCATCAAATATACTGGTACAGGCTGGATAGACATCATTTTCCCACCAGCCTGCATGGGTGCTATCATCGCTGTTATCGGACTGGAGCTTGCTCCTACCGCAGCAGGTATGGCAGGTCTTACCGGTGACGTAATAGATTTCAGAAATATTGCCGTTTCCATGTTTACCTTAGCCGTAACAATTATCGGTTCTGTTGCTTTTAAAGGCTTTATGGCTATTATTCCAATTTTATTTGGTGTTATCTGCGGTTACATCTTTTCATTCTTCATGGGCCTGGTAGACTTAGCTCCTGTAGCAGCAGCTCCATGGTTCCAAATGCCGCACTTTTATCAGCCAACCTTTAATCTCAATGCTATCCTGATTATTGCTCCGGCGGCCTTAGTAGTACTGGCCGAACATATCGGTCATTTAGTAGTTACAGGCAATGTAGTAGAACGTAATCTGATCAAAGATCCCGGTCTCGCACGCTCCCTTTTTGCTGATGGCTGTTCCAACGTTCTGTCCGGCTTCTTCGGTGCTACACCCAATACTACTTACGGTGAAAATATCGGCGTTATGGCTATAACCAAAGTTTATAGCGTGTGGGTCATCGGTGGTGCTGCAGTAATGGCAATTTGTCTTTCCTTTGTCGGTAAACTATCCGAACTTATTCGCAGCATCCCAGTACCAGTCATGGGCGGTGTCTGCATTCTGCTGTTCGGCGTTATTGCCGCATCCGGTATCAGGGTTCTTGTTGAAAGCAAGGTCGATTACAGTAAGTCTGCTAATCTCGTAATGTCCTCTGTAATTATGATAGTTGGTCTCAGCGGAGCCAAGCTTACCTTTGGAACGATCAGCGTTCAGGGTATGGTGCTTGCCACACTGGTTGCGATTTTAATGAGCTTGACTTTTAAATTACTTGATTCTTTAGGTTTAATGCGCAATGATTAATAAAAAAATCCTTACCTTTTTAGGTAAGGATTTTTTATCGTTGCCTTCCACACATAGTATCAACGGACTTCCATATCTACTTTTTTTACAGCTTTAACAGCAGTGGTATCTCCATGCACTGTTTTATGCTGTGATTCTGAAGCATATTTTTTAATAAGCACACTGACCAATCCAGATTCTGCCAAAGCTCCAGGACCGTCTATACAGCCGTTAACGCAAGCCATACCTTCAAAATACTGACATGGTAATTTACCTGATGCCAGTTTTTTCATATCGTCTAAACAAGCCTCAAGTCCACTGGCATAATGAGCTTGGACCTGAGTTTCCTCTAACTCTTCCAAGGTATGGTTCAATGCACCCTGGACTCCTTTCAGCAATGGGAAACTAATCCCAAACCCAGAAGCTTGGTTTATATAGCTTTCTGAAGCAAGCGTTGCCGGATCTATTTCAGCACCCGCCATCATACAAGCAAGTTCTTCAAACGTCAGCACATAATCAATAGCATCACTAAACTTCCTTGCTTCACCTTTCTTAGCTATGCATGGACCGATAAAAACTGTAACAGCTTCAGGATATTCAGATTTTACATAGCGTCCGCAAGCAACCATTGGTGAAACAGTAGTAGATACTTTATCCGCCTCATTTGGCAAATGTTTTTGTATCAGTGCAACAAAAGCCGGACAACAGGAATTAGTCATATATTTTTGGCGTGCCGGAACTTTTTCCATAAATTCTTTCGTTTCGTGTAAAGCCGTCATATCAGCTCCGACTGCAACTTCTTCAATCGCGGCGAATCCCATCTTTTTTAATGCTGCCACAATTTGCGGCGGAGTCACTTTAAAACCCATCTGACCAATAAACGAAGGTGCCAGTAAAGCATGTACTCGCTGCCCTGCTCTAATAGCCTGAATGATCTGCACAATATTACTGCGTTCATCAATGGCGCCAAACGGACAAGCACTGCGACAGGAACCGCACTCCACACATTTAGAAGTATCAATCTTTGCTTTTCTGTCTGCACCCGCATGGATAGCATTAAGAGCACAGGATCTCTCACACGGCCGACTGATCTCAATAATAGCTCCATAAGGACAAACTTTTTTACACATACCACATTCAATGCATTTTGTTTTATCTATATAGGCTCGATTTTGATGGATAGTGATAGCCTTCTTAGGACATTTATTCATGCATTTATGGGCTACACAGTGCCGGCAAGCGTCAGTGACCAAAAATTTATCAATTGGACATTGGTCACAAGCTTCCGGCAAGACATCAATAATAGGCAGCGCTTTATTAACAGGCTCTGTTAACGCAATTTTTGATGCCTCGACAATATTCAATCCAACCGTAAGCCCCAGTGCCATATTGATGCGATTTTTCAGTACAGCCCGTTCCTTATGCACACAGCAACGAACACGAGGACTGTCTTCTGTTACAACGCTATAAAGTATATCATAAATATGCTCTGGTAAAGTCCCTTGCCAGGTAAAGCGTGCTAAACCGGTTAATACTGCCCGGCGAAATTTCGTGACTTCAGTCAGTTCCATATGGTATACCTCCAGTGTAAAGTTTTATACATTATTATTGTAACGTTTTTTATCTTAAACAGCAAATAAAAGTACTTAGAAAATTACAATGGAGCCTATAGAAAACTTCTATACAAAAAAAAATAACCATACCGTATGGTATGGTTATTTTTTAACCGGCAGCTTTCTATCCTCCCAGGCCGCTTCCAGCCAAGTACTTTCGACGTTTAAGGGCTTAACTACTGTGTTCGGGATGAGAACAGGTGGA
>NZ_QLTS01000009.1 GCF_003269275.1 Phascolarctobacterium faecium DSM 14760 | reverse complement strand
ATGGCCATCGCTATGATGTAAATATTGGTTACCGCTACCAATAGATTAAGAAAAATATCTACCAGCTTTTTGCGGATCAGACTGAACAAGCCATAAACGTTGAACATAAAGAACATCATGATGACCAGGATCGGCAAAAATTCCAGATGGAAAGCTATCTTATCCGTTTGTTTATTACCAAGTTCCAGTACCATAGCGATGCTGGTAGCCAGATACAAACAAATTATGTCACCTATGATCAAAATTATCTTGCGCAGCAAAGAATTATATCCCACTAGAATTCACCTATAATCAATACTTTTGTATTTTTTGTTTATGTTAAAATATTTCACCTATAATTCATAATTATTGTATCATGATTGTACCCCCCCGCAAGACATAAGCACGTTTTATTTATATTTCAGTCTTATTTTTGCTCTTACTTATATTTTCATCGTACCTGTGCGGCAATATTTACAATCTCACTTGCCAGCACCTGATCTACAACAACAAAAAGCCTGACTCTATTCCCATAGAGCCAGGCAAAAAAATAACCCCTCTCAACTTCCGCTGAGAGGGGAATATTTTTATCTTCTATCTTACAATCATTATCTGCTTAAATCAAACAAAACTTTCATTAAAATGCGGGTACAACCGCGCCTTTATATTTCTCTTCGATGAATTTCTTTACTTCAGGGCTGGTTAAAGCTTTATCCAGTTTTTGCAGTTCCAGACGCTTATCGTCGCCTTTACGTATTGCTAAGATATTGGCATACGGAGAATCCTTCGGTTCAGTAAAGAGAGAATCTTTGACTGGATTCAGCTGTGCTTCCATAGCAAAATTGGAATTGATAACAGACAGATCAACATCATCCATGGAACGCGGCAGCAAAGCTGCTTCTATTTCCACGATCTGCAGATTTTTAGGATTATCAACAATATCGCCAGGCGTACCGGAAATACCTACACCGTCACGCAGCTTGAGCAGCTTGGCGCTTTGCAGCAATGCCAGAGCACGGCCGCCGTTAGTAGGATCATTCGGGATTGCAACTTTAGCTCCGCTTGGAACATTATTTAAGTCTTTTAATTTTTTTGAATAAACCCCCATTGGTTCGATATGTACCTTGGTATAAGCAACCAGAGGCAGATTCCTTTCGGAAGCAAATTTCTCGAGATACGGAGTGTGCTGGAAGAAGTTGGCGTCTAATTCTTTATCAGCCAAAGACAAATTTGGTTTAACATAATCGCTGAATTCAATGATCTGCAGATCAACACCTTCTTTAGCCAGTTGCGGTTTGATCAGATTCAAAATTTCAGCATGCGGTACAGGCGTTGCGCCTACTTTCAGCACCACCTTTTTATCGCCGCTGTTAGCGGCTGGTTTGCTGTCGCCGCCACAGCCGGCAACGACTAATGCAATGCTGAACACTGCCAGCAAAGCCAGAAATAACTTTTTCATAAACAATCTCTCCTTTAAAATGAATTTAACACAGTACCTATCTTAGCTCGGTCGGACTAACAAAAAAGCTCTTTCCGAGGAAAGAGCGCTTGCTTCTGCTTTCCTCTCATCTATCAAGAATGTTCTTGCAGGATTTAGCACCATAGCTAGGCTTGGTTGCCGGGTTTCACAGGGCCTGTCCCTCCACCGCTCTCGATAAGAGTGTGTTATTCGATTGGCATTATGATAGCTCAACTAAATAAGCTTGTCAAGACTTTTGCAAAAAATAAGGAACTGCTTCTGCAGTTCCTTAAAGATTTGTTAAATTTGTTACTCTTTACTGTATTTGGCAATGCCAACTTTATAAAAATCGTTGCCTTCGCTGTCGATACAGACGATAGCAGGAAAATCTTTAACTTCATAACGGCGAATAGCTTCAGGCCCTAAATCTTCATAGGCAATCATTTCTTCGCCTTTGATAGATTTTGCAATAACTGCTGCCGCTCCGCCAATAGCAGCAAAATAAACAGCGCCATGCTCCACGCAGGCATCAATAACTTCCTGCGACCGCAGTCCTTTACCAATCATCCCACGCATACCCTGTTCGATCATCGTCGGGGTATATTTGTCCATACGCCCACTGGTCGTCGGTCCGGCACTGCCAACTACTTCACCGGGTTTAGTAGGGCTTGGACCTACGTAATAAATCACCTGATCCCTTACATCGAAGGGCAATTGCTCTCCCTTGGCCAGTGCTTCTGTCATACGCTTATGTGCCGCATCACGGGCAGTATAGATGTAACCGCTGATACGTACTACATCACCTGCGTGCAGGTCTTTGATCGTAGCTTCGCTTAACGGCGCATTGATATATTTGATAATCGCTTCACTCATCTCAGGCCCCTCCTTACAATACCATTTCTGCACGGCGTGCAGCATGGCAGTTCAGATTAACGGCAATCGGCAGACCGCCGATATGGGTCGGTGCATATTCAATATTAACAGCTACGGCAGTAGTGCTGCCGCCTAGTCCGGAAGGACCTACGCCAGTCATATTGACACGTTTCAGCAGTTCTTTTTCAAGTTCTGCATACTGAGGATTAGGATTGTGCTCCCCTACCTTACGAGTAAGAGAATACTTTGCCAAAAGTGCAGCTTTTTCCATATTACCGCCAATACCGACACCTACGGTAACAGGCGGACAGGGATTAGGGCCGGCACTGCGCACGGTGTCGACAACGAATTTGATAACGCCTTCAACGCCGTCAGCCGGTTTAAGCATTTTTAATGCGCCCATGTTTTCACTGCCGCAGCCTTTAGGCGATACAGTTATTTTGACCTGTTCACCGGGCACTATCGTTGTATGAATGATCGCCGGCGTATTATCACCGGTATTTTTACGTACAAATAAAGGATCATCAACAGAAGATTTACGCAGATAACCGCCAACATAACCATCGGCGATACCGGCGTTGACCGCTTCATAAAGATCTCCGCCTACAAAATGTACTTCCTGTCCGATTTCCATAAAGACAACTGTCAAACCGGTATCCTGACAAATCGGTACGTCTTTGGCTTTTGCTAGTTCGGCATTCTCAACGATAGTCGTCAATATTTCCTGCCCCAAAGGAGATTCTTCGGTGGCGATAGATGCTTTTAATTTTTCCAGCAGCTCTTCCGGCAGGTAATAGCAGGAATCTTTACAAAGCTTACTGACAGCAGCAGTTATCTCCTGAACTTTTATCTCGCGCATGATAGCCTCCTTATCTGCCGACACGTTTCATAGTGTTGGCACGCACTTCTTCTGGATCGACTTTAATGCGGGCAATGCCTGTTTCCATAGCAACACGGGCCACCGCGGCCGCAACTGCCGGCGCAACACGCGGATCAAACGCATCCGGAACAACATAATCGGCACGCAGGTCTTTCTCGTCGATCAGTTCGGAAATTGCATAAACAGCAGCTACTTTCATTTCTTCAGTGATTGCTTTAGCGCGTACATCAATAGCGCCGCGGAACACACCCGGGAATACAGTGACGTTGTTGACCTGATTCGGACTATCACTGCGGCCGGTACCTGCAACAGCAGCACCAGCTTCGATAGCGTCAGCATAAGAAGTTTCCGGAACCGGATTGGCAAGTGCAAAAACTATAGCTTTATCTGCCATGCTGGCGATGATTTCTTTCGTAAAGACGTTAGGAGCGGAAACACCGATCAAAACGTCAGCGCCTTTGGCTATATCCGCCAAAGTGCCTTTTTTATGTTCTTTATTAGTGACTGTCGCCAGATAAGACTGGATGCGGTCAAGATTAGCGTCAATGCCTTCATACAAAGCGCCGAAACGATCAACCATGGTTACATTTTCAGCACCCATGCTGATAAGCAGACGGCCGATAGCAGAGCCTGCTGCGCCGCAGCCGTTAACAACAAATTTAGCTGTTTTCATATCTTTTTTCACGAAGCGCAAAGCACCGATAACTGCTGCCAGACAGGCAATTGCAGTACCGTGCTGATCGTCATGGAAAACAGGGATATCGCAGATTTTCTTCAATTCGCATTCGATATCATAGCATTTAGGAGAGGAAATATCTTCCAAATTAATACCGGCAAAGCTGGGCTGCAGGAAACGTACAGTTTCAATAATTTTAGAAGGATCTTTAGTATCGATACAGATAGGTACAGCATCTACATCGCCAAAGGTTTTAAATAGTGCTGCCTTGCCTTCCATTACCGGCATTGCTGCTTCCGGTCCGATATCTCCCAGGCCGAGTACACGGGTACCGTCGCTGACTATAGCGACCATATTGCCGCGGCAGGTATATTCAAAGGACAAGTCTTTATTTTCTTTGATTTCTTTACATGGTTCAGCAACACCAGGGGTGTATGCCAAGGCCAAATCTTCGCGGGTTTTAATGGGAACCTTGCTCACAACAGCAAGCTTGCCATGGTTTTCTAAGTGGAGTTTCAAAGCATCGTCACGTAATGTCATACATTATTACCCCCGTAATTTCAATTTAGTATATACTAAATATTGTAAATGAATTATACTGCTTTTTCAAGTAGCAAGCGTCAGAATTTTAAGTTTTTTTACAAATTAAAAGCTTGCCTGACACGACGGCACTATAATTTGTAAATCTCAGCTTCCGGGCGTTCTCCTTCTTTAACAGTTAATACAGCAAACGTAGCTCCCATTTCGCTGCGCGGTAAAACAGGGCTGCCGGGATTAACAAGCAGTACATCACCGAACCATTTTACCAAAGGTACGTGTGTATGTCCGAAAACCACAATATCAGCTTCCAGCTTACGTGCCCACCAGGCCAGTTCGGATACCTGATACCCATGCAGATAACGATGTCCATGCGTCAGCCAGATACGCTGCCCCGCCAACGTAATAAATTCGTCTACATTTGCTTTCCCTTCGCCGGGATCTGTATTGCCGCATACTGCCAGTAACGGCAGCTTGGTTTCGGCAACTAAAAAACGTCCATCCTGACTGTAATCTCCGGTATGAAACCAATATTCAACAGGCGGCACAGCATGCAGAACCTGCCTGATGGCTTGTTTGCTGCCGTGAGTATCGCCGGTAATACCGATTTTCACTTCATTTTCCCCCAATTCGCAACAAGTTTTTTAATAGCTTTGCCGCGATGGCTGATTTTATTTTTCTCCTGCATCGTAGCCTCGCCCATACCCTTATGCAGTTCTGTTGACCAAAACAGAGGATCATAACCAAATCCCTCTGTCCCTAACGGCTCATGCAGCAGCATACCGTCACAAATGCCGTCGCTTTCCAATAAAATTTTTCCGTTAGGAGCTGCCACGGCTAATGCACAACGGAAACGGCAAGTACGTTTTACCTGAAATTTCATCGTCTGCAGCAGCAGTTTGTTGTTTTCTTCGTCCGTAGCTTCCTCGCCGGCATAACGCGCACTGCGCACGCCTGGAGCCCCCTCCAGCGCCAGTACTTCTAATCCTGAATCATCGGCGATACATGGCAGCCCTGTTTCTTTAGCATAATAAACAGCCTTCAGTCGGGCATTGGCCATAAAAGTTTTCCCTGTTTCTTCTGGTTCAGGTACATTCGGCCATTCTTCCAATGAACGTAATTCCACCTCCAAATCTTTCATCAATACTTTGAATTCTTCAAGTTTACCGGGATTACGTGTTGCAATAACAATTTCTTTCATTAGTTTTCTTTACTCCGTTTCCTAATCTTTGAAGGCATCAGCCTATTTTAATTACAAACTTTCTATTTCACCATCAGCTATGTGCTGCACTAAAACATACTGCCATTTGCCATTACGTTTTTCCAGCTGTGCTTCGTCATAAGCAGTTTGCCGGCATTCACTGCAGGTATCGCGTTTCAACGAAATGATAAACGCGCTCTGATCTCCGAAACGTGTTCCCGCAGCCGCAGTCCTGATCGTAAGATAACCGCTGCATTGCCTGCAATAATGAGCGGTCTCGATCTGTTCTTCTCTGATCCCTTCTTCATCATAATAAATGCTTTTCTTCCTGCTCCAGCTATTACCGCATTTTGCCAGCAGCTCTTTTCTGGTGCTAAACCGACTGCGCCACAATTCACCTGTTTCAGCAATCAGCTGATCGACACGTTTATTACAGCGCTCATCCTGCTGCCGCAAATCGCTTTGGTCAGGTTCTACCACCTTGCTGTAGTCCATATCCGCCATTGCCAAAATGATACCTGTATTAACATAGGGCAGCGCAGCCTCTACAGAATAGCCGCCCTCCAGTACTGCAATATCAGCCTGCAATTTATCGGCTAATTTGGCATATCCCTGCGCTGTTACAGCCATTGAAGCCAGAGGATCACTGAAATGATTATCCTGACCTGCTGAATTAATGATCAGCTCCGGCTCAAAATCATCAAGAATATGCTGGATCAGACCATCATATAATCTGTGCAGTCCCTCATCACCTGTGCCCGGCAGCAACGGCAGGTTGATATTTGTACCCCAGGCTGCCGGACTGCCGGCTTCATCAGGAAAACCCGTACCGGGATACAAGGTCCTGCCGTCCTGATGAAAAGAAATATATAAAGTATCAGGATCATGATAAAAAATATCCTGCGAACCATCACCATGATGTACGTCAGTATCGACAACAGCGATTTTTTTGATTCCATAAACACTGCGCAGATACTCCACCATCACCGCTTCGATATTAACAGTGCAAAAACCGCGGATTCCGTGAACTACGCGCATTGCATGATGCCCAGGCGGCCTGACTAAAGCAAAAGCCCGCTTTACTTCACCTGACATTACTGCATCAGCTGCGGCTAAACAACCGCCTGCAGAAGTAAGGTGCGCCGGTGTGATAAGACGTGCAATGGACGGCACACCGATATGTGCACGCTGCAAATCATTGATTTCTGCCAAACGGGGGCGGTATTCTCTGATCTGCGGCAAATCAAAAAGCCCCTCTTCCAGCAGTTGATCACGCGTATATAACAAACGCTCCTGCCGCTCCGGGTGTGTAGGCGATATCATCCAGTCAAAAGCCGGAAAAAATATCAAGCCAAGCTTCGATTTCAAAATGCCACCTCCCTGCCAATGACAGTTTGCAGGATACCAGGCTTCAACTGCATCCTCAGTGAAATAATTTCACCACTGTCGTAATAGCCATGGATAGTTCTGAAAAACTCTTTACTGATCACTTCAGCTTCCTGCCCCGGCAGCTGCCAGGCTTTAGCCTGCTCATGCAGCCATGCTGCCAAAAGTTCTTCCGCCATTTTCATACTGAAGCCACTGGGCAGCCGTTCACGCTGTCCGCTCTCCGGGATCAGATAATATCCTTCCGTAGTATCGGCCCGCAGACTGGCAGCTAAAGTCGGCCGGGCCAGTGCCGCTCCGACTGCATTAGCAACAGTTGCGCCAGCCGGTATTTCCACAGGCAGTCCCATCCGTTCTCCCAAAGCCATAATCAAACCTGCTGCGCCACCGCCGACTCCTACAAGCAGCTCCGGCTCAAATTCAGTCCCTTTAATAACATCGTTGACAGTGTAAACAGGCTGAATACTCCATTCATGCAGCATTTCATTAATCGTAGCTTCAATAACAGACACTGCCGCTTCGACAACCTGCATGGCAACCTCAGCTGCTGTCTCACCCATCAGGCACAGCTGCTGCATCCCCTTATGAGCCGCCGCCTTATCACCAAAACCAACGCGCCCAGCTACTATCAAAGCATCTGACAAAGTCGGTTCACAGCCTCCCACTGCCATCGCCGGACCAATACGTTCAGGGCCAACCTCAAAACCGGTTTCTGTCCGACGGATACGGCTATCACCGCCAATGCCAACGCTTCGCATATGGAACGAACGTACAGCTGTCGGATAGCCGGCAACTTTAACTCCATGTCTGGCTAGCAAAGGCAGTCCATTTTCCCAAAAAGCAATATCAGTAGTCGTCCCACCTACATCCAGCGAAATACTTTTCACCTGCGGTGCGCCCAGGGCCTCTATACCCAAAACGCTGGCTGCCGGTCCTGTAAAAATAGTTTCCACAGGCTGTTTCAGCGCTATATCTAACGGCAAAGTTCCCCCGTCAGCCTTTAACACATGTACCGGTGCAGTAATATTGCGTTCCTTCAGGCTGTCTTGTACCTGACGGCAAAAATTTTTAAAGGTTTTATAAACAGCAGCTGCAAAATAAGCAGAATTAGTACGCCGCACAAAATTCAATTCGCCTGATAACTCCGAACCGAGAAAAATTTTCTCATAACCGCAATCTTTCAGTTCCCCTGCAAGTGCATATTCATTTTCAGGATTACGTACCGAAAATTTTCCGGACACAGCCGCCATTTTGTTTTTTGCCTTAGACAGTAAGCCCTGATGCTTCTGCCAGTCAATACGAGCTGTTATTTTACCGCGATGATCGACATAGCCGCTCACATAATAAGGCTCTACAGGAAAGCTCTTACTAACATTCATTCCCGGTCCTGTCATCACAGCCAAAAATACCGGATCAGTTCGGCCTTCTGTTAAAGCGTTAGTTACGATTGTGCTGGAAATCACTACCCGTTCAATATTATAAACTTCCTGCTCCTGCAAAACCTCATCCAGAGCTTCTAAAATACCTTGCAATACTGCTTCATGTGTTGTTCTGCGTTTAGCCTGCGCTATTATTGTACCTCTCCCTATCAGAACGGCATCTGTAAATGTCCCGCCGACGTCAATTCCCAGTAGCATATCCTCACCCCGCTTTTCCGCACATTCATTAACATTTTATAATTCCATATCCATACTGAAAAAACCTGCCAAAAAGAAAAATTATTCCAAAAAGAAAAACCGCCTTACGGCGGTTTTAATTGAATTTTTATATTATGCCAGCAAAGCCTGCAGCTCATCTTTATGCAAAGTAATAATTTTTTTGACAGTATAGAGCGCAGTTCGTCCACGGCAATCCAGAAACAGCGCAATGTCCACATCCGGCATGCCTTCGACAGCCTGCTTCAAAGTAACGCCATGTTCCGGCACCAGCTCAAATTTTACAACCATCGTCTTCTTTACACCAGGTCCAAGCAGCATTGCTTCGAAATAGTCATCTTCACGCGGCGCTTCTTTTAAATTGACGCGTCCGCGCAGCTGGGCATCAGCATATTGTTCCTGCGGCAGATACACACGGATAAATGCATCCAAGATAATGCCTTCTTCTTTGCCATCGTTATGCATCGGCAGCTCAACTTCAAACTCCAGCTTATTTTCGCTGCGTTTAATCAGTCTGGCTTTAGTACGCTGAGTAACTTCAAAAAACATTTCTTCCTTGCCCTGAAGCAAGATATATATTCCGATTACAACAACTGCCAATAAAATCAGTGCTGCAATAACTTTTAAAATGAAAAGCATTTTTTAGCCTCCTTAGCGTGCCCTGCGATAGTTTTTTATAACAACGACCGGTGTTTTCTGACTGCCATTACCAAAAGGATTATCAATCAAAATCTGTGCCACTTCATCAGCATTAACACCCTTGGAAACCCCCAGAACACAGGAACGCTTCAAATCGTTAACATCCGCTACTGCCGCTCCAAAAGCACCTGTGCCGCTGGTAATTTCCTCGGCTACTTTACTGGGGTTATGCGGTCCGTAAACAATATGCTTGTCATATGGAGGCATCGTACCCGTAACGTCATCGATCAAACGTGCCTGTTCTCCTGCCATACGATAAAATACACCGGAAACACCCACGCATTTTGCCGCAAAGCCACAGATAACAGCAATCAAAACCCTCATTCCGCCTTCAGCATCGATCAGAGCCTGCATACTATGCCAGCCAGAGATACTGCCCTTGGACGGAAATAAACGGCACAAAACCTTTGCCAGCAAACCTGGCTTAAAATCCTCACTGCGTTTGGCCCCGCCCTGTGTAATAGCCACAACGCTTTCAGCAACACAAACTACATCATCAGGTCCTATCTTGTCTCCGCCATATTCAACAATGGCTTCTACGATATCGTCGTGATGGGTCAGGATACGTGTCGGAACCGGCACGATTTCAAATTTTGTTTCCATCTTCTCACTCCTTGGCTGTTTCCTGCTGAAACAGCGCATTGATTTTATCAAAATAACAGGCATCTAAACGAATAATCTTTCCCTGTTGGTTGGTAAATAAATTACGGGTCCTGCCTTCAACCAGCACCACGCCATCAGCAAGCCGTATCACCTTGTAAGCAAAATCCATTTTAGCCCGGCTGAATTCAATCATTATCGTCTGTACTTCAAACTCATCATCAAAAGTACAGGAATTTTTATATTTCACATGCACTTCTGTAATCGGAAAAATAACACCGTGTGCCATTAAATCCAGTAATTCAACACCTGCGGCACGCAGATAAGCCACACGACCCATTTCAAACCAGCGCAGATAATTGGCATGATGCACCACGCCCATCATATCTGTTTCTACAAAACGCACCCGGTCACGGATAGCAATCATTTCGGCTTTCTCCTTTACTTACTTTCTTCAAACAAAACTAATTTATATTATACCACTTTTTACCATCAGGCTTCAACCAAAGTCAAAATTCTGCTTACAGCCTCTTTCACTAACGAAGCCAGTGACTTAGGCTCCACGCCAACTATTTCAAAATGATTTTGGCTCACGGGCAAAAGAACTTTTTTAGCAGCAGCGCTGCCGACTGCTTCCGCAATACGTGGAGTGATCTCACCCATCATAGCATTGGGTATGATGATGCCGATAGGGCCGACGATCAAATCTGCTGCTGCCGCTGAAATACAGATCGCATTTTCTCCTGTGGCTCCGCGCTTGACTCCTGCTTTGAGCATTGCTGCCGTTGCCAAAGCATTAGTGCCCAACCCGATAAGCTCAACCTGTTCCGGAAGCTTGCCGGTCAGTTGGCTTACGACCTGTGCGGCAAGTCCGCCGCCCATTCCATCTATCACAGCGATACGCATAATCTTCTCCTCACTTACGTCTTATATTTGCTTAATATTATAACAAAATATCTCTTCAATGAAAAATTTTCATAAATTTTACTTTGAAACACGAATTTCATCAGCTGAAAACATTGAAATTATTGCTTTAATAGTCGATAATTATAATATAAGATTAAATTTTTCATTATTAAGGAAGTGAACATCATAGATACTTTACAGGAACTTTATGCTAAAAAGGGCTTTATCTGCGATATGGACGGCGTCATCTATCACGGGAACCGTTTACTGCCCGGAGTAAAAGAATTTGTCGACTGGCTTTATAAAGAAGAAAAAGAATTCCTATTCCTGACGAACTCCAGTGAGCGTTCTCCAAAAGAACTGCAGCAAAAATTAGCGCGAATGGGACTTGACGTTGATGAAAGCCATTTTTATACCAGCGCTTTGGCTACTGCTAAATTTCTGGCAAGCCAGTCTCCAAAATGCAGTGTTTATGTTATTGGCGCACCAGGACTTGTCAATGCTCTTTATGATGCCGGTATCACGATGAACGATACTAATCCTGACTACGTAGTTGTCGGCGAAACCCGCGCTTATAATTATGATATGATTTTAAAAGCTGTAAGCCTCCTACAAAAAGGTGCACGTTTAGTAGCTACAAACTCTGATCTGACGGGTCCCACTGAGACCGGTATCATTCCCGCCTGCCGTGCTTTGGTTGCTCCTATCGAACTTGCTACAGGAAAACAGGCGTACTTTGTAGGCAAGCCCAATCCTCTGATGATGCGTACCGGTCTGAGAATGCTTGGCGTCCATTCAGACGAAGCTGCCATGATAGGCGATCGTATGGACACAGATATAGTTGCAGGAATGGAAAGCGGCCTGACTACGGTCCTGGTACTTTCAGGTGTTACTGACCTTGAAAATATGCAGGTTTTTGCTTATCGTCCCCGTTATATTTTAAATGGTGTTGGTGATATCGTCCCCAAATAATATAGTAAAAGAAAAAGCTCCTGCAAAGCAGGAGCTTTTTTTATTGATTGACACGCTTTTGAAAATTACCAACAACAAAAACATTTTCTTCTATAATTATAAAAACTTCAGGATCGGCAGCCAAAAGCAGACGCCGCAGCTGCAGAAATTCACTTTTGGAAACTACGGTCATCAGAATTTCTCTTTCTTCATTTCTATATGCACCATAAGCATTCCATTTTGTAACGCCACGATTGACTTTTTCGAAGATTATCTTTTCCAACCCTTGCTTTTTCGTAATGATCAGCATCGTCAGCATTATATTCTGGAAATGTACCTTATCCAGCACATAATAAACGATACCCGTAAACAAAACTGAATAAATTGCCTGGGAAATACTGAAAATTACCGCACATGTCCCAAAAATAAAAATATTCAGCATCGCTGAAACCTTACCGACACTCAAATTTGAATGCTTCTGCATCAGTAAAAGTCCCAAAATTTCTTCACCGCCGCCGCTGCCGCCAGAAAGCAAAGTCATCCCGGCACCAATACCGCAGATCACACCGCCTGCTACACAGGCCGTCAAATGTTCGTCGACCAGTAAATGATCTGCAATCGGCACTACAGTCAAAAACAAGCTGTACCAGCAAACACAGTAAATGGTTTTAGCAAGAAATTCCTTCCCAAAACGTTTCACGGAAACCGCCAGCAACGGTATATTCAAAATAAAATATAAAATACCGGCGATATTGGTATTGCCAAAACTGATACCGAACCAGCTTTCCATGAAGTGTCGTATGAGCTGGGCAATACCTAAAAATCCCCCATTATACAGACCAACAGGCACTATAAACTGATTCAAACCTACAGAATAAATCAAAGAACCGATAACAATCAATAACGTCATTCGCGGCGTCAATAACAATCTGCAGTAGCTCATAAAGCTTTCCTCCGCCAATATTATCTAATGATTTGATTATATATAAAACGCAGAACTAAGTAAATCCCTTAGAAAAAATTTAATATTTATTTTACTGCACTTCCTGCTTCTTTATTATATTTTTTATTTCATCAACCCAGTATAAAACTTGCAAGAAGCTTGCCGTTATGCTATAATTCGCTATGGTGCATTGTGCACCAAACACTATGCGCCCGTAGCTCAGTGGATAGAGCATCGGCCTCCGGAGCCGTGTGCGGTGGTTCGATTCCACTCGGGCGTACCAGCAAAAAAGTACCGTCAAAGCCTAGTTTTCAAGGGCTTTGACGGTTTTTATTTTTTGTGAATCATATTCTTGATAGTGCCGTAAGAAGTCGTGAAATGGCATTAAAAAACACTAAAGTGCGACCAAAACTGCGACCACTTTTGACATATTAATGATGATGTTTCCCCGCTCTCCACAGATAAAAAACTTTACCTGCTCCAGCATCAGGATCGTTGATGTATGCCTTGGCAAATTTTACATATTGCGCAACATCTTCTCCCCAGAGATTCGAATAATCGCTATGCAGCATATTCATTAAATAATACCAGTCGTACTTATTGGCATGTACACCGTTCTGATCCATAACACGGGTAGTTTCTTCTACTGTCCAATGTTCTCCGGTAGTACCGTCAACATTTTTCATTTCCGAAACTGCCTTTTTAGCAAGGTGTTCATCAAAGTGCGGACCATAAGCTATACAATGAATTTTCATCATTATAGCTTCGTAATCTTCCTCATCGATGACTTTGATTTTTTCTAATGCACAGCAAACAATATCATCAACCTGTTCTTCTTTTAATTTGTCACCGTCAATATGCTCTGCATAATGATCGTACTTATGCATTATCTTCACCGTCCTTCTTTTTAGGTTTTTCCGAAAGATTTTCAAGCACTTTCTTTGCAACCTTTTTAGCTATTTCCTGACCTTCTCTACTTGAAAGAAATGCTATTGTAAAGCCAATCAATAAATTGCCCATTGCCAACGCCTCATTTCTTTAAAGTAACAGACGATGGAGTAACTGTAGGCGGTGTAATTTGTGGCCATACAAAAGCTGTGCAGCAAAGATTATTACTGCGAACCACTGCTAAGGGCGGTTCTGTCATCACACGCAAATTATAAATTTTTCTGCTGCGGATTTGATCTGCTCTTACTCCGTCACCACAACGGTTAATCATTTGAATTACTGTCCCGCCTGTGCCATTTAAAATAACTACCGGCAGTGCATCAGCACCTGCGGGGATTGCCTGGGCAATTAACAAACAAATCTTTTCATTATTATTTATTGTCATCGCCGGAATTGTAATTTGCAATTCATTAGCAGCAACTGCCACCTCAGTACTGGCAACTAAATTAGGACATACTTTACATCCATTATTTCCACACATATTATCATCTCCTATAAAAAATAGGGCGGATTTCTCCGCCCTGTATCACGTCTTACGACGGAGCCTTACTTTTTAACCCCTTTAAACCATGTTGCAACCGCCGTTCAGGCTATTAATGCCCAAACCATTGATAATGCCGGCATTCGGGCAAACTGCGCCAATACCAGTAACCTCAGGTTTCGGAAGCATACGGCAAGAGATAGAAGCCAGTTGAGCTTCTACAGCGTTGAATTTAGCATCACTGTATACGCGGTTTTCCAGAACGACATTTTTCGTACGTTCCTGAGCAAGTTGATCACGCAGGTTTTGATACTCATAAAAGTCAATCTTCGTACCGAGTGCAGAGAAGCCAGCCATAGTTTGCTCTTGGGTTTGACGAGCAGTATTCTCAATCAAATATTGAGTACGCGCGCTGTCGATGATTCCCTGTTTTTCTACCTGGCAATTAGATACAGCATTGCAACCATATGCAGGAGCAGCACCGTTATTGTTCCAACCACCACGATTGCCTAAAAAAGCAGCAAACAGGATAATCAAGAAGATAGCAATCCCCCAAGTGTTAAAACCACCATAATATTTTTCGTCCATCTGCAAACAACTCCTTTCTTGATATTTTATTTATCACATCAGCGTTTAAGCTGTTGTAACCCTGCACGTAACCTTGCTAAATTATCATTTGGCTGTTGCCCTTGATTAATATCAGGCTGAACAGTTCCGCCGGTTCCCTGTAAATCACCGACTATATTTTTTACTTTGTTAAGATCTACACCAGCAGCCTTAGCAATAAATCCAGCCATAGGATTATTTAAATATCCATTGACCTTAGTAACAATGTCTGAACTAACACCATTCTTAGCCAAAGCGTTTAGCGCATCACCCTTACTATTGACCTTATTCGCTACATTCATCGCCGTCGCCCATGCTTCCGCAAGGCGGTTCGTGTCCTGCTGGTTTAGTCTCAGCATTTGTGCTACAGCTTGTGGATTGATCATTTTTAAGCACCTCGATTTCACGCTTCATATTCTGCATTTCTTTCAGCATATCTGCCATAAGTTCCGTTTGCTCCTGCATCTGCTGTTCTGGTGTTTTAGGTTGGGTAATTACTTTAAGTTCAACAAGCTTGTTATAATATTCATTACTGATTTTTTCTAACTCATCATACGCACTTTGAGTAACTCCAACCTTCTGCCTGTTCCCATAAAAATCAACCTGAATAATATTTGTTCCATCTACAATACAAGTCATCGTTTGTGGATATGTAGTAAGTACAGAACTGCTTGTAATTCCTAAATTCATATTGCCACTCATAGTCTTGCCTCCGTTCATTTATCTTAACTATATTATCCGTTAAATCAGCTCTTATAATCCGTCAACATTCCCTCATAATTCCCTAATATAGGCATAAAAAATAAGGCAGCCACAACTATTATGTGACTGCCTTTAATGCTCTCTTAACTGAATTATACGCCTGCTGCAGATCTCTTTCGACCGTTTGCACTGACGTATCTATTTTCATCGCTATTTGATAGTTTTTAAGATCGTGAATAAACTTGAGTTCTATAATTTCTATTTGCCGCGGCGTTAGTTTGGCTTCTGAAATGATTGCTTCAAATTCCTTTCGTGTGGACTGCGAAAGCCAATCTCTTGCCTGCAAACGGCAAGTATCCATATAATCACCTGCTCGCTGCTATAGCTCCTACTAATACCCCTCCTGCAAATCCCCAAAAGGCCTTCTGCCTCTGCTTTAATTCACTTCTGGACTTTTCTTGTTTTATTTGAAAGCTCAACGTCTGCAAGGATTTGTTTTGCTCTGCTATTGTTTTTTTGGAGTTCGACAATGATTCCTGCGCAAGCATTAGCTCGCTCCTTATCTTCTGATAAGATAAACGCTGCTCTTCGATTAGCTTCTTCAGCTCGTTCGAGTTCATCTGCTGCAGTTCCAACGTGTTCGATAGCCCTATCAACAGATTTTCCTGTCTGTTTATTATCGTCTGCAATTCGTTGAACTGTTCCCTGGACATCATTATTGTTTCCGGAAGTTCCTCCGCAAAACAATTCAAAGAAAATGATAAGCACAGCAATAAGGGCAAAACTAATAATAAGATACTTGCTATACCTGATTTGTTTTTCTTCATTCACTTTCTGCCCTTCTTTCAAATTAAATTCTATTTCATTATCATTAAGATAGTTCTATTTTCAATATAATCAACCTGTGCGCCGTTTTCTATACTCCCACTTATATTTCCTAGTGTTTTAGAGATAAAACAACGCACAGGCTAATTCTGTGGCTGGGTTTTATCTTACAGATTGTAATAAGTAATGCACCCTACCAAAATCGCAAGAGCAATACCAGCCCAAATCAAAATACGCTGTTTTTCCATATTAGTCACCTCCTTATACAATCTTTACCAATTATGATGCCACCAGATCGCCTTACCACGAATAACATCACCGCCTGGTTTCAGTTCTCCGTCGCCTGGCACATCTGGCAATTTCCACAAGTCCCAGCGTTCAAAAGTAGTTGCCGGGCCGTAGTCGTCTAAGTCTGCTGCTTCTGCATGTGTCATTACGGTATCGGCATCAATGTCCAATCCAAGCTCCTCACACAATACAGCTACAACTTTCGCCATACTATCTATCTGTAACTCTGTCGGTGGCACGTTGCCAAAATCAATATGCCCATTAGCATAGGCTACAGCATCTACACAGCATGCTAAAGCAATCCCAATAGCTCTAGAATTGCGCCGCCATGTATGAACCTTATATTCAGTTAAATCATCGGTTGTCGCCATAACAGCGCCGTCGCTGTCAATGTTTAGGTGATAGTCACTAAAAAACTGGTGATAAATACCAGCTGACCAGTGTAGATAGATTTTATCAATATTACCTTTACCCCTTACTGCTAACTGCCGCAGCTCATCTAAAGTGATTCTTTTCGTCACCATTGTTTTCTGCCTCCTGTTCAAACTTGTCAGGGACACCGTCCCCGTCTTTATCTACTAAACTTGTAGCTATAAAGGTCACAAATGCAACCATAGCCGGACCTGTGATCTCACGTATCAACGCCAGCAGGTCAGACATAATAATCTTATCTAGCCATAACCACATATACATCCATGCAGCGTAATAGGTCAGTACCAGCAAAACGACTGCAATAAAATAGCCTACAATGACAGCCATTATTTTTGGCGACATTGAGGCTACTTTGTTTCTAGCACCTACTATTAAGTTTTTTATTTTCTCAAACATAAATATCACTTATCCTTACATGAACAGTTATTACATTTGTTTTCTACCAGCAATAGCCGTTCACCAACTTCATCAATCCTGTTATGTGCAGATTTTGCCCTCTGATCAATCTCAGCAAATTTTATTTTTAAATCTGTTGTACGTTCTTGTTCCCTATTAATAGTCTTAGCTAAAGCGTCAACAGTCTTTTGGAGGTTCTCTATCGCCGTAGACAAAGGATTTATTATCCAAATCTTAAATACAAAACCTACTATGCCAAATAAAAAGCTAAAGATTGTTATTGAGGCCATTGCCATTTCAACCATCTTTGCACCGCCTAATCTAATATAATAGCGTCCAAATCCTCTTTGCTTAACGCTGCCTCTACTTGTGCCTGTTTAATCCATCCTTGCTGCTTACAAGCACCTATATGAGACGATAAATCAGCACACCAGGTATATACCTGAGCAGCGTTAAGATACTGTATTGTTTTTTCAGTTTCTCCTTCTTTATAGCCCCGGACTGGACATCCCAAAGGATATTCGTTTGCAAAACGTTCTGTGCTGACATTCAGTGCAATTCCCTGCATCGTAAGCTGAGTATCTTTATCGCTATCATACCTCACAAGTTTACCGGTGCATTGAGAAATAAAACCGCCAGTAATTTTATCTGCTGTCCATGCATCAACAAGTTTAAGCTTTTGGGCTTTTAATTCTTCTAACGTAAGTTCTGGTTCCGGCTCCGGATCAGGCATTTTTTCCAGTTCCCATGTCTTCCCATTAAATTTTATAATGTGTCCATCTGCGCTTGATGGTGGCTCAATAGTTGTTGCGTGCGGTGGTATAAGCCACACTTCTTTCCCTTGCAGTTCTGTTTCAAGCGGGTCTAAAAACGCTTCTGACATTGCACGATAATATCCGTTCTCGTCATAATAATATAATTTCATCTTTGTTCTCCCCTTAATATTTAATGCAGTAAATTACAGTCATAGCAGGCGGCTGCACAGTAGTACTTGCACCGTAAATGCTATTGCTACGAGAAGCATCAAAACTGGTAGATACTGCATATTCATCTTCGTTATCATTCCAACCATCGTATCTGTTAGTATTGTTACTTCCTACAAACGCACCACTAATACTAGATTTAAATGCTGAAATATTACCAGTAATATTAGGCAGCCCAGCTTCGTAGTAAGTTCCGGCACCTATGCCGCCCTCTAGGAATCTAGCTACAGTATTTGGCAAATTAAATGTAGTACTACCATCGCCGGCACCGTAAGTTGTACCGATTTTATTAAATAGATTAACATAAGTAGTTCTGTTAACTGCTGCACCATTGCAGTGCATATATCCTTCCGGCACCCCTGTATATGCCACGGCGATTATTGTTCCCACTGGGTTGGAGTCTACAATTATATCTTTCGTTCCGTCGAAAGCCACGCCGTTTATTGTGCGGGAGGTTTCTAGTTTCGTAGCTGTATTTGCATTGCCCAGCCATTTCGCAACGCCGACATTTGTTATTCGCGCAAATTCAAAGGCATTATGTGAAAAGATTGCTGTTTCACTTTCATTACTAGTTATTGATGTAGTCGCAATATTGTTACCAATTTTGAAGTAATGACCAGTGGTTTCTGTTGCATTATAGTTTAACGCCCCTGTTGTGCTAGATATGATATTCGCTTGCACTGTTGCTGTACGGGGTTTTACGCCTAAAACAATTTGTCCTTGACTGCCTGCCGCTGTGCCGTTTGATACTATAATGTTTGCTCTGAAAGCATTTAAAGCTGTAAAAACATTAGTACCTTGCTCTATAGCTTCTTTCGTCTTTAACGGCGTCATTGCTTTGTTATCAACTACACCAGCGATAGCTTCATCTGTTGTTGCTATACCAGTAATGCCAGCTAAACCTTCTAAGCTGTCAGCAATATCCTGTGCTCTATCTGCCTCTCTTGTAGCTGTAGTTGCTGAAGATGCTGCCGATTCAGCACTGCTTTCTGCACTTGTCTTACTCGCAGAAGCTGAATTTGCTGATGCTGCAGCTAACGTTTTAGATTCTAATGCAGATTCAGCACTACTAGAAGCCGCACTAGCGGAATCTGAAGCACTTTTTTTACTATTTTCTGCAGCAGTTTCAGCAGCCTTAGCATTTTCTTCACTTTTTGCAGATTTGGTTTCACTAGCTTTCGCATTATTCTCACTTGTTAATGCAGCATTTTTACTTGCTAATGCTGCATTAGCACTGCTAGAAGCTGATTCTGCTGAAGCCTGGGCTGTTTCTGCACTGGCAGCAGCAGACGACTGTGATGCAGCCGCAGCATTTTTACTTGCTAATGCAGATTCAGCAGAAGAAACAGCTGCACTTTTTGCGTTTTCTGCGGCAGCCACTTTTTCATCAAGTAACGTTTGAACGTTATTGACAGCATCTTCTGCCGCAGTAGCCGCAGCTTCAACAGCGGTATTTTTAGCAGCAACAGCTTCATCCTTTATTTCTGTAGTCTCATTTACTGCAGCATCTTTTATAGCGGTCAGCTCTTCGATTGCAGTATTTTTAATATTTGTTGTTTCGTTAACGGCGCTCTCTTTGACCTGTTTCGTTTGCTCTAATACATCTTTAGCTAAAGGTAACACCCTCGCAGGGTCCTCCGTCAGTACAAGCCCATCACCAGCATCATTGATTCTAAAACTCATTCCAGCCTTTACCGGAAAAGTATTATTAAAATTACTTACATCAATACCAGCAGATAATGTCCTATTCAATTTTTCATTTAATTGCTGACATATAAAAATTAGATCGTCAAAAGACAATTCAATATTCTCTGCAAAAAACGGACCTTGATTAACCAGGTTCATTAGCTGATACAATGGCAGCTCACGATAAATAGTTATTTTATGCCCTTCAGGCAGCGGATCGCCATTAGCTGGATAAGTAACTGTTTTAGCTCCAAGATCGACAGAAAAATTCTCCGTTTCTACGGCAACGCTATCATCACCTGTAATATATACTTTTATATATTCAGGATGATCCGTCATCTGAAATGTTATTGGGAATTTCGTTGTCGCTCCATTACCAACATAAATATCTTTAACTGTCGTATTCTGTACAGTCATATGCTCGCCCCCTATATTTTTGCTGAGGCCGGAGCATCTTTAACCACAGTAGCATTTAACATACTGGCTATGGTTGATGCTATCTTTAACTTCTCGTCCAAAGATGCAGCCTTCTTCTGCTCCTCCAACAGTAAATTTATTTGGTCTTGTATGATAGCCTCTTTATCCATAATTTCACTCCTGTTCTATAACTGGAAGTACGCCTTTGTTCTTCAATAAGTGATAAATAAACAGTCGCCCTTTTTGCGTCCAATAAGTATGAAATCTATTTTCACCGTCAGCAGTAGAAAAAGTCTTGCTTTGGGTATATCCGTCACACTGATATTTTTCATACAAAAACCATATACCGCCTTGTTTATACTGAACACCTAACTCATGAAGCAGGCTATTCATTTTCTTTGCGCTCATACCATAGTCTTTTGCAATCTGCGTTACCGACATCTTTATATTATTGTTTAGGATAAAATCGCAATAGCTTATTCGAGGTTGCATTTCATTTATAATCTGCTTTTGTTGTTTATTTTCAATTTGCAGAGCCTGTACTTTTTCTGTCAGTTCTTCAATAATTCTAAGAACATCTGGTAAAGCTTTCTGACTTATATCACAGTTTTTTAATATCCCTTTTTTCAATAGATCTTTTATCAAAGTGTCTCTGTCATTAGCCCAACCTATAACTTGACCATTTTTGATTGCAGCAAAATTTTGCATAAAAATATACCTCCAATTATTAATACTAGAAATTTTCAGTTTTAATAATTAATGACATTAAGAATCATGTTCTTCGGATTCGCTTAATAGATCGCCTCGATTTTTAGATAATGCTTTTTCTAAAAGCATTGCAGATGATTCAAACTCTTTTAGATCATGGCAAATACTTCCTAATCTTGCAAAAATTTCACCAAACAATCTGTAATCTTCATTCTTAAAATTTTTAGTTCTTAATTCATTAATCATACTTTGAAATAAATTTAAAACTTGCTCTTTGTTACTATGTTTTGTTTCCATAAGCCTCTCCTTCCAAATAAAAAAGCGCCTACCGAAGTAAGCGCTTTCTATTAAGTTCTAACTAACTTTATGATACTATTTTAACTCATTTTTATAGTGGTTTTGTCGGATACATTTTTAATTTTTTACATCGCCTCTGCTCTCATATCCAATAACCTTACATTACTATTTTAACTCTTGTTAAATGGCATTTTGTCGGAAACTTTTTAAAATTTTAAATACCCAACAGGAAGGGAGTAGCTTTAACCGACACCCTCGGCAGGAATTAAACTAAGCTTTGTATTGATTACATCAAGTGCATCACACGATATTTTTATACCTATGTCTTTTATTGTTGTGGCGAAGCATTGCGATTTTTCAGGCGTGTTACAGTAGTTATAAAGTTTTAATACCTCATGCAAAGCAATCAACTTACCTTCTAAATCCTTTATCTTCTTCTGTAGCTCTATATTCATAGGCGCATTAACAAGCATAGGTCTTTGTGGCTCACACGACGATTTTACTGGGAACAATTCAGCAGGTGTAAATTTTCGATTTCTAGCTTCGTATATCTTTCTAACTCCACTTTCGGTAAGTACTATTAAGGCAGCGATTGTAGACTTGATTTTATTCTCTCTGCGGTACTCAAACAAGTCATGTCCACGCAAGAAGTAAAAATCTACGTTTTCTGTCATAAACCACGGTCTACGAATATAATTTTGAATCGACGACGCATCAACCTTTAAAATCATAGCTACGTCTAACTTAGTTAACACCGGTACGCCTTTCCAGTATTTTACCGTAGGCTTATAAGGTTCTTCAATGAGTGTTTGCTGCAAGGGAGTAGCTTTAACCGACACCCAAGGCTTCTTGCCTAGCTGTGCTTCCATTTCATGAAAGCGGTTGATATAAGATGCGGTAAACGACGATCCTTTACGACCTGTTTGCTTATGAGCTAAAAACTCACAGCCTTTCTTGGTTATTTGATAGATTTTATAACGTCTGCCAGTACCAGCTTTATAAGATGTTTCTTTGAAAAAATCATCAGAACCCAATTTTGGGTTTTGACCTAAATAGCTAATATAAGTATCAATATCTCTCAATAAATGGTCATGTCTTTTGTTAAGCATTACTGCTACTTCACGGCTGTCTAAAGTTAGTGTTTGCAAATTGTTCATTTTTTAACTCCTTTCAATTTGAAAGAAGTCAGCTTCTATGATACAATATTTCTTAGAAGCTGAAGCTTCTGGTTATAAGACTGGTTTTTGCTTTCGACGGCGGCCAGTCTTATTTATTTTTTAGGCCCTTAATCCCTTTTCGAATTGCCTCTGCGCGTTTTTCTCCAGTTTTTTGGCAATAATTATTTAAAATTTCTATGCTCTCTTGATCTAACCGAACAGTAACACGCTCTTCTTTAGGATTATTAGTAGGGCGACCAATTTTTGCAGCCATTTCTTCACCTCACTTTTGTCTGCCATAATCATATTACATTATTGTCTGCCGAAAGTCAAGAATAAAAATAAAAGTACCCTAATATTTTTAAAGTACGTCTTATCGAATTAATCATATAACAAACTTTCATCAAATTCTTTATCAAAAATTTCTAATTTTTTATACATTTTTATTTTATGTTCTTCTATAAACTTTGTCGTCAAGTATTTTTTTCGTTCACCATCATATAAAAAGTAAAAAAAGAAAAATATCCGTCCTTTTATTCTAATATCTAAGCTCCTATCTATAGCAACTAAATCCCGAAGGATACTATCATATAATTCCTCAACGGATGACATATATATAATTGTCATATATTTTTCAAAAGTATACTCTGCATTTTTAGGAAAACGCAATTTTCCTAATTTATTATAAACATTTTCATATATCACAAACATCATTGCTGGAGTATACGTTGGAGATGTAGCATACATTTTAAAAACTTTATCTGTATAATCTAATAAAGATAAAGTTATTTTATCTTCTATAAACTCTTTTTTCATTTTTGATGATAAAAATTTTGCATATGAAGTAAATCTATTAAATTCCATATAAACGACCTCCTAAAAATTGGCTTTTCAGTTTTCAACACGATTATACCATACAAATTACAATTATGTTATAATTGTGAAAAAGATGAAAGAAGGGTTATTGTGAAAAAAATATTGCTAATGCTATTTATTCTATTCTCTTTTACTAATATCGTTCTAGCTAATGAATCACTGTATTTTACAAATCAAGACGTTAATACAAGTATAAAAATAGCGTTTAAATCACTCAACTACAATATGGATTCTAAAACGACTTATTTTGATAACGAATGGGTCATGCCAATAACATTTTTAGATAATTTACATACAGAGGCATTACTCATGAAAGTAGCTATAAAAAATGCTGAACTTACACCATCTACATCTATCAAAGATAAGATATTATGTGAGCATATCCTTCAACAAACTCAAGAATTAGTTTTAGCAAGAGTAAAAGCTAGAATTTTATCTTATTCATTAGCCAAATTACCAGCACAATATCCGAACGATGGTTTTACAAATAAAATATTAGAAGATACTGCTAATGATATAGCAAGAATAAAATCAAACCTAGAAAAAAGTTTAAAAAGTTTGTGCACCTAAAAAAACCCCCTCAAATTTGAGGGGGTTTTTTATTTTACCGTTCTTTTTTCGGCCGACGTCTAAAGATGTCGCCAACTTCTGGCTCCATACCATTGAACAAGATATCATATCCGTTAAAGAATAATTTGTTTAACTGTGCAGGCACGCCTAATGCTGTTCCAACAAATGTAGCAGTAGGCTCAACCAATTCGTCATAATCTGCTTTGCCCTGGTAAACCTTTTGTACCTTACCGGCAGCACGTTCCATTTGCTCTATCGTGCCTTGTACTGCAGTCATTCTATACCCGTAAGTCTGCATGCCTAAAGCCCTGCTCCAGATAGCATTACCAACCTGTCCAACCGGTCCGGCTAAACTCATAGGGTAAGTAAGCAGTTCTTTTGATATCTTTTGATATTCATCCTTATCTTCTTCAAATGGATCTTCGGCCGACAACATCAAGTTTATAAAAGCAAACATTACAAACTTAGCTCCCACAAACGAAGTAAGACGCATTATGTCTTTTTCTTTTAAGAAGATATTATACTCTCTGGCCCACTGATTATATTGTGTATTGAAGAAGCCTTGGAAGGTAGTAAACAGTTTAAGCATAGGTCCGCCACGCAAAAGCGGTGCAACCTCCGTAACTCTGCTGCTGCCAAGTGTACGTCTAATAACCGTATTGGCAAAGTCCACAGCTTCTGCTTCGCCTGCACCAGCCCTTATTTTTTTGCCATACGCCTGCATCCATACTGGAATAGCAGAAAGATTATCAGTAGCGACCAGCAATCTTGTGCCAAATTCAACAGCTTTCTTTTCTATAGGATTCAGGCTTTCCATTTCTTTCATATCCCGCAGGGAAATATCAGGAAGCACAGACCTTTCTTTCATCCAAGGGGATTTGCTGTAAACAAATTCCTTAGCCGATTTATAGCCCTCTGCAAGCTGCATATTCATACTGTAATTACTCACAGCGGCAACGACATCACTATATCCAAAACCATCTACAGCATTACCATAAAGCAAGGGATTACCCAAGTTCTGAACGGCAGTTTTAAGATTAAGCATAATAGCAGCATTTACAGTACGAGCCCTAAGCCAGTTAGCAACACTGCCCATCCAGCTTTCACCAACAGAACCGCTGTTAGTACCTTGAGGATTTGCCGCACGTTCAAGATATTCTTTAAAGGCGGAGAAATCGGCCAGTCCTAATTTTTCTTTAATCAGAGTATACATTTCCTGATCGTTCATAATTTTGCGGAAATCGCCCATAACCTCACGGAAGCACAGATCATGTATCGCATCCATAGCAACATTAAACTCTGCTCCACGTTTTAGATTAACAGGATATTTAGCCTTAACACGTTCTTTTAAATGGCCTCGTCTGGTGCTCATTGTTCTAATATTGCGGCCTTGTCTGGGGTCAGTATCAGAAATAACTTCTTGCCCAGCGTGTTTAGAACCAGTATCACCGTCACGCATCAGCGGGAAATAACCGCCACGCATAACAACAGTCTTGCCGTCTGATAACGTCAGCTCTACAGGCGACGCTTCTACTTTCTTAGGACTAAAACCTGTCCAACGAGTTTCAAGAGCTTCCATTTCAGACCAGTACATCTCTGCAATATCTATCTTAGCCTGTGCATATTTTATATCCGCTTCAGTAAGATTACGCCCTAAGAAGTCAAGCAAATTGATTTTAGTCTGTACTATATCGCCATCTACCCACAAAGCAGAACTTTCAAAACCTACCGGTCTAGTGCTGCACAATACTCTGGCACTGCTCTCGTTGCCTAAATTCATAAGCATTTTTAATAAAACATGCTTATCTACAGAAGTACCTAGCTCGTCATATTTTTCCTGATAATCGGCCGCCTTTTCTGCAGCTTTATCCGGCAGCCATTCCCTGTAAGCCTGCGCTGTTTTTTCCTCATATTCTAAAATTTTTCTTGTTTCATTATCGGCCGCTTCTCTAATAGCTGCGCCAAAATGTTTGCTGAAAAATCCATACTGCCAGTCGTCCATCATTTCAAAAAGATTGTCCGTACTGCGCAAAGATGCTTTTAGCTTCTCCATTACTGTAGGCTGCTGTGCAACGCCAACCTGCGGTTTCCAGATAGTTTTCAGCTTATTAAGTGTTTCCTGTGCTTCAGCTTTAAATTCAGCATAGGTAGCACCTTTCTGTAAAGCATTGATACTCATTTCCTGTTTAGCGATCGCTTTGATATTTTTAAGCGCATTTACTACATCTTCAAGCTGGCTTGCCGTCATACGTTCACGAGGATTTGTAATGCTAACATCCTCATCCATTATCCAATCGGCAACTGCAACATTGTCATAAAGATCATCCATATCATTCAGATAGTCTGATAAAGTTTCTGTCTTTTCAAAATCAGAATAATCTTTACGCTTATAACCGAACCTTTCCATAATTGCTGCTGCTTGAATAAAGTTTCTTTCATTACCCCACGTTTCCCTTTTAGCTTTAGCCTGCTTCCTGAAATAATTCTGCCACTTAGCATACTGATTACGCAGTCTTACGCTTTCAACTACACAAGCATGATTAAACGCCTGGACGTTTTTATATCGGACCGCAGCAGAATAATCATCATTTTCCAATGCCACAGCAGCTTTAGCCGCAGCATTTCTTTCGGCAGTAATATACTTTTGGGTATTCAAAGCCTCCTTTAATTTCACTCTGTTCTGCAGGTCCATCTGTGCCTGTATTTTAGCCGTTTGCCTGCGTGCAACAGCAAGTTTTCTAAGAGTTTCAGCATCACGCTGACCCTTTAACAAGCCTTGTGCTTTATCCTCAATAAGCTGTGCTTCTGTATTTATCAAAAGACCGCTCTCGTCATTATACATAGCATCACGTGCAGCTTCTTCAGCAAGCCCTCTCTCTTTGTAAATATCAGGGAAGGCGTCTTGCACCATTTCATCAATATGTCTGTTAACCGCACCATTAAAAGATGGTTCTGACATAATCGTTTTAGCCAGCTCGTCACCGGAAGTAAAACCATTAGCTTCAGCGATCATATCAAAAGTTGCCATTTTACTTTCATCAAAATTGCCTTCTAAATATCTGTTAGCTACGCCCTTCGCTGTTTTTAAATCAGATGCAATATCAAGTATCTGCTCCGAAGCCATATATAACGGCTGTTTTGCAATCGCTTCTTTGACCTGCGGCTCTACATCTTCACGATATTTTTGAATCCGGTCTTTACGCTCCTGATTGAAATTAACAAGGCTTTCTTTTGTTAATAACTGTACTGCCTTATTGTGAGCTTTAGCAGCAAAATTACGCAGCATTTGCTTACGTGGTTCTGAAAGTGCATCTAACACAACATCTGGCAAAGCAGAAAAATAACCGTCAATACGCTCCATTTCTGATATTTGCTCTTCACTTGCCAGCATCCTGTCAAAAACCTGTCTTACTTCATCGTTGATTGGAACAGCATTTTTACTGCGCTTATCCGAAAAAACGGCGTTATAAACAGCAAGCAGCCATTTTTTGAACCTGTTAAATACCGGCTGCAGCTCTTTTGAGGGCGCCTTGCCTTCAAGCATATAAGTTTCTGCGGCCTCTGCCCAGCGTTCATGTGCTGCTGTTTTTTCTTCCTGCGACAAGCTATCCCAGTCTTTAGTTACACCTGCATAATCAAGCATAGTCTGACGGTCTTTTTTCATCTGCTCTGTAGCATTAGGGAGAGCCCCTTCACGCATGAGATTCTCAATAAAGTAATGTCCGACAGCTTCATGAATAACAGTACTCATATCAGCACCTTCAAACAGGCTGATAATTGCTTTGCCTTCTTCGTCCCAGGTGATAGCGCCTTTAGTTTTCCCTTCGGACTGGTAGTATCCCTGCATTTCTTCTCGTCTCTTGCGGAGTGCATTTTCATCTGGTATACTATTATTAAGAAAGCCGTCAAGGTCGGTGCCTTTGATAGCGGAATCGCTGCTATCAGACTGTAACCACTTGGCGGTTTTTTCTTTGTTTACATATGCAACTCTGCCTTTTTTGATATTATGCTCAATAAACCAATTATAATTTGTGCCATTAGCACCGCCTTTACCATAAGCGCTGTTAATGGCATTTACTTTATAACGGTCACGGCTTACATCAAGATTAAGTGGAACAATGATAGTAGAGCCTTGTGCATCTTTCAAATCCAGCACTACCACCTTCCGCCCTGAATAAGAATCTAATACCATTATAGGATCAGCAAATGCCCGTGGTAATTGTTTCAAAAGGTCCGGTGTCATACCATCAAAGTGTTTTTCAAAAATATGGTTGATCCTGCCACCGTCAATAGTTACAGGCAAAATTTTACCGCCTGCAAGGTTTATCGCAAGCGGCGTAGTCATTACCTTATATGGTTTCGTTTCGTTCAACGTACCGGCTTTATATTCATCTACGATACCAGAAAAGTTATTTTCATCCTCAAGCAATTTTTCGTTAGCACTTTTAGTTTGCATATACCGGCCATTAGTAGTGCTGACAACTCGTTTGAAGCTTAAAGGGTTATCTCTGAAATACTGCATAGGGTCATCAGGATTAGCAATCATAGCACGGCTGGTTAAAATAGCCAGGACGTCACCTGTTTCCTTTTGATTTAGTCCCGCTTCGGTCAATTCATTTCTAAAAATATCAACTGCAGTTCTAAATTCCTCGTCGTTCTCCAACGCTTTTTTATAAGCGCTTTGGAGAGCTTTTTTATTTCTGGCGCGTTCTTCTGTATAACCACCCTGTTCAAAAGCTACGTTATTGCTTACAGCCTGGAAAAAGCCAGGATTTTGAGCCTCTGCCGCACAATACGTACCCATTGGCATTTCAATATCCTCACCACGAACAGCAGCCGCCTGCAGTTCAGAAACCTCTATACCAAAGGTATCTTTTACATCCAGGTTAGGATTTGCCTGCGCATATGTAAAAAGGGTTTCAGCATCTACATAAGCCTTTTCTTCTGTCGTTTGGTTCAGTACTAGTTTGCTGGCGGTAATATCTACGTCCTTACTGTTTTTCATCGTTTCCGCAGTACGTACAGCCTGCTCCTGCATAACTCTATTTGCATTACGGTCTACGGCAATGCTTACCGAACCTCCAAGCCCACCAAACACCGCACCAATAGCACCGGAATAAGCGCCTCTTTTAGTGATTTCTCCAAACTCCTGATAAAATTTAAGTATTTGCTCTTGAGTGGAAAGATTCGCATTTTTAGCCCATATTTCAGCAGCAGCATCCGGGTATTCCTGAATCCATTCAGTAATGCCTTCTGTCAATGCAGTTTTAAAAACTTCTTTGGTCTTACCGCCCATAGTTGCGATTTTAGCGGCTCTTGCTCCTGCTCCCATGACTTTGCCCAAGCCAACTTTTTCAAGAGCAGACTGTGCAACAGCGTTTAACGACGCCGCAGCTCTGGCCCTGTCATTAGATACCCCAGCTTCAGTAAGGTCTAAATATTGTCCGCCTGCAATCTGACTGCCCATAAAGGCAGCAGCACTCCAGCCGCCAGTACTTATTGCAACGCCGACCTGGGCCGCTAATTGTGGTGCATTCTGCAGTAAGTCATAATAAAACTGGCCTGCCGCAGTTTCAGCCTTTACTTCTTCTGGCTTAAATATTTCACTGCCACCAATACGTTTGGCTTCTGTACCAATAGTTTTTAGCTTATCTCCACCAACAGCATACAAAAGCCGTCCTATTGTATCTGCGCTAAAAACCTTGGATTCCGTTGTCAAGTCAACATCTTTTTTATCTGCACCCAAATCAGCAAGCAGTGCAACTGCACCATAACCGCTGCGAGCAACATTCTTAAAACCATTTTTTAGCGCTGTAATACTTTTCCAGTTATTTTCTTGCTCGCCCCAAAATTCTGCAGCTTTAGTACCGGCAATGCTCATAAGCACAGGGTCTTTTAACGCCTCTGCTGTTCTCGGTGCGATCTTCTCATATTTATTCCAGTCATAATCAAAGTTTTTAGGTAAATAATAATCAGGATTACGAGCTGCCATTTGAAGCGATATATTATTTGCATTAGCACCTTGTAATGCCTTATTCTTTAAATCGTCTGGTATAAACTTTCCTGCCGCTGCTACATCGTACAATACAGACCTTGCCATATTACCACTCCTCGTTAATTTCTCCTCTTAATGCCGCTAAGTGACGTTGTTTGATAGATTCAATAGCATCACTGAAATTCATTGCCGCCAAACCAGTGCGCTCACTGGCTCCCCAATCACTGAACCACGGAGCACTTTCATTTTGCTGTACTGCGGTTTCATTCTGCTGTGGCATCTCCAGTAAATGCGGAGCTGCATCTACACCATTGCTCAAAGCTATAGCAGCAATCTGCTTATTGAGCTCCTGGATATCCATAGGCCTATTTTCTTCTGTAACTTTTTTCAATGCCGATACTTGATATAAATCATTAGGGTTTATAGCTCCAAAAAATGTTTTTGCACTTCCCAAATCAATATTATTGCCGTTACGTTTTTGATAAATATCTATATAAGGGGAAAGATTAGGTGAAAGGCTACTCTTTAAAGAGCCCCATTCAAGTTGCTTACTATTGAAGCTTTTATAAATAGCACGATTTTTAAACGCCTCTTTTAGAACTTCGTTCCCTGTCGCAAATCTTGCATCAGGGTCAGTAATATCTTGCAATGCATTATCCAGAAAAGCCTGCAAATCTCCGCGTTCCACTTTATCATCAATAGTTTCATCAATTATAATAGCTAAACGTTTATCAACATCCTTATTTCTTGGATCTTGATTTCTAGCAAAAGCCAATAACCTGCTTCTATCTGCTTCACCCAAGACTGTTGCGTTTTGGTTGATTAATGATACTGCTTCGGCTGGTGTTACAGTGCTATTCGTAATTGCATCCTTGATTGATTTATAAATGCCACTATTAGATACCGCAGCGGCAGCTTTTGTCTGAATGCCTATTAAATCATCACCGAATTTTAATAGCGTCCGTTCTACATCCGCATCTCCACCAGAAGCACTAAAAACCATATTTCTCATATCCTGCGAATCAATAATACCTGTTTTAAAATTGTCCCATAATCTTTGTTCTATATTTTTTATGATCATATTTTGCTGATTAGTTTTAATGGCATCATTAATATTTTTCTGTTGCACATAATTGTTCCAGGCCTTCTGCCTATCTTCCAACGTAGGCGCATCGCTTATCGGATGAGCAAAACCTAAAACTTTATAATGATCTAAATCCAAAGCAGCAACTCCATGCGTACCGCTTTGAATTACTTTTCCTGTAGAAGCATCATAAACCCCTACATGATCGCTGTCGTCATTATCTTCCCAATCCCAATAAACAATATCACCATTTCGAAGCTGATTCCGTTGGGTAAAAAATACTCCATTGTCCTTTGCATCTTCCATATTGGTTGGCGCCCACGTATTTCCTTCTTTAGCTCCAGCAGATCTCAACCATTTATTGATACTAATAGTGCAAGTATTCTCACCATAATTATTACCTATATCTGCACTAGCTGCTTTTACAATCGCCTTACCATCAACCTCTGTTTTAAAATTATCGCCAAAGATATAATCACGTGCAGCGCCTTCATCCTCGCCAAAAGTAGCATAAAGGTTCTGTCCCATGTTAAACAGCCGTTCTTCTTGTTTGCGAGCATAAACATTTTTAGCATAGGCACTTGTTACGCCCGGATCCATATAAGGACCATATTTTTCAACATAAGCTTCGGCCGTATTTATATCGCCATTAGCATAACTTCTGTCTATCAACGCCTGACCTAATACTCCAGTCCATTTTCTATACTCTAAATCAAGCCTTTCTCTTCCATATGTTCCATATCTGGAATTTATGGCGTAATCAATTTCTTTTTGTACATCGGCTATAACTGCAGGGTCATTAGGAGATAAAACAGCCTTTTGAACAGAACTATTTATAGAATTAGCAAAAGTAGTATTCTGCCAAGCTTCAAACTGCTGCGCTCTGTATTGCCCCAAAACTCTGCGATTAGCATTATCAGTTTGCTGGGTGCTGTAATCAAATAACATAGCACCTTTGCCGTACTTTACGCTTTGAGGACTTTGAGCCATAAGTTCGCTGCGGATCTTTCTTTCACCAGCTTCATACTCACCGACAATGTCAAGAGCACCTTTTTCTTTTTTCTGCATCAACTGCATTCTTAGATCGTTAGTACGTTTTACATACTCATTATTAGCCTGCAGAACGTCGGTTCTTATGATCTGCTCTCTCACATGCTCAACACCGGCCTGAATAATTCTACCGGTCTGAGATGATTCTCTTACAACAGCCTGCTGCCCACTGTTATCATAGCGGACATTAGATACTTTACTTGCCGGTGCTCCTAACTGCGCACCTACTTGAAAAATGTCGATTGCCATATTCCAGCCTCCTTTTGGGTATAGAAAAAGCGCTTTAACAAATTGTTAAGCGCTTAAAGGTGTGTTATAATGTTGTCCGAGATAGTTTGATAGTCGGATTCTCTCCCTGTCAAGGGAGGTGATAGCATGACTGTATACGAAGCATTATCTTTGATGGTAACCTTTGGTACACTCGTTGCTATCATTTTGTCTAAAAGTAAATAATTTTACTTATATAAGACAAAAGACCCACTAACGGTGTAGTCGGCCTTTTCTTCAAGTTTTAACTTATTCAGGAGAGAGCTGACACGCCAATATCAAGCTATCTCTTTTTGTTTATTATATAATACATTTCGTACTAATGCAAGTACAGTCCGTATTACTTAACTATGCTCTCTTCATCAACTCACTTTAGAAGTAAGTTTTCGGCTTCATCGGGAAATAACTGTAATTGCCTTGTCTATAGCCAGTTCCACTACTGTTGAATTGATATGTAGCACCTGTTGTTACACTAGGAGTTGAAGAACCGGAGGAAGCACCTTGCTTTCCTGCGCTCTTAGGACTGTATAAACTACCTGCAAGGGATAACCCACTCATAAGCATATTATTCATAAGTGCACGCTTACCGGCTTTACGGTAATTGCGTGCATTTTGATTATAGATATCACGTTGATTAACAAGGTCAGTAGACTGCTGAAAAATATTCTCAACGCCTTGCCTTGAATTATAGCGTTCGATAGCAAGCTCTGTTTCCATATTATACGCACTGTCAGCTAAAGCGTTTGCCGCACTGCCTGAAGCTGTTATACCGGAAGCACCTATATTAGCCCTCTGCTGGCTTAACATAGCGTTCATACGACGGCGTTTGTTTTCTTCGTTGATAGTATTTGACTTAGACTGTTCTTCAGCCTGCGCCTGCAGTTTATCTGCGTTCTGATTCGCTATCTGAGCATTTACCTCTGCCTGTTGAGCGGCAGCGTTATATTGCTGCTGCTGCGCTCTTCCCGAAATAAAGCCACCCAAAAGAGTGGCGCCTATTGTTGCCGCTACGCCCATTATTCATCATCCTTTCTAAACTCAAAAAAGTGATGCGGCAGATTATAAACTCCATGTGGCGCTGGTTCATGTATTTCTGCGCCAAGCCATTTAAGCCAACGCATTATATTATAATTTCCAACGTTGACCCAGTTATATAACCTGTCGTATCTCTTTAAAAGCCCTCTTACAGCCTTTTTAGTCTGCCTTCCGACAAATACCTTATGGTTCTCCGTTTCCTTCGTCATAAGCAGCCATACGCGCCCCTCGTCGCTCATTATCGAAGCTTTTCTCACTCCATATACAGCAGCGGGTACGCCGTTGATATGCAGGCAGCCGATTTCATCACTGTGCTTCAATCCATCTAAAATATCATCAAGAGCATTAGGGCCAATAGCACAAAATAGTTCACTGTAATTATCTGGTTTAAGATTAGTCGCTATATACTCCGCATCTGCCCTTGTTGGCTTTACAAATTCATACTTTGCCATAATACACCTTACCCTTCTATTTCCGGAATCAAAGATAATACAGTCATTGGCAGCGGATCAGGCTGTTTAATTATTATCTGCTGAGTTTCATCATAAGTAGCAGACTTGATCGTTACTTTAAACTTACCTGTTTGTAAACTAATCGGTTCCCCATAGTCTTCATTACTGCGCCATTTAAATTCATCTAACTCATTCTCCTTCATTCCAAACAATCCACCACGGCTATCTTTAAGTAATAATGTAACTGTAGCAATTCGTTTCTTCCGACTTAAATATGTGCCATCTTGAGCTGTAAAATCTATAGGCAGTGTTTTTATTTCCGCATCTATAGGCAGTCCTACATGTACCTTCTTATACTTATTTCCAAGAAGAACCTTACCGTTTTCTACAGTTTGCTGAGGAAGTACATTTCCATCAGCCAATATAGCCACAGTATACCCTTCTAAATGTTCAAGCCCTGATATTTCATCGGTCGGCTCTCCTTCATAGGTTATACCACTGTCTACGAAAAACTGATCCTCTACATTAGTACTTTTATCACGGCTTTCCATTATTTCCACATAATACTGCCCGCCGCGCTCAATTACTGCATATAACTTATCTTCTGTTGCTCCTCCAATATTACATACACTAACAAACTTCCCGCCTGCCGTGGTATGCTGGTGCCATGCGTAGATATCCTGTTCCTTTATGTAGGTAAGCCCTAACAGCAAACCATCATCACGCACACACCAAACAATACTGTTAGGTATCTGTTGATAGGTCATAGATATTATTTTATGCCCTTCAAACAAGTGTGAAGCCAATAAATTTAAATCATCACCGGTATATTTATCAACATCATAGCTGTAAGCAAGGTCACGTATGATATTGCCCTGGTGCTGCACATAAATAATCCTGCTGCCGATAGTGACAGGATTAACATCTGACACACCCCTATATTCCTGCGGTTGACTTAAAACATTGCTTCCTGTAATGGCTTTGCCTCCGCCGCTTACTTTAAATTCTCCGCCGGCTGTTAACAGCAACATTTCACCAAAAGCTATAATTGCCTTAATGCCATTCATTTGTCCACCGTTTAAAGTAGCCGTAATTCCATCATCATCGGCAGATGGTATGCTTGTTCCAAAGTTATAATAGTCTCCTGTTTTGCTTGTCCAGAATGTCTGCGGAAATCCTTTACTTCCCGCAAAGACTAACCTGTCTTCATAAAACCCTGTTGCAGAAGGATACCCTTTTTCACCATTCCAAGCAGCAAAAGCAAAATCACGGGTTTCATCTGTAGAAGCCAACTGTTTTTTTACAGTCCCTTTCACTACTGTAGGGCTAACATATTCAGTAATCAATACATGCCCCGTATAATCTCCCCCGATGCTTTGAATGGTTATATAGCCTCTCTGCTTCTCATTTTCACCGCTCCAAACGTCTGTATTAAATTCAGTAGAAGTAACTCTGTAGTTAGCAATACTTTCAGACGTGTTCTTCTCAGTCAAGCTATAATTCTGGCTTCTGTTCCCGCTTTGTGTTCTTATGTTCACCCATTTTAAAGAAACAGGATCATATTTTTCCAAACTAAAATTACCATTCCAAAATCCGAAACTCTCTACATAGACATTAGATTTTGGCAATACACTAACCTGTAAATTTTCTCCATTATTACTTGGAATACCCTTTTTGTAGTCTGTTTTTAAAAAATGAGTTAGGGCAAAAAGTTGTCCTTTATCACTTTCTGAAAAAATACTAGAGGTAGAAGTTACAGTTATATCTCCATAAACATCAGAAGCTTTTACTGTAGTATTATCACCAATAGGAAAACCATACTCAACTATAACCCACCCCGGCGAACCATTTTTACCATTTAAAGTTTCCCCTGTTCCTTTACTGCCTGTAACACCACCTGCTCCACCGTCTCCGTAAGAAATACCATCAGTTCCATATACGACATCATGCGAATCATCACTGCCAGTTCTTCCGCCAAGTGCGCCGCTGCCGCCCCCACCACCTCTAGCTTCAATCCCCAATACAGATGATGATTCACCATCAGTTCCAGGAGACGACCATGTTCCTTCATAACTAACAGTTCCTGTTCCACCCTTACCACCTGCACCCACTATAACTTCGTGCGATGTATTTGGAACCACCGAAACATCTTTTATAATCAAAGCACCTCTACCGCCTGTTCCTCCGCCTGCATTAGTCCCGCCTGTAGAACGAGAAAAACCACCCCCACCGCCGCCACCACCAGCAACAATTAATCTCATTGTAGTTGTTTTATCAGAAATATTAAGTGTATATTTCCCTGGTGCTGACCACTTTAAAGTTTTAGTTATTACACTTGACCCACTATAATTAGATAAATCAAACGGTCCACCTGTAATATCCATTGTCTCAAACCGCCAGTCTAAACTGCCATATCTTGCAAGTGTCATTGGCGCATGTTCAGGATGAACAATGAAAAGAACATCAGCGCTCTGTGTATATTTTATTTTTGCGGCATCTTCTAAATCTTTATCAGAAAAAAAGTTTTCTATGCTATATGGTGTGCCATCTTCTTTAACAACAATACCACCATTTGTATAAAACTGGCATCTGCCAGCAGTAATTTCAACAATATAATTTTGATCTGTGCTGTACATAAATGGTATTAGCACAGCCTTTTTATTATTATAAGTCTGCGCGATGAACTTAAAGCCTGGTCTATTAGCAGCGCCACCATAACGCAGAACGAAAAAATTTCTTAAAACAGCAGCTCCGCTGTCATATTTAGCAATATCAGTACGTCCATACATAGACGGCGACAATTCACCGCCGGCAAAACTTGATTTTAATTGATAGAGTGCCATAATTATGCCCCCGTAAATCTTGCTGCCGCTAATCTGTCAATGTGCGGATCCAGCAAATGTTCTTCATCAGCGTCAGTAGAGCTGGCTTCTGCAAAATAAGCGTTATAAGCCTGGATACACATCTGCGTTAAATCCAGTTTGCCAGTCAACGCATAAGCAATTTCTGCAGCGAGCTTCCATCCAAATGCTTCTACAAATTGAGCATCATATAAATCTGCATCAGTAACATCTACAGTATATTCAATCCAGGCATTGCCGATATTAGTATAAATAGCTTTCCCCTGTTTATCCGAAACGATTTTATATTGGTTATCCCTCGGCAAGCCACAAAAATGCTTGTTATACATCATTCTCAGGCATACTGCATCAGCAGGATAACGATATGCATACTTCCAGTTAGGAGGCACATCTTGAAGCGCAGCTAACTGTACACTTCTTGTAGCAAATGTCCAGGGGAATTTCCTTAACACGGCCTGTCTAACATAGTCATAGCAGCGACGGCATACTCGTGCCGGCTCGCTGGCTTCGTCAAGTCGTTCTATTGTAGCTACGCCTATATGATTAAGTGCAATATTACAAATCTCAACCTTATCCATAATTTCACCTCTGTTATAAAGAAAGCCGGGGACATATGCCCCCGGCTGATTTAATCTTGCGCCAGTGCCACTAATTCATTAATAATAGCTTCCCTGGATTTCTGACTTGTTTTTATTCCCTGTTCTTTGGCCAATTCTTTTAAATCATTAAAGTTCATTGCTTCATATTGGAGATAACGCGGATCGTCATTACCGGAAGATACTGCTGCTGGTCTATTAAGTTTCACAAAATGTTCAGGAACCTTAATATTATCTGCAAGCGTTACAATATCATCACGCCTATACATACGACCCAAAGTAAAACAATTACGCTTTACTTTGTAAGTAGCCATTATAAAGTTACCTGGATGCCGTCAGTCATATAAGCAAAGACCTTGCCGCCCACGGCCTCACTAGCGGTGTAAACCAATCTAATATAACGATTACCATATTTGATTGGAGAAAAGAATTGTGCCACAGTACAAGCCCTTGTTTGAATCAGAGAATCAGGTACACTTACCTCAACCTCATCAGCAGGACTATCAAATCCCTCAGTTGCAGAAGATTGTACTTTAACCTTAGTAATCTTGCCGGAAGTCATTGGTGTGGTCAGTTTTACGTCAAAGTACAGCGGATGCATAAACCCGCCTGTACTTCCTAAATCAATAACATTGCTGTTTGCGCTTGCGCCGGTAACGGCCTGATTCTCAGACAGCAATAATTGAGCATCAATACGTGCCATTTTATATTCCTCCTTTTTAAACAAGCTGAGATTCAGTATTCAGAATAGCTGCGCAACGCTGGAACGGAACGCCCCAGAAATTAACAACAGGTTTTCCTTCAACTGTATCAATAGACAGCATAGTATTTTTGTCATTACGTGCAGCCTTGGCCATAAAAGCCTCAAACTGTTTATTACAGAAGATCTGCAAATTGACATTATCAGGATTTTCAATCTGATAATAACCCTCGATCAATTTGTCGAAGATTGTAGTAGTAGCAGGATCTTTTAAATCAACATTGGCCAAACGCACAACATAACGAGGATCTTTAACCGCAAGGCCCATGGACCAATTATATTTATTGGTATGAGCAAAGAATACCTCGCCTTTATCATTTGTTACTTTTTGTTTACCCAAATATTCATGCGTAAAACCTGCTGTATCGCCTTCTGGGAACAAGCCGTATACCTGCTGCTCTCCAAAGCCTACAAACCATACAGAAGTCAGATTATCACCTGTGCCGCCGCAATCAATGATTTGGTCTGCCCAAATATCTTCCTGATTGGTCTTACTGTAAAAATAAGCGCCTAAACCAGTGAATCCTGCAGGGTTGATCTTCTCATCGCCATAGAAAAGCGTAGTCGCCATTTCTTGGTTCATTGCTTCAAGAAAAGCAGCATTCTCACTCATCATCCAAGAAGCCTGCATATTATTCTTTCGTGCAAGCTTTTCGTCGATTTCAGCCAGCGCTTCCATCTCACCGCAAGTAAAAGATACTTGCTTAGTTTTAGACTTGCTCGGCTTAGTCCCGCGGTTAATCATTCTCCACGCTACTTCCGGCAGAGAATAACGCAATGTAGCTTCCTCATAGTCCTTAGAGTTACACATTTTGAACGGCATAATTTTTAAAATCTTATTTGTTTTGGTTTGCAGTTCAATAATTCTTTGATACTTTTTGTCGAACCCTTGACGAGACGCAAAGTCTTGAAGGGTTGCGAAACCTGTCAAATCTGGCATTATTTACCACTCCTTAATATTTTTATTTGAACCCGCCGCCGGGGAAAAACAACTCGGCGTCGTCCAGTTCCTTAGATTTAGGTGCTTGCCCATCAGGCGGTTGGTCTTCCATAAGCAAGCCTCCAATGTTTTGCAGCATTTTTTGTATTGCCGGATGATTGGCTACACCTGTATTTACAAGTACCTGCATAGCCTCACCACCGCCAAAAGTATTAACAGCTAATTTAGCAGCAGCAATGTTCTCACGAGAAATAAGCCCCTGCTTTTGACATTCAGCAGTCCAACCGTCTACAATTTCCTCCTGCTTATGCATAACGTCTAAAACTACTTTGCTATGCAAATCAATCAGCTTAGTAGCCTGCTCCTGAGTAAGCTTTGCGTCTTTAGCAATCGCTGTAAAATCAGCTTCCAGTTCAGGCGAAAGTTCCAGCCCTTCCTGTAGGTTGAATTCATATTTATCAGGAACAGCAGGCTCTTGCACAAGATCATCAAATACATTTTTAGGTGTAGTTGCAGGGTCACCGTCACCTGCAGGCGTTGGCTCTCCACTCGGCTCAACTACCGGAGCAGGTTCTGTTACAAACGGGTCACCGGAAGGAGCAGGTTCACCGCCTCCACCAGCACCATCTGCTTCAAAAAACATTTGTGTAAACTTATTCATGTCTTACCTCCGCTATGTCGTTATCTACTTTAAAAAGGTCATCATCTTCTAAATCAGGAGGGTGTCTAGCGCTCTCTGCTTCATTACGCATCAGCATCTCTAAAGAATGCCCATCGTTCAGCATCCGGATATTCTTTAACAAATCAACGCCTACAGCACGTTTACCTGATAAGAAAGCATTGAAGTATGGCTCAGCTGAAAAAACCGCTGTTTCGACCTCTGTGCTTTCCAAAATGGCATAAATAAAACGCCGTCCGTTCTCGGTCCGCATAATAACGTCCAAGTCGTCCAGCGCTTGTTGTGCAAGCATATTCATTTTTTTGTTTTTCATTAAATCCCGCCTCCCAGCAATTGATCTAATGCATTGCCACCATTAGCAGGGGTTTCACTCATCAACCTGGCCGCATCAGCATAATCCCTAACAGCAGGCGCAGCAGCAGCCATCTGTTCAGCTTGCATTTGTTCCTGCTGTGCCTGAGCACGTTGTTTGCGAAGTTCAGCTACTTCGTTTTCATCACGCACTATCTTTTCTTTGACGCCAGTAGATTCTGCGAAACCTCGTACAGCTTCATCAAGATTGATGATATCAAGCACTTCAGGCTGAGCAGCAGCAAGATTACCAACAAATCCAACTGTACGCTCAATAGCAGGTATTTCAACCATTTTCTGAGCCTGGGCCAAGATAGAAATGAAGGATACTTTTAATTCGCTTTTGTCAATTTCCTCCGGCATAGGCGGAAACAACCCATGTCTCAAGCAAATATCAAAAGTGCGAAGCGTCATAGGTTCTAAAACCTCATTGTGCATTTGCTCAAGTACCGGGGACAACATCAGGAGCTTTTCTTCATGCCGCTCTGCAATCTCACGCGCAGTCATTTGAGGTCCGTCCTGAGATGTAATCATCATAAACAAATCATTATAGAACGTTTCAGCTATCGACCGCCGTTTCTCCTCAGACAATGCTCCTATGCCTTCATAGGCCTTTGCTCTTGGGTCTACAAGTGGATAAGCCTGCTGTACAGTTCCATCAGGATAAAAATTTAGTCCTCCTGGCATTCTGTCAAGCTTCTTCATTGAAGCAGGAAATGCCATCGCTGGATCTGCAGCATTATCAATAGCCCTAAGTTTATTCTTCTCAATCTTCTGTAGCTGCATACAATCGCCCAAAGCATTATGTCCAGGTCCAGAGCCATATACACCATTTGCAATCAAGGTCCAGCGTGGCATAAGGAACGGGCATTCCCTAAACCCTGATATCTTCAGGAATTTGTCATTAGCACCTTTTTCATAGTGATACGAGCGCCAGGGGAAATTGCCTAAAGCCAATTTGTTAGGATCATAATCATCATTACGCTCTATAAGCATTTCAATATCAAAGTATGTTGTGATATTTCCGTTCTTATAAGCAGATTTCACGCTTTCCGATACGTTATCAATACCATATTCTTTAACGATTTGGTCTGCGCTTAACCTGAAGCGTCTAGCGAACGTATAAACTCTTCCCCTTGCATCTACACCACCAGCATATTCACCGCAGGTGTACGGCCGCATCCATATGCCATAATTGTAGTCTTCCAGCATCAGAGAAGCCCCTGTACCAAATTGAGCCATTTCAGCCTCAATCTGCTGCAGCATATTATAAGCATTACTCTTAGAATAAATGCTGCTCATAATCTCCTGGCAATCATCTAACCACATCCTTACAGCGTGGTAATTAGCTTTTTCTTCATCTTGCAGACCAAGCTCAAACCAAGGCCTTGACGGCGATGTCAACCCACTGTGGATACCAGCCGCACATTTACCAACTGCTTTTTGGGGATGTGGGTCTATAAGGTATTCATCACGTCTATGCCCTTCTGTGCTTTGGATATCTTCTTCAAACCTGCCCCTTGTCGGATTTATATACCGGCTAAGCATCCTCCACGTTGGCTCATATTGGCTGCGCAATGTATAAAGCTGGGAGATAGTATGTTGTTTTCGTGTTAATTTATCGCTGTCACGCAGCATATCTTTGATATCCATAATCATTCTCCCAACAACATTTTCTTGACACTATCAGAAGTAAGTTGCCCGCCAGTCTTATTGGTAAAGCTTCTGCCACGAGCTTTAGAGAGTTTTTCAAGCAGGCTTTGTCTCTCTCCCTCTGTCGCACTATCAATAGTGGCCGCTGCTGTACTGCCAGGTGCGCTTTGTTTTATAGGCTCAACACTGCCACCTCCACCGCCGCCACCGTGTAACTGCATCATAATCTTATGCATAGTCTCACCTCCCTTCACATACCGGCAAACGGATCATACGACTGCTGCCTATTATTCCCCAAATAACATTCTTTTTTAATTACAGGGTAGGCAAAAGTTAAGGCCAATGCATCCGCTCTATTAGGAGATGGTTGACCTCTTTTCTTCATATCATCCTTAGATTCAAGCTGTATTTGTCCTTTTAAATTAACACCAGCTTCAGGGCCTATCAAATCATTAGTTAAAATTTCATCATCTTCAATTACACCACCATTAATTAACCACTCTTTCATATTTCCCCACATCTCAGCCCGTTTATTAGCATAACCCAAATCAGAAGATTTTCCACCAAATGCAATAAGATTCCAAGATCTGCCCATTGTTTCGCCCGCACTCCATATACCTGTTCCATATCCTTGGTCTATGAATACAGCATCAGCATTATATTCGTCCTCAAATCTAGCAATAATACCTGCTGTAACAATATCGTTATCATTCTTTAAACAAGTATATAATCGTTTACTATAGAGGCCTTGCCTCAAGTAAACTACCAACTCATCAGGTCCAGTCCATGCTGGATCGCACCCAATAATAGTAGGCGCAAAGTTAAACTGTTCTTTCCTAATATTTCTGTTCTTAGCTTCTTCAACAATTTTTAAGCTAATAAATTGTAAATCACTTGCATTAGGAAATTCACCAAGAACACGAACTCGATATACATCACTGTCTCGTCCATATTCATTTGCAATACTTTCTATATACTGTTTTGAAACCCTTGGACTTTCTTCGCCATTAAATGTAAGTTTTTCCCAAAAGTGGCGGTTTATATTGTGGCTATTGTAAAAATAACCAGTTACTCTTGTAGGATTACTCGCCATTGCTACTCTTGCATTTTCTGCCGACAAAGCACTTCCTGCTGTTACAAAGACCTCTTCAAACACGCCCGACGCCTCGTCTACCAAAAACAAAATATTATCAGCGTGTATACCTTGCAATGCCTCTGGTCTATCCTTGCTTGCTGTTCTTGCCATAGCAAAGCTCCCTGTCTCACAAGTAAAATGGTCATTAGTCCATTCAAATAAATCATGCAGTTGCACTGGCATAGCATTCCACCACATTTTTAGCTCTGCCCATAAAGCATCTTTAAGTTGTGCGCTTGTGGGAGCTGTAACAGGAATCTTAGCTTTTGCGAAGCACGTTAAAAACCAAGGAATAATCCAAGCAAAACAAGTAGTCTTTCCTGTACCATGTCCAGACTTAACACTAACCTTAGCTCCCGGCTTAGCTATTGCCTGCAGAAATTCCTTTTGTTGATCTGTTGGCTCAACTCTCCATACTTCTTTTACAAAACGAGCAGGATCTTTTCGCCATTGTGGGATTTTCTTTTTCAAAAATTCGGCGTCTTGTTGGCTAAGCATCATCTATTTCCTCAATAATTGCCGCAAGGCTTTTCTTTATTTCGACCTCATGCTTTTGTATGTATAGACCATCCATTTTATTTAAAGTATCTATTGCCCTTATCCTTGCATTTGGATCAGGTTCTTCTGTGGCGATCTTTGTTAGTAATTCCTGTCGCTGATTTATATCCATTATGTTTTTCTTGTCTTTCCTTGCTGCAAGTTCTTTTAGTCGAGCTTTAATATTAGCCTTTCTTAGCTTTCTTGATGCTGTTACTCCTGCAGAATTCTTGCTATATCCAGCTTCTATAGCTGCTGCAGTTGCATTCGCTGTTTTGGCAAAAGAAAGACAAAATCTTTCTTCCTTCTCTGTTAATGTTCTTTCTTTTGTCATATACTCACCACCTTTGCAAATAAAAAAGCACCTAACCGAAGTTAAGTGCCTTTATATTAAGCTTTATGCTAAATTTTGATATATATTACCGTGTTTTATCGACTTTTTAACGCCGAATTATTCATGTAGACTAACGTATATTCTTATTCCAATCTGTAGACAGTTCCACAGCTATAGTTCCTTCAAATGGATACGTTTCCACTTTATCTACAGGAACAAGTTCACAATCATAATCATACATCACTAGTGCATCTTGGGGCATTTCCTTGAGCTTTTCTATTAGTTCTTTTACTAGCATTTAATCACACTCCAATAAATAAGCCGCTGTATTACCCCAACGGCAGGGTAATGTCCAAGCGCTAAGCTTGAACGTTTCACCAAGCTTGTTGTAAGCCTACTAACTTACAATACTATTTTAACTCATTAAAACAGGTAATATGTCGGAAACTTTTTTATTTTATCAAACCTTTTTTCAATGCCAAACCAACAGCATCTCGGAGAAACTCCTTACGAAATTCATAACAGGTATCTCTATTTACGCCGGTTAATTCTGCAATTATTTTCATCGGCTTCCTTTTTTCATATTTTTGATACATAACTTTACCAGTAAGCTGATTCTCATGTATCTTATAGGTTTCTGTGACAACTTCAAGCCATAGCTCCGGGTTCATTATTATCGACTGATATGGTCCATATCCAAATGATATCATACGTACTGGCTCAATGTTTTTTAACGCTGCTGTTTCTGTTGGATTACTGATAAAAGCATGCCCCCCACCGCCAGTATGCCCTTTCCTTGCAGTACGTTGCTCTTTTTCTTCATCAACAACTTTTTGTATTTGCTTACGATCCCAAAAGTACCGCTCTACATGCTTAATATACTGTTCTATTAGCATATCAGTCTCCTTCTAGCTTTGCTTTCTAAATCGCCTAAATAATGCTCCAAAAGGATTCATACTGTCTTCTACGAGTTGGTTCAAAATAGCCTCCTCAAACTCTCCGTGTTTATGTTCTTGTTCGCCCACAACAATCCAATATTCTCGCACCCATTCTCTCGTACCGTCTGCACTTTCAAGCAAATATAAGATACCTTTAGAATCTAATTTAACACCAAGTACTTTACGTTCTCCCTTAGGCACATGTACATTATCACCTATATTAAACTTGCTTTCTATTGTTAATAACATTTGTATCGCCCTTCTTATCTGATAGATTTATTGTAAAAATACTAAACCTTCTTAAAACTAATATAAACAAAAACGTTAATATCCAATGTTCATATACAAATTCAAATATCCATTTTATTAGATCAGGATAATTCATGTCTTCACTCCTTAATCATTACATATAGCTTGGCCGCAGTATTTACAGTAGTGAGCACCATCATCTACCTCACGTCCGCATACAGGACATGCCCAGCCTTTAGGTATTTGTTGTGGAAAAGGACAGTTTGGTATAAAATGCTCTTCGACTACCAAATTTACTTCTTGCGGTATCTGCTTTTGAGCAGCCGTCAATAAAGTCATATAAGCCTCTCTTTTCTTATTCATAGGCATTTTCCAAATGATTGGTTTTAATAAAGCTATTGATCTTTCTAACTTTAGTATGTTCATTCGGGTTCACCGTCCATAATAGCCCCGCAATTATAACAATAATGCTGTTCAGTAATATCCAACCCGCCGCCAAATACATCTGTTGCGGCATATGAGTTGCAATTAGAACAGTAGTAAGCACCGCCCCCTTCCCAACGTCCGTGCTTACGTTCCTCTACAGTAGGAAAGGTCATTATAACGCCAACGACTTTCATCAAACCCGCTTTCTGTCCTATAAAATATTCGTCATTGCCTGCATATATTTCATTTCCCATTCTCTCTAAATATTCCACTAAAGCATTTTTATCTATCAATTCCATATTATTCACCTTCCATTTTTGCGCCGCAGTTCGGACAATATTTTTTAACGTCGCAAATAAACTCTAAAACATGATGGCATTCGGAACACTCTACGTGCCATGCTTTTTTAGTAAGCCAATGCCCATTTTTACGTTCTTCTGTAGGCATTGTATCAAGCCTATCAGCAGCACTTTGATAACCGCTTCTAATTCCGTCGAAAAACTCACCCCAACCGTGTATATCTCTAGCTATTCTTAATAATTCAGCTTTCGCCTTATCAGCGTCTATTAATCGCATAATCTATTCACCCCAACCTATACACATAGTCAATTATGTTATCTAGTGTTTGACGCAAATACACCCTAGCGGTGATATCATCAACACCATTGTCTTTACCAGTGCTGATTATAAAGTTTAAAATACATTCAAGCATTTTGATTTGTGAAATACTGGCAGATTTATTACAAACATCGCAACCATCTTCACCGTCAATTTTTATGGGGTAACACAAAATATAATCTTCGCCGCTATCCTTTAAAAGTTTCACAATCTGTTCCATTTTTTCGTTAGTCATTTTTCTTCACCTCAAACAAATAATCGGGCTACTATCCATTTTGCTAATGACCGCGACGCTATGCAAACGATATTCATCTGAACTATCAAGATCTTCGTAGTTTTCAATCATATAAATTTCTGTATCGTCAGATAAAGTTTCTATTGCCTTTATTAGCTCTGCTTTAGTCATTGTTCTTCACCTTTCTCAGCACTAATATCAAACATATCGCCTAAATTTCTGACAACTCCCGCCAAAACCATACACATATTTCGCAGAGATTCTGGCGAAAAATCATAAATTGCTCTTTTTTGTTCTTCTTCTGTCATATCAGTAAAGCAGATATTTTCATACTTACCATCTCGCTTTACTCTGAAATAAATGCCGCAAAGTTCACGTTTTTTCATTGTTCTTTACACTCCCTTATCTGTGAGCAATGCTATTCCAAATAACATAAGTGTTATAGCCCCTATAATGTGAGTAATGACATATAAGCGGCTATGTCTGTCACTGCTGTCAGTCAGACGTACCAATATAGACCAAAGAGCTGACGCTATAGCCACAATAATAGATGCTGTAACGACACAATTCATTAGTAAATAAATAAAATCCATGCTATTCACTGTTCTTTACACTCCTTATATGCAACCGCCACAACAACCAAGTGGCACGTTTTCATTTACTAAACATTCAATGTATTTAGCGTAAGGTTTAAGAATTTCTGGCAACTTATCATCATCAACGCTCCATAGACCTTCTTCGACGTATTCCTTCCAATCAACATCAAACCAAACTCTGCCACCAGACAATAAGCAATCCTCAATCTCATATCTCACACCTTCAAACTCTAAAACAAGAGTTCCTCTACAAAGGTTTGGATACGCGCCGTCATAAGAAATAAACTTTACCGTTTCTTCATACCCCTTTATCTCAATTAATGGGCAATCTATCAGCCTAATGTTTGGATCTTCAATTTCACGAACAAGAATACAGCAGCCTTTGCTCTTATCAATAGAAAATGGTAGATTCCTATAAAAGCCAACTGGATATATCAACGGGCATTCATCGCAGTTTGCAGGCATGTCTATTCCTTTAATTGCTATCATTCTTTTCATCCCCCTCGTAATCTTGACAATAAGCAAAACCGTTCATTAGCACAAAATGACAGGCATTATAACTATAGCTATCTTTATAAGTGCATTCCCCATTACTATAATGCTTGCAATTAACCCACGGACAATATAGTACTCTCTGCTTTGAATATTCATCTCTAACGTGTATCTGTACTACTACGTTAGCCAATTTAATTATTTTCATGTTTTTCTAACTCCGTTCTGTCAGCCCAAGGAATCCTACGCGATTTAAACTTAGTTGGCATAGACATAACAGTAAGCTGAATACAGTTGCTACATTCTGGGGTTTCGCTCAACTCACTGTCCTTTCTGTTATTAATGCATAAATAACAATAGTCTAAGTATTTCATTTTTTATTCCTCCATTCTTACCCAACGTTTTTTGTCCTTAGGCATAAATTCAGAAGGTCTAGCAAAACTGTATTTCTCATTAGGCTTACAGTTACCACAAATAAAACTTCCTAGATGCTTACACTCATGGCACCAGCCTACGTACTTTATTTCAGGCTTTTTCATAATTTGCACCGCCTTTTGACCATTATTCTGACAAGCATTCTATTTCGGTACGTTATTTCTGCCCTTTTGCATTTTACTAAACCATCTGATATTTCCTCATAATAAGAATAATATGTACTCACTATAGCCTTATCATGTCTATTCCGAAGATATCTATAAGCAAGCATTGAGAATATACGTTCTGTTCTATTGTCCATTCTTTGCACAGCGTCGCCTCATTTCATAACGATATTTTGCATCATACGCCTTTGTCATGTTGTGGTACCCGAATATAATGATCGCTTTCGCCAGCATGACCCGACATTTTATTTTATTACGAGCCTTTCGACATGTTTTTAATTGTTCTCGAATTTTCTTATTAAAACTGATTGAGAATTTGCTTTTTCCTTCATACGGCGCAAATAACTTCAATTTCTTCAGTCTATTATTATCGATCTTTACACCTTTTTTCATCTACTCCACCGCCTTAGTCACATACATATTTTTTATTAACATACGCTTTGATATCTGCAGGATCAAATGCTCTGTCACATTTTGGGCAGCAGGGCAACATAGCATTATTACCCCGACCCATATTCTTTTCCATTTCTTTAAGTGCTACTCTGTATGGTTTATAGCTGTGGGCTATTTTCCAAAACCGTCTAGCACTTTCCATGTATCTACCCCATTCACGGTTTTGCCGTTCTTCAAAAATTGCGACCATGAGCATTGCTGCAAACGGATCTATAACTGCACCGCATCGGTCGCAAAATATGAGATGACTTTCTTCATCTATGCAAAGTTGTGGTTTGACATAATCAACACCATATTTATTATTTTCATAACATTTGCAGGCCGAAAAAAACTTCTTTTTTGATACCATACCTACAAGACTTCTAATTTTCTCCACTACTCCACCACCTTAAACTTCTCTAAAGTCAATGTCCGGGTAACGATATAGCAGCATCTTCTTTTTCAATAGATATACCGGTGTTTTCATACCCTTTGTATCGACGTAATAAACATGACCGCCGGCTTCCGTCACCTTAAAATCAGCCTTGTAAATAATCGGCCTTATCTTTTTACCTTCCCTCTTATAACCAGGCTGTAAAACAAATTTTGGCTGTAGTTCAACCTCTTTTACTGTACCTTCTCGCATAAGCCAATGTAATTGCCAGTAATAGTCAGCTTCTTTTTCGCTGTCAAACCGTATGCCGTCTACCTCGGTAACTCTATTGCCATATTTCAGCACAGGTACAGCCCCGGGTAAATTCGCCGGCGCCGTTACGCTGTCCGAACGTATTTTACTTACAAGGTGTGCTGGTAGTTCATTCCACGTCGTCATTTATTACTACCGCCGATAACATAATTTCTAGAGCTTTCTTCTCTCGCCTTAACCGGGCATTTTTACCGCCGAGCTGACTATTTTTCCGGCGCAAATGTTTGATTTCAGTCAGTATCTGCATAAGTACTGGTTTCAATACCGGTACATACTGATCGCCTGGTTCTTTTTCGATTAACGCCATCATAATTTTTATATTTATTGGTTTCACTATTTCCAACTCCTTATATTTAAAAGGCCGCCCCCTACGGGCTAATCACCTCCGCAGGGGTATACTTCCCTTTATGCTTGTATATAGTTAGTATGCGCGGCCGTTTTAACTAAAATAAATTCATTGTCCTCACTCCTGCTCGCCACTTATGCTAACGTATTCCTTGTCCTGCAATCTTTTAATATTATTAAATATCTCCCGTGCCTTCACGGCCCGTGTATCATCTGACCACATCAAGCAGTTCGGGCAAATATGCACCTTAAAACGTCGGCCTCTGGTTACGAGACTCCCCGCCGTTGTATCCTTATGGCATATATCGCAATTCATAATCTCACCTCAAAACGGTTCTGACTTATTAGTGTTCAGCTTGTCAAAATGTTCTTCCCCTAAAATCTGTAGTTCTGCCATATCTGCAGCAAGGTTATACATTTTTGCGTGCTTATTATTTCCATGTGTATCGGTAACCTTAGCTCTAAATTCGGCAATAGTCCCTAAGAAACAACCACAAGACACTGTTATACCTTTGTCTTTATTTTTGAAAAATGTCGTAAAACTAAATCTACTACCAATGCGACCGATCAATAAATAGTCAGCGTTGCCGTACACCCAAGCGTTGCCGTACACCCAAGCGTCGTCGCACACCTCAGCGTTGCCGTACACCTCAGCGTCGCCGTACACCCTAGCGTTGCCGCACACCCTAGCGTTGCCGTACACCCTAGCGTCGTCGCACACCCTAGCGTTGCCGTACACCCAAGCGTCGCCGCACACCCTAGCGTCGTCGCACACCCTAGCGTTGCCGTACACCCAAGCGTTGCCGTACACCCAAGCGTCGTCGCACACCCTAGCGTTGCCGTACACCCAAGCGTTGCCGTACACCCAAGCGTCGCCATCTTGCGCTAAGTTATCTTCTTTTTCCACATATCCACCAAGTTCACCAGCTTCAACACTTCCAAAGCTAATTAAAGCCTTAATCCTAAATAATTTCTTGCCCCATTGTTCTATAAACTCTGCTGTCAACTCATACTTTTTCATAGTTACCGCTCCTTTAAACTTTAGCTAAATCACCTTGACGACATGCTGACCGTTTTGGTACTACATCAGGCACTAACGGATGATATTTATAACACCGTTCACGATCAGCTACCACATAAGTAAATCCGCTTTCTTTATCTACCCTCAAAAACGGTTGATGTCCGCTGTATGGACAATCAACAGTGTTAATACATTCAGCGCATTTTCGTTCAACGTCTGCGATAAAGCTGATATCGTTGTAATTACGCTTTATAAAGCTATCATCGGCGTCAGGAAAAATCCTCTTTGCTGCAGCTCTGACTTTCTCACTCACTGGCTGCCGTAGTTCGCCAAATGTTTTACCGGCAGCAAGATCAGCAAACAACTTTTTAACAAACTCATTTGCCGCTTTAGAATTACGCTCAATAGCCTTCTTCTCTGCACCGATTTTATTTTGTCGTAGGATTGATAAAGTATTATTAATATCTGCCCATGTTGGCCAATATTTATTATTATCAGCGATATAATCAACAGTATCGCCCCACATCTCAATGTCTGTGTATTTATAACGCTCCAGGGTTTGCCTTTCGATAGTTTTTTTTGCATCTTCGCTTCCCCAGTTTGGCTTTAATCCCGCCGCCTGCCACACTTCATAAGCTGCCGTTATCTCTCTAAGTTCCAACATATGGCATGTCCCTCACTTCTTCCCAGTCCAGCCCCATAAAACAAGCCAGTCTGTATTTTCTTTTCTCTGGAGGTATCGCTGCCCAGCGCTCCTTATTTTTTGCAATCCATTCGTCTTTCTCTTGTGCTTCCCTGTCAGCAGCTTGCACTGATTTCGGTAATTTGATCTCATCCGTCCAACGTTCATCCTGCAAAAAAGTATCAGGATCAGGTATGTACCTTCCGTTCTCCTCCTGCCACTGATTAGTTTTTTTGTATCGCTCAACAGCAGCATTAATCAATGCATACTGTTCTTCAGAGTGTACACGCATATTCATCCATGCTATTCTTGCAACAGGCTTTTTCCTTTTCGACGGATATAATTCCCAAAATAATTCAAAACCTTTTTCTTTTTCGTTAACCTCTAATCTATTTTTGGTTTGCTCGCGTGCGTGCGCGTTATTATTATTATCATTGTTTATCATTGTTATATTATTATCATTATTGTTAGATGTTAGCTGACTGTTAGGTTGTCTGTTAGGTGTCTGTTGACCGTCTGTTAGCTGACTGTTAGGTTGTCTGTTGTCGACTTCCCTTTTTCCTTGATAAACCTGCCAGTTTACTATAGTTATCAGCCTTCCAGTCTTTGTTGATTGGTCTGTTAAAAAATTCATATTTTCAAACTTTTTTAACGCAGTCCTTACATTTTGGACTGTTAGTCCATTTCCGCAAGCTTTTACGATATTAGGCAAGCTGGTTATAAATTGTCCCGGTTGGCAAATAAATTCTTCTCCCTGCCAATACCACTTTTTTTCACTGTGATTTGCCATTAAAAGCAGAGTGATTAAAATTACCTTTTGCTCAACTGTCGTAACCTGCCAAATCGGACTATCTAACAATTTTCGATGTAAAGCAATAAACCCAGTATTCATAGCACTTTACTCCTGATGGTCATATTTTGTAGATAAATACGCTTTTACCTTTTGCCCAATTACAACGCCCTCGGCGGCATTGTGGCGCAGGTAATGGCATTTATTACAAAGCATTGCCATATCTTCCAATCTATCCTGTCCGCCTTGTGACTTTAGTGGCTCATGGTGTGGCTTAACTCCAAGCTCAACAAAGCTATTGCAGTTTACACACAAACAATCATCACGCCGATATACTTCCTCGCAGAGTTTTTTAAGCGCTTTACCCTTAAGTCTTATCCTCTTTATTTTTGGAATCATCTTTAACGCCCCACTCCTTGATCAGCTCATCTAATTCTTCCTGCGGCCTAGTTTCTACGCCAATATCTTTTGCCATAGATACCAAACAATCTATAAAACGGCTCATCTCTTTCGTGTCATAAGCACTGCTACCGTAATATACCCTTACATTGCTATAGCCTTTAATGTTCTGACATTCACCAAGCAATTCAGCTATCCAGCCAACACCATTGCTTTGCCAAATTTCAATAGTTCTGTTTACAGCATCAGTTGGCACTGGCCATATTCTGCCGTAACCACATTCCCTGATCGCCTTCCTGTAAACATCTTCCTTGCTATGAAAGCTCTCTTCTGACAGCTTTTCTGCTATTTTTTGACACAATACCCAAGCGTATTTATTAGCGTCGTTAGAACGCCCTTTGCGCCATTGCTTGACCTCTACAACATACTGCTTTTCAGGATCGATTTTATTGATTTCTTCTTCCTCTGATAAAGGGACAGGTACTACTAAATTTATGTATCCCATCCCTTTTAATCTCTGTAACCCTTTAACCGTGAACTTCATTTCATCCCAGCTGCCTTAGCATTGATCATTGATCTAATAGCATCATAAGCATCAGAATATTTTTCATCTTCAAGAATTTCTTCTAAATTTTTCAGAGTTAAATATTCTACGTCATACCATTCGTTATTTCGAGTACTTTTAACTTGACACTGAATACCATTTATAAATCTTACATAACCAGATGCACTGGTAGACGTAATTTGAATTGGGCTTTCTTCTTGACGTTTCTTTTCTTCACGTTTATCAGCTTGCCGTTTTTCATGTTTTGTTTCATAAAAACCGCGATATACAGAAGCCGCAACACCAACGTACTTCAAAGCATTTCCGAGTGCATCTGTTAAACACATCTTATAAGCTTCATCATTAGGTTCAATCCCATTCTTATTTTTCTTTACAATCATATCCCCACCATAACCAGGGATAGGAGCACTCCAATTTTCACCGTCTTTTATGAACAAATTCACCTGCATAAAAAGCAATATTCTTCCGTCATCCTGCATACAAGTAGTACGTATATCAACAATTTCAAATTTCCAACCAATTCCACACATCCCATATTTTTCCGTCATTGCTTCTATTTTCCATTGCGGATTAATATCACTTTTACCACGCAATGCACCAAATTCTATTTCTTTTAAAGCATCTTTTGGTGGATTAGATACAGCTGTATATCTATCGTCCATCATAATGCCCTCCCCGGATAGCTTAGTATCATCTTGCTACGTAATTCAGCTGTTGTTATTCCCTGGTTAGGTTGATAATCTTCAATTTTATTTTCAATACTATTTGCACTACTTTTGATCCATTTCAGCAATGTACTGACTTTAGCTTCATCACCATCCAGATCATCCATTTCCTTCAGATTCTCTAGAATAGCCTCTGCTTCATACCGAAGCGAATATACTAAATCATCAAATTTATCCATACTTGCAATCCTCCAATTCTTTTGCTAAAATGAAGGTGGACGCTAAACTTCGTAAAATTTACATGTCCACCCTGAGCTATCGAAGCTGCAACTTCGGTAGCTCTTTTTCTTTTGCCTATCATCTCAACACCCCTACTGTCACTACAGCAGCCATAATAGCAATGTATGTTCCGACAAATATTGCAGTAGTTGCTACGGTAAAATCTCTAATCATAAGCCTGCCACCTGCCCCATAGCGTAACCAATATTGTAGATCATTCGTACTGCTACCAGTGTTGCTACTACAGTCAGTAACCACATAGCCGGATACCTTGCAATACTATTAAGTAAGCCTGCTATTATATCAACCGCTGCTAAGTATGCTAAGTGAATATCTTCATAAATGTTCTTCATTTTCTCATCTCCTATAAAGCCTTTAACGCTGCTTCAAAATCAAAATTTTTCCTTCGCTTACGACTTCGCTTTATCCCATTAGATCGATATTCCATATTCTCACGCATAACTTGTGCTAAAGCTTCATCAACTAGCGGAGGATCTAACCTATATACCTTCCCAATCCGAAGGTATGGGACAATTCCTTCACGGCAATACCTTCGAATGGTAACCAACGATAATCCTCTGCTTTTCGCATACTCGTCACACGTCACAAGTTCCATCTTCCTGATCCTCCTTTCTTTCAATTTCATCAAGCCCCTTCTACTTTAGGTAGAGCTAATTGTTAAAAAAAATAGTGTCATACGGAAAGCCTAAGTTTTTCGAAATAACCTTTGCTTGACCAATGGTAACACTATCTGGGTTTTGTTCAAGTTTACGATACGTTTGAACATGGATTCCTAGAAGTTCCGCCATATAATCTTGTGTCTTTTCTCTAAGTAACCTGGCTTGTTTTAACGAAATATCTTCCATTTTATCGCCTCCTATGTGTTGCCTCTGATAATATTTTAATCTACTTTCAGTAGATTGTCAACCGCTAAAAGTAGATTTTTTTCATATCATCATTGATTTTCTTCTACTTTCAGTGTATTATATAAAAAGAGGTGAAATCATTGGGAATAAAAGAGAACATAAAATTACTAAGAGAAAAATATAAACTATCTCAAAAAGATTTGGCCCTTATCGCGGGAGTTACGGATAAGGCTGTTTCTACATGGGAAAGTGGTGCAAAAGAACCGCGAATGGGTGCCATTCAAAAAATAGCAGATCATTTTGGATTAAAAAAAAGTAATCTCATTGAAGATAACGGCCTTACCGAAAAACAGGGTTATTACATTGATCCTGAGGCAGCAAAGATGGCCCAAGAACTTTATGAAAATCCAGGTATGCGTATATTATTTGATGCGGCCAAAAATGTATCTCCGGAAGATTTAAAAGTAGCTGCAGAACTCATTTCAAGAATGAAAAAGAAAGAAGAATACGAAGAGTAACAGGAGTGATAACCATGATATCAAGGGTGGTTCTTGCAGACCTTCCTTGCAAAATAGGTGGATATTGCGTTACAAATGCGGATGGAGAAAAAATATGTGTCTTGAATGCACGTCTTACCTATGAAGCAAACAGAAAAACTCTTCTGCATGAGCAGGAGCATATTATAAATAATGACTTTGATAACTATTGTTTTGTTGATGAACTTGAAGCTCAACGTCATAAATGAATTTAATAAAAACTATAAGTATAGAGGCACTAAATTATGGATAATAAATTTAAAATTAACACTATTAATCTTACTAACATTTTGTTATTAATTATCATATGTATGCTTTGTTTCCAAGCGTATCAAATAAATTTAATATCACAAGAAATTGATAGCCTTTGGCTTATTAAATCTGGTATGGATGATATATATCACGACTTGCGCTATATTCAACGCGAACTGTCTGATATACATTCTTACCTTATAAGTTTGTAAAAAACATCCCCAAAAATATAATAAAAAAAGGAAGTGAAGCAATGTACGGCGACGGAACAATATGGTACGACAAAGTACGAAAAAAATATTGTTACGACTACTGCGACAACGACGGCAAACGTCACCGTAAACGCTTTGCCACCGAAAAAGAAGCTAAAGAATTTAAGAAAGAAATACGTGCAGAACGTGATAAAGGTAATCTCACAGCATCTTCTATTACCATTGGTGAATGGGTAATAGAATTTTTAGAAACATATCAAAAACCACACCTACGCAGCAGCAGTTTTGCAAGGCAAAAACAAAGTGCTAATAAGCTTGCTCCTATTGCACATATACCCATTGACCAGCTCAGCGGCAAAGAAATACAAAAGCTGTATAATAGCTATGACGGTGTTTTAAGTACCTCTTCAATAAGTAAGATACATAAGTTACTTTTCTCCGCTTACAAGAAAGCTGTGGCTCTGAGAATGGTACAATATAATCCAATGCAAGCTGTTGAACCGGTGAAAATCAAATATAAAGAAATGTCAGTATTTTCTTTTAGTGAACTGCTCCGCATCTTCCGTGTACTACGGACCAATAAATACTATAAAAAATACTACACATTATTTTATTTGCTCCTAGTACTTGGCTGCAGGATAGGTGAACTTCTTGCAATAAAATGGGAAGATATTGATTTTGATAAAAGAGAAATTTGTATACAACGCGCAAAAGACAGTGGTACTGGTCAAGTATTCCATGATCCTAAAACAAAAGCAGGTATACGTCACATCCCGATCGTCTATGATGCATGCATAGAAAGACTAAAAGCTATGCAGACAAGCGGTAAAATCACTTATATAAACGGCTTCGTATTTTGTACCGAAAGCGGCAAAGCCCTTAACTATGGAAATATCCGACGTGCTTGGGTAAAGATATGTGAGTTGGCCGGAATAAATAAAAATATCCATACATTCAGGCATACATTTGCTACAGCAGCACTCACCAAAGATATACCCATCTTAGAAGTATCAAGGTGTCTTGGACACGCTGACGCAAACACAACACTTAAAATGTACGGACATGCAATGCCAGGATTTAACAGACATATAATAGACCTTTTTCAGAAGAAAAAAACAAAGAGTGCGACCAAAACTGCGACCATAAAGCAACAAAGCTAGTTATATCAATGGTTTTCAAGCTTGCAATAAGCCCTCCGGAGCCGTGTGCGGTGGTTCGATTCCACTCGGGCGTACCAATGGAAAAGACAGATGCAGACTTGTTCTGCGTCTTTTTTATTTTGCATAAATCATAAAGAACGAAATATAATACTTCGTTTATTCTGGTCATATAAAACCCTGCTGCAAATTACAGCAGGGTTTATTTTCAAACGTTATATTCATATTTTTGAATCGAACCGACAGAAAAATGCACCAAATAATCAGGATAACCATCGACAGGGATCCAAAAAGAAACTACGTCACCTAATTTACCGACTTTTTTACGATAACTGGCTTCACCATTCTTCCACGCTTCTTCTGCCCTGCAGCCCTTGTGCTGTTCTAACGGCTCAACTAAAGCACACTTGTTGCCCTCTATGCGTCCTGTACTGGGTGCGACTTTATTGGCAGCAATAATATTACGCTTTTTATCAATAAGCATTGCCGACTCCGGATAATTATCCCACATCAAATGAAACGCTTTAATTACCTCTGCCTTTTCCATACCTCCAGCTCCTTTACCTTGTCTTTCTCTGCTTTCATATTACCACAAAAAAATGACTTCTGCCAGAAGTCAAAAAATATCCCACAGCTTAAGCTGCGGGATATTTTTTATTCACTATATTCAGGTTCACCAATAATATCAATTCTTTTTTTCCGGGAACGCACTTTTTCCCAATATGTAAAATAAGCTTTTGTTTCTGCCACAACTACTCCACTCAATCCCAGCAAAGCAATCAGATTCGGAATCGCCATTAAACCGTTAACGATATCAGCCAAAACCCAAATCGTTTCCAGCTTTAAAAAAGCACCGGACGCCACAAGACCAATGAAGACTAAACGATAAGGCATGATACTTTTCGTGCCAAAAAGGTATTCAATGCAGCGTTCACCGTAATAATTCCAACCCAAAATAGTAGTAAAAGCAAATAACACTAAACCTATCATCAATAAATATTTTGCCATTGCAGGGAAAGCCATTGCAAAAGCAGATTGAGTCATAGCCGCACCATTCAAATCGCCTGTCCAAACTCCGGAAACCACCAGAACCAAACCTGTCATTGTGCAAATAATGATCGTATCGATAAAAGTTCCCGTCATTGATACCAGCCCCTGCTCAGCAGGCCATTTTGTTTTTGCCGCCGCTGCTACAATCGGAGCACTGCCTAAACCGGCTTCGTTAGAAAAAATACCGCGCGCAATACCACTGCGCATCGCCAGCATAACAGTAGCACCCAAAAATCCACCAGCTGCCGCCGTAGGATTAAAAGCACTTTCAATGATAAGAGCAAATGCTGCAGGTACCTGATCTGCAAATACGATCAGTACTGCCGCTGTAGTAAGCATATAAACTAACGCCATAAATGGCACTATTTTTCCTGCTACCATCGCGATAGATTTCAAGCCGCCGATAGTTACGATTGCCACCAAAACAGTCAGAATAGCTGCCGTATACATGACCGGGATCCCTATGGAAAGATTAGTGATCTCAACGATAGCATTGACCTGTGTAAAAGTACCGCTGCCTAAACAGGCAACCATCACTCCGAATACCGAAAACATAACTGCCAGAGGTTTATATTTTTTACCAAGTCCCTGTTCAATATAATGCATCGGTCCGCCGGAAATATTGCCGTTGGCATCAACCGTTCTGTATTTCACTGCTAAAACACCTTCGGCATATTTAGTTGCCATACCGAAAAAAGCCGCCATCCACATCCAGAACAACGCTCCGGGACCACCTGCCTTGATCGCTGTAGCAACACCTACGATATTACCTGTACCAACAGTAGCTGCCAACGCCGTACACAAGGCTTTAAAGCTATTGATATCGCCGTTGCCTGTATTTCTTGCAGTAAAAATCAATTTCAATGCGGTTGGCAGCTTTATGACCTGTAATAAACCTAATCTTACAGTCAGTAAAATACCTGTGCCAATAAGCAAAACCATTAACGGCGGTCCCCACACAAAACTATTGATAGTGTTTAAAATATCCATCATTATCCTAGCTCAACCCCTCAAATAAATTAATTTTATTTCGTTGGTATTCCACGAAAATATTAACTAACAATATCCAACAACGTTTTCTATTGTAACACAATCGGAACTTTTTTCAAGCATTTAGGCAATTGTATACAAGTATTCTTCTTATTTCACCCGCATTTGTGTATACAGTATGCAATTAGTATTAAAAATAAAGAACAAAAAAGCGCACTAAAAGTGCGCTTTTTTGTTCTTTAGGAGTTATTTGAAAAATGTAAAGCAAAACTCACTTTTCCAATCAGTGGAAGCCAATATACAAAGCATCTGAGTTGCATCTTAAAAGCTTCACTTCAATCTAGATTTTAAATAACCTGTTTTTTCAGTACTTTCAGAATATCCAATAATTCTTCTGCGGTATATTTGTCTTCTACCTCTTGAGGTTTAACCTCAGTATTCAAAGTTAAGCCTAAAAGTGCATCAACGCCACAGCTGAAATAATGTGAAAGTCTTAACAAAACTTTCAAATTAACACTCACACGCCCATGTTCCAGATTACTCATATGTGTTTGAGAAATACCAAGTTTTTTCGCAAGCTCTGATTGGGTAACACCTTTACGGATACGCATAATCTTGATGTTTTGTCCGATTTTTACAAAATTGGGTTCTACGCTCATAACTGCCATCTCCTCCCTGAACTGTATAAAATATAATCCCAGAAAATTTTAGAACTATATTTTTATAAAAGCTAAACATCAGGATAAAACCATTTGTTTGCTAGCTTTTCAAAATTAAACCGGTATGCAGATAAACATACCAGAAAATTATTCTGATCTTACTTAAATGTCCTTATCTGTCAGCAAAATACCTGCATCAACATTCAGGACTTGCGCAATCTGCAGCAAAACTGGTACGCTGCACTGCGCTTTCCCTGTTTCTATTTTCGACAGATACGAGCGTGAGATTCCTGCCTCATCAGCTAATTCTACCTGACTTATATTTTTCATTTGTCTGTAATATTGAATTTTTAATCCTAATTGTTTAAATTTTGTCGAAAACATTTAAATCTCCATTTCCATACTAATCCAAGATGTTAATTATTTATCCCTTCTTTGCTATTCTTTATACTTTATTAATATTATTATCACATTTTATTAATATTTAGGTGTTCAGAAATAGTTAACATATGTGTTCTTTAGTGCACAGAAATAAATAAATTATATCTTTTTTATTTTATGTGTTAATTTTTTCAACTTCCATTAATTTATATCAATAAACATTTTACATTATTTAAATGCTATTCAAAAAATTACTTCATATTATGTCTTCAATATTGCATTTATAATTATCAGAATAATCTGCAATAATTTTTTTGATATTTTACATACACTATACAATTCATTATATTTAAATTTATTTCTAACAAAAGTATTCTTGTTGCATTGGTTATATATTATCATAATGGATATGTTTTTGTCTTAAGTTTAAGTTTCAAAATTACTTTTTATATTATTTTTATTTCTTTTTATTATTTATTTTATTTTTACATTCAATACTATCTTTTGAAATATTATATCTTTATTTACATAAAAAAGAAAAACCTCCATTTTTTTATGGAGGTTCAGTAATATATACATATTATATAGACAATAAGTCAAAAGTTTTTATTCTACTGCTTTTACTGAGCATTTATGTTTTTAAGTATCTTAAACGGTTAGCAAATCATCTAAACTACACTTAAAAAAACCGGTAAGCTTATACAACATTTTCAGGCTTATTTTAACTTTACCATTTTCTATATTACACAAATGAGCTGCGGATACTCCTAAAAGCTTAGCCAATTTAGCCTGACTGATACCTTGACGTATCCTTTTAATTTTTATATTAATACCTATCGTTTTATAATTAGGTTCTTCCACTTTCTTACACCTCTTTACTTTTTCTTAACTTAATAACTGCTCCCATCTGTCAACAGTTCCCCTGGATCAATCTCGAGTACTTTTGCGATCTGTATCAAAACAGCCAGACTGTAACGCACTTTCCCTGTTTCAATTTTAGAAAGATATGAACAGGAGATACCAGCCTTTTCCGCTACTTCCATCTGTTTCAATGCCTTTCTTTTTCTGTAATAGGCTATTTTCAATCCTATTTTTTTGAATTTCTTGCTAAACATAATTTCACCAACCACACTTTTATTCTTCTGTAATATTAATTACATCAATTTTATTATATCCAGCTATTCATTTTTATGTTTTCAATAATAGTTCAAATATGTGCACTATAATACATAATCGCGTTAACATTATTTGAAAAATCCCTGTCATTTATGTCATAAAAGTATTTCGCTTGATCAGACAATAAAAAAAGCCCTGCTTCAGCAGGGCTAAAATATCAGTCTTTTATTCTAATTTAAAATTAAAAATATCTGCAACCTGGCTAACAGGAATGATAAACTCGATCGTTCCGGCAGCATACGGAGCAACAGCATAAGGCGGATATACTATAACAAGATCAGCATTATCCGTAATATAAAAATTTTCTGTTCCGTTCACTTCTACTTTTTTATCAAAAAATCCCTTTAACTGCTGTTCGTCTGCCACCTGTTTTGCAACAATGGCATTCAAACGCGGCAGATAATTGCTGCCAGCTTTAAACATATCGCCTAAACTCAGTAATTTACCGTTTTTTAAATTTACGTTGATCGTATCCAAATATGTATTCGGATGGGCACCACCCAAATAATCCATATAAGTTTGTTCTAAAGAAAGTAACTCTTCACTGTTAAAACGCACTTGATATCTGCCGTCAAACGTATACTGTTTGACATGAGAACCGGCTTTATGAGCTGCCTGCGCCTGATTTTGCAGTTGACGATTGATAAAGCCTGCTATATCAGTCACAAACTCACGGCTCGCCTTCGCACCACCGTAACCGTCAAACTCAGGATAGTAATTTTCCTGTAAACTCAGTCCATTACTTCCTCCGGGCAAATAAGCATACAACTTTTTCACAATATTAAAATCAATTGCCATATTCACTTTGTCATCAACTTCTGCACCGCCTACGGCGCCTTTCACAACAGGGATATTAACTGTTACTCCTCCAGAACGTATTTTTTGATCAGTAATCTGAGGTTCTGCAGCCCATGCTGAAACAGCTATCCCCAAAGCCATGACTCCTGCCACACCAGCAGTTATAAATTTCCGCGACATCTTCATCTGTTGCACCTCCAAGAATAGTTATATTATTAGTATAACATTATTAAATGTCAAAAGAATGTCTTTTCAAAAAAAATCCCCCGTTTAATCGGGGGATTTTCATCTTTTATTCTAAGATACGCATTCTATCCGAACCGGATATAACTTCTTTTTCATCAGGCTCAGCTGTTTTAGCGCCAAACGGCATTTGCGCAATCAAACGATACTGATCTGGGATATTGAATACTTCTTTTACTTCCGCATCAATAATTGGGTTATAATGCTGCAGATTGGCACCTAACCCCTCCTCTTCTAAAGCTGTCCAGATAGCAAACTGCAGCATGCCGTTAGCCTGATCTGCCCAAGTTTTAAAATTTGCCGCATAAGTAGGAAAATTACTGGCAAAAGTTTCTGTAATGCCTTCATCATCAAAATACAAAATAGTACCATACCCTGCTGCAAAACTATTGATTTTAGCTTCAGTAGGCGCAAATTTTTCAGCCGGTACACGTTCACGCAAAGTTCTCATAACAATATCCCAAAAATTTTTATGAGCCTGCTCAAACAATACTACAACACGGGCGCTCTGACAATTAAAGGCCGAAGGAACATCCTCCAACAGCATTTCTATCAGTGCTACAATTTTATTTTTGGGAATCGGAGAAGTGTTGGTAATACTGTAAACGCTGCGGCGTTCATGAATACTGGAAAGAAAAGTTTTTTTCATAATTATGCCTCCTTACTATAAATACTCTTTTATTGCTAATTTGACTTTACTACAAAGCCAGGAGAAATGCAAATTATCAAAAAAACCTCTTTAAGGGCTTCCCTGCTGGTTTGTTACTTTTGTAAAACATTATGAAAGCAATTATTCCTAAAAATCAAATAAAAAAAGCATATCCAAGTTTCTTGGATATGCCTGATTTCTGGTGGGCGCTGACGGGATCGAACCGCCGACATTCTGCTTGTAAGGCAGACGCTCTCCCAGCTGAGCTAAGCGCCCGAATGGTGACCGGTGGGGGAATCGAACCCCCGATACCGCCGTGAAAGGGCGGTGTCTTAACCGCTTGACCAACCGGCCAGTTGGCTCCCCGAGTAGGACTCGAACCTACAACAACTCGGTTAACAGCCGAGTGCTCTACCGATTGAGCTATCGGGGAAGGTCACTGACGTTTCTCAACGTCACAAGTGGTATTATATGGCAATTTTGTAATCTTGTCAACACTTTTTTTGAAATTTTTACTGATTTTTATGTTTAATCTTAACAACTATTTTTTGCACTTCTTGCATTCCATTCTTGGTACTGCAGCCAGGCCGATGTAATTCCCACGGAAAAAATACAGCAAAATCACCAGTCTGCAAAACTACGTGATCCTTCTCCTCTATTTCTTCGTAAAAAAGCAGATCACTTTCATCTGCATGATCTTCCACAACAATATGTTCAGCTCTTCTGGGGGTAAAATAAATTATTTCCTCCCCTGCACCTAAATACTGGACATCAATATACTGATTATGAGCTTCGGGCTTTTTATTTATTTTATCTTCTGTCGCATAGGTATTAATTCTTACAAATACATCCCTGCCATCTATTTCATATTCACCGTTATTTACTTCGGCAAAGTTTGTTTCTTTTATATATTGTAAAGCTTTCTGTAAACCCTCTGATACATATGGCAGTATTTTTTCTATATCTTGCTTATTTCCGCAGATCATTATAAAAGCCTCCTTATTAAATTCAGTATTGCTTTATTCGACATTTCCATGTAAAATCCTGTTTTCTGCTTTGACAAACTACTATTAGTTACGTTAAAATTGTAACATATATTTTGATGAAAGAGGTTTAGTATGAGCTATTTGAATGTTACTAATGTTTCCCATACTTTTGGCGGCCGCCAGATCTTGGAAAATGTTTCTTTTAAATTACTGCGCGGCGAGCATGTCGGTCTCGTCGGTGCCAACGGCGAAGGTAAATCGACCTTCCTTAATATCGTTACCGGCCATTTACTGCCGGATGGAGGCAAGGTAGAATGGCCCGGACGCGTTACTGTTGGTTACTTAGACCAGCAAAGTACACTAGAGGCCGGTAAAACTATCCGCGAGGTCCTGCGCACTGCTTTCAATGATATGTACGAAGCAGAAAAACAGATGCTGGAACTTTACGACAAGATGGCTGAAGCTGCACCTGAAGAAATAGATAAAATGATGAATACTGTAGGCGAGATCCAGACAGAGCTCGAACACAGTGGTTTCTATTCATTAGATACTAAAATCGAAGAAGTGGCTAACGGTCTCGGCTTAGGCAGTATCGGGCTTGACAGAGATGTCAGCAAACTTTCCGGCGGTCAGCGCAGTAAGGTTTTGCTTACCAAGCTGCTTTTGCAGAACTCTTCCATTTTGTTATTAGATGAACCTACCAACTATTTAGACGTTGAGCATATCGAATGGCTGACAAGGTTTTTACAAAACTATGAGCATGCCTTCATTCTTATTTCTCACGACATAGCCTTCCTCAATCAGGTAGTCAACGTTATCTACCATTTGGAAAACTGTGAACTGACCCGCTATACCGGCAACTATGACAAATTTCAGGAAATGTACGCTATTTATAAAGCCCAGCGTGAAAGCGCTTATGAACGTCAGCAGCAGGAAATTGCCAAACTGGAAGATTTTGTCGCCCGCAATAAAGCACGCGTCGCTACTACTAATATGGCTAAAAGCCGGCAGCGCAAGCTTGATAAAATGGAAATCATTGAAAAACCACGTGAAAAACTTAAACCAACCTTTAAATTTACAGAAGCAAGGACTCCAAGCCGTTTCATAGTTGAAGCTAAAAACTTAGTTTTAGGCTATGATACACCGCTTACTCGTCCTGTAAGCTTCAATCTTGAACGCGGTCAGAAAATAGCTCTCCGCGGTGTAAACGGACTAGGCAAAACGACCCTTTTAAAAACTATTTTAGGACTGATACCGCCAGTGTCAGGCTCTGTAGAACTGGGTGAATTTTTAGAACCTGGTTATTTTGAGCAGGAAGAACGCACTAAAAACGAAAATACAGCTTTAGAAGACGTATGGAACGAATATCCCGGTCTTACCAATTATGAAGTCCGCGCCGCTTTAGCGGGCTGTGGTTTAACTAACGAACATATTACCAGCAAAGTTTTTGTTTTGAGCGGCGGCGAAGCAGCTAAGGTCCGTTTATGCAAGCTGATGCTTCGTGATATCAATTGGCTTGTTTTAGACGAACCAACAAACCATCTGGACGTTGACGCAAAGGAAGAACTTAAACGCGCGCTGATCTCATTTAAAGGAAGTATCCTTCTGGTTTCGCATGAACCTGAATTTTATGAAGATTGGGTAACTTCAGTTTGGAACATCGAAGATTGGACTACAAAAATAATTTAAAAACAAAAAATCCTCAACCAAAATTGGTTGAGGATTTTTATTTTTGATTAACCAAGCAGTGACGCCACATCTTTTTCAAGCTGCATCGGCGCCGCTACTAACGGCATATTTTCATTATGCCACTTCAAGCTTGCCATCGCAGAGACATTTTTGCCGCGTTTACATAAAATACGTTTACCACGTTTTTTACCCTCATGATAAAGAAACCGCACTTCAGGCGAATCCTTAAAAAGATTTTCTTTTATCCAGCGTTCACCTTCATAAGCTCCACCGAACGGTGCAGCAAAAAACAGTATCCAGGGACGATCGCCGCCGTTCCAGTTATGAGGTGTTAACGCCAGGTTATAGTTTGTTAAATACTCCGCTTCAGCAGCATCATCAAAATTGGCCCAGGCCATATAAAACAACGGGCTGCCTTTTTCTGACATTCCCAGTACATACTGCTTATTGGCGATCGCCGGAAAGATTTGCGAAGCCATCATATGCAGCGGCATCGTCTCATGTTGTTTAGAATGCATCATCAGCCAGGTAATATTACCTAAAATATATGCTGTGCTATAATGTTCATCCTGTAAAGACGGTGCTATAAATTTAATTTTTCCTTGAATTTTATCCATGATCCGAGTTCTCCTTTGGTCGTCTTTCCTCCACCAAATCCCCTATGCAATATTCTGCATCATTTAAACAGTCTTAGAATTCCCATCTAATACCTGTATTTACCTGCCATTCCTTTTTCGTGTCGCCGCCAAAGCTGCGTTCAATATCACCATAGAAATGGGTATTACGACTTAACTGAACCTGCGCGCCCATACCGAATTCATACCAGGTATCGCCATTGTCATAGCGTTTACGCAGATTTTCGCCGTTAGCAGCAACCATCGATACATCACGGTCACCGTCAAATTCATGGAACGCTCCCAGTTTAAAATAATAGCTGCTTTCCGGGCTAATCTTCCGTCCAACTTCAAAACCGATACGGCCAATAGCACTGGTTAAACCATCTACATCGATCTTGGTTCCGCGTTCGGTCGTAAAATCAACACTGTTCATTCTGCCTAAAGTAATTTGTGCCTGCGGTGTAAAGAACCAGCCTTTTTCGTAATTCTTCTGCCTGCCATACTCAAAGCTGATACTGTAAGCAGCATTGTCATAATCACTGCGTTCAGCATATTCGCCATAAGTATTCATCTTGTGATCCAAGTGTCCAGCACGCAGCACTATATCTGTATAATGGCCTTTATTGCCAAACCATGTCGTATATAAACCGAGAGCAGTCAGGCCTGTTTCACCCTTGCCTGCCGTATAGCTTAATTTACCTTCGCTGCGTTCCAATACGATACCATTAGTACGCTGACCATTTTTCTCGTCATATCTGGTCTTATCATAACCCAACTGATAGGTATGGTATTTATCAGTATAGCTCTGACCTTTCAATTTACCATGATACATACGAGCCCAGACACCGTCTGTTCCATGTTCACCACTGCGAATATCGCCTAAACGTTTACGTAAAGTGTCATTAGTAGCTCTCCACAAGCTGTAATCACTGGCAAAACCATCGTTGATGGTTTCAGTATTGCCATTTTCCTTCTTTTCAATTTTTGTCAGATACCACTCATTCGCACTTTCACCTAAAGTATCCCCGCGCTCAACAGTCGGCAGTACATCCCATAATCCACCGGTATCCATATATTCGCCAACGAAAGAAGCATTACTGCTGTTATCTGTGATCAAATGCAGTTTCTTTTCACCTGAAACCTCGCCATTGATCAAACTCAGGTCATTAACATGCACATAATGTGTGCTGCCGGTTTCCGAAGAATTGATTACCAGTTTATCGCCATTGGCTTCACTGTCCAGTTCAGTATTGAATTTGAACACACCGCCGCTGCCGCTCAGATCATCAACAGTCACAACGGTATTCATACCAGCTTCATGACTGAGATTAACCATACTGCCGCCACTGACATGTAAACTGCTCACTTCAGAACTGCTGGTAACATGCCAGTAACTGTTATTTTTCAAATTCAAATTAATCGTTCCGCTGTTTGCAAGTGCGGTACTGCCAGTAAACACAGAATTATTATCCATGTCCAAATCAATGGAACCGCTGTTATCAGCATACATATTGCCGGTAATATTAAAAGTAGAATTACCAGCCGTACCTGTTATAGTTCCCTTATCGGCATAAATAGCGTAGCCATCATTGTCATTATTATCTATAGTAGCGCCGCCTAAAAATTCTATGCTGCCGGTTGCAGCATTTACATATGCACCATGAGATCCGCTGCCTTCAACAGAAATATTCAAACCGTCGCCTGCTTCAATAACACCTCTTTGTGCCAGCAAGCCATGTGAAGCATCGCCTTCAGTTGTAATACCAACATTATCATCTAAAGATAAAACCGAACCTGTCATGTTTGCAAATACACCATGGGAGCCACCACCAGCTGTAGCAATAGTAGAACCGGCGCCAATTTCAACAGCACCGTTTGCGACACTTCCTTTTGCCGAAGTATCAGCATAAGCAGCAACACCATGAGAACCATCACCCAGCGTAGTCATCTCCGCGCCTTCTTCAATAACGATCTTGCCATTATTGGAAGCCATCATTACGGTATGAGAACCATCACCTGCCGTAGACAAAACCGCGCCTTTACCAATATTGATTTTAGACCCGCCTGTCGGATTAGTTGTAGACCTGCCCTGTGCCGCATAAACCGCATGCGAACTTTCACCCAGTGTTCCGGCCGTTAACCCATCACCAATATTTATTGTAGCATGGAAATTTGCACGCACAGCATGGGCTCCGTCAGAAGTATCACCATTGGAATACTTCAATTCCCCATTATACAAAGTATTGATCGTAGCATTATCCCCAATGTTGAGGACTGTAGAACCGTTGATGTTCAAACCATCGGCACTGTTACCGCTGACAGTTATTGTCAAATCGTTACCAATATTAATCGTACCAGTAGCATTCTGCCAGTCAGAATTACCGCTCGGATTTGAACGGATTCCGTCACCAGCTTCACCTGTAGTAGTAATTGTCAAACGATTTCCCGCCGAAGTAACTGTTGCTGAATTGGTAACATTCGTATAAATACCAAAAGCATGTCCTACTAAACTCGGATACGCATTAGCAGAAGCTTCAATCGTAACATCATCACCGACAGATTCTCCACCATACATCGAACCTCTAGCTGCCTCTGCAACACCGAATAAAGGCATTGAACTTATAGCTAAAGCTATAGCCAAATGCAAAGTCTTCTTATTTTTCATTGCAACCCTCTCCTTTATTGAGTTTTAAAATTTATAATTTTTATATATTAAAATCGCTCCCCAACGACTTTAAATATATTAAAAATCACTTTACTAAAATTTATTTATTTCTTTTTAAAGCATCTACCTTCTTTAAGTTTATAAAATTATATTCTAGCAATGTAATATTAATTGTTAAAAACTGATTTGTCAATATTTTTAGGAATATTTTTGCATTTCAGTTACATTTTATTCACATTATAATGATTTTCTCTTATTATTATTTTTTAACTTTTAGTTATTTCATCTGGTATTTATTTAATAATAATCAATCTTTTACAGATAATGCAACTATCGTTAACTACCCGCTTAACAAGCCGCATTTCCTTAAACAGCCAATTTAATTCACCATTTAAATCTTATTTTAAATAAAAAAAGCAGCCTATTTTACAGAACAAAATATTTGTCTTGTAAAATAAGCTGCCGAAGTATATTAATCTTTAAAATTATTAATTTTTATTCACTATTGTCCGTTTTTATATTTTTGTATAATTTTACATTTTTCTTTCTTTAATAGGCTCTATTCTTTATCGAATGATTATTTAGTATTATTTTTTATCCAGTTAATAACTATGTATTTTTATTATAACAAAGCATCTTCCCATAAAATGCTTAATCATTATAATTTCCCAGATATCTATCAACAGAAAAATAACTGCTGTTACTACAAATGCTCTCCCGTGTATTCATACAAACATCTACTATCCAAATATATATATATTTGGATTTCTAAAACACCAAATAAAAACCGCAGTTCATAAAAATGGACTGCGGTTTTATTTAGTATCTTTTTATTCCCACTCAATCGTTGCAGGCGGTTTAGATGTAATATCGTAAACAATGCGGTTAACGCCTTGCACTTCATTGACAATACGTCTGGAAATAATATCCAGAACACTGAAAGGAATATGCGCCCAATCAGAGGTCATACCATCACTGCTGGTTACAGCACGCAGTGCAACGGTATGCGAATATGTCCGTCCATCCCCCATAACGCCTACAGAACGGATATTGGGCAGACACGCAAAATACTGCCATATTTTGCGCTCTAAACCAGCTTTAGCAATTTCTTCTCGAAAGATAGCATCAGCTTCACGAGTTATTTCTAATTTCTCCTGAGTAACTTCCCCTAGCACACGGATAGCTAAACCAGGTCCAGGAAATGGCTGACGCCAGACTAAGGCAGAAGGTATTCCCAATTCTTCTCCGACAGCACGAACTTCGTCTTTAAACAGTTCGCGCAGCGGTTCAATCAAAGCCAACCGCATATCCTCCGGCAAGCCGCCAACATTATGGTGGCTTTTGATTGTCGCTGAAGTACTGGTACCGCTTTCGACAACATCAGGATAAATAGTTCCCTGCACCAGAAAATCTACCTTGCCCAGTTTATTAGATTCTTCTTCAAAAACACGAATAAATTCTTCACCGATAATCTTGCGCTTCGTTTCAGGATCAGACACACCTGCCAACCGGCCAAGAAAGCGCTCCGCTGCATTGACGCGGATCAGATTCATATCAAATTGTTCTTTAAAAACCGTTTCGACCTGATCGCCTTCATCTTTACGCAGCAGGCCGTGATCTACAAAAACACAGGTCAGCTGCTTACCCACTGCTTTATGTACTAATACTGCCGCAACGGAAGAATCAACCCCGCCGGACAATGCACAGAGAACTTTTTTATCGCCAACGGCCTCTTTAATCTCGGCAATTTTACGCTGTGCAAAACTGCTCATAGTCCAGTCACCTTTAACTCCGCAGACGTCAAACAGGAAATTAGAAATCATCTTACGTCCAAATGGTGTATGCTCCACTTCAGGATGGAACTGCACTCCATATAATTTACGCAAATCATTAGCCATTCCGGCTACAGGGCATTCACTTGTATCAGCAGTTACTACAAATCCCTCCGGGACCTCTGACACATAATCAGTGTGGCTCATCCAGGAAATATTGTGCTCTTCGATATCCTTAAAAAGAATATTATTTTTATTGAGTTTTACAGCCGTTTTCCCGTACTCACGCACATCAGCGCTTTCAACTCTGCCTCCTAGCGTCTGAGTCATCAGCTGATGTCCATAGCAAATACCAAGTACAGGTACGCCTAGTTCAAATACGCCAGGATCGATCTTAGGAGTATCATCACCATAAACACTATTAGGCCCGCCTGTAAAGATGATCCCTTTAGGGTTTTTAGCTTTGATTTGTTCTAAAGTGTAGGTATAGGGAACTATTTCACAGTAAACGCCGCATTCCCTTACACGCCTGGCGATCAATTGGTTATACTGACCGCCGAAATCGATAACTAAGATCATTTCATGGTTACCTGTTTGCATATTGCTGTAAGCCTCCTCAAAATAATTTAACTAATAATGTATAATATAATATCATACAATAATCACGCTGAAATTGCAATGCAAAAGGCCCCGTACAATAAGTACGGGGCCTTGGACTTTCAATGTACAGATGTAAATTTATTACATCATACCCGGCATTCCGCCACCCATCGGCATACCACCCATAGGAGCAGCGCCTTCTTTTGCAGGCTTATCAGCAACAACAGATTCAGTAGTCAAAACCATAGCTGCGATGCTGGCTGCATTTTGCAGAGCACTGCGGGTAACCTTAGTAGGATCAACGATACCAGCTTCGATCATATCAACGTATTCCTCGGTCAAAGCGTTAAAACCAAAACCTCTGCGGGAACGTTTAATCGTATCAACGATAACTGCGCCTTCCAATCCGGCATTATAAGCTATTTGACGTACCGGTTCTTCAATAGCGCGTTTAACGATTTCTACGCCGGTTTTTTCGTCGCCTGTTACTTTGATTTTGCTTAAAGCAGTTTGCACCTGCAGCAGAGCAGTACCGCCGCCTGCAACAATACCCTCAGCAACTGCTGCACGAGTAGCGTTCAAAGCATCTTCAATACGCAGTTTTTTATCTTTAAGCTCAACTTCAGTAGCAGCACCAACTTTAATAACAGCTACGCCGCCTGCAAGTTTAGCCAAACGCTCTTGTAATTTTTCTTTGTCAAATTCAGAAGTAGTTTCAGGGATCTGAGCACGGATTTGAGCAACGCGTGCTGCAATTTCTTCTTTGTTACCGCCGCCATCAACGATAGTAGTCAATTCCTTGGTTACGCGGACCTGGCTGGCGCTACCCAAATCTTCCATGCTGGCGCTGTCAAGCTTACGTCCAACTTCTTCGCTGATAACTGTTGCTCCGGTAAGAATAGCAATATCCTGCAGCATAGCTTTACGGCGATCACCGAAACCAGGAGCTTTAACAGCTACAGCCTTGAAGGTACCGCGAAGTTTATTCACAACCAAAGTTGCCAAAGCTTCGCCTTCAATATCTTCAGCGATAATAAGTAATTCCCGGCCGCCTTGGACGACTTTTTCAAGTACAGGCATAATATCCTGAATCATAGTAATTTTACGGTCTGTGATGAGTACGAGCGGGTTGTTAAGAACTGCTTCCATTTTATCAGGATCTGTTGCCATATAAGGAGAAATATAACCGCGGTCAAATTGCATACCTTCAACAGTCTCCAGACAGGTTTCCATAGTTTTGGATTCTTCAACAGTAATAACACCGTCGTCGCCGACCTTTTCCATAGCGTCAGCAATCAGACCGCCGATTTCTTCATCAGCTGCAGAAATAGATGCAACCTGAGCTTTAGCTTCTTTAGTCTCAACCTTTTTAGAAACAGCCTGCAGTTCTTCTACCAAAACGTCAACAGCTTTTTGAATACCTTTTTTCAGCACCATTGGATTAGCGCCGGCAGCAACATTGCGCATGCCCTCACGAACCATAGCCTGTGCCAAAACAGTAGCAGTGGTAGTACCGTCACCGGCAACATCGTTAGTTTTTGTAGCAACTTCTTTTACAAGCTGCGCACCCATATTTTCAAAAGGATCTTCAAGTTCAATATCACGGGCAATAGTTACGCCATCGTTAGTAATAGTTGGCGCGCCAAATTTCTTTTCGAGCACTACATTACGTCCTTTAGGACCAAGGGTTACCTTTACTGCATCTGCTAATGCATTGACACCGCGTTCTAAACTACGGCGAGCTTCTTCGTTAAATTTTATTTCCTTTGCCATTTCAAATACACTCCTTTATATTTCACTTTTTTAGTAAAAAATCATTACTTAGAGAACAGCAAGCACATCGCGTTCGCTGAGGATCAAATAATCTTTACCGTCATATTTAAATTCAGTTCCGGAATATTTTGCAAATACAACCTCATCGCCAGCTTTAACTTCAGGAGCGACACGAGTACCGTTATCCAGCACTTTACCTGCGCCTACGGCAACGACCTTACCAGTTTGCGGTTTCTCTTTAGAAGCCGTATCCGGCAAATAAATACCGCTGGAAGTTTTTTCCTCTTTTACTGTAAGTTCTACAACGATGTGATCTGCTAATGGTTTCAACATTTTCAAGTCCCCTTTCAGATGCCTATATAAATTTTTTATTTTTCTTTTGTTAGCACTCATTATTGTCGAGTGCTAATTACATTTATTATTATATCCGTTTCCTAAAAAAATGCAAGACAATTCCTGTAAAATTTTTTGACAAAAAAGTGAAAAATTCACGCAGCCTCTCAATTCCTCCTGCGTGAATTTTTTATATTTATTTATTTTTTAATGCTGATGCAATTACCGCTTCAGCCAACTCCTTAATGGAAATACGCCTGTTCATACTGTACTGCTGCATTTTTCGATATGCTTCCTGTTCCGTAAATCCATGTGCTGACATTAAAATTCCTTTAGCCCGATCAAGCAGTTTTCTTGTTTCCAAACTTTCTTTTAATAATCCCAGCTCCGCCCCCAGGGCTTTGATTTCTTCAAAACGAGAAATTGCTATCTCCATTGCCGGAAATAACTGTTCTTCACGAACCGGCTTCACTAAATATCCCAATACACCCGAACTTTTTGCCTGCGATACAATCTCCTGTTGACTGTAGGCTGTCAGCAAAAGTACTGGAGCCAGATGCTCGTCGGTAATGATTTTAGAAGCTGTAAGCCCATCCATTTGCGGCATTTTCACATCCATGATCACAAGGTCAGGCTGCAGAGCTCTCGTCATGGCAACTGCATCTTCACCGTTATTGGCTTCACCTGCAACTTCATGTCCTCCCTCTGTCAGCATTTCTCTGATATCAAGACGAATAAGCGCCTCATCATCAGCTAAAACAACTTTCAAAGTATTTTTCATTCTGACCCCTCCAACTCTGACGGTATGGTAACTACAGCACAAGTCCCCTGTTTCAGGGCTTCTATTGTAAAAGTACCGCGAAGATCTGCTTCCACCATAGTTTTTATTATTTTCAGGCCTAAACTGGTTTGCTCATCTAAAACAAAACCCGGCGGCAAACCATTACCGTCATCACAGATTTTTAAGCAATAACTTCCAGGGATTTTATAAAACTCAACATCAAGCCGGCCGCTGCTGCGGCCTGCAAAAGCATGGTCCAGTGAATTTTGCAAAAGCTCGTTCAGAACCAAAGCAATGCTTGTTGCTTTATCGGAAGGCAGCAAAACATTATCCGCTTTAAAGCTTGTCTGCAATTTAAGATTAGGGTCTGCCATACTGGCAATAATGGCTTCATAAATTCCCTGCGCTGCCACAGCTACATCAATTTTACCGCTATCCTGCTGTGAAAGAAATTCATGTACAACAGCGATACTGGTAACCCTGTTAATACAGTCACGCAATACCATTTTCGTTTCGTCTGTATGAGCCCTGCGTGCCTGCAGTCTCAACAGGCTGGCGATAGTCTGCAAATTGTTTTTAACGCGATGATGTATTTCCCGAATAACTACAGATTTGATAAGCAGCTCTGTATCTTTCTTTTTCAGCTCTGTTATATCCTGTAGAATAACAATAGCGGCCGCTGTATCAGGCCTGTTCGTAACAGGGATCACCCTCATTGCAAGCAGCAGCCCTTGCATGTCTATTTCCTTTCCTTCAGCGACACCCGTCTTCAGCACCATACCAACCAAAGGCCAGTTGATCTGCAAACTGTTTGTCCTTCGTCCAACTAAATTAGATAAGCCCTGCACTTTAAAAAGATGTCTGGCCGTCCTGTTCGCGGCTATAATGACCTTGTCCTTATCAACGATCATCAACCCGTCGCCAGGCAGCAATCTGCCGTAATAATTACTGCTCAAAATCTGTCGGCCGGTATTTTTTAAAAACTCCACTGCCGTCATAATGAAAAGTTCTTCCGGTTCATTGGTATCAAAAGCAACTACGGCAAAACATTTTCCTTTACTATCTTGAATAGGATAAACACGCAAATCGACGAAAAGCCCCAGCGACAGCTCACGTTTCCCTGACAAAGGCACACCTCTCTGCAGTGCCCGCTGCACTAAAGGCTCCTCATTACCGCGCAGTTCGCGACCTGTTTTATCAGGCAGTTCACCCAAAAATTGCGTTCTTGGCAGTTCCTGATGATAAATATACAGAAATTTGGGGTTATCATCCCAAACATACATCGTTATGCATGCATGAGCAACATCGGCAGCAAAAGCTGAGCCGACTTTCATAGAGGATAAAATATTTTTTTGTTCTACAGTCAAATTCTTGGGCATATCATTCATTCCCCTGTTTCTTATTACCTTGTTTATCCCCATCAATCCACAGTTTTTTCCACATTATCCACAGACTTATGCACAGCAAGAACTGTTTTTTAGCTATATTTCAGCATTTTATCCACAAAATCCACAAGTTCTTTTACTTCAGTGGACACTGTTCAACCTAATTTTAACGATGGAACAGCGTTCAAATCCAGAGGACTATATTCACCGTTCTGATACATAAAATAACCACGGCAAGCTATCATTACAGCATTATCAGTGCATAAAATCGGAGTTGGATGTACCAAACTTGCTCCAATCCCGCCTACAGCATCAGCTAACGCTGTTTGTAAATGTTTATTAGCCGAAACACCACCGGCCAGAACTATTTTTTTCAAACCGGTTTCCTGCAGCGCATGCACACTTTTCTGCACCAGCACATCTACAATCGCTTCCTGAAATGAAGCGGCCACATCGGCTTTATTTACTTCACGGCCTGCCTGCTGTTCGTTATGCAGATAATTGATTACAGCTGACTTTAAGCCGCTGAAACTAAACTGATAATCTTCCTTCAAAAGTGCCCGCGGAAAATCGATCGCCTGCGGATTCCCCGCTGCCGCCAATTCTTCTATTTCCGGTCCTCCTGGATATTGCAGACCCATCACACGTGCAATTTTATCAAAAGCTTCACCTGCAGCATCGTCACGAGTTTGTCCCAGTAATTCAAAGCTGTTATAATCAGTTACCTTTAGCAGCGCCGTATGCCCGCCGCTTACTACTAAAGCCATAAAAGGAGGTTCCAGATCTTTATCATTCAAAAAATTGGCAAAAACATGTCCCTCCAAATGATTGACACCAATCAGCGGCTTGTCATTAGCCCAAGCCAGCGCTTTGGCAGCCGATACACCAACTAGAAGCGCCCCTACAAGCCCTGGTCCATAAGTTACTGCGACAGCGTCTATTTCTTCCAGCTTCACATTAGCCTGACGCAGTGCTTCGTCAATAACCGGCAAAATATTTTCAATATGTTTACGCGAAGCTATCTCCGGTACAACACCGCCAAATTTTCGATGGATAACAATCTGTGAGGAAATAATATTCGAAAGCACTTCACGTCCATTTTTGACTACGGCAGCCGCAGTTTCATCACAACTGCTTTCAATGCCCAAAATATACACGTCTTTAGACATCAGGCTTACCCTCCTTATATAACCACATGATTATTGCATTTTCATGATTATCTTCATAATAATTTGGTCTTATCCCCTCGCTGGCAAAACCGCAGGTCAAATAAACCTTTTGCGCTGCAATATTGCTCTCACGCACTTCCAAAGTCACCGCCACAGCGCCAAGTTCCCATGCCTTATTGATCAGGGCTGCTGTCAAGCGTGTTCCCAAGCCGTGTTCACGTTCTTCAGCAGCAACCGCGACTCTGGTTATCTGCGCTTCCCCTGCCACCAGCCAAAACCCGGCATAACCAAGAATACGCCCAGCATCTTCTAAAACAAGATATGTTGTTAAGCTGTTATTCAACTCATCCAGCCACATACTTGGGCTCCAAACATCAAAAAAAGACTTTTCATCTATGCTGCTGACAGCAGTCAAATCTGCCGCTGTCAAAGTCCTTATCATTATTCCTGCTGGCGTTTTTCCCATAATTCTTCAGCCTCTGATCTTCTAATGTAATAAGGTTCTAAACCAAAAATATCACCGGTATTATCAGGATCATACTCGGCTTCCGCCAAAAGCGCTACCGAGGCAGCCTGCGGCCAACATAAATGTGCTGGAGCCTTTCGGCACCACGAAGGCAAATCGGCAAGGTCAATTTTCTGGCATTCTCCCAATAATAAAGCAGGCATACCCAAAACAGCTATATTTTCCAAAAGCTTCTTGCGATCTACAACTTTGATCTCCTGATGCTCTATGAGTGTCCCCTGCTGCCATTCATAAATCGCCTGATAAAAATTGCCTTTTTGTGCGTCTAAAACAGGTGATAATACATAACCGTCTATCGGCAGATTATAGGCAAGCGCTTTCAGCGTATTGACCCCGCAGATAGGTTTATGCCAGCTATAAGCCATTGCTTCTGCCGATGCCAGGCCAATCCTCAAACCGGTAAAAGACCCCGGCCCCATACTGACTGCTAAAAGATCGATCTCATTTTTAGTGATCTTAGTCCGTGTTAAAAGCTGCTCAAGCTGCGGCATAAGCCCCTCAGAATGAGTCATGCCCATATTGATCCTATATTCTGCCAAAATTTGTCCATCACGACACAAACCCACGGCACAGACTTTAGTTGCCGTATCAATGGCTAAAGTCAGCATTTTTTTCCACTTCCTCACATAATTCCAGATACCTTTCACCATTAGGGAGCAATTGTATCAAACGGCCTTCCGGAACAATTTTTATGTAGATATCAAGACTTTCTTCAGGCATTTCCTCTAAAAAATTATCCGCCCATTCGATAAGAGTCAGCCCTTCACCGCCAACATATTCCCCATAGCCGATATTTTCCAATTCTTCAACAGTATTCAGCCTGTATAAATCAAAATGCCTGATCTCCATTTTACCATGATACACATTCATAATCGAAAACGTTGGACTGTTTATTTCACTGGCATCAACCCCCTGTGCCATAGCTATTTCACGACACAACAAAGTTTTACCGGCACCTAACTCCCCACAAAGACAAAAAACATCCCCGTTTTTAGCAAGCCTTCCCAAAAGTTTTCCTAACGCTTCCATCGTTTCAATATTACCACAAAAATACTCCATCAACAGCACTCCCATTTCAAAAAAGCAGTACCGACTTTTGCCGATACTGCTCCCGTTTATTTTTTCAATAAAGTAGTATTACGTTCCAAAGGATCTAAAATATCAGTATGTCCTTTCAAGGACGCAATTTTTTTACCATCAACTAAAATCTGTACTTTTTTTATCTCCGGAAACTCTGTCAGAGTGTTGACAATAGCAGTTGTCAGCATCAGCTCAGTATAGGATCCCTGCGGTACATTGGTTATTTCCTTGGAAAAATCAACATAAGCAGTCCCATCTTCTATCTTCATTGTTCTGATTTTTGTCCCTTTAGGAAACAGACTGACCATTTTCGCAGTATCCTGCGGACTGCTGTTTACCAAAATATCCAACGCAATCTCCGGAGCAGTCATCGCGCCGGCTTTGCGGGTTACCTTTTCCGGCAACAGATATTCCTCTCCGTTGACAGGTGCACGATACACCGTTACCGTAATTTCTTGATTCTTATTATTCTGCGTTTGTTTAGTTTCAGGCTGCGGGATAACCGTAGCAGTTTGATCATCACTGCAGCCTGCAACTAACACGCAGAGCATCAAAGTGCAGATTACTGCAAATTTCTTTAACATATTGGCCTCCCACATCATTTAAAATAGTCCTCGATACCATCAGCAATCGCCTTAGCCAGCTTACTTTGAAACCAGTTGCTGTTCAGCAGTTTTTCTTCTTTGGCATTAGTTATAAATGCCATTTCGATTAATGCCGACGGCATACTGCTGCGTTTATTGACGTAGAAGTTTGCCTGACGTATACCTAAATCATCCAAACCAAAATTATTAGTCATCCGTTTTTGAATGGCCGTAGCTACACGTGCATCATGACTTGTTTTCGGATAATAATAGGACGAGAAGCCGCCTACGTTTTTATTGACAGAAGCATTGATATGCAGACTGATAAAGAGATCAGCAGCACTGTTTTCAGCTACATCGACACGCGCCTGAAGCTCCTGCGCGTCTGTAGCATTTACGCCATAAACGTCAACATCTTTAACACGTGTCATTGTAACTTTAGCGCCTTTTTTCTTCAGCAGTTCTTCAACTTTCTGCGTTATTTTTAAAGTAATATCTTTTTCTTTAGTTCCTTTTGCCCCAACAGCTCCCGGATCACTGCCTCCATGTCCTGCGTCCAGCGTAATTCGTTTATCCTTCAGCCCGCCGCTGGTACGATAGGCAGTTTTACTAACAGCAGGCGTCGGTGTTTTATCTGTAGTAGTTTTACCGCCTGCAGGTGTTGTTTTGGCAGGTTCAGATGCCTGACGTTTATTAGCCATAACATCAATAACGATTCTGTCCGGTCTTTTGGTAACAGGATCTTTTTTTAAGGTAAACCCCTTATAATCTTTACTGCCAATGGCCTTTTGCAGAGGCACCTTCAGTACGGTTTTACCTTCCGACGTATCTAAACGCATTTCATTGGCAATATCGCTCTTTATCTTATGAGCACGGCCAACTTTGCTATTTAAATCTGCATCCATAGTTATCAGCATCGTATTGCCGTCAAAAGTTATTTTATAACCTGTCGGTTTATCACAGTCCACCACAAAACGCAGCACATTGGTTTTATCAACTCCCCAACGAACATCTGTTATTTCTGAGGCAAAAGCCGTTAAACTAAACATCAAACAGCTTACAAGTGCAAAAACAAAAACTAATTTCTTCTGCAAACGGCATCTCCCTTTCTTTCATCTCTAATACTTAATTTTATCATTTAAGCGTAAGTATTGTAAACATACCCTAACTTTTATCTGCAAAATTTAAGTGAAATCTTTTATTCTCCCTGCTCAATAATTCTGCGGGCCTGTGGCAAGTACTGGCTGATTTCTCCTGCTGCCATACCAATAATCCCTTTACTGGCCAAATCGCCAGCCAGCCCGTGCATATATACACCAGCTAACGCCGCTTCCTGTACAGAAATCCCCTGCGCAGCCAACCCGGCAATAATTCCTGTGAGCACATCACCGCTGCCGCCTGTAGCCATAGCACTGTTGCCGGTAGTATTGATATAAACATTGCCGTCAGGACAGCCTATAACAGTAGGAGCGCCTTTCAAAACGAGGACAGCATCCCACTCAGCAGCATATTTGCCTGCCAATTCCAGGCGTCTTGCGTCAACTTCAGCCGCTTCCAAATCCAACAGCCTTCCCAACTCTCCCGGATGCGGCGTTAAAACTTTCGGAGCCCTCATGGTATTTAAAATACCAACATGTCCCTGCAATGCAGTCAACGCATCGGCATCGATAATCACCGGCACTTCCACCGACTGCAAAATTTCCCGAATAACTTCCACCGTACTTCCAGACGTACCAAGACCAGGACCTATAGCCAAAACATCAGCTCTGCCGGCTTTGTCCAGCACTGCACCAGTGGCTCCTCCACCTAAAGCTCCCGGCATCCGCTCGATCAAACCTTCGACCATAATTTCTGTCAGTTTCACCGCTAATACTTCACGACTGCAAAGCGGCGTCAGCAAACTTACCAGACCAGCACCTGCCTTAACAGCCGCTTCCGAGCATAACGCAGCCGCACCTGTAAAACCCGGTGATCCAGCGGTGATAACTACCCTTCCCGCTTCACCCTTATGGCAGTTTCCATTTCTCTGCGGCAGTAAATCACAAGCAATATTCTCAGTTAACAAAAACTTTTTACTATCCATACGTTCTAAAAGTATTTTAGGCATACCAATATCGGCAACTATAATTTCTCCGCTTAATTCAGCTGCCGGATACAAAAACAAACCTGGTTTGGCAAGTGCCATAGTAACTGTAATATCTGCCTGCACGGCATTTTTATCTGCACTGCCTGTATCAGCACTGACACCGCTTGGTACATCAATGGACACAACCGGCACAGCAATACTGTTCATTAAACCACAGGCACGTTGCTGTACCCCATGTAAAACGCCATTAAACCCTGTTCCTAAAACAGCATCTATCACCAAATCAGCCTGGCGGCAACTAACTTCCGCTACATCCCAGCTGCCTCTGTCTTCCTTAAGTGCAAATAGTTCAATACCACACTTCCGGCAAATACGCAGCTGCGCAGCAGCATCTCCTGTAAGTTCCTGCCACGGTGATACAAGAAAAACCTTTACCCGCGCTCCCTGATTGGACAGCCACCGTGCAGCAGCAAAACCATCACCGCCATTATTGCCCTTACCTGTAAAAACAACAATATTTTTCCCAAAACAATCTTCTAAAAAATCCGCAGCTGTTTCCGCTACAGCTTTACCAGCATTTTCCATCAGCACCATTGTCGGCAAGCCGATCTGTTCTGCAGACTGCTGATCTAAACTCTGCATTTCCTTAGCAAAAACCAGTTTCATCCTTATCCCTCCAATACAACCTGGGCCATAGCAAGTTCTTTAGTATGGCTCAACGAAAGATATATTTCTTTGACACCGCGTTCTTCAGCCAGAGTAGCAAAATAACCGCTCAAACGCAAACTCGGCTTTCCCATACAGTCATTATAAACTTCAATATCTATAAGCTTGCCGCCCCTCAAGCCTGTTCCCAAAGCTTTCAGCAAAGCTTCTTTAGCCGCAAATCTTGCTGCGTAACTTGCAAATTTCTGCATGCCACGGGCTTCACAATATTCTTGTTCAGCAGGAGAAAAAACTCTTGCCGCAAACATTTCTATTGTCAGAGCTTTTTTCACTCTATAAATTTCTGTTAGATCACAACCGATTCCAACAATCACCAGCTACGCCCCCTCATAACCTTTTCCAATAAATACTGCTTGGCAAACAGCATAATATATTTATATTATACATCCAGGTTACGTTTTCCTGCTATTTTATTTAATAAAATAGCTCAGCACCCTAACCGGTACTGAGCTAAATCCTTTATTATACTGTAAGCAAACCTTTTTCTTCTAAAAACTCTGCTAAAAATTTACCAATACGATTTGTAAGTTTCAAACAGTTTTTCAGGTGGTCACGAGTATTGAATTCGTACGGCATCAGATCTTTACACATTGTTGATCCAAATTCTTTTTCAAAACGATCGTGAAATTCTTTGGTAACAGGATAAATTTCTTTCAATGGTTTTTCTTCAGGAGTATTCCGTCCGATCAATGTACTGATAACCATTGTGCAACCGACTAAAGCGCCGCAAATATTACGGGCATGGCCAATACCGCCGCCAAATCCTGAGGCCAGGCGAAAAGCGTTATCATCAATATTTACGCCAGCATATTTGCGAAAAGCTTCAACTATCGCTTCGCTGCAATTATAACCACTCTTAAAAGCATTACCGACTTCTATGCCCATTTTTTCACTGAATTCACTCATTTCTCGTCCCTCCTTTAATATCACTTATATGACTTAATTCTATCAGCTCTATAAAAAGTCCTGCTATATAAAGCTACGTCTATTATATTATTTAAAAATAAAAACAGGACGGCAAAATCCGTCCTGTTTTTATTACAAACTTCTATTCAACTTTTGTAAGCCATAAGCCGTGTAGATTGCAGTATTCATAAACACCTACTACCTTGTCGCCGCCAGCCAATGCAAACTCAGCTTCCGGTTTAGAACCAACAGCCAGTTTCTTCCGTTGGCCGCCCTGTTCTGTCTCCAGATAGATCCAGGCAATATGATGTTCCTCTGTCATAGGATGCTCAACACTGCCAACTTTTACTTTTACAATATTACCTTCAATAGTAACTACCGGCAGATGTTTTTCCTGTGAAGCCTCCACTGTATTAGGTTTCAGTTCTGTCATAGGATCGCCGCAGCAAACGACATTTACGCCGCTGCTTTTGATCATACCAATCATATTACCACAATGTTTACAGATGTAGAACTTCTTTTCGCCCATTTGTACTCACTCCTTAATAAAATTTTATCACTTAATTGTAAATGCGGCTTCAGCCGCGCTTAACCTAAAGCTACGTCTAAAATCATCATAATCGCAAAACCAATAATAAACCCAATCGTCGAAAGGTCCGCACTTTCATGTTCTCCACCACTTTGAGACTCCGGTATCAGCTCTTCGACAACGACATACAGCATAGCACCGGCAGCAAAGGCTAAGGCATAAGGCAAAATAGCCTCCATGGAAGTAACCATCGCCGCACCAATAACACCAGCTATCGGTTCTACCAGCCCGGAAGCCTGGCCATACATAAAACTTTTCATCCGCGAAACACCTTCGCGCCGAAGTGGGATAGAAACTGCAGCACCTTCTGGGAAATTTTGAATACCAATTCCCAAAGCAACAGCTACAGCTGCCAGCAATCCTGTTTCGCTCATACTATTCGCCGCTGCTCCAAAAGCAACGCCAACCGCCAAACCTTCAGGTATATTATGCAGCGTAATTGAGAATACAAGTAAAATGCTACGACGCCAATTAGTTGGAATCCCCTCTACTTCCCCTTCTTTTGCAAAGAAATGCGCATGCGGCAGTATTCTATCCGCCAGCCACAAAAAAGCAGCACCACTCAAAAAACCAATAGCAGCAACAAGCCAGGCAGGCAAACTGCTTTTTTCCGCCATTTCTATGGCAGGAGCCAAAAGCGACCAAAAAGAAGCGGCAACCATAATACCTGCAGCAAAGCCCAGCATCATATTTAAAACCCTTTTGTTAATCTCTTTAAAGAAAAATACCATCGCCGCACCAAGCGCAGTCATGAACCAGGTAAAACCTGTTGCTATCAGAGCTAACAAAATCGGATCGTTGATCTTCATCAATGATTCCATTTAAACAACTCCTTACCTTTATCCTTATTATAAGCTACTTGTGATACGCTTTCAAGTAAGCTCTTTATTATATAAATTTTGTATTCGTTTATGACGTTTATTAAACATCCACTTAAAATAAAATGCAGATAACCGGAATCCCCGAAAGGACCCGGTTATCTGCATTTGGAGAAATGGAATATTAAAGGACATAACCACAGTCTGCTCTTACCGTAGTTATGACGGAGAAGTAAAGTTATGCTTTAGCTAAAGCCGCACCTAACTCGCGGCAGCTTTCAGCCATCGCTTCATCTGGGGCACCCAATACCAAAAGCCCCGGGGCAATCAATTCGGCACCAGCTGCTTTTATACGCTGTTCCCAATCACTCATATAACTTCCGCCCCAGCCATAAGAACCAAAAATCACAACCTTTTTCCCCTGCAAAAACGGTTCTAATGCAGTAAAGAACGGTTCAAACTCATATTCTTCCAGAACTTCAGCACCCATAGCACTGCATCCCAGTGCCAATGCTGAATATTCAGCCGCCTGTTCAGGAGTGATATCGCTAACGCTTTTGAGGTCTGCAGCAGTTCCAATACCTTCGGCCACAGCCTCAGCCATCAGTTTCGTATTACCGGTACCAGACCAATAAATAACAGGAATCTTTTCCATAATAAAACCTCCTTAAAAAGAAGCCGCTGCCAGATGTAAAGGTACGCCTTCAGCTACAGCCTTCAACAACCTGTCCCGGCATTTATTATATGCGTCAAACAAACGCTTGGCATGCTCGACATCATCATATACTTTCCAATAACCGCTGCATTTGCAATTCTTGCCTTTATTTTTAATAAAGCCTTGGATATCCGCTAACGGATAACCTAAAAATATACCAATTTCATGCGGAAAATCCTGGCTGCAGGATATCTTTGCCCCTAACTGTCGGAGCAATGAATGCACCGAACCAGACTTATAACCAAGTTCTTGTAAATAACAGCTTATCGCTTGCTTCTGCAGCAAATCTTCAAGCTGCTGCGGCTGGTAAACCAAAACCAAAGTTCGTGCCGCACAATGACATAAAACTTCAAAAGCAATCCCCTTATCGGCAAACTGTTCCGTATAATCAGCCAAAAGCGGCGCGACTACAGGCATAGATGCAGTAGGGCAGCTGACAAGATTGGCCGGTTTGATTCCAGTCAACGCCGGTGCGCAATGGAAAGCCAGCAATTCATCAAAACTTTTAAAGCCATGTAATTCAAACTGCATGATAACTCCTTTGGAAAAAGTTAGTTTAGCTAACCAAACGTAGCTACCGGCAAGGCTCCGGTTATTATTCATAAGTGATAAAAGAAAGAAGGGTCGAAATCACACCGTCTGGTTAGCCCCGTCTAACTTGATTTTGAGTATAACACAAAAATTCCAAGTTAGCAATACCTAACTTGGAATTTTTATATATTTTTTCCTTTTTATTCCGCAGCTTCTGAAAATTTATTTACGTCGTTGAAACAATTTAAAAAGGTCGGTTTTCTCTTCAGACATCAAATTATAATCAGGCACTGCCGCCAACGCTTTATCCCTTGCTGCCTCCAAATCATGAAAAACGTCCCATTTTGCTGCATTAAGCGCTTTAATATTACTGATGCGCAGTAAATACGCAGGATGAAAAGTCGCTATACAATCAAAACCATGTTTTGTTTTAAACCATTTACCACGGTCTCTGGTGATGCGCATATCCTGATTGCCAAGATAATGTAAAGCAACACTGCCCAAAGCAACCACAACTTTAGGCTGTAATATCGCCAACTCCTTGTCAAGCCAACGCTGTGCACAGAAATCTGCTTCTGCAATATTCGGCGTGCGGTTACCCTTAGGACGACATTTGATAACATTGGTCGTTAAAATACGGTCACGCGTCATCTTGGCAGCCCACAAAGCCTTATCCAACAACTGTCCAGACGGACCAATCAAAGGGCAGCCGTAGTCATCCTCCACGCCGCCAGGTCCTTCGCCCACAAAAACAATCGGACTGTCATAATTACCAAACCAGCCTACAGGAGCCTGTGCTGCTTCCCGCAGAGGGCATTCTCTGCAAGCCACTAATTCCTGGGCTAAACTTTCCAGCTTTTCTTGTTTCATACTTTTCTCACACCTATTTATAAAATTTTGATCATAGCCGGCGAGGCGAAGCGTGCTGATCTAACCTGACAAATGTCAGATGCTTTTTTAGCTCCTCACGGCTTTGCTCTAAAACAAAAGTTGTTGCCTGAATATTCCCGGAAACCGGTGAAACAAAACGTGCAAAACTATTCATCGTTATCAGTCTGCCATCAACTGTGAATACGCTTTGATTCATATTGATATACCATTTTTCCCTGTCATTGAGCACCCGTCCATCAATCTCAGCGATCAAAATATAATCTGCGCCCAGCTCCCGCGCTTTCTGATAAAATTTTTCCATTGCATAGACACTGTCGTCATAAAGTTTTGTTTCCGTATCTACGATCACATACCGCGGCAGCATCATTTGATACTCGTTCATAATAAACCTTTTAATATCAGGCACATAGTCCCTTTTATCTACCTCAAGACTGCTGCCGATCCAAACAGCTACTAACGGTTCCGTTCCTTCAAGTTTTTGCATGGGTAGTTTTTCACGTACACCGGCAGCCTCTGCTTTGTCCAAAGCTGCATAATATTCTCGCATGCTGTAATCAAAATACATTCCCATATCATGCTGAAAATCACTCAGCTTACGGGAAAGATTGTATTTATGATGCTTTCCAAACTGCTTGTAGCCTCCAAAAAATGTCTGCAGGCTGCCCGGCACAGGATCAGCATTATTAGTTATTCTGCGCAGATCTATCTTATCACCGTAGACTTCGGCAAAAGCAGCGTTGCCTATGGCAGGCGCGCCAAAAGTTATAACCGGCACACGATCTTTATCTATCCCCATACTTACAAGGCGTTCTGCCAGCAATGTAGCGACAGCTCCCCCCAGGCTATGCCCGGTAAGCAATACACGTGTATCTGTATTAGCCAAAATCTCATTAAACAAAACCTCATCAATACCGTCATCATTAGTATCGACCATTGTTTCTAAAACAGTATTGACGTAATCATTAAAGCCTTTATGTACCATTGGTACAGTTTTATCCTTTTCAGAATGTCCTGCATATTCAATAAATTCCTCAAGGCTGCGGCCGCCGTACGGCACCTTATCGGTGTTCAGGTTGACAGTCCAGTCACTCTTGCTGGCACTGCCGCGAAAAGCAACTATATAAACATCCCTGCCGCGTCGGGTTTTATTTTTTGCCACAATAAAATTGGCTTCCAATTTTCCTTTTTTTACTTTATGCGGTACTATCTTCCAGCCATAATCGCGCAAATAACCAAATTCCGGAGCATTTTCCGGGGAATATGCTCCTATACAGGCTGCTGCTGCAACTGTAGTCCAATGTGCATCACGATACGCCGCATCAATCATTTTCTTTTCCGCAGGCGTATACTCATGCGCCCAGCTTGTTCTAACCGGCACAAACACAACCAGCGCCAGCAGAACGCAAGTTAAAACCTTTATTATTGAGCGCATACTGCACCTCCGCTCCTAAAATTAATTAACATCATTTACAATAATTATAAATGAATGCTGCGAAAAACACAAAAAGAAAAACGCATTTCTCAATTGAAATGCGTTTAATACGACTTCTTTTGATTATCTTACCTAAAGTATCTAGTCCTTTTCTAATTTCGCCCTGAAAGAAATACTGCGCGGCGTATCAATATTATCAAATTTCACAAGATGCGCAGCCTTGATCAAATCTACATCAACAACAGTACCAGAACCGAAAATATTATGCTTTACACGCTGCCCAACAGCCAGTGACAACTGATTTTCTTCATCAGCAAGATAACGCTCGTTGATAACAAGATAATCTTTTGTTTCTATTATCAAACCTTCCTGCGGCTTTTGTGTATAATCAAGCAATGCCGGCTCTATATCCAGCAGAAAACGCGACGGATAGCGCGGAGAGCCATCAAAATTTCTACCTTCAGCTTCAGAAAGATACAGCCCTTTCTGTGCCCGGGTCATTGCAACAAAAGCGAGTCTGCGCTCTTCCTCCATCTTTTGTATAGTATCTGTTTTCTTAGACGGGAAAACACCCTCATTCATCGCACATAAAAATACATAGGGAAATTCCAGACCTTTGGCCGAATGTACCGTCATTAATTTTACTTTATCACTATTATCAGCCGCATCGTTGTTAGTAAACAAAGCAACATGTGACAAGTAATGTTCCAATGTACTTTCTTCCCCGCAGGAAGTTTCATATTCATAAACCGACTGTTTAAGTTCCGCCAGATTATCCAGACGTTCCTGACTTCCTTCTGTCCGCAGCATTTTTTCATAACCACTCTCATTTAAAATTGCAGCCAGCAATTCCGAAATTTGTCTTTCTGCATAATTAGCGGCAAAATTTTCGATCAATGCTACAAACTGTGCGGCTTTTGTCCCTTTAAAAATTTCATTATCCAAATTTGTCTCTAAAGCAATATACAGAGAGCATTGGTGCTTGACTGCATATTCCTGCAAAAATTTTATGCGCCGCTCCCCAAGATTTCTTTTAGGAACATTAACTACTCTCAAAAACGCCAGATCATCTTTATATGCAATCAACCGTAAATATGCCAAAGCGTCCTTTATTTCCATTCTGTTGAAAAACTGCACCCCGCTGTAAATAGCGTAAGGTATTTTTTCACGTAAAAAAACTTCCTCTACGATTCTGGTAATATAATGCGCACGATATAAAACAGTGATTTCCCTGTAAGAAGTCCCCTCGCCATGCAATGCCTGGATCTGCTCTGCTATCCACATCGCTTCACGCTCAGAAGTATCTGCATGATGGCATATAACCTTCCTTCCGTCTGCAATAGTTGGCATAAGATTTTTCTTGATCCTAAACTTATTTTTATCAATCAAATCATTAACGACCGAAACTATCTGCGGTGTAGAGCGATAATTCTGCATCATCATTATAGTTTTTACACTTGGAAAAATCTTATCAAAATCCAGTAAATAGCGCACATTAGCACCGCGCCAGGTATAAATCGTCTGGTCTGGATCCCCGACGATAAACAGATTTTTATGGTAACCACACAATACTGACATCAATTTGTACTGCAGTTCATCAATATCCTGAAATTCATCAATCATGATATATTCCAAACGTTGCTGCCATTTTATTTTAACAGCTTCATTTTGTTCGAAAATATATAAGGTAAATTTAATTAAATCATTATAATCTAGTCCGAAGCATTTTTTCTCCTGATATAAATAACCATAAAAAATTATATCAGACGGCTCTGTTGCAGTAAGATATTTCTGTCTCAATGTATCTAATGACATATTGAGCATATCCAGATAATATTTCGGTTCTTTAATTAGTTTTCTGATTTCAATCATATCCCGTGCTTTACTGAAAGTCATATTTCTAAGCGTCAATCCACGTTCCTCGTAAATAATTTTCAGCATAGAATCGATATCAGAATTGTCTAAAACAAGAAAGCTTTTTGGATATTGCAGAGCATGGCTGTCCTCCTGTAAAACAGATACGCAGAAACTATGGAAAGTACTGATATAACCAGTATCATTATCACCAGTCAGGTTATGGATTCGCTGACGCATTTCATTCGCCGATTTATTAGTAAAAGTTACACATAGAATATTCCCCGGCAAAATTCCGATTTCATTGACCAGATAGGCAAAACGCCGAGCCAGAGCCCTTGTTTTACCTGACCCTGCTCCAGCTATAACACGTATAAATCCTTCCGTAGAAGTAACAGCTTCAAGCTGAGACGCATTAAGTCCCTGCAGTATATTTTCCAATGCTTTACACTTCCTTTCCTAAAAATAATTTCACGTTTCTTGTTAACTCTCATTATAGCAATAAAGTTCATAACACTACAACACAACTGCTGCGTAATTAAAATTTTACGCCTGTCATTAAACTCAAAATTTTATAAAAAGGAAAAAAGGCGCTACCTTAAAGGTAGCGCCTTACTTTTCTGTTCATATGCTGCTATATATTAAAAAAAATTTTAATCTATATCAATTACAGACGAACAACGTTGGCAGCTTGTTCACCGCGGTTGCCTTGAACAACGTCAAATTCAACTGCTTGACCTTCTTCAAGAGTTTTGAAACCTTCGGATTGAATAGCGGAGAAATGTACGAATACGTCGCCACCATCTTCGCGTTCGATGAAACCATAACCTTTTTCTGCGTTAAACCATTTTACTTTGCCAGTCATTTTCTGGGCCTCCTAAAAATTACTTTAATGAGGAGCTAGAACATCTCACTCACCAGCCCATTATAGCCTATTATTTACAATAAAGCAACTCTCTTTTGCTATTTTTTGTAATTTTTTTAATATTTTTGCTTCTATTCCTTCATATTTTGCTTAATTAAGGCTAATTTAGCAGTTTTAGTCATTTTTTTGATTTCACATTCGCGATGCAGCGCTTCTTCCTTAGTTGACAGCGTTTCACTATAGACCAAAGTTACAGGACAGCGCCCACGGGTATATTTTGCTCCTTTACCGCTGTTATGCGCTTCAAGCCGCTTTTCCAAATCATTTGTCCAGCCGGTATAAAGTGATTCATCACGACAGCGTAATATGTAAACATACGCAGGCAAATTATTTTATAACCTCTACAGTTTCCATAATTACAGGATCTTTAGGGCGATCGCGAAAATCCGTAGGTACTACACCAATCAACCGTACAATATCCATCCCTTCAACAACTTTGCCGAAAATAGCATGATGCCCGTTAAGCCATGGTGTAGGTGCTAAAGTGATAAAAAACTGACTGCCGCCAGTGTTGGGCCCGGCATTAGCCATTGAAAGAACACCTTCGTCATCATGCTGCAGCCCCTCACCAAATTCGTCATCAATTTTATACCCTGGTCCACCCATACCAGTACCGGTAGGGTCACCGCCCTGAATCATAAAGCCGTCGATAACACGATGAAATACTACGCCATTATAAAAGCCTTTTTCTGTCAATTCAATAAAATTTTTAGTCGTTTTGGGCGCTTTATCTTCGAACATTTCGACGATAAATTCTCCTTTATTAGTTGTAAATCTGATTTTTCTGTTTTCACTCATTTAAAAAACCTCCTGAATTTATTGTTTATTTTTTTCAAACATAGCTTTTTGAATAGCATCAACAAGCAGAAAAACGCCTACACCTATTCCGGCCATCCAGGCTGGTGTCAGCGCAGCAGCCTGTGCGTCGCCATGTACCCACGGCACTGAAAACCCTATCATCAGAAAAGCGCCTTGTGCCACCTGTAGTCTCTGCGGACTGATACGTTTTCCGTCAATATCACCTTTGGCTTCTGTTACTGCCGCCATTCTTATTTCAGGTAAAAACAAAATAAAACAAAGCGCCATCAGATAGACATAAATCATCGAAAGACTGTGCGCTTTCATAGAAGTGTCGGCCATTGCTGTAACAGCAAACGCCAAACCGCCTAAATACAGGCTCCTGTAATATCCGCCCCTGATCTGGCTTTCAATAATATACGCCGTGCCCGTAAGTACTGGATAAAGCCAATATCCATCTTTCCCAAGCCAATAGGCAATAAAAATCAAGAAAACATTATCCCCGATCTTGTGCCGCGAACCGGAAGTACGGTTTAGCATCCGCAGGATAAACAGCAGCCACAGCAGAACAAGAACATTACCTTCTCCCAGAGTCAAAGCAGCGACAATACTCAGCCCTCCGCCAATAATACCACCCAGCTTGCGATCCGGATCAAGCTCCTGGGCAATCAGCCAGGAAAAGAAAAACGCAGCAGCCGTATTGAGCCCAAAATACATGGCAGTTTCTGTATCGGCACCGCCCATAGTTTTCCAAAAAGTTGCCGCTACCGACGTTAAAATAGTACAGATAAGTGCTATTCTTGTTATCCCATCAGTAAAATCAATAGGACGTCCTAACCCAAAAATACCACCTTCACTCAATGATGTCGCTGCGTTAGAATATTTATTGTCTTTTTTTCCCATGCTTTCATCCCTTACCTTACAGATTTATCATATCTTTATTAGTTTAACATAACTGCAGGCAGTCTGCGACTGCCTGCAACAAAAAAATTAAAATATTTTTGTTAGCTCTGCTAAAGTCAGAGCGAAAGCTGTAGTTCTGGGAACAGCTGTTTTTAAATCAACGGATTCATGATCAGTATGCTCATCGTAGTTTTCTACTCCCAATGCATCTAGAGTAGGAATATATTTTGCAGTTCTGTTACCGTCAGTCAATCCACCGGCGACCCATTCAGTAACATTACCACCAAATTCATCCCTGACGATCCTGCTGTAAACATCAACCATCTTCTGGACCTGCGGCGTTTTCTCCATCGGTCCTGTAACAATACCGCCCGTAATTTCAACTTTAGTTCCGGCAACAACTGCTTTATCTGCTAAAGCCTTGATCTCTCTGTCCAACCGTTCCTGCTCCGCTACAGAAAAACAACGAACATTGACTTCACAATAAGCATCGCCGGGAATGACACTGATCTTGTCATTGGTCGATCCAATAACGCCGACATTGACAGTATTCTGAGGAATAAACTGTCCAGAATCAACAATGCCGCGATCAGCTAACGCTTTTGCTGTAAAATCTGCCGGATCTCCAGGCATAGGGCTTGCTAATTTATGCAGCTCTGTAATTGTATAAGCAAGCTGATGAATAGCATTGGCGCAATGCTGTGAAGCATTGCCATGATGTCCGCCAATCCCTGTTACCTGAACCTTATACTTTGCATTACCCTTACGCTGTGTAACGATGCCCCAGTTAGGACGGGCTACGTCCATAATAACGGCAAAATCTGCCTGCTGAGAAAGCTCTGCCACAATCGCTTCGGCAGTCGGGGAGCCGCCTTCTTCTTCGCCGTTGGTATAATAAATAATTTCTTTAAAATCAGAAAATCCTGCTTTCAGCAAAGCTTTTAACCCGTAAATAACTTCCACTACAGTAGCCTTGTCATCACCGACGCCAGGCCCCCAGGCAAATCCATTCTCATCAACCTTAAAAGGACGTTTAGCCGCTTCACCGCGGTTGAATACCGTGTCAACATGTGCAACAAGCAGAATACTCAATTTTCCGCTTCCCTTCAGGCGAGAAATCAGATGGCACGCCCTGTCATTATAACGGAATTCAGTAACAGCTCCGAGCTCCTGCATTTTTTCCGCGACAAACTTATTAGCAGCTTCCGTTCCCTGCAAATCTCCATTCCCTGAATCGATATTAGTCAGCGTCTCCAAATCTTTTACATAAGCGTCATACTGACCTGCCAAATATTCTTTTATCGTATCTTTCATTTTTAAAACTCCTTTCACGAATTCAGCTAGCGTATATATTCGCCGCCTGAAATGTTTATTCCTGCCGTACAGCAAATTAAAAAGGAGCTGCAGCAGCAGCTCCTTTTACTTATATTCTATACTATTTTTTCACCATGATAAGTTTCGCCGTCAATATCCGGCATGATATTGTGGCGTTTGCTCCACAAATCTTTATATTTAACAGCCTGTGCATGAATATTATCCAGATTACTTTCGTCAAGAGTTTTGATCACTTTGGCGGGAATGCCGGCAACCAGTGAAAACGGCGGTACTTTAGTTCCCTTTGTCACCACTGCGCCAGCTGCTACAATGGAGCCATGTCCTATAACGCTGCCATCAAGTACGGTAGCATGCATCCCTATCAGGCAATGATCTTCCACAGTACAGGCGTGCAGGATAGCACCATGACCGACAGTAACAAAATCACCAACAATGCAGGCATAATCATCGGCAACATGCAGGCAGCAGTTATCCTGGATATTGCTGTAGCGTCCTACTTCTATACGATTAACATCGCCGCGAATAGTAACATTGAACCATGCACTGCTGTATTCTTTCATTTCTACTTTACCAATCAGATCGGCACTTTCAAAAGCATGTGCTTTTTTGTCGATTTTAGGCATTTGCCCTTCAAATTCTTTTAACATATAAATCACTCACTTTCATGTGATAATCAGTATCCGTTACTATCTTAATTATTCACTCAAATTAAATTTTAGTCAAGAGCACAGGCCTTGTAATTCACTAAAGTTTCATAATGTAAGTTTTTAAACCGTTCCTTAAACTTCCGCAGTCTTTTTCACTTTCGTAAAATACGTATAACTGCCTGCCAGCAGTAAAATAATTCCCGTAATGACCAGAATATGACGTGTAAGCATATAGCCGCCCAAAAAACCTCCCAGCAGAGGACCTATAACACCGCCGAACTGCTGTGCTGAAGTAACCAGACCAAAAGCCTTACCGCGCATTGACGGATCTGTGACCTCTACCAGGCGGGCGTTAACATTAGGTACAGCTCCTGCCAGGAATAAACCGTATACGAACTGGATCCCTGCAAACTGCCAGATATCCTGCACAAAAATCTGACACAGATTGATAGCGCCGGCACAAAATAAAACAAAACAGAGCACCTTAGTGTAACCTAGCTGTTGACCACGTTTGCCCCAAAACGGAGCTGCAATGATACCGGCTATACCTGCCAGCGAAAAAATAATACCGGCAGCTTTAACGACCGATTCATCCATTCTACCCATCAAATGCGAAACATACATAGTTACCAAAGGCTGAATGATCATCGTACAGACCTGGATCAGAAAGAACATCGTCATTACATACAGCAGCCCTTTATTATGCAAAGACTCCTGCAGATCCTGCCACAAATTGATTTTTGTTTTCTGTTCTTCCTGGCTGTGCGGCACATCTCGAACAAAAAGCACAACCATTACTGTCGCCAATCCTAAACAACAGCTGGCAACAAAAAAAGATAGTCTCATACCAAACCAAGAACTAAAATAACCGCCCATCATCGGTCCTAAAATACTGCCGCTGGCAACCGCAGTCTGCATCAGGCCCATTCCCCAGCCCATGCGGCTTTCAGGCAGTGTCGAAGACACCAGCGACATAGATGCAGGTACAAATCCGCTGATTAAACCAGTCAAAATACGCACACCTAAAAGCTGTTCCGGCGATTGCGAAATTCCTGCCAGCCAGTAGGTAAATGCGAGACCAAATCCTGCACGTATCGCCATACGCCGCTGACCAACCCTGTCAGCTCTTGCCCCCCAATACGGGGCCATAATCGAAGCGCCTAAAAAAGTTACCGAATAGACAAGACCGCTCCAAAAATTTACTTCACTACTTTCAACATGCAGCTCTTGTAGTAAATAAACAGGTAAAAACGGAACTACCATCGTATAACTGGCGCATGCAAAAAACACGCCACACCATAATACGGCTAAATTACGCTGCCAGCTGATAGCCCCTGTGCCTCTCTCATCCAACAAGGACATAGACTCATCTCCAAACCAACTATTATTAATTTGATTATATCATAGCATTTATATAAAAAAAACTCATAAAACTGTTTTTCAACCGCCGCAGCAACAAAATAACTACTGCCTATAATTTTTTCTTAACAAATTGGGCAAATGACTTTTTACAGTTTTTCTTGTATAATATCTATAATATTATTTACAATATCATTTAATTTAGCTAAGAAAAGGAGCACACCAGTGAACGGATTTGAAAAGCAGGAATTAGAGACCCAGGGAATGATGAGCAGGCTCTTTGGCAGTAAGCCCGGTCATAACGCCTTAGTTGAAATAAATAATTTTTTGGCAGAAAGTACTGCTGCTACTGAATTAACCGAAGAGATCGTCAGCAATTTTATCAAAAACTGGGGAGCAAAATTTGACAGCAGCAATATCGAATACCGCAGCAGTATGTACCGTAAGGTAGCCGACCATGTATATATTAGCGCAGTAAGCAAAGATGACCCCGTTTTCGAAGAAACAAAACATCTCGCTCAAGTTTTAGAACTTCCAGAAAAATTACAGCGTTTAGCTGATAACGGAGCTAAAAAAGTAGCTTACTTCTCTCGCTGTCGAAAAATAATCAGTGGAGAAGAACCTCTAACAATCAGCGAAATCAATAATGTTTTTGGTTATGATTACGAAGATGGCTATGATATACGAGTTCAGGTATTTCACGACTACTTGAATAAAAAATTTGACGAAATAGCTGAGCAGCAGCGGTTCAGTCCTGATGAAGAAACCGCTTTGAGGGAAATTTGTACAAAACTCGATATACCTTATGAATTCAAACCCAATATTCAAAATGCTTTAGATAAATACCGTTATTTATGGTCAGCCGAAAATGCTCCTTTAGGAGATATCAAAGTCGACTTTCCGCTGAACGAAGGAGAAATATGTCATGCCGCAGCTCAGCAGGCAGGTTTCTGCGAACATAAAACAATAGAGAAAGAAGATAACTATTTTGAATTGACCCGCCGCTTGGAAATAGACGAAACAATTTCTTTTAAAGGCGAAAAAATCGAACATCCCCATTTTACTGAAGAAGTAACCGCTGTTGTCGATATCGGCTATCTTTTCTTTACGAACCAGCGCATCATTTATTTAAGCAACAAAATGGCAAAGGTTGTAGAACTCAACGATTTGGATAATGCCAATCTTTCAGTAAATATCATTTATTTTACAAAAAAAGACGGTGAATCCATAGCAATCAAATTTAATGATGACGTAGCAGAAGTCATGTTTGCAATCTTTAAACGCATTTTGAACGAACGTCAATAGACCAGGGAGGCTTGAAAATGCAGGAAAAGATCCGTTTTGTTGAATTAAAAGACAGCACCGGAATTTTAAATATTTACACGCCTTATATTCTGGATACAACTATTTCTTTTGAATATGAACCGCCATCCCTGTCAGAATTTACTGAACGTATTTCAAACATCAGCAGTAAATACCCTTATCTAGTTTATGAACGAAACAGCAAAATCTTAGGTTTTGCCTACGGCTCTCCTTATCAGGAACGCATCGCCTATCTTTACGACGCTGATCTTTCAATATATCTGGCTCCAGAAGCCCAAAACAGCGGTATTGGCAAAAAACTTTACAGCTGCCTTTTGGACCTGCTTCAAAAACAGGGTTTTTATAATGTTTATGCATGCATTACTGCTAATAACCAACGCAGTATCGATTTTCATGCTGCCTTTGGCTTCAGAAATCTTGGTCCGCATCCTAAAGCCGGCTATAAATTTGACCAGTGGCTGGATATTATCTGGATGGACAAACAGCTGCAGCAGCCTGACGGTTCTCCGCGTCCTTTAAAACCGATCAGCGCTTTTAACAACAATGATATTTTAAAACTTTTCTAAAAAAATAAAAGGAGTACATCAATTGATGTACTCCTTTTATTTTTCGCTTAGAAGTATTCCAGTTCACGTTCACAAATAGCACCGGTAACAGGATCTAACTTTAATTCTCCATCAAATTTATCAGTCAAAAAGTCGGCAATATAGTAAATATTATTTCCATCCTGCCCTTGAGTAATAACGATTTCATAGGCATTAGGATAATTTTTCAAAACAATTTTTTCTATATCATCCGGAGTTTTAGTAACCATAGTACTGCCCATAACAAATGTAGCACCTTTTACTTCGATTTCCTGCACCTTGGCCGTAGCTGTATTAACATCTACAACATAACGTTCCAAAGTATTAGGGTCTTTAAAAGTTATGATACTGGTATCACCGTCCACATTATAACCAACCAGTTCGCATACAGCAGGTATTTCTGCTTTTGCTGCATTAATAGCTGTCATACTGCGGTTTACCTGACTAGGCGCGGCAGCAGCCATAGAAGTAAAGGCCAGCATCATTAATACACCTAATGTTAATACAAGATTTTTGAATTTCATAAAGTCCACTTCCTTAAATATTTTTTGCATTACTGCTTACGAATCTAATTATAGGACTTTATGAAAAAACATGACGTTATATAATCTTACTTAATCGTCAAAGATAATTTTTAAAGATTTTAAAAATAGCAGCTTCCATACTTTTTATTCAACTGTTATTTTGCCAGGCTTTTAAAATAATAATTAATTTCCTGCCACAGCTCTTTTTTGTCATCTAATACCGTACGCAGGCGCTGCGGATAAATACCGTTTGTCTTATATATATCCAAAACATATCTTATCGCATCTGCCACCATCTCTTCCTTTAGAGGTACTGGGATATGCTTTCCCTGGACAGGTCTGTTCCCTAACAATCCACCAATATATATTTCAAATTTTCCTGGTTCTGTAAAAGAGGGCATAACCCCAATATCCTGTGCCATAGCCTTACCAAGGCTATTAAGACAGCCAAAGACACCGATTTTAAATTTTTTAGGTACATCAATACCATAAAATTCTTTATCTAGTCTGCAGGCAAAAGCATGCACATCAAACATACCTTTACGGCAGTCAGTACCTTTGCATGCCACAATAGCCCGAACTGTCGCACCTGTTCCACCTAACCGAAGTTTTGCTGCCTGTACTGCCTCAATCGCAGGCTCCAACTCACTCTCACTGACACCATTCAATTCAAAAGTTCCTCTACTGGTGGCTGTAATCTTACCATTGCCAAACTTTGCTGTTAATTCTGACAGCCGCAAAAGCTCCTCAGAAGTAAATTCACCGCAATTTCCTAAAATACGCAATGCATACTGATTCTTTTTCTGTGGCAATACACCAAAAATCATTTTATCTCACTCCATTCTTAATCATATTCATATCATACTACGAATATGATTATAAGCAATAAATAAAACAAAAAAATTCTGAAGCTCTGACAAATAAAAAACGCTTCACGAAAATTCGTGAAGCGTTTATCTTCTCATTTGGTGCGGTTGGTGGGATTTGAACCCACACGGGTCTCCCCGCCACCCCCTCAAGATGGTGCGTCTGCCGTTCCGCCACAACCGCATTGTGGTTAAAAATTACCGTTATAGACAAAAATGGTGCGGTAGAGAGGATTTGAACCTCCACGGGGTTGCCCCCACTAGCTCCTGAGGCTAGCGCGTCTGCCGTTCCGCCACTACCGCATTACAATTGCCTAAATCAGCAACAGTGATATAATAGCACACTATTACAACTCCGTCAATACTTTTTTAACCTGTTTTTATATAATTTGTAATACTCATCCCGATCATACAAAACTTTCCTCACATATTCACGTGTATCACTGTATGGAATATCCTCGATTCTATTAAAATCGTAACCCCAATTATTTTCCTGCATCCACGCTTTTGTATTGCCACGACCGGCATTATAAGCAATCATCATCAAGACCCAGTTCCGCTGAAATTCATATTCCAGTTCTCCAAGATACCAACATCCTAAACGGATATTAGCGTCTGTACGATATAAATCCTGTGGGTCAAAATTTTTGATTCCCATCTGTTCGGCGATCCATGCCCCGGTATCCGGCATAATCTGCATTAGTCCGATTGCTCCAACCTTAGATACAGCCTTACGATCAAAATTACTTTCATTTTTTATGACTGCCGCCACTAAAAAAGGATCAATCTTGTTTTTCCCGCTGTATTCCAAAATCTCGCCTTGATAAGGCCACATATAAACAAACCGCATTTGTACTTCGTCAGACGTCCAAATTTTCCAGCCCAACAACGAAACTGCACACAGCAAAATCAGTACAAACCAAATTTTGCGGCTGTTGTTTTTCTTTTTTCGACGTCTGGCCAAACTCAATCCTCCATCTGTAATACTTTTTCCCATTCTTTTTTTACTGTCAGCTCAGTTTGTTTCAGGCTGCCACTGTTATCAATGATCAAATCCGCATACTGACACTTTGCAGCCAAAGTCATTTGTGCCGCAATACGAACCTCTACTTCCTGCTGCGACATTCCGCTGCGTGCCATAGCACGCTCAATCTGAGTCTGTTCGTCAACTGCAACCAGCCACACTAAATCAACTTCTTTATACCAGCCGCATTCGATCAACAGCGGCACGTCAAGCACCGCTGCTGAGAAATTCTGCCGCCTGCACTGTTCTAAAAATTTTTTTGCTTCACAGCGCACATAAGTATGAACTATGCTTTCCAACTGCCCCAACGCTGCTTTATTTTCAAAAACCAGCTGTGCAATCTTCTGCCGGTCCAACTCACCGTCAATTGTCAGGTAATCTCTGCCAAAAACATCTATAACCTGTTGCAGCCCCTGTGATCCACGCGCAACTGCCTGCCGGCTTGCAATATCCGCATCAAAAATATGAGCTCCCAGTTTCTGTAAAATCGAAGCGACAGTACTTTTTCCAGAAGCAATACCACCTGTTAACCCAATAATTTTCATAACTTCACTCAGTGCTGGCATTTGGCACAGTAAGTAGTGCCTCTGCCGCCAACCTTTGTCGTGGCTAAAGGCTCACCGCAGGTTTTACACGGTTCGCCGCCACGTCCATAAACAAGCAGATGATTTTGATTGTCACCTTTATTACCTTCGCCATCCTTATAATCACGAAAAGTGGTTCCTCGATTGGCAATTCCCTGTGCAATCACTTTGTTCGCCGCTTCATGCACAGCTTCTATTTCCGCACGCGTCAAAGTATTAGCTATACGTGTAGGCAAAATTCCAGCTAAAGCCAAGCACTCATCAGCATAAATATTTCCCAGTCCGGCAATAACCGTTTGATCAAGAATCAACGTTTTGATGGGCTTGCGGCTTTTAGCAGCTATCGGAGCCAGATATTCAGGATTAAACCCTACTGTCAGCGGTTCAGGCCCCAAGGTTTCATAACCTGCAATGTAACAATCATCATCCGTAACTAAATACAGTGTTCCAAAAGTTCTTATATCACAGAACCACATAGTAACACCGTCAGTCAATTCAAATTTTATCTTGGCATAAGGCGGTGCTTCTAAATCACTAGCCTGTGCCACCAAAGACCCGGTCATACGTAAATGCACGATAAGTTTTTGATTGACACCTGTTTTCAGCACCAGATACTTTCCGCGACGGCAAACGTCTTCAATCGTACGACCGGTCAGATTTTTGATAAATTGCTCAGACGATGGATGTTTGACCAGCCTATCCAAATATACTTCAACTTTAGTAATAGTTTTTCCCTTAATATGCGGCAGCAAAGTCTTTCTGACCTGCTCCACTTCTGGCAACTCCGGCATGGATATCCCTCCTATTTGGTCTGTGCCCAGTTTTTCCCCCAGGCAACATCGGCAGTTAGCGGCACACTAAGAGAAGCAGCGCTTTCCATTGCTTTTTTTACAAGCTGTGCCACCAGCTCTTTTTCCGTTTCCATAACTTCTAATACTAATTCATCATGTACCTGCAGCAAAATGCGGCTCTTGACTTTAGCATCAGAAAGCGCCTGTTCAACTTTAAGCATCGCTATTTTGATTATATCCGCCGCAGTCCCCTGAATTGGCGTATTGATGGCAGTGCGCTCAGCAAAACTGCGTAAGTTAAAATTACTGTGCCTGATATCAGGCAGATAACGGCGACGTCCAAACATTGTAGCTACATAACCCTGTTCCCGAGCATGATTGACCGTATCATCCATATATTTCTTTACCCCTGTATAGCGGGCAAAATAATTTTTTATATACTCGGCTGCTTCACCGCGGCTGATATCCAGCTGTTTAGCCAGTCCAAAATCACTTATACCATAAACAATGCCAAAATTAACTGCTTTCGCACGGGTACGCATCATTGAATCGACCTGTTCCAACGGCACCCCAAACACCTCTGCCGCTGTACGTGCGTGTACATCCTGACCATTCAGGAAAGATTCCAAAAGCAGCTTATCCTGTGCCATATGTGCAAGTACACGCAGTTCTACCTGAGAATAATCGCAAGACATCAACCAGTCATAACCAGTCCCCGGTATAAATATTTCACGGATTCTTTTACCGATCTCAGTTCGTACAGGAATATTCTGCAAATTCGGGTCAGTACTTGATAACCTTCCTGTTGCCGTTACCGTCTGTTGAAAATGCGTATGAATTCTCCCTGTCGCAGGATTGATCAGTGGGCGCAGCCCTTCCAGATATGTTGAATGCAGTTTTGTCAGCTTGCGATGTTCCAGGATCGTCGTAATCAGAGGATGCGAACCTTCCAGTTGTTCCAAAACAGAAACATCTGTCGAATAACCGGTCTTTGTCTTTTTTATAATAGGAAGCCCCAACTTTTCGAACAGCAGTACACCTAATTGTTTAGGAGATTTCAGGTTAAATTTTTCACCGGCCTGTTCTTCTGCCAAAATCTCTAAAGCAGTTATCTGTACTGCCATTTCTTTTGTAATACTCTCTAGCAGCTTCACATCCGGCTTAATTCCAGCTAATTCCATTTTTGCCAGCAAATAGGCCAGCGGCAGTTCCATTTCCGTATATAGTTTATACAATTCATAATCCCGCAGTTTTTGTTCAATAAGCGGAAGTAACGCCTGCAAATCAGCGGCATTCCCACCGTTATTTGCAGCCAGATAACGTTCTGCAACTGCCTTCAAACTATAGGAGCTGCGACCTGGTTCAATCAAATAAGCAGCTATACCTATATCATCAACTATACCGTCGGCTTTTTTATTCAGGCACATACAAGCCTTATAAATCTCTTTGCTGTCGCATGTAACTTTCAATTGTTTGTAATCAGACAGCCATTCATAAAAAAAATTCCAGGCCCCGCTGCCTTCCTGCAATTTATAAATTTTTCCATCATTAAAAATTTCCACTGCAGTAAAATGGATTTTAGGTAACTCGCCGCCGCAAACAGCAGTAAATGCAACCTTTTCCTGCTTTTGCTGCAATAACGCAAAGAATTCTTTGCCCTGTTCTGCTGTTTCTAAAAGCGCAATTTCTATATTGGCGTTTTCCTGACCGATACTTTCTCCAAAAAGATCAAAGGTACCGTCACTGCCGCCCAAAATAGTCTGGAATCTCTCATGCAAATTTCGGAACTCCAATTCCTGCATTAAAGGCCTTGCCTCATCCGACATAGCTTTCAGTTCATATTTATCAAGATCAAGATCGACTGGAACTTCTGTAAAAATGGTTGCCAGCTTTTTTGAAAGCAGCGCAGCATCCTTATTATTTTCTAATTTCTCTTTTAAACTTTTTCCGCTGATTTGCGCAATATTTTCTAAAACCTTCTCTACTGTTCCATATTCACAAATCAACTTCAAAGCAGTTTTAGGGCCTACACCGGGAACACCAGGAATATTATCTGAACTGTCACCCATCAGTCCTTTTAAATCAATCAGCTGTTTTGGCGACAACCCTTCATAATCAGCGGCAAATGCTGCAACATCATACGCCTTGATATCAGAAATCCCTCGCTTGGTAAAATAAACCTTTACCCTGTCATCCAAAAGCTGCAATTCATCTTTGTCGCCGGTTACGATAATAATTTCTGCGTTCTGCGGCGCATGTACGGCAAAAGTACCGATAATATCATCAGCCTCGTAACCATCAGTTTCAAGAACAGTGATGTTCATAGCTTCCAGCAAACGCCGGGCCAGTGGAAATTGTTCGCTCAGTTCACTGGGCGTAGGTTTACGCTGCCCCTTATAATCTGCAAACATTTCCGTTCGGAAAGTTTTACGTGATTTATCAAATGCAACTGCCAGCCATTTAGGTTTTACATCACCCAAAAGCTTCACCAGCATATTACAAAAGCCATATACTGCGCCAGTATGAACTCCCTGCTTGGTCATCAATGGTGGCAAAGCAAAAAATGCCCTGTGTATCAAACTGCTGCCATCAATAACTAAAAATTTATCAGCCATTTCTTCACCACTTTCCTTAACGCTCAAATTATCCTGTTCATATTTAAATATTATACCACAAGGGTAGTGTTCTCACTAGACTCGAAAATATGTGAAACTACTGTAAAATACCCTTGCCGGAAAATAATAAAACAGCTTTCGCTGTAAGCAAAAGCTGCCTGCCGTCATTTCATTAATTTAGGATAATCACGCTGTAATTCTGTAATATGATAAATATATACAGTATTTTCAACCTTGCGGTAAATACAGGCATACTTATCTATCATCAGCATCAAATATTTTTTCTCATTCAAACTGCTCAAGGGTGTTTTGTTCCCCAGCATTGCAAAATCCTGTAGTTCCTTTAGTTTACTAACAATACTACATGTCACAGCACTTGCTTCAAGTCTCTTACCCTGTCTGCTGTAGACAAACCCAATTTCCAAAAGATCGTGCCATGCCTGCGGTAATATCTTCAATCCTGTACGTATTGCATAATCAGTCAATAAATTTCGCCTTCAATCTGGCGATAGCGTCGTCTCCGTCAAAAAGCTCTTCGGCACTTTTTTGTCTGTCTAAATCTGCCTGCATAACAGTATGATAGAACTTAAACTTTTCTTCACGCTGTTCAAAAGTTTTGATGCTCATCACAACCAAATCACCTTTACCATACTTCGTTAAATATACAATTTCGCCGCTTTGATGCGCATATTCAGAAATCAAATTATAATCATTCCGCATAATTGTAGCTGGTCTGATAATCATTGCAAGGCCCCTTTCTTAATAACATTGCTCTAATATACACCCTAACAAACATTTTTTCAACAAATTATTTATAAAACATAAAAAAACAGTTTTTATACCCTGGAACATTTGCAAAATAAAAAAGCTTCACTTTTCAGTGAAGCTTTTTTATTTTATTCAGATGATTATCGGAATAATTCATTAACGTTCTTTTGATCAAAGTTTACTTTAACACCGTAAACAGGGCAGGAAGCACACTCATAATATTATACCTTAAGACAGATTAATATCAAACAAATTTACTCCAATATTATTATCATTGTTTTACACTGCTAAGCGGCATAAAGTAATATCTGCAGCTCCATTTTTAACTGTAGTTTTTATTGTTTGTACAAAATTAAAGAATTGTTTCAGCAATCCTCATACCAACCTGCAATGCCTGTTTATTTTTCTCTTCAGTGCCTTTCGGTACGCGGTTCAAAACAGCTTTGACCAGCGATTCTTCACTGACGATGC
>NZ_QLTS01000008.1 GCF_003269275.1 Phascolarctobacterium faecium DSM 14760 | reverse complement strand
AAAACCTGTTTGGCCGGGATAAAACCCAAAAGGCCGCAGGCGATAGCGCCACTCATAGCAGTGATGGCCAAAGGAATAAGTTCAGTAATAAATAATAAAGCCACTATTGCCAGAACGATTAGACATTTTACTGCCGGTGTCATAAGACTCACCTCAATTCTCAAAATAGACTACATAAAATTTCTCCTTCGCTTTTGAAAGCTATTGCTTTCTTAACCTTTATTGTAAAGATTTTTTTCAACTTATGCCGAAGTTAATTGTTAACAAATCTGTTACAATATTGCTGATAATATTTGAATTAAATTAAACAAATGTTCAACTTTTTTGTTGCTGAGGCAACATATGTTCGTAGATTAGCTACTGAAGCCATTCTCCAGCCTCATATATTCCACTTTATTTTAAAGTATATAAAAACATTTTTACGTTGTATTTTAATCACCCTGCTATTTTTATTTAAAAATTCGCTTGCATTTATTAATAAAATAAAAACGCCAATATCCGTAAAAGGATATTGGCGTTTTTTTATAATTATTTTTTTAAAGCATGCAAATATTCAGCACATTCAACAGCCGCATTACGACCTTCTGCAAAAGCCCATTCCACAACACCTTGCCCACGCCGAGCATCGCCTGCTGCAAATACACCGGCACGTGAAGTATCAAAATAGCCGCTTCCTTTAGCGATCGTGCCAACAGGAGTTTTATTAAAAGCAAAAGTACTGAACACAGCAGGCTCCGGTCCTGTAAAACCAGTAGCAAGCAGCAAAAGCTGCGCCGGGATTTCTGACTCCGAGCCTTCGATCAACTGTGGTTTAGGCAAGCTGCCCGAAGCGGAGCTTATCCATTCTACCTTAGCGATGCGAACCCCTTTTACAAAGCCATTATCATCATATAAAACATCCTGAAGCATAGTGCCGTATGATAATGTAGGATCACTGCTGACCAACTCACAGAAACCGTCCTGCGTTTTTCCGGTCATCTCACATTCCCTCAGCTCCAGCTGAAGGATACTACGGGCCCCTTGGGCAAAAGCCACTGCAGCGCAGTCGATACCAGTATCTCCTCCGCCTATAATCACTACATCCTTACCTGCCGTATCAGCGGGAACAGATGTGTTTTGCTCCAACATTTCCTTCGTTACATAAGTCAGAAAATCTTTAGCATAGTAAACACCTTTAGCATCATCGCGGATCATTTTCAAACGTCGCGGTGAAGTACTGCCAACACAAACAATAATCGCAGCAAATTCCTTTTGCAGATCGGCAAAAGTTACCTGCTTGCCTATTTCTGTCTGCAGACGAAATTCCACTCCTGCATCCTGCAGCGCTTCTATTTTCTGCATGACGATATTTTTAGGAAGCTTAATATTAGGTACGCCATACATCAAAAGCCCACCCGGACGATCGTCACGCTCAAAAACCGTCACTTTAAAACCTAACCGAGTCAATTCGTCAGCACTGCCTAAACCAGCAGGACCTGAACCAACGACGGCAATTTTCACCTCGCCATCTGCACGCGCCACAGAACTGGGAATAGGATTAATCATAAACGCTTTCTTTACAAGAAAATCTTCAAGCTCTCTATCTTCACCCCATAGCTTTAAACGAGGCGGTAAATCTGGCAGTGTCAAAAAAGTCTCTCTGTCAAATACTGCTTGCTTCCTCAGCATCAGCTTCACCTTCTTTTACAACCGTCGCAGAAGTTTCAATAACATCAGCTTCACTATTCAGCAAACGCATAAACTCCTCGCCGGTAATCGTTTCACGTTCCAGCAGAAAGGCTGCCAGCTCGTGTAATTTTTCTTTATTTTCTTCCAGAATCTCACGCGCTTTCTGATGAGCTTCTTTGATAATTTCCAAAACTTTGGCATCAATTTTACTGGCTGTTTCGTCAGAACAGTTCAACGAAGGATCTCCGCCAAGATAAATATTAGTCATTGTTTCGGTAGCCATCATATCGAATTCTTCCGTCATACCCAGGCGGGTAACCATCGCACGCGCCAGCTTGGTAGCCTGCTCAATATCATTGGAAGCACCGGACGTAATAGAACTGAAAATAACTTCTTCTGCAGAACGTCCACCAGTAATAGTAACGATCTTATTGAAAAGTTCTTCTTTACTCATCAATACATTATCAGTTTCAGAAACCTGCATAGTATAACCCAGGGCTCCAGATGTACGAGGGATAATCGTAATTTTATGGACAGGAGCTGATTTTTTCTGCAAAGCAGCTACCAGTGCATGTCCAATTTCGTGATAAGCAACTATTTTCTTTTCTTCCGGCGGAATTACAGCGCCTTTACGCTGATAACCAGCAATAACTACTTCAACAGATTCCTCTAGATCGCTTTGGCTTACACAGGTACGGTTCATTTTGACAGCACGCAGGGCAGCCTCATTGACAATATTCGCTAATTCAGCACCAGAAGCACCCGCAGTAGCTCTTGCTACCGTCAAATAATCAATATCATCGCAGGTTTTAATTGCCTTCGCATGCACTTTCAGAATTGCTTCACGTCCCTGTAAATCAGGCAGCTCAACAGGTATACGGCGGTCAAAACGACCTGGACGCAAAAGCGCTTTATCCAATGATTCCGGACGGTTAGTTGCAGCTAGGATCACAACACCTTTACTGCCATCAAAGCCATCCATCTCTGAAAGCAGCTGATTCAAAGTCTGCTCACGTTCATCATTGCCGCCAAATTGTCCGCTGTCACGACGCTTGCCAATAGCATCTATCTCATCAATAAATACGATACAAGGAGCTTTTTCCTGAGCCTGCTTGAACAGATCACGGACACGCGCCGCACCCATACCAACAAACATCTCAATAAATTCACTGCCGGAAATACTGAAAAACGGCACTTTCGCCTCACCTGCTACAGCTTTAGCCAGCAGAGTTTTACCTGTACCAGGAGGACCAACCAGCAAGGCACCTTTTGGCATATTGGCTCCGATAGCCTGATATTTCGCAGGATTATGTAAAAAATCCACTAATTCCATCAATGCTTCTTTAGCCTCATCCTGCCCGGCTACATCGGCAAAACTTTTACCAGTCTGTGCTTCTACATACACCTTGGCATTACTCTTGCCAAAACTCATGGCATTGCCACCACCCAGTTTGCTGCCCATATAACGCATAAAAAGCTGGCCCAATGCGAAGAATATCATGATCGGTAAGACCCAGTTCATAAAGAAATTAACAAGCGGTGAATTTTCCTTTGGAATAACCTGCGAAAATTCTACTTTGCTCTTCATTAAGCGGTTAACCAAATCAGGGTCTTCTACCCTGCCTGTTACATAAATTACTTTGTTATCACTGTCTTTCGCAAGAACAGCTATCTTATTATTAGTGATCTCTACTTTTGCAACCTTACCATCGTCTACCATCTGTAAAAAGTTACCATAGGAAATCTCTTTGACCTGCGGGCTGAAAAACGTTGGTACGATAACCGTATTGATCAGTAAAATTATTGCCAAAGCCAAAATATAATAGTAATAAAGCGGCTTTTTAGGGGGAGCTTTTTTCTCTGGCATATCCGAACCTCCAAATATGTACATATATTGTACTTACATTATTATTCTATATTAAATGATAACCGTTCTTCGATAATTAAACAAGCAAAAAATCTGTGAAAGTCGGCAATAATACTTTCTTTTTCATTAAATAAAGTATCGAAATAATTTCTAAAAATCCTAACCACTGTTCTGCCCTGATTTTCCTGTCAGGAAACAGTCCTGCAAATTTTATGTATATACCGAAAAATTTTACACTAAAAAACCACAACTTAGCCGGTGTTTCAAAAAATGTATACAAAGTGCAGTGCAAGAATTATGTATACATGAACTTTTGATGTTGCCAGAAGTACTTTTTTCTTATACAATGGATACGGTCTCAACCAAAGGAGGGTTTACCATGAAAAAAATTAAAACAGTTCTAGTTGCTAACCGCGGCGAGATCGCGATCCGCGTTTTTCGTGCTTGTAATGAATTAGGCATCCGTACTGTAGCAATATACTCTAAGGAAGACACTTTATCTCTGCATCGTAACCGAGCCGATGAGGCTTATCTGGTCGGTGAAGGCAAAGGCCCCATAGACGCTTATCTTGATATTGAAGACATCATGCGTATTGCCCGAGAACACGATGTCGACGCCATTCATCCCGGCTATGGCTTTTTATCAGAAAACAGCCAACTGGCTAAACGCTGCGCTGAAGAAGGATTCATCTTTATCGGTCCGAGTCTTGAACACCTGATAATGTTCGGCGATAAGATCAATGCCCGCACGCAGGCTGAACTGGCTGGTATTCCAATGATTCCCGGTTCTACCGGCACAGTCAGCAGCGTAGAAGAAGTACGTGCTTTTGCGGGGAAACACGGTTTCCCGATCATTATCAAGGCTGTTAACGGCGGTGGCGGACGCGGCATGCGTATGGTAGCTTCAATGGACGAGCTGGATCAGGCTTACAGCCTTGCCAAATCAGAAGCACTCAAAGCCTTCGGCAGTGACGAGATCTACCTTGAAAAATATCTGCAAAACCCTAAACATATCGAAGTACAGATCATCGGCGATACCCACGGTAACATTGTACATCTGCACGAACGTGACTGTTCCGTACAGCGCCGGCATCAAAAACTGGTCGAAGTTGCTCCTGCTTTCTCTCTGCCTCAGCAGCTGCGCAGCCGTATTTGCGAAGCAGCCGTTAAATTGATGAAAAATGTTGATTATATCAGTGCTGGCACAGTTGAATTTTTAGCAACACCGGACAATAATTTCTACTTTATTGAAGTTAATCCAAGAATTCAGGTTGAACATACAGTTACCGAAGAAATCACCGGTATCGATATTGTACAAACACAAATTAAAATTGCTGAAGGCTATTCCATCCATGACCCTGAAATAGCGATCCCCGAACAAAAGGACATCATTACCCATGGCCATGCTATCCAATGCCGTATCACTACGGAGGATCCGGCCAACAATTTTATGCCAGATACCGGTAAACTGATCGCTTATCGCAGCGGCGGCGGCTTTGGCGTACGCCTGGACGGAGGTAATGCGTTTACTGGTTCCGTCATCACCCCGTACTACGATTCTCTGCTCGTTAAAGCAACCACCTGGGGACTGACACATCAAATAGCTATCAGTAAGATGCTGCGCTGTCTGAAGGAGTTCCGTATACGCGGCGTTAAAACCAATATTCTCTTTTTGGAAAATGTACTGCAGCATCCGCAATTCACTGACGGCAGCTACAGCACTAAATTTGTTGATGATAATACCGACTTGTTTATTTTCCCTAAAACACATGACCGCGGTACCAAACTGCTCAATTATATTGCCGATATCTCTATCAATGGCTATTCTAACGTAGGTGTACAGCCAAAACCGGAATTTGCCCCACTGAATATGCCCAAGCCCTTTATCGGTAAGATTCCTGATGGCAGCAAACAGGTTCTTGATACCCATGGCCCTGCAGGATTGGCAAAATGGGTACAGGCCCAAAGTGAAGTACTAATCACTGATACCACTTTCCGCGACGCACATCAGTCATTGTTTGCGACTCGTCTGCGTACAAACGATATGATGAAAGTAGCAGCTGCTACAGCAGGAAAACTTCCAAACCTTTTCTCATTCGAATGCTGGGGCGGCGCTACCTTTGACGTTGCTTACCGTTTTCTCGACGAAAGTCCCTGGGATCGGCTGCAGCAATTCCGTATAAAAGCACCTAATATTTTACTGCAAATGCTGCTGCGCGGAGCCAATGCAGTTGGCTATACCAGCTATCCTGATAATGTCGTCAAGGAATTTATTCATCTGGCCGCCAAAAACGGTGTCGATGTTTTCCGCATCTTTGACAGCCTCAACGGACTTGATAATATGCGTCTTTCCATAGATACTGTGCGAGAATGCAATAAAGTTGCCGAAGCGGCACTGTGCTATACCGGCGATATTCTGGACCCCCGCCGGGATAAATATGATCTGAAATATTATGTGGATATGGCTAAAGAGCTGGCAGCCGCCGGTGCCAATATTATTGCAATCAAAGATATGGCTGGACTGTTAAAACCTGAGGCGTCTTACCGCCTTGTCAGTGCTCTCAAAGACGCTGTTGACCTGCCGATACATCTGCACACACATGAAGGCAGCGGCAATGCTATCTACACTTACGCCCGTGCCGTCGATGCCGGTGTTGATATTGTTGATACAGCGATGTCCGCTATGAGTTGCGGCACTTCTCAGCCCAGCGGCAGCAGCCTCTATTATGCGCTCAGCGGTCATCCGCGCCAGCCGCGTGTAGACGTCGATGCTATGAACGAACTATCCCGTTATTGGGAAACCGTACGTCCATATTATAAAGCCGCTGACCAGACCGAACTGTTTCCAAACCCGGAAGTATATGTACACGAGATGCCGGGCGGCCAATACACCAACCTTAAACAGCAGGCAACCGCTCTCGGTCTTATCGAACGTTGGGAAGAAGTCAAAGATATGTATCACCGCGTCTCAATGATGTTCGGTGATTTAATCAAGGTAACTCCTTCTTCTAAAATAGTCGGTGATATGGCTCTCTTCATGGTACAAAACGATCTCAGCGAAGAAGATATCTATGCTAAAGGTGACGTACTCGATTTCCCTGCTTCTGTAGTGGAATTTTTTGAAGGCCGTATCGGCGTTCCTTATCAAGGCTTCCCTCAAAAACTGCAGCAAATAGTTCTCAAAGGACGTAAACCTTTAGAAGGCCGTCCCGGCGATACTTTGCCGCCTGTTAATTTTGAGGAAATAAAAGCTAAACTTGCAGAACTGGAAGCACCTATTACAGAAGAAGCCGTCAGCTCTTACTGTCTCTATCCAAAAGTCTTTACTGACTGGGTCAAACGCGTACATGATTTCGGAGATGTTTCTGTACTTGATACACCAACCTTCTTCTTCGGCATGAAAATAGGCGAAGAAATCAAAGTAGAAATCGAACAAGGCAAGATGCTGGTCATTAAGCTTGTACATATCGGCGAAGCCAATGCCGATGGTATTCGTACAGTATCCTTCGAATTCAACGGTCTGCCCAGGGAAATCGATATCAAAGACAGAAATGTCAAAGCTACCAATATCAGCCGCAAAAAAGCTGATAAAGCCAATCAGGGTGAGATCGGCGCTACTTTATCAGGTTCCGTTGTTAAAGTACTGGTGGAAAAAGGACAAGCAGTAACTAAAGGCACCCCGCTTGTAGTTACCGAAGCTATGAAAATGGAAACAACTATCGCCGCCCCAATCAGCGGTATAGTAGCCCAGATCCACGTAACAGCAGGTAACCGTATCGAAAGCGGCGACTGCCTGCTGGAAATCGAATTAAAAGCTTAAATAATAACCGATTAAAGCCCCTGTTCTTATTGAACAGGGGCTTTAATCATATAACTTTTAAGTACGATTTTCCATTGCACTCATCATTGTCAAAGCTGACTTTCTTCCCGCAACACGCGGCCCGTATACTAAATACTGCACAGCTATCATCACTGCACGATTCAATTGATTCTGCCAGAACAAACCCATTGGCGTCAGCTTATAAACACCATCAGCATCTTCCATTAAACCGTTGTTACGCCAACGTTCCAATAAAGGAAACAACAATTCAGAAAAAGGTATTTCTGATAAGCTTCTCAATTTTTGAGGTTCAAAGACGCCACTGTCAAACTGACCTTTGATCGCGGCAAAAACAGGCGCAAACTCATCTCTTTCAAATAACATAACAAAAGGCTTTATACCCTTATCAACCAGGCTTCCATATTTTTCCAGATCAAACGGCTGCATATAAGCATAATTGCCTAATGATCCGCCGCAGCCGGCTCCGAAAGCCAGAACCTGAGCGCCTTCTTTCACCATAGTATTATAACGGCTTATTTCCCTGTCATCAGTTGCCCAATGGCAACAGCTCAGCTGACGGCAGCCATTCCTGCTTAAAAATTCTGCGCCGCTGACAAAGAGCTCTGCCAACTCCCGCCCAGTAGGGAAATTACTCTGATCAACTTTAAATTGATTGCCCAGCGGCGTCCCAGGAAAAATCTGCAGTTTATACAAATCGACACCACTAAGACCGCAATCCAGATAAAACTGTAAATCTCGCTGCAGCAATTCTTTTGTCTGCCCCGGTAAACCATAAATCAGGTCAATGATAACCTTTGTACCCGTCGCAGCAAAAAGCTTCAATTTACGCACAACTTCTTCGCAGGTATCAGGACGCCCCAGTTGTCGGCGCAGATCCGTAGCAAAAGTTTGCACCCCAAAGCTAAATCTGTTTGCACCATTTTCGATGCAAGCAGCAAGTTTCTCTTCGTCCATATCATAAATACTGCTCTCAACCGTAATTTCACAATCAGAACTTAAAGGAAGCACTTGGCGTACCTTCTGCAAAATACTGCTGAGCTGTTCTTTCGTCAAGGTTCCAGGAGTCCCGCCGCCAAGAAAGACCGCTTGGATTTCCGCAGTTTTCAAATAATGCATATTACGCATCTGTTCCAGCTCTGTCAAAAGCTTGGTTACATATTCTGCTTCTGCTTTTATTGAAGAACCCTGTTTAAAAAAGCTACAATAAGTGCATCTGATCTTGCAAAAAGGAATATGGATATAAGCTGCTATAGGCCTGCTGCTGGAAGCTTCACGCAAAAGCTTCTTGAAAGCATTCTGTCCCAGAGGCGGCGGCAGCGGTTTGATGCCTTTATCTTCAAATAAAACATCAACTTCTTCCATTGCCGCATATGAGCGTGCAGCCTTCTCTTTGCCGATAATTTTTTCTAAATCCGGCAGACGCCAAAAGTGCTCCAGCCTCTTTTTATAAAAAACCATTAAGTCACCTTGCGGTTTCTCTGTCAGTAATTTATCCCAGGAACTAGTTATTTTGTCTTTAAGCATCATTTTGCCCAGCGTGGTGATTTTGTCTATTTTTTTCATTTTTAAAATTACCCAGTATTTTCTAAAAATCCATACAAATTTTATTTATAAAACCTGTCATAAAAAGTGATAAATTTTTGTATATACTCTCCTGCAGCTTGCAAATCTGCTTCATCAGGATGAGTACTTGCGTCCTTCCACCGTTTTTTACTTTCTTCCGTAGGTGCATGCGGATGTCCTTCAGGCATATTCATCATTGTTTCGATCAGCTTCGGATCAATCGCACCGCGAATAGATAAAGTGCCTACTACTTTACAGCCGGTGCTTAAATATCTGCCGGCATTGGCTAATGAGCTGATCCCGTGCTCAGAGTAAGCTTCTGCTCCCAACGTTTGAAAAAGTACGACTTTTTTATTATCCAAAGTCTGCAAAAACTCCTGCATATCCTTATCGGGTTCACCTTTATCGACCCAATAACCAGCAAAAATAACCTTATAATCATCTACTGCCGGCACCTGCTTCACAGCAGCAAGGTCACAGCGTTCTCCTGCCACTTCATAAAATTTCTTTGCAACTTTCTCTGTATTGCCGGTTTTACTGGAATAAACAATCAAAAAATCTTTCATAAATTTTCATTCCTTTCATATTACGTTTGCTGAAATAACATTGTTCCATGAAGTTAGCCTTCGCTTACTTATGTTGTCATTATAAACCATAATTCAAAATCTTGCCAAAATAATTTTTTAGCCTTATTCCTGCAGCTTCGATGCCATATATTCTACAGCCTGAGAGTATCTAAGTCCTGGATTCAAAAGAAATAATTCATCCGGCAAATAATATACTGCATTATTTTTTACTGCCGTTATTGATTCCCAGGCAGGACTGCTCATAACGTCATTTTGCAAACGCACTTCAATATCGTTTTTATCTCCCATTGAGGTAATAAAAATTATTTCCGGGTCTTTTTCTATTAAGAATTCCAGATTATAAGGAGCTTTATCAGACATCTGTTCACCAGTTGGAGCAGTTACACTCTGAATGTCCTGGACAATATTATGTAGTTGCAATAACTTGGCAACACAGCCAGCAATACTATTTTCCTTCTCTAATGTCACATTTTGTGCGCTGCTGTGTAAAATAGCAACCCTTTTAGTATTTTTAGGAAGCTGCTTAACTGTATTCTGTACTTTTTTGTCAAGCTCTGATGCAATTTTTAGCCCTTTCTCTTTCTGGCCAGTCAGTTCACCTAAAATTTTTATACTATGTTTGACATCTTCATAAGTTTTTAAATTTAAAACTACTACAGGAATACCATTTGCTTCAAAAAGTTGGATGTATTTTTCATGCATCCCCTTATAAGCGACAATCAAATCAGGCTTCAATTCTACTACTTTTTCAGTATTGATATTAAAAATAAAGCCAACAACAGCAGCATTTTTGGCAAAATCAGGAGTCCTGACAATTGTGGATTCCGCCCGTCCTACAACATTTCCATCTAAAACTTCCAAAAGTTCTAAAAAAGAAGGTGACAGAACTACGATCCTTTCAGGCTTTTTGGAAAAAGCAACCTGCCTGCCATTATCGTCCGTTATTTTCATCAACCCGCTATCTTTATGAATTTCTTTTGAAGTGCAGCCATACATAGTTACTGAAACTGCCAACAAGCACAGCATTAAAATTATTTTTTTCATATCATAACTCCATTTAAAATATCTAGCAGGCATTAAGCCCGCTAGATATTTCTACTATGTATTAAAATTTATATTCCATACCAACTCTATACAAACGTCCTAAATTTCCATCAGCATAAGCGCCAAAATTCCTATGATTACTTATGTTATCGATCCCCAAATAAATCTTGGCATCTTTAGTAAGGTGTTTTGATGCCATAATATTAGCAATAGTAAAATTCTTAGTAGAATATACAGAATTCCCCATTGTACTCTTATCTGCGTTGTGATAATAATAATTTAGATTAGAAACAATATCAAAACTGCAATCCCAGGCATAAATATTTTGCGGTTGATAAGATACACCAAAAGTTAACTGATGCTTAGCACGATCAGTTAAACGCGTTCCGCCTGTCTTATCTTTAGCCTCTAAATAAGTATAACCAAAATTCATAAAAATATTTTTCCCTAATTCATGCGAACCATAAAATTCTACACCCTGTAATGTTGCCTTTGGTACATTCCGATAAGTCATAACCTGATCTCTACCAAGTCCCGGATAGCTATTGGGATCATCATCAGTAAATCTGCCTGTCCAGTATGAACTTATCAAATCCTTAACGTCATTGCGGAAAATTCCTAAATGAGCTGTAGTTTTATCTCCCCAGTCCTTCTCCACAGCTAATTCATAACTTAAAGATTTTTCCGGTTGCAAATCTGGATTACCCTCAAAAAACTGTCCTGAGCCACCCGGATTAGCAGCGTACATCTCCCAAAAATGGTACAACTCATTAACTGTAGGAGTTTTATACCCTTGACCGATAACAGCCTTCACACGTATGTCTTTAGCCGCATTATAAGTAGTTGCCAAACGGCTTGTTATTTCACTGCCAAATTTATCACTGTAATCATAACGTACAGAAGGAATAATCAACCATTTTTCATCAGGTTTAAATTCATCCTGAACATATACGGCAGTATAATTAATAGCCGCTTCATCATAAGCATTATATGCACTGCCTCCAGCTACAGGAGTACCTTTCTTCTTTAATCTGGTCCCTTCACTGTTATCCCGGCGGTACTCCAGCCCTGCCGTTAAATAATGTTTATCTCCCATATGCCATGAATCGTGACCTTCAATAACACTCAAGGTCCTTTTTACAGTATCAATCTTAGGATCTTTAACAGTTATTGTTCCAGGTTTGCCGCCCGTAAACATTTGCGTAACATCCTGACTTGTATAACGTTTATCATAAACCGATTGATAAGCTCTGATAATCCAGCTTTGCTTTTCATCATCACCTTTATAGGTCAGTGAATAATCTGTACGTTTGTTATCATTATAAATAGTAGATTTTTTATTTTGCCAGACTTCACCCGGCCTCATAACTGTTACAGATGAACTACCCTTCTGATTATCCTCTTTAATCCTGCTGAAATCGGCAGATAATTGATTTCCATTATCAAACTTATAACCTACACTTAAAGATATCGGTTGTTCCTTTCCATAAAAATTCATTTCATCTCCGCTGCCTGCTGGATCCATATAAGGCCTATTATTATTCAAGCCAGCATTTAACTTATAGGATACATTTTTTTCAACCCCCTGCAGATAAACATTAGACTTGTAGCCAGCACCTTTACCATTTTCATACCAGCCATATTCATAATTGATACTACCGGCATTTTTTTCCGGAGTTTTTGTAATTACATTGATAACCCCCGCCATAGCATCACTGCCATACAAAGCTCCGGCTGGACCTCTGATAATTTCTACACGTTCCACATCCTCCATGCGAATACGATCAACGTCCCAGGCATTAGCGGAATTATAGGAAAGTTCCCCACCCAAACGCTTACCGTCTACCATAATTAAAACATGCCTTGACTCACTGCCGCGAATACTGACATTACTGCGTCCCTGAAAATCATTAAAGACGTTTACTCCCAACGCAGATTTTAAAGCGTCACGCAACGTTTTCGCCTGTGTTTCTTCCAATTTTTTGCTGCTGACAATTTCTACAGCCGAGGGGCTTTCCTTCACGCTCATCTCCGTCCTTGTAGCAGTAATGACCATAGGGTCAAGTGTAAAACTTTCTGTAACTTCTTCAGCATGAGCAGTAACACCACTAAACAAAAAACTTGAACCAATCAGTGTAAATATCAATGACCTTTTCTTTACAAATCTTCTCACCTTTAACCACATCCATTTCCCATATTATTTCTACATTTATTCAAAAGCTTTTGCCCTTGAAACAAAATAAAACGCTCTTCTGCATATAAATACAGAAAGGCGTCAAATAATTGCGCAATCCCATCAATCGCAGGAATTTTATAGCGTCAAAATCAGGCAGTTCTTCTGGCTCTGCTTCATCGCTCGTCTTGCCTTCCCAGTTTCCCAGTGACATTTTAAGACTAACTCTGCATTACAGCTGCGGGACAGCACAGGTTTTACACCTGTTTCTCTATTAAGCATTACTGCACCTGATCTTATATATTTATTGTTTTATACAACTATTTAGAATTTTACTTATTTGTTTATATAATTGTTTTGATAAATATTCCTATTATTTTTATTTTATCATCAAGTAGTCCCCCCTGTCAAGCGCTCGTCCGCATCGAGCGGACGGCAACTGACGCTGCGCTTATTCAAAAGATTTATTTCTTCTGATACAAAGAAAACACCGCTTGTTTAAACAAGCGGTGTTTTACTATTATTCCTTAATATTCATCAAACATTCTTTGAATTTCCTCTGGACTTTTCGTTCTAAGCAGCGCCAATTGCAGAAGTATTCTGGCTTTCTGCGGATTAAGACTGTCCGCAGCTATAAATTTGTTATCAGTATCGTTTGCACTCCGGCTTACGATACCATTACCGACCCTCGTACTGCGTACTACAGGAATACCACTTCGAGCAATCTTGATCAGGGCAGGCTTTATATTGATATGCAGATTCCCGTGACCAAAGGCTGCAATAACTATTCCCAGCGCCCCAGCCGAAACTGCCGCTCTTACTAAAATATCATCACAGTTTACGTGCAGATAGACGATATCAACTCGCGGCAGAGCAGTTACTTTACTGATATCAAACTCAGCTGCTGCCGTATGCCGACGCAGACTTGCTTTATAGAAAATAGGTTTCCCATTTTGAAAATAGCCTAAATATCCCAGTTCCCACGATTTAAATGTTTCCACATGTGTAGTATTGGTTTTAGTTGCATCACGAGCCCCATTAATTTGATCATTCATTGCAATCAATACGCCCTTACCAACCGCCTCTTGCGAACCGGCTAAAGCAACTGCATTCAGCAGATTGACAGGACCATCGGCACTCATCGCTGTTGCCGGACGCATAGCGCCAACTAAAACCACCGGTTTCTCACTTTTAACAGTTAAATTTAGAAAATATGCTGTTTCTTCCAGCGTATCTGTACCATGTGTAATAACAATACCATCGACTTCCGGCTGTTGCAGAAGTTCACTGACCCTACGGCTTAATCTCAGCCAGATATCATCAATCATATCAAAACTGCCGATATTGCAGAACTGTTCACCAGTTACATCCGCAACTTCAAGCATTTCCGGAACAGCATTTATCAAGGTCTGAATACCTATTTCACCAGCCTGATAGCCTGTCATTTCTGTATTAGAGCCTGCTTTACCGGCAATAGTTCCACCAGTTCCCAGAATTACGACTTTTGGTTTCCTCATCATTTACACCTGCCTCAATACCATTTTTCTAAAAGGATATATGAAACTATAAGTGTCAATACACAACCTACGGCCCAAACTGTTAGCATCGGACTTGCCCACAACATTTTTCATCACATCCTTTACTTTTGATCACATTTCTGTTATTCGCTGTTTCTTTTTATTAGAAGACAGTAGCCACATTACCGCAAAACTGACGATCAACCCCCAGGCACCGGCTGCCATAACGCTTTTTTCAATATTAGTAAACAGATAAACAACCATGTAAGTTGCTTCTCCTGCAATCGCTCCCCAGATAGCGGCAGTAGCATTAATACGTTCAGGCCAGATAATAGCAATCAGCATCGGTGCTAATGTAGCTGAAGCGACACCAGAAATGCCAATCCAGACCATGACTCCCATAAATTGCGGTGGATGCAGTGTCATCAAAACACAAATAATCCCAAAAACTGCCGGCAATATCTTCGTCATCATAAATGCGATCCTCTGAGCTTTTTCCTGCGGAATATTTATGATTTTACGTTTAACCAACGTTTTAATAAAAAGATCATTAGCAATACAGGTTGTCATAACCAAAAGCAGACCACAGGCTGTCGACATCAATGCCGCTACAATCGAAACCGCAAGCAGCGTGCTGATAATGGGATGAAAATAAGCTCTGACATATTCTACTACCGCATAGTCAGGCTGCTGCAGATCAGGATTCAGTGCCAGCATATACAAACCGCCAAAAATTACCAACATACAGCAGAATGAGGCAACAATCCAAGTCCAGATCATTTTTTTCATATCTTTAGGATCTTTTAATGCTAAAATTTTTGTCAGCAGCTGCGGTTGTCCAGAAAAAGCAAATTCAATCAAAATAACACCGAAAACAGTAGCGTAGCTGTACATATGTAATGATTTAGGATTAATGACCGCAGTCAACAGTGGATCACGCGCAGCAATGATCGTACTGACTTCTGTAATGCCGCCCTTGAAGAAAAAGAATCCTGACAAGAAAACAATCACACCAGCAAACATCATCAAACAAGTCTGACCAATACTTGTATAAACATCCGCAAACAAACCACCTAAAGTGACATAAACAATAGTAACTACAGTTACCGCAATAACGGCAGTACTGTAATCAATATCCAAAAGGCCTGATAAAAGCGTACCGCCTGCCGATAATTGACCAGCCACATAAAACATCTGAATCATAACGATAATAGAAACCAACGCCCTCAAAAAGTCACTTTTATACATTTCTCCCAGCCAGTCCGGCAATGATAAAGCTTTAATTTTAGTGTTACTGTCACGCACACCTTTTGCAATAACGATAAACCCTAATGTAGACCCGCCAAAAATAGCTAAAAATATCCATAAAGCGGAAGCCCCCCAGGCGTAAGCGTATCCGACATACCCCAGAAAAGTAGCAGCACTAAAGAAAGAGGCGGCAAAAGCCAATCCTAATGATATCGGTCCCATACTTTCGCTGGCAACCGCAAAATCACTTAACCCTTTTATTTTTTTAGAGCCAATAAAACCCACATAAATAACAAATATCGTATAAAGAGCAAACCCAACATAAAGACACGTTTTCAAATCCATAATAAATTTCTCCTTTCGCGCTTATTAGCTACTATCCCCCTTCCATAATAGAATGGATGCATTTCTTGTATGTATAACTAAATTTTTATATAATGAACTTAATCTGATAAATTCAACCAATTTCCTAAATTTAAAATAACATAAAATGCAACTTTTAGGATAAAAATGAACTCAAGATGACAAAATCTGCAATAAGATGCATGATTTTGCCTTTATAAGGAGCAATTCATGCTGAACTTTCTTTACCAAACAATGAGTCATTTATGGTTTGGACTAGCAGTATTTTTAATTATTTTCTTTATCTGCAGCCGAACCGCGTTTTTTCAAACAACCTTATTTCAACAAAATTATTCGTTAAAAAACAAGCTACATATTATTGCGTTTTTTCGTTGCTAGGCATCCTCAATACTTACTGGTCTTTATATGGCGAAAGCTGGCTTATCAACACCAGTTCCATCTTTATTATCGTAGCTGGTCTAGTCAGCGGTCCTTTAATCGGTTTCTGTACAAGTCTGCTCATCTCTGTTCACTATGTTTTGTTTATCCATACCAAAGCTGCTCTCGTGAGCGGCTGCTTTTTCCTAGTAGAAGGGCTACTGGCAGGACTTTTATCACACTGGTTCAAACAAAAAAAAGAACTGCTGCCTCACGCTATCGGCGTAAGTTTTATTTTCGCTTCCAGCCATATCATTTTACTCGCCTTATTTTGTTATCCCCACACATTTACACCATCAATTGAAGATTGTGCTCTCCAGGTAATGATCACGACAGCTTTAGGTACCGGTTGTTTTATCGGTCTTATCATGGACAGTTATAAACAGAAGGATATTCTTGAAGGGCTGGCGGCAAAAATTGCACTGAATGTTACTAATAGTTCAATTTCTATTTTGCAGAATGGTTTCGATCAAAATGCCGCCCAAAAAATTACGGAAAGCATCCTGCAAAACGTCAAATCCTTTGACGTTGTCTGTATTACCTCTAACTATCAGCTGCTTGGCTGCGCAGCCTGTGAACAAGAACAGCCATTTCTTGACTACCTGCAGAGAGACCTGGAAACACTGCTATCAGAAAAATTTTGCCTGAACAATAAAAAGCTTACTGTACTTACTTCTTATCAGGCTTTGCCGCTGGCAAACGATACTGCCACGATTGGTTATCTTTGTGTGGGACATATAGTTGCAGAAAAAATGACTGCCTTTGAAACAAAGCTGGCTGAAGGTATCGCAACAATGCTTTCTACGCATATCGAAATCAATCAGATCAAAGAACGTACTAAACTGCTGGCCAATGCTGAAATAAAAGCTCTACAGGCACAGATCAATCCGCATTTTTTATTCAATGCCCTAAATACGATCAGCTATTATTGCAGCGTACAGCCTCAGACAGCAAAAAAACTTATCAATTATCTGGCTGATTATTACCGCCAAAACCTTGCTGATCCAAATACATTAATTTCCCTGCGGCAGGAACTGCAGCACATCAATGCCTATATTAATATTGAAATAGCACGTTTCGGCGACAAACTAAAAATAAATTATGAAATTGATGACACAGCCTTTTTTAAGGTTCCAGCCCTGATTTTACAGCCAATAATTGAAAATTCTGTCAAACATGGTCTACGGTCAAAATTAGATGGCGGCACTATCACTATAACAGTCAGCCAAGATACAGAATATTTTTTTATATCCGTGCATGACGATGGCATTGGCATTCCTGAAGCAAAACTGGCTTCGCTGCTTCTTGATATCCCTGGCCGTAAATCCATTGGCCTGACTAATATACATAAACGTCTAATGGCAATTTACGGCCCGGACAACGGTCTTCATATAGACAGTACATATGGTACAGGTACTACCGTCAGTTTTAAAATACCAAAGCAAGAGGAGGATTGAAATGCTAAAAATAGTTATCGCAGATGATGAATTTCCGTCCCGCCAAGAACTGCGAGCCTTACTGGAAACTAACAGCAATTTGGAGATCATTGCTGAATGTGAACATGGAGAGGCAGTACTTGATTATTTTTCAAACAATACTGCTGACGCTGTTTTTTTAGATATTGAAATGCCAGTATTAGACGGACTGGCCGTTGGCGAGAAACTTAAAACTTTGCCCAACCCTCCGAAAATAATTTTTTCCACAGGCTTCGATCAATTCGCAGTACGAGCCTTCGAACTTGAAGCTTTCGATTACATTCTTAAGCCCTATACTAAGACACGCCTGCAGGCAACTGTTATAAAATTGCAAAAAGTTTTGCAGAATCAATCTCAGCAGCAGTTGCCATCCCGCTGTAATTTTCCTATCAAGCTCTCTATTTGGAACAACAATAAACTTTTAGTCTTTAATCCCAAAGAAGAAATTTATCTTATCAAAACAGATACCAGTAAAAAAATACTGATCTATACCAATAAAGGTATTCTGGAATCAAACCTGCCTTTAAAAACTTTGGAAGAAAAACTATGTCCCTGCGGTTTTTTGAGAACTCACAAAAGCTATATTGTCAATATGAATAAAGTGCGCGAAATCATTCCCTGGTTCAATGACACTTATATACTGACCGTTGAAAACTGCCTGGAAAAGGAAATTCCCGTATCACGGCACTTTATTCAAAGTTTTAAAACTTTCCTCAATTTATAGCCATTTGGGTTCCCAACTCCATTTACTAAATGTTTCCTTAAATTTACAATTATTTAACTTTTTATATTCCTACTAACCTTGTAGAATTTAGTTAAAATGTTATAATGAAAGTATCAAGGCAAATTATTTTAGGAGGTGTCAAGCTATGGCACGATTTACTTTACCACGTGACATTTATTATGGCTCGGGTGCAATCGACGAATTAAAAAATCTGAAAGGCTACAAAAAGGCAATGATCCTCACCGGTGGCAGTTCTATGAAACGGGGCGGTTTTTTGCAGAAGGTCGAAGATATCCTGCATGAAATCGGTGTGGAAACCCAGCTTTTCGAAGGCATCGAACCAGATCCGTCTATCGAGACCGTCTTTAAAGGTGCCGCAGCCATGCGCAAATTCCTTCCTGACGTTATCGTCGCTATCGGCGGCGGTTCACCTATAGATGCGGCGAAAGCCATGTGGGTCTTTTACGAGCACCCCGAAGCAACCTTTGAAGAAATCAAGAAACCTTTCAATATACCCAAACTCAGGAATAAGGCTATTTTCGTAGCAATTCCTTCTACAAGCGGTACGGCAACAGAAGTAACTGCATTCTCGGTCATTACTGATTACTCTACTAATATAAAATATCCGCTGGCAGATTTTGAAATCACGCCGGATATTGCTATTTTGGATACCGATATCCCTCTGACCATGCCGAAAACTTTGACTGCTCATACAGGTATGGATGCTTTGACCCATGCAATCGAAGCTTATGTCGCGTCTGCACGCAGCGATTTCTCTGACCCGCTGGCACTTAAAGCTATTAGTGATATTTATGACAGTTTGATTGACAGCTATTATGGTGATAAAAATGCACGAGGCAAAATGCATATTGCTCAATGCCTGGCTGGGATGGCTTTCTCGAATGCACTTTTAGGTATAGCCCACAGCCTGGCCCATAAAACCGGTGCGATGTTCGATATCCCGCACGGCTGCTGTAATGCGATCCTGCTACCGTCTGTTATCCAATATAATGCCAAAGTTTGTGCTGACAGATATGCAACTATAGCGCGTATGCTGGGACTTACCGGTAATACAGATAAACAGCTGACTGATGCACTTATCGATTCAATCAAAGAATTGAACAAAAAACTTGGTATCGCCCAAACCTATAAAGAAAACGGCGTCAGCGAAGAATTATTCAAACAACATATAGATGAAATCGCCGCCAATGCAGTATTGGATCCCTGCACTGGTTCTAATCCGAGAAAAATTGATGCTGAAGGTATGAAGAAGGTTCTGACCTGTGCTTATTACGGTGAACCCGTAACATTCTAAAATAAACAGCAAAATACCCTGCTCAGGCAGGGTATTTTTTTCTGTCAAGAATAGCCTTATATGGTATAATAGGCATAATTTTAAAATTAAGGGATGAACTTTATGGATAAAAATGAACACAGTATTTTTGCTTATGTAATGGATCAGCTAGATGAAAATGGCATCTATCAAGGAGGTGCCTTGATAGATGATCCGACTCCGTCATTACCACGGCCATTAGGAAGCGATGATGCCTATATATATACTGCCGAAATGCCGCCTGACTTGCCAGGTGCTGAAGCCGTCTGCAGTATGCTGCTGGCTTATGCTGATGAACCTTCTGCTACTGCAAAAGCGGTTCTTGAAGAAGCATTGATAAAAATTTTATGTGTCAGTGTTTGTGATCCGCTTGTAGAACTGCTGTCAGAAGACGAAGTTCCCGAACCACTGCTTGCTTTAGCCGAAGACTGGCTGTATACAGCGCATAAACGTGAGCTTGTTAAATATGCAATCGTCATCTTAGCAGTCTTTGGACTGGAGAAGCTGCGCAAAGAACATTCCGAAAACCTTTGGGATGATTTAGTCGATCTTTGCCGCTGTGAAGAATTCACTTTTTTCCTTACCTTTGCCTACCGTATCAATAATATTGCACCACAGGACGAGCTATGGGAACTTGTTCGCTCTACCAGAGGCTGGGGACGTATATTCACCCTCTATGATCTTGAATGCACTACAGAAGAAGAAGAAATTTGGCTGCTTCGGCACGGTTGTGAAATCGAAATCGATTATGCTCCGATTTGTCTGGTAGTAATGCGTAAGGGACAGTTATTACACCATTTGCATAAAGAGCAGCTGGACTATAAAACTTACCGTGGCTGTCTTTTGATCATTAATAATTTTATTATGATGCTTGACCGTTACTATATTGGAAACAGTGATCCAACTTATATTGATATCAGCGGTATCGATTCTAAGACTCTGATCAGCGAGCTTCTGCGCCATGCTGAACGATATGATAAAACTCCTGCTGACCTGATTGGAATAATAAACATTTCCATTGGACTGCAAAAGCTTATCACCGACAGCAACTGGGCAGCATTACCTTCTAACGCCAGCCACGAACTGGTAAGCCGCTGTGAAAAACTGATTTACAGCCGCGACTGGTATGAGGAAGTGCAAGCACAATTATTCAAAGAAGATGGCAGCGTAAATTACACTACTGCTGAATTTGCCTTTGAACTGGATATTGATATATGGGAACGTCTTTTCGATTATCTTAAGCAGCACCCTCTGGAAAGTGCTTTGTTTCCTTATCTTCTAGGCTTTGAAAACGATGAACGTCCCCAGAAAGTATTGACTTTTATCGAAAAAAACATCAATACCTATACACAATCAGAAACAGCGCTTTTGATCCCGCTGAAATACCTGGAAACGCACCCTGGTACCGGAGTTCCTATAGTCACAGCCGCTTTGACCTCTATTTACGATTGGCCGCGCGGCGCTGCTTCTATCATTCTTGAAGAATGGGGACACGAACAGCTTACACCAGCATTGCGGGCGGCACTTATCACAGCACGCAGACTTAGCCAGCATCCGTTGATTACTATGCGCATAGATGCCTTACTGGAAAATAAACCGTTCAGCGTTGCTACCATGCTGGAGCAGCTGGGCAATAAAAACTGACAGATTAATAATTAAAACGGTTCAGCTAAGCTGAACCGTTTTAATTCATACCGCATCATTATTTTATTGCAAACTAACATATAAAAGATACAAATTGAGTGCTGTAACAATAAATCCTACCGCATAAAGCAGACCTTTAGTAAAAGGCTTATTAGCATAAGTCCCCATTACTTTTGGTGAAGAAGTGAGCCAAATCTGCATAAATACAGTCAACGGAAGCTGCACACTAAGCAGCATCTGGCTGACGATCAATCCCCAGAAGGGATCATTGATGAAATATAAAACGATAACAGCAGGAACAAATGTCAGCAGCAAACCAACACGTGAATGAATATCCTTCATATCGTAAGATTCACCGAACATACCTGAAAAAATAGTAACACCTGCCATACCCGCCGTTGTTGTAGAAGCAATCCCTGCAAAAAGCAGTGCTATTGCAAAAATATGTGCTGCATTCTCACCTAAAAGCGGCACCAGCAGCTCCTGAGCCTGCTGTAATTCACTGACACTAACTCCATGAACAAAAAATGTTGCAGCGGCCAGCAAAATCATGGCACTGTTGATTGCCCAGCCGATACTCATAGAAAATAAAGTATCGACAAATTCAAAACGCAGCTGTTTTTCCATCAATGCCTTATCTTCCAGGTTCCAATGCCTGCTTTGAATAATTTCAGAATGCAGAAATAAATTATGCGGCATAATTACAGCACCTAAAATACTCATTACCACCAGCATCGAGCCTGCTGGAATATTAGGCACAGTCCAGCTGACAACGGCCTGCGGCCAATCAACATGTACCATTGAAATTTCAAATAAATAAGACATGGCAATAACAGAAACAAAACCCGCTATCCATGTTTCCAAACGACTGTAGGAATTTGTCCACAACATCAGTGTGCAAACGACAGCGGTAATCACAGCACCAGCCATAATTGGAATGCCAAACAACATATTAAGTGCAATCGCCGCACCCAAAATTTCAGCTAAAGCAGTTGCCTGCGCCGCCATAATAGCAGTAACCAGAATTGGACGTGAAATACGCTTAGGTAAAAATCTTGTCGCTGCTTCCGATAAACATTCACCTGTGACGATGCCCAGATGAGCTACATTATGCTGCAGCAAAATCAACATCAGAGTTGATAACGTTACGACCCACAGCAAAGAATACCCGTAATCGGCGCCGGCCGCCAAATTAGCAGCCCAGTTTCCTGGATCGATAAATCCCACCGTTACCAAAATACCAGGTCCGATAAAACGCAAAAGTTCTTTCGCTTCTTTACTTTGCTTGTGAATCTGTGAAAGTTTATTTTTAAACACATTTAACATGCACTTCACTCCACATCAAAATTAAAATTATTATCTATTGATAATATTATAAAGCTATTTAATTGAAGAGACAAGCTACGCAAATTATATATTTTAATTATTTAGTTACGATATCATACAAAAAACCCCTCCCATATTATTATATGTGGAAGGGGTTTTAATTTTAATAAGCTTCTGACCATAAAACCAGTTCATCACCATACAGCGATTTTTTTAAATCAATAACGCGCTGGTTAGAACTGCCTCGAAAACGCAGATTGGGATTTTTTAAATCGAGCTTAAATTCGCCGTCTACTAAAACGTCTATATAAGAAAGCAACTCCTCAGTAACCGGCCAATCACATAAACGACCCGTAAGAAGATCCTGTTCAAAATCATACCCGGTATAACACCAGATCGTTTTTTCAGGATAAGCCTTACGTACCTTACGCAGCAACGGCAAAAGTGCCTGTTGATTAGACGGCTCAAAAGGCTCGCCGCCCAAAAGCGAAAGCCCGCGGATAAACCAGGGCTCCAATCCTCTGACGATTGTATCTTCCTCTGTTTCTGTAAAAGGAGCACCATAATTAAAGTCCCATGCTTCCGGGTTAAAACACCCTTTGCACTGGTGAGTGCAGCCGCTGACGAACAGCGACACACGCACTCCCGGCCCATTGGCGGTATCATGGGTCTTTATCGTAGCGTAATTCATTTATAACGCCTCCCGCTTACAGATGCAGGACGCGGGATTTGATTTCTTTAGTCTTACCCACGTTCCAGAAATTTTCACCTAAATAGCCACAAGTACGGCGAGTAACATTCATTAAAGTCTGATTTTTATTACCGCAGTTAGGGCACTCCCATTCCAAATCATCGTTTATGATAATCTCACCATCAAACCCGCACACATGGCAGTAATCTGATTTAGTATTAAATTCAGCATATTGAATATTGTCATAAATAAAGCGAACAACATCTTCCATTGCTTCCAGGTTATGGCGCATATTAGGAATTTCAACATAGGAAATAGCGCCGCCCGAAGAAATACGCTGGAACTGGCTTTCAAAATTGAATTTACTAAAGGCGTCGATATCCTCACGAACATCTACGTGGTAAGAATTAGTATAATAGCCTTTATCCGTTACATCGGCAATAGTACCAAACCGTTCTTTGTCAATACGGGCAAAACGATAGCACAATGATTCAGCAGGCGTACCATATAAGGCAAAACCTAACCCTGTTTCTTTTTTCCATTTATCACAGGCAGCACGCAGATATTTCATCACGCGCAAAGCAAATTCTTCCCCTTCAGGTGTTGTGTGGCTGACATCTTTCATTAACTTAGTCATTTCGTACAAACCAATATAACCGAGTGAAATAGTAGAATAGCCTTTTTCCAGATATTTATCAATAACTTCGCCTTTTTCCAAGCGTGCAATCGCTCCATACTGCCAATGTACAGGACTGACGTCACTGCGAATACCCTTTAATGAGTTATGACGGCACATCAAAGCTTCATAACAAAGCTGTAAGCGTTCATCCAGCAATGGCCAGAATTTTTCTTCGTCGCCATGTGCCAAAATAGCCACCTGAGGCAAATTCAAAGATACGACACCCTGATTGAAACGGCCTTCGAATTTGTAATTGCCTTCGTCATCCTTCCAGGCAGCCAAAAAACTACGGCAGCCCATCGGTGCGAAAACATTTCCTTCATAATTCTCACGCATTTTTTTAGCAGAGATATAGTCAGGATATAAACGTTTAGCGCTGCATTTTACAGCCAGCTTAGTAATATAATCATACTTGCCGCCCTTCAGGCAGTTATGTTCATCAAGCACATAAACCAGCTTCGGGAAAGCAGGCGTTACAAAAACGCCTTTATCATTTTTAATGCCTTCCAACCGTTGCCGCAGAATCTCTTCTACTATCATTGCATTTTCTTCCAGATATTCATCGTCCGCCTGCAGATTAAGGAAGATAGTGACAAACGGAGATTGTCCGTTTGTTGTCATCAAAGTATTAATCTGGTATTGAATTGTCTGCACACCGCTGCGCAGCTCATCCTGCAAACGTCTTTTTGTAAGGCGCTCTACAACTTCATCAGCAACACTGTCACCGACCTCAGCTTTGATCGTCAGTTTGAATTTTTCATAGCTGCGGCGCAGATATTTGCCTAAATGACGAATATCGACAGACTGCCCACCATACTGGCTGCTGGCTACTGAAGCGATGATCTGAGTCATTACTGTACAAGCCACCTGAAAACTTTTCGGGCTTTCGATCAGTTTACCGTTCATTACAGTGCCGTTATCCAGCATATCGCCAACATTGATCAGGCAACAGTTGAAAATAGGCTGTACGAAGTAATCAGCATCGTGAAAATGGATAGCGCCCTCATCATGGGCTTTAGAAATCTTCTCCGGCAGGATCAGACGGCGGGTCAGGTCCTTGGAAACCTCGCCGGCAATCAGATCGCGCTGAGTAGAAGCCATAACAGCATTTTTATTAGAGTTTTCCTCCATAACATCTTTATTACTGTTACGGATCAGAGATAAAATGGATTCATCAGTCGTGTTAGCCTTACGCACCAAAGCGCGAGTATAGCGGTAAATAATATAAGACTTGGCCAGGTTGAATTTCCCCTCGTCCATAAGCTGATGCTCTACCATATCCTGTATATCTTCAACCAAAAGACGCATGCGGTTTTTACTTTCCACATAATGAGCGATAGCTTCGATACGTTCCTGATCGATACGGTCTTCCGGTTCGACTACCTGATTTGCTTTCTGGATAGCAACTATAATCTTGCTGCTGTCAAAATCGGCAGTACTGCCATCACGTTTGATTACTTTCATAACTGACGCCTTCTTTCATAATTTCTTATCGTTAACGCCAAACAAAAATTATTATTTATGCGTAAAATTTACATTATCATCATAGCACAGCGCATTGTTAATGTAAAGCCAAAAATTACTAGATGTTGTGTTTTATTTTGCACATGCAACCATATTTGGTAGAAAACTTTCTTTTGCAATATTTAAACAAGGTCTCAAAAATACTACTTTCGGTATCGAAATAAACACAAAAAAGACGGCTTAAGCCGCCTTTTTTAGAAAATCACAGCAAACTGTACACTCTTACAAAATTGCCTTCTGCTAATGCCCAAACAGCAATATTTAACTGCAACGACACAACAACCGAATAATACTCCCTGCTCTTATTACCATTTTTCAGGAATCCCAGCGAATGTATCCACTACAATCATCGCCGCTGTAGCCTTAGCCACCAGGATATCATTGTCCAGATCGCGCACTTCGATATTGATGGTTACCAATCTGTCGTCAGCGTGTGTTATCCGTGAAGTAGCGCTGATCGTCGTACCAACCGGTGCGCCTTTGATAAAATCTGTAGCAATAGTTGATGTCACTACCCTTTTACCTATCGTTGCACCTGCAATGCCTGTAGCATTATCAGCCAGCGTTGCAACCAGTCCTCCATGCGCCATACCATTAAGATTAGCATGCCGCTCAGGATCTACTTTTACTGCAACTGTAGCGCTGCCGCAAGACATATCTACGATGTAAATACCGCACTCCTGCATGAAATTATTATGCGAATAAATTTCGCTGACCTTTGCTTTGATCTTTTCCGCTTCAACCACAGGGAGTTCCTCCTTAACGCCGTCTTATGCCAGACATTCAGCCAGGTCTGCTGCAAAATCTGCGCTTGCTTCCAGATTATCGATAAGCCCGCACAGCTTGGCTGTTTTTTCTTCGCCGTAAACAGGAGCAGCCAAAGACATAAATTTTGCAACACTTTCATCCCAGCTCATCGGATTAGGCGGATCTCCTTTCGGAAAATCTACCTGTAACTCCAATACTCGCCCATCTTTACAGCGAACGATAAGCTTTGATGCCAGTTTTGCAGCATCAGCAGCATGTACCGCCTCGATCGCAGCATCACGCATGACCTTGGTCTTCGCCATCAAGCTACGGACTTCAGCATCACCAATAACTTCCGTCAGGAAGCGATCAACACCCATATCGCCGTATTTGAGCATCCCGGCAACACAATATTGGATACTGAACTTGCAGCCATACGGATTTTCAGGCTGAGGATTATTGATCAGAAAATCAGTGATCTCATTGACTAAAATCTCTATCGCTTCAACATCATCAGGCTTCAATCCATGCTCAGTACGCAGCACCTGCATCGCATACAGCGCGGCATGAGAATGTTTACAGCAGGCATAAGGTTTGAACGAATTATTATCAATCTTATATATACCATCATTCAGCCCATCCGTCAATTTTTCCAAATGCGGCTCTGTGACCATAGCCCGGCAAAAGCCTTTTTCTCCTTCCAATATCTTTGTCGCACCAGTAAAACCAGCACGGGCCAGATATGCTGAAAGTACGCCGGCATATGAACTTTTACCGGCATGCAGAGTTTTGCTCATTGCGCCCTCTTTCAAAAATTCCCACAACCCTGCCGCCTGTGTACCAGCACTGCCAAGACATTGCAGCGTCGCAGCCGCATCAAGACCTAAAACCTTCGCTGCCGAAGCGGCAGCGCCTAAGGTACCTGCTGTACCGGTAGTATGCCAGAAGAAATAGGACTCAGGGATAACGGATTCGCCTACGCGGCCGCCAACCTCATATCCTGCTACTACAGCTGCCAACATATCTTTACCGCTTTTATGCTCCGCCTCAGCAATGGCAAATACCGGCGGTACAACTACTGTAGCCAGATGTATAATAGATGGATTATGAAGGTCATCAAAATCAAGTGAATGGGAAGCGCTTCCATTACAAAATGCAGCATTTAAAGCAGTAGTTTGTTCCGTCTGTCCAGCCAAAACTGTAGACTGTGCCTTACCCCCGCCATCCAGCAGCAACTTACGAATGATTTGGATAGGTTTTTCCTGCGAACCGCGAATACAGACTCCCAGCCAATCTAAAATACACTGCTTTGTAATCCGAACTGTTTCCGGACTCAATTTATCATATTGTACGCTTGCCACAAAATCAGCCAATGCTTTCGTTGTCATAACAATCAACTCCGTTCTTTCACTCACAACCTGTCAGTCAGATCAGAACATGGAACCGTCCTGTCTATATTCTCCGAATATTTCTTTCATCACGCCGCATATTTCTCCCAAAGTGGCATAAGTTTTAACAGCGTCAATCAGATAAGGCATCAAATTTTCTTCGCCGGCGCAAGCTTGCTTCAGCGCCGTTAAAGCAGCATCGACGGCTTTCTGATCACGTCCGTCTTTCATCTTTTCGACTTTGGCAATCTGGCGTTCAGCAACACTAAGGTCAGCAGTCAGAACATCCTGTTCCGCCAGTTGTTTATTATCAACAAACTTATTAACACCGACAACTATAGACCGTTTAGTTTCGATATCGCGTTGATCTTCATAAGCATGAGCCGACATTTCCCCCTGCATATAGCCTTGCTCGATAGCAGCTACAGCACCGCCCATAGCATCAATTTTCTTGATATATTCATAAGCTTCTGCTTCCATCCTATCCGTCAGGGCTTCTACATAATAGGAACCTGCCAGCGGATCAATAGTATCGGTAATACCACTTTCATAAGCCAGCATCTGTTGAGTACGCAGTGCCAGAGTAGCCGACTCTTCAGTTGGCAAAGCAATCGCTTCATCATAAGCACAGCAGGCCATAGACTGAATACCGCCTAAAACGGCAGACAACGCCTGCCAGGTAATACGGGCTACGTTATTAAGCGGCTGCTGAGCAGTCAGAACACTGCCGGCAGTATGCACATGCACACGCAGCATCTGTGCTTTCGGTACTGTAGCACCATAACGTTCTTTCATAATGCGCGCCCACAAACGGCGTGCCGCACGGAATTTAGCAACTTCCTCAAACATATTAAGTCCGGCAGTAAAGATCCAGGAAATACCAGGAGCAAAATCATCTACCTTCTGTCCGGCCTTGATTGCCGCATCAATATAAGCCATCGCATTAGCAAATGCAAAAGCGATTTCCTGTACACAGGAAGCACCGGCTTCACGAATATGGTAAGCACCTACGCTGATCGTATTCCATTTTGGAATACTCTTAGAGCAATATTCAAAAGTATCTGTAATCAGCCGCATCGAAGGCCGTGGTGGGAAAATATATGTGCCACGGGCAATATATTCTTTTAAAATATCATTTTGAATGGTGCCTTTTAATTGTTCCGGCTTAACACCCTGCTGTTCGGCAACAGCAACGTACATCGCCAAAAGCACTGCAGCCGGGCCGTTAATAGTCATAGAAGTACTGACTTTATCCAAAGGAATACCTTCAAAAAGCTTTTCCATATCAGCCAGCGAATCAATAGCCACGCCAACTTTACCGACTTCACCATGCGAAAGCTCCGCATCGGAATCAAGTCCGATCTGTGTCGGCAGGTCCATAGCTACCGACAGGCCGGTTTGACCTGCTTCCAGCAAATATTTATAACGGGCATTGGTTTCCTCGGCTGTAGCAAAGCCTGCATAAGCGCGCATCGTCCACAACCGCCCACGATACATAGTCGGCTGTACGCCGCGTGTAAAAGGGTATTGTCCAGGGAACCCGCTTTTAGAGCAGTAATCAAAACCTTCTACATCCAAAGGAGTATACACGTGTTTTTCTTTAAACTCTTTTCTTTCAGGAAATTTGGCATTAGCTTTAGCAACCTTTGCTTCATAATCCGCCAGCCCCTGTTTGATTTCTTCATAATTAGTCATGTCATTGACCCCTTTCTCATTCCGCTCCGCTGTTTACAGCATAGTGCCGGTTTCATAAAATTTTTTCTGCATATCGAAACAATGTGCCAAATCAATTGGCATATGGGCGTTTTTTTGTTGTGCAAACCTCAGATATTCCAAAAGCTGCGGCCGAAAATCAGGATGTGCGCAGTTATTTATGATAGCTTTAGCACGTTTGACGGGACTCAAACCACGGATGTCGGCCACACCCTGTTCAGTAATAAAAACCATCGTGTCATGTTCAGTATGGTCTGCATGAGTGACCATAGGTACTACACTGGAAATCGAGCCGCATTTCGCTGTAGACGGCGTTGAAAAAATCGTAAGGAAACCGTTACGCATATAATCACCGCTGCCGCCAATACCATTCATCATCGTGCAGCCCATAACATGCGTTGAATTAGCCTGCCCGTAGATATCAAATTCCAACGGCGTATTCATGGCAATAACTCCCAAACGCCTGATAACCTCGGGGTGATTACTGATATCAAGCGGTCTTAAAACAATACTCTTATGATACAAATCAGGATCTTCCTTGTACATCTCCCAAACCGAAGGCGAAGGAGTGAACGCGCAGCCGGAGGCTTTAGCGATCTTGCCCAGCTTGATCAGACGGAATACAGAATCCTGTAAAATCTCGGAATACATTTCCAGATTTTCAAATCTGGATTTGGCCAGTCCTAAAAGAACCGCATTGGCAATACTGCCGACACCGGACTGCAAGGGCAGCATTTTCTCCGGCAAACGTCCCATCTTTTGTTCATACTCTAAAAATTCCACCAAATTCTCAGCAATTTTGATGCTTGCTGCATCAGGAGCAGTCAAGTCACGCACATGATCCAGAATATCAGACTCCACGATACAATCGATACGATCGATACCGCATTCTACATAAGGTTTACCTATCCTGTCCCCCGCATGATAAATTGGAATCTCAGTTCTATTTGGCGGGATCGCCGGAATATAGATATCATGCATACCTTCCAGATTCAAAGGAATCGAAGTATTGACTTCGATAATGATTTTCTTCGCATGCTTCACAAAAATCGGCGCATTACCAACACCAGGACCTAAAATAATATTACCTTCTGCAGTAATTGCCGTAGCTTCAATGATAGCTACATCTACATTACCAAAAAACCCATAATCTACCTGCTGTCCGAAATGGCTCAAATGTTGGTCCACATATTCAATCTTGCCTTCATTGATGCCCTTTTTCATGCTTTTGTTGGACGCGGCATAATACGGCATCCTGCCTTTTATAGCGCCAACTGCCGCCAACTCCTCTTCAATTTCCGGACCAACAGAAGCGCCACTCCAGATATTGATACGGCAGCGTTTACCTTCTTTGATAGCTTTGGCTAAAGCTATCGTTGTTTTTTTAGGATAGCCGGATGGGGTAAAACCACTGACGCCCACATTCATTCCATCAGTAATCAGCGCCGCAGCTTCTTCCGGAGTAACGATTTTGTCAAACAACTGCGGATTTCTTAATCTCGTGCTGTCTAACATTTTCATCCCTTCTTTCCCAGATTTAAATTTCTCATACACCTTTCTTCACTTTCAGTATAATTCCGGAAACTTATAACGTAAAATACCAAAAAGCAATAGAAAATATTAATTTATTTGATATGTTTAAATTTGGTTTTCGAGTTTAAAATTACACTTTTCTTTATTTCTATTCATAAAATTCAATTGATGTAATATTACTTTTATAAAAAATTCATTCTAACAACATTTGCCATTTTCATTGACAATATCTATCTTTAAACATCAAAATAATTGATATAATTTATAAGTTTTATTTATATGCTTATCTAAAGTTATAAAAATTTTTTCAGAAAAAGATAGGTTTAAGCTGCTTTATCATCTATAATGTAGTTAAACGATAAACAAACTACAGTTAGCTTAAACTTAAATTTATATTGCCAGTAACAGGAGGAGAGCAGACTATGGACATGGAATATTACCGCAATTTTATTGCCATCGTCGAAGCAGGAAGTCTTTCAGCGGCATCCAAGCGCGTACACGTTGCCCAGCCGGCCCTCAGTAATCAACTGAAGCTGCTGCAGAAAAAATTCGGCACTCAGCTAGTCAATATCCGTCGCGGCGTACATAATATAGAATTGACCAATGCCGGCTGCATTCTTTATAACAAAGCTAAATATCTCTGTTCGCTGGAAGATGATACCCAACGGGAAATATCGGACTGCGTCAACGGCTATACAGGTACTCTGCGAGTCAGCCTGTCGCCTTCGATGTCGATTTCCTTTATTCAAACTTACCTCAGCAAATTTTCCAAAGAATATCCGCAGATCAACTATGAGCTGTACGAAGTTTCCATCTTGGAGCAAATCAATCAGATGCTGACCGGGAAAACGGAGATTGGCGTTGCCAATGCTCCGCTGACACAGGAAAGCCGGTTTGATACTATCTATACCAAGCAGGAGCGCCTTGTTGCAGTAATGCACAAAGACAATCCCTGGCTGCCGGCAGACGACAAAGCTCTGCTTTTGGCACATATGGAAGATATGCCCATCTGCCTGTCACGCGGCTGTTCGACTTTATTTTTAAACGTTTGTTCCGATTCCATGATCTTCCCGCAGATCCTGAGCATTAATTCTACTAAACTGTCTACAATAGCCTGGGCAAAAGAAAATGCCGGCATCGCCGTCGTACCGGCTTCACCGGGTGAAATTTTTGACAACGATCTGATTTGCAAGATCATCCGCGATGACAGACTATTCCTTAATAAAACGCTATCTATTGTTAAAGGACGTCCACTTTCCAATGTCGCCCAACTGTTTTTAAACTATTTTTCACAGCATTCCTAAGCTTCAAAAATTGTTTAAGAAGGTGAAATTATGATTACCATTACCAACAAAACCGACTGCGGCGGCTGCGGAGCCTGTGCCAGTCGCTGCGTGACCTCCTGCATCACTATGGCACCAGACGAAGAAGGCTTCAATTATCCGCTGGTCGATACTGACAAATGTATCCACTGCGGTTTGTGTGAACGCGTTTGTCCTCTGCTGCACAAACCTCAACCTCATGAGATTTTAGCTGTTATCGGCTGTAAAAATAAAAACGAAGCCGTTCGCTTTGTCAGCTCCAGCGGCGGTTTTTTCTCCCTCGCTGCCGAAAAAATCCTGGGACGTCAGGGGACAGTCTTCGGGGCGGCCTTTGACGACAACTGGCACGTTAGACATATCGCTGTCACAAGCGTCAATGCAATGAATAAATTACGCGGTTCCAAATATGTACAAAGCGATATCAGCACTACCTACCAGGACGCCGAAAAACTGCTTCAGGCAGGCCATACTGTTTTATTCAGCGGTACGCCGTGCCAGATCGGAGGCTTGAAAGGATATCTGCGTAAAGACTATGAAAGGCTTTATACCATTGACGTAGTCTGCCATGGGGTTCCCAGTCCCAAAGTCTACCAGAAACGACTGGACGAAGTCACCGAGCTTTCGTCATCACCGGTAATAAAAGTCAATTTCCGCGATAAAACTCCCGGTTGGAAACGCTTTAATATCGTTTTTCAAACTGAAAACCATATCTTTGCAACACATAAACGCCGCGGTCCATATATGCGTTTATTCCTGAATAATGTCAGTACTCGCCCTTCCTGTTCCGACTGCGCTTTTAACAATAAACACAGCCTGGCTGATCTGACGATAGCCGACTATTGGGGCGTCAATAAGCATTTCCCGCTTTTTGATGACGATAAGGGTGTTACGCTGGTCCTCGTCAATACAGAAAAAGGCGCCGGACTTTTTGCAGATTGCCAAAGCGAGCTGGAATGCCAGCAAACAGACTTTAAGCGCGGCGCCGAATACAACGCCGCTTTGTCCAAAAAAATGACACCCCATCCTTCCCGACAATTGTTCTTTGCTGAGTTGGATCACAAAAGCCTTTCTGCCTTAGCCAACGAAATATTAGGTACTGCTGAAAATTAAAACAAACTCCCTGGGCAAATATGTCCAGGGAGTTTGTTTTAATTGTAATAATCACCACAATATTTGTTTCACTTTATTATATTTTTATATTATAATTAGTTTATAAAAGTTTTCCTTCAATTATAAAGGATACGGAAGGTATTTATAATGAATTCCGAAAGAAACGTCCTCAAACTTATCAACGATATCAGTAATCTAACATTATTCGTCGTAGATCAGTCAACTCTGCAGATACTTTACTGCAATCAGACTGCTGCAAAAGCAGGTTTCAGGAGAGGTGTATTCTATCATCCTGACACTCTCAGCTTTGATGCCGTCAATTTTCATCAGGGTGATTATCAGTATTTTGCTGAAAAATCTATTTTAGGAAGCAACGTAGATGTCCGAGTGAAAAGAACTCTTTGGGACGATGAGGGCAGACAGATTCCTGCCTTAGCAATCTCTGTCACACCTCATATTTTTGCCGGCGAAGTCAAGATCAGGCACGACCATTCCAAAGATCTCCTGCAGGGCATCGATGTTCTCTTTGACGAATATGTAGTTATTGATCTTGTCGACGACCGTTATATTTCTCCGAAGCTCGGCCCTTGTGCTTCGGCATTTCCTCATGCCGGCGACTTTACTCAGGCCAATGATCTTTACGGTAAAATGCTTATCCATCCTGAAGACCGGCAGAAATTCTGGGAACTGACTTCAACAAAGAGCCTGCGTCAGAATATGCCGCAGGAAAATATGCATATCGTTGGCGAACTGCGCCGTCTTGTTGCGCCAGATAGCTTTGAATGGATTGAAACTCATCTCGTATCTACTATTGATGCTCAAACCGGGCACCTGAAAGTATTATGGTGCTACCGCAATATTGAAAAACAAAAACAATTTGAGTTGAGCCAACGCGAACAGACCGCCTGGATCGCTCAGTTAAGTGAAGAATATTATGCAGTTTACCTTGTTAATCTAAGTAATAACACTTTACGCGGCCTGCGTGTGCCAGAACAGTTCAAAAAAATCGTACATATGGAAGAATGCTATGATAAACAGTTTTCTATGTATGTAAACGAATTTGTAGACCCTAAATGGCAGCAGACACTCTTAAAAATTACCAACAGCACCTACATCATTGACCAGTTTGCCAACGATAATAACCGGATTGAGCATATTTTTAAAAATAAGCAGGGGTTTTGGCTCAGTGTCAAGATCATTCCGGCACCAGGCTACTCTGACGCTTATCCTTATGCGGTACTGGCCTTTGAAGACCTGACCCAGAAAGTCGAACATTCACTCAGTGAAAAAACTGCCAAAATGGCAGTTGCGCATATGTATGCACTGGCAATCAGCGTCGATATGGAGCATCAGGGTTATAACTGTATCCATTATTCGGAAGAGATACTCTCGCTGCAAAAACGTGGCCGTTACCGTGATTTCTATGCCCAATTCCACCAACAGCTGCTGGACAGTGATAAAGCGCTTCTGTCAGGCATCTTTGATGCCAAACTTTACAGCAGACAAACCTATGCCGAAGGTGAACTGCGTATTTGGGATAAAAACAAAAAACTTCACTATTATACCTATTACAGTACCAGGATATCTACAATCGAAGGCGAAAAAATCATGCTGCTGCTGCGTAACATCGACGATAAAAAACAGCAGGAACATGAACTTGCATTACTCAGCGCCGACAGAATGCGCCATCATAATATCGCCAATGCGCTGGCTGAAATGTACTATGCAGTCTATTATGTCGACCTGCAGGAACATAGATTTTATATTCTGCGGCTTACCGAAATCATCACTGCCAATATGCTGAAAGGATTAGAAGATCATACCGAAGCCTGGACTACCTTCGTCAATAATTTTGTTCATGTGAAATTCCGCAAACAGTTATCAGAGGCTTTTGCTTTAGAAAATATTTATACAACATTGACTCAAAACAATAAAAACTCTGTCGAAATAGAGTTGCTGCGGCGTTTTGCCAACGACAAATACGAATGGGTACGTCTGGAAGCTCAGGCCATTAAAAATACCGAAGGAACTATCACAGGCTGCGTTATCGCTTTCCGGAATATCCATACACAAAAACTGGCCTACGAAAGACAACAGCAGGCATTAAAAGCTGCCCTGCTTTCTGCCGAAAAGGCCAATACCGCCAAAAGCGCTTTTTTGTCAAATATGAGCCACGATATCCGTACTCCAATGAACGCCATCATCGGTATGACTACAATCGCGCAGCAATACCTGCACGATCCTGTTCGTATTAACAGCTGCCTCAGCAAAATCGAGCTGGCTTCCAATCATCTTTTAGAGCTCATAAATGATATTCTCGATATGTCTAAGATCGAAAGCGGCAAATTATCACTTAAGGAATCGCCGCTCAATCTGGCTGAGCTTATTCACAATCTGATCTCACTCATCAATCCACAGTTAAAAGAACACCAGCACGAACTGCATGTAGAGACATATAATATCAGTGACGAATATCTGCTGGGTGACACTGTACGCCTTAATCAAATCTTCACTAATATCCTCAGCAATTCTATCAAATTTACGCCTCGAGGAGGAAAGCTCAAACTCGAGATCAAGCAATTAACGCTGGCGCCAACAGGGTATGGACACTTTCGTTTTGTTTTCAGCGATAACGGCATTGGCATGGACCAGGAATTTCTGCCGCACCTGTTCACTCCCTTCGAACGTTCCCAAACCTCAAATACTGATAGTATTGAAGGCACAGGCCTGGGTATGGCTATCACTAAAAATATTGTTGATTTGATGGGTGGTACTATTGAAGTCACCAGTGCTGCAGGCTCTGGAACCACCTTTACAGTCACCCTGCCACTGAAGCTGGCTGACAAGCAGCCCGTCCCGGTTTCTGCCATTCATTCCGAACTGCAGGCCCTGGTCATCGACCATGATCAAACTTATGCCTCTAATATCCTGCAGCAGCTACAGCAACTGCAAATTACCGGTCAAGCAGTACACAGTCTTAAAGAAGCAAATAACAAACTAGCAGCTGCCATAAAAACAAGCAGTGACTATACGACAGCAATCATAGTCTATAACCCACAGCTGGATCTGGAAACAATGTTAAACGGATTACGCCAACTGTCATCAACATTAAAGATAGCTTTGGCAATCACCTTTTCCGATCTCAGCCAGACCATTAAAGACTATTCTTTTGACGCACTCCTGATTCTGCCTCTGTTTGCTACTAACCTTGCACAGGTACTCAACAAAATGCATCAGACAAACACAACCAGAACACAGCATCTGCTGCCATCTGCTGCTAATGAACCTAACTGCAGCGGCAAGCGGATACTTCTTGTTGAAGACAATCCGCTCAATATGGAAATCGCCTGTGAGTTGATTGGTATGACCGGTGCCATGATAGAAGAGGCCACTGACGGTGCTGCAGCACTGACAAAAATTGCTCAGGCACCTGAAAACCATTACGATCTTGTTTTCATGGATGTACAAATGCCTAAACTCAATGGGTACGATGCAACCAAAGCAATCCGCAAACTATCACGCAAGGATGTAAAGAGCCTACCGATCGTTGCTATGACTGCCAATGCCTTCCTGGATGACATCAAAAAAGAACGTGAAGCAGGAATGAATGCTCATATTACCAAACCGTTTCATCTAGAAGAATTATTTGCCGTCATCAGCGAATGGCTGCAATGCAAATAATTATCATAAAAAAGGCTGCCGCAATTAAAAACTGCGGCAGCCTTTCGTATTTTGTTTACATCACTTCTACTCTTTTTTGTTTCAAAACCTTCAACAACAAAGCCAGATCCTCAATATCGTAACCGTCATTATTTACTTCCGGTACAACATGTCCCTGTAAAACACTGCCAAGCAGCGTATCTACACTGCACTTAAAGAAATGCGCCAAACGTAGCAATACCCTCAGACTGACACTGACGCGGCCGTGCTCAAGGTTGCTCATATGCGTCTGCGAAACATCTAAACGCTGAGCAAGTTCACTTTGACTGATACCGTGTCTGATACGCATTAACCTGATATTCTTACCAATTTCCTTATAATCGGGATTCATAAAGATACCTCCTTCATCACCTGTTACTAAATAAATTTATTTTTGCGCCGATTCTGTTCCTGGCGGCAGATCGCTGATAAGTTCAGCCGGATCTACCTCAAGTGCCTGTGCAATAAGAAAAAATACTTCCAAACCGCATCTGGCAGCACCACGTTCTATTTTTGATATATAGGAACGGGTCAAACCGGCTTTAATAGACAATGCTTCCTGACTTAAACCTTTCAGTCTTCTGTAATATAAAATATTTAAGCCTATACTTCTATATTTCTCAGCAAACATGACTTTTTTCACCTTAACAATTAAACTTTTATAGATATTGGTTTTATACTTATTATCTTACAAAAAAAATGCATTTGCTGTATAAAATACAGCACATACGTGCACTATATTACTCATTTATACAAAATAAAATTATACATGCAAAGAAATTATATGTCTTTAAATATGTAAATGCACTTAAAATTAATGAATTTTATTATTTTTTATATTTCAAATATTTTGCTATTTATATGAAATAATTATATATTTTATATAAAATTACGGCTTGTTATAGCTATAGTTCTACTTATTAGTACTCACCGTACAAATAAGTGGTTTTCAGAAAAGCAATATGCGAATTACGAGTAATTAAAAACTCACACCCCGGAAGATGTGAGTTTTTAATTACTTTTCTTCGTTATTCTATTCGTCCTGATCTTCGGTATCACTATCAGAAGACATACTCAAATCAGTATCGTTACCACCAGCCAGATTATCCATCTGACTACCTTGCACATCGCCTGTATCGGAACTGCGAGAATTGCTGTCAGCTTGTTCTTCCTGACCGGCACCATCTAAAATATTCTCGAAACCAGCACTAAAACTGCTGCCAGAACCACTTGCATTCAGGCTGTCATCACTGTTATGTATTTCAATTGTTCCGACACCAATATTCGTGTTTTCACCACTTGGATTTATTATTACAGGGGTATGCAGCTCAGAAGTTACAGCAGAGCTGCTACTATGATAATTATCCTCAAATTCAGGCAGTTTAGTAATATCATGCTCATCTTCAGACAGTTCTGGTGGATCAGGCGGTAGTGGCGGTGCCGGAAAGATATCTGCATAAGCCTTGCCAACACCTTTGTCGTTATACTTAGAAATATCGTAAGTATTGCCATCTTTATCGGTCGTCGCATAAACAGCCTTATCAGAAACAATTGCACCTGGTCCCCATCCTACTATCCCACCACAATACTGTGCATTACCGTCTGTAGCAATGACCTGCCCTAAATTCAGTGCATTCTCTACTATCCCTTCAACAGAATTACCAATAATTCCGCCTACCTGGTCCCTGCCTTGGACTGTACCTGTATTTAACACATTATCAATGCTTTTAGAAGATGTACCTACTCCTATAATCCCACCAACACTATTACCGCTACCGCTAACAGCACCACTGTTTTCAGCCCTACTGACAGATACACATCCAATACCGGCACTGGGAGGTCCTGACATAGACACGCCGCCCCCCATACCAACAATACCGCCTACTGCTGTTCTTCCTGTTATTGTCCCTGAATTATTGGTATTCTCTAAAAGCATATCATCATCACAATAATAATATCCTAAAATTCCCCCAACACTATCTAATCCGCTAATGTTACCATTGTTGATGGCATCGACAATTATTTGTCCAGAAGCATTACAGCCAATAACACCGCCGACATAACTATAACCTTTTACTGTACCTTCATTTTTTAATTCACTGACATAGTTGGAACCTTCAGCATCATTATAACCTAGTACACCACCAATATAATAGCTTGAACCAACACTCACACCATCGGTTACAAAAACACTTCCTTTATTAAGCGCTTTGCTCACAGTTCCGTTATTTTCACCAATAGCTCCGCCTACTTCACGAGCTCCGCCTACAAAACCTCTATTTTCAATATTATATACATAACCATTTACTTTATTTTGTCCACAAATCCCGCCGACAAGTTCATTTCCCTTAATACTTCCATCATTGATACCGTCAGAGATATTCCCATTATTCTGTCCAACAATTCCTCCAACAGTACTATTGCCACTAACAGAAGCATAGTTATGGACACTATTTATAATACCTGTATTAGCTCCGGCAATACCACCTACAGCACTATTATTTCCAGCATCAATTTTTCCTTTTAGTAAAATTCCATCAATAGTACCTGTAGAAGTATTTTGTCCAGCAATACCACCTATCCCAACACCGCCGCCAGTCAAATCAATTTCTGCATCTACATTTTTAACACTTCCAGCATTATAGCCAACTATGCCCCCTGTATAACCACCCGTACTATTAATAACTTTTATCTTGCCAACTATACCATCAATCTCCCCAAGACCCTTATAATTATACCCTGTAATGCCGCCGGAATAACCGCCGCTAGTATTATTTACTGTTATATCAACTTCAGCATTCTTTATTATTCCTGCATTAATGCCAACAATACCTCCGGTATATTTACTTGTTCCTGAAACAATACCACTTACTGCAACATTTTCAATTAACCCGTTATTCTGACCTACAACTGCTCCAACAGCCTGGTATCCACTAATATTACAATTGGATAAAGTAAGATTTCTGATTACACTGCCACTTGCAGTTTGTCCGAACAACCCTTTGTAGCTTCCATTTCCACCATTTACAATTACATTTTTTATCTCATTCTCCAGACCGTCAAAGGTTCCTTTAAACGTACTGTCAGCGCTGATGGGTATAAAACTATTAATGCTGCTAGCATCAATATCATTTTTTAAAGCATAATTGCCGCTTAGATTAGTATTAATGTCCTGCAGCTGCTCAGCATTTGTCACCCACATATAACCTTTTACACTCTGAGCTCCGCCATTGATATCAAAATTTTTATCCTTACCTGCATAACCGTTAGCATCATGAGCGGTATACCCCAACACAACGTTACCATTGGCAAAATCTCCGTTAATAACAGCATTGCTGCCGTCAAAATCATCTCCGCCCAATTTTATATTATCAGTATCTAAAACGATACGGCTGCCCTCAAAACGCAGTGTGTCTGCTTCCAGTTTACCCATATTGACAAGCTCAGCAGTTCCCGCTATCCCAAAATCACTGATACCAGCGCTGTTTTTAAAATTTTGTAAAGCTGTATCGACATCAGATAAGCTCTTAGTAGAAGCCGTCAGCGAACCAACATTTACCTGTGCCGTTTTACCAAACAAAATCCCATTGGGATTGATCAAAAAAACATGTACCCCTTGTCCATTCAAAGCGCCAAAAATCTCACTGCCCTGTCTGCCGGTAACATAATTCAAAATAGCGTTCATATTCTTAAAATTTACCGTTTCTCCAGCAGCAACATTAAAACTATCCCACTTTACCGACACGTTGCCTGTACCGGTAATATCCATCTGATTACCGCTGGACGTATAACTGCCGTTACCAGTAACTACCGTCCCACCCTGTGGCAATCCCCATGCGCAATTAGAAAAAGCCAAAGTGCTAACTACTATAGCGACCGTTGTTTTCCCTAGTCTCTGCCTGTTTTTCATCTTAATCCGCTCTTTTCCGCTCACGATATTCTTAAAACAATTTGTATAACCTGAACCATAACCTGCCGTTTTTATCTTCCGCCTCACTGCGATAAGATTCACCCTTTATCTTGCGTGCATAATCCAGTCTTGCGTACAAGCTGCGATCCAAGCTATAAACTGCGCCAATACCCCAACCTGCCAGCCTGCGATGCGGATCGGAGGTATCTCCGTCCTTTCGTGCCAAAACCTCACCTACATCAGCAAACAACGTCATACTCATACCTTTGACCGGAGTTTGATACCTTAATTCTGCCGTTGCCTGATAACCGCTGTCACCGCCTGCTTCACCCTGCGGATAGGCTCGCACCGCATCAGCACCCCCCAGATAAAACTGTTCACTGCTGTCTAGATTGCGGTTTGCTAGCTGTCCATGTGCAAAAATATAGAACTGTGTCACTTTGCTTAATTTACTGACATGATTAACATCAAAATTAAAGCGGCTAAAGCCGCCTTCCGTCCTGCTGAATTCATCAGCAGCCTGAGCTTCCCCGCTGCGCAGCTTTAAATTACCGGCACGTAAGACAGCACTGTAACCACTATAACTAACAGCACTTTGCAGACTTCCAGTCAGTCCAAGATGAAACACATCACTGCTTTTACGTGCCGTATAATCAAAAACACGCAGTTCATCATTCAAACGGTTATGCTCATAGCCGTAAATCAACCGTAAATTTCCGGATTTCCTGCCGCTTAAAGGCTGCGAACCATATAGGCTCACCGTTTTAGCCGTTCCTACAGCACCTGCCTGCGTAAAATAATCCCCTAAAGTATAATCCGACTCCGCGCAGCTGATACCTAAACGACCTCCCGTTCTATTAACCGCTGTTTCATAGCCTAAATTATAATTTTTCATCTTCTCATTACTAAGCATCCCGCCAATAACAAGCCTGTCCCCGCTGCGCAGCGGCTCATTAACAATGACCTGCATTCCGTAACGGTAACGTCCCGAATATTTACCGCCATAATTGTCAGTATAAACAGCGCCTTCCACAATTGGCGATGCCCCTAAAACAATTGTTAAACTGCTGCTGCCAATCTTATCACCAGGCTCTAAAATACCTTTGGCCTGCACACCGGGCAATGCATTCAGATTATTCAGCGTCATTTCTAAAATATCACTGCGTAACTGCATACCAGCATATAAATTTTTTAAAAACCCTTCCACAAAACGATCTTCAAGACTTGTAGAATTTTTCACTCTTAACTTATCCAATACCCCAGAAAAAACCTTAATTGTTACAATACCAGCCACAATATCCTGCCGAGGTAAAAATGCAGTTGCCACAGGATATCCCTGTTTTCTGTAATAGACAGATAAAGCTTTCGTCAACTGCTGCAAATCGTTAACAGCCAAATTACGTCCACTGTATTTTCCCAAAAGTGCCTTGGGGGGGCAAACACTCATCTATTCCACTAACATCAAGTTGGAATCTTTTAACATACACCATCGACTGCGATTTTTCCGCATGTTCCGAAATATCATCTTTATGTACAACGACACGCTGATTATTAAGCATATTATCAGACATCCCATTCTGCTGGACGTCACTGCTTGGAAGCTGGTTAGCAGCATAACATCCGATAGTCTGAGACAAGACATAAAGCATAATTACAACTTCTTTTTTCACCCCTGTCCATCTCCCCACTCTTCCAGTCATAATAATACCTATTATAAATTTTAGTTTCTATTTTAATCTATTATCCTACTAATGATTCAAAAAAGCAATTATTTCGAATAATAATATTAAAAATAATTAAATTATATGTATTTTATTATACATTTATTAGAATTTATATTTTAATCAAAAGACTATCAGAGATTATGTGCTGATTCTATTTATTTTAACTGCAGACTTTTCTGATTTATGCTGCAAGCTTCTATTACCCGTTCCAAATCGTTTGTCAATTTCTATAATAACTTACTAAAAGCTAACAAACCACTATAAAAAAACTAATATATTTTTATACTATAAAACCATAACAAAATATAGAAAATTTCTATTATTAATGATACAATATTTATATTATAACAAATTATTTTAATCTTATTGCAGTAAAAATTAGGTAATTATGGACGAGGTATATATATGAATACCAAGATCAAACAAACAATAGCTTTATTTTTTACAGTCATGTTATTGTTTGTTCTGGTGCTGCCACCACTATCCGCAGCCGCAGATGCAAGTCCTATTAAAGTAGGCTATTATGAGGACGGCGACTATATGTCCAAAAGTCAAAGCGGAGAATATAGCGGATATAATATTGAATATCTACAAAAAATTTCCAAACAATCAGGACTTCCTTTCGAAATGGTTGATATTGCAAGCTGGAATGCTGCATATGATATGCTGGTTAAAGGTGAAATCGATCTGCTGCCGGCAGTTTATCATTCAGAACAGCGGGCAGAGGAAATTTTCTTTTCCGGCCAACCAATGTGCAGTATTTATACTACCCTAAACGTTCGTATGAATGATCCACGCTATGATTATGAAGATTTTAAAGCTTTCCAGGGCATGAATGTCGGCATTATCCGCGGCGGAGTAGACGGCGAAAGGTTTAAAAGTTTTTGCCGTGAGCATAATCTTGTTTTAAATATTATTGATTATGACGAAACAAGTGTACTTTTAGAGGCACTTGATAATGGTACACTGGACGGTGTTGCCATTACCCACCTTGGAAAAAACAGTACTTTCCGCAGTGTAGCCCAGTTTTCTCCCAGTCCTTTATATTTTGCCGTAACCAAGACAAATCCCGAGTTACTGTCTGAAATCAACAAGGCCATGAATAATATTCTATTGGCTAATCCTGGTTACAGCCGGGATTTGTATGATAAGTATCTTGCCCCAAGCGTTAACCAAAAGCCTGTTTTTACTAAAGAAGAACTCCAATATATAAAACAGGCTGCACCGATATTAGTATCTTATGACCCTTCTTTTGCGCCTTTAACATACCAGAGTAAAAAAAGCGGGCAAATTACTGGCGTAACTGCAGATATTTTTGAATTTATTGCCAAAAACAGCGGTCTGCGTTTTGAATTTGAAGCACATAATCAAACTGAAGCTCTGCAACTTTTACAGCAGGGGAAAATATCTGCTTTGGCTTTATCTGACGGTGATTACCTTTGGGACGGTAGAAACAATATCAATTCCACACTTTATTATCTACGTGCACCTACCTCAATGATCACCAGATACGATTCAGATAAATTGGAAGTAATTGCTTTGCCTCAAGGGTATCAGCTTTCTGAAGCTATCAAGGCAGCAAATCCATATTATACCTTCAAATACTATCCTTCTATCGAAGACTGTCTTAACGCAGTTTTGCACAATAAAGCTGATGCTGCCTGTACAAACACTCATGTTGCCGGCGCTTATCTAAGCAGATCAGCTTACCAGGGTATGCGCACTATAACCTTAGCTCAGCCAATCAATGAAATGTGTGTAGGATTATCTGCGTCGGGCGATCCGAAGTTGTTTTCGATCATTAATAAGTGTATCCAATATCTTCCTACAGAGCAGGTAGACGCCTATCTTGTAACGCATTCTGCCAATACCAAAGAAGTCAGTATGCTGGAATTTATTGAGCAGCATCTTTGGCAGGTAGGCTGTATTGTGATACTGGTCCTGAGCATAATAATTCTGCTGATAGGCAGTAATTTAAGAAACGCTTTACGCAGTAACCGCCGTATTCAGGATCTGCTGTATAAGGATGAACTGACCGGTCTTTATAATATGAACGGATTCTATCAGAAATGGGAAGAAAATAACACTCCCTCCAAACAACAGTCTTTTGTTGTACTTTATAATGGTTTCTGGAAAAAGAAGGAAGAAAATAATCCCCCCAAAAAACAGCAGTCATTTGTTTTACTCTACAGTGATATTTGTCAGTTTAAATTTATCAACGATAACTTTGGTTTTGCTACGGGTGATCAGGTACTGCAAGCCAGCGGTAAAATATTACAGGAAATCCTGGAAGATGATGAATTCTGCGGAAGGATATCCTCCGACCATTTTGCTCTCCTGCTAAAGTATAATTGCTGGGAACACTTAGACAAACGCATGCAAAACTTTGTTAAAAAGCTGAATTGCTGGCGTAAAGCGAAAACCGATATTCCTTATAAAATTGATTTCGTATTTGGTGTTTGTCTGATTGAAAAAAATGCTACTATTGACCTTCATCAAAAACTTGATTTAGCCAATTATTCAAGACGCTACGCAAAAGATACTCCAGGCAGTTTTATTGTTTTATATGATGAAAAAATGCGTGCTCAGGCACTTTTAGCACAACAGTTGGAAAGCCGCTTAGATCAGGCTCTGCAGGAAAATGAATTTGTAGTCTATTATCAGCCCAAGGTTTCTATGAAAGATGGCTCCATTATAGGAAGCGAAGCTTTAATTCGCTGGAACCATCCTGACAAAGGTTTTCTGATGCCAGGCGTATTTATCCCTATCTTTGAGAAAAACGGTATGGTTAAAAAAGTTGACTTGTGGCTGTTTGAAGAAGTTTGTAAAACAATGCGCACTTGGTCAGAAAAAGGCTATCCGCTTTTCCCTGTTTCCTGCAATTTTTCAAGACTACATTTTCAACAAAGTGATTTCCCTGCACGAATCTGTGAAATCGCTGACCGTTGGAATGTTCCGCACCATCTTTTAGAATTGGAAATAACCGAAAGTGTCCTATTGGAAGAATCAACGACTATTGCAGAGGTTTTTCAGATACTTAAAGAAATGCAATTCAAAATAGCCATTGACGATTTCGGCTCCGGTTATTCATCTTTAGGTCAATTACAGCAACTGACTGCAGATGTTTTAAAACTAGACCGCAGCTTTGTAAGCCACGGAGTTGCAGGTATGCGTGAAAAAATAGTTGTCGGCAACGTAATCCATATGGCCGGAGAGCTTGGTATGCAGGTAATCTGTGAAGGTGTTGAAACACAGGCACAATCCATAACACTACAGGAAATTGGCTGTAAATATTCGCAGGGATTTTATTTTTACCGTCCTATGCAGCTGGAAAACTATGAAAAATTACTTGTTGCAGATAACTAAAAATACTGCAAAATAATCTATTGATAATTAAAATATAAAACACCGCAGAAATCTGCGGTGTTTTATATTTCTATGCTAAGTACAATAATGCACGTATTTTAATAATTCCACTTCTGTATAGACAAATGTAAACAAAACCTTACTAAATATCTTTCATTTCAAAAACAGTTGATAAATGATAAAATAAACATATGACAATTTCACTGATAATCTTAAATAAAATACACTTCATTTAAAAAAGTGCAAAAACCGAGGGGATGCGATAAAATGGCAACGCTGCTACAAGAGATATTGACAAACAACCATGAATTTTTGGCAAATAACAAGTATACAAAAGAAATATCCAAATATCCGCAGAAAAAGTTTGCCCTGCTCACTTGTATGGACACCAGACTTGTTGAACTGATCAACAAAGCACTGGGCATCCACCGAGGCGATGCAAAAATAATTCAAAATGCCGGAACCTCTTTAATCGGAGAAATGGGAGAAACCGTAAAAAGTCTTTTGCTAACCATCTATGTTTTTGATATCAAAGAAATTTTCATAGTCGGACATTATGATTGCGGTGTCGCTCTGACATCATCAAAAGACATATTACATAATATGAGAAGCAGAGGCGTCTCAGAACAGCAATTAAAACTGATTGAAAAAGATTTTCAAGTTTGGCTTGATCCTTACACCGACCCCACCAAAAATGTACTTACAGTCATTAAAAAACTTAAGGCAAATCCTTTTATTCCCAATGATATACCTATCCACGGACTTATCATTGACCCCCATACGGGTAAACTTGATCTTTTGGCAGATGGCTATAAAGAGATTTAAGACAAATCGTGCTCCCTGTTTTTTAGCGTCGTCAAATTTTTAGTTTTTATAATCACTATTCTAATATATCAACGTAATATTTTGGTCATTGCCAATATTCTACAAGACACCTCTTTACTTTATCGTTACAATAGTTTTGTAATGCTTGGAGCTTATAAAACATTGTATAGAAAAGAGGCTTATTATGAATCTGCAAAATGAAAAATGTGTCATCGTCGTTGACGAAGAGCTGCCGTTAGGAATTATTGCCAATACTGCTGTGATCTTAGGGATAACCCTAGGCAAAACCATGCCTGAAGCAGTCGGTCCTGATGTAATCGATCAGACAGAAAAGAGTCATCTCGGCATTATCAAATTCCCTGTTCCTGTCTTGAAAAGCTCTGCAGAAAAACTTAAATATATCAGGGAACAACTCTATCAAGACGATTTTCATGACCTGCTCGTTGTTGATTTTTCTGATTTAGCGCAGAGCTGTAAAACTTATGATGATTTTACTCAAAAAATGACTCAAGTACCGGAAAGCGCTTTAAAATATTTTGGTCTTGCAATCTGCGGCTCAAAAAAGAAGGTTGCTAAACTTACTGGAAGCCTGCCTTTATTACGATAATTTTATATTTTTGCCATTCAACTTTCAATGCCAACCCATTTATTTTCAAAACAAAAAATCCATGCAAACCGTAAAGTCTGCATGGATTCTACATTTTCAATTGGTGGAGACAAGCGGGATCGAACCGCTGACCTCTTGAATGCCATTCAAGCGCTCTCCCAGCTGAGCTATGCCCCCAAGACAATTAAGATTATAATAGAAAACAGCCTTACTTGTCAATATAATTGTAAAATATAACTCAAAAATATTGCAGTAGGTTAAGCACCGTGCTATAATGTATGACGCAAGCAAAGACGCCTGCCTTCCTGGGTCAAATCTGCCTTCAGGAAGGCAGATTTATTTTTTCAGGAGTGTTTGACAATGCGTTCTATCGAAACTACCGCGGCCAAGCTTTCTGTTTTCAAAATGACCTGGCCGATTTTCATTGAAATTTTGCTGCAGATGATGGTCGGCAATGTAGATCAATTCATGCTCAGTCATTATTCTCAAAAATCCGTTGCTGCCGTTGGTAACGCCAATCAAATCATCAACATCGTTATTATTGCCCTCAGCGTAATAAGTATGGCCGCAACAATCCTGATTGCCCAATACCGTGGTGCCGGTAATAAGGAAAAAGTCACGGAAGTTTGTACCGTAGCTCTTTTAACAAACTTCATTTTCGGACTTATCATCAGTTCAATTCTGTTTTGTTTCGACAACTTCTTTCTTGATCTGCTGGCCGTACCTGATGACATCCGGTCTGAAGCCGGCTTATTTCTACGCTATATCGGCTTGTTTATAGTGGTCCAGGCAGTATACATCTCTTTTATTTCTTTTTTCCGCGGTTATTCACTGCTAAAAGTAACGATGATGACTTCTATCATCATGAATGTTATCAATATTATCTGTAATGTTTTCCTTATTCATGGCTTCGGGCCCATCCCCCCCTTGGGAGTATTGGGAGTGACTATTTCAACCAACAGCAGTAAAGTACTGGGTCTGCTGCTGATTCTATATTTTTTCCGTCGTTTTATCAATCTGCCCTTGTCTTTTAAATATCTTCGTCCTTTTCCCAAAAAAACTTTGCACAATATCCTCTATCTGGGTCTGCCTTCAGGCGGTGAGTCGCTTTCGTATCAGCTGTCGCAGATGGTGATTATGAAATTTGTCAATCTGATGGGTTTAGTAGTCATAACGACCAAAATATATGCCTATATCATTGCTATGTTCTCATACATTTATTCGCAGGCTCTGGCAATGGCGACACAAATCATCGTTGGTTTTCTTCTAGGCCGCGGCGACCAGAAAGCAGTCAGCCAAAGAGTCTGGCAAACTGTGCGGTTAGCGGTGCTGATCAGCGGTACCCTGACAACGCTCTTATATTTCAACAGCGACCATATCTATGGTATCTTTACTGATAACCCCGAAGTGCTGGAGTTGGGACGCCACATCTTTCTCATTGAAATTTTTCTGGAAATCGGCCGTGCCGTCAACATGGTTATGGTCATGTCACTGCAGGCTGCCGGTGACATCAAAGGTCCTGTAACAATAGGCTTGCTTTCCATGTGGCTGGTTTCCGTATCAGGTGCCTACTTTTTTGGTATCGTCCTCGATTTTGGCTTGATAGGTATCTGGATCGCTATGATGATGGATGAATGTTTAAGGGCACTGATATTTATTTATCGCTGGCACAGTGGAGTCTGGCGTCACAAAAATCTTATTTAAAAGCAAAAAGAACGCAGATATTTTATCTGCGTTCTTTTTACTTTTAAATTAATCTATATAGTTTTAATCTTATCAATTATTTTTAATAATAAAAATATAAATCGGTTAATTATTAAAAATTATTTATTTATTTTCAAATCACCAATTATTTATTTCTTTTAAATAAGTTATACAATGTTGATATTTCGTATCATTCATCTAAGAAATAAGTAAAATTCAGGTAAAACTTTTTGTAAAAATGAATAATTATAATAAATTTTACTTAAAAATGTTGCCGTCGCAACAGAGGAGATTTTCAAAATTTGCTATTCTGTTAACGCATTTTAAAATTTTAAAAGGAGGAATAATATGTCCCAAGCAGTAAAATGTTTAATTTTGTTGGCAGTAGTTGCTCTCTTATTCGTAACTGAACTTATTCCCTTGGCAATTACTGCAACGGCAGGCGCGATTTCCTGCGGCCTGTTAGGTTTTATTCCTGCAAAACAGGTATTCTCGGGTTTATCCGACTCTACGGTAGTCTTGTTTGCAGGTATGTTCGTCGTAGGTGCTTCCATGTTCTACACCGGTCTTGCTCAAAAAATCGGCGGTGTAGTAGTAAAAATGTGTGGTACAGGCGAGAACAGCTTGATGTTTGGCTTAATGATGGTCGGTACGGTTTTATCTTCCTGCCTGTCCAATACTGGTACTGCAGCCTGCCTGCTGCCAGTTGCGCTCGGTATTTGTGCCGCAGCTAAGATCCCAGCTTCCCGTCAACTGATGCCTCTGGCATTTGCCTGCGGTTGGGGCGGTATCATTACTATGGTAGGCACGCCGCCTAATATTATTGCAGTCGGCGCTATGACCTCTGCCGGTCTTGAACCTTTTGGCTTCTTTGAATTTGCCTGGATCGGTATTCCGGTTTCTATTGCTGGTATGCTGTACATGATGTTCGTAGGCAAATACCTGCTTCCGAAAGTAGATCTTTCTGCTGACCAGGAAATTGAACAGGAAATCGAAGCCGCTTCCACTTCTTCTACCAAACAAATCATCTCCGGAGTCATCCTTGCTTTGGTTATCATCACCATGGCTGTTGGTATCCCTGGCGTATCTTTGGAAATCGCTGCTATCACCGGCGCGCTTGTTTGCGTACTGACCGGCTGCCTGACCGAAAAACAAGCTTATGCTTCTATCGACTGGGTAACCATCTTCCTGTTCGCAGGTATGATGCCTGTTTCAGCAGCTATGGATACTACCGGCGCCGGCGCTTTGATAGCTGACTGGACCGTCGGCCTGATGGGCGGAAGTCCGTCTCCTTTAGTAGTGACCGCTATTCTGTTCATTCTGTCCTGCGGTCTGACCCAATTTATGTCCAACACTGCTTCAGCAGCTTTGCTGTGTCCGATCGGTATTGCTATTGCTAAACAGCTTGGCGCTGATCCGAAAGCAGTATTGATGGCGATCGCAGTTGCTGCTTCTTGTGCTTTTGCAACTCCGGTAGGCACTCCTCCGAATACTTTGGTACTTGGCCCCGGCGGCTACAAATTCATGGACTACGTAAAATGCGGTACCGGCCTCGTTATCGTAGCCTTTATCGTATCCCTGGTTGTAATCCCAGTTGTTTGGCCTTTCTTCCCTGCTAATTAACAGTAAAAAAAGACTGCTTCTTTAAGAAGCAGTCTTTTTTCTATAATTCAGTCCTGTTTTCTAAAGGCTTCTGTCAAGGGCGGAATGATTTGTTTTTTACGGCTCAAAACGCCTGGCAGGTGATAGCATCCTTCCGCAGCAGCTTCGCCAAAAGCGTGAACAAGCTGTGTCTGAGGACTTCCTGCAGCTAAAAGATCTGTCGCTTCACCCAAAATATCAGTAACCATCAGCAGCGACAGGTCATAACCTTCCTGCTTACGAAATTCATTAAGAGCTTTCTGCAGTTCTCCTAACCGTTCTAAAGCCTGCTGCCGATCCATAATATTGATCTGACTGACCGTAATCCGGTGTTCGCCAAAATCGAATTCCTTAATATCATTACGCACAATATCCTGCACCGGCATCGTACCAATAGCAGAACCATGACGCAGTACTTCCATCGCAAAAGCTTCCGCATCCTCGATGCCGGCCTGCTCTGCCAAACGTTTAGCAGTATCCTGGTCAAAAAGAGTCGCAGTAGGAGAACGGAAATACAAAGTATCAGAAACTATAGCCGCAAATAAAATACCTGCCAAAGCCGGCGGCAGTTCGATACCTCTGTGCCAGGTAAGGTTGGCAACGATAGTAGCAGTTGAACCTACAGGCTCCTGTCTGATAAAGATCGGCGCGCCTGTCGTCAGCCCGCCCAGCCGATGGTGGTCAATGATTTCCAGCAAATGCGCTTCTTCAATGCCTTCCACCGCCTGACTGCGTTCATTATGGTCGACTAAAATAACCTCCTGACGATCGGGAACCAGCATCATACCACGATCCATCATCCCTACATATTTACCACGCTCCAACACCGGGTAACTGACAAATTTTGCCGCCAGCATCTTTTCTCTGACATCAGAAAGTAAGTCTGTCGTTTTCAGAGTCACAAGGTTTTTCGTCATCACCAGCCTGACCTGAATGCTCTGATTGATCAGCCGGGCCGTAGTATAAGTGTCATAAGGCGTGCTGATGACAACAGCCTTATAACGCAGGGCCGTCTGCAGTACGATTGGCGTTATTTCCGTATCCCGCGTCAGAATCAAACCTGCGGCGCCGGCCTCCAGTACTGCCAGCTGCGCCTCAACTCTGTCACCGATGATAACCAAATCTCCATTTTTAATTGCCGTGCTAAGTGTTTCAGGCTCCGAAGCCCCAATTTTGATCTTACCATTAAAGGTATGTGTCAGATCACCGCAGATCAGCTGACCATCTAAAGTATGGACAATACTTCTGTAATCTGTTTCGCCGTCGTCCAGATCTTGAATTGACAGCTCATTATAATAACGTTTCGCCAGGTCGCCGACAGTAATGATGCCGACGATATTATTTTCCTGATCCAATACCGGTACGGATTTTAAACCTTCGTGCTCTACAAAAAGCCTGCCCACATCACGCAGTGACGCATCTGGCCCCACTGTCGGCGGCTGCGCCAGGCGTATATCACTTAACCGCGGATACAGATCATCTACTAATTTCGGTACCGGTACGCCAAAATGTTCCAGCACAAACTGTGTTTCCGGATTGATCTTGCCTGCACGTGCCGGAACTGCGTTCAAACCCAGCTGCTGCTTTAAATAAGCATAGGCGATGGCAGAACAGACCGAATCCGTGTCTGGATTACGGTGACCGATAACTAAAACCGTTTTTTCCATGCTTCCACCTTCTTATCCCCGTATTTCTTACTTGTCATTGTAGCACAAAATAAAACTGTCAGCAGTAAATTTTAAGCAAAGAAACCTCCCGCAGACTGCAGAAGGTTTCTTTTTTTAATATTTACTGTTATTTTCTTTACTGCGGCGACCACCCAATTCGTTCAGCAGTTCTGCCGGATTGATATTATGATATGCCAGAAGCACTAAACAATGATACCACAAGTCGGACATCTCATACAAAACCTCTTTGCCGTTATTATTCTTGGAAGCAATGATAGTTTCTGCAGCTTCTTCGCCGACCTTTTTCAAAATCTTATCCTGGCCTGACATAAACAGGTAACGGGTATAAGATTTTTCGCCGCCATGAACGCGTTTGTCCTGAATGACGCGGTACAATTCAGCCAAAATACCGTGAATACCATCCGGTTCAGGTACCGGCAGATTTCTGCCCGCACCGCTGTTCCATAATGGATAACTGAAACAGGAATAATTTCCTGTATGGCAGGCTGCACCTTTTTGTTCAACCTTTACCAGCAGACTGTCACCATCACAATCATAATCAATACTGACGACCTTCTGCACATGGCCGCTGCTAGCGCCTTTGTTCCACAGCTCCTGACGGCTGCGACTCCAAAACCAGGTATAACCGGTTTCCACAGTCTTCGCCAGTGATTCGCCGTTCATATAGGCCAGCATCAGCACGGCATTGGTTGCTGCATCCTGAATAATGGCCGGAATCAAGCCTTTTTCATCAAATTTTATTTTAGAAAAATCTACTTGCATTATAATCTCACCTCTAAACCTTTAGACCGCAGGTATTCTTTGACCTGCCTGATAGTAAACTCTTTATAATGAAAGACTGATGCCGCCAAAACGGCATCGGCTTTACCTTCCGTCAAAACATCATAGAAGTGTTCCAGCTTACCTGCGCCGCCGCTGGCTATCACAGGTACCTTCACCGCTTCGGCAACCGTCCGGGTCAGTGGTATATCATAGCCGTTTTTTGTACCGTCAGCATCCATACTGGTCAGTAAAATCTCGCCGGCGCCCAATTCTGCCGCCGTTCTGACCCAGTCCAGTACATCAATTCCCGTAGGGGTACGTCCGCCATGTACATAAACTTCCCATTTATCTGTACCGCAGCGTTTTGCATCTACAGCTAAAACGATGCACTGGCTGCCAAACAGCTTTGCACCATCAGCAATCAGCTGCGGATTTTTTACTGCCGCCGTATTTACAGAAATTTTATCAGCACCTGCATTCAGAGCATTACGAATATCCTGCACCGTGCTGATCCCACCGCCAACTGTCAGCGGCATAAAAACCTGTCCCGCCGTACGGTTTATGACATCCAGCATAGACTTACGCTGCTCGACAGACGCAGTGATATCAAGAAAAACCAGCTCATCGGCAGCTTCAGTGTCATATAAGGCCGCCAGTTCAACAGGATCACCGGCATCACGCAGTTCCACAAAATTAGTGCCTTTGACTACATGCCCTTCTTTTACATCCAGACAGGGAATAATTCTTTTGGTATGCATCTCATACCTCCTTTGCGACCCGCAGAGCCTCCAGCAGGTCAACAGCTCCGGTATAAATGGCCTTCCCTATGATGCAGCCCTCGATCCCAGAGGAGGACCGCTGCTGCAGCCGGCGTATATCTTCCAACGATGCCACACCGCCGCTGGCAATGACTTTAACACCGCAGGCTTTTGCCAAAGCGGCAGTGGCTTCTACATTCACCCCACTCAGCTTACCGTCACGGCTGATATCAGTAAAAATAATATGCTCGACCCCGATAGCAGCCATTTTTAGAGCCAACTCTACAGCATCAATACCACCGCTGACACCCCAGCCTTCGATAGCGGCTTTCCCGTCTTTAGCATCGATACCTACAACAACCTGACCAGGAAATTCCCGACAGGCTTCAGCAACCAGCTGCGGTTCCCGCACTGCTGCTGATCCAAGAATCACACGGCTGACCCCCAGTTCCAGTAATTCTGCTACAGCTGCCATATTTCTGATTCCGCCTCCTACCTGCACTGGCATAGAAGCGTGCTCCAGGATTTTTTGGATTACCGGCAGATTACGTCCTGCACCGGCCAAAGCACCGTCTAAATCGACGACATGTAAATATTCGGCTCCGACTGCCGACCAGCGGGCAGCCATTTCCGAAGGATCATCAGCAAAAACAGTTTCCTGGTCAAAACGACCTTCCGTCAATCTGACGCAGCGGCCGCCGCGGATATCTATAGCAGGAAAAATTATCATGGCTGCCACTCCTTAAAAGCGCGCAGCAGGCCAAGGCCTGCCCGGCTTGATTTTTCTGGATGGAACTGAAAAGCCTGTACACTGCCGCTGCCGACGGCAGCCGTTACTTCCATACCATAATCACATACGGCAGTAATGAGCTCTTGCTGCTGCGGCTCAACATGAAAGCTGTGCACAAAGTACACATATTCATCTCCTGCTTCCTGCAGCAGCGGCGAACTGCTGCGTAAACTCAGCTTGTTCCAGCCCATATGCGGTATTTTCAAAGCGGTATCCAGTCTGCGCACCTGCCCTTGAAAATAGCCCAGACCTTTCACTCCGGGAGCTTCATCACTGCCTTCAAACAAAACCTGCATTCCCAGGCAGATACCTAAAAACGGTCTGCCGCTGTGCAAATATTTCTGCAGTATCGGTACCAGACCGCTGCGCTGCAGATTAGCCATGCAATCGCCAAAAGCCCCTACTCCCGGTAAAATCAGTTTATCAGCCTGTGCAATAACTGCGGCATCACTGGAAATAACCGGGTCGCCGCCAACAACAGCGATCGCTTTATTAACACTGTGCAGGTTTCCCATCCCATAATCAACAATGACTATCTTCGAACTCATAAAGCCCCCTTGCTGCTCATCACGCCCTGAACGCGCGGATCTGCAGCTACTGCCTCTGCCAGCGCACGGGCAAAAGCTTTAAAAACCGCCTCAATAATATGATGTACATTTTTACCATACAAGACGCGAATATGCAGAGTCATGCCGCTGGCCACGGCTACGGCGCGGAAAAATTCCTCAGTCATTTCTGTATCGTAGTTACCCAAAGTTATTTTAGGAATTTCGGCTTCAAAAACCAGGTACGGCCGCCCGGAAAAATCCAGTACTACCTGTGCCAAAGCCTCATCCATTGGAATAAAACAACTGCCATAGCGGTGAATACCGCTTTTATCGCCAACAGCCGCTTTAAGAGCTTCTCCTAAAACGATGCCGCAGTCCTCAACCGTATGGTGACAGTCAACCTGCAGATCTCCCTGTGCTTTCACCTGCAAATCAAGAAAACCATGCTTGGCCAGCAGTGTCAGCATATGATCAAAAAAACCGACGCCTGTAGCGATATCCGCTTTCCCGCTGCCATCAAGCCCAATACTGACACTGACCGCAGTTTCTAAAGTTTTTCGTTCTTTAACTGCCTGCCGCATCATATTGCCTCCTCTCCGCATAAGCGCTGCAGCCGGCTGATGATTTCAGCATTTTCCAGCGGCAGGCCTACCGTGATCCGCAGGCATCCCTGCAATACAGGATGACTGGTATAATCGCGCACCAAAATTTTCTTCTCCAGCAGTTTGCGGTATAAGTACATTCCTGCCAGCATCTGCTGTGTTTTTTCACCCTGGCTGCCATATTGCTGCTCGCAGGCAGCCGCTAAACGGGCAGTCAGTTCGCCCTGCGGGCAACAGGTCAGAAAATTCGTTGCGGACGGCCAGATTTTCAAGCCCATTTGCTCCAGTTGTTCCCGCATCAGATCACGCTGCTCGATAATAGTTTCCAGTTGTTCTTTATATAAGTCTTTTTGGCGGTAAACCTCTTCCGCTACAGCTAAAGACCAGGCATTAACATGATAAGGCAGCAGTGTTTTTCCCAAAACACGCATGATACCGGCACTGCCGACAGCATAACCTACACGCAGTCCAGCCAGTCCGTAAGCTTTAGAAAAAGTACGTAAGCACATAAAATTACTGTATTTACCTGTCAGAGCCAAAGTCGAACCTGCTACCAGCTTTAATTTATTCAGCGGGCGCAGATCCTGCGGATCAACGCCGCTGCCTTTAGCAAACTCCATATAGGCTTCATCCATTACTACCGGGCAGCTGACATTTGCTAAAATCTTCTCCATTACTTCAAGCGGATTATAATTTCCCGTCGGATTGTTTGGATTGCAGACAATCAACAGCGCCGGCTGCTCTGCCCTGCAAAATTCGATGACCTTATCTGGATCGACATATCCCGTCAGCGTCAGCGGATACGGTGCGGCTATACTGTCGGCCAGCTTGGTATAAACGCCATACATAGAAAAGGACGGATACGGAAAAGCGATTTTACGTCCATTGCCGCCAAAAGCATAACAGGCCATTTGCAAAAGTTCACTGGAACCGTTGCCGATTCTGATATTGTCTGCATCCAGCGCCAGATCTTCAGCAATCAGCCCGCGCAGCGTTTCAGCCTGCATCGGCGGATAACGGTTAAAAGGAAACCCGGCCAGCTTCGCCGCTACAGCCTGCTCAATCGGCCGCGGCAGATTATAATTACTTTCGTTGGCATTGACGATAATATCGGCAGCCACATGTTCTACAGCATATTCTTCCAATTCTTCCAAGCCGGTCCTGGCATTAAATCCAGCCATCTCCTCACCTCTTTTCCATACGCACGCGGATAGCGTTAGCATGCGCCTGAAGCCCTTCAGCTTCAGCCATTTTAATAACGTCACTGCCCACAGCAGTCAAGGCGCCCTGCGTATAAGCAATGATACTTGTTTTCTTCATAAACGTCTCCACATTCAGAACTGAGTAGAAACGGGCAGTGCCGCCGGTAGGCAGAATGTGGTTCGGTCCTGCGTAATAATCGCCCAAAGGCTCCGGTGAATAAGCGCCCAAAAAGATCGCACCGGCATTACGCAGATAAGGCAGCAGAGCAAAAGGCTCTTTCGTCATAACCTCCAAATGCTCCGGTGCTGATATATTCGCCATCTCAATTACTGTTTCCATATCAGACGCAATAATGATCTTGCCATGATTTGCTAAAGACAATGCAGCGATCTCCTGCCGCGGCAAAGCAGCAAGCTGCATCTCAAGCTCTGCTGCAACAGCATTGCCCAACAGCTCACTGTCCGTAACTAAAATAGCGCTGGCCAGAGGATCATGTTCCGCCTGGCTCAAAAGGTCAGCTGCCAGATATTTAGGATCAGCGCCATCATCGGCTATAATCAATATTTCGCTGGGACCTGCCAGCATATCAATGTCGCAGTGTCCGTAAACAGCTTTTTTAGCCAGCGTCACAAAAATATTGCCCGGGCCGGTAATTTTTTCAACCTTTGGTACAGTTTCCGTACCAAAAGCTAACGCAGCAATGGCCTGTGCACCGCCCATTTTATAAATTTCCCTGATACCTATTAATTCAGCCGTAACCAGCACATAAGGATTGACTTTGCCATCACGTCCGGGCGGTACTGCCATCACGATCCGTGGTACTCCTGCTACTGTAGCCGGTACAGCATTCATAATCACCGAAGAAGGATAAGCCGCAGTTCCACCGGGGACGTAGATACCCACAGAGTCAACAGGAGTTACCTTCTGTCCCAGCATAGCACCGCATTCACGGTTAGTCAGCCAGGTTTTTGGCAGCTGTTCTTCGTGAAAGCGACGCACATTTGCAATAGCACGTTCTATGGCTTCTACCACTTCGGCATCAGCTGATTGTCGGGCTTCTGCAAATTCAGCCTTGCTGACCCGGATATTTTGGACACTCAAGCCTGCTTTATCTATCAGATTAGTATAATAAAGCAGCTTTCCATCACCGCCGGCCCTTACGTCAGTCACAATTCTTTCGACGACCTGGGCTGCTGTCAGCGGCGCACCAAACATAGCGGTAACACCTGCCTGTACTCCGGGGGACAGCTCACATTCATCAAAAGCTTTTTTCTGCATCAAAGCTGCTATTTCAACAGCACTCATTCCTCTGGCATCTGTTACTTGCATTGCTCTTCCTCCTCATCCAGTACCTTACGCAAATCTCGGACCAGTTTATCCAGACGGTCAAATTTCAATTTAAAGCTCACCCTGTTGGCAATCAGTCTTGCTGTCGCCGTATAGATGGAATCTACCTCCACCAATTTATTCTCTTTCAGGGTACGGCCTGTTTCCACAATATCAACGATCAGCTCCGACAATCCAACCATCGGCCCCAGTTCAATCGAGCCGTTAAGCTTGATGATCTCGGTCTGAATCCCAAGACTGCGAAAATACTCCTGGGCACAGTTCGGATATTTAGTTGCTACCCGCAGATGCGCATAATCAGTCAGTCTGGGCCGCTGCATCTGCTCAGGAACTGCCAGCATCAAACGACAGCGTCCATATTTCAGATCCAGCAGCTCATATACGTCCTTGCGTTCTTCCAGCAGCACATCTTTACCAATGATCCCGATATCGGCAGCACCGTATTCTACATAGGTCGGCAAATCGACAGTTTTAGTAATTATAAAGCGCACCTTGCTATCCTCGTTACTGATAACAAGTTTGCGCGAATCTTCAGTTACGTTATCAGCACTATAGCCTACTTTATACAGCAGCTCTACTGATCTTTGAAACAGCTTGCCCTTCGGCAACGCTACGGTAATATAATCCATTACGGCACTTCCTTTATCAATCTTCGATATACAGCAGCGTATCGCAGGCGTTAGCACGCTGCGCGTCCACTGCTTCGCTCTGGTTAAAAGGCTCGGCAGCCAGCTTCACTGTTTTGCCGCTCCTGCGCAGACGCATACACTGCGCGATCGCCTGTGGCAGACAGCCTGCCTGCCAGGCCACCAGAACATCCCAGCTACTGATATTGTCCAGCTGCCGGCGCCGACTCAGAATCAACATGATCCTGTCTATCCCTATAGCAAATCCTGTTGCCGGGCAGGATCTGCCAAAATTTTCCATCATTGTATCATAACGGCCGCCGCCGATGATCGGGAAACCCATATCCTCAGCGTAGCCTTCAAATAACATTCCAGTATAATAATCAAGGTCGCGCAAAAGCCCCAGATCAAAACGCAGATAACCAGCCGCACCATAGACCTCGGCCAAAGCATAGATTTCGCGCAGATCCTGCACAGCCTTGGAGCTTTTATTGTTCAAACCACAGGCTTCAACCTTATCTAAAAGTTCAAGCCCGCCATGCAGAAACGGCAGCTCTTTAAACAAATCTTTTTGTTCCGGTGACATCCTGCTGCCATCTGCCAACGCTTCCAACCGTACCACATCATGCTCGATCAGGCAGCGTTTCAGCTCCTGCGCCTGCAGTTCAGTGACCTCAGCCGCTTCAATCAGGCCATTTATAAAATCGATCTGGCCAACACTGATCACAAAATCATTTAACCCTGCTGCCTGCAGCGAAGCTACTGCTAAAGCCAGCATCTCGGCATCTGCCGAAGGTCCGGCCGCACCCATCATTTCAACACCGGCCTGATTAAACTCACACTGGCGTCCGGCCTGTGTTTCCTCATAGCGAAATAGATTCGCCAGATAAAAAAGCCGTTTTACCGCCGGTCCCTCATTGAGCCGAGTAGCTACCAAACGCGCCAAAGGAGTCGTCATGTCCGACCGCAGCAATAAAATATTATTACGACGGTCAAAAAATTTAAAACTGCTGTCTGACAGCTGACCTGCTGCGGCAAAAGTATCCAGATATTCAAAAGTCGGCGTGACCACTTCGTCATAGCCCCAGGCTTTAAAGGTAGAGGCAAGCTTATTTTCAATTATCCTTCTGGCGCCGGCTTCACCCGGAAGTACGTCCCTAGTTCCATACGGCACCTGCAAAGCTTTATTATTCAGCATTGTGCTTGTCTTCCTTTTTTAATAATGGCATTATCGAATTATAGCCGTCAGCGCCATAAACCAAACAGCGTTTAACCCGTGAGATCGTCGCCGTACTGGCGCCTGTTTTTTCTACTATCTCTTCATAAATACAGCCTGCATCAAGCATTCTGGCAACCTCCAAACGCTGCGCCATGGATTTCAGTTCGCTGATCGTGCAAATATCCTCAAAAAAGTTGGAACACTGCTCTTCACTTTTTAAGCTAAGAATCGCTTTAAATAATTGATCGGTCAAATGGTCTCTGGTTTTTGCAGCCATGATTGCCTCCTTAAATTTAGCTGGTGCTAGCACCTTTTTTCTTTTATACTTTATCACTTTATCTTGTGAAAGGCAAGGTTTTTTACAAAAATTTTAAAATTTTTATTGACAAGTGCCGATTGTAAGTGTATTATTTTGTTTAACAACTTCAAACGGTATTTCATCAAGAGTAGCCGAGGGACTGGCCCTATGAAGCTACGGCAACCATCACGACGTGAACGGTGCCAAATCCAACGGATGTAAATCCGACAGATGAAGCAGTACGAAACGCTTTCGTTACCCTTCACCTGTGTGAAGGGTTTTTTTACGATTTTAGAAAAGAAAGAGGAACGCTGTATGATCGATTTACGCAATGTGGAAAAAACCTATTACAGCAATGCAGGTGATATCCACGCTTTAAAGAAAACAAATCTGCATATCAACGCCGGAGAAATATTCGGTATCATCGGCCTCAGCGGTGCCGGTAAATCAACCCTGATCCGCTGCATCAATATGCTGGAAGTACCTACCGGCGGTCAGGTCTTTGTGGATGGACAGGAACTGACTGCAATGAACAATCAGGAACTGCGCAAAGCACGCCAAAATATCGGGATGATCTTCCAGCACTTTAATCTGCTGGCCTCCCGCACAGTTTACGATAATATCGCTTTTCCGCTGGAAATACAGGGTATTTCGCAGTCTGAAATCAAAAAGCGGGTGCAGCCGCTGCTGGAGCTGGTACAATTACAGGACCGCGGCGATTATTATCCCAGCCAGCTGTCAGGCGGTCAGAAACAACGTGTCGGTATTGCCCGTGCTCTGGCCAGCGATCCTAAAGTACTGCTGTGTGATGAAGCAACCTCGGCATTGGACCCGCAGACAACAAAATCTATTCTCGACCTGCTCAAAGATATCAATAAACGCCTGAATCTGACTATTGTCATGATCACACATCAGATGGAAGTAGTCAAAGAAGTCTGTGACAGAGTAGCTGTTATCGAAAACGGCGAGATCATTGAAGAAGGTTCCATGATCGATGTTTTCACCGATCCGCAGAAGCCCACTACCAAAGATTTCGTCAAAAGCATCAACAATATCGAACTGCCTGCACTGCTGCAATCTTCTTCAATCAGCGCAGTCTACACCGAAGGCAGCAAACTGATCGTGCGATTATCCTTCATCGGTAACTCAGCCGGCGATCCGATCGTTTCCGGTATGGTCAAAAAATTCGATGTCGATATCAATATCATCTACGGTAATATCGATTCGCTTAAGGATATACCCTTCGGCACCCTGGTCATTGAGATTTCAGGAAGCGCCGCAGGTATCAAAAATGCTCTGCAATATCTGCATGAACAGCAGCTGAAAGTTGAGGTGATCGGTTATGTCTCCTGAAATGTTAGCTCTTTTACTTAAATCCTTTTGGGAAACCTGCTATATGGTGCTGGCTTCCACAATACTCGCCACACTTATCGGCGTACCGCTCGGCGTGATCTTAACCGTCACCCGTAAAAACCATATCCTGCCCAACGCTCCTGTAAACAGCGTTTTAGGCGCTATTGTCAACGCTACCCGCTCAACTCCCTTCATTATATTAATGGTAGCGATCATTCCTCTGACCCGCCTTTTAGTAGGCTCTTCGATAGGTACTACCGCTTCCATCGTACCTTTGACTATTTCAGCCGCACCCTTTATTGCCCGCATCATCGAATCTTCGCTGCTGGAAATCGACCACGGCGTTATCGAAGCGGCTCAGGCCATGGGCGCCAGCCCCATGCAGATTATCCGCAAGGTCCTTTTGCCGGAAGCACTGCATTCCATCGTTTTAGGTATCACCCTCGCTGTTATCGCTTTGATCGGTTATTCCGCCATGGCTGGTACATTAGGCGGCGGCGGCTTAGGCGATCTGGCGATCCGTTACGGCTATCAGCGTTTCCAAATGGACGTTATGCTGATCACTGTCGTCGTACTTATCGTTATGGTCCAATCTATCCAGTCACTCGGCGACTACTTTTCCAAAAAGCTTAATAAAAACAAACTATAAAATCATCTTATAAAGGGGAAATTATCATGAAAAAATTAGCTAAAATACTGACCGCGGCAGCTTTATGCGTAGCTGCCCTGACCACCTTCGGCTGCGGCGACGATAAAAAAGAAGCAGCAAAAGCTCCTGCCGGCGATGCGCCTATCAAAATCGCAGTTACTGCAGGCCCTCATGCTGAAATTATGGACAATGTCAAAAAACTTGCTGAAAAACAAGGTCTGAAAATCGAAGTAGTTGAATTCAACGACTATGTAACTCCTAATGTAGCACTGTTCCAAGGCGAGGTTTTTGCCAACAGCATGCAGCACCGCCCTTATTTAGATGCCACTCTGCAAAAAGAGCCTAAATTTGACCTGGTAGAAGTTTTCAAAACCGTTAACTTCCCGATGGCCGCTTACTCCAAAACTTTGAAAAAAGGCGACGCCATTCCTGACGGCGCCACAATCGGTATTCCTAACGATCCATCCAACGGCGGCCGTGCGATTTTAGTTCTTGCCAATGCCGGGCTGATCAAAGTCAAAGATATCAAAAACGTTACTACCACCGTTGCCGATATCACCGAAAATCCACATAACTTCAAATTCCTGGAACTGGATGCAGCTACCATTCCCCGCAGCCTGCCCGACGTTACCTTTGCTGTAATCAATGCCAACTACGCTATTCCAGCAGGCCTGAACCCTACCAAAGATTCCATCATTCTGGAATCTGCTGACAATCCGTTTGTCAACATCTTCGTAACCAAGAAAACCAATGAAAACGATCCCCGGATCGCTAAACTGAAAGAAATTTACCAATCAGCTGATAATGAAAAATTCATTATGGAACACTTCCAGGGCACCATTTTACCGGCCTGGAAATAATTAAAAACTAAGCCCCCGGAATCTTAAAAATTCCGGGGGCTTTTTATTTATATTTTCTCTGATCTACAGTCAACAGCACTCAGCAGAACTTTTTGCACTGTTCAAAATACTGCGGTATAAAGCTGATAAAATTACGTGTTGTCGGCGAGTGATAATACTTGCGCCCCCATACCACTGCCGCCGTAGTCGTCAGTTCCGGGTCGTCCATACGGACACAGGCCAGCCCTTCATGCCTGGCGATTGCTTCTGCTGATTCTGGGATAACGGCCAGTCCTAACCCGGCTTTCGCCCAGGCAATCAGATAATTACTGTCATCGCTGAGACAGAAAAAATATGCCTGGATGCCATTTTTAGCAGCAGACTGTTCCAACAGTTCCTTATAACGGCGGTGGCATAAAAGCGGCAGCCCCTGCAGCCTGCTTACAGGCAGTTCAAAAGTCCCCTCCAGCTGCGGAAAAAACGCCGCATCATAGACTAATGCCAAGCGTTCAGTTGGCAGCTTATAGCTTGCAAAATAATCCTCGTCCACAGGCAAATGAACGATAGCAGTTTCAATGACCCCCTTTTCCAGCAGTTCGATCACCCGTAAACTTTCGCCGATCAACAACCGATAGGTTATTTTGGGATACAACTCTTTAAAAGCGGCAATCATCTGCGGTAATACCATCAGGCTCATCGAAGGGACAACTCCCAGTGATAAAATACCCTCCTGTCCCAGCTCACTGCTGGATAATTCACATACAGTCCGATCCGTTAGATTTAAGATTTCTTCTGCCCGATGCAGCAGCATATGACCGGTTTCTGTCAGATGCAGACGCCGGCCTGATCTGTCGAACAGCACCACGCCCAGTTCCTGCTCAAGCTGTTTGATTTGTCTGCTTAAAGGCGGCTGCGCGATATGCAGCGCTTTGGCAGCCTCTGTAACATTGCCCAGCCTCGCTACCATTACGAAATACCGCATTTGCTGCAAATTCATAAGTATTCCTCCATTCATACTTTTTAGGTATTATAATTTCAAAAATAAGTATTTTAAGTATGATTTTATTGTTGTTATAATAATATTAAAGAAAAGAAGAACAGTCAAGTAAAGAACAGTCAAGTAAAGAGCAGGATGCAAAATTCAGGGAGGGATTTATATGAAAGAGAAAATTTTAATCGCTATCGACAGTTCTGATTCGTCCAGTAAAGTGCTTGCTTATGGTATCAATCTGGCCGGTAAGCTTGACGCAGAAGTAAAAGTAGTCCACGTAATCGAACCTTACAGCAAACGATCGACCATTTTGAACCAGTTAAACCCCGCTATGGTCAAACAAACCAATGAATTATATGAACTGGCCGGTCAGGAATTAATGGAAGCAGCAAAAAAACAGACAGCTGCCGCCAAAGTTCCCGTTCATTATGAAACTTTAGTTGGCAACGCCGCGCAGCAAATCCTGACCGCCGCCAAAAAATCCGAAGCTAGCATGATCCTCATCGGCAGCCGCGGCATGAACGCTGTTGCAGAATTTATCCTCGGCAGCGTCAGCTCCAAAGTTGCCATGTATGCGGAAATACCGGTCTTGATCGTTAAATAGTGGATTGCTTGGGCATCTTTCCCCTATAGGCAGCGACTGAAATTTTCGCTGCAAAGCAAAATACCTGCCGTTGATTAACGGCAGGTATTTTTTATTTTGACTGATTTTTATAAACCTTCTACCCTGATTTTAAAATGCAGCAGAGCCAGCCAGCCCGCAATTGCCAAGGTGACGCAAACAGCGGTAATGATCCCCAGCCCTTCAATAAAATTGCTCCAGTTCAATGCACCCAGCATCATACCCAAGCTGCCAAAAACAGTATTCACCGCATTGATCAGCGACGAGGCAGAGCCGATATCCGTCTTCTGCTGATCCAATAATATGGCCGTACTGAAAGGCCTGGCAGCGCTTTCCATGATCGTGACCGGTAAAAAGGCTATTAAAAACCACCACGGTGAAATACTCCCTACTGTCAGCAGCGCTGCCGCTGCTACTACAGTAAAAATAAAACAGCCATAGGTAAATTGACGCGGCGATACGATCCCGATCAACTTCATATATAAAAACGGACCGACAACGGCAAAAAATGAGTTAGCAGCAAAAAAATAACTGTAGACCTGCTCACTAAGCCCAAAATACTGTACATAAACATAGGAAGATACTGCCACGTAAGCCATATAAGGTGCTGCCAGCAGTGAAAATACAGTCAGTACACCAGTAAAACCAACATTTTTACCGACAACTGCCAATCTGCCGAAGGTACTCCAAAAGCTGCCCTTATAACGTTCGCTTTCCGACAGCGTTTCTTCAAAAAAGAAGCTGGCGGCCAGATTAACAGCACCGGTGGCGATCAGGACCCCGAAGGTACCGCGCCAGCTGACAAACTGCAGCAGAAATGCGCCGATAACAGGGGCGACCATCGGCGCAATAACGGCCATAGCCTGCACCAGCGCCAAAACACGATTTTTAGTGGTGCCATAAAAAGCATCTTTAACAACCGCCATCGACACAGCAACCATGCCGCCTGCACCCAAAGCCTGCACGATTCTGTACGCTATCAGACTGTAAATACTGCCGGCAAAGGCGCACAGACCACTTGCCAGCGTATACAGAACTATTCCCAGCAGTAAAATCTTCCGGCGTCCGTATTTATCACTTACCGGCCCAAACAGCAGAATCCCCACTGCGAAAAAGAAGAAAAAACTGACCAGCGTCAAATTGACCATCAAAGGTGTCGCAGCAAATTCTGTACCTATCGTCGGCAGTGCCGGCAGATATAAATCTATCGACAACGGTACAAACATATTCATCACAGCGATCAGTACGATCAAACCCTTTGCGCCTAAATATTTCTGCTGGATTTTTGAAGCGTTTTCCGTAAGCATTATTTTTCCTCCTTTAATCTAATAAAAAAACCGGATAAGAGAATATCTCTTATCCGGCAGTACTGCCCTCCGAGGTGTTTCCGTAAAAACAAGGTTATTTTAGCATCTGTTTAAATATTTGTCAACATTTTCACTGCAGAGCATTTTGAAATATCGACCGGCCTGTCAGCTCATATCAAAAATATTAAATTGTTCATATTTGCCCCATAAATGCAGCGTCATATCTATTCGCCCGTCGGCAAGGAAGGTTACGCCCTCCGCTTCCAGCAAAGCACGTTGTTTTTCCTGCCCGCCGAAAGCATAGTCAGGTGCCAGAGCCCCGGTACGGTTCACGACCCTGTGACAGGGCAAATTCCGTCCAGAAGGAGCGCAGCTCATGATGTGCCCTACCTCACGCCCAGCCAGCGTATCACCGACCTGCGCCGCTATCTGTCCGTAGGTAGCCACTTTACCGCGAGGTATCCGGGCGACTGCCTCATACACCTGCTCAGCAAATGCCGCATCCACTATCCTTTCGCCGTTATACGTAATCATAATTTCCCTCCGATTTTATTAGTATATTACAATGCCGTACCTTTTTGGGGGATAAAAAATCCAGACATATCTACGCCTTCCAGCTCCAGCAGTTTTATTTTTTTTTCAATACCGCCAGCATACCCAGTAAGACTGCCGTTTGCACCAACGACCCGGTGGCAGGGAATAATAATAGAAATGGGATTATGTCCAACAGCACCGCCGACAGCCTGGCTTGACATCCGTTCCTTCTGCAGCTTCACTGCCATTTTTTTAGCAATACTGCCGTAAGTTATTACCTCTCCATAAGGGATCGTACATAAAATTTCCCAAACGCCCTGACGAAACGCATTGCCTTGTGGTGCCAGCGGCAGCTCTGCCACATCAGGCTTCTGCCCGGAAAAATATCTGTCCAGCCACTTTTTTGCAATATCGAAAAGCGGCACAGCATCCTTTTCAATCAAAGCTTCCTTCAGCGTACCCTGATAATACTTTTGCCCTTCCAGCCATAAGCCGACAAGATTTTTACCGCAAGCGTCACACGCAAGCGTAATTTTTCCCAGGGGCGATAAATAAGTCGTAGAGTAGTACATATAGGGCCTCCTCTATAATGTATTCCATAAATTAACCGTAGCATAACTGCGCCAGGGACGCCAGGCTTCCGACAGTACCTGCAGTTCTTTAGGCGTATGATCCGGCAGCGCCTTTTTTATTCCTGCATCCGTTGGCAGAAAAGCATCGGGCCAGCCCATTGCCCGCATGGCTATATACTGCGCCGTCCAACTGCCGATACCGCGAATAGCCTGCAGCTTTTGCATTTCTTCCTCCGGATTGCCGCAAAATCCAAAATCATTTTTTTCGTCTGCCAATACCCGTGCCAGTTGATAAATCGTATTCGCACGCGCAGAGATAATACCTAATTTTCCCAAATGCTCACTAATATTTTCTCCCAGTGCAAGTATCGCCGCAGGCGCAGGAAAGCTGTGCGTAAGACCTTCAATACCTGTCTGGACCTGAGTTCCATACACAGCGACGAGCCTTGCCGCTAAAGTACTTGCAGCTTTTACAGTGATCTGCTGACCCAGTACAGCCCGCACCGACATTTCAAAAACATTGAAGCAGCCGGGCAGTCTGGTTCCTAAAACACACAAACCGGGCTGCAGAGTATTCATCACCTGCAGCGTTTCATATACTGCCTTAGGCTCACAATATAAATCAAATAAATTCTTGATGCGGGCCAATACCTCAGGAAGCACCGGCAGAAGACTTTCGCTGACCGTAACGCTCAAAGTATTTTCAGCCGGTCTGTGCCCGACCCGCACCCAGCCGCAGAACTGCTGGCCTTCCGCATTTTGCAGCTTTACCGTACGCAGATATTCATCATTATTTACAACTTCTATTCCTGTTATTGCCCGTCCTGCCAAAAACTTTAATATTTTATCCCAGGCATAAGGAGGGCGGTAACCAAGAGCCAAGGTGATCTCACCGTTATGGCTTTTTGCTTCTGCCTGTCTTTTCCGCAAAGCTGTGGGCACAAGCTGATAATGTTTTTTAAATAAATCGTTAAAACGGCGCAGACTGCCAAATCCTGCCGCCATTGCAACTTCCAGCACTGAAAGATCGGTGTCGGTAAGCAGATTTTTGGCAAGCAGCAAGCGGCAGGTCTGTAAATATTGGACAGGGGAAACGTGGTATTCCGCAGTAAATACGCGCCGCAAATGTCTGTCCGTACAACCAAGCCGTTCTGCTATTTCCCGCAGGCTCTGGCCGCTGCCGCAATTCCTTTCCAACATTCGCGCAGCCCGGTAAACTAAATCAGCCGTAGCATCAGTAACAGAGGTCCCGGGAGCAAGTTCCGGCCTGCACAAAAGGCAGGGCCTGTAGCCGGCCTGTTCCGCAGCGGCGGCCGTCCTGAAAAAAGTGCAGTTTTCCGCTTTGGGCTGTCTGGCTTTGCAAACCGGACGGCAATAGATTCCCGTAGACGATATGCCAACGAAAAAACGTCCGTCAAAACGGGCATCTTTGGCTTTAAAAGCCGCGTACAATCCCTTGATATTTTCCTGCATCACCGTTTGCCTCCTTACTTGAAATCGCTTTAATTATATCATAACATTTCTATAATTCCCGCCATTTTCGGACATGCTTTTATTAAAATAATTATCAGAACCACCTCGATCGCAACACGCACGAGCAAATATTCCTGTCAAGCATTTTCTTTTATATTGTTTATTTCATTGCGTAAGTATATAATAATAGCGGTATTGATTTTTGAACAGATTACTGAACGTACTCCATTCACTTGAAAGAACCTAAAACATTACTACAAAAGGGAGGTAATTTATGCCAAAAATGTTCCTTGTTCTTATGATACTTTTACTGACGAACAATATTTGTAATGCCGCGATCTATAAAAATATCGAAAATGATTTTCTGATCGATATCGGCGATAACTGGAACCTTTCAGACAAGAGCACCCAGGAAGGCGGTATGGTGCTGATATTTACGGCTTCAGACGATAAAAAAAGCACTGTAAGGGTAGGCGTTTCTCCGGTTATAGACGAAAAGGAAAACGCAACTTTGAGAAATATGCCTAAAGAATTATTAAATGAATATTTTGACGCATTTATCGGGATGACCAAACAGGCATCAAGTAAATATAATATCACTTTCGCCGACTGTAAAAATATAGGCCCTCATTATGTACTTCTTGTGAACGCCTCTTTGCCTATGGAAATATACAAAAAAGATAAGCAGCTTCCTTTTGTAAAATCAAATGCCTTCATTGTTTTTAAGAAAAAAATATATTTATTTATGATGGATTCCTGGGATACGGAAGAAACACATCTGCAGCAACTCACAACAATAATCAAATCGCTGCAGCCTCTATGATTGCACCAGAAAATATATTATAAAAAAATAAGCTCAAGATTTTTCATAGTTTTGAAAAATCTTGAGCTATCTTTTTTTGGAGCTACTGACAGGATTTGAACCTGCGACCCTCTCATTACGAATGAGATGCTCTACCAGCTGAGCTACAGTAGCGGTTCAGAGCATAATAAGCTCTGCCATATAGTATAACGCAACCCGGCAAGTGCTGTCAATATACCCTGTTTGCAACAGCTCATTTTCTCAGCAGGATTTTAATTACTGCCCGTCGATAAACAAACCTCCGTTCCATAAAAATGGAACGGAGGCTGGGGATATTCTCAAGCAAGCTGGAGGGTTGCAACACCTTGCCGAAAATCAAAGCAACTATTTAGAAACTCCATCTGGCGCCGACATTCCACTGCCAGTCTTTTTTATAATCACTGCCGGCACTGCGCTCGACATCAACATAGAAGTAATTGTTTTTACCAGTCTGCACTGCTGCGCCTAAGCCATATTCAAACCAGGTATCATCAAAATTACGATCCAGTCTTGCTTTTGTACCGCTGGCATCAACCATTGAGGCATTATAGCCGCTGCCAAATTCATGCATCAGATTAGCTTTCAAGTATATATTAGTTTTTTCATTGATATCTTTACCAATATTGAAACCAATACGTCCCACAAAACTGTCGATTCCATCCTGATCTACCCTGATGCCATTGCTTGTGGTGTAGTCAGTTCCGCGCAGCCTGCCAAAAGTGAGCTGGGCCTGCGGTTCGATATACCAATTATTTTTCAGATTGTTTTTGCGCCCATATTCCGCGCTTATCGATAATCCATTTTGGTCATAGTCGCCGGTGATCTTATTGCCGGAGGTATCAAAAACCTTAAAATCATTATCGAGCTGACTGTATTTCAACACTAAATCAAGGTAATGGCCCTTAGCACCGATCTGCGTGCCGTAAATATTTAAAGCTTTAACTTTATTCTCGCCGCTACCGCTGCTGTAACTGCTGTCGCCATCCAAATAGCTGAAGGAAATACCAGCATAACGCGTATACGCCGGCGTTGACTTCAATTTTTGGTCATAGCCAAGCTCATACTGTGTGTATTTATTCTCAAATTCAAACTGGTCACTGCGGCTCAGCTTACCGCCTTTGACCCTTACCCAGACGCCCTCTTCCTCTCTACCATGCTGGCGCAGATCTCCCAGCCGCTGCAGCAGCTGATCATGGTCGCGCCAGGTATGATAAGCCAGTGCTCCCGAAGCAGCGATAGCCTCTACACTGGTTGTCGGCAGGTTAAGATTTGTAATGCCTTTCAAATACCAGTCTGTCGTATAACCGGAAGCAGCACTGTCTTTTTGTCCCAGCTCATAACGCTGCCAGTACAAAGTGCCTTCCTGATCATCAGCCGTAAAAGTACCGCTGCCGTTGACACTGGCTAAAACAGTATTTTCTGCCGCCTGGCCTATTCCCGGATCACTGTCGAGTCCATTTATCTCCTTCAGTGACAGTGTCTGGCTTCCGCTGAAATCACCTGTGACATAAATTTTATCACTGGCATCAACCTGGGAACCATCAATATCCATAATGATCGTCCCACCGTTACCTGTCAGCGTTTCCACAGACAGCGTACTGAAAGCCTTATTATCGCCAGTCATATCGATCACAGACTGTTCATTCTGCAAACTGTTGAGCTGTGAATTGCCAGTCAAAGTCCACAGCGAGTTTTTAGCCATAGTTAAGGTGCTCTGTGAATCATTGCCGCTGTCGAGCACAGCCTTTCCCTCAAACCGCGAACCTTCTGCCAGATCTAATGTAAGAATGCCGCCGTCCGCAGCCCTGATATCGCCGACAATATTATAAACACCACTGCCGGTAATAGTACTGACGGCAGCTGTATCACTATCTTTACCTTCCGCACTGAAAGCATAAGCATCTTTTGTTGAATCCACAGTAACAGCAGCGTCCTGTAAAATTACCGTGCCGCCGGCAAGCGCCGTTACGCCATGAGACTCACTGCCAACTGTCGTTATGACCGCGTCTTTTTTTAATTCGATCAGAGTGCCGTCATAACGGGCGTCTACACCATGTGACTGATCCCCCAGAGTTTTGATTTCTGCCCCTTCATCAATAGTGATTTTGCCGCCGGCAGCAGTAAAATCATATACTTTAGTAATATTGCCGCCGCGGACAGCCGAAGCCTTATCGCCCTGAGTACTGATCTCGGCATCTTTGCCAACATAAAGCGTGGAATCGGCATGGATACCATAGACAGCAAAGGACTCGTCCCCTTCCGTCCAGATAGTTGCCTTATCGCCTACACTTATCTGTCCGGAGCTCCCCTGTTTAGTACCAACACCGTTAAAACCAGTATATGATAAATAGCCCGCCTGAACGGCATTTGCGCCATAACCTTTCCCTTTGGCATAAATCGTACTGTCGTCGCCGATTGTAATATTACTTTGGCCTTGGCTCGCATTGCCATCCATCGATAATACCGCAATGCTGTTGACATCATAGCCTCTGATATTATCGTGCCCTATCGTAACACCGTTGCCGATTTCAATCTTACCGCCGCTGGAGGAAGCAAGCGCTGCCCCTGTAGCACCATAACTGTTGCCGGTAACTGTACTGCCATCGCCTATTTGGAGCAGAGAATCTTTACCCGTAACGTACACAGCAGAATTAGCTGATGAATTTAAAATACTGCCGGCACCTAAAATAACTGTCGCCTTTTGACCATAGCTGCTTGAGTCTACACGTACCGCAGAAGATTTAGCCTCAACGATCGTTTTACCAAGCTTAATACTACAATCGCCGCTGCCTGCAACGCCCCCTGTAGCATAAGTCTGGATTTGGATACCATAGCCGTCGCTGGTAACGGTGACATTATCGCCAACAATCGTACCGCCATCTTTATACCCGACAAAAATACCTGTTGTATTAGAACCGGTATTTATTACAGAATCAGCTGTCATCGTGTAGGTACTGCCGTCTGTAATCCTTACGGGACTTACATCTGCGGCCTGCGCTAAAAGCGGCATATTTATTATCGCCAGTGTGACCGCCATTCTTAAAGCTTTCTTGTTATCCATTTTTATCTCCCCTTTGATTTTTTATATAAACTTATAGTGATAAGTTTATGTTTTGGCCAGTTTATCGCTTCCTTTCACTTATCCGCTATATTGTTTATCTGTTTGTTAATATTTTTCCTTAATATTTTATTAATATATTGTATTGCTATTTTTATTCTTATTCTTTAATTTACATTATACTATCATATTTGTCCCCCCCGCAAGACATTTTTGTTGTAATTGCATACGCTTGTCTGAAAGTCTTGCAACTGGTACCAATCTGACTTTAACCAAGCTCAAAAATAAAGCGCCGTTTTTCAACGGCGCATAAAAAAAGCTACCCGTTTTGCTTAAAAAAACAAAACGGGTAACCGGGGAGTTATTCAAACGGAATATTTTATACTCCGCCTAAATATCCATATTCAGTTATAAGTTTCTTTAACAACAAATTTCAATTTGCGTCTGCCAGCAACCTTTTAATCGTCATTTTCTTTAAACTTTTTTCCAGTTCTTCCTGCAGCTTGCAGTAAAACCCGCGGACCGGACAATTTTCAGTAGCATAACGGCTGCAGAATTTATCCTCTTCCAGACAACGGTTAACCCTCATTGTCGGTTCCATGATATTGAGGATATCCAATAAAGTGATATCATCTATTTTCTGTGCCAGCGAAAAGCCGCCCTGCGCTCCTACCAGTCTTTCAATGATTCCAGCCTCTACCAGCTTATGAGTTATTTTCAGTACATAATTTTTCGGAATCCCCATCGCGGCTCCGATTTCTTTTGATGTAGTGATCTCTTTTTTGATTGCCAAATACAAAACTATTCTTATGGCATAGTCAGTAGTAACGTTCAGCTGCATACTTTCCCTCCGCAAATGCCCCTTTAAATTATCAATAACAATTATTTTTAGCGGTTTCCTATTTTTCAATACTCTTGTTGCTTTATTATACTTTATCAAATGTTACTTGGCAATAGCTTTAATTAAAAATCCTTAAAACATAAAAAAAGACCCGGAATAAATTCCGGGTCTGGCATTTAAATTTTTTTAATCGCCTCTACGACTTTAGAATAATTTGCTTCAGCCTGAGCGAACAGCCCGTCCAAATCTTCATACTGATCATTACGGCAGTCCTGACACATTCTGGAAAAAATCTCATATAGTTTAATAAGACCAAGATTTCCACTGACGCCTTTCAGCGTATGCGCTACAGGCAGTACCTCATTATAATGTTTATCAGCGATGAGTGTACGCAGTTTATTCATATTTTCGTCGTCAACAAATTTTCTCAGAAACTTTATCATCAGCATTTCATTATTCATAAAACGTCTTAAAGTTTCTTCGACATTAACGCCGGCACCTTCTAATTCTGTTTGAACAAATTTATCCATAACTTCCGTCCACCTTTTCACTACAGCTTTTACTGATATTTATATTATAACATAAAGGTTTTGGAAATGCAGGTTTAAAAAGCTTTGCTCAGATTTTATTTTTCGGTTTGCGGCCTCTGGTTTTTTTCACTCCGTCCAAACTGTTTTTCTTAACAACCTTGGCCAGTTCAGTAATCAGATGCAGCTCATGGGCGTCGCAGCCCTGCAATAATTCTGCCAGCTCATTTTGGAAAATCTTCTCGCTGCGGTGAATATTATCACAGAGGAGCTCGTCTACGGAAACATCCAGAACATTAGCCAGATGAATAATCGTAGGCAGGCCTAATTTAGTATTTCCTGTTTCAATATTACTGATATGCGGTGTAGACAGACCGGTCACTTCTGCGATATAGCCTTGGGTAACGCCTTTACGCGCACGGGCAGCTTTGATTCTGACCCCAATAGCTTTGTAATCAATGTTCATTTCTTCACAACTCCTTTTAATTTAATCTGCATTTACGAAATTGCAGATACAGCAGGCAATAGTTTTTTTAATATCTAAGAATACATTCGCAGAATTTATTATAACTTAAACCTCAGGCTAAAGCAATACTTTCTTGCATAAAAATATTTGTAATCGTTTTTAAATATAGGCATAAGTTATAAAAACACAAATTAAATTGATATTTAAACTATTGTCTTTAAGCTGGAAGAAGTGGTACCGTTAAGCTGCCTTCAGGCATCAGAATAATATTATAGTCATTGCCAATTACTTTTTCGGCTTCAGCCAGAGCTTCTTCCACGGTAGGCACTGCTTCGAACAGCATATCATGCGCCAGCTCTTTGTCCAGTGACGAAACTAAAATAAACTTTGCTTTTTTGGTAAGACGTGTTACCGCGAAAGCTTTATTGGCACCGATCTCAAAATGTTTTTCCAAGTCGGCTTTGATAGCGTCTGCCGTTCCCAAACGTTTGCAGGTTTCTTCCAGCACCTTCGAACCGCTGCCTTCTTCACATTCGCCGATAATGATCACTACCCCGCCTTCGCGCACAGCACACCAGGCATTATCCATTGTTTTCTGCAGCTGATATACATTGATATCCTTGGGATAACCGCCGCAGCTGGCGATAACCAGATCTGCCGCCTGCGGGATCTCGACACCGTAGACCTGATCGACGAATTTGCAGGCTTCCTGATGTGCTTTTACATAATCACCGGCAAAAATCTTTAAAAATTCATGCTGAGCATTCAGGATCGCATTAAAAAGAAATACGGAATGGTTTTTGGCAAACATGGCCACACCTTCCATTTGGTCTTCATAAACAGGATTGCCGACAGTTTTACCCAGACCTGCATTAGGATCCAGCATAAAGCTGTGGTTGACACGTACGGTTTCCATAGCTGCAACACCCGGCAGAATGGCTTTCCGTCCGCCGCCGTAACCACTGAAATAATGATGTACGATCGTTCCAGTCATAATAACGTGATCTACATGACAGATATGCTTATTGAGCCAGACCGGCGTACCGCGGGAGGTATCACCGAAATACTCAAAATCCTCACTGACCTTGGCATCACTGTTATACATTTTTAAACGCCCTGCCACCTCTGCACCGACGGCTTCGACCATTTCTTCATGAGTCATATTACGATGCGTGCCTAAGGCAAAAACGATATGCATATCCTCGTCCTTGATACCCAGCTTATTCATTTCGTTGACCAGAATGGGCATAAAGACAAAACTGTTGGCCACACGTGTCGGATCATTGCAGATAAAGGCAATCTTCTGTCCCGGTTTGACCAGTTCGTTGATTGGCGCACTGCCGATAGGATGATAGACGGCATCTAAAATCGCCGCTTTGACATCCTCCAGCAATGGCATTTTGGCCACTGTGACCTCTTTGATAACACGGTCGGACTCCAGAGAAAACTCTTTACTGCCATGACCATATTTATAGGAATAATGACTTATGCTCATACAATCAACTCCTTTATTTTTGTTAACTCTATTGTACCATAGACTATGACAAATAAAAAAGGACGGAAAGCTCCGTCCATGTATTTTTTTAATTTATTTTTTAGGCAGTGACAATAAAACCACGGTTAAAATAATGCAGGTCATCCCGACCAGATCCTCCAGCGTCAGAGGCGTTTTCAGCCACAGTACTACGGCAATGATCGAAGCTAAAGGTTCGGCACAGGAAATAAGACTGGCTTTAGTAGCGCCTACTACTTTTAAGCCCACTAAAAAAACACTGTAGCTCAGTACCGTAGCCCCCAGGATCAGATAGACCATAGCAGCGACTGCCGCACCATCCCAATGGCCGCTGGGCTCAAAAGGATTGATGAAGATACAGAGAAATCCGCCTGATAAAAATTGTCCCCAGCCAATGATCAAAGTCGTCGAATATTTTTGCAGCAGCCGAAACGGCATAACTGTATAAAACGCCAGGGAAATAGCAGAAATTATCCCAATGGTCAGCGCCGCCGGCGACAATACCACCGAATCCAGGCTGCCGTGAGTAGCGATCAGAAAAACTCCGGCCAGAGCAAAAAAAATACCGACGAACTCACGCCCTTCCGGCAGGCAGCGGTTTTTCCAGGACATCCACAGCATGACAAAGATCGGCGCCGTATATTGCAGTACTGTAGCAGTAGCCGCATTGCACAGTGAGATCGTGTAATAAAAACCAAACTGTGCCCCTAACAATCCCAGAAAAGAAAATGCCAGCAGATCTTTACGATCTTCTTTATCCTGCAGCACTGCCCAGATATTCTCGCCGCGGCACAGCAGATAGCCTAAAAAGACCACGCCGGCAATGATCTGTCTTACCGCGATGAGCCAGGGAGCGCCTACATCATAAAATTGAAATAAAAACTGGCCGGCAACGCCGCCCAGCCCCCAGGCTGCTGCTGCCAGCAGAATGAATATCACGCCCAGGCGAAATGAAAGCTGCATAAACTGCACTCCTTTAAATATCAATAGCTTTCATTGTACGCCAGCAGCGGGATTTAGTCAATAAAAAACCGTACCGGCTTTAAATACTGGTACGGTTCGTTATTTTTTATTAAATGATCGCCATAAAATAACACAGAGAACAGAATAATATTGTTAATGTTATCATGATCGGATCGGCGATCGAAGTGCGGTAATTTTCCGGATTATATTTGGGACTGTTGCGCAAAGGCTTGGCATCCAAAAATTCCATTGGGTTATGACTCAGCTCCATGGATTTTTCATATAATACCTCCCAGGTATTGCCAAGCGCCCGGCTTACTGCACAGCACAGATAAGACAGCCCGGTCACGATGCCCGCAAAAGGCTTCCGGTAAAACCAGTCCGTATCCAGTGATAAAGCTGTATGCGGCGCCATTTTTGGCAGATACATCATAAACGGCAGCATCGCCATTCCCAGCATTTCTATAGACTGGGTAATATGGTCGACCGTAAAGGGATGGTATGGTTCCATCGTAAAGGGCAGATACCTGTACAAAAGTTCGGGATAAACGCCGTATAACACGCACAGAGTCGCGCCGATACCCATGGCTACATACATATTCTTCGGAACTTCACGTTTGATGACCACGCCGTTGTCAGGCGCCAGGAAGATGAAGTAGATCATCTTGAGGGCGATGGATAAAAACGTACCGACACCAGCCAGCTGCAGCAGCAGCTCAACAGAACCGTAATGGGCAGCAGCGGCGGCGCTGATCGTGATGGATTTACTGATGAAGCCGTTGAACAGCGGCACACCGGAAATCGAAAGGGCAGCGATCACAAAGCACCAGAACGTAAACGGCATCTTTTTAGCAAGACCGCCCAGCTGGTTGATTTTGCGGATACCAGTCGCATAAATGATCGCGCCGGCACACATAAAGAGCAGTGATTTATAAAGGATATGGCTGAAAGCATGCGCTGTTGCGCCGTTCAGCGCCATAGCCGTTCCCAATCCTACGCCGGCGACCATAAAGCCGACCTGGCTGACGATGTGGTAAGAAAGCAGACGCCGCATATCATTTTCCATGATCGCATAGCAGGCTCCGTATAAAGCCATCAGCACACCGAACCAGATCAGGAAGTCAGTGCCTGCAAAAATACGGATCAGACAATAAACAGCGACTTTAGTAGTGAACGAACTCAGAAAAACGCTGCCGGTGACCGTACCTTCGGGGTAAGCGTCAACCAGCCAGGCGTGCAGCGGCACTACGGCCGCATTGATGGAAATTCCGAGACAGATCAGCCAGAAGGCAGTATCCCATGGTCCCTGTGCCAGCGGCATAACTAAATAATCTCCGGCGCTGACCTTTAAGAAAATACCGGCCAGCAGCAGATTGCCGCCGAACATATGCACTAATAAATACCGATAACCAGCCTGCCGCGAAGCAGGAGTTTTTTTACACCAGATAAGAAACAGCGAAGTAGCCGCCATCAGCTCCGAAAAGAAGATCAGAGTCAGCCAGTCCTGGGCTAAAGTTACGCCCAGCGCGCTGCCGGCATAAGTCATCGAACAGAAGGCTTCCATCCTGTTACTGTTATGGCAGGCATAGATACCGCCGATAGCCGCCATCATACAGAAAATCAGGGCGAAGATCCAGCTGAGCGCGTCTACATGGAGATAATGCAGCGTGATCCCGTTGATAAAGGGCAGCGTCGCATTCGTGCCCGGCGCCAGCGTCAGCACCGCGCCTAATCCCAAAAGCGGACCTGCCGCAAGCACCGGCCGGCGCAGACTTTTAGGAACAAACAATGCTATCAATCCGACAGCGATCAGGATAAAACCGGGGTGCAGATTACTCATCGTCATCGTCACCTCCGTCATCATAATAATCTTCCGGACGCTGCAGCAGCGGCGTCATAACTATTTTAGCTACAAAAATCAACAGCCAGCAGCCTGCAAAACCAAACAGCAGATTAAAACCCGGGGTAGTGTTCCACCATTCGTGATAATGAGGATGAGCGAAGAAAAACTCCAGGACAGCGGCAAGCACCGCTACTATAAGAACCAGCTTATACAAAGCAGTTTTTGTCAGCTTCATCACCAGCCACCTCCAGTCCAGCCCTGGCAGATACTATCTGCTGCCTGCGAAGCCATTGCGTAGAAATTCGGGGATATTTCCGGCATCACGCCTAAAACAAGCGCCAGAATCGTTGTGAAACAGATCGGCAGCAGCATTCTGTAGCTGATCTCACCATAAGTACGGAATTGTTCCTGCGGGTCCCTTTTAAAATACGCCATTTGACAGACCGGCATCAAATAAGTAAGCGCCAGCATCGCGCTTGCGATCAGTACTGCAACATATAAGGGCTTGCCGGACTGCAAAGCGCCCAGCGCCAGGTTCCACTTACTGATAAAGCCGACCAGAAACGGCATACCGGCAATACCCAGCGAGGCGATCGTAAAGCAGCACATCGTGATCGGCATCTTTTTGCCGATACCGTACATCTCACTGATATTACTGCGGTGCGTCCTGACAATAATAACACCGGCACACATAAAGAGCGTGATCTTCATGACCGCATGGGCCACCAGATGCAGATACGCGCCTTTGATACTGAGCGGCGACAGCAGCGCCGCGCCTAAAACGATATAAGAAAGCTGCCCGATCGTCGAAAAGGCCAGCCGCCGTTTCAGATTATCCTGCTGAATAGCGATCAGCGAGGAAATGATGATACTGCCGGCCGCAAACCAGGCCAGGATATCAGCAGTCCCAATATCCGCCAAAAGCTTAGGCCCGAAAACGAAGCCGATGATACGCAGGACAGCGAAAACACCGGTCTTAACAACTGCCACCGCATGCAGCAGAGCGCTGACAGGCGTCGGGGCGATCATCGCTGCCGGCAGCCAGCCATGCAGCGGCATGACAGCTGCTTTTACCGACCCAGCCAGGATCATGATCAGGAAGATGAGCTGCAGCTGCCAGGTAGGCGCCATATCCGTTGTCAAAAAGCCGCCTGCCTTGAAATCCATCGTACCGGAAATGCAGTAAACTGCCACCAGTCCGGCCAAAAACAGCTGCCCGGAAATCAAAGTGTAGATCAGATATTTACGGCTGGCCAGCAGAGCTTCTTCGTTGCGCTTATGCAAGACCAGCGGATAACTGGCGATCGTCAGCAGCTCGTAAAAGAAGAAGAAGGTCAGCAGATTAGAAGCCATAGCAATGCCCATAACCGAGCTCATACAGATAGCAAAAGCGGCAAAATAGCCTGTTTGCTCATGTTCATTGTTACAGCGCATATAACCAATGGAATAGAAGTTGATCGGTATCCATAAAAGCGCAGCCAGACAGGCAAAGAGAATACCGGCGCTGTCGGCACGCAGGGTAAAGCCGATCGTATCAGTGATCTGGAACAGGGTCCATTCATAGGTCACACCCGCCAGAACGCCCGGTACCATAGATATGATCAAGCCGAATTTAATAAATGAAGCAATAACGCTCCAGCTTTCGCGGACATTAGGATATCTGCGGCTGAAAGAGATCAGCACCGCCGCGAGGAAGGAAACGCCTACTGCCAGGAAGGGTCTGCAATCCATTATCGTCATCTCAGAAACACCTCCGGCAGTCCAGATTTGAGAATATCGTCAACAATATCCACGCTGTAGAAGCCCAGGACTAAAATCCCGATACCGGCACACAAAATCGGGATCGCCATCTCAGGCGGCAGGCCCAGCTTGCCTTCATGCCTGTTGATTTCTGTCAGCGATGCCTCGTGCTGAACAAACATCTGCTCAAGAATACGGAAGAAATAAACGGCGTTCAGCAAGCTGCTGATAACAAGAATAACGATATAGAAATACTGCCCGCCCTGATAAGCTCCCAGCATCAGATACCATTTACTGAAAAAGCCTGCCGTCGGCGGGATACCGACCATCGACAAAGCCGCTAACGTAACGGTGATCGTGCTTAAAGTCATTTTTTTATTCAGACCGCCTAAACGGTACAGATTGATTTCGCCGAAACGGTACTGGATACCGCCGATAACAAGAAACAACGCGCTTTTCATAAAAGCGTGGTTGATGATATGCAGTACGGCGCCGATAAAACCATACATATTGCCGATCGCCAGACCGATAGCAATGTAACCGATCTGCGCCACACTGGAATAAGCCAGCATCCGGCGGAAGTCGTACTGGGCCAGCGCCATGATCGAACCGATCAGCACGCCGCCGATGCCAAGAATGCCTAAAACTGTTAAGGCAGTGCTGATGATCGGATTATTGACACCGAAAATATAAAAGAAGAAACGAATGATTGCGTAGGCAGGAACCTTGCTCATCACGCCGGCAATAAAGGCCGCCGAACCGGGATGGGCAAAGTTGTAAGCGTCCGGCTGCCAGCCGTGCAGCGGGAACAGTGCCATTTTAATACCGAAACCGATAAACAGACATGCAACCGCTAAAGCGAACGGCGGCGAACTGAGATAAGGCATGATCCTTTCGCCCAGATCTGCCATATTCAAAGTACCGGTCATCGCATACAGATAAGCAACAGAAATCAGATACAGGGAAGCGCCGATCGTACCGATCAGCATATAACGAAAAGCTGCCAGCATGGATTTTTTACCGCCCATGGCGATGAGCCCGTAACCGGACAGGGACATGACCTCTAAATAAACGTACAGATTGAACATATCACCGGTGATGACCATACCGCACAGGCCCACCGTCAAAAGTCCGTACAAAGTATAATAACCGCCGATATGCAGCCAGTCTTCCTTGCGCATAAAGGGCTTGCTGTACACAGCAACCATCAGCGAAATGAAGGTTATCAAAACCGCCATCACCGCGCTCAGCGGATCGATCACAAACTCAATGCCCAAAGGCGGTTCCCAGTTGCCCATCCAGTAGTGGATCGCTTCGCCGCTGGTCAGAGTTTGATGCAGTACCTGCAGCGAGCAGGCCAGCGAACCGGCGATCGAGCCGATGACCAGCCAGGAACCGAGATTCTTATTGAACTTGCTGAATAAGAGGCAGAGCAGAGCCGCCGTCAGAGGCAGCAGCACGATCAGTACAGGACAATGCTGGATCATTTGCTGGCCCTCCTTATAACCTCTACTTCTTCAACGGAGCCGTAAACTTCTTTGATCCGCATCAGCAAAGCAATGGCCACACCCGTTGTACCCAGACTGACGACGATCGCCGTCAGCATCAGACAGTGGGGCAGCGGATTGATATAGGAAGCGGCATCCGGTACATTTGGGTCAAAAATAGGAATCATACCGCCTTCTTTCTGCGCCAGGCACAGATAAAAGAAAATTACAGCCACCTGCATGACATTCATTGCCATCAGCTTTTTCATATAATTTTTACTCAGAACCATACCATATACACCCAGAAAGAATAAGATCATGACCAGTGTATAGATCCCCTTGGTCTGCAAAAACTCATTTAGCGCTCCCATTTTCGTCCCCCCTTTCCACAACAGCATCCAGAATATTGATGATCGTCATCATAACGCAGATCGTTACCCCGATCTCAATAAACAAAATCCCCAAAGCATGTAATTCGTTGGTATGTTCTGCTTTAAACGGCAGATAACTGTAATCCAGGAAATTGCCGCCGTTAAGCATTGCCAGCCAGCCGGTAGCCGCATAGATGAAGGTCCCGACGCCGGCCAGGACCAGCGAATTTTTTACCGAGATATTGAACGAAGCGTGATCGCCCATGATCAGCCTGGATAAAACCACGCCGATCGACAGCAATGCTCCCGCCTGGAAGCCGCCGCCGGGTCCGGCCTCGCCGAAAATTAAAACATAGACGCCGTAGATCAAAGTAAAAGGTACGATAATCCGGAACGCCGTATCAAGGACTATGCCGCCGAAAGGTTTTTTCATGCGTCTTCATCCTCCTTTTCCGGTCTGCGGCCCATCGTGCTGCTGCTCAGCAGCATTACTACTGTCAGGCCGGCCAGAAACATCACCGTAGTTTCCCACATCGTATCAAAGCCTCTATAGTCGGCCAGAAGCCCGGTAACGATATTGGGCGACCCGGTATCCTGCACGCTGCGCTCGATGTAAACAGGCGTAACATGCTGGTTCGGCGCTGAATTGACATCACCGATAAACGGCAGATATGTCACAAAGGAACAGAACATCCCCGTAATTACTGCCAGTAAAACCGTTACTAAACCGCGCATTATTTACACCACCTGTCTATTTTCTTCAGCGAGGCTACGAAATAGATCGTTGAGATCGTGCCGATAACGGCCTCTGTAAAGGCTACGTCAGGCGCGCCCATCATCAGATACAGCAGTACGGCACAGAAACTGAAAGCGCTGTAAATAACTGCCGCACACAAAATATCTTTACAGAAAATGACGCTGATCGTCGTTACAATAAGAAACACCAATAATATCGCTTCAATGAGGTAGATCTGCATGATTCTTCTCCTCCTTTGCATCCTCTTCCAGGGTCCAGACATGATGCCCCGATTTATAAGCTGCTTTACTGAGGATGTGGGTACCGATCGGATTGCCCAGAAAAATCAACAGGAAAATCATGATCATTTTCAATGAAGTGAGCGTGAGCCCCTCATAAATGACCAGACCCATGAACGACAGCATGACCCCCAGCGTCTCGCTGTTGCCGGAAGCATGCAGCCGGCAGTAAAAATCGGGCAGGCGCAGCATACCAATAGCAGAAGCCAGCAGAAAAAATGCTCCGCCGGCTAAAAAAAGTCCGGCAATAAATTCACGCAAAGTGATATCCGCTATCATACGTCCTTACCTCCCAGATATTTCGCTATGATCACTGAACCGACAAAACCGATCAGTGCGTAAGACATTGCAATATCCACATACATTTCCGGACGTCCGTCCAGATAACCGAACAGAATGATCAACAGGATTGTATCGGCACCGGTAACGCCCAGGCCATTCATACGGTCATATACTGTCGGGCCCTGATAAATACGCTGCAGCATCATACCAATGACACAAACGACTGCAACCATGATTGCAACAATAATTATATGCATGCGTTACTCTCCCTTCAGTACCGTAAAATCAAATTCTTCTCCGAAAAGCTCTGCTACTTTCCGCGGCATAGCTCCGGCCAACAGTCCTTCCGCCGCGCCTTCCGTCAAAGCATGTACTTCATAGATCCCCTCAGATGTGACATTCATCGTTACTGTTCCTGGCGTCAGCGTAATGGAATTTGCCAGCAGCACCTTCGCCATCGGGTTATCCGACCTGAACACGAAACGGATCACCTTCGGGTCGATCCTGAGCTCCGGCCGTACCGTCGCTTTGACAACATCGATATTCGCCAGCACCAGCTCTTTCAAAAGCCACATACTGTAGCATAAAAATGCAATCGGCGAAACACCAAGTGCAAAATATTTTTTGGTGCCGTCGGCATTGGGCAAAAGCAGCAGCGGATAACAGATCCAGGCAACCACCGCGCTGGTGATAAGTCCGTACACGACAAATTTAACTGCAAAATCTCCTGACAGCGCCAGCCAGAAAACAAACATCAGTATCCCCAGGGAAAATAAATGCGTCAGCGGAGACCCCACTATCGTCCGATCTTTTAAAATACTCTCTTTCTCCACAGCAACCACCCTTCTTTTCACAGCAAACTTATTTCAAGCAATACAAATACCGCTTCCACGTCTTTGTGAAACCGGTAGGCAAAGTCTCTATACAATTCTGCATAGATAGCGACAGTTTCAAGACGGGTCGAAATGTCCCGATGTCGTTTTTTGCTTCGTCCTCAGCCCTTCGTACGGCTGATTAGGTTGCAAAGCATCGGAAACAGAACCTCCTGAGACACTGGTCTGCTAATTAGTTTTACAGCATCCCTGGCAAAAGCAAAATCTTGCCCTTATTCTATGTTTTTATTTTTATTTTATATTAGACAAAAATCGCAGAATTCCTGCTATTTTTCAGCAAATTTGCTCAAATAGCAGGAATTTTTTCTAATTGCGACGAATCGCTTATAATTTTATTTCTTTAAAAAGGCATTTCCCCTGCGGCAGCACTCTGCCGGCGATCCGCGCGCCGCGTTCCACATCGGCGGTAAAGCAGACCTCCAAAGTACCTGCTCCTTCAGAGCGCAGAAGCCCCTCTGCAGCCAGAACCGTCTTCGTATCCTGCGCGGTAGCGTCCGCCGGGTCGATCACAGTCACCTCACTGCCAAACTCGCTTTCGATCTCTTTTTGAATAAAAGGATAATGCGTACAGGACAAAATCAGCGTATCGATGCCGGCCGCCTTCAGCGGCGCCGCATATTCGGCAACAGCAGCCCTGACCTCGGCGCTGTCAAACTGCTCGCCTTCGATCAGCGGCACAAACTTCGGGCAGGCCTGAGGATAGACATCCGCACCGTCATCAGCTGCCAGGATCGCGGCCTTATGCGCACCGCTGTTGATCGTAAATTCAGTGGCAAACACACCGATCTTTTTCCTGCTGCTGGCGGCAAGCACCAGCTGCGCGCCTTTCGACATCCCCACGATCTCAAAAGCATGGCTGCCTTTAAGTGTGTCCACACCCAGAACAGTCAGCGTGTTGCAGGCAATAACTACCAGCTTCACCCCGCGGCCGTCAAGATAATCAATGATCTCACCTACAAACCGGCGTACTTCGGCTTCACTGCGGGGTCCGTACGGCGTACGCGCCGTATCGCCCACATAAATAAAATCCTCCTGCGGCAGCGCCGCCTGCAGACATTTTAAGACCGACAAACCGCCGACGCCTGAATCCAAAACTCCGATAGGTGCATTTTTCTGCATAATTATCCCTCCAACCCCGTTGTTTCCACGCATAAAATTTCACTGAGCTTTATTTATATTATATGCTTTTTTTCATAAAATAGCACACTATATCTGCAAATAATTCTGTGTTACAATAAGAGGGCAACAAGCTAATCAAATCACACTGAAAAGGATGTGCTGCATTTGACCGTCTCTCCTGTCAATTATCATAGCTGGCGCCGCTTTTGGGCGCGGATGTTCGATTATTTCCTGATCGGTTTTTTATTTTTGCTTCTGAGCCGTAATTCTATCTTCGCACTCAACAATATCTTTCTTTACTCGGCGCTGCAGCTGATCGTCGTCATCAGCGCTGAAGCCTTTATGCTGGCCCGCTCAGGCACTACCGCCGGCAAAAGCTTCCTGGGACTGCGTGTAGTTTCACCGTCTGCGCCGCTGGATTTCAATTTAGCCTGGAAACGTACCTTCTGGGCCTATGTCAAAGGGCTGTGGCTGGGCATCCCGATCATGATGTTCGTCCCCGCCTGGTTTGCGCGGCAGGTGCTGCGTGACAGCGGCTCGACGATCTGGGATCAGGCCTGCGGCACCCATATCGAAGCAGCACCGGTCGGACGGCTGCGCTACATACTGTTCGCCATCGTCTTTTTTATGCTCTTTGCCGCGATCGGCAATTATGAAGTCTTCCTGCAGCAAATAGCACAGGGACAATAACCAAAAGGTTATTGTCCCTGTTTTTCATCTGCATTTGCAATTAATTACTTCGCTGTCAGGCCGCCGTCCACGGGAATGATACTGCCCGTCATAAAACTGTTGAACGGCGACAGCACCGAGCAGATCACATGCGCGATCTCCAGCGGCTCCCCGACCCGTTCCAGCGGATAGGCCTGCTCCACATCCTCCAGCGTATAACTGCCGTCCGCCTGCTGCAGCTGTTTGCCCAGCATCGGCGTCGCCACATCGCCCGGGCAGATACAGTTGACCCGTACCCGCGGCGCCAGATCCAAGGCCAGTGCTTTCGTAAACGCTACGACAGCGCCCTTGGACGCGCAGTACAGCGGACAGCCATAATTGCCATTGATCCCAGCGTCGGAAGCAATGTTCACGATGCTCGCCCCCTCTGACGCCAGCAGAGGCAGCAAGGTCTGCGTCAAAAAAATCGTTCCTTTGACATTAGTGTCCATGATCGAAAAAAAATCATATTCGGTCACCTTCTCCAAACGGCGTTCCTGATAGATCCCCGCCGCATTGACGATCAGATCAATATTTTCACGCTGCTCGCGCACGTTCTGCGCCGCACTGCGGCAGGCTTCCAGATCTTTAACATCGCCCTGCACATAATGCACTTTGCCATAAGCGCTCAGTGTGACCGCCGCTTCCGTACCCTTTTCGGCATCACGTCCCAGCAGCCACACCTCGGCGCCGTCTTTCAGCAGCAGCTCGGCCACAGCCTTGCCGATGCCCGACGTACCGCCGCTGATAAAGGCGACCTTGCCTTCACAACCATAGTTCATTAATCTGTACTTCCTTTCTTCAGAGCCGGCGGCAGCTGCAGCACTACGCTGGTCGCCTCGCCGGGTATACTTGTCATTGTCAGTCCGATACCGTGACGTTCGCTGATCTGCTTCGAGATCGCCAGCCCCAGACCGCTGCCGCTCTTATTCGTTTCACCCCGCGTTTTATAAAAACGGTCGAACACATGGGACAGCTCTTCCTGCTTCACGCCGCAGCCGTGGTCAGTTACCGTCAGCCTGCTGCCGAGCAGAGTAACTTCGATTTTACTCTGTTCCGGTGAAAATTTGATGCTGTTGTCCAAAAAGATCAGCAGCATCTGCCGCAGCCGTCCATAATCGCCTTCAATGATATATACAGGCGTGTCCAAGGACAGTTGGATAGTAATATTTTTCTGCTGTCCCAGCCGCTGACTGCTGCGCACTACGTCCTGCACCACATCGCATAAATTCACAGGTTCTTTTTCGATCGGAAAATCCGTATTCTGCAGCCGTGACAGATCCAGCAGATCGTTGATCAGCCGCTGCAGGAACAAAGTTTCCGCCAGCATCTGCCGGTGGTAATCCTCGACCTCCTGCGGCTCGGTGACTATCCTGTCACACAGCGCTTCCAGCGAACCGCGGATGACCGTCACCGGCGTCCGCAGTTCATGGGAAATATTCGCGATAAAATCACGGCGCAGCTGCTCCAGCTTTTTACTGGCCTGATCTGCTTCCAGCAGTCTTTCGCCCAGTCCGTCCAGCGTTTGGGCCAGCTGCCCGATCTCATCCTTCTGGTCGATATTGCAGCGCTCCGTATAATCATGCTCCGACATCTTTTCAGCGACCAGCCGCATCTTATTGAGCGGTTTGGTAAACTTCCACGAAAAAAGCATACTCAGGACAAACACCAGGACCATCGCCACGACGCACGATAAAATCAGGATCCTGATCCCCTCCCAGGCAGCTTCGCGCATGCCCTGTACCGGCGAATGCAGCAGCACCACAGCTCTGACTTTGCCGCCGGCATCGCTGACAGGCACGCCTACCGTGACCACCAGCTCGCCCAGTACGGGATTGATCTCCTCCATGACAAAGTTCTGTCCGGTAAAGCCCTGTTCCACCGCTCTTTTGATTTCCGGCGACAGAGCGTTATAGTCAAAATCACTGGCAGGTTCGGCTATATCCTCCTGCTGACGCATCAGCATCCGCTTATGTCCGTGCATCATACCGTGCTGTTCGGGCAGCGCGCCGACGTCCTCACGGTGCATTTTGACATTTTTATTCTCATCGACTACCCACACGTTTTCCATCGTGATATTGTCGATATAACGGATGAAACGGCTGCTGCCGATGCCGCCGTAACGGTTCTGCAGCCGCGACATATTATCCTGCAGTACCTCGGCGATCTTCGTTGCCCGCACCTGCATCTCTTTCTTTTTCAGATCCAGCGTATGCTTGCCGAAAAAATGCATAAAGGTGCCGCCCACGACCAAAGCAAAAATCAGCAGTACCGCTGCAAAATACAGCGTCAGCTTCCAGGCGATTTTATTGCGCATGCTCTTTCTCCTCGAAACGGTAGCCTACGCCCCAAATGGTCTTGATCTCCCACTCCTCGTGTTCAAACTTATCCACTTTGGCCCGCAGGCGCTTGATATGTGAATCCACAGTCCGGCTGTCGCCGAAATAATCGTAACCCCAGATACTGTCCAGCAGGTTCTCACGCGAAAACACCTTACTGCTGTTTTTAGCCAAAGTCCACAGCAGCTCTACTTCCTTTTTCGTCAGCGTCACGTCCGCGCCGCCGATCGTGACCAGATATTTGTCCAGATCGATCACAAGATTGCCGACGCTGTACAGATTCTGCTGCTCGGCTTCGCGCGGCTGGACCCGGCGCAGGATAGCGCGGACACGCGCCATGACCTCGCCTGCTGAAAAAGGTTTCAGGATATAATCATCAGCGCCGATATCCAGCCCCATAATCCGTTCAAAATCTTCACCGCGGGCCGTGACCATAATGATCGGCACCATCGACCGGCGGCGCAGCTCACGGCAGACTTCGAAACCGTCCAGCTTCGGCATCATCACGTCCAGCAGTACCACGTCGATATTTTTTTCATGCTGCTCAAACAGCTCCAGCGCCTGCTGTCCATCCAGAGCCACCAACGGCTCGAAACCCTCTTTGCGGGCATAATTTGCTAAAATAGAAGTTATCTGCTGATTATCGTCAGCAATCAAAATTTTATTCATCGCTGCACCTCGTAAATGTATTATTACCATTATATACTTATTTTGGCGTACGGGGATAAATTATTCTCCGCACAGCTCAGCTCCCTGTAAGTATATTATAAGGTCCGCACTTGTCTGCAATCAATATAACACAAAGATGTGTCAAAAAAATGTTTATCCGCAAAATTTATCTGCGGGCATAGAAAAACCCTCGCCGCCTTATGGCAGCGAGGGTTGCAGTTTATCCGTTCAGTTTCAGACAATGTAGGATTTGAGCATCCACAGCAGTTTTTGATATTCCCCTAAATAATCATTGAACTGGTCCGCAGTCACACCATCGCCGGCAGCATCTGCCAGCTCCACGATCTCTTTGGTATCCCTGATCCAGTATTCCACATCGGCGATCAGCCCCTGCACAGTTTCTTCCGAAGAAATCGGCTTATCTGCCAGTTCCTTGATCGTCGCCAGCGCCAAAGCCTCTTTCATATTGGCGACCGGCGCCTGACCAACTGCCAGCAGCCGTTCAGCTACCGCGTCGATGATCTCGGCAGTCCGGTCATACAGCTCCTCCAGCTTTGCATGCAGAGTGAAGAAGCTGCGCCCCTTCACATACCAGTGCAGATTATGGAGCTTGATATAAGCGACTTCCTGATTGGCAAGATAAAGATTCATTTTTTCATATAATTTTTTAGACATGATAGATTCCTCCTCAAGATTTATAAATTCTGTTATTTTCAGTATCGGCCGGATAATCAGCCGTTTTGGACCTGCTCGTAATTAGCCGCTACCGCTTTCCAGTCGATAACATTGTAGAAAGCCTGCACATAATCGGCGCGCAGATTTTTATATTTCAGGTAGTAAGCGTGTTCCCAGACATCGATGCCCAGGATCGGCATGAAACTGCTGCCTTCGATGATCGGGTTGTCCTGGTTCGGGCTGGCAGACAGCAGCAGTTTGCCGCCGGCAGCCGCAGACAGCCAGGCCCAGCCTGAACCGAACTGCCCTAACGCCAGCGCGCTGAGCTGTTCCTTAAAAGCGGCAAAGCCGCCGAATTCTCTGGTCAGTGCCTGCGCCAGCGCGCCTTCCGGTTCACCGCCGCCGTCAGGGCTGATAGTCGAAAAATACAGGTTGTGGTTATAATAACCGCCGCCGTTGTTTCTGATAGCTTTACGCAGACCGCTGTCAGCGATACTGTCCAGGTTTGCCAGCAGCTCGGTGATGTCCCGTCCTGCCACGCCGGCTTTTTCGGCTGCGTCATTCAGGTTTTTAGTATACGCCGCATGATGCTTGGAATAATGTGTTTCCATCGTCAATGCATCGATATGCGGTTCTAATGCCTCATAATCATAAGGCAGCTGATATTGTTTATACATATAGATCCTCCTTTGGCCAAAAGCTTTGGCTCATCGCAGTTTATTTTCGTTTTAGTTAGCTCTGGCTAACCTTTAATTTGATTATACACTACTCTCTTTATAAAAACAAGTCTAAATTGATTTTAATTATCAATTACTTTATTTACATAATTCAAAAATATTTTCCATTGACCCGTAAAGCCTGCTGCCAGGCGCAGCTGCTTCTGGAAAAATGCATGGAAAAATCTTTAAGCATTCCTTGAAAAGAGCTAAATTGCTTTCTTCCTGCCAAACATGCTAAAATAAAAATGTCAGAAAAAAGTCTGTAAATCGTCATAATTTTGACATAAGTTTACTCTACAATAAGCATACAAGGTCAAACGAACCTCAAATCACAATCTTAAAGGAGATGTTGTTATGATAAAAACTTCCTGGAAAAAATCCCTTGTTATCGCCGGTGTCCTCACCGCCCTGTGTGCTTCCGCTGCTTTTGCGGCCGAGCAGGCCGATACCAAACCCAGCATGCGCGAGCGTGTCGGCACGATCCTGCACCACGACGAAGGCGACAATTATCCCGGCCGTCCCTACCATATGGAACGCGGCCGTCACTGGGGCGGCCCCATGCACCCCGGCCCGCAGCTGACTGACGAGCAGGTCAAGGAACGTGAAGCCAGACGCGCTGAATGGGAAAAAATGACCCCGGAAGAACGTCAGAAGGCACACGAAGAAAAATATTCCAAATGGCGTGAAGAACGCATGAAAAATATGACGCCCGAAGAAAAAGAACGCTTTGAACAACGTGAAAAACAGCGTGAAGAATGGCGTAAAATGACTCCTGAAGAACGCCAGAAAGCCCGTGAAGAAGCACGCGCCAAATGGGACAGCATGAGTGATGCCGAAAAAGACGCTGCCCGCGAGCATTTCCGCAGCTATTACCATGCAGGCGGCCATTACTATGAAGGCCACCGCAAATACCGCCACCATAAAGGTGAATACCGCGGCGAGCACAGAGGCGGCTATTATGGCGACGGCCGCACTGAATGCCCTAATTCCAACTGCCCCTGGTAAATATCAAAAACTTACGTAAAAATTCTTTCCTCACATCAAAAAGCCTGCGTTTCTAATGAAACGCAGGCTTTTTATCTATATTCCGCTTTATTCCTTTTCCTCATAGATCGTATAGCCGTTCTTGCCTTTGTCCTTTGTCTGATACAAAGCCTTATCTGCTTTTGCATACAGCTTGGCAAAGCTTCTGCCATGCTGCGGCGCTAAAGCTATCCCTACGCTGACAGACATTTTCCAGCAGCTGCCGCTGTCCTCACAGATAGTGTCAAGCTTCTGGCACAGGCGGGCCGCTTTGCGGCGGGCGCCTTCCTCATCCGATATCGTCCCGAAAACCACGAACTCGTCACCGCCGATACGGCCGATGATATCGTCCTCACGGCAGAATTTTTTCAGCCGTTCCACGAACTCCCGGATACAATAATCGCCGAAAATATGGCCGTGCAGATCATTGGCCTGCTTAAAATTATCAATATCGATGATAAAAAAGCTGTAGCTGCCCTGCAGCTTGCCGCACAAAACCCCGTCGATGATCCTTTCCGTCGCCTTTTTCGTATAAACGCCGGTCATCTCATCTGTGGAAGCCTTTCTTTGTGTTTCCAGCTCCTTGCGTTTCTCCTCGTCGATATTTTTACGGTAAGTAAACATATGCACTGACTTATCAGCTTCCGAATAAAAAATATAAGCGTCGATCCGCATCCAGAAATAATCGCTGCCGTTTTCTGTGATCATAAATTCATACTGCAGATAATTATTGCCGGCCTTAAAGTGCCGCATCACGTTTTCGATACTGAACGTCGCCACATAGCCGGCCCGGTATTCTTCCAGCAGCTGCCTGTCGGCCACAGCCTGCAGAAATTCCTCATAGGGCAGGTCTTTAGCTCCCATCGCCTCAAAATACAGCTCGGTCTTTTTGCTGGCTGCCCTGTTTTTAGTGATGTTCAATTCATAAATATTATCGTAGATCTGCTCGGTCGCTTCCTTGAACAGCTCCTGCCGTTCTTCCAGCAGCTTCGTCATCCGCACGTTGAACTTTCTGATCACCGAAGTGATAGTCAGAATGATCAGCAGGATCACCACAGAAATCAAAACTACCGTTTCCAGCATCTTTTCATTCAGCTCGGCCAGTAAGGCGCCGGTATCCTGCTTTACCAGCAGATACCACGACAGATCGGGGATATAGCGGACGACCAGATAGCTTTTTTCGTTATTCTGCACATCGCCCGGCATCCAGATATCCCAGTTGGTCCTGCCGTTTTTCCATTCCAGGATCTCGCTGCGGATATCTTCGCTGTCATTGACCTTGAACCAGTCCGCCGTCTGATGACCGTTATAAAGGCTGGAAACTTCGATCTCGCCTTTTTCATTGATCAGATATGTCGCAACGTCGTATTCCTTTTCATATTCCTGCAGCAGGCCTTTGATATAATCGACATTCACGCCGACGCCCACTACACCGATCACCCGGCCGAACGCATCCCTGATCCTGCAGTTTACAAACAGAGTGATCTTATTGGCCGCACCAGCAACTTCATCATTATCGATATTAAGGCTGTATTCTTCGCCGCTTTGCAGAAAATTATAATACCAGACGTTTTCATCCTCGCCCCGGGCAAGATTGCGGTCCAGACCGTTGAAATTATAATAATTATTGGTGGACGCCGAAACCAGGAACACCGAATCATAGGCATACTTATTTTTATAGGTATCCAGATACTTCCTGATCGTTTCCTGGTAACCGGCCTCCTGATAACGGCTGCCCTCTTCCTCCAGCAGCTTGATCAGCAGGCTGTCATGCGCCATCGTCTGCGAGATATTCACCGGCTTGGTCAGCATCGTCGACAAACGGTAATAAATACCTTCCGAGGCCAGCGAGGAGACCTGTTTGATCTTCACCAGTGAAGCATTATAATTAGCGTGGTAGCTCAAAGTCGCGATCAGGGCGAAACCAACCAGCAAAATCACACTGACGAGTAAATTAGTTTTTAATAAGATATTATTTTTCATTGCCAGCTGCCTTCTATTTTCCGTTATTATCTATAATAAATACAATCATTATATTAAGTTACTATTTTTATTATATTCTAAAAGATTTTTACTGGCAATCTTTAAATTGTAATATTAAATAAATACTTGTTTTTGGTGAACGCTTTTTACGGCTCATACTTTCCCAAACCTTGTGCCGCCAGCGCCCGCACAAAAAAATCCCACCGCCATGCAGCAGTGGGAGCGACAGACCCTTTTCAGACCGTAGAGAACAACGGCCAGTACCTGATGAACAAATAACCAACGACTGTGATCAGCAGTACGCTGCACAGCGACAGCAGCAGCCCGTTTTTAAACAGCTCGGCCGGGTCCAGCCCATAGCTGACCGGGATAGCCCTGATCGATACCGGCAGCACATAGGCGCTGTTGAAGGCGACGATCGCCACGAACAAATACGGGATCGGGTTCAGCCCCAGCGCCTGCGCAATACTCTGCACTACAGGCACGGCAATGGCGGCGGCCGCCGTATTGCTGGAAATCTCGGTCAGCACCGTCGAAAACAGCGTAAAAGCAAACACCGTTTCCAGACCGCCAGTCAGCGGCAGCAGCGTGATCGCCTCAGCCATTTTCAGGGCCGCGCCGGTTTCCGTCACCAGACTGCCCAAAGCCAGGCCGCCGGCAAATAAAAACAGCATGCCCCACATAACGCCCTTTTCCGCAAATTCCCAGGTCAGCAGGGCCTTGCCGTCCTCATCCTCGAAGGTGAAGGCCAGCAGCCCCATGATCAGAAAGACATACGCAGGCTTCAGCGCCGGCAGCCACCCGGCGTACAGCGGCCGGATAAAAGCCAGCAGTGTCGCCGCGACAAACAGCACCAGGCTGATTTTTTCGCCCAGCCGTATCGTGCCCAGCTGCGCGTACATTTCCTTAAAATATTCGCTGGTACCAGCCAAGCGCTTTACCGGCACCGGCAAATGGAACAGGAAAAACAGATTCAGCAGCAGGACCAGTACCAAAAGCGGCAGAAAACGCACCACCCAGTCGATATACATAAATTCCTGTCCTGTCAGCTTTTCCAGATAGCTGATCGCCACCAGGTTCGCCGCCCCGCCCAAAGGCGAGCCGAAGCCGCCGATGCCCGCGCCCCAGACGATCGCCAGCAGGATCGGCACTGCCAGCTTACTGTTTTTGATGTTTTCCTCGCCAATAAACTGCAGCATGGATACCGCTACCGGTACCAGGATCGTACAGACGACCACATTCGGCAGAAAGATGGACAGTACCGTCGCTACCAGCAGCCAGACTGCTATCTGCTGCCGCAGCGACGTGCCGATACAGCACAGGGTCTTGATCGCCAGCCGCTTGTCGAGCCCCGTCGTCGCCCAGGTCAGGCAGACCAGATCAGCGCCGAACAGCAGCACGATGATCTCAGAAAAATACTGACTGATAACGTGCTGCATCGGGATCAGGTCAAACAATGCGTTGACACCGATCGGCACGAACGCCGTCACCGAAATATTGACCGGCCGCAATATCCACCACAGCGCCATCCAGACCGTCGTCCCCAGCGCCGCAGCCGCTTTGAAGCCAAAGAACCATTCCAGCAGCAGTATCGTCAAGCCGAAGCTGAGCGGCCCCAGCAATACCGCTACGCTGTGCAGGCGGCGCTTGCGTTTACTTCCGTACATAACCCCATCCCCTTCTTGCTCTCAAACTATTTTTATTGTAGAATGGTGGTATAAAAAAGTAAAATACTATTTCTTTGTTATTATAATAAGAATTTCTTATATTTTTTAGAGGTGAGCTATGGATTTTGAATTTTACCGTAATTTTATCACCGTCGCCGAAACAGGCAACCTGACCACAGCTTCCAAAAAACTGGCCCTGGCCCAGCCGGCCCTCAGCGCCCAGATCAAAACACTGGAGCACTATTACGGCGCCAAGCTGATCCAGACTGCGCGCGGCAAACGCCAGCTGACCCTGACCGAAGCCGGGGAAGCCTTTCTGGGCAAGGCCCGCCAGATCTGCCGCACCGAAGAAACCATCCTTTTAGATATGCAGAGCTTCAATAAAAAAGCTTCCGGCACACTGCGCTTCAGCGTTTCGCCTGCCAAAAGCACCTTTTTCATCAACACCTATCTGCGTCCCTTTGCGGCCGCCTATCCCGAAATCTGCTTCCAGTTCCGGGAAGAAGCCGTCAGCGCCCAGACCAGACATATTGCGGAAAACAGCAGTGATTTTGCCTTTGCCAACGCGCCGCTGCCGTCACCGCAGCTGTTTGCCGCCCACAAAACGCAGAAAGAATATTTTTTCGCCGTTTACAGTCCGCAGGCAAACTGCGGCCTTGATCCACAGCAGCCGCTGACGCCGAAACAATTACAGAATATCCCTGTCTGCTGTAACTTCGGCTGCTACAGCCTGCTGCGCAAAGCCTGCCTCAAGCAAGGCTTCATGCCCAAGATCCGCTTTATCGCCACCACCAATACTGCCGCACTCGCTTTCGTGCAGGACGGCAGCGGCATCGCCATCGTTTCCGCCGGCGGCAGGGACGACTTCCCCCAAGGGTTACAGCAGCAGCTGCTGGCTGATGATGAACTGTATTTTGAGCAGACGCTGTTCTGGTCCAAAAAAGACCGGTTAAGCGCCACCGCCCAGCTGTTTTTGGACTTTTACCTGGCGGCAGCCAAGACTGACCGCCACTGATCATCAGGATCTGCGCATAAAAAAGCCTTTATGACAAAGTCATAAAGGCTTTTATTATTACGATTTACAGCTCGTACCCAAACAGGACACCCTTACCGCCGGCTTTTTTCACCTTGTACATGGCCTGATCAGCTTTGAGAAGCAGCTCCTCCGCCGTCCTCCCGTCCTCGGGATAACGCGCCACGCCGATACTGACATTGCAGAACACCTCGCCCCTTTTCAGCCGCCAGGGCTGGGCAAACCGCCGATGGATAAAGCTGGCCAGATTCCGGATATTGGCTTCCGTTTTATCCCCGTCGATGATCGCGATGAACTCATCGCCGCCGTTGCGGTAAATAGCGTCATGCAGCAGCGGGATACCGGAAAAGAACTGTCCCAGCTGCACTAAGAACTCGTCCCCCGCTTCGTGACCAAAGGTATCGTTGATCTTTTTAAAACCGTCGATGTCAAAAAACAGCAGATAACCTTCGCCGCCCTCCTGCGTTTTGTCGATCCGGCGCTCGCACTCCTTCACCAGCATCCGGCGGTTCGGCAGGTTCGTCAGCGAATCATAATTGGCCAGATACTCGACCAAAGCTTCGTTGCGCTTATTGTCAGTGATATCGGCACTGCTCACCACATGGGCCAGTCTGCCGTCCACCCAGCGGAACGCCGCGCTGAACACCCTGAACCAGGAACCGTCGAAAGGCCGCTGATAATCCCAGGAATAGATCTTAGTCGGTTCACCGTTCTCATCGATCAGCTTTTGCTGCGGGCAGAAAGCACAAGGCCCGTTTTGACCAGGGAACAGCACCTCCCAGCACTTGCGCCCCAAAAACTGCGAAATACCGCCGTACGGGGCCGCCATAGAACGATTGGCATATAAAATATCATGGGTATGGAAATCGTTGACATAAATATCTATACCCGTATTATCCAAAATGCTTTCCAGCGAATTTTTGGCAAAAGTCAGCTTGTTCTGATAGACCCGCACCCCTATATACCGGCCAAACATCGACAGCACTGTCTTCAGCAGCTGCTGCGTGCCTGCCGGCGGCACCGGCCGGGCCGACTGCTGTACAAATACCAGCAGCCCGTAGATCTGCAGCGTTTCATCGACTACTGAAGCCACTACCAGCGACTGCGCCGCAAACAGCTCCAGCAAAGCATTCTCAGCCGCACTGTTCTTTTGTCCACCCTCCAGCCAGACAAAGGTTTCCTGAGCCAGATAGCTGCGGTAAGCAGCGTCGACCGCGTCGATCGGAAAGCTGCCCCGCAAAGGCAGTTCCTTACGCAGACAGCGTTCTTTCAGATGCAGATGGTTGTACTGGTCCAATTCATAGATCAGCCCGCCGTCAAAATCAAAAGCAGAACAGAGCTCCGCCAGAGCCCTGTCGATGACTCCGGTATCCACCTGCTTGCCGCCCAGTAATTCAGCTAGAGATAAAACGAGAGTATCACCCGATTGTACCATTACAGCCACCTTCTATCCATACATTTAAAATAGTTCGATATTATTATATACTTTGCTGATTTTATTCTATCATATTTATTATTTTTATCAACTGTAATTTATATTCTTTTAGGCAATAAAATTATTATATTACTCAAAAAAAGCAGCCGCTCCCTTTCTAAGGCAGCAGCTGCTTGCAGGATGATTTTAAATTTTCAGCCGGGCATCATTTCCAGAACGGATAGGTGCTCAGAACCACGACCAGCCCCAGCACGATAAAATCGGCGGCTCCCAGCGGCTCGCGCGGCATATTTTTATAAGTATTGCTGCCGAAGCCCTTCAGCTCCATACTCAGCGCCAGCGTTTCGGACTTGGCCACCGCCCGCATGACCAGCGGTCTGATGACCACGACATACGAAAGCAGGCGTTTCACGCAGTTGCCCCGGTTGGAATAACCGCGGCAGGACTGAGCATCCAGCGTGATCTCGCTGTCAGCCAGAAAATTAGGCACGAAACGCAACGCCGTCGTCAGCATAAAAGCATATTCACAGGGCAGGTGGAAACGGTCCACCAGTGTCTGGGCAATATCCTGGATACGCGTCGCCGCCAGCATACACAAAAACGCCATCGTCATGACCAGCATCCGCAGACCGCCCGTCAGCGCCACCTCCAGCGGCGAACCGAACAGCAGCTGGAACAGGATCATCAGCCCGGTGAACACCGCCAAACCGCCGATCGCCGCCATCGTCATGCGGTCGCGCTTGATCGACAGCAGTAAAGCCAGCTCAAAAACCAGGATCGTCGCCACCGCCTTGACCGGCAGGATAAAGACCCACGCCGTCACAGCGACAGTGACAATGATTTGAGTAAACGCACTGATCCGCATCAGTCCTCAGCTCCTTTCCGCACCAACAGGCGGCAGAACTCCTCGGGTGTCGCCGCCGTAAAACCCAGACTGCCCGCCAAAGCAGCCGCCGGCGGCCGGCGCAGGCCCCATTCCTCCACAGCATACGCACCGCCGAACAGCTCCGTCGGCGTACCGTCATACACCAGGTCGCCGTCCTTCAGGACAATGGCCCGCTTCGCATAACGGCGCACCACGTCCATATCATGCGAGATCAATACAATCGTGATCCCCTTTTCTTCGTTCAGCGTCTGCAAATACTGCATCATCCGCTCTTTCTCGATCGCATCCTGACCGTTGGTGATCTCGTCTAAGATCAAAGTACGCGGATTGAGCGCCAGCGCCGACGCCACACCCAAACGCCGCTTCTGCCCAAAGGACAGCAGACGCGGATACGCGCCCGCCAGCTCGGCCAGCCCCGTAGCCGCCAAAGCTGCCTCCACCTGCTTTTTGATCGTCTCTGCCGTCAGCTTTTTAGCCCTCGGCCCATACGCCACCTCATCAAAAACCGTATCTTCCAAAATCTGCAGATCCGGGTTCTGGAATACATAACCGATCTTGTCAGCCAGGTCGGCCGGCTCATAATTGACGATATCCTCGCCGTCTACCAGCACCTGCCCGCTGCGGGGATGCAGAAGCGCCATGAACAAACGGCTCAGCGTCGTCTTGCCGCTGCCGTTATGGCCCAAAAGCGCCACAAACTCGCCGTCACCGATCGTGCAGGCGATATCGTTCAGTACCGGCAGACCCCTGCGGTAAGCAAAATTGACCTCTTTAGCCTCCAGCATCAGGCGTTCCCCCCTTCAAAACCAAGCAGCTGTAATTCCGCAGCCGCCTCTGCCTCAGTCCGCCACTCGCCCAAAGTGATGCCGAAACGGCGCTCGACGCCCAGCTTCACCTGCCATAGCGCAGGCACCAGCGGACGCAGCTCCTCGTCCTCATACATCGTCCGCGCCGCAGCAGCAAAGGTATCAGCCGTTACCAGCTGCCCCTCCTTCAGCACTACCATGTCCGTCACATAAGGCAGCAGATAGTCCACTCGATGCTCAACTACGATGATCGTCGTGCCGTAACGCTGATGGATCGCATATAACAGCTCATACAGCGAATGGGCCCCGTCCGGGTCCATCGCCGATACCGGCTCATCCAGCACAATGATCTCGGGATGCACCGCCAAAGTAGCCGCCAGCAGCAAACGCTGGCGCTGCCCGCCCGACAACTCGTCCAGCTGATAGCTTTCGCGCCCCGGCAGCCCCACGTCCTCCAAAGCCTTACGGGTACGCTCCGCCACCTCCTCCGGCGCAAAACCGTGATTCAGCAAACTGAAAGCAACTTCCTCGCCCGCGGTCAGCGAAACCAGCTGGCTTTCGTAATCCTCCAGCATCAGCCCCACGCGCATCGCGATATCCGACACCCGGCGGCCTTTAGTCGATTCGCCCAACACCTGCACATCGCCGCTGTAACGCCCGCCCATATAAAAAGGCACGATGCCCGTCATCGCCTTGCACAAAGTAGTTTTGCCCGCGCCGCTGGGGCCGGCCACCACAGTGAACGAACCCTTTTTGATCTCCAGGTCGATATCCTGCAGCACCAGCTCCGATTTATTATAAGCAAAATAAAAATTTTCCAGCCTGATAACGCTCTCCATCATTCATCGTCCTCCTGCACAAAAAACAGCTTCCGCACCGGCCCGAACAGCAAAAAGGTGATCATGCCGTTCAGCGCGCCCACAATCGCCACCACCGGCAGCATGGCATACAGCCAGACATGCAGCGGCAAGCCCAGAACGATCTTTAAAATGAAAGTAAACACACCGCCGCTGGCCATAGTTGCCAAAAATCCCGTCACCAGGGGGCGCAGCTTCCACTTGCCCAAACCGCAGCGCAGCATCGCCTTGACCAGGATGCAGCAGGTGATCGCCCCCGAAAGCTCGCTGGCGATATTGCCCAGCGGAAAAGCCGACTTCGACGACGGCACCAGCGTGATGCCCGCAATAAAACCAATGCCCACAGCCTGCGACAGCGTCGGATTCGTCAGATTGATAACGATAGAATACATGGCGATCGTCCAGTTCGGCGTCACGCCGCCCACATTAGGGCTGACCGTATGCAGGATGATACCGATAGCAAACAGCATCGCCGTGATCGCTACCCAGCGGTAGCCGTCCTGCATTGGTTTAACTTCGATCAGGTCCACCAACGGCAGCCTGGTATTTTTTTCTTTATCCATAATATAAGCCTCCTTCAAATCGGGCAATAAAAAAAGCCCTTCATCCCTATGTAGGGACGAAAGACGCAACTTTCGCGGTACCACCCTGCTTGACCGATTAAGGTCCGCTCGCTAAGATACGGGCCATGGCCGATATCCCCTTCCCTGGTAACGGGCGAAGCATCCCGACGGCGTCTACCCCCTTGCGGGCTCAAGCCGTATCTTAAAGGTCCATTCACCCTGCCGCCAAACGCCGGACTTGCACTGTCACCGGCTCGCTGAGGTCCGCTTGGCAAAGCTACTAATCCTCATCATCGATCAAATACTTATGAAATTACTTTAAAGTGTAGCACCAGCGGCAAAAGTTGTCAATAAGCGCGCGTGTATACATAGCGGCAAGCACTGCAGCTAAAAATATACTTGTAATTTTGCGCCGGCAGGAGTAAGATATTTTATGTAGTGGGGACGTAGCTCAGCTGGGAGAGCGTACGGTTCGCATCCGTAAGGTCGAGAGTTCGATCCTCTTCGTCTCCACCATTATATTGAAAGTAAAGAAGCCGCTGAATATTCAGCGGCTTTTTGTTTGTTTAAATATTTCATGGTATAATGTTTAATAAATAATTATATTAGAGAGGTGTCTTGGTCATGAAAATAAGCCAAATTTATAAATTGAATAAAACTCAATACGAGCTAGATTTTGTTGATATAGATCCAGAAATAGACACACCTCTCTTTTTAGACCCATACTATATTTCAAAATGCGATTTTGATTTTGCAATAACAGCAGATAGCTCTATTAGATCATATTTTGAATTCCTTTTGGCACTTTTAAGAAATAATGACGTGAAAGAAGCAGAAGAATTATTCTCATATTTAGGAGAAAATAATGATATTTGTTTTGGTATGTCTCGTGGTAAACCAAATGGTCATGGTATGGGGCCGAAAGATACAAGTTTGATATTCCAACAGCTTTTGCAAAGTAATGCAATAAAAACTGGAGTAATGGAAGATATTGAAGACTTTCGTATATTCGTTCCGAATGTTGATAAAGATAAAGTGTCTGACATGACTGCTAATATTATTAAAATTCATTTACTTGAATATACAAAAGAACAATGTTTTTTACATAATATTCCACTAACCCCAAATATTCCTTCAGGAATGTATTGGAATCAAAAGACAAAAAGCTGGGACAACAATTACACAGAACGACTCATCCTAAATAATAAACCAATATTACTAGTACCTAAACGTATAGTCTCATATTCTGATAAATATACTCCTACTGAATATCGACAACACTTCGTCTTAAACTATCTTCAAAATGAACATCTTCGCCTTCAAACCGCATTAATGCGAACACGCAAAGATAAATCCAAATATGTTACAAAGAAAAGTGTCATAGACAGCGAAGAAACAATGGATAAAGATTATCTTGCTAAATTCACCAAACAGCACCCAGAGATATTCAAAAATTTTAAAGAACAAACATCAACCAAATTACAGCCTATTGACGGATATGTAACTAACCCATTAGATATTACTTCTATTTGCAAATATCTTTCAGATAAATTATCCACTCTTTCCCCTGGCTCATCAGAAGCATCTAATTATCATAATTTAATAATAGGAATTCTAGAGTTATTGTTCTATCCAAATTTATCAACACCAAAAAAAGAAACGCCTATTCATGAAGGCAGAAAAAGAATTGATATTACTTTTAATAACTCTTCTTCAAATGGATTCTTCTTTAACTTACCAACAAAAGATTCTTCTTTAAACTGTCCTTTTATTTTTATTGAATGTAAAAACTATGTGGGAGAAGTAAAAAACCCAGAACTAGATCAACTATCTGGACGTTTTAGTCCAAGGCGTGGTCGCGTTGGTATTCTCACATGTAGAGCATTAGATGAAAGTAATTCTTTTATGAAACGTTGCTCAGATACTTTAAATGATGGTAGAGGATTAATTATCCCTATCACTGATATTGATTTAAATAGGGCTCTTTCTGAATTTCCACTTAAAGGAACATCCGCTATAGAAAATATTCTTAACGAAAAATATCAACAAATAGTTTTTCCAAAATAACTAGTCAACATCAATATATATCATATAATACCATACCAGCGCCATTATACTAGGTTTATTTTATAAATTAATACTCCACTTCCAATTACATAATTTAAACTATTATATATTCAATACGTTTTGTCTGACTGGCCTCATTTATAATATAAGACTTACACAAATAATATTAATAGTTCTGCCCTCTTTGTCTCCAGCGTATATTAAAAATTAGAAAAGCCGCTCTGAATATTGAGCAGAAGTCTGAAAAATAGACATTGAAATAAAAAGTCTTCAATCTTAGAATATAAATTGCGACTGAAAGCTTTTGTATGTCTGTCAAAACAAGATTCTTTCAATACATTACATTGATACTTTTAAACAAAAGGTAAAAACGGAGTCAGACGGAGTAAATCAATGATATTCTATGATTGGCTTTTATATTTTGTGTCTATTAACTCTGGGGCGGTTCAATATTCAGCGGCTTTTGTGTTAGAACTTTAAAGGATTATTTCCATAAATAATCCTTTAAAGTTCTTTCCATTTTCATTTTCAAAATTTCTTTATCAAATTGAGGTGGAGTTGGCTTAAATATGCTATCGTCTTTTTGCAATTCATATTCCTTAATTTGAAAATTTCTCATAACATCTATATCTATATCTTCTACTAATATTGAACGATTTTTCCCTCCTTTTGTTCTGATTATATTCAATATCTCAGTTTTCGAAGGTTGCACAATTCTACTATCACCATAATCAGATGAATTAACTTGAATGCAATAACAATGTAAGTCTCTACAAAAAGATTCCATTATACTACTATAATAATTTATATCCCGATTCCATTCAACTACGATACATAAATCAGCATAAGATTGGAATAATGACCTGGCTTTAATTGATGATAATTCAAAACAACAATATAATGAAAACCATATATCCCCCCATTTAAATAAGCAATAAACATTTCCTTCCATTGGCCTATAATTATAACCCTTAATTAATCTTAATTCATTTGGAGAAAAATGAACTTTTTGATGATATGTAACATGAGCATACTTATATTCTTCTTGCCTATAAGGAAGTATCACTGCAGTAAGATTATAAACAACACCTCTATTAATATTGTTATTATTTAAAGAAACTACATGCTCAATTCCAGTAATTATCGACATTTGATTTCGAGCACAAAATCTTGTAAGTATCGGGAGCCACTCAAATGGCAAATAATTCTCTGGTAATACTAGTAATTCTGCCCCCTCTTTTATAGCGTCACTCAACAATTTTGAGACTTCTTTATATCTATCATATGTACGATTAGGTTTATTACAAAGTGCCGATATTACATCTGATTCTTTCAAAATGGCATTTCCAATAGCTGCTCTTAATTTACTTCTTTTGGTACTATTTACAAAAATTCCAAAAATGTCTTCTCTTTCATTTTTTATCTTCTCTATTTTCTTAACTTCAATTTCATTAGTCATAATAGGTCTATCTAAATCTTTTGGGTGCAAATAATTTAAATAAAAATATAAATCATTTGTTTTTTTCAATAATTCATCATGTTTGTCTATATTATTATTTTTAGCAATTTTTTTGCAAATTAAAGAAAAAGATATTTCTTGTGGAGCCACTATATATGGGTAATAAATATAATTATTCAAAATATTAGTTTCTGATAAAATTCCCCAAAAATTTGACTCTTTAATATTTTTCATCATACTATCAAGCTTATATAAATAAAAATTATCATTCCTAGAATCACAAAATGCTTCTTCTTTGATACAATCGACTGGTAACGGCGTAGTATATTTATTTACCATTCTAGTTAAGCAATAAGATTTTCTTAAACATGTAATTTCTTTCGCTTTATAATTTATTATTTTATTAAGCTCAAGATCAGTCAATAACTCTTTAATATGAGTTCCCCAACAAAGAGCCAGGGCTCTACTTAAAGAAGAATATAGAATTGTATATAATCCCTTTCTATATTCATTTAATTTTATATTTTCATCTTTTAATTTTACATTGCCAATGGCTTCTGAAATTTTCTTCACTAAATTTTTAATATCTTTGACTCTATTATTCACAACCAATATCTCGAACAGTTTTTCCCAAGATGCATAATTTTCTATTAACATTCTTTTATCAAAAATATTTAACAAATCTTTGTCAAATTTGCTTTCTTTTTTGTCTTCTATTACTGCACCAACACGTAGATATTTACCTAAAAATTTTGACAGTTCAAATTTGTTTAAAGTTATTTCATTTACGTCCCTTAATTTATTTATACTTCCACTATTATTTAAATCAAAAATTTCACTATAGTCATTACCAATTAAACCTGACTCTATATCAGGTAAAAATCTAAATTCACTAACATTATGTGCAATTTGTGTTTGAAAGCATGTCAATAAAGCTTCTGTTGCACCTTGCTTAAAATAAAATACTTTTACCTTATCATTTTGAACAGAAATATGTGACTTTGTATTGTTTAAAAACTTCCTATTGACAGAATACACATTTTTTTCATCTTTACAGATAAAAAGTTCATTATCATTTGGACAAATTTTATCTCTACTTTTCGTCGCATTACATCCGCAAAAATAATATTTTATTATATCTGTTTTAGATAGTTGTTCTTTCAATAAGGAGCTATTTTTTTCTACTTTATCAACAATAATAATATCATCAACATATCGTCCATAATAAACAGGATTCCACCGATCTATTATCTGCCTATCGAATTGATTTAATCTCCAGTTAGACAATATATTTGATGGTAAAAATCCTATTGGTAATATAGATGCCTCTGCTCCATCTACTACATACATATCTGTAATTTTGTTCACTAACTTCGAATATTGTTTTATAACTTTAAATACGAATAAATTTACCCTTCTTTTCCATTCTTCATTACCATCATAAAAAGCATCAAATTCTTCACTTGTAATTTCTATATTATAAAAAAAACTTTTAAAATCCAAAGTCAATATTAATGCATCTTGCTTTTCAATTAAACAATTTTTAGCTAATTTCAGACCTTTATCTCGCCAATCTTCATATTGTGAAAAATACGGTTGAAATAAAGAGGGAGAAAAAGTTATATTATTTTCTTCATTCATTAGTTCATTATTTACTAAAGTTCTTCTTAATCTATTACCATATGAATATTCATACATATCATCATCTAAGAAGCGACCAATGAATAAAATCCACAATACCCCCAATATATGTCCGGTAACATCAAGATCTATAAAAAATTGCGGCTTATCAATAACTATATCATTTTCATTAGTATTAAAAATTACTTCTGGCAAATCTTCTTTAGATAGTTTCTTTGGCAATAATAATACATCTATAGATTTTAAAATTTTTTCTTGGTACTTATTCCATACTTTATCATTTCCCAATAAGGCATCATTCATTTCTTTTATATTTTTTTCAAAATCATTCAATTCGAAATCGACAATTTTATTTCTCAAAGGAAGCTGCGTTTTATCAAAATATATATTAGCTTTCAATTTTTTATATGCTATTTTTATATCCCTCTCTAGCTTATTACACATGAACATTCTTCCTTCCATAATGATATAATTATATTATATCATTTATATTTTATATTTTACAATTTAATGATTGATTTCTTTCTCTATATAGAATTATTTAATTTTGTTTTATAGTATCAAAACAAATAAAAGCTCTTAAATATTCATCACTATTACATAAAATATTAAAAGAAATATAAATACACCCACAAAAATCTTCTATGGAATTGACTATAAATAATGATCATATACGAATTTTAAGGGAAACAAAAACTGAGCTATTGTATGTTAAAAACATTAGATAATACTTTAACGGATGTTTTTTATACTAACCTCAAAAACGCCCCACCAGAGAATTTAAATTCTTTGATTAAATTAAGAAATAACTTTACATATGAAGATATTATCACTTCAAATATCGATACTATGATAGACTACTTTAAATCAAGTTATCATGTTAGGATTTGTAATTGAACATTTAATAAAAAGTACCTTAATAATTAATTAACTATATCCAATTTTAACCTCTCCCCTTCCTCTCATACCGCAGCAGTGCTTCCTGCGCTATTTCTTCGGGTGTTTTCGGTGTAGCTTTCAAATTATAAGAGCCTTGCTTTTGCAAGGCTCTTTTTTGTGCATTTGTGGTATTCGCTTGATCGTTTTCTCTTCGTTCTTTATCTAATATCCTCTCCCTCCTTATGCCCTGCGCTTCGCGCAGGGCTTTTTCCATATTATAGAAGTTCGGTTCGCGGCGGCGGGCAGTCATAATAGTCACCGCAATATTCCATTCGGCATCGTCCGTCTCGCAGAAGCATTCTGCCCAGCCATCAATAAATCTGGCCCGTTCATCTTCGTTTCTAAACCGCAGCTTTAGTCTGTTATATTCAAACAGTTTTATCATCCGCCGTATCTGTTCATAAGGTCTCTCCATTTTTCAGCACATCCTTCGCAATATTTTCAGCCTTTGATTGGCTTATATGGTCAGGCGCACTTACGGGTTTCTCTGTCCAGACAGCAGCAAACGCATTTCCCAGGCAGATCACCCTGGCTGGCAGTGCCATAACAGCCTGCCGGCCTGCGCCTGATGATCCATATTCCAGCTTATCTACATCATCAGTTCTTCCGCTTCCCGCTGTTTTTCGGCCTGATGCGCTGCAAGCAGCAGCTGCCGCAGCTTAGTAAGCCCTTTTTTGATCGTTTTGCTGATCGCCGCAGGACTGACGCCAAATCTCTGTGCCAGTTCGCCGTTGCTCCAGCCTTCTAAAAAATGCAGTTCGATCAATTCTTCCTGTTTGGGCGAAAGCTGTACCAGCAGTTCCCGCACTTCCGCAAAATCCTGCTGCAGTTGCTGCTGTTCAAAATAAGTACGCGTCGTCTGCGCCGCATCTGCCGTCAGCACTTCCTCTGCAAATTCACAGCCGCTTTCTATTTCATAAGGGCAGGTCATTTCTTCATCCTTATGCCGGCGTTTCCATTCACTACTGATCGCCGTATACGACTTACTGACGATAAAAGCCGGCAGCTTCTCGAAATCCTGCCGCTGTCCCCACTTTTCCAGCGCCTTTACTACGGCAATCCTTTCGATCTGTTCGCCATCCTCGGCAAAACCTTTGTATGCGCTGGTATGTGCTATTTTACGCAGTTTGATATCAAAAGCCTGCAAAATCACCCCCAGCATCTTTTTATTGCCCTGCTGCGCTAAAGCCACTATTTCGGCCCATTTATCACACTCCGCTGTTTCTGTGCAAGTAACTGTCATCAATACATCCCCTTATTTCACCCTGCTGCGGTGATCTTATTATTCAACACCTCTACTGCCAGCTCCCGCGCCGTCAGGCTGTCCAGACAGTCTATACAAATAATGAGCCCATCCAGCTCGATATACAAATCACCGGCGCCAACAGCCTCATTACACAATTCACAGCTGTACACGGCTTCCGCCAGGCTCTGCGGAGGTTCCAGCCACGCATTTTCGATCGCTGTAAAATGATCCACTAGTCACACCTTGCGCCTGAACTGCGGCGTGACGTTAAACTGCGCTTAAGCGCCCTGCGGAACAAAGCGCTGCAGTTGATATGCTCGTCCTGTGCCTGCTTGCGCAGACCATAAGGCAAAACGATACGCAGCTCTACTAAAGCATCGTCCTTTCTCGGCGGTTTCACCGTTCTGGCAGACTGCGGCTCAACTGGCCGTACAGTCTCTGTCTGGCAGTGTTTTCCCTGCAGTAAGGGGCATTTCAGCGCCAAATACAAAAGACGGGCACTCAGCACATCGCCGCCCGTCTTTTTAGATTTTTGTTGTGAAGCTAAAGAATCATTCATGTTTTTTTACCTGCTTTCGCTGAATTTAGGGTGTAAGTATCAATACTAACGCAGATCAGTAATACAAAACCATTATTAACACTTAAAACTTCCAAGTCAAAATCATAAGTATGTATGAAGGATTTACAGATTTTAATGATTTAAAAGCTTTAAGAGATGCTAAAGGTCTTTAAGATTTAAAAGATTCGGTATGCTTACTGCGTCAGTAATAATATCCCCTACTCTTATATGGCTTTTTACAAGGTCATTTTTAACCCCCTTTACATAAATATTTTTTATCCGCTGCTTGGAAGAGCAAATTTTACACTTTTTAAATTTTTCTTGCCGGCAGGTTAAAAAACAGGGCCTAAAAAGCCATATAAGAGTGAGAGGGTGCCACAGCACATCAAAATGCTGAACGGAGTACGTTAAAATAATGGCCTGCTCTCCAAACTCACAGGAAAGGAGCATCTCTACTATGCAAATGCAAATATCATCAGCACCGCTGCTGACAGCAGCCAAACTCGCCGAACTTGTCGCCCTGGGACACAACCGCATCTCGCAGATCTATCTGCACTGGACCGCAGGACATTACGGCCAGCTTTACGACGACTACCATTTCAACATCGACGCCGACGGCAGTATTTACCATACCTGCACGCAGCTCACCGAGCTTAAAAGCCATACGTGGCAGCGCAATACCGGCGCTATCGGTATCGCTCTCTGCTGCGCCTGCGGCGCGCTGCCCCATAACGGCAGAGATACTGAGTTCGGCAAGTTTCCGCCCACTCCCCGCCAGATCGATGCCGCAGGTAAATTAGTTGCCAAGCTGGCGCAGGGGCTCAATATCCCTATCGACCGCGGGAACGTGCTTACTCACTGCGAAGCTGCGCTTATCGACGGCTACGGACCGTACAGCGGCGACGCCGAAACCCGCTGGGATTTATGGTATCTGCGCGATTCACCCGGCGACGGAGCAATGAAGCCCGGCGGGCAGGTCATCAGGGGCAAGGCCCTGTGGTATGCAAAAAGCAGCCCCCTTGTTTAAAAGGGCTGCTTTTTAAAGAACACGATGTTTTCTTTTAATGTTTTCTTCAATCTTTTTTATTTTTCTTTAGCTTTTTTAGCTTTTTTAGACTTTCTTGAAAGAAAGTCAGCAAAGAACTTTCAGCGCTGTTAAGATTTGGATTGCGCTTTAAAACCCTCTGTAT
>NZ_QLTS01000007.1 GCF_003269275.1 Phascolarctobacterium faecium DSM 14760 | reverse complement strand
AGCCCGGTGAAAGAAACGAAGAAGTTTGATATCCTGCGGCCGGTGGCAGAGGGAGAACGGGCCTTGAAATTAGGTGCAGGCGGCGTGATCTGTTTTGCCAATGATCTGCTGCCGATAGATGCCAGAAACTGGTATATACCGGCCGGGCTGTTGTAAATAGATGATAGTATAATTAAAAAGCTGATAAATATAGGCGTTTAAGCGCTTCTATTTATCAGCTTTTATTGTTTATTTCCTCACCCGCAGGCTCTGCGCGGTGAAGGTAACTAACGGTATATAATTTTGTTTTTCAGCATAGGGAAAGACGAACAGTCCGTCAAAGGCTTTCTGATTGCGTTCGCTGTGGGTAAGTACAGCCATGCAATGCTGTCCGTCGGCCGTACAGCTGAGATAAAGATATTGAACGATCAGGTTTTCTGCTGTCCGTCCGCTGCCAGCATCCACTATTTTGACGTTGGTGATCTGCTTGGGCAGCTCCAGCGGCGCCGGGTCAGTATTGTAAGTATAACGCGGGGCTGGGATATATTCGTATTCTTCGTTCGGTCCTAATGGCGGCAGCGGTATCTCGCTTCTGTTTTTGAGCGCTTCGCTGAAGATCCGGTTTTTAACAGGATCATTTTCTGTGGCGGCAAAGGTCATCAAAACAGTGTTGCTTTGGGCCCGCATCAGCATGGGACCTGCAGCAGGCAGTCCGGCGAGGGTATCAGTACCGAAATCCTTGGGCAGCGACAGGCTGTAATAAGGATCGCCGTTATAGGAATAATAATAAAAGTCCTGCGGCCAGATCACGCGCAGCGGTTTTTCCTCAGGGATCGGTGGCTTGATTTTTTTGATCACCGGCTTGGTTGGTTCCGGCTGCATATCAGCAGGCGGAGTTTTGATATCCGAATCGACAGAGGAGGTAGCATTGGATGCAGTATCAGCCGGTGTTTTGGCGTTCGGCTGTGCTTTAGCCGTAGCTGCTGCCAGCCTCTGGGCCTGTGTCTGCGGCGTGATGCTGATGCCTTCAGGCGGATGTCCGTTACTGTTATCAGCTTCTGTATGGACAGAAGGAGCCTTATTTTTGATTTTATCGTTGCCTGGGTCAGCGGCCCAAACAGGGATTATTTCAGCGAGCAGTGCTGCTGTGACGATAGCGGCGAGAAAGAATTTCATGTTTCTTACTCCTTCAGCGGCGCGGCGATAATACCGCCGCCGACTACGTAATCGCCGTCGTAAAATACTACGGCTTGACCTGGGGTGATGGCTCTTTGCGGTTCGTCAAAGGTAACTTTGATTTTACCGTCCGCCAGCGGCTCGATAACTGCCGGTACGTCTTTCTGCCGGTAACGGGTCTTGGCGGTGACACGCAGGGGCGCCTCCAGCTTATCGATCGCGATCAGGTTACAGTTTTCGGCAAGCAGAGCTTTCTGGAACAAAGCATCATTAGGGCCTAAAATAACTGTGTTGCTGGCAATGTCTTTATCAATAACATAAAGCGGGTATTCATAAGCAATGCCCAAACCTTTACGCTGACCGATAGTGTAGTGGATCAGTCCCTGGTGCGTTCCCAGCACCTGACCGTTTTGGTGGATGAATTTACCGGGGCGCGGTTTATTTTTGGTAATGCGTTCGATAAAAGCGGTGTAGTCGCCGTCTGGGACAAAGCAGATATCCTGACTGTCCGGCTTATGAGCCGTTACCAGGCCCCGGTTTTCGCTCATCCGGCGGATCTCGGGTTTGGTAATATCTGCCAGCGGCAGCAGGATATGCGCCAGCTGCTGTTGGGTCAGGTTAAAAAGCATATAGCTCTGGTCTTTGGCGTGGTCGTCGCCGCGGGCCAGCAGCCAGCGGTTTCTGTCAGCGTCGAAAATGATGCGGGCATAGTGACCGGTAGCCAGATATTCACAGTCCATCAACCGGGCGCGATCGAGCAGTTCGCCGAATTTGATGTGTTTATTGCAGTCGACGCAGGGGTTTGGCGTACGGCCGGCTTCGTATTCGCTGATAAAGCGGTCGATGACGCAGCGCCTGAAGCAGGGACTGAAATTGAAGACATAGTGGGGAATGCCCAGCTTGTGTGCAACCAGTTTGGCGTCTTCAACGTCGCTTAGTGAGCAGCAGGTACTGTCCTGCTCCAGTCCCAGATCCTCGTTGGAGAACATACGCAGCGTGGCTCCTGTTACATCGTAGCCCTGCTGCTGCAGGAGCATAGCCGCGGCAGAGCTGTCAACGCCGCCGCTCATGGCGACTAAAACTTTTTTCTTCATAATTTATTATAAAACCTCGTTCGTTCAGGCATCAAAGGAAGCGCAGGCTTCGTTGATAGCGGCTTCGTCTTCGCGCATAGCCAGAATAGTCTTTTCGATCAGCTCGTCGACGGTCCAGCCCAGGTTGGCAGCGCCCTTTTCAATAACGTCGCGCGAGCAGCCGGCAGCGAATTTTTTATCTTTGTATTTTTTCTTGACTGATTTCAGTTCCAGGTCCATAACGCTTTTGGAAGGGCGCATAATGGCAGCGGCGCCGATCAGTCCCGAAAGCTCGTCGATAGCGAACAGCACCTTTTCCATCTGGTGCTGCGGTTCGATATCGTTTTGCGCCAGGCCGTAGCCGTGGCTGGCGGTAGCGCGGATCAATCTTTCGTCCAGTCCGTGTTCGCGCATGATTTCCTGTGATTTGAGACAGTGTTCAGCAGGATAAACTTCAAAATCCAGATCATGCAGCAGGCCGACCTGAGCCCAGAAGCCTGTTTCGTCGGCATAGCCCAGTTCTTTGGCGAAGTATTTCATGATGCCTTCTACCGTCAGCGCGTGCCGCAGGTGAAAAGGTTCCTTATTATATTTTGTCAGCAGCTCCCAGGCTTCACTGCGGGTTAAATCAGCCATGAAAATCAATCCTTCCGTTTATGCGTATTGACGCGTATTTAATAAAATAATTATACCATAAAGGCACGTATGAACACTAGGCTCGAAAATACCTCGCCAAGGGTTCAAACAGTACCATAAAACAAGCGCAGAGGTGTACTCTGCGCTTGTTTGTCAGGAGAGGGTAAAGTTGATTTAGTCGCCGATAAAGCCCGGGGTGGACAGGTAACGTTCACCGGTGTCGGGAAGCATGACGACGATTTTTTTACCGGCGTTTTCGGGTCGCTGCGCCAAAAGCGTAGCGGCATAGGCCGCAGCACCGGAGGAAATGCCGACCAGCAGGCCTTCATTTTTCGCCAGCTCGCGGCTGGTGCTGAAAGCATCTGCCGCGTCGATAGCGATAACTTCATCGACAACGCTGCGGTCAAAGTTTTTGGGGATAAAGTTGGCGCCGATGCCCTGGATCTTGTGCGGGCCGGCCTTACCGCCGGACAGCAGGGGAGAATCGCTGGGTTCGACGGCGACGATCTTGACGCGCGGATTTTTTTCTTTCAGGTAAGCGCCAGCACCGCTGACAGTACCGCCTGTGCCTACTCCGGCAACGAAAATGTCGACTTCGCCGTCGGTATCGCGCCAGATTTCGGGGCCGGTGGTTGCTTTATGGATGGCCGGATTGGCCGGATTAACAAATTGTCCGGGGATAAAAGCATTGGGTATTTCTGCTGCCAGTTCTTCTGCTTTGTCGATGGCACCCTGCATACCCAAAGAACCGGGTGTAAGCACCAGCTCGGCTCCATAAGCCTTCAGCAGGTTGCGCCGTTCAACAGACATGCTTTCAGGCATGGTCAGGATCGTGCGGTAACCGCGTGCTGAGGCTACGCTGGCCAGGCCGATACCTGTATTACCGCTGGTCGGTTCGATGATGACCGAATCTTTTTGCAGCAGTCCCCGGGCTTCGGCGGCGTCGATCATCGCCATGGCGATACGGTCTTTGGCGCTGCCGGCCGGGTTAAAATATTCCAGCTTGGCGATGATAGTCGCCTGCGGAGCAAATTTCCTGTTATAGTTGGTCAGCTCTAAGAGCGGGGTGTTGCCGATCAAGTCGGTCAGGCTACGGTAAATTTTAGTCATGATATCAAAACCTTTCTTTAATAAATTATGCTGCAAGCGGTAATTTACTTACAACATCGGCATTTCTGCCGCTGTTGTTCCACTAAGTCAGCCAAGGTGATGTTATCGACTACTTTATTAACGGCGTCTTTTATTTCACGCCATACTTCCATGGTTACACATTCGTCTGCACGGGTGCAGGCATCCTTGGTATCGTCTACGCAGGCTACCGGGGCCAGATTGCCTTCCAGCAGCCGCAGTATTTCGCCTACAGTATATTCCTGCGGCTCTTTGGCAAGCATATAGCCGCCCTGGGCGCCGCGGGCGCTTTTGACAAGTCCGGCGCGGCTCAGCTGGGTAATGATCTGTTCCAGATATTTGTCGGAAATATCCTGCCGCTGGGAGATATTTTTAATGGGGATGAAGCTGCCGGTATGATTGTAAGCCAGGTCAAGCATCAGCCGCAAAGCATAACGTCCTTTGGTAGAGATTTTCATAAGCACACGTCCTTTCAAAAGCTTGACATTATTTTACTACTAGTTTACTAGGAATTCAATAGCTGAACAAAAAAATTTTTCCTACACAAAAAATTCACAAAATAATCTTGACAAAAATACTGGGAATTACTATACTGAAAGTGTAATCATACTAAACAAGTAGGAATTAAGAAAGGACGGATCGCAATGCGGGAAGTTTATTTAGATAATGCGGCCACGACTAAGGTCAGACCGGAAATAGCAGAGGCTATGGCAAAGGCTATGGTAGAAAATTATGGAAACCCTTCCAGTATATATAAGGCAGCACAGCATGCGGCAACAGCTATTGCCGCTGCCCGTCAGCAGGTTGCGGATCTGATCGGCGCGTCACCTAAGGAAATCATTTTTACAGGCGGCGGCAGTGAGGGTGATAATATGCTTATTAAAGGCGTGGCTCATGCCAATGTCAAGAAGGGACGGCACATTATCACTACGCAGGTCGAGCATCACGCTGTACTGCATACCTGTGAAGAACTGGCGAAGGAAGGCTTTGAGATCACTTACCTGCCGGTAGACGAATTCGGCAGGGTTACAGCGGCCCAGGTAGAGGCCGCCTTACGCGACGATACGATCCTTGTTTCGGTGATGTATGCCAATAATGAGATCGGTACGATAATGCCGATCAGAGAGATCGGCGCAGTCTGCCGCGCACATAAGGTGCTGCTGCATACTGACGCAGTACAGGCGGCAGGTCATATCCCTATTGATGTTACCAGCGACAATATCGATCTTTTAACATTGACGGCGCATAAATTTCATGGACCAAAGGGCGTAGGCGCGGTGTATATCCGTCAGGGTGTGCGTGTACCGGCGCTGATCGTCGGCGGCGGGCAGGAAAAAGGCCTGCGTGCCGGCACTGAAAATACGGCCGGGATCATCGGTATGGGGCTGGCAGCTGCTTATGCGAAAGAAAATATGGAAGCCAATGCCGAAAAAACACGTGCTTTGCGTGACAAATTGATCGAAGGGATTTTGGCAAAGATCCCTGAAGTAAGGTTAAACGGACATCCTACTGACCGACTGCCGAATAATGTAAATGTCAGCATCAGATATATTGAAGGCGAAGGCCTGCTGCTGCTGCTTGACCATATGGGTATCGCGGCTTCCAGCGGCAGTGCCTGCACTTCCGGGTCTCTGGACCCGTCGCATGTTCTGCTGGCTATCGGACTGCCGCATGAGATCGCGCATGGTTCGCTGCGTCTGACCTTGTCGGAAGAAAACAGCAGTGCCGATGTCGATTATGTTTTGGAGCAATTACCGTTGATCGTTGAAAAATTAAGGGCGATGTCGCCTCTTTACCACAAGTAAGAAAGCAGGTGTAGTTTATGGCATACAGTGAAAAAGTAATGGATCATTTTATGAATCCCCGTAATGTGGGTGTGATGCCCGATGCCGACGGCGTCGGCGAGGTAGGCAATGCCAAATGCGGCGATATCATGAAGATTTTTATTAAAGTCAAAGACAATATCATTACCGATATCAGTTTCCAGACTTTTGGCTGCGGTGCGGCTATCGCTACCAGCAGTATGGCAACAGAGCTTGCTAAAGGCAAGTCTGTCGAGGAAGCGCTGGAACTGACTAATCTGGCGGTAGCTGAAGCACTTGACGGACTGCCGCCGATCAAGATGCATTGTTCCAACCTGGCAGCTGATGGCTTGCGTGCCGCGATTTATGACTATAAGGTCAAAAACGGTATGTCGACCGAAGGTATTGAAGTGTGCAGCGGCTGCTGCCACGACTGCGGTCACTGACAGCTGTTTTACTGTTAAGATTTTTCATCTCCAACCCCTCCTTTTATTCACATTAGTTTTACAGAAAAGCCGATGGTTAGCGCCATCGGCTTTTTTGTGGTAAAATAGGAAGTATAAATTATAAAATCAATAATTTACCGTCGGAGGATGAAACAATGGCAGCAATCGATATTGAAAAAGAGTTTAAGCATTATCTGGAGATCTTTACCCATGACGAGGAACTGGGAAAGATTTTGGCAAAGGTATCTTTTCAGGAATTGTTCAACGATAAATTTTTAACGGAAAACAGTAAATATACCTCGATGGACGATCTGATCTGGCGCAGCGGCTTCGGCATCATGAATCTGCTGGAGGTAGAACAGGTGAACCAGGATAAATGGAACGAATATATTGCCAGGAATACTGAATGTAAAACCTGGCATGAATTCGGCAAACTGGCCATGATCGACTGGATGAAGCATAAATTGGAAGAAGCGAAACAGGCCAAAAACTGATTTGAGCGGCACCGAGGCGAAGGCTTCGGTGCCTTTTATTTTAAGGAAGTGATTTTATGGCGGCAGTCTTACACGCACTGCAGGGCATTTTGACTATCGTTATTATGATAGCTACCGGTTTTTATCTGTCCCGTAAGGGCTGGTTTTCTGAAAGCTTCAGCTCGGCTGTGGCCCAGCTGGTGACCAAGGTCTGCCTGCCTACCTATATGATCGTCAATCTGACGGTCAATTTCAGCCACGATCAGCTGATCGAGATGAGTGGCGGTCTGCCGGTACCGATCATTTCCATGGCATTGGGCTATTTTATCGGCCATGCGGCAGCACGGCTGCTGAAGGTGCGGCGTGACCGGGTCGGCGTGTTCTGTACTGTCTTTTTTGTTTCCAACACTATTTTCATCGGCCTGCCGATGACGCTGGCTTTGTTCGGTGAAGAAGGTATTCCTTATGTCATGCTGTATTATATGGTCAATACTACGATGTTCTGGGTCGTAGCCGTGCACGATATGGCGTCTGATGCCGGTGTGGCGGCACCGTGGCTCAGCAGAAAGACTCTGAAAGTGGTTCTGAACCCGCCGCTGTTAGGTTTTTTGGCAGGAATTATTTTGGTAATGCTTGATTGGCGGCTGCCGATGCCGATCGAAGCTTCTTTTCGTTATCTGGGCGGAATGACGACGCCGCTGGCCATGCTGTTTATCGGTATCGCGATCAGTAAAGCGTCCTGGAGCGAGATCAAATTTGACAGAGAGCTGACGGCGGCAATGGTGGGAAGGTTTGTGATCTGTCCGCTGTGCGTTATGGTCTGTCTGCCGTTTTTTGCGCTGCCGAAATTGATGAGCGATGTATTTGTTATGCAGGCGGCTATGCCGGCGATGACGAACACTTCTATTGTAGCTAAGGTTTATGGCGGCGATTACAAGTATGCGGCGATGCTGACGGTGGTCAGTACACTGCTGGCAGTAATAACGACGCCGTTTTATATGTGGGTGCTGCGTGGTTAGATCTGTTCGCCTGATTGCAGAAACGTTCGCCTTAAAACCCTAAAACACGAACAAATTTTTAGAAAAACTCTTGACAAACAAAACAGTTCGGTTTATTATATGTTTAACGAACAGATGTTTCGAAAGGTCGTGGAGTTATGAAGAAGTTGTTTGTATTAATGCTGATGACCACTATTTTATATACAGGCTATAATTTTTTACAGGATGATACTGTTTATCATTACGAACAGATCACTGTACATACAGGCGATACCATGTGGGCTATCGCTGACCGCTGGGCCGATCAGGACGAAGATGTACGCGAAGTCATTTACCGTATCTGCGAAACCAATGCGCTGGCGAATACGAACCTGCAACCGGGACAGAAGCTTTTAGTACCGGTCAGGATGCAGTTTGTCGATCAGCTGATGGTGGCAGAGGCCGGCGATATCAAAGGCTGATAATTACGGCGCCGGCGTAGGAAACTGATTCAAAAGTAAATAATATGCGTTAGGGCGCAGTAAAAAAGACGTGCCTGCCTTTTGGCAGACGCGTCTTTGTGTTTTTTAGCTTTCTTTTTTTATGGGATTTTATCCGATGGAAAAGAAAGCTTTTTTATTTTTGAGAAGTCTATTTTTCGACGTAAATACAGAAAATAGCGGGCGGGCAGCTTGCTGCCGGCCGCGTACCCGTTAACGCGGCAGAAAAAGTAAATCTTACTAAAAATTTAACGTGTCTTGTGGGGGGTACAGACGTGGTATAATATAAAACAATATAACTGATATATTAAAAATATTTCCCAAAATAAATGTTTGATGGTGTAAGGAGAATAAAAATGAAAACTAAAATCATAAGCCTGATGCTGGTGTTGAGCTGCGCCGGCGCTTCGGCTGCCACAGCTTTGCCAAACAGCAGCGGGGATCTGCGCGCTTTGGAAGAAAACAGGGCGGACGGGGATAAAACGGCTGTTCTGACAAAAGAAGAAACAAACACTGATGTGAGCGGCAGCAGAAAGTTTTATCTGCAGAATTTTGTCTTTACCAGTGAAGATGCTATCCAGCAGGACGTATTGGCTGCGCTGGTAGAAAGCTATTGCGGACGTGAAGTCGATTTTAATGAACTGCAGCAGGCGGTCAATAAGTTGACTGCGTATCTGCGCGGACAGGGCTACGCGGTTGCTACTGCTTTTTTGCCGCAGCAGGAAATCACTGACGGTATCATTGAAGTCAAAATAGTCTTAGGGCGGTTAAGCTATGTACAGGTCAATAATACTTCGGCTCTGGCGGAAGGACAGGCAGAAAAAGCCGCAGGGATTCTGCAAAAGGGAGAGCTGCTGCGTACAGACCGGCTGGAAACAGTTTTGAATAATATCAACGATCTGGCCGGCGTTACAGCCGTAGGTGTTTTGCGGGCTGGGCAGGCCAATGGTACCAGCGATTTTGTGATCGATCTTCGGGCTGATAAACCGCAGCAGACGATTTTATACACTGATAATTATGGCAATAAATACAGCGGCAGATACAGATATGGCTTTCAGACAACGATCAACAATCCCGGCAGGATCGGCGATAAATTTTTTCTGGGTGGGATGCTTTCAAATGATAACCTGCATAACTATAATTTGGGTTACGAAATGCCGGTCGGCAGCCGCGGGACAAAACTGGGCGTCAGCTATAGCCTGATGGATTATACGCTGAGCGGCTTTTATAATATCCTTGACGCGGTCGGACGGGCTAAAACTTTCAGCATTTATGGCAGTACGCCGTTGATAAATACTGCTTCTGATCACCTGGCGGCAGTTTATGGCTACGATAACCGCCAGCTGAAAGATGAGCTGCGTACCTTTGGCATCGATACAAAAAAACACAGTAATGCACTGTATGCCGGCATAGCGGGCAATATTAAAGGTGCCGGCAGTTATACTGGCTACAGCGCTTTATATTATGCGGGACGGCTAAGTTATGACGATGCCAGCAGCTACACGGAAGGCAGCTATCACAAATTCAATACTGACGTCAATCATATCCGCAGATTAGGCAATGTTTTGAATCTGCATGTAAATTTCCACAGTCAGCTGGCCAGCAAAGATCTGGATGGCAGCGAACAGTTTGTTCTAGGCGGCGCTAACGGTGTGCGGGCTTATCCGCAGGGTGAAGCCAGCGGCGACAGCGGCTACCAGGCTACGGCAGAACTGCGTTATGCCACTCCCGTACCTGATCTGACTCTGGCAGCTTATGTGGATTGGGGCGAAGTCGAGCTGTCTAAAAGTTATGCTCAGCACCGCGGTCTGGCCGGTTGGGGACTGGGCCTGCAGTACGCCAAGGCTGACGATTACTATCTGCGGCTTGACTATGCGCGCAAGCTGGGCAGTGAAGAGTTTACCAGTGAAGAAAGCGATAAAAACGGCAGGCTGTGGTTTTTGGCCTACAAACTGTTTTAATATCGGTCAAGGATAAGGAGCTGTGTGAAGATGAAAAATGAGAAAATGCTTTTATATAAAAAGATCATGGTCACGATTGTAAGCAGCGGCATGCTGCTTTTGCCAAACTGGGGCTATGCCCTGCCGCAGGGCGGCCAGGTCGTGGGCGGCAGTGGCAGTATCGGCTCTCCTGGCGGCGGTGCAATGGATATTACCGGCAACGGCGGCAATCTGGCTATAGACTGGGACAGCTTTAATATAGCCCAGGGAGAAACAGTAAATTTTAAAAATATGCAGGCCGTTTTAAATTATGTGACGGGCAGCCAGCGCAGCGAGATTTTCGGTAAGCTGAATGGCAACGGCGCGCATGTCTTCCTGCTCAATCCCAACGGGATCTTGTTTGGTGCCGCGGCAGAGGTCAATGTAGGCAGTCTGACAGCATCGACAAGAAGTCTGCCGGAAGAGGCCCGTAAAGGCTTTAACGGGACTTTGGGAAATTTGGATGCCGATGGTATTTCCAAAATCCAGGCCGATATTGTTAATTTAGGAACGATCGCTGCCGACGCCATAAATTTTGAAGGTAATAATATCTCGATCATCAAGGCTGATACGCTGCAGATACAAGGCGGCGACCTGGGTAAAGTCAGTTTAAAGGCCAAGGACAATATCAACATCGGCTACGAGGTGACGGATAAGACTACCATTGATGTAGGCGATGGCAGCGGGGGGCATACTGTCAGCGATTACAGCAAAGGCGGCGGAACAAAAGCCAGCAGCTTGGGCATTGTCACAGCGGCCTTAGACGGCAGTGAAAAAAATATTACTGATTGTATGCTGGTACATGACGTATATGAGCTGCAGGCGATCAATAATAATTATGAAACCCAAAAAAACAGTGCAAATTTTGACTATAGTTATGTCAATGGCGATTATATGCTGGCTAACGAAATAGATGCTTCTGTTACCAGCAGCTGGAACAGCGGTCAGGGGTTTGCGTGCCTTGGCGCTTTAAAACAGCTGCCCATGGGAACCCCAAGTGGATTTCAAGGCGGGTTCACCGGCAGTTTGGACGGTATGGGGTATACTATCAGTGATTTAACGATCGAGCGCAGCGGAGAATCGTATGTTGGTTTATTTGGCTGCCTGACGGAAAGCGCGCGTGTAACGAATTTGACACTTTCCGGAAGTATCAGCGGACAAAGCAGCGTCGGCGGCATAGCAGGAAAAAACCTGGGGCTGATCCGTAATGTTGCCAATAAAGCCGCTGTCAAAGGTAATTCTTCGGTAGGTGGTATCACCAGCACTAATTATGGTACGGTGGAATTTGTCAGTAACAGCGGCAGTATCACAGCAACAAATGGCGGTAGTGTTGGCGGCATTGCCAGCAGTAATGGTGACGGGAACAAAACTGGTATTATAAAGTACGCTGAAAACACTGGTGCTGTTATTGGCTGGGGAAATCTCGGCGGCATCGCCGGTGTCAACAATAGTAAGGGGACTATTGAAAACGCTGTTAATCAAGGCTCTGTTACAAGCAATGTGGACGACAGTACCGGTTTTGGGGGGATCAGCGGGATCAATAAAGGGACAATAAAAGATGTGGTCAACGAAGGCGACGTTAAGATATATAAAGAGGGAACAATGGGTGGCAATTCGGTAGGCGGTATAAGCGGCAATAACATAGATAAGGGAACTATCGAAAATGCTGTTAATAAAGGCGCTATCCTTGGCGGCGTAGCTGTAGGCGGGATCGTTGGGGAAAATTCCGGCAGTATCAGGAACACTGAGAACAGCGGTAATATTATCGGTGTTATTTCTGCTGCCGGAGGGATCGTAGGCAGAAACGCGAATGGAAAAGGATCGGTCATCGAGGCCTTTAACAGCGGTGATGTGAGCGGCAATGGTTATATAGGCGGTATCGTTGGTAACAATAAAGGCGGTTTGATTGAAGCTGCAGCGAATGAAGGCAATATTTCTGCAGATCAGCAGCTCGCTGGCGGTATTGCCGGTTATAATACCAATGGCGGGAAAATAGTAAATGCTTCTAACAAAGGTATTATCACCAGCGGTAATTCTAAAGGGGATAGTTTTGCCGGCGGTATCTGTGGTTTTAATTCCGGCGGCAGTATCGCAAACAGCTATAATACAGGGGACGTAACTGCTGATGGAAATTATGTCGGCGGGGTCTGCGGCGCTAATGCCAATGCGCTGGTTGACGGTGTGTACAATACCGGCGCTGTCGAGGGCGCGGATAATGTGGGCGGTGTTGCCGGTTATGACGGCAATGATGAGGAGCTAGACTATGCCAGTATCAAAAATGCTTATAATACCGGCAGTGTCAGCGGTAATAAAAATATCGGCGGTATTTTAGGGCTGGGAGAATATGGCAGCGTTGCTAATGTTTATAATTTAGGCAAGGTCAGCGGCAGTGCTGACGTAGATGCAATTATGGGCGCGTCCGATACAGAAGCAGTTTCTGCCGTCCGGAATGCCTATTTCCTCACCGATAGCGGTTACCAAAAATACGGTGAAGGAACAGTATATGCTACGACAGCAGAGTTCAATCAGGCTTTCGCAGATGGGCTGGGAGAAGAAGATAAAAAAGTCTGGCAGACCGATCAAAAACAGACGGCACCGTATCTGAAGCCGTTTCTGCAGGAAATCAGCGGTGATGTGGGCAGGCTGGAAGCTGCAGCTGGCAGTGATTTTAAGGCCGCGCTGCTTGCCAAACTGCAGGAGTTGGGTATAAATGTAGACCCTGATAAAATCCTGGGATTAGATGGTTTGGCAGCCGGTGAATATGATTTGGGCGAGCTGCTGTATTCTACGCAGGACGGCTATGCTCTGCAGCTGACAGGCACATTGGTGGTAAAATCCGGTACTCAGCCGGAACCTAAACCAGAGGCTCCCGCTACAGATGACAAGTATACGGCCACTTTGACCAGCCTTCAGAAAAAAGTTGTGCAGGCGTGGGAACAGAGCCTGGTCAATGACAGGGATTGGCATATTGAAGAAAATCGTAAAATACAGCTGGAGAATAATTCAGTAAAAATCGAGCCCGTGCTTTTTGATGAAGTGAATCTGCAGGATGAAGAAACGCCGGCAGAGTAAAAAAACACAAAGGACAAGCAGTTTAACTGCTTGTCCTTTGTGTTTTAAAGAGGGTAAAAGTTTCTGCAGCAAGTATAGCCGCTGTTTTATCTGGCCATCCGGTAAATATTTTCCATATCGGCAGCGTTCAGGGTGACGAAGCCGCCGATCGTTCTTCTGCCCATAAAGCTGCATTTGTGTGCCAGCTCTTTGATTTGGGTGTCGGTGAGTTCGATTTCCATGTCGCTGATCGAGGTAGGCATACCAATGGAACGGAAAAAGTCTTCCATGGCGGCGATTCCTTCAAGCGCTGTTTTTCCGTCATTGCCGAAGCTGTAGGGAACATTCAGTACGTTGACTGCCAGTTGTGCGAAACGGCAGGGGTTTTGTTTGAACACATAGCGGGCCCAGCTGCCCCAGATCGCTGCAAGGCCTGCGCCGTGAGCAATATCGAACATACCGCCCAATTCATGCTCCAGCTGGTGGGAAGCCCAGTCGCCCTGACTGCGGTCGCCGGTGATGTCATTATGGGAAAGCGTGCCTGCCCACATGATCTCGGCGCGGACGTCATAGTCGGCAGGCTTCTGTAAAGCCAGTCGGGCATTGCGCATGACGTTGCGCAGCAGAGCTTCGGCCATGCTGTCAGTCAACGCCAGGGAGGTAACGCCGGGTTTGGTAAAGTAACGTTCTAAAGTATGGACGATGATATCTGTACAGCCGCTGGCTGTTTGGTAGGCCGGCAGCGTGCAGGTCAGCTCAGGATTTAAAATGGCAAATTTACAGTAGGCATAGGGCGACTGCAGTCCGCGTTTTAACCAGCCGTCTTCATTGGTAATGACTGACGCGTTGCTCATTTCACTGCCGGCCGCAGCAATGGTAAGGACGGCACCGATAGGGGCGCAGGCCTGCGGCGCTTTGCCGCTGTAATAGTCCCAGACGTCGCCGGGATTGGTGATGCCATAACCAATGGCCTTGGCACTGTCGATAACGCTGCCGCCGCCTACGGCGAGAATAAAATCAACTTTTTCCCGCCTGCAGATTTCGATGCCTTCATAAACCTTGCTTAAACGGGGATTAGGCACAACGCCGCCCAGGGTCACATAGGGCAGTCCTGCTTTCTGCAGTGCGCCGCAGACACGGTCAAGCAGACCGGACTTTTGGGCGCTGCTGCCACCGAAGTGTACCAGGACCTTGCTTGCTCCTTGTGTTTTGCAGAGTTCACCAACCTCGGCTTCGGTATTTTTACCGAAAAGTATTTTTGTAGGTGCGTAATATTTAAACTGTTCCATAATAACAGCTCCTTTGCTGCGGCAAATGCTGCCGCTGTAAAATCTTCTTAAACCTATCGTATCGCAAAACAGGCAGTTTGTAAAATGCAGAAGTTTCATAAAATTATCGGCAGGAGAAATATTTTGTGATTTCTTGGTGAACAATTTGCAAAAGAGCAAGAGTTTTGTTTGTTGATGTCGAATTGAAACGATAAATCTGAAATGATTCAGGCAGAGGAGGTAATATTATGCAGGGAAAAAAATGGATCGCCGCGGCACTGGTCTGCGGATTTTTACTGGGACAGGGAACGGCTCCGGCGCAGGCCGGTATTTTGGGTACCGTAGTTAAAGGCGGCGCTGTATCGTTATTGGTCAGCCAGTTTGCCGACCAGCTGAACAGCGCTATCAATACTTTGACGGCAAAATATCCTATCTCCAGCGATTACGCTACCAAGGTAGTGCCGATCATTACCGTGGGTGACGGAAGTTATGCCGGCGCTGCTCAGGTATCGGGACCGAAGGAGCAGGTAGATAAATGTCAGGCTGCTTTGCAGCTGGAGGCTTCCTTCTTTAAAAGCTTCCGTGCGAAAGCGCTGATCCCGGTCGATAAGGTCGCTATCAGCGGTATCAACCGCGTGCAGGGTGTGGGCGTATCGGCCCAGATCGATGTAAAGATCTAACAGCTTAAAACAATTTAAAAAGTGTAAGTCCGCAGGCTGATGTATGTCAGCCTGCGGACTTTTTTTATTTGCACGGGTATTTTAAGGGTCATGCTTTAACAAACCTTTAAAGAAAGGTGAAATTCTTTACAAGAACTTAAAGCCTTCTTAATTCAAAGCAAAGAAAGCTTTGTTATGATGACAGTGTTTCCAGATGCAAGCAAAATTTCAGTACTTGTGAAAAAGGAGAGAAGGAAATGAAATCAAGAAAATTATTCAAGGTCTGCGCCCTGCTGATGCTGGCAGTAATGAGCTGTTTGCTGTTCAGCGGCTGCGGCGGTCAGTCTGAGCAAAAGAAATTTGTGATCACTTATCTGCCGAATGAATCGACAGATAAAAATGCCGATGCCAGAAAAGGTATGGCGGGCGATTTGAGCAAGGTTTTGGGAATGGAGGTCACAGAGCTGGTATCTAACGATTATAATGCGGTGATTGAGGCTATGCGTACCGGTAAAGCCGATATGGCTTATTTTGGACCGTTAAGCTTCTGCCTGGCTTATGAACGTGCAGGTGCAGAACCGATCGGGATGATTGCCAAGGATAAAGATAAAAAGAACGCGACTTATAAGTCTGTTCTGGTTACGAGCAGCAAGAATACTGATATCAATAGTATCCAGGACATCAAAGGGAAAACGATGGCGTTCGTTGACCCGAATTCCACTTCCGGCAATCTGATCCCTTCAGCGGCGATTATGAAAGCATTTCCCGGTGAGAAGCTTTCGATGGATGATCTGCATACTAATGGCAAATTTTTCCAGGCAGTCAGCTTTTCCGGCAAGCATCAAGCAGGTCTGGCGGCTGTAGTCAAGGGTGATGTGCAGGTAGCTCCTATCTCTGATGCAATTCTGGCGGCTGAGATCAATGCGGGACGTGTCAGCAAAGATGACGTTAAAATTATTTTCGCTTCTGATCCGATCCCGTCCGAACCGATGGCTCTGCGCAGGGATCTGCCGGCAGAAGTGAAGGAAAAGGTAAAAAACTTTATCCTGAGCTATGACAATGCCGCTTACTACAAAGGGGTAATGGGTGCAGAGGATAAGCGTTTCGTAGAATGCAGTATTGAAGATTACAAAGGTATCATTGATCTGAACAAAGCCCTGAGCAGCAGTAAATAAGTTGGAGCAGAGGCCGGCGCTGTCCGGCCTTTTTTATAGGAGGAAGCATGAGCACGGTTTTAAAAATGGAGCATATCGAGAAAGTTTATGGCAATCAGGTCCGCGCTTTGCATGATATCAGTCTGGAGGTCAGAGCCGGAGAATTTGTCGCTGTTATAGGTCCTTCCGGATCGGGCAAGTCCACCCTGCTGAGAACGGTCAATCAGCTGGTAGTCCCCAGCGGAGGTCATGTATACATCGACGGCGAGGAAGTTACCGGTGCGTCCGGCAAAAAGCTGCGGCTGCTGCGGCGTAAAGTCGGGATGATCTTTCAGCATTATAATCTTGTGCAGCGGCTGTCGGTAATGCAGAACGTGCTGCATGGGCGCTTGGGTTATATGTCGGCGTTGGACGGGATGCTGGGTAATTATACGGAAGAGGATAAACGTAAGGCGATTGACTTGCTGCAGGAAATCGAGATGGGCGATCGTTTATATAACCGTGCCAGTGATCTTTCGGGCGGTCAGAAACAGCGCGTAGGTATTGCCAGGGCGATTATGCAGGAACCGAAGCTGCTTCTTTGTGACGAACCGATCGCTTCACTGGACCCTAATGCGTCTAAAATCATTATGGACCTGATCTATCAGATGACGCAGCGCCGTAATATTGCCTGTATCGTCAATCTGCATCAGCTGGATGTGGCCATGCGTTATGCTACGCGCATCATCGGTCTGGCAAAAGGAGAAATGATTTTTGACGGAACCCCGCAGCAGCTGAATAATGCAGTGATAGAGAAAATTTATAATACTTCGATGGAAAATCTGATCATTAAGCAGGGTGAAAATTATGCCTGAAAAAATAAGTATAATGAATCCCCGTGAAAAACAGGTTTATACCTGGTTTTTAGTGGTCGTGCTGGTTTTGTTCTGCCTGGCGACTTATATTTCCCGTTTTAATCCGCTGGAGGTGCTTTGGGAACAGGGAGAATTCTGGAAATTTCTGTTTCAGGATTTCCTGCCGCCACGCTTCAATGCTTCGCCGGTAGTAGTAGAATCGATTCTTGTAACTTTTGCGTTGGCGGTTTCGTCCAGCTTCGTTGCGGCAGTGTTTGCTTTTCTTTTCGCTGTGTTCGGCAGCACTTCTTTATCACCCTGGAAGGGACTGGCCAGAACGATCCGGGGGTTTGCCACTTTTCTGAGGAATATCCCGACACTGGTCTGGGCTTTTATTCTTTTTTCGTCACTGGGTATTGGTACCGGGGTTGGTTTTATTGCTTTGCTGATTTCGACCTTTGCCTTTATGACAAGAGCGTTTATTGAAGTGATCGACGAGGTATCCTGTGATGCAATGGAAGGGCTGACGGCCTGCGGCGGTACGTTTTGGCAGAAGGTCTGTCAGGGTATCGTACCGACCTGCCTGACACAGTTTATCGCCTGGTTCCTGTACTGCATCGAACTTAATATACGCGCGTCGACTATTGTGGGAATGGTAGGAGGCGGGGGGATCGGGCTGGTGCTGTTTTCCTATATCAAGTCGTTTAATTATGCCGGCGCGGCAGGAATTATTCTGGTTATTGCGGCGATGGTCATTATGGTGGAATTTTTAACTAATTATCTGCGAAGAAAGGTGTTGACATAAAATGGAGCAGACTTTTGTACAGGCGAGGGTGCAGTGTCTTGAGTTCAGTAACGGCAGGATCCGTGTTGCCCGCAGCGGGCAGGATAGTGAGCTGCGCTGGTTTTTAGCAGCTGTAACAGTCGTTTCGATAGTGGCGTTATATTATCTGCAGTTGGATTGGCTGAAGCTTATTTCCAGGCTGCCTGATCTGGGGAAGACCTTTGGTTTGCTGGCGCTGCTGGATTTTCACGATTTTGGGCTGACGCTGGAGGCCTTTTCCCAGACAGTGGCAATAACTGTGCTGGCAACTATTTACAGCGTTCTGCTGGGATTGGTATTAGCTGCCTTTGGTGCCCGTAACCTGATGAAAAATAAATTTGTGACGTATGCTCTGAGCGCGTTCTTTACGTTTCTGCGTGCCGTACCGACACCGGTTTGGGTATTGCTGGCGCTGGTCTGTCTGGGGTTGGGGCCTGCTGCGGGCATCGTAGGACTGTGTGTGCATGCCACAGCTTTTTTTGCCAGGGCTTTTACGCAAAGCTTTGAAGATGTGCCTGAGGAAGTGATCGAGGCGCTTGAGGCAACAGGAGCCAGTAAGCTGCATATTTTTTTGTCTGCGATACTGCCTGCGGCAGCTTCGCAGATCATGGCCTGGACTGGTCTGCGTTTTGAAATAAATTTTTCTGAATCAGCGATCCTGGGGATGATCGGTGCCGGCGGAATCGGCTTTGCGATTGCGAATAATATCCAGGGCTATCAGTTTGGAGCCGCAGGGCTGGCGATCGTACTGGTTTTTGGATTTGCCTATTGCGTGGAGCTGGTTTTTACAACAATCAAGAAAAACTATATCTGACAGATAAAGGGTGATGTTATGGAGAAAAAAGAGTTGTTCCGTATTATGGCGGCCGCCGATGGCAGTATGCTGCGTGAGCTGGCTCAGCCGCTGGCTGAAAAATATGGTGTCAGCGTTGTGAAGGCGCCTGCTAAAACACTGGCGATGATCAAGCTGCGTGAGCCGGTAAAAAACAGTCTGTTTTATCTGGGTGAGGCGTTGGTGTGCGATACAGTTGTGGAACTGGGCGGCACTAAAGGGACAGCTGTTGTGCTGGGTGATGATTTTGACAAAGTCAGTTCCATGGCGGTGATCGATGCTGCTTTTAACAGGCAGGTCAGCGAACTGGATGAACTGAAGACAGTGCTGCAGCGGCTGTCTATGCGGCAGCAGCGGGAACAGGAACTGGAAAACGGATTGTATGCCAAAACGATGGTTGATTTTCAGACTATGGATCAGGAGTAAAGATAATGCAGAAAGCTTATGAATTTGATTTTGTATATGACACTCAGGCTGCTTTTCGTCTGCTGCTGGAAGCGCTGAGCAATCCGGGACGCATCGTTGAGCTGGGACCTCTGGCCCGGAAACTGGGTGGAGCTTATGCCATGCCGCTGACTGTGGCGGCAGTGCTTTTGGACAATGAGGTCAGTTTTGCAGTCTGCGGTTCTCCTGCGCTGGCAGAGAAAATTACTGAGCTGACTCTGGCTAAAACAGCTGCTGTGAGTAAAGCGGATTATATCTTTGTGACGGAGAATGCGGATTGGCAGGAAGCAGTACAGGCTGCTAAGTGCGGTACACTGCGCGATCCTCATAAAAGCGCGACTGTCATTTTGTGCACAGCGGATCTGCAGGCAGGCAAGCTGCAGCGGATCAGCGGGCCCGGGATCAAGGCTGTCCAGGAAATCATTATGTGCCCGGAACTGCAGGCGGCTTTGGGGAAACGTGATGAGCAGGAATATGAGTATCCGCTGGGCCTTGATTTTTTTGTGCTGGATCAGCGGGGCTGCCTGATGGGTATACCACGTAAAACAAGAATAGAAAGCAGGTGAACAGATGGCTTATGTGGCAGTTTCCGGCGGTCAGGAAGCAATAGAGGAAAGCATCAGGCTGCTGCATTGTATGCGCGGCAGTACTTTTAAAGAGCTGGAAGTAGAAGCGATAGAAAAAAAGCTGGGCCTTTTAGTGGACCGGGTAATGAGCGAGTCTGGCTTATATGCGCCGGCTTATGCGGCACTGGCTTTGAAACAGGCGGAAGGCAGTATCGAAGAAGCAGTGTTTTTGCTGCGGGCTTATCGTTCGACTTTGAGCCGCAATTATTATACCCTGCCGGCCAGCGGGACAGAGATGCGCGCTGTCCGCAGGATCTCGGCAGCCTTTAAGGATATTCAGGGCGGACAGATTCTGGGAGCGACCTATGATTATACACATCGGTTGATTGAATTTAACCAGCCGTCGGCAGTGGAATTATGCGCCCGGCGTCAGTGCTGCCTTAAAGAGGCGAAGCCTGTGCCGGTAGTAAAGCTGCCACGGGTTTCGGAGTATCTGAAGGCAGAGGGATTGATCGACAGCTGTGAGATCGATGATATGGAACCTGTGGATGTAACGAAGAATGTTCTGGAATTCCCTGCTGACAGAAGCGCGCGTCTGCAGACTCTGACCCGGGCTGACGGGGGCTTTATCGGCGGACTGGCGTATAGTTCGATCCGTGGTTATGGCGCCGTACATCCAACTGTAGGTGAACTGCGCTGCGGCTATGTGGAGCTGGAAGTACCATATTTGTTTGACGAGACGGAAAGCATCTGCATCGGTGAAATTTTGCTGACGGAAGTAGAGGGCTTTATTCCTGAGGATGACGATAAGAAACTGAAATTGGCAGTAGGCTACGGTGCAGTTTTGGGGCGGAACGAAAACAAGGCGATCTCGATGGCGGTGCTGGACGCGTCGTTGGAAACAGAAGGGCCTACTCCTGCACAGGATGAAGAATTTGTACTGCTGCATGGTGATTCGCTGGAGATGAACGGCTTTATTTCTCATTTGAAGCTGCCGCATTACGTTACCTTCCAGTCTAAGCTGGACAGCGTACGCAAGACCAGAAAGGAGCCGGAGCATGAATCCTGAATATAATTTTGCTTTCCTGGACGAAGGTTCTAAACGGGAAATCAGGCGCAGTATTTTAAAGGCGGTGGCTGTACCCGGTTATCAGGTGCCGTTCGGCTCGCGCGAACTTCCGATAGGGCGCGGCTGGGGGACGGGAGGCATTCAGCTCACTTTGTCGCTGATCGGCCCGCGTGATGTTTTGAAGGTTATCGATCAGGGCAGCGACGATAGTGTCAACGCTGTCAATATCAAGAAATTTATCAATTTGTGCAGCGATGTGGCGACTACTACAGACAGTACGGAAGCAACCCTGATCCAGACGCGTCATCGTATACCCGAGGAACCGCTGCGTAATGACCAGCTGCTGGTTTTTCAGGTGCCTTTGCCGGAACCGCTGCGGGTGATAGAACCAAGCGAGGAAGCAACGAAGCTGATGCATGCAGAAGCAGATTACACGGGCATTTGGCTGCAGCTTTATGAAAGCATTATGAAATATGGCAAGGTCACGATTGCTACGGAATATCCGGTTACTGTTGAGGACAGATATGTTATGAACCCCAGTCCGATCCCGAAATATGACAATCCCAGGCTGCATGAGTCGGAATGTCTGTATTTATTCGGAGCAGGGCGCGAGAAGAAAATTTATGCGATCCCGCCTCATACAAAGGTCGTGTCGCTGGCGTTTGACGATGTGCCTTTTGAGATCGAACATATGGAAGGTCGCCGCTGCCGTTTATGTGGAGCGGAAAATGTTTATTTTGACGAGCTTATCGACAGAGAGACAGGCGCTGTCAGCTATCAGTGCTCGGATACAGGTTACTGCTCTAAACGAAGGCTGCGCAAGGAGGCGGACTGCTGATGCGTACTAAAGAGGAATATTATGAAGATACATTAAAAAACAGGGCCTTGCTGGAGAGCCAGGAGGTGCTGGACTGCAGTTGTCCTTATAGCCGCTGCGAATGGCACGGGAAGTGCCGCGAATGTGTAGCGCTGCATCGTTATCACGCTGAGCATCTGCCCTGTTGCCTGCAGCCGCTGCTGAGGGAGAAGATCACGGTGCTAGCGGGGTGCTGTGAAATGGAAACCACTTCCAGAGTCAAAGAATCTGAGAAATTCCGTGAATATGTAAAAGAACAGGATGCTGTGCGCGGAAAGGGGCGGCAGATATGATTAATAAAGAAGAGGCCGTTTTACAGGTGCGCGATCTGCTGCTGCGTTATGGCAACGGCTGCGAGTGCTGCCGCAGCCGGCAGCCGATGGAAAAGAACCGCTGTCCCCGCTGCGGTACTGTCTGGGCTGTACGCAATGTATCCTTTGACGTTTATCCCGGAGAAGTATTAGGCATTGTCGGTGAATCAGGCTCAGGAAAATCCAGCGTGATGAAAAGTCTGTATTTCGATCATGAAGTAACAGGAGGAAGTGCCTTTCTGAAGCAGTATCAGGATGGAAAGGTCAATGTTTTCGGCGCCAGTTCACAGCAGCGCCGGTATATCAAAAATCATCTGATGGGGATGGTTTATCAGAATCCTCTGCTGGGTCTGCGTATGGATTATTCATCTGCTGCCAATGTTGCTGAAAAGATCATTGCCGCCGGCAATCGTAATGTAGCTTTTATGGACGGCAGAACAGTGGAGCTTTTGGAAGCGGTGGAGATACTGACTTCCAGGCGTGCGGAACCGCCCAGAAATTTTTCGGGCGGTATGCAGCAGCGGGTACAGATCTCCAAGGCGCTGGCCAATAATCCGGGGCTGCTGCTTTTGGATGAGGTCACCACCGGGCTGGATCTTTCGGTACAGGCCAAGGTTTTAGACCTGATCAGGAAAATACGCAGCCGTTATAATATTTCGATCATTCTGGTTTCGCATGATCTGGCAGTGATCAGGATGCTGGCAGACAGGACGATGGTCATGCTGGATGGCCAGGTAGTGGAAAGCGGTCTTACCGATCAGATTTTAGAGGATCCGCAGCATGCTTATACACAGCAGCTGGTACACTCATTGCTCTAACAGCGGCGCTGCCGCGGGAAAGGATGACTATGAAAACAGCTATTTATAATGGTAAACTGATCACACCTGCCGAGGTGTTGGAAAATAAAGTGCTGGTGTTGGAAAATGACCGTATTATTGATATTCTTGCAGAGGACGTTATCGATCTGGGGCAATATGATGAAAAAATCGATGCGCACGGAAGGTATGTCTGCCCCGGTTTTATCGATACTCATTCTGACAAGATCGAACAGATCATTCAGCCGCGTCCTACCAGCGTGATGGATTTCGAGATGGGACTGAAGGAGATCGAGCGGCAGTTGATCAATCAGGGGATCACAACGATCTACCATTCGATATCACTCTACCAGGACGATTATTTTGGGGCTTCGGAGCTGCGCTATAAGAAAAATGTGCTGAAGCTGGCTGAGCTGATCAATAATATCCACGAGCGTCATCACCTTATTCATCATCGTCTGCATTTGCGGATCGAGATCGATAATCTGGAAGCGTTTGATATCGTCAGCAAAATGCTGCGGGAAAAAACAGTGCATGAGATATCGTTTATGGACCATACGCCCGGGCAGGGGCAGTACCGCAATATCGAGACTTACCGCAAAACTATTACCGCTTATCACGGTGAAACTGTAACAACGCTGGGGTTTGAGGGCGTGCTGGAACATCATAAAAACAAACGGACCCTGAGCTTTGAACAGCTGCATGAGCTGGCGGAACTGGCCAGGGCTAACGGAATCCCTGCAGCGTCACATGATGACGATACTGCTGCCAAGCTGCAGGTAAATAAGGAGCTGGGCGTTGCTATCAGTGAATTTCCCATTACGATCGACGTTGCCAGGCAGGCACAGCAGTTAGGTTTGGCTACAGTGGTCGGAGCTCCTAATATTCTGCTGGGCGGTTCACATACCGGCAATCTGTCTGCGGCAGAAGCGGTCAAGAAAGGCTGCGCCGATATTCTCTGCTCCGACTATTATCCTGCGGCAATGTTGCACAGTATTTTCATTATGCATGAGCAGCACGGCGTGCCGCTGCCGGAAATCGTCAATAAGCTGACGCTGAATCCGGCCAGAGCGATGTGTATCGATAACGATTATGGCTCGTTGGCGGTGGGAAAAAAGGCCGATCTGCTGATTATCAAGATTTTAGACGGTTATCCTGTTATTACTCACGCTTTGGTTGACGGCAAGGTTATTTCACAGTTGGAATACAGGGTTTAGGAGGAGTTATGGAGATACTTGCCATTGAAGGGCTGACGAAAAATTTTTATCTGCATAATTTGGGCAAAACTATCAAGAGCTGCCGCGATATCGGTTTCACGCTGCATGAGGGTGAATTTATCGGTATAGTGGGGCGTTCCGGCGCCGGTAAGTCGAGCATTCTTAAATGTATCAACCGTACCTATCTGCCGCTGCAGGGTACGATCGTTTATAATAGTCAGGCTTTTGGGCCTATTGATCTGGCTCAGGCCGACGAGCGGCAGATGCTGCAGCTGCGCCGCTATGAAATCGGTTATGTGGCTCAGTTTCTGAATGTGATGCCGCGTACGACGGCAAAAGAGCATGTTATGTCGGCACTGCTGGAAATCGGCGTCGCCGCCGGCGAGGCCGAGCGCCGTGCTAAGGAAATGCTGGATTATTTTCGTTTGCAGGAGGAATTGTGGGATATTTATCCGCAGACCTTTTCCGGAGGTGAAAGGCTGCGTTTGAATCTGGCGCACGCTATGGTCAAACGGCCGCGGCTGATGCTGCTGGACGAACCAACGGCGTCTCTGGATAATAAGACTAAAGTTTTAGTAAAGGATATTCTGCAGCAGTTAAAAGAAGAAAAGACCAGTATGCTGGGAATTTTTCATGATCTGGAATTTATGGAAGGCGTTTGTGATAAGGTCTTCAATATGTCCGAAGGGAGTTTTGCCTGATGCGCGGTGATCTGCACTTACATTCTGCATATTCTGACGGCAGCGCTACGGTGATTGAATTGATCCAGAAGGCGGTGAGCAAGGGGCTGACTCATATCGCCATTACCGACCATGACCGGGTGCCGCGCTGCGGTGATATTCCGCCGGTCACTGCTTTGAAGGTGATGCCTGGAATCGAGATTTCGGCCTATGATTTTCAAAAGCAGCGGAAGGCGCATATTTTAGGTTATGCCATGCGTGACACGAGATCAGTGACGGCCTTCTGCCGTCCGCTGCTGGAACGCAGGCAGGCTAATAGCCTGCGCCAGATCGCACTTCTGGCAGAGCATGGTTTTCGTATCCGTCCTCAGAATTTTGTGAAACGGGCCGGACACGTTATTTACAAACAGCATCTTATGGAATATTTGGTGGCGACGGAGCAGGTAGAAGAAATGTTTGGCACTTTTTATCATGAAACATTTAAAAACGGCGGTTATTGTGATTTCGATATTGAGTACCTGGATGCTGCCGCTGCCGTGCGTGTGATTACAGAAGCCGGAGGATTGGCAGTATTGGCCCATCCGGGGCAGCAGCAAAATCTTGAGCTTGTGCCTGAACTGGTCGGGTATGGCTTAAAGGGTATTGAGCTGGAACACCGTAAAAATACAGAGGCTGATAAAGAAGCTATCAGACAGATGGCTGTTCAATACGGTTTATTTCTTACCGGCGGCAGCGATTACCACGGCACACTGGAGGATGGCAGCAGTGAGCTTGGTTCCTGTCTGGCGACGGAAAACGCGCTGCGGATAATATTTAATAATAACAGCGATAAATAAAAAGAACGCATTATCCAATGCGTTCTTTTTATCATTTATGCTGTTGTTTACGTTCTTTACGTTTGGCACGCTTTTCTTCTTCTTCTTTTTTTGCGGCTGCACGTTTTTGATAATCCAGATAGAAAAAATACAGGCAAGCCGGTACGCCGACTGCGAAAAAACCTATCCAGCGGTTGCCTAAAAAATATTCTGTCGCCATACCGGCGGCAAAGGTTGTGAGAACTACATAAAGCATAGCGTTGCTCCTTTATAGTTTAAATAAATTTAAAAGCTTTTCACTGACGATGATATTGTTATGGGGCACTTTCTGCCAGCTGAACAACGGAAGCAGTTCTTTGGCACTGACTGGTTCAGGTGCCGGCAGCAGTCCGGCCAGGAAGGCAAGGAGGCCGATGAGCGGCTGAGGACTGGCAAAATGCTGACGAAGAAAGCCGAGATCCAGATCACGGTCGCGTTTGGAAAGACGTCTGCCATCTGCAGCCATCAGCAGTGGTACATGAATAAAAGCCGGTGGGGTAAAGCCCAGCAGCTGGTACAGATAAAGCTGCTGCGGTGTGGAACTGAGCAGGTCGCAGCCGCGGACAATTTCCGTGATGCCCATCAGGGCATCGTCGACGACCACTGCCAGTTGATAGGCGTAAACACCGTCGCTGCGCCGCAGGATGATATCGCCGCATTCAGCAGCCAGGTTCTGCGTATACGGACCATAATGTCCGTCGATAAAGCTGACAGCAGTATCAGGAAGCCGCAGCCGCTGTGCCGGGTCTTTGGTGCGGGCTTTGGCAGCAGTCTGTTCGGCTGTCAAATGGCGGCAGGTACCGGCGTATAGAATGCGTCCGTCACTTAGATGCGGTGCCTGGGCGGCGTGCAGCTCAGCCCGGTTGCAAAAGCAGGGGTAAGTCAGTCCCAGTTTTTGCAGCTGTGCAAAATAGGCGGCATAGATGTCAAAACGGCGGCTTTGATAATAGGGTGCATCTTTTCCGCCGGCGCTGCCTCCGGTATCCCATTCCAGGCCCAGCCAGTGCAGATCATCTTCTAAAAGCATGTCGCTGCCGGCAGGGCAGCGGGGCTTGTCAAGGTCTTCGATACGCAGTGTGATGGTTCCGCCCTGTTTTTTTGCTGACAGCCAGGCCAGCAGGGCGCAGAAAACATTGCCGAGGTGCATTCTGCCGCTGGGCGTAGGGGCAAAGCGCCCGCAGACGGCTTTTGCCATAAACCGACCGCTCCTTTCAGACTTTTTTATTATTGTATCACGGAGCGGGAGACAAAAAAAGGTTTGCTATAAAATAAACAGCACCTGCTGCTGAACAGGTGCTGTGAAAGTTTATTTAAAGAAAGGCCAGACGATAGGGATAACGATCATGGAAACGATAAAACTTACGAAAATCAAAGGAGTGCCAACTTTAACATAATCCATGAAACGATAGCCGCCAGGTCCTAAAACCAGTGTGTTAGGCGGTGTACCGACAGGAGTGGCATAGGCGCAGGCGATGCCGATGGTGATCGACATGACGACGGCGTGAGGGGAAGCGCCTATCTGTTGGGCAATAGCAACTCCGATTGGGCAGAGTAATGTTGCTGTTGCTGTGTTGGACATAAATTGTGTCAAAAAGCTGGATACTAAAAATAACAATGCGGCTACGAATAAGGGTGAAGGCGTGCCGCCGAGCAGGTCGACGCAGAATTTAGCCAGCAGTTTGCCGGCACCGGTTTTATCCATGGCCGATGAAACGGAGATCATACCGGCGAACAGGAAGATTGAAACCCAGTCGATGCTGGCATAAGCTTGCTTTTCAGTCAGGCAGCCGGTCAATACGGCGACGAGCGCGCCGATAACAGCCGCCATTTCCAGGGTAATGAATTTCAGGTTCAAAGCCATAACGATGACTACGCCTAAAAGGATCAGACCGGAAATAAGCTGTTTTTGAGGATTGTCATTACTGACGTCGAATTCCTGTTCGATTTCTATATCGGCGGCCGCATTGACTTTAGGCAGAAAACGGTAGCCGATGAACATCATGTACAGGGTGCCGGCGATAGCGATAGGAATACCGACCCAGGCAAATTCAAAAAATCCAAAAGGCCTGAAGCCTGCTTCGACTAAAGCGTTGGAAGCGATCAGGTTCGGCGGTGTACCGATAATAGTGAAGATGCCTCCGAAAGCGATGCCGAATGCCAGCGGCAGCAGCTGCCTGGAAGCCGGAAGCCTGGCAGCGGAGCAGATGCCCAGTACAACAGGCATCAGGCAGGCCGTCGTGCCGGTATTAGACAAAAAACCTGACAGGACAGCGCCGATGATCATGATACCCAGCATCAGGCTTTTTTCGCTGGTCCCGAATACCGAGACTACTTTTTTCCCGATGTTCTGCGCCAGCCCGGTATGGAACATTGCTGCACCGACGACGAACATGCCGGCAAATAGGAGTACTGAAGAATTGGAAAGGCCGGAAAAGACGGCTTTGGGTGTGATGAAGCCTAACAGGCCGCATGCAACGGCGCCGCCGATCGATGTGACGGCAAGCGGGATCAGTTCGGTAATGAAAAGTAAAGCAATAACAGCAAGCAGTAATAAAAATTGTACGTCCGGGGTCATGATTATCAACTCCTTCTCTCCAGAAAATAACAGTCTTGCTGAAGCTGGCAATAGACAGTACAGCAGGACAATTTATGGGTAAAAAATACCGCAAAGATAATGTGCCGCTTAAAGGTGTATGAGGTTACCTGTTAAAGGACATTATTTTGCGGTTTACAAACGAAGCTATTTTATTTTCAAAGGATGTACAGCTGACTATAAAGGAATATTTCCGTGACGTTTCGCAGGGCGGGTCTCGCGTTTGCTCTGCAGCATTTGCAGGGCGTTGATGACAGTGGGACGGGTGTTCTGCGGTTCGATGACCAGATCGACCATACCTCGCATCGCAGCCTGATATGGTGTGGCAAAGTTGTCGATGTATTCCTCAGTTTTGGCTTTTACATCAGGGTCGTTTTTGAAAATGATATTAGCTGCACCGGCAGGACCCATTACTGCTACCTCCGCAGTTGGCCAGGCTATGACCTGATCGGCACGGAGGTCCTGTGAGCACATGGCGATGTATGAACCGCCGTAGGCTTTACGGGTAATGACTGTGATCTTGGGTACAGTAGCTTCGGAATAAGCATACAGCATTTTGGCTCCGTGGCGGATAATACCGCCGTATTCCTGATTACAGCCCGGCAGGAACCCGGGAACATCTACCAGATTCAGCAGGGGGATATTGAAGGCATCGCAGAAACGGATAAAGCGTGCCGCTTTATCAGAGGCGTTGATATCAAGGCAGCCTGCCATGATTTTAGGCTGGTTGGCAATGATCCCAACAGTCTGTCCGTCCATACGGGCAAAACAGGTGATGATATTTGCAGCCCAGTATTGTTGTGATTCATAAAATTCGCCGTTGTCAACAATTGATGTGATAACGGTTTTCATATCGTAGGCCTGATTGGAATTGTCCGGCAGCAGGGTATTCAGTCTGGCGTCGATCCGCTGTGGGGCATCTCCTGTGTCGACGACAGGCACCGCTTCCAGATTATTTGAAGGCAGAAAGCTGAGAAGATAACGGATCTGCCGCAGACAGTCGCTATCATTTTCAGCAGCAAAATGCGCTACGCCGGAAGTACCGTTATGGGTCATGGCGCCGCCTAATTGTTCTTGGGTCACATCTTCGCCGGTGACGGCTTGAACAACTGCTGGGCCGGTGATGAACATTTTAGAGGTGTTTCTGACCATATAAATAAAGTCTGTCAGTGCCGGACTGTAGACTGCGCCGCCGGCTGAAGGTCCCATAATGGCCGAGATCTGCGGGATTACTCCCGAGGCCAGAGTATTATTGAAAAAAATCTTGCCATAGCCGGACATGGCATCGACAGCTTCCTGAATACGTGCTCCGCCGGAATCGTTAAGTCCGACAAGCGGCGCACCCATTTTCAGAGCCAGGTGCTGGACTTTGACGATTTTTGCGGCGTGCATTTCGCCTAAGGAACCGCCTTCGACTGTAAAATCCTGGGCAAAAACGTAGACCAGACGGCCGGAAACAGTACCATAGCCGGTTGTGACTCCTTCGCCTGGCAGCGCCTTTTGGGACTGGCCGAAATCAGTACAGCGGTGTTTGACGAAACGGTCTAATTCAACAAAGGAGTTTTCGTCCAGCAGTGAGGCGATCCTTTCCCGTGCTGTCATTTTACCGGCTGCGTGCTGTTTGGCGATACGTTTTTCCCCGCCTGCCGCTAAAACTACAGCTGTTTTCTGCAGCATTTTTTCTATTTTTACCTGGGTTGACAAGGGAAACACCTCCTGAATGGTTGGCTGTTAAAGCCAGTGTGATTTAAGAGAACTGTTTTACCGGCTGCGGTCAGTGGGTATTGGCGTTGATAAAATCGACGATATTACCGGTAGGAGTACCTGGAGTAAAGACTTCGGCTACACCGGCGGCTTTTAAACCGGGAATATCAGTATCAGGGATAACGCCGCCGCCGATAACCAGTACATCGTTTAAACCTTTGGCCCGCATTAATTCGACCACTTTCGGGAACAGGGTGTTATGTGCTCCGGAAAGCAGGCTCAGGGCGACGACCTTGACATCATCCTGCAGAGCTGCTTCAGCGATTTGTTCCGGGGTCAGTCTGATCCCGGTATAAATAACTTCAAAGCCTGCGTCACGTAAGGCGCGGGCGACGACTTTGGCGCCGCGGTCATGTCCGTCAAGGCCTGGTTTAGCTACTAAAACACGAATTTTCATTTACAACACTCCTCAATAAAATATAGTTTTTTGATTTAAGCGGCAATAAATATCTGCCTGAGTTTATTTAACCTAATTATATAAGCTGGATATTTGTTTGAAAAATATGGATGTTTGTTAGGTGAACGGGTCGAAATTGATAAGTAACAGTAAAAAATAAATGGTTAAAGGGCCGGATGATTATAAAAACTGTCTAAAACCATTCAGAGGGCAGCCTGATAGATATTCTATCCAGTAAAGTTGGTTGTTTTTATATATCCAGATATCAAAAAATATTATAATTGGATAATATTTTAATGAAAATTTACAAATAGCGGCTTTGTGATATTTTAGTAACATTGCAGGATAAGTTGACACAAAAGCGAATTATAACAGCAGGAACAATCGCAAAGAGGTGATACCATGACCGAAGAAAAAGAATTACAGCCTGTCGATATAGAGTGGGAAGCTGAAAAGATCTGCCGCTGGGGAGCAGCCCGTGCCGGTGTGATTGTAGTTGCGCCTTTGGTGGGAACAATGGCTTTGATGGCTAACGAGGTCTATATGATTATGCGCCTGGGCGAGCTGCGCGGAGTAAAGCTGGAAGAAAGTGCTGTTTTGGGACTTTTGACTTCACTGGGGGCGACTTTTGTCGGTCAGACACTGGTAACGTTGATTCCAATAGCGCCGATCCAGGTGCCGGTAGGTGTATCGGTGACTTATGCTGTAGGCAAGGCCGCTAATGCCTGGATTAAGGCCGGGCGTCCCGAAGATATTGCTGAATTCCGGGAAGTTTATGAAAGCGCCCGTAAAGAGGGAATGAAGCACAGTGAAGATTTTGAAAAAATGGATTGCAAAGACACGCCTTTGGGCGATGAAAGCAAACGTTTTGAATTGCGTGAGCTGAAGGAAGCTTTGCGAAACAAATCAGGAAATTTGTTTTCTAAAATAGAAAAACATGCTGATCGGGCGGAAACGGTTTTATCAGAAAAAATCGCGACGGTCAGTGAAAGACTGCGGCCGTTGAAAGATAAGGGGCAGATGTGGTTCTCGGCGCAGAAATGGGAGCAGCTGAGCCAGGGCGGTCTGGTAGTCCCTTATGATGAAATCGTGGATTATGTGCGTCAAAGCCTGGCCGGCAGCGAATTTACATTGCAGTCTCTGGCTTATGCCGAGCCTGATCTGCTGCGGCTGGAGCTGCAGCATACAACGCACGGCACTTTGGAGCTGCTGCTGCAGGTCGAGGTGTTTAATGTCGATGCCGAATCTGCTTTTACAAGGCTGAAGCTGGTCGATTTTGCTGTCGCAGACAATGATTTTGCGCAGCTGGTAGTGGAGCTGATGGGGAGCAAGCTGATCATGGCTATCGTAGATCTGGTGATCGACAGGGTGGATATCGATGCGGACAGTGTTACGACCAAGTATGAGCAGGGCAGTATCAGTGTCGATTTTACGGCTGCGCTGCAGCAAAGCAGGCTGCAGCAGAAAAAAGTCCTGGATCGTTCACTGTTTGATGTAGTACATTTGGTTGAGCTGGTGCCTCAGGCCGATGGCGTTCTGGTAAAAGCTAAAACTGAATGGAAATAAAACCGTTTTATAAGGTGACGCTGCTTTGGGCAGCGCCACTTATTTTTTGCGTTTTTGCCGTTTTCGGTGTAGAATATACATACCTAGCTATATATATGTATGTATAGCTACGAAGGAGGAAATTAAGTGATTCGTAAAACTTCTGCCATGGTAGAAGCGGGCATTTTGGCCGCTATCGCCATAGTTTTTGCTATTATCAGCATGTATGTGCCGGTCATCGGCAGCTTTATCAATTTTTTATGGCCCCTGCCTATCGCTATCTGCGGTATGCGCAACGGACTGCGCTGGAGCGTTATGACGCTGATAGTAGCTGATATTGCCGTAGCAGTTCTGATCAGCCCGCTGCATGCTTTTTCGCTGCTGGCTGCTTTTGGTTTAGTGGGGCTGACCTTGGGCGAGTGTATGCGCCGCGGGTATAAGCCTTTCAAGCTGATGCTGATCAGCTCGGTGGCCTGCCTGATTTCTATCGGTGCCAGTTTTTTGATTGCGCTGTATATCATGGGTATCCAGCCGGTCGATATGATGTTTACTTCATTGGAAGAGGCTGCCCGTGAGAGCGTAGGCTATTACCAGTCCATGGGAATGAGCCAGACCGAGATCGACGCAGCCGTTAAAAGCAATGCCGAGATGCTTCGGATGATGCGACTGATCATGCCGGGAGCTTTTTTCCTGTGCGCTCCTATTATTGCCTTTGTCAATTATCTGGCCGCACGTAAAATTTTGAGTAAGCTGGGAGCTGCTTTTGAGGAGTTTCCTCCTTTTACGCAATGGAACGTACCTGGCTGGATGCTGTGGCCTTATGGTATTTCGTTGCTGATGGTTTCCTATTATGTTCAGTATCCGGAAAGCCTGATGTACCATATCTCAGTTAATCTGCAGGTGATAACCAGTGTTTTCTTTGTATTGCAGGGTATTGCTTTGATCTATTGGTGGCTGGAAAAAAACAATAAACCGAAATGGTGGGGAACTGTATCGGTGGCACTGTTGTTTTTTGTCCAGATATTTTCTCAGATTATTGTGTTTGTGGGCGCGTTTGACCTGGTATTTGATTTCCGTAATCTCAGCGGGAAAAGGACTTCCAAGCGCGCATAGAGATGAGGCGAGTATATGTTTAACAAAATTTGGGATTCGCGCAGTGATATCATACCGCTGATACTGATCGTTTTTCTGACGTTCATTATCGGTTTTTACGAACCGTTATGGATACCGGTATGTATTCTGCTGATCGGCCTGCTGTATTATTACAACAAAAAAAGTCTGCGCAGTAAGGAAGTACGCTTTAACAGCTATCTGGATACGGTAGTGCGTAATATTGAGCGTACTAATCATCATGCCGTTCAGAATCTGGATATCGGGATGGCTGTTTTTGCCAAAGACGGTAAACTGCAGTGGAAAAATGAGCTGTTCAGTAAATATGTGGGTACTAAAAATCTGGAGGGCAAACGTCCGGAAGATGTTCTGCCGTTGCCGGCCAATGCGTTCGACACGCTGAGCGTGAAGGACGGAGAACGCCTGATCCAGATCGAGGACCGCTACTATAATTTGAAGCATTGCCGGGTGCAGACATCGGAAAAAGGTGAGAAAAAAGGCACGGGCCTGATGGTTTATCTGAGCGACGTGACTGATTTTGAGCTGCTGCGCCAGAAATATGATAATGAGAAGCTGTGTCTGGCCTACGTCAGGTTTGATAATTATGAAGACGTGATGAAGGGTATGAGCGAAACGACCCGCGCCAATATCAGCGGCGAGGTCAATGAAGTACTGAGCAAGTGGGCCGAGGAAGAAAACGGCTTTATCAGTCGTTCTAATAAAGAATTGTGTCTGATTGGTTTTAATCAGGCGGTCCTGCGTGATTTAATGGAGCAGAAATTCCCCGTTTTAGACAGTGTACGTGAGATCCATGTCGGCAATAAGATCACTCCGACAGTGAGCATTGGTATTGCCTGCGAAGGCGACAATCTGGAAGAACTGAGCCAGAACGCAGTCAAAGCATTGGATCTGGCGCTGGGGCGCGGAGGCGACCAGGTGGTCGTAGCCGTAGACGGCGGGACACAGTTCTTTGGCGGCACGACTACCGTAACTGCTAAAAGTACACGCGTGCGCGCACGTATCGTAGCGCATACGATCCATGAACAGATCATTGCCGCAGATAAGGTTTTCGTTATGGGGCATATGATGGAGGACTTTGATTCGATCGGCAGTGCTATCGGTGTAGCGAAAATGGCGCTGTCACTGCAGAAGGAAACTTATATCGTTGTCAGCGGCGAAACTGACGCACTGGATAAGATCAAGGAAATGCTGCAGCGTGATGAACTGAAGCTGATCCAGGATGATGAACAGTACCTGGAACTGATGCTGGAAGGACCGGAGGCAATGGCCCATATTACGCCCGGCAGCCTGCTGTTTCTGGTCGACCATCACCGGCCGATGCTGTGCGCAAGCAAAGAGGTTATGGAAGCGATCCCGAAACGGATCATTATCGACCATCATCGCCGGGCGGAAGACGCCATCAAAGAAACGGTGCTGCAATATATGGAGCCTTCTTCTTCCTCGACCAGCGAACTGGTAACGGAGCTTGTAGGCTATTTTAATGACCGTCTGGAATTTACTAAAGGCGAAGCGACCGCGCTTTATGCGGGCATCGTTGTCGATACGAAAAATTTTGCCGTACAGACTGGTGAGCGCACCTTTGAAGCGGCAGCTTTACTGCGCCGCAGCGGGGCTGACCCGACTGTGGTAAGGCAGCTGTTCAAGGACGATATGGAAACCTTCCAGATCCGTTCGCGGCTGATTGCCGAAGCAGAAAGCCCGGAACCGGGACTGATCGTTTCCGTTTATGAACAGGCTCCCAAAGAAGCGAAATCATCAGTCATAGCGGCTCAGACTGCCGACACGATGGTTGCCATCAGCGGTATTTATGTCAGTGTCGTTATCGTGGAATATGTTGACGGTTCGCTGGGCATCAGTGCCCGCAGCGACGGTACGGTCAACGTACAGATCATTATGGAAGAGCTGGGCGGCGGCGGTCATCAGACTGTGGCCGGCGTACAGCTTGACAATAAGAGGGCTGTGGATATCATGCCGCAGATCATCTCTTTGGCAAAAAAACAGTTAGAGGAGATTGATAACAATGAAAGTGATCTTACTGCAAGATATTAAAAGTTTAGGTAAAAAAGGCGATATCGTAGAAACGGCCGAAGGTTATGGCCGCAACTATCTGCTGCCTCGCAAATTAGCGAAAGAAGCCAGTGCGGCTAATTTAAATCAGGCCAAGCAGGATCAGGCCAATGCTGCCCGTCGTGCCGCACAGAAGAAAGATGAAGCTACCGTTCTGGCAGCTCAGATCGAAAAAGTGACCGTTACCTTGAAGGTACGTGTCGGTGATAATGGGAAAATGTTCGGCTCGGTTGCGTCTAAAGACGTGGCGGAAGCATTGATCGAACAGACCAAGCTGGATATCGACCGCCGGAAGATAGAACTGAAAACACCTGTTAAGGGTTTAGGCAATTATACAGCTGTAGCTAAACTGCACCCTGAGATTGCTGCGGAATTTGCCGTAGTAGTTGAAGCGGAATAAGCGAAAGACAGGGAAGGTTATGCAGGACAGAGTACCACCGCAAAATATAGAAGCCGAGCAGTCAGTGCTGGGCGCGATGCTGATCGAGAAAGAGGCTATCCCCAAGGTCATGGAGATCCTGCGGGATACTGATTTTTACCGTGAGGCGCACCGCGTCATTTTTAACGCTATGCTGGAGCTTTACAATAAGAACGAAGCTGTGGATATGATCACGGTGACGGAGATTCTGAAGCGTGACAACAAGCTGGAGGATGTGGGCGGTATCGCTTATGTCACTTCGCTGGCTAATGCTGTGCCGACTGCGGCCAACGTAACCTATCATGCGAGCATTATTGAAGAAAAATCGATTCTGCGTCAGCTGGTTTCCGTATCGACGCAGATAGCTTCGATGGGTTATGAGGCTAATGATGATGTGAAAAACATCATCGACAGTGCTGAAAGCAAGATTTTGGAGATTTCCAACCGGAAGAAGACAGCTGATTTTACGCCGATCAATGAGATCGTTCTTGATTCTTTTAAGAGTATCGAAGCGCTGATGGGCAATAAGAATGGTCTTACCGGACTGCCTACAGGCTTTGAAGATCTTGATAATCTGACCTCCGGCCTGCATGGCAGTGATTTTATCATCCTTGCGGCCCGTCCTTCCATGGGTAAAACTGCTTTTGCGCTCAATGTGGTACAGAATGTGGCGATCCGAGCTGCCAAAAAGGTTGGCGGAGCTCCGAAAACAGTTGCTTTTTTCAGCCTGGAAATGAGCAAGGAGCAGCTTGTACAGCGTATGCTCTGCGCCGAAGCCAACATTGATTCGCAGCGTCTGCGTATCGGCGAGCTGCGTGATGAAGATTGGGCGATGCTCATCAATACGGCAGATACGCTTTCCAGTGCTAATATCTATATCGACGATACAGCAGGTATCACTGCCATGGATATGAGGTCGCGCGCCCGCCGGCTGAAAGCCGAACACGGTCTTGATCTGATCGTAGTCGATTATCTGCAGCTGATGCAGGGCAGCGGTAAAAAGAACAACAGCGGTGACCGGCAGCAGGAGGTTTCAGAGATCTCACGTTCGTTGAAAGCGCTGGCCCGTGAGCTTGATGTTCCGGTCATTGCTTTATCGCAGCTGAGCCGCAGCGTCGAAGCGCGTCAGGTCAAACGTCCGATGCTGTCTGACCTGCGTGAGTCTGGTTCTTTGGAGCAGGATGCGGATATTGTAGCCTTTTTATATCGTGAAGATTACTATAATCCGGAAACGGAGAATAAAAATATTACCGAACTGATCATCGCTAAGCACCGTAACGGCCCTGTCGATACGGTCAATCTGTTCTTCCACAAACAATATACCAAATTTGTGGGACTCAGTAAGCGTAAGGAGTAAACTCAGACCTGTGAGCAGATGAGAAGGAGGCGGCGCGTGGAAATATGGATGGAGCAGCTGATGGCTTTTTTGCAGAAGCATTGGCAGTTTACTATCATCGGCTGCGGCCTGCTGATTTTTATCGGCGCGCTTTTAAACTGGCGTTGGGTCTGCGAATTTGACCACAGGCGGGTGCGCCCGTTTGCCTTTGATACGCTGGTACATGATTTTTTCGGCGATCAGGGGTATCGTTTTCTGATGGGTATCAGTGGACTGGTCATTATTTTGTGTGGTCTGGTATTTTTATTTTTGTCATAAATAATGGAGCGCTTTAAAGAAAAACAGCGTGAACGCCTGTGATAACAGGTTTTCACGCTGTTGTTTATTTTACGAATGTTTTAAATAAATTTGTAAAAAATGTTCAGTAGTATTGCAGTGAAGAACTGAAAATGTTATGATATGAGAGGATAAAAAAGTTTATTTATAAGAGAGGAAGAACGCAAGCAGGCCTTCTTCCTATTCTTATTGCAAAAAACACCGATTTTACGGGGGGAAACAAAAAAATGATCGAACGTTATACTCATCCCGAGATGGGTCATATCTGGACTTTGGAAAACGAATTCCGAACAATGCTGCAGGTAGAAATTCTGGCCTGCGAGGCGATGAACAAACTGGGCATCGTTCCTGATGACGCATTGAAGGATATTCAGACTAAAGCTGATTTCCGCATCGAACGCATCAAAGAAATCGAAGCTGTCACCAACCATGACATCATTGCTTTTCTGACAAATGTGGCCGAATATGTGGGCGATTCTTCCAAATACATCCATAAAGGCCTGACCTCCAGCGATGTCAAGGACACCGCTTTGGGTGTGATGATGAAACAGTCTGCCGACCTTTTACTGAGTCATCTGGAAAAATTCCATGCTGTCCTGAAACGCCGTGCCGCTGAACACAAGCATACGATTATGATCGGTCGTACTCATGGCATCCATGCCGAGCCGATGACCTTCGGACTGAAGTTTGCGCTGTGGATGGATGAGACAGAGCGCAATATCGAACGGTTGAAGCAGGCGCGTGATTTTATTGCGGTCGGTAAGCTTTCGGGTGCAGTCGGCACTTACTCCAATATTGACCCGTTTATTGAAGAATATGTTTGTGAAAAATTAGGTATCAAGGCTGCCCGTCTGGCTACCCAGGTCATCCAGCGCGACCGCCATGCCGATTTTCTGACTACTTTGGCGATCATTGGTTCCTCTCTTGATAAAATGGCTACGGAAATCCGTAATCTGCAGCGCACGGACATTCGTGAAGCTGAAGAATATTTTGCTCCTGGGCAAAAAGGCTCCTCGGCGATGCCGCATAAACGTAATCCCATCACCTGCGAAAAAATCTCCGGTATGGCACGTTTGCTGAGAGGGTATGCCGTTGCTGCGCTGGAAGATGTCGCCTTGTGGCACGAACGCGATATTTCCCACTCTTCTGTGGAACGTGTGATTTTACCGGATGCTACTATCGCGCTGGATCATATGCTGCGTAAATTTACCGGTATCGTTGACAAGCTGCTGGTTTATCCGGAAGCGATGATGGCGAACCTGAACAAAACCGGCGGCCTGATCTTCAGCCAGAATCTGCTGATCGCACTGGTCAGCAAGGGCGTGCTGCGTGAAGACGCTTATAAATGGGTGCAGCGCAACGCTATGGCCCGCTGGCTTGAAGGCGCTGATTTTAAGACCAACGTGGAAATGGATGCGGATATCCAAAAATATCTCTCCAAAGAAGAAATCGAAGCTTGCTTCGATCCTAAACCCATGCTGCGTCATGTAGATTTGATTATGTCCCGCTTCGGATTATGATTTAGATAAGGAGATGCTCACATGTCATCTGTTGTAGTTATTGGTGCCCAATGGGGCGATGAAGGTAAAGGTAAGATTGTTGATTATTTGGCACAGAAAGCCGATGCCGTCGTACGTTATTCCGGCGGTTCCAACGCAGGTCATACGGTAGTCGTCAATGACGTTTCCTATAAACTGCGTCTGCTTCCCTCCGGTGTTTTGTACAGTGATAAGACTAATGTGCTGGGTAACGGCGTCGTTATCAACCCCGGCGTAGTTCTGCATGAAATTGCTGATATGAAGGCTAAAGGCATCAGCTGCGACAATCTGGTCATTTCTGACCGTGCGCATGTGGTGCTGCCTTACCATGCCCGTCTGGATGAACTGCAGGAAGCAGCTTTGGGCTGTAATAAGATCGGTACGACCAAAGGCGGTATTGGCCCCTGCTATATGGATAAGGTTGCCCGTACCGGCATCCGCATCTGTGATTTGATGGAACCCGATACTTTTGCAGAAAAGCTGAAAATCAACCTGGAAGCCAAAAATGCCATTATTACTAAAATTTATGGCGGCGAACCTTTTGATTATGAAACTATGCTGCAGGAATTTTTGGCTTATGCCGAAGAGCTGCGGCCGTATATTGCCGATACCGGCGTAGTTTTAGACGAAATTTTCAGCGAGGGTAAAAACGTGCTGTTTGAAGGCGCGCAGGCTACTTTCCTTGATATCGATCATGGTACTTATCCGTATGTTACCAGCTCGAACCCGACTGCCGGCAATGCCAGCACCGGCAGCGGCATCGGCCCCCGTTATATCGACCATGTGGTGGGCGTAGTCAAGGCTTATACGACACGCGTCGGCGAAGGTCCCTTTGTTACTGAGCTGCTTGATACTGACGGACCCGGGCATCAGATCCGTGAAACAGGCCATGAATACGGTACCGTTACCGGACGTCCCCGCCGCTGTGGCTGGCTTGATGCTTTCATGCTCAAATATTCCGCACGTCTGAACAGCCTGGACTGCCTGGCAGTGACCCGTTTGGATATTCTCGATAAAATGCCGAAGATCAAAATGTGCGTCGGCTACAAGATCGACGGACAGGAAATCAAACAGATTCCTGCCAGCCTGAACGTTCTGGCAAAGGTTGAACCGGTTTTTGAAGAGTTTGAAGGCTGGCTGACTGATATTACGTCTATCCGCACCTTTGACGAGCTGCCTGTTCAGGCGAAAACTTATCTGAACCGTCTGAGTGAGGTTGCCGGTGTCGAACTGGGTATTGTTTCCGTAGGTCCGGAACGTGAACAGACTATCGTACTGAAAAAATTGCTGTAAATCAAAAATTTAAACCGTCAGATTTTTTCTGACGGTTTTTATATTTTTGAAAATTATTTCTTGACAGAACAGTGAAAGGTAGTTATAATTATATCGTTGTCAAGTTGGCTTGAAACTTGATAACTATGTGATCCACTAGCTCAGTCGGTAGAGCACCTGACTTTTAATCAGGGTGTCCCGCGTTCGAGTCGCGGGTGGATCACCATTTTTTTTGTCTGGATGTTTGCCTGATGAAATAAAATCCCGCTTCTTATGACAGAAGCGGGATTTTTTGTTTATGCGGGCCTAAAGTAAAGCCTGCCGCAGTTTTTGTACCAGTACTGCTGGTTCCGGGCAGGTCATCAGGCTGCTCATCAGACAGGCGCCGGCGGCGCCTGTTTTTTTTATCTGTCCGATATTGGCAGGAGTGATCCCGCCGATAGCGTAGACGGGCAGGGATGTAGCGGCGCAGACGGCGCTGAGAAAATCAAGACCGCGTCCGGGCAGCCCCTGCTTGCAGTTTGTAGCAAAGATATGCCCGGCTATTAAATAATCGGCGCCCAAGTCAGCGGCACGTACCGCTTCGTCAGCATGGTGGATGGAAACGCCCAGGCATTGTACCTGTGCCCGCAGCTGAGGCTGGCATAGGAGCTGCTGATAGCTTACCTGCAGTCCATACGTATCAAGCCGGCGGCAGATGTCCTGATAAGTATGCAGGATCAGCGGCAGCTGATGTGTCCGGCAGATTTTCTGCACCTGTGAGGCCTGCCGATAATATTCCTGCGGCGGTAATTCTTTGGCACGGAAAATAAGAGCGTCGATTTCAGAAGCAGCTAAAAGCTGGAGCTGCGTCCAAAAATTTTCAGGACAGGAAGCTTGGTCGGTAACGGCGAGCAGCTTAAACATAGACATAATCACTCATGACCGGCTGCAGTCCTCGATTCGTCAGCATTGCGCAGATTTCACGGACGGTACGGCTATCGTCGATCAGGAACTGTTCGTCGCCTTTGCTCTGCTGGCTGTGACCGCCGATGCCAACTTCAACGCCGGCAGAAATTTTAGTTGCAGCAAGTCCGACTACGTTATCGCGGAAACGGGCGCATTCACGGGAGGAAATAGTGAGGGAGGCAAAGGGCATAAAGATGCGGTAGGCGCAGATGATCTGCAGCAGCTGCCGCTCATGGACGTCTTTGGGATTGATCTGCTCATTGTTGATGATGGGGCGCAGGCGCGGACAGGAAAAAGCGATCTCGGCCTGAGGGTATTTACGTTGGAGCAGATAAGCATGCAGACCTGTTGCCAAAGCGTCACGGCGAAAATCATCCAGTCCCAGCAGAGCGGCAAAGCCAACTCCGCGCATTCCGCCCTGTAAAGCCCGTTCCTGTGCATTAAAACGATAGGGGAAAATACGTTTACGTCCGCCCAGATGCAGCTGACCGTATTTATCAGGGGCGTAGGTTTCCTGGAAAACGGTGACGAAGTCAGCTCCGCATTGATGCAGATAGGCATAATCACTGCTGTCCATGGGGTAGACCTCAAGACCGACAACACGAAAATATTTGCGGGCCAGCCGGCAGGCTGCACCAATATACTGTACGTCGCTCATAGTCGGGCTTTCCCCGGTCAGGATCAGGATTTCTTCCAGGCCCTGAGCGGCAATAGCCTGCATTTCCGTTTCTATTTCAGCGGCAGTAAGCTTGGCGCGTTTGATATTGTTGTAGCAGTTAAAGCCGCAGTAGATGCAGTGATTTTCGCAGTAGTTGGCGATATAAAGCGGGGTGAACAGATTGACGGCATTACCGAAATGTTTACGTGTTTCTGCCTGTGCCCTTTGTGCCAGCTGTTCCAGAAATGGTGCTGCGGCCGGCGCGAGCAGTGCGGCGAATGCTTCAGGCGTCAGGTGATCCTGAAGCAGGGCCTGTTTCACGTCGTCCGCCGTATAAACAGTTTCGTCGTAAGCTGCACGGGCGGCCAGCACCTGTTCCATAATAGCTGACGAGGTTATTTCCATATCCGGCTGATAAGCCATCGGATCGGTATGCTGATCGATTTTCATATTCATATCACCTGTCTTCCAAAAAGCCTGTCAGAGGCGATGAAGCAGCCGCACCCTGCTCTAAAACACGTCCCGGCCCGGCTAAGTAAGCGGCACGCCCTGCTTCAACAGCCTGCTTGAAGGCTGCAGCCATCAGAGGGATATCGCCGGCTGTAGCGATGGCGGTATTGACCATGACGGCAGCGGCACCCATTTCCATGGCTTCACAGGCCTGGGAGGGGCGGCCAATCCCGGCGTCGACGATAACAGGCAGTGCTATCTCATCAATAATGATCTTGATAAAATCGCGGGTTGCCAGCCCTTTGTTGGAACCGATCGGCGCTCCCAGGGGCATGATCGAGGCTGCGCCTGCGTCACGCAGATCTCGGGCGGTGTTAAGGTCGGGATACATATAAGGCATGACGATAAAGCCTTCTTTAGCGAGGATTTCCGTTGCCCTGATCGTTGCCTGATTGTCCGGCAGCAGATATTTAGAATCACGGATGATCTCCAGTTTGATAAAATCGCCGCAGCCGCAGGCACGGGCCAGCCTGGCTATGCGTATTGCTTCTTCAGCAGTACGGGCACCTGAGGTGTTGGGCAGCAGTGTGATGCCTGAGGGAATAAAATCGAGGATATTGTCCTGCTGCGATTGAGCGCGCCTCAGCGCTAAGGTGATGATTTGCGCCCCGGCCTGTTCGGCAGCGGCTTTGATCAGCGGAAGCGAATATTTGCCGCTGCCAAGAATAAAGCGGGAGCTGAAGCTGTAGCTGCCTAAAATAAGTTTATCTTCTTGCATCGTAGTTTAAAATTCTCCTTTTGTTTAAGGTGTGGTGAAGCCCAGCGCCAGTCTCATGACCATGGTCGCCGCATGGGCGGCACAGACGCTGACGCGCGGGGCCAGCAGGCTGCCGTCCGCGGCAATATCGGCAGTACCGTCGCCGCACAGGTAGAAACGGTTCAGCCTGCGGCTGGTAGTAATAGCATTGGCGCTGCCAGCGCCCGCCATGCCGGAACAAACGATCAGTTTTGCCTGCGGCAGCCGCTGCAGGACGGTTTCTGTCAGCATGGCCTTTTGTTCAGGGTCGTCAAAAGCTTCGCAGATGATATTACAGCCGGCAAAAATTTCCGGGATATTCTGCGGCGTGAGCTTTAGAAAGTGCGGCTCGTAGCATAAATAGGGATTGATCTGCAGCAGCTGTTCTGTCAAGGCTTCGGGTTTAGGTCTGCCGATATCACAGAGTCGGTAGCTTTGCCGGTTGAGATTACTGATCTCGACCCGATCGCAGTCGGCGAGGATCAGGTATCCGATGCCCAGGCGCGTCAGCTGGACGGCAATGTTGGAGCCCAGCCCGCCTAAACCGGCGATACCGACACTGGCGGTGTACAAATGCTGCTGGCGTTCCTGTCCGTGCCGTTCAACCAGTGCTGCTGAAAGCTGTTGCCTGGTGATTTGTTTAGTCATTTTTAACCTCCGCCCACAAACTGTACAACTTCGATGGTATCACTGTCGGCGAGCTGCACTTTGCTGAAATCGCTGCGGCAGATGATTTTACCGTTGAGTTCGACGGCGACGCGGGCAACGTCAAAACCCTGCTGCGCCAATAATTGCGACAAGGTGCTGCCTGCAGCGGTGCTGATTGGTTGACCGTTGATTTGCATAGGGAACCCTCCTTGAAGAAAAATAAAAAAAGGCGCCACAAAAAGCTACACCCGTGGTGGTGTACCCCTTTGTGACGCCTTACGGCTTCACTCTTTTTTTAGCATAGCATCTGCAGGTCAATACTGTCAAGAGCTTGGCAGATACTAAAACCATGCTTTTTTTAATTGCAGCAGTGCCGGTCGGATGTCGTTTTCCTGAATACCGACAAAAGAAATCAGGATCTCTGGTAAATTACCGTTGCTGTCGTAAACCGGCAGGATCCGGACGCCGTTTTCCAGTGCCAGTTCGGACAGGGTATCGGCAGTTTGCTGCGTGACGACAGCCAGGCGCAGATGCAGACCGGATTCATAGGCTCGTACAATGACTCTGCTGCCGAAGATTTCCGTTAAAGCTTGCCGCAGCAGTGTGTTTTTATTACTGTAGAGCCTGCGCAGTCGTTTAACGTGGCGGCGCAGTGCGCCGGCGGCAATAAAGTCGGCCAGTGCCAGCTGTTCGATCGTAGAAGACGTTTGGTTATAAAGGTGTCCCAGCTGGCGGTAACGGTCTAACAGCAGCGGCGGCAATACCATGTAAGAAATACGCAGGGAAGGCAGCAGCAGCCGCGAAAAAGAACCAAGATAGATAACTGTACGGCCATCACTCATGCCCTGCAGTGAGGATACCGGCCGGCCGAAATAACGGAACTCGCCGTTATAGTCATCTTCCAGCAGATAGGTCTGCTGCTGCGTTGCCCAGCGCAGCAGGTTCAGTCTTTGCTGCGGCGAGAGCGAGCGGCCTTTATAGGGATTGGAAGGGCTGACGTAAAGCAGCCTGGGCAGGGAAGTCTCTAACTGGTCGGTGCTGAAATGCCGTACCTGCCAGCCATGCGAAGTAAAAAGCCGCTCTGCCTGGGCAAAGCCTGGCGCTTCCAGAGCAATACTGGTGATATCTGGCTGTAGAATGTCGATCAGGATCTGCAGCAGGCTTTGCACACCGGCGCCGATCACGATCTGTTCGGGGCTGCAGATAACGCCGCGGGCCACCGAGCTGTATTTGGCCAGTGTACGGCGCAGTTCTGTTTCACCCTGCGGCTCGCCATAGCCGGAAAGCAGGTGTTTATTTTTTAAGGCACGGTTCAGATAGCGCCGCCAAAGCTCGGAGGGAAAAGAAGCGGGATCGATATAATTATTGGCAAAGTTATAACGTACGGCAGGCGGTTCGATACTTTGTGTCACAGGCGCGTCGCTGTGCTTTCTCAGGCCTGACAGTGCTGCTGCAAAATAACCGCGCTTAGGTTCGTTTTGCAGATAACCGTCGGCAACCAGCTGATTGTAAGCGTTTTCGACAGTCGTGCGGCTTATCTGCAGCGCTGCTGAGAGCCTGCGCACAGACGGAAGTCTGTCGCCGACTGCGATCTGGTCATTGTAGAGCTGGTTTTTGATAGAGTCAATGATCTGGGTATATAAAGGCGTGTCGGTCTGTTTGTCAAGTTTAAGATTAGTCAAAAGCATAAAACTGTCCCCTTTAGAAAAATAGTTTCTGGCTATTTATTGCTGTACAGAATTATTGTATCATAAAAACTGTCGTTAACGAAAGCAAGTTTTTAGGAGGAATAAAGATGACAGATAGACAAATTTTAAATCGTAATTTAGCACAGATGCTCAAAGGCGGCGTAATCATGGATGTCACCAATGCCCAAGAGGCTGAAATTGCCGAAGCTGCAGGCGCAGTAGCTGTTATGGCGTTGGAACGTGTGCCTTCTGATATTCGCAGGGATGGCGGCGTTGCCAGAATGAGCGACCCGAAGCTTATTAAAGAGATCAAAAGCGCCGTATCGATTCCGGTAATGGCCAAGGTCAGGATCGGTCACATTGTGGAAGCGGAGATTCTGGAGGCGCTGGGAATAGATTATATCGATGAAAGTGAAGTTCTGACACCGGCCGATGATTTATATCATCTCGACAAGCATGCTTTTAAGAGCCCTTTTGTCTGCGGTGCCCGCAATCTGGGCGAAGCACTGCGCCGCATCGGTGAGGGAGCGGCAATGATCCGCACGAAGGGAGAGGCTGGTACCGGCAATGTGGTAGAAGCAGTGCGGCATATGCGGACGATGATGGGACAGATAAGATTGCTGCAGAATCTGCCGCGGGAGGAATGGATGAGCTTTGCCAAAGAACAGGGAGCGCCGTATGAACTGGTGGCAGAAGTCGCTGCGGGCGGCAGGCTGCCGGTAGTTAATTTTGCCGCCGGCGGTATTGCTACGCCTGCAGATGCGGCCCTGATGATGAAGCTTGGCAGCGAAGGTGTTTTTGTCGGGTCAGGTATTTTCCGCAGCGGCGATCCGGCTAAGCGCGCCAAGGCGATCGTACTGGCGACCAGCTATTATAACGATCCTAAAATCGTAGCCGAAGTATCAGAAGATCTGGGCGAGGCCATGAGCGGTATCGATATCAAAACTATACCGGCGGAACAAACCTTTGCGGAGCGTGGCTGGTAATGCAGAGTGTAGGCGTACTGGCACTGCAGGGGTCATTTTCTGAGCATCTGACTAAACTGGCGCAGCTGACGGAGGTTTTGCCGGTTGCCGTAAAAACGGCTGCTGATTTAGAGCAGGTGGACAGATTGATCCTTCCCGGTGGTGAAAGCACTGCTATCAGCAGACTTTTACAGCGAACGGGACTGTCTGAGCTTTTAAAACGGAGGGTGAAAGAGGGGCTGCCTGTCTGGGGGACCTGTGCGGGGCTGATTCTGCTGGCAAAAAATATTGTCGGTGAACAGCCGCATTTAGGGGTGATGGATATTACCGTGCGCCGTAATGCGTATGGCAGTCAGCTCAACAGTTTCAGCTGCAGGCAGTTGCTGCCTGCTTTGGGGACAGAACCGCTGCCACTGGTATTTATCAGAGCTCCGTGGATAGAAAGGGTTGGCGAACAGACAGAAATTTTGGGGGAGTATGCAGGGCATATCATAGCTGCCCGGCAAGGAAAGCTGCTGGCGACCAGTTTTCACCCGGAATTGACAGACAGCGATGCTGTCTATCGTTATTTTCTGCAGCTGTAAAAATAAAAAAACGGAGTCTGCACAGCAGGCTCCGTTTTTATGTGCGGAATGCTTAAACCTTATGTTTGACATGATCCAGCGCCTGGGCAAACAGCGTCAGGACGTGTTCGTCGTCCAGCGAATAAATGACTTCTTTGCCGGACTTGGAAAACTTGACCAGCTGAGCATGGCGCAGCTGCCGCAGCTGATGAGAAATAGCAGAATGGGTCATATCCAGCATTTCGGCGATATTACTGACGCACATATCCTCGTGGGAGAGCAGTTCTAAAATTTTAATGCGGGTCGGGTCACCTAAAACCTTGAATATTTCCGCCATCGGCTGTACATATTTATCGGCCAGCTGGGGGTGGATTCTGGCGCTGTGTCCGCAGGAATCGCAGATCACAGTATTGTTAGTTTTATTTTCGCTCATGTTGGGGCTCATCCTTTCTTATCAGCGCGGTAGCCCTTTGTGAAAAAGAACAGCAGCGTCGCATAATAAATAAAACCGCCGGCTTCGGTACGGGTAATCAGCCAGAAGGGAAACAGCGTAAAAGCTGCGATGATAAACAGCACGTAGGGCGCGCATTGCAGCAGCGGCGGCCGGCTGGCCAGAGTGCGCCAGCTGATGACGCTGTAGCGTGAGGCGAAAATACCGAAAAGGAAGCCGCTCAGGCAATATAAAATTTGTGAAAGCATGGTATCAATATTCATAAATTTGATTTATTTCCTTTATTAGCAAAAAGATTTGGCAGAGCGTAAGCAAGGATACCGCTTTTAATGATCAGTCCGGCGATGATGCTGCCGCCGACAGTGCTGATCAGGAACGGCGGGATAAAGAACCAGGCTGCTGCCGCGCTGTTCAAGAAGAAACGGGCGATGACCCAGGCAGTCAGTCCGCCTAAAATACCGGTGCCGAAAATCTCGCCGGCCATAGCCGCTTTGACAGAGCCGAACCTGCTATAGCAAAGTCCGGCCAGACAGGCACCGATCATACTGCCGGGAAAAGCCAGCAGTGAGCCGGTACCGAACATATTGCGCAGGCAGGAAATGACAAAGGCCGCTGCTGTCGCATAGCCGGGGCCTAAAATCACCGCTCCCAGCACGTTGATGGCATGCTGCACGGGAAAGCATTTGGAAATGCCGGCCGGTATATAAATAAGATGCGCGCTCAGGGTGCCGATGGCAACCAGCAGCGCCGTTAAAGTGAGCTTATGGATCTTCATGTAATGACACCTCTTCAGACAACTTCTATAACTTATTATAGCATTTCACAGCAAATAAATTAAAGGGAAACAGTAAAAAATGTAGAATATTATAAAGTATATTTTCAGAGGATATTTTGCAGTTAAAATATTGGGGGTCAGAAGAATGAAGGCTTTGACCGGTATCAAGGTGATAGATTTTTCTAAATGGCTGCCGGGGCAGTACTGCGGTATGGTATTGGGAGATTTCGGCGCCGATGTTATCAAAGTGGAAACGCCTGCAGGCGATGATACACGCAGATTTTTTCCGGAAGCGCTGCCAGGCATGAGCTATTGGCATTTGGCGCTTAACCGTAATAAACGCGGCATTACGGCCGATATAAAAACTGAAGGCGGACGTAAGCTTTTATTACGTCTTCTGTCAGAAGCAGATGTATTTTTAGAAGGCTTCCGGCCGGGTTATCTGGCGCGTTATGGCTTGGATTACGCAACTGTCAGGGAAATCAACCCGCAGCTGGTCTATTGTTCGATCACCGGCTTTGGGCAGACTGGCAGTTACCGTCATAAACCGGCCCATGACCTGAATGTGATCGGACTTGCAGGTCTGAATTCACTGGATGACGTTGGCAGTGCCTGCGTTTCAGAGGTACAGATTGCGGCGCTGGGCAGCAGTATGAACGCTGTCAGCGGCATTCTGCTGGCTTTGCTGGCGCGCGAACGTACCGGGGAAGGTCAGGCTGTAGATATCAATTTATATAATACTTCACTGAGTCTGCAGACAACCGGCATCAGCAGCTTGTGGGGCTGTAAGGCTACAGGTTGTCAGCCTTTCGGGCGCACGGCACATTATTATAATATTTACCGGACGCAGGACGGCCGTTATTTGAGCGTGGGGACGATCGAACCTAAATTCTGGCGGCGTTTGTGCGAAATCCTGGGTTGTGAAGAGCTGATCGAGCGTCAGCATGATTTTGAACATGGTAATGAGCTTCAGGAGCATTTGGCAGCAGTATTCCAGACCAAAACGCAGGCCGAATGGCTGGCGTTGATCGGTGAGGAAGAATTCTGCGTGACGCCGGTCTGTTCGCTGGAGGAAGCCTTAAACAGCGAGCTGACACAGCAGTCAGAAATGCTGGCGCAAAAACAGGAGGATATCGGCACTTTGCAGTATGTCAAACCGGCGATCCGTTTGTCGGATATGCCGGGCAGCATCGAACGCCGGGCGCCGCTTTTAGGAGAACATACGGCTGAGGTGCTGACTGAACTGGGTTATACGGAGCCAGAGATTATGAAGTTGAAAGAAAATGGTGCGATTTGACAGTTTACGTTAAAACAAGGGGTGTGAAAAGATGAAACGCTTTATTTTAGCAATAGTCTTTGTATTCTGCTGCAGCCTGGGGATGACGCCGCCGGCAGAAGCGGGGCTGATCAGCAAGGAACAGGAAATAGAGATGGGCCGGCAGACGGCGATGCAGCTGGAAGCTAAATACGGTGTCGTGCAGGATTATGCCTTGCAGGAACGTGTCAACCGGATCGGTCAGAGTCTGGTCAAGGTCAGCGAACGGCAGGATCTGGAATACAGCTTTAAGGTGCTGAACAGTGACGAAGTAAATGCGCTGGCCTGCCCCGGCGGTTTCATTTATGTATTCAAGGGACTGATCGATTATATGCCGTCCGATGCAGAATTAGCTGGCGTATTAGGTCACGAGATCACACACGTTGTCAAAAAGCACACTGTGCATCAAATAGAAAAACAGCTTTTAACGACTTTGGCTTTTGCTATCGTTACCAAAGGTGATTTAGGCATAGCGGGACTGGCGACGCAGGCTTTAGCGGCCGGTTACAGCCGTACCGACGAACGCGGCGCAGATAAGGGCGGTTTTAATCTGTGTGTAGCAGCCGGTTATAATCCTTACAGTGTCGTGCTGACGATCAACAAGCTGGAAGACCTGGCGAAGGAACAGGGTAATCCAGGCTATGGTATTTTTTCGAGCCATCCCGAGCCGGAAGAACGTTTGAAACGTGTTATGAAGCAGATCAAAGCGCTTAAAGTACATCCGGAAATAACTCTTAACGAAGATAATACAGCCAGAGTGCATGAAGGTGACTGGGGGTTTAATATCACGCAGACTGTCGGTAATGACCGCCCGGAATATCGCGCTTATATGCTTGCCGGCGGTTTATACTGCGTGCGTGAACGTGATAAGGGCCATATCGATCCATATCGCTTTATCGTCTATGATAACGGCGGCAGTGCCACTATTTACTATGATGACATCGAGATCCTCACTGTTTACAATCAGGATGCGTATGCGGGCGGCTTCGGCAGTGCCGGCAGCTATGCGGCGGCCTGTACCGAGCTGCTGCGCCAGTGGGTGCCGGTTGCGAATGCCAACGATACGGCAGTGCAGTCCAAGAGTAAAGATAAAAAGAAATAACTGAAAATTTATTGCCTCTTCTTAATTAATTAAGAAGAGGCAATTTTAATACATATTTTTCTAAGTATTTTTAAAATATATGATAGTTATTATTTATAAACTAAAGAAAATATGTGATATAATAAATATGGGATTTTATGAGTAAAGGACGGCTGTGAAGATGAATGGCATAAAACAGTTCCGCAAAAATAAACAGGGATTTTTACTGGTCGATGCTATGATCGGGGTTTTGGTAGTAGCTATCGGCCTGGCTGCATTAGCGGCTTTATATACTTATGGTATCGGTGTGATGGTATCGGCGGACAGACAGGAAAAGGCTGTACAGATAGCATCGGAGAAAATTGAACTGTTAAAGGCAGCCGATGGGCACAGCAGCAGTGATATCAGAGAAATAGTTGAATATATCAATAAAGAAGGTAATAATACAGTTACCCAGGACGGCATTGAGTACCAGATTAATGCTCGCGGCGGTGATGGAAGCCTGGGGAATAATTATCCGGGTGAGAGCGAATTGTATTTGGTCAGGGTAGAAGTGAAGTGGACAGATCCCAAGCCGCAGGTCTTGGATCTGCAGACATATATCCGTACAAAAGATTGATTTAAAGGAGCGGCGGCATGAAGAAGCAGTCCGGATTTACATTAATAGAATTAGTGGTAGCGATGGCAGTATTGGGGCTGATCATGGGGGCAATGGTACATTTGTTTGGCAGCAGTGTTACCAGTCTGCATGTAGGCGCCAGGCAGGAAGTCGTTTATGAAGAGGCGCGTTTGCTGATGAACGAACTGAAAACTACGCTGCGTTATGCAGATAAGGACAGTATTGATCCGGAGCAGCCGACGGTCAGCACAAGTAAATTTTCCTATAAAGGTAATCTTTGGGACAGGCATATGGATATTGCTCAAGGAACCAATAAAGAATATAAAGTGACTGTCGAGTGGAAAGATGATACAAAAAAACAATTGCAGGTAACGCGGGAAGATATTACTGACGGCAGTAAAAAAATAACTGTTTTTCCAAATGACAGCAATAATAGTATTTTCGAGGGTAAATTTCCTGTTACTTCTGAAACGCTTACTTTAAATGACGGTAATACAGTGATCATGTATAAGATCGCTTTGCCGCTGCAGTATGAATTTAATGGGCAAATGAAAACACAGACCTTGGAAACTAAAGTTGTGCCGAGTGAAGAAGAAGTAACAGAAACACCTGAAGAAAAAATGCTTAAAGAATATACAAGCTTAGTAAGTATTTGGCATAAGCTAAAAAATGGAGAAGTTTTAACAAGTTCAGAAAGAAATTCGTTAGACGATTTTAAGAAATTTTTTGGAACAAGTAATGATTCACTTTGGCAATTGGGTAATAATGATAAAATAAGAGAGTATTTATTAAGTGAAAAATATGGTGGAGCCTGGTTTAGCGTAAATATAAATGGCAAAACAGTCTATATGAATCCATATGGATATGGTGATACAAATGTTCCCATTACTGTAGATAATGTTTTTCTTATTGGCTATACCGACCCGGATAAAACAACCGGATGGAATGTAAATTATGTTTATAATCCGGAAAATAAGAAATGGTATCACTTAATTAAAAATGGTGGTGTATCGGTCAGTTTGCCATTTAATAAAGTAAAAGATTTGATTAATGGATCTGGATGGGAAATCGTTGGTAGAAGTTAATTTGATTATGAGGTGACGAAATGAAAGATCAACGCGGGTCGGTAACTGTCATATCTTTGGCAATGCTGTTGTTTTTAATGGTTGTTGCCGTAGCCTGGCTGCCGATGATGACAATGGAAAAAACGGCTGCTGCGTCTGATTATCGGGAACAGCAGGCTTGGAATGCCGCCGAAGCCGGCTATAAAAGAGCTGTGGCTGCGTTATCAAACAAAAATAATGACTGGCGATGGCTTACACCGGAAGAATATATTCGAGATAGTGATAGTGCGAATTTTGCGCATTTGAGTATAGATGGTAATAAAGTTGACCAAGATGAAATTTGGTACGCTGTTAGTATTATGGGAAATAATGCTGATATAGTTTCGGGATATATTCCTGGAGAAGATGTTGTTTACCAGATCACTGCTGTCGGTTCCTGTCAGGGCGTTCGTAAGGTTATCCGTAAAACGTATGTTTTAGGTGATGACGACAGTTCTGGCGGTGGTGACAGCGGCGGTGAGGAAACACTGGAATTACCAGGTCTGGTACAGGCTGGCGGTACTGTGACCATAACCAATAACCAGGCAGGAGAATTAAACGGCGATTTATATGGTTCAGGTTTTTTTGATTCCAGCGGAAACCAATTTAGTAGTGGACATACTCAGGGAACATATCCAAATACATTGAAGACACATATCCCTGAAAGTGTTTTTCAAAAAAGTAGTTATAAAGATTTGAATACTATGTTAAGAACAGATCAATGGAATTGGATTTTTAATTTGGAAGCAGGTAAGAATTATATTTGGGATTTAAAAAGTGATGTTGCCTGGAATGTTGGTAATTATGTTGGTAATGAGTGTACAATAAATGCTGAAGAATCATCGGGGAAGTTTATTTTTATTGATAATAGTACTGAGTACCTTAAGGGAAATATAATAGGGCCAAGCCAAGGAAAACCGGTAACATTTATTTTTACAAAAACTATCAAAATAAATGCTAAGATTACTGGAAATGTGAGAATATTTACTTCTGCTGATTTTACTTTTGATAATCAGGCAGCAACAGGATTGATTATGTTTATGTCCAACGGAAAAATGGAAATAATTGGTTCTATAAATAAAGGATTTTTGTCATCTGACAAAAATATAATAATTGCCAACCAGGCTTTCTATGGGCAGGCTCAAGTCAAAGGAAATTTCGAAACTAAAGGTACAATTCATTACAGTGATGCTGTTTTAAAGGCTCCTGGTTTTACAGTTCCCAAGGGTATGAATTAAATAACGCATAAAGAGGTAAACAGTATCGCCGCTATATAAATAGCAGCGATACTGTTTTTTTTGAATTTTAGTAGCGTTATATATATTAGTTTAATGAAGAATTGGCGTAGTATAGATTAAACAAATGTTTACAAAAAACTTGATATATTGTTATTTTATAATGTAAATGATATAATAATTAAAGAATAACAAATAATATATGCTTTTAACCTAGATTTATAATTTATATCAAAAGGCGGCGAGGTGAATTTTGTGCAGAAACAACGTGGTTCGGTAACTGTTATAGCTGTAGTAATGCTGTTGTTTTTAATGATTATAGCGATAGCCTGGCTGCCGATGATGACAATGGAAAAAACGGCTGCCTCATCAGATTATCGGGAGCAGCAGGCGTGGTATGCTGCTGAAGCCGGATATAAGCGTGCAATAGCTGCTCTTAATGATGGGAGTAGTGAATGGAATAATTGGTTAAGTAAAATCGCAGAAATAAAGTCTGGGGATTTTTATTTAAATAGCCTTGATAACCAAAAAGCAGATAAGCAGGGAGTCTGGTATGCAACTGCGATTACGGAGATCAAAGATGACAATGAAGTGGATGTTACTATACCAGGCGATAAGGCCAACTATATAATTACATCAGTCGGTTCCTGCCAGGGTATACGCAAAGTTATGCGAAAAACCTATATTTTTGGTGATGACGGAGGGTCTGGCGGTGGTGACAGCGTGGGAGAAGAAGTTTTGGAATTACCTGGCTTGGTACAGGCCGGAGGTACGGTCACAGTAGTACAAGACCAAAAGGATTTTAATATTGACGATATAGATACTAGGTTTCTGGGAAAATTATATGGATCTGGTTTTTACAACGTGAAAAATAATAATTCATTTACGAATGAATGGACTGACAGTGTTAACAGGCCGACTCTAAAAACAAGACTTCCGGAGAGAATTTTTGATATAAGTAAATATCCCAAAATGCCTCCTATGCCTGACATGACATGGCCTTCTACAATTAAGACAGCAAAGAATACAGATTATTATTGGGATTTGTCTAATTTAGTAGATGAGAGTGATCCTTATAATATAAAAAGAGTTAAAGTTGTAGATGCAGGGAACTCTGCCGGTAGAATAATTTTTATAGACAATCAAAATTACAATAATGGAATACAATTAAATCAAATCAACGGTCCTGAAAGTGATTTGCCTGTAACCTTTATTTTCAGCGCGCTTAAACCAGTAGTTTTAACTGGAACGATTACAGGCAACGTACGAATGTTTTTTGCCGGCGATTTTCAGTTTGGCATGGGGACTGAGACCGTTGCCTATAATGGCTTGACGATGTTCATGTCTAATGGTGATATGAAAATATGCAGCAGTATTTGGAGTTATAAAAATAATCCGGGTGGAGGATTTTTATCTTCTGATAAAGATATTACGATAGTTGAGAGTGCTTCATTTCAAGGTCAGATTCAGTGCAGGGGCAATTTTAAGACAAGTGGTCTGATACAGTTTAATGATAGTGTGCTCAAAGCTCCTGGTTTTACCGTTCCCAAAGGTATGAAATAAAAACGCATAAAGAAGTAAACAGTACCGCTGCTATTATATAGCAGCGGTACTGTTTTTTTTGTATGGTATTGACAGGTTTTATATTTGTTTAATAAAAGATTATTAAATATAGCCTAAATAAATATTTATTAAAATAGGTACAATATATTGTGATTTTATAATACAAATGATATAATAAATTAAAAAATATCAAATAATTTATATTATAGGTTTTAATTTATAACATATACAAAAAGAGCGATGAGGTGAAATGTGTGCAGAAACAACGTGGTTCGGTAACTGTCATAGCTATAGTAATGCTGTTGTTTTTGATGGTAGTGGCCATTGCCTGGCTGCCGATGATGACAATAGAAAAAACGGCTGCCTCATCAGATTATCGGGAGCAGCAGGCATGGTATGCTGCTGAAGCCGGATATAAAAAAGCTGTTGCAGCTTTAGATAATAAAAACAGCAACTGGACGTGGCTGACACCGGAAAACTATATACAAGGCAGTGACAGCGGCAGCTTTGGACATTTAAGTATAGACGGCGGTAAAGCTGACCAGAATGGCATCTGGTACGCTGTGGGAATTACTGAAAATAATATTGATCTGGCATCTGACTATACTCCTGAAGAGAGCGCTGCTTATCAAATAACCTCAGTAGGAGCTTGCCAGGGGATTCGCAAGGTTATCCGTAAAGTCCATACGTTAGGTGATAATGGCGGTACCGGAGGCGGAGAAGAACCGGAGCAGCCTCCAGACGCCTATATAAATGACAGCTTTATTACTTCAAGCGGAGCATTGATTATTAATAACGATGTAGATTATGATCCCAATAATAAGGTATATTACAGTGGATATTTTGGTGACTATACAGTGGGCGGGCAGGTAATCAATAAGGAGTTTGTGACAGAGCCTAAATATAAAAGTGCTGCATCGCCGGAAGTTTTTGAAAAAGCTACTTATCCGGAGCTTCAGTCTACAGGTGCGACTGAAGACAGGCCTTTAAGTAACTGGAATATTACCAACGGGCAATATTGGGCCGCTAAAGCCAGCTTTTCGGGAACGAAGATAAGTGTTGCCAATAATACTGTTTTATTGATCGGTGAACAGCTGGGTATTGGCTATATGTTGTATAAAAATTTTTTAACTATGGATAACGTAGAAATCACTGTTCCTAAAGGAAAAACTTTAGAATTTATTATTTGTGACTATGGTACTATCAAAGATTATGATAATGTGGTTTTAAAGAATATTACGATCAAGGGCGGTGGGCAGGTAAGCTTTATTTCCGGTGGGTCGATAGCTGTAAATTCGATCAAGTCGGTAGACAACAGCAGGATACTTTTTATTGCCAATAAAAATTTGAGTTTGTCAGACCCTTTTATCAATGCAGATAAACAGCTTGACGGCGGCTGTTTCCTTTCTTCGGCAGGTAATATGCAAATGCTGGTCAGCGGAAATGTGACAGCTACCTTTTATGGACAGATGCAGTCTGCAGGTCTTATTAGTATTGGCGGGCAAAGCGGTAGTACAGGAAAACTTGTTCTGCGCTTTAATAAAATCGGCGAAAAATTGAAAATGCCGAATATGTATTATTTAAGGGCCGCATAAGGAAAAGGACTGGTAAAAGTCGGCAAAAGTGGTAAAAAAGTTTAAACGTATGTAAGAGTAAAGAAAAATATGGTGTGTAAAATCAAACAGCCCCTGTTTCCTGAAGGAAACAGGGGCTGTTTTTGTTGAGGGAAGTAGATGATGTATAAAGGTAGTGGGTAAGGTACTTATTATTTGTTGAAATAACGTTTCAGGAGGCCTTCGAAAGCTTTGCCGTGGCGGGCTTCGTCTTTTGCCATTTCATGCACGGTGTCATGGATAGCATCCAGTCCTGCTGCTTTAGCGCGGCTGGCCAGATCGAATTTACCTGCGGTAGCGCCGTTTTCGGCTTCTACACGCATTTCCAGATTCTTTTGAGTGGAGTCGGTAACGACTTCGCCTAAAAGTTCAGCGAATTTAGCTGCATGCTCAGCTTCTTCAAAAGCTGCTTTTTCCCAGTACATGCCGATTTCAGGATAACCTTCACGATGAGCAACACGGCTCATTGCCAGGTACATGCCAACTTCGGTGCATTCGCCGGTAAAATTAGCGCGCAGATCCATTTTAATGTCTTCTGCGACGTCTTTTGCTATACCTACGATATGTTCAGCAGCCCAGGTACGGTCGCCGCACATTTCGGTGAATTTGGATGCAGGAGCTTTACATTGCGGGCAGTACTCAGGAGCTGCTTCGCCTTCATAAACATAACCACAGATTTGACATACGAATTTTTTCATTCTTCATTCCTCCAAGTGCTATAAAATTTATTTTTTTTGTGAGCAGAACTTACGCAGATGTAAGTTTTCAATGTAATTATAATAGCACAGCTTTTGTCAGTTGTCAATAATAATTATCCGTTAGTATTATAGAAAAATAAGGCCGGGAATTTTTGCTTCCAGGCCTTATTTTGAAGTTTATTTAGTTAGATGATTAATAGATGCAGGTCAGAATTTGACGGTGATACCCATATTAACGCCTTTGGTTTTGACGTCGCTGCCGCCGGGAGCAGAATCTTTGAATTTGTTGTCATAGTACGACAGATTCAGCTCTACATTGGATACCAGAGTACGGCTCAGGCCGATTTCATAGCTGTTGAGCTTGTTGCCCACGCCTGCTCTGCCCCATAAAGTACAGAGAAAAGGCAATTCGACACGTCCCTGGACACCGACTTGGCCGGAACTGCGGCTGCGGCTGTCGCCGTGCAGTTTGATGTCACTGTCGACATAACCTGCGTAAACATCAAGTACTGGCAGGACTTTGTACATCAGGTTGAGCTGCTGGGCTTCGATCTTGTTACTGCCGCTGTTTTTGTATTGATTCCATTTGTAGTTGACAGCGGTATTGCTGCCAAGGCCTACGGTGATACCGGCATAGGGAGACGTTTTTTTGCTGCCGACGCTGTGTCCTTCATAAGTATTGCTGGTAGGGACGTTAAGCCCCAGATCAACAGCTACTTTGCCCGCGTTATAGTTTTTGAGCGGAGAAGCAGCGCAAACAGTGGTGATTCCTAAAGCCAGTGCTAAGCTTAAAATTAATGTCTTTTTCATTCCTTTATACCTTCCTTACTAAAACACTCAAGCGAGTCAGTTCTGGATTTTACCGTCAACGCCTTTGACGAACCAGTCCATACTCAAAAGTTCCTTATCGGTCAGAGTAGTGCCTGCAGGAACTTTCTCGGCACCGCTTTGATCATACAGCGGGCCGGTGAAAACTTTTTGTTTGCCGGCAATGATATCTGCTTTGGCAGCATCAGCCAGTTTTTTTGTTTCATCGCTGACTGCGGGTCCGTAGGGAGCGATGTCGACTACTTTATCTTTCATGGAACCCCAGTAAGCGCCGGATTTCCAGGTACCGTTGTTAACCTGTTTGATGGTTTCTTCATAATACGGTCCCCAGTTCCAGATCGCGGAGGTCAAGGATGCTTTAGGAGCATTGGCAGACATATCGACATTGTAGCCGATGCCATATTTGCCGCGTTCTTCAGCTGCCTGCTGCGGACCGGGGGTATTTTGATGCTGAGCGATGATATCGGCACCGGCATCGATCAGTGTGATAGCAGCCTGTTTTTCGGTAGCTGGATTATACCAGGTATTGGTCCAGAGGACTTTGACCTGTACGTCAGGGTTGACGCTTTGCGCGCCCAGGGTAAAGGCATTGATGCCGCGGATTACTTCCGGGATCGGGAACGCTGCTACATAACCAATAACGTTGGATTTTGTTTCTTTACCGGCAACGATACCTGTGACATAGCGGGCTTCGTACATACGGCCGAAGTAGTTGCCTACGTTGGGGGCTGTTTTGAAGCCGGAGCAGTGCAGGAAGGTAATGTCGGGGTATTTTTTCGCGACGTTGATCGTCGGGTCCATATAACCAAAGCTGGTGGTGAAAATAACTTTGTTGCCCTGGGAAGCTAGTTGTGTAATTACACGTTCGGAATCGGCACCTTCAGGAACTGATTCGATGTAACTTGCTTGAACGTTGGGCATGTTTTTCTCAACATACTGACGCCCCAGTTCATGTGCCATAGAGTAGCCGCCGTCTTTGGCGGAGCTGACATAAACGAAGGCAACTTTGGTTTTGTCGCCTGCAGCCTTAGGGTCAGCTTTCTTTTCACCGCCGCAGCCGGCAAGTAACGCGCCGCAGGCCAGCAGACTAACCAGAGCGATGGACAGGATTTTCTTCATGCAAATGACCTCCTTGATAAATTATTTCTGACTTTAATTGTAACAATGGCCGGGCAATAAAGCAATATTTTGTGAAATAAAACCGAAAAAGCTTGTCAAAAAGTGGCTTTAAGGTGATAATTATAATGTATGAGTATGTGTAATTGTAAAATTTGACAAGGCGGGTAATCATGAGCGATACCGAAAAGAGTGCTAGCAGTAATAATAAATTTTTAAAAGGTACACTGATTTTGACGGTTTCCAGTATCGTCGTCAAGGTCATCGGTTCGCTGAATTGGATCATTTTGTCGCGTGTACTGGGCGGCGAAGGGATCGGCCTTTACCAGATGGGGTTTCCGATCTATCTGATGGCAATAACATTGTCATCGGCAGGGATACCGGTCGCAATTTCGATTATTACGGCTGAAAAGCTGGCGCAGAAGGATTTTCTGGGAGCCAAACGTGTCTTTAATGTTTCTCTGCGGTTATTGTTCGTTACAGGCCTGGTTTTTGCATCGGCACTTTTTTTCGGCGCTCATTGGCTGATCGATAATCACTGGATCCGTGACAGCCGCGCTTATTACTCTATTATTGCTTTGGCTCCGGCCGTATTTTTTGTTACATTTTTAGCCAGTTTCCGCGGCTATCTGCAGGGCTGGCAGATCATGACGCCAACGGCGGCTTCCGAGATAGTAGAGCAGCTGATGCGTGTTGTGACGATGATCGTTTTTGCGAATATGTTTATGCCGCATGGTTTGGCTTATGCGGCTGGCGGCGCCAGTATGGGCGCCGGAGTCGGCGCCTTCTGCGCGCTTTTGGTTTTGATGTGGTTCTATGGACGGCTCAAGCAGAAGCTGAAAGCAGATCTGCAGCAGCAGAATCCACTGGCTACGAGAGAGTCGGCGCGGGCCATCATCAGCCGCCTGCTGCGGCTGGCGCTGCCTGTTTCCATGTCCAGCCTGATGCTGCCGGTTGTGGCGAACCTTGATCTTTTGATCGTGCCGCAGCGGTTGGAAGCGGCTGGTTTTCATATCAGTCAGGCGACAGAGTTTTTCGGTTATCTGACAGGTATGGCTGTGCCGTTGATCAATTTAGCGACTATCTTCACGGCGGCTATGACGATCAGCCTGGTACCGGCGATTTCTGAATCGCGGGCACTGAATGATGTTTTCGGCATCAGGGCCAAAACCAGGACGGCCTTCAGAGTCGCTTTGATCATTACCTGTCCCTGTTTTGTAGGTATGTATTTTCTGGCTGAAAAAATAGCGGCGCTGATTTATAATGCGCCTGGAGCTGCCGATGCTATCCAAACTATGAGCGTAGGTATCTTGCTGTTGGGTCTGCATCAGATCAGTACAGGAATTCTGCAGGGGCTGGGTCGGACTTCGATCCCGGTCATCAATATGATTTTAGCGGCTGCGGTCAAGGTGTTTTTAAGCTGGACGCTGACGGCAATACCGACTTTGGGTATCAAGGGTGCGGCAATGGCTACGGTAGTGGATTTTGGCCTGGCAGCAGTTTTAAATATGATTTTTATTTACAAATATACAGGTTTTGCTTTATCCTTCAGCGGTGTATTTAAGCCTGCTGTGTCAGCCGCAGCTATGGGAGCGGCTGTTTATGGCGTGATCACGCTGGCGGCAAGCTGGGGAGCCTGGGCGATTTTAGCGGCTATTGCCGTGGCTGTGCCTGTTTACGGCGGCGTATTGCTGGCAGTGGGCGGTATGGGTAAGGATGATCTGGAAAGTCTGCCTTTTATTGGGCACAGGCTGCTGGCAGCAGGTCAGAAGTTAGGGTATTTTAGATAAGAGGTTAAAATATGGAAGAAAAAGATTTACAGAAACAGCAAGAATATACCTTTACAGTACCTCGGGCGGAAGGGCAGAAAGTTTACCATTTTGGCGCCCGGCGGTTTAAATTGCTGGCCGGCGCTGTATTGATATGTACTGTCTGTATGGTGGGCGCGCTTGGTTATATGGGTTATAATTTTTATCAGTTCCGTCAGGAACGGACTGATTTTTTAGAATATCAGGCTAAAAAAGGCGAGTTGGAAGCACAGCTGCAAAGCCTGCTGGCGGATAACGAAAAAATGCTGCGTGATATGTCTGAAATCATGACATTGGAAACTAAACTGCGCCGGGCATTGATTCGTGACACTGACAGTACTAAGCTGGGCAGTGATTTGAGCAGCGCGTCAGGCGAAACGGCAACGGCAGGCAATGCTCCTCGTTACTTGGGACAGGGAGGTCCTGCTGATTTGGGCGTGAAGGAAATGGCGGCAGTACTGACGGCTCAGAATAAAAATATGGCGCAGCAGATCGACGAGAAGAAAACTTCGATGAGTGAACTGCTTTCGGAGTTGGAAGGGCGCAATAATAAACGCTCGGTCTTTCCTGATTTGTGGCCGACCAAAGGTGGTACGATCAGCTCTCCCTACGGTGGACGTACGGGACCGATCGGTGGCGGTTACGACTGGCATCCCGGGGTTGACATTGCTGTTGAATTTGGCGAGCCGGTTTACGCCAGTGCGATGGGAACGGTAGAGGTTGCCGGTTGGAACGGCGGTTATGGACGCTATGTACGTATCAATCACGGCAACGGTTATGAAACTGCTTACGGGCATATGAGCGGGATTGCCGTTGCGCCCGGTCAAAGCGTGCGTAAGGGTGAGATCATCGGCTTTGTCGGCAGCAGCGGATATAGTACCGGCCCGCATGTGCATTTTGAGGTTTTTGTCGATGGGCAGAACGTTGACCCGATGTATATGCTGAAAATCGGCCAGCGGCTGAATAAATAGCAGTAAAGAAAGGCATTGTTTCCTTGGGGAAATAATGCCTTTTCTATGTTTAAGGACAGATAAAGCTTGCCTGAGAGCATAAAAATACTTTATGATAGAAAGAAAAGGGCAGAACAGGCAGATGCAGTTGACCAGGATAAAAGGAGGCAGAGGCAATGGAATTGCGGATACTGAGGTATTTTCTGGCAGTGGCACGTGAGGAGAATATCACAAAAGCGGCTGAGCTGCTGCATATCACGCAGCCGACATTGAGCCGACAGCTGGCACAGTTAGAGGAAGATATGGGAGTAACGCTGTTTTCGCGCGGCGCGCGTAAGGTGACGTTGACTGACGAAGGAATGCTGCTGCGCCGGCGGGCCGAGGAGATCGTTGATCTGGCAGATAAAACGGAAAAAGAACTGACAGAACGCGACGAGCTGATCAACGGCGTAGTATCGGTGGGCTGCGGCGAGTTGGCTTCCGTACAGGTCATTGCTGAAATGTTCCGGGCTTTTAAAGAAAAGTATCCTGCTGTAACTTACGAATTATATGCCGGTAATGCGGATTATACTAATGAACGTATCGAAAAAGGTCTGTCAGATATTGCTTTGTTTCTGGAACCCGTGGATATTGACAGGTATGATTTTATCCGTCTGGGGGTCAAAGAACGCTGGGCCGTGCTGCTGCCTGCCGAAGATCCGCTGGTGCAAAAGGGCTTTGTTACGGCGGCAGATCTGGTGGGGAAGGAGCTGCTTTTTCCCGCACGGCTGAAAGTGCAAAATGAGCTGGTCAGCTGGTTTGGTGATTATTTTCCGCAGGTCAGGGTTCCGTATACCTGCAATATGAGTACGAATGCTTCGATAATGGTACGGAACGGGCTGGGATATGCTTTTCATATTGAGGGTTCACGGCCTTTTTTGGACCGCTCACAGGTCTGTTCGCTGCCGCTGTATCCTGAACTTGCTGCTACTACAGTGCTGGCCTGGAAAAAACGACAGCCTTTCAGTGTAACGACGACGAAATTTATTGAGTTTGCCAAAAATTTTGTGAAAACATATAATAATAGGGAACAGTGAAGATAAAAGCAATAGCAGACAGTTGCAGCTGAATCAGAGGCTGTGGTCAGAAAGTGTAAGTGCAGATCACCAGAAGTGATTGCGCTTGCACTTTTTTTATTTGTACAGTCGTGGAAAATCAATGCCTAAAAGGCATTGATGGATATGAGAAATAGGTATTATACATATAAGAAAGAATAATTTATAATGAAAGTGATCCGGGAACACGTGTTATGGAAAAGTTTAAAGAGAGAATTTTTAGTGGGGCTGAGTAGCTATGGAAAAGATGCAGAAATGTACGCAGGAGAATTTACAGCAGCTGCTGCAGTCGGCAGAACAGCGGCCGGAGCGGTTAAAAGCAGCTTTAAATATCATTGAGCACAGCGATAATACAGAGGAACAGAAAATCAAGCTGCTGAAAAATCTGCGCTTTTATCTGCTGGATGATATCCATTTTAAACAACAGCTGCTGGATAATGTAGATTACAGTATTTATCAGCTCAGGCATAATCACTGTGAGGAGGAGTAAAAATGACGATTCGGGAAATTGCCGCAAAAACCAATATGTCAACTGATACTTTAAGATATTATGAAAGGATCGGGCTGCTGCCTCCGGTGCCACGGAATGCGGCCGGGATCCGCAATTATGATGAGTATTTTGTAAATTTTATCAATTTTATCAAAAAGCTGAAAGCCAGCGGGATGTCACTGGAACATATCATTGATTATATTCGGCTGGCAGAAATGGGCGATGCTACGATACAGGAGCGTAAAAAGCTGCTGGCAGAGGCTCGTGAAACGCTGCTTGATAAAATCAACAGTTTGCAGCTGGTTGCGGAACTGGCAGATTATCAGCTGAGAAATTATGAGAATTTGTTACAGCCGGAAACATATGCTTTATTAAACAGGCATCCGGCTTCGAAAGCACTAGCAATCTGATCCAGAAGTTGATAAACAAATGATTTATTATGAGGAGGAAAATAATATGAAATTTTGGCAGAGATTCAACAAAAACACTTTTAGAGGAATAGCTGCGGCTCTGGTTGTGGCTGCTGCGGTCATGGGCGGTACAGATGCAGCTTTGGCAGCCGGTGAGCCTGTAACAGAGGAACAGACAAAGATAATCAGCGCGTCGCTGCTGCAGGCAGGTGGTACAGTATTTCCTATCGGTAATGATAATGCGGCTTATGCCAGATATTTTACCGGACAGAGCTTTCTTTTTCCAATGGCTAACGATACTGTAAGTGTGTCTAACGTGACTTTTGCTCCGTCCTGTATCAATAACTGGCATACTCACAGCGGTTCGTGTCAGGTCCTGGTCGGGGTATCAGGCCGTGGATATTATCAGATCTGGGGACAGGATCCGGTAGAAATGAAAGCCGGTGAAAGTGTGACGATCCCGGAAGGGACTAAACACTGGCATGGCGCTGCCGGCAACAGCTGGTTCCAGCATCTGTCGATTATGAGCAAGGGTGCAGGTACTACCTGGCTGGAGCCTGTTGACCAGAATGTTTACAGTCAGCTTAAATAAATATACGAAAATGAGTTAAGCATAGTACAGTAATAAAAAACTCAGACTTTCATAATTTATGGAAGTCTGAGTTTTTGCAGTTATATATAATTCAGCAACGAAAAATAAACAGTGATCAGCCTAATTTACGTTCTACCATTTTAACGAGGACCGCAGTACCGCTGGGCAGAGCTTCTTTGTTCAGCTGCATATCCTGATGATGCAGGCCCGGAGCTGCAGCTGCGCCGACACCGAAGTAAGCAGCTTTGATATGGGGATATTTATTAACAAAGTAGTGGAAATCTTCACCGCCGGGGTTAACGAGTTCTTTTGCGAGTTTTTCTTCGCCTACTACCTCGACGATACATTCTGCAACTTCTGCAGTCAGTTCGTCATCGTATTCAGCAGCGGGGATCACACCGCCGGGAGTAGTGACTTCGGCAGTAGCCCCAAGAGCAGCGGCAGCATTGGTAACTGCACGGCGCAGTTTTTCCAGCAGTTCGGTCATAGCTTCGTTGGTTTGTGCGCGGGCATCGACGATCATTTCAACTTTATCAGGAATGATATTGGGGGCTACGCCGCCTTTGATGCCGGTAACTTTACAGGACCAGGGGATGATAGGATTGATTTTAATAGCCGTAATCGCATTGATAGCGACAGCGGCTGCCTCGATTGCGTTGACACCCAGGTGCGGACGTGCGCCGTGACTGGATAAACCGTTGATAACGACGTTAACGAAGGTGCTGGAAGCATGGCGCACTGCTGGCGACATTTCGCCGTAGGCAATGTCCTGTACAGGACGGATGTGCAGACCAAGAGCGATATCGACGTCTTCAATTACGCCGGCATCAATAACTGCCAAAGCGCCTTTTAAGGTTTCTTCACCCTGTTGGAACAGGATGCGCAGGGTGCCGCGTTTAACCTTGCCTACCAGATCGGAGGCAGCGGCTAAAAGCATGGCGGAATGGGCGTCGTGGCCGCAGGCATGAATATTTTTCTTTTCGCCGTCGATCAGAAAGGGCAGTGCGTCCATATCGGCACGCAGCATCATTACAGGTCCGGGCTCTGAGCCTTTGATTTCGCCGATAACGCCGGTACCGCCGATGTTACGGGTAACTTTGTAGCCCATTGCTTCTAATTTATCTGCCAGATAGGCAGAGGTTTTAAACTCTTCAAAACCAAGTTCAGGAATTTGATGTAAGTCGTCATAAATATTACGCGGATCTAATTTGTTCATAATGCATCGTTCCTTTGTTTTCAAAAATTAAAGCGGGCTTTAAAAACGCTTTAAAATAATTATAGCATCAACATGCCTAAGAAGCAAAAAAGGCACAGCAAAAGCTGTGCCTTTAAATATAAAGATTTATTTACCGAGGATGATTGAAGTCAGAGTGATGGGATCGACATATTTGCCGTCTTTATAGACGCGCATGTTACCGCTGGCGATTTCGTCGATCAGAATTACTTCGTCGTTGTTGTAACCAAATTCAAATTTGATATCGTATAGATCCAGACCCATTTTTGCCAGGTCTGCAGCAACGATTTTAGTGATTTTAAGGGTTTGTTCCTTCATACTGTTGAACATTTCCTGGCTCATGATGCCGAGAGCCGCCAAACCTTCAGAAGTGATCAGAGGATCGCCTTTAGCGTCGTCTTTTAAAGTAGCTTCAACGTAGCCGCCTTCGAGAACAGTGCCGTCAGCAATGTAGTCACCGTAACGACGGATGAAGCTGCCGGTTGCTTTCAAGCGGCAGATGACTTCAAGGCCTTTACCGAATACTTTAGCAGGCAGGACTTCCATAGTGGCGTTATCGATATCTGCGCTGACATAGTGGGTTTTTACACCTTCTTTTTTGAGGATCTCGAAAAAGTGGATCGAAGTCTCAAGATTTGCTTTGCCGATACCTTCGATAGTCAGCCCGACGGTATTCTCACCGGGATCAAAAACACCGTCTTTGCCGGTGCAGTCATCTTTGAATTTTAAGAGTACATTGCCGTTTTCCAGGGAATATACTGTTTTAGTTTTGCCTTCGTAAATTTTCTCCATTGGTAACAACCCTTTCACTTTTTAAAGTATTGGAACTGTTCTAATATTATATAATATTTGTCCTTGCAGTTGCAATAGAAGAAAATGTGAATTTTCTTTAATTTGACAGGCAATAGCTAATGTGATATTTTGAAGTCAAAGAAAACAGACAGGCGGTGGCAATAATGATCAATATTTCGATACCTGCGATCTGGATCGCATTTTTTGGAGCCTTGTTTGGGGCGATGCTGGGTGTGGCTTTGTCCTTCTGGATCATTAAGAGAGAGGTACAGCGGGAAGTAAGACGGATCGAAAACGAATATAAATTTCTTTTGGTACAGGGGCTGGTCGGCGGTGTGATGAAATATTTTTTTAAAGACGAAGAAACAACGGTCTGTAAAGAAGATGCAAAACAATCGGCAGAACAGTGATTATAATAAAACAGACCTCGGACATAAATATGCCGAGGTCTGTTTTATTATGGGAAGGGCTTAACAGATTTATGAATTTTAACAAAATAAATGCTTGTAATATTGATAATATGGAATAAATTAATTAATAAATTCAAATAGGAGATAGCACACAGTTGAAATTAACAAAAATGTTTTGTATGATGTATTTAAGCAGTAATACAAAATAATTTAAGGAAGTGAATCGAATGAAATTGAAAAATGTTTTTTCATTACTGGCAGCTTTAGTAGTTTTATGTGTAGGCGCTATGGCTGTGGCGGCCCCTGCTCCCAGTCAGCTTGGGCAAAGCAGGGCGGCGATCGAAGTTGCTAAAGCAGAAATTCCGGCAAACTGTAATCTGATTGGTTATACAACTAAAGGTGATGAAAGCCGTATTACTTTTCAAGACCCTGACACTTTGGAATATTATTATGTGAAGGTTGCAACGGCTACTTCCAAAATCAAAGAGATAGAAGTCAAGGGTGCAACATTTGTCAAAGGCAGCACTATTATCAACAAAACTCCGGCAGATATCGAGCGCTTTGTTATGGCTGAATACCCGGATGCCCGCAATATTGTTGTAACTATGGACAAAGAAGGCAATAATTCCTACTATGAAGCCGAATTTACTACCCTTAAATTTAAGGGGGAATTAAAGTTTAATCCTGCCACCGGCGTTATTTTTGAGCGTGAGCTGGATTATTATTGAGGATTCAGGTATCATGGAATAAAAACAGGCCCTGTATGCAGGGCCTGTTTTTTTAGTGTTAACTGTTCAGCAATAAGTGCGCCAAAGATAACTGAGCGGCATTACGATAAATAAAGCCGGCAGCGTATTGGCGACACGGAAGTCTTTCAATTCACAGATACGAAAGCCGGTAATAATAGCTAAAATGCCACCGCAGGCCATAAAATCACCAATCATCAGAGGATCTGTAAGCGGCATGATGAAGCCGGCGAGGATGCTGAAAAAAAGAAACTGGGGGATTGCGATACAGGCGATCATAGGACCCATATGAGCAGCAAAAGCAAATGCTGCAAAAATGTCCATAACAGATTTTGTTAAAAGAACAGTGCTGTCGCCATTTACGCCTTCACCAATCGCGCCGAGAATTCCTGTACTGCCGGTACAGAACAGCATCAGCAGGCCGACGAAACGGCTGATATAAGCATCATTATCTGCTGCCGCAGTATTGGTGATACGTTCGATAAGTGTTTTAAGCCTAAGCGAAGCGAAATTGATCTGGTCTTCGATTCGAAGTGCTTCGCCGATGATAGTACCCAAGATCAGAGCTAATGTAACTGCCGGCATAGATTTTATATTTTGCAGCAGAATGATGCCGATGATGATGGAGCAGTAACCGAATAACCCATAAAGCGATTCACGCATTTTGACTGGCAGCAGTCTTCCGAAAAAACTGCCGAGCAGGCCGCCGATAAGTACGCAGGCTGAATTGACGATGATTCCAATAGACATTTTTTTACCTCCTTGCAAAAAATCGCATCATTATAACATTTCGTTTGCAACAATGCAAATCGTATAGGGGGTATTTTTAAGAAGTATCTAAATAGAAAAATATCTGGTAATATTAGAGAAATTATATTTTCACAAGTAATAAAATAAACCGTTTTCTAGATTAGAAAACGGTTTATTTTATTTGTACTTCTATTTTGTAAATATATTCGCTGATTTCATCAGTAAGCCAAAAGTTTTTTATTGATGTGATATAAATATCGGATATAGGAACGAGCATATTATGCTTGCAGTATTCTGACAGAGTGTTGATATACTTGTCATAATTGTTCATGTAGATACCTTTGAAATAAAGGGTAAGGTAAGTTCCTTTTGATTTTATGGAACATTTCGGATAATCGGTTTTAGTGAAAACAGGACAGAAATAATATTTGATATGACGAGGTTTTTTTTGATCTAAAAGTGAATTTTTATCTACAACATAACCAAAAGTATGATTGTTAAGGGGAATATGTTCAGCAAGATTTATAAACAGACTGGCGGATATTTTTGTTCTGTCTTTAAAGTTCATTTTGGGAGAGACTGGTTTACTTAAATATAAAAATTCATTGTCTGTTCGAACTGTTAGTACATCATTAAATTTAATGTTTTCCAATTGGTTAAGAATAAGGAGGGAATGATGCAGTTCATTTTTTGTTTTAATTATCTTTTTGAGTAATTTTTCAAGAAATATTTCACGATCAGACATAATATTTCTGTAATTAGTATAGGATTTGTTAGATAAATAAGTTTTGATTTCTGCTAAAGGAATATCCAGTTTACGCATCGTCAAAATCAATTCTAGTGCAAATAATTGAGTGCGTTTGTAATAACGATAACCATTTTCTTCAATAACTTCAGGCGTTATAAGACCTAAACTGTCGTAATAAAGCAAAGTTTTTCGAGGTATTTTGCAAAGCTTGGCTAACTCACCTGTTGTAAAATAATTATCAATTGGTTCTTTCATAAAATAATTATCTCCCTATTGACTGTCTAGTAGCTATACATAGTAATATATCATATATGATATTATAACATATAATTATTAATATAAAATAGAATATAATATCATAAAATATAAAAAGTGAATAATGATGTTATCAGGTGACGCAGGTCTTAATAGAGAAGCTGGGTGTAAAGCCCACACGATCCCGTCGCTGTAAAAGTGAGCAAATCCATATTTATGTCACTGGAGTTATCCGGGAAGGCTTGGAGGAGCGATGAACTTGAGTCAGAAGAACTGCCTGATGATTAATTTACTGCTGCGTGAGACAGTTTGGTAATGGAACAGCTTTTATCTAGCTATTTAATACCCTGTGCGTCTTATGCACAGGGTATTTTCTGATTCTAATAAAAGTTATTATGCATATATCTATTAGGTTAATGCATAAAATATTTTAGTAATATACAAAAAATAGGAAAGGGAGTTGAGTATGTTGAAAAAGGGTATGGGTAAAAGTATACTGATGACAGTACTTATAACTGGCAATGTCATTTGGGGGGGCACAGTAGTATACGCCGAAGAGGGGCTGCAGCAATTTAATCTGGATCAGATGGTTGTTACAGCAACCAGAACTATGAAAGAACTACAGGAGGTACCTTCCAGCGTCAGTGTTGTCACCTCACAGGATATAGAAGAAAGAAATATTAATTCTGTACCTGAAGCTCTGCAGACTCTGCCGGGCGTCTATATGAACCAAGCAGCACAGGGAGGGATTCAGATCAGGGGCTTCAGCTCCAGTGATATTTTGGTTTTGCTGGATGGGCTTCCGATGAATACTACTTATAATAACGGTATGGAATGGGAAATGGTACCTGTGGAAAAAATAGCCAGAATTGAAGTTGTAAGGGGAGCAGGCTCTTCTTTATATGGCGGTAGGGCTGTGGGCGCGGTTGTCAATATTATCACTAAGGATAATCCTGAAAAAAAAGGAGCCAGTGTAAATGCTGTAGTCAGCTATGGCAGTAATAATACCTGGAAAAAAGCTTTATACGCAGATGCAAGAGTGAATAAAAAATTATCTTTCGGCGTAGGTTATGAAAACAGAAAATCAGATGGATATAGGGGTTATTATTATACTGGTAGCGCTTCCAAAGGCAGTGGAGGGATTAAGCCTGACCACGAATTGCCGCAGCTCAGTAACGGCAAATATGTTTTAGGCGGACGCGGAGAAAAGGTTTGGGAAAATGAAAACATTTCCGCTAATGTGAAATATGATTTTGATGAAGACAGATCTTTAAAATATACTTTTATCCATACGGAAAGTGAGTATCGCTACCAAAATCCGTGGACGACAATTTATAAAGACGGTAAGCCCGTATTTAGTGGCAGTGTTGATGTTGGTAATGGACAGATAGTGAAGCCAAGCATTGGAACATATCTTGGTTATGACGGGCGGAAAGAATCCGATTTACATACATTGTCATATAATGACAATAAAAATAAATTCAGTGCCAACTTTGGGTACCTGGATATGAAAAGTAATGGCTATAGCAGTTCCAGCAGTCCAAAATCTATAGACTGGAACGGTGCCGGTACTGATTCTTTCTATCCCGGTGAAACCTATAATTTTGATGTACAAAAAGCGTGGGATAATGTAGGCAAACATTCTATTCTAGTAGGAGGCAGTTTTAAACAGGAGAGCTTTGATCAGCTGCGTAAATATCTTAGCAACTGGCGCGATCATGATTCTGTTATCAGCGGACTTGGCGATAACGGTGTTTATGAAAACCATGGCGGTAAAGCGCGGAACATAGCTTTATTTGTGCAGGATGAATATCAGATCAGCGATCCGATGACGATGTATTTAGGCGTACGTTATGATCATTTTACAAAAATGGACGGTAAAAGCAGATATTATGATAAAAATACCGGTGCTTTAACACGTTCTTTGGACTATGATGAAGTCAGTTATAGTGAATTCAGCCCGAAAATAGCATTTGATTATAAAGCTGATGAAAAGACTAATTACTATGTTTCTTATGGACATTCTTTTAATCCGCCGCCTTTGTATCAGGTCTATCGTGACGGCGGTGGCAGTATGGGCGGTGTAGTGGCTAATCCTGATCTTGATCCGGAGACCTCAAATACTTTTGAGATTGGCATGAAGAAGAAATTGTCGCGGCAGACTAATCTGGGGATCTCTTTATATCAGGTGAAAACAGATGATAAAATCCTTTATACGACCCATTATCAGCCTGGAACAACAACAGCAGAATATAAAAAATATGAAAACTACGGTACGGAAAAACGCCGCGGTGTAGAATTTACGGTCGACCATAAATTTAACGATAACTGGGGCACATATTTTAATTATGCATGGCAGCAGGGGAAAGTGAAACAAAATGCGGTGGCGGGAACTAACCTGAAAGATGCTGACAGCGCAGACTATGGCATTCCTAAACATCTGCTGCATGCCGGCGTCAATTATAATAAGGATAAGTTCAACGCTATACTGGATTGTCAGTATGTGAGCGCTCGTCAGGCTCCTGATGATGTGACAGGAGAGTATGGGGCGGAAGACGCGTATTTTATCGTTAATACTGCCTTTAATTATGAAATTGCTAAAGATACGATTTTACAATTCGGTATTAACAACCTGTTTGATAAAGAATTTTATGCCAGCGAAGCAACTTCCGGCAGGACATATAACGTAGGCCTGCGTTATAGCTTTTAAGTAAATAAAATCAGGGCAGGGATTTTCCCTGTCCTGAAAATTCATGGAAGTGGAGATAAAAATGGGGTTTAAATATCAGCGGCTTTTGGGGTATTTTTTAGGTTTTATTTTATTCTATGCTCCTTTTGCGCTATTTCAAAAAATAATATTTTTTGCTTTTACGGGCAAGTGGCAGCAGCTGACCATTCATAGCCTTTGTTTTCGCATTCAGACAGAGCATTTACTGGATGGAAAGTTGCTGCTGATGTCGCTTCCTTTTATTGCTTGTATCGTGATCTTGCTGATAGTTACTTTGTTTTTTGGTCCTGTATTTTGCGGCAGATTATGTCCTGCCGGAGCTTTTACCGAGTATTTAAGCAAAGTCATACCATCAAGGCTGCAGATAAGCTGGCGTACTTATACCGAGATCGTTCCGTTTCGTTATGGCATGCTGGCCGGGTTTGTGATATTGCCATTTTTTGATAGTCTGCTGGCATGTGCATATTGCAATTTCTTTCTATTTGATTTGTTTGTTAACTATTTCGTTTTTGGGTATTTTATTTCTTTGAGCTCCAGTATGATTCTGACGTTGTTTTTGTGGGCAGGTCTGTTTGGTATCTTTACTAAAGGCGGCCGCGGATTTTGCAATTTTTTGTGCCCTGTAGGAGCGGTACAGAATTTGTTGTATTCTTTCAGCAGCAGGCTGCCATTCGTTTATCGGTTGATTATAGACCGCCAAAAATGTATTGGCTGTAAAAGCTGCAGCCTTGCCTGTCCTATGGAAGCGATGGTGATAGAAGAGCGGAAAGCTGTGAATTGCGTACATAATTGTATCCTGTGTGGGGTCTGTATCAGTAAATGTCCGGAAAAGGCGATCAGATACGGGAGGAAAGATGATGAGGAATAAAGTAATTACTTTTTGTGCAGCTATGGGTATACCGATTTCTTCTTGGGGCAGCACCTTTGGCTGCACCGGTATTTGTGGCAGCTGCCAGTTAAGCTGTTTGCCGGGAGCGGCGGCTGTCGTTATTTTATCTGTTAAAATTTTTTCTAAGAAGATAGCTGAAAAAAGGCGGGCCAGGTATGAATAAACAGCTTGGGAAAAAAATACTTCTGGTGTTGGCTGCTGTTATGGTAATGATCTTACTCAGCAGTTTCAAAATGCAGAATGAAGGCGACAGGAGCTTTAAAAAAATAGTTTTGAATAAAAATAAAAGTGTTGAATATACTGTTGACGTAGGGAAAATGGGTCTGCTTAAATACTGGCTGGAGCCGAATGTTTTTTCCGTTGCTTTGCGTTGTCAGACGGAGGACGATACCTTGAAACTGCGTTGTGAAACAGAAGGCGTGGATGCTATAATTTCACAAGGCTCTAAAAAAGGGATTTGGAAAAAGTTAAAATCTGAAGATGTTTTAGTAAAACGCAGTAAAAATACAGTGCCAATAAATTTAGAAATCGCTGTACCTTCAAAAAATATTTATAGAAGAAATGTGCAGGAAGGTAAAATAAAAATTTGGAATCAGGACGAGCTTTATTCTGTAATAAATTTGAAGATCGTAAATTCCAGATATCAGTGACAGAGTAAAAGTTTGCTGTAATGGTAAGCTTATTTTTTATTTAGAAAAATTATAAGTGTACTCAAAGAAATAAAAAAGCCGCAGAACTAAGTTCTGCGGCAAAATATTTTATGGAGCGGGAGACGAGATTCGAACTCGCGACACGCGGCTTGGGAAGCCGCTGCTCTACCACTGAGCTACACCCGCATGATTACTAAAATATTATAGCACAACCCCAGAACCATTGCAACTGTGAAGGTTCTGGGGTTGTTTTAATAAAGCTGATTATTGACATAGTTATATTAAAAGCAACTTTGTCATCATTTATCAAAGTCATAGCTGACATCTTTAATAGTTTTGGAAACGGTGACCCTGTTTAAACCTGATAATAAAGCAATCTGTTCGTGTGTCAGATAAAAATTGCCTAAGTTGTGGTGCGCCAGTTTTAACGAATATTCAATACGTTCTTTACTGGTATCAAAAACGAGATTGGTCAAATGATTGATGATACGGTAAAAACGGGAAGATAAATGATGGATAATGATTATGTTGAGAGACAAATGTTTTTGGATTAAAGTATCAAAAATAGTTTTTGAAACCAGACAGCCTGAAACATCTGTCAATGGCAGGATTAAAATATGATCTTGAGGAGATTCTGCGTTAAAGTTTAAAATTCCTAACAAATCGCCGGGCCTTAAAATATCAACACCAATTTGTTTACCTTGATTATTTTGACGAATTGTCATGAAACTGCCTGATTCGATGATAAGAATCTGTTTATTATTAAAATAAAAGAGTTGTTCTTCTTTGGCATTTAAATTAAACCATATTCTGTTTTTGAATATTTCCTCTCTGACTTCGGTAGAAAGCTTTGTACAAAACTTATTGGTACAATTTTGACAGGTAGATTGGAATTTTTTCATAAGAATCGCCTCCTTTCTGTCCTTATATTAACTATAACATTGAGAAAAATATAATTCTATATGTTTTGGAGCAGATAATAAATTTGTAGCATAGGCTACAAACAGTATGTAATGTTAATGACAGAATTTTTATAAACAATTGATTATACTGAAATCAGAAAGGAGGACAGTTAATATAAGCAAAATGGAAGGAGGTTCTTTATATGGATAATGAGTTTTTGCAAACTATAGTAGCATTACTACCATTTGTTATTTTACTGCTGGGCTTTTTAGTTTTTAAGATGAATGCTTTACGTTTGAGCCTTTATGTATGGCTTTTGGAAATCTTTGCAGTTGTTGTATTTTTTCATATGCCAGTACAAAAAACGTTGACCGCGTCTGTATGGGGGAATATAACCATTTGGAATGGATTTCTTGTTTTGTGGACGGGACAGATTTTTGGACAATGTTTTAGAAGTACAGGTGCTTTGAATATGCTGTTGAATACCTTAGATCAGGTTTTGCCAAGTAAAACGGGAAAAGCTGTGACATTATGTTCAGTAGTAGGAGGTTATTTAGGAGCCTTCAATGGGTTTGCCACTTACCCTGTTACTATACCAGGACTGGTCAGACAGGGTATTGACGGTTTTCGTGCGGCTGTTGGCTATTTGGTTTATTTTTCCTGGAGTATAGCGTTCGTAAGTTTGTTTATTGCTGCTACAATTGCCAGCAGCGTTACAAAATTACCTATTGAAGGAATCGTCCAGACTATGGGTTTATTGACACTGCCGATGATAATTGTTTCTGTAGTAGGTTTTTTTAAGATTCTTGATTTTGATTTAAAAAACAGTGATAACCGCAATATAGCCTGTTTAACTATAGCAGCAAATATGTCTGCTGTTATTCTGTTTACTCAGATATTTCCTCGATTATATATTTTGACTTTGATTGCTGCGGCAACATTAAGTTTTTTATTTTTATGGCTGTACAGTAAAAAAGGTGCGACTTACAGCAATACTTCCAATGATAAGGAGATTATTTCTAAAAAGTTAGCGTTTAAAGCTTTCTTACCATTGATCGTTGGTTCTATTATCGTAATAATATTTTCTTATCCGTTGAAAGCTATTATGGCTAAAACTGCATTTAAATTGTCGTTATGGGGATATGCACCTGTCAGTATTAATTTGATCAATACTCCTGGTACATATATTTTGATTACGGCTTTACTGTGTTATGTTTTTGCGATAAAGAAAACCAGTACCTTTACAGCAGATTTTATTATTGCTTCTAAAAGAGGACTGCCCTCGTTGATCACCTTATTTTTAGGAGGGGCAATGGTAAATCTTATGCTGGATACAGGACAGATTACATTACTTGCACGCCATATGACGCAATGGGGCAGTTCGGTTTATGGTCTGTTGTTGTCTGGATTGGGTTTTTTGGCAGGGATGGCTTTTGGACAGGGCATACCGGCTTGTGCGATGTTTTCGAAAATGCAGATGGCATCTTCTGAAATGTTGCATGTGAATGCTTCTGTTTTAGTCGGACTGGCTGCGATGATTACGATGGGGCCGGCAAATCCGTTGAAGCCATCATTGCTGCAATTTACGTCTTCTTTAGCGAATATTACCAATAGAGATAGCGATATGTTTAATCTGGCTTTTAAATGGCAATTAATACAGTTGTTTATTATTTGTGTAATGTCCCTGTTTATTATTTGATGATTGAAAGGAGTTGAGTTTATAATGGCATTTTATGATTTAAGAGATTTTTTGGAGAGCTGCCGCAAGGAAAATGATTTGATTGAGGTAGATCGGTATGTTGACGTTAATTTAGAAATGGGCAAGGCCTTGAAAAAAAGCTATGCAAATAATGGACCGGTAATTATTTTCAGGAATAACGGTACTGATTATCCAGCAGTAGGAGGAGTTTTTGGTAATAGAAAAAAAGCATTGAGAGCTTTGAATGCACAAAATAATACGGTACTTTCCTGGTTTGCAGAAACAATTGACAGACCAATAGCACCTGTTATGGTAAAAAGCGCTCCGTGTCAGGAGATTATTATTGAAGGTGAAGATGTTGATCTTGGAAAATTTCCTATTCCGAAATTTTCTGAGTTGGATGGAGGGCCATATTTAACTGCTGGTATCAGTATTTCCAAAGATCCTGAAACTGGAATTGCTGATCTTGGACATTACAGGTTTCAAGCTATAGGTAAAGATTATTTTGGCTTTATGGCGCAGCCGTTTCACAGACTTGGGAAAAACTGTAATAAAGCAAAAGCTTTAGGTATGAAAAAATTTGAGATGGCATTGGTTGTTGGGACTGATCCTGTCCTTGCATATACCTGTCAGGTCCAGAATGTCCCTGATACTACGGATGATTGGAGTTTAGCTGGGGCCCTCCGGGGACAACCGGTAGAACTGGTAAAATGCAGGACTATTGACGTTGAGGTTCCTGCTACAGCAGAATTTGTTTTTGAATTGGAGATTGATTTTGAAACTGAGGTCAGTGAGGGTCCTTTGGGTGAATATACTGGATATATGACGCCTGCCAGCGAAAGACCTATCGCAAGGGTAAAAGCTATAACTCATCGTAAAGATCCCTATTTTCAGGTGCTTCTTACAGGAAAGCCTGTTACGGAAAACCATATTTTAAAAAACATTCCTTTAGAAGCATCGTTCTATAATGCGATGAAAAAACAATTCCCTACTATTACTGATGTGGCGGTAACTCCATCTGGTGGAGTTCAGTTGTATGCTGTAATCGCAATGAAGCAAAGATATGCCAATGAGGCTCGGCACGTGATTTTATCAGCAATGTCCAGTAATGTAAGACCTAAATGGATTGTGGTTGTTGATCCTGACATTAATGTTCATGATTCTGCTGAAGTAGAATGGGCTTTGTCATTTCGCGTAGACCCTGGAAGAGATGTTATTTTGGTAAATAACGTTCCTTCTGCACCATTAGATCCTTCTTCACACGGCGATAGTTTACAGGAAAAAACGAACTCTACCATTGGTATAGATGCGACAATGCCTTTTGGTAAATTATATGCTACTGTTGCCGAAGTTGCCGGATGGGAAGATTATTCTTTTCCTGAAATAAGTAGTGAAAGATAATTGACGCTAAAAACAGGTCGGCAGCAATTTCTACTGCTGACCTGTTCTGTTTAGAAAGAAGGTGCTGTATGAAGTGGAATAATTTATCTCTGCACAAAATAAAATGGATATGTTCATTTATCGTTGTTTTGTTGCCATTTTTCTGCTCTATCAGCAATGTTTTTCAGAAATATTTAGCCGTGACTTTATGGGCGATTATGATGTGGATGTTTGAATTGCTGCCAGAGGAAATTGTTGCAATAATGCTCCCGGGCCTATATATACTGTTTGATATAACAAATTATGCAACTGCATTTTCTGCATGGACAACCAGTACTCCCTGGATAACTTTGGGAGGTTTGATGATAGGTGGGATGATTGTAAAATCTGGCTTGGTATTACGCATAGCTTATAAGTCACTGCTTTTGACCAAAGGAAGTTTAAAAGGGATTGTTTGGGGGATAGTACTTACATGCACGATTTTTACGCCATTAATACCTTCTATTATGGCTAAGGTTGCTTTATTGGTACCAGTTGTCATAGGTATTTGCAAGGTGCTGAAGGTTGAGGCAAAAAGTGCGACAGCATCAGCTTTGATGCTGGTAGTGTTTTTCGCTTTATGGTCTCCTAAAATGGCGTTTATGACAGCATCTACTGACAGTATACTAACGGCGGGGATTTTAGAGCAATACCTGGGGGTGAAAATAACATGGTTAGCTTGGGCTAAGGATATGTTCATTCCTGGGATATTATGGATGCTGATATCAATACCTTTAATTTATATTCTGAGACCACAGCATTTGAATTTAAATAAAGAATATTTAAAAATTGAATATAGGAAATTGGGAAAGATAACTATCGATGAAAAAAAGACTGTGACATTGATCACGGCATTACTGATATTATTGATTTTTTCTTCGTGGCATAAATTGCCTGAAGGAGTACTTATGTTGGGAATAGGGTGCTTGGGCTTTTTTCCTGGGATAGGGCTGCTCAAATCAGATGACTTCAGCAAAATACAATTTAAAGTAGTATTTTTTTTAGCTGGAGCTGTAACTATTGGAGCTGTTGCATCTAGTATCGGCATTACAGAAAGTGTAATAAATTTTGTGCAACCGTATTTTGAACAAATGAACAGCTACGAGCTGGTAATGAGCATCTATATTTTTTCTATATTAGCTAATTTTTTACTTAATCCACTGGCATTAATTGCAACTTTGATGATCCCTATAGCTAATTTATGCAGTAATTTAGGATATTCCGCTACTATAGGCGGATATTCTATGATCATGGGATTTAACCAGGCATTGTTTCCTTATGAGATAGCACCGTTAATGCTAGTATATGGATTTGGTTATCTGAAGCTTACGCATCTAATCAAAGTTATGGTGTTCAGAGTTGTAGCAGGTATTATATTTATGACAGTTGTTACATATCCTTACTGGCTGTACATAGGTTTATTGGATAAATGAGGAGAGTGAGATTATGAGGCTGGTGATAGGTATTTCGGGTGCCAGCGGTGTTTGGCTTGGTTATAAGTTGCTGCAAATTTTAAAAAGTTACACTGATATAGAAACGCATTTGGTAATAACAGAAGGTGCTATAAAAAATTTTGCATTGGAAACTACGCTGGATATTGCTGAGGTTTTAAAGTTAGCGGATTTTTCTTATGCCAATAATAACTTGGGAGCACTTATTGCAAGTGGATCATTTACTACAGATGGAATGGTAATTGTCCCTTGCAGCATGAAAACTTTAGCCGGTATCGTCCATGGCTATGCTGAAAATTTGCTGCTGCGGAGTGCGGATGTGTGTTTAAAAGAACATCGTAAGGTAGTATTAGTTCCAAGAGAAATGCCTCTGGGCAAGATTCATCTGCAAAATCTAGTTAAGGCAGCAGAACTTAATTGTGTTATTATACCGCCGCTGTTAACCTTTTATAATCAAGACATTACTGTTGAACAGCAGATAAATCACATATTAGGTAAAATTTTAATGCAATTTGGACTTAACTATGAGAAATTCATTCCTTGGAAGGGGTGTGAATAAAGTGGTTATAAAATGTGGCTACGGTAGCGGGAAATATAGAATTATCAGTAACTGTTTTTTATGTGGGGAGGATTTAAATGTTTCTGTAGTTGGTGGAAGTAAAGGTCATATAGGGGCATGTGCAATAGCGTTTCTTTTAGGAAAAAATATAGAAGCAAACCTTACCGTCATAGACAGGCATAAAGAAGGGGCGTTAGCTGAGGATACAGCTAAGAAATTGACTTCTTTATTCTCTTGTGTTGCTACAGTAAGTGTTGGGATACATATTGATAATGCAGAGAAGGAAGAAATTGAATTATTGGTAAGAAACTTTGAACAATGCATAAAAATTCTTATAAAAAAGCTGAGAAAGATAATTTAGGGAGGGATAAAAATGAAAAAATCAGAATAGGTATTTTAGCAGTCTTGTTGACGGGAATTACTGGATTAGCAGCAGCGAATAATCCGTTTACGGATGTTCCTGAAGGACATTGGGCTTATAATTCCATTAATAAGCTTGTTGATGCTGGTATTATTGAAGGTTATAATAATGGACATTATGGCGGTGATAGACTGATTACACGCTATGAAATGGCACAGATTGTTGCTAAAGCGATGGCAAAAGGGGCAGATGTAGACCGACTGGCTGCTGAATTTGCAGAAGAACTTGATAATTTAGGCATTCGTGTGAGTAATCTGGAGGAACAGTCTGATAATGTAAAAATCACAGGTGAGATTAGGATTGCTGATTATGCTTTCAAAAATAGCAAAAGTAGAAGTCATGATGAACTGCGGACGCGATTATTCATAAACGGAAAGATCAATGATCAGTGGGAATATGGCGCAATGTTGGAAAACACGCAGAATTTTAGGAACGATAGTGGTGATGAAAATACTTTATTTAAACGTGCTTATGTGCATGGAAACTTAAATGGCGTAAAGATAACAGCAGGCCGACAGTTTTTTAAGTCTGGTTATGGCTTCTATGCGGTCGCTACTAATATCAAAGCATTGAAAGTAGATGTCGGAAACGTTTTGAAAGCCAGTGCTTTTGTAGGCCAGTTTGCCAATATGGTTACGACTAAGGAAAGCAATGAGAAATTATACGGCCTTCATTTAGCTTATCCTGTAAATAAAAAAATATTTGCACAGGCGGCTTACTATCACCCAGAAGCAATTTATGACGGGAATACAGTTGCTTACCAAAAAAATGATGTTTATACAGTAGGGTTAGGGTATAAATTTGATAAGAGTACTATTTTGTATGCGGAATATTTAAAAGCAGATAAACCTGTATTACCTGAACAGGGTTACAGTAAAGCTGGTTGGGCGGCAAGATTGGATTATAAAGGCGCAAAATATAATAATCCAGGCTCATGGGGAACTTATGTGGCTTATTATGATCAGCCGGCAGCTACTATTTATGATCATACAAGCGATATGGATGTTAATAAAATGTATGATACGAGAACAAATAGGGAGTTGGTAACTGGTTATGCAGGTATAAAGGGATATGAAATAGGGGTCAATTATACTGTTGCTCGTAATGTTATGGCGGCTTTTAACTATTTTGACTACCAGGGTGCTGATAATAATAATATTAAGGATAGAATGATGTGGACACAGTTATATTATATTTTTTGATTTAAAGTATGATAGGAAAAGGCTCTTCGCGATTATTGCGAAGAGCCTTTTTTATAAAAACAACAAAGTAGTTTTTGGATATTTATGGATTTTGCTGTTCAAAGTCAATGTTTTTCTGCTGCAGACGCTTTTTCACACTGTCAGATAATATGTAGGCTATAACCGAAGCAACAGGCACGCTGACGATGATGCCTAAAACACCGTAAAGACTGCCGCCGACAGTAATTGCTGCCAAAACCCAGATCTCGGATAAACCAACAGATTTGCCGACGATTTTAGGATAAAGGATATCGCCTTCGATACGCTGCAGTACGAAGAAGAAAAGAATAAACAGCCAGATTTTGCCGGGGGCGGCGAGCCCAATAAGAATAAGACCTAAAAGGGCGCTGATGATAGTGCCGATGATCGGGATAATAGCCAGAAAGCCAACGATGACCGAAATTGACAGAGCATAGGGCAGCCCTAAAAGCAGCATCCCGGCGAGGCATAATAATCCCAGGCAGAAAGCTTCGAGCAGCTGACCGCCGATGTAACCGGAGAAAATAGTATGAGCGGCACTGCCTAGATCAAGCAGGTAAGCCGCGCGTTTACCGCTGCAGAATGCTAAAATCATATTACGGGTTTGCCGGGAGATTGTTTCTTTATTCAGCAACAGGTAAACCGCAAAAACGACGCCGATAACAATATTGCTGACCAGTGAGATCAGGGATGTCGTGATATTTAATGTATTATAGAATAAAGTTGTTTTATTATTTTCCCAGTAGCTGTCTACAGCACGCAGCAGTTCTGACCATTGCGATTGCAGGTAATCCAGTGTGTCAGGCGAAAGGGCAAGTTCGGACCATCTTTCTTTAAGGGAGACGGTCAGTTCGGCAGATGCTTTAGGCAGTGTTTTTACGATCATATTAAAGCTTTGGTGCAGATCGGGGCCAATTTTGAGCCCGCCGATCAGAACGATGCCAATAATAAGAGTCAGGGTGAAGATCAGACAGACCGGACGTTTGATTTTTTGGGGCCAGTCTGAAGAAAAGCGTGCAAACAGTTTTTGCCAGAGGCGTTCGATATGCACCAAAGGAACATTGACGATAAATGCCAGGCAGCCGCCGATGATAAAAGGCATGATTAAATTGCAGAAGAAGCCGAGCAGGGCCAGCGCCGCTTCATAACGCCAGAGGACCCAGATAAAGATAATGACTGCCAGCAACGGCAGGAATCGTTGACGTTCCATTGTTTTTGCTCCCGTATAATATTTATAAACTGCTTTTATTTTATCACATAACCGGCAGGCTATAAAGGGCATTTGTCTTAGTATTGTGAACATTTGGCAAAGTTTCGAGCCTGGTGAGAATACATACCCTTGTGGTATAATAGCACTACGAGTTTAAAAAAGTTGGTGAAAAAATGATAGTTATCAGCAAAGCGATTTTGCATATTATGGATTTTAATTCAGGGGCTACCATCTATTCTGGTGCAGAGCTGGATATGGGCGCGCCTGGTACTTATGATTTTCTGGCGGGGCATATCGATAAATTATTCAAGGACGCGTCGGCTAAAACGGGTCAGTTCCTGCCTGAGAGCATTTTCAGTCAAACGGCATCAAATTATTTGGATGAGCATATCACTTTCTCTGATTTCAGCGCCGGCATCTGCAAGGATCTGGATACCTGCCTTACAGATGCTGGTGAGACAGATATAGTCGATGTCGTAGTTTGCGATTTTACGATCGAAACGGAGCGTTATTTGGGAGTGATGCTTTATGGCAGCCGGCCCGCGTATACCCATCAGGTAGTCAACGATGGCACTGCCGTACGCAATGAGATCATTCGCCACTATGCAATCCTGCCTAATCCGGTGCAGAAGGTCAATACCTTTGCTTTAGTTAATGTTGCCAGCGGCGAGCTGCGTTTTGCTGATAAAAAACGCAGTATAGGCGGAGAAGATGTCTATATTTTGCCGCAGCGTATTTTGCAGTGCAGCACTAACACCTCAACGAGGGAAACAGTGAAGCTGGTAACGGAAATGGCAGGACAGATCGCTGAAAACTACGGGTACAGCAGCACAGAAGCCGTTGCTAAGGTCAAAAGCTATCTGGCGGAAACAGCTGAAACTGACAGTAAACTGGAAACAGCAGCGTTGGTAAAAGAGGTGTTTTCTGATTCAGAGGTTCTGCAGCAGGAGCTGCAAAAAGGCCTGGAAGAAGCGAAGCTTCCTGAGCAGGTACCGGTTGATAAAAATTATGCTCTGCGCATGAGTAAGTCAATGAAGATCAAAACCGATACTGGGATCGAGATCATCGTGCCGGCTGAATGCCTGGAAAATAACGATTATATCGAATTTGTCAGCAACCCTGATGGAAAGATTTCTATTTCTATAAAAAATATAGGTAAAATCTTGAACAGATAAAAAAACCAGTCCATATGGACTGGTTTTTCTTATAACAGTTATGCTTTGGTTTCTGTTTTTTCAGTTTCAGCAGCTTCTGCTTCGGCAGGAGTATCCACAACTTCAGCAGTTTCTGCTTTGGTTTCGTCGACTGTCTCTGTCAGAGGAGCAGCTTCTTCTTCAACGGGTTCCGGTTCATGGACCGGCATTTTACCGCCGCATTCGCCGCAGAATTTTGAGTTGAGCGTCACCTGAGCGCCACAGGACGGGCAGGATGTTTTCGGTTCTTCTCCGGCAAAGGCAGTTGCTTTGATTTTGGCAATAGCGACTTTGTGTTCATCGATTTTGGTCAAAGCTTCACTGATAGCAGTGCAGTGTTCCTTGAATTCTTCAGGTATTTCTTCGCCTGCTTCAAATTTAGCCCACAGGATCTCACCGATTTTTTTGTGGGTATCGCTGATTTTACTGCGTTCTTTATTGACTTGAGAGTTCAGGCGCTGGATTTCGAGGGCAGCTTCTGCTTTCTCACCAAGAGTTTTAGTGAGTTCTTCAGTTTTTTCAGCGGCGGATTTAACTATTTCGCCAAGTTTGTTTAAAAGTGCCATGATATTTGCCTCCTGATACATAAATTTTTGTTGTTCATATTTATTATAGCATAGAAAGCGTGCAGATAATATATTTACGATAATATTGAAGCCCGGTTTTTAAATAAAAAAATTCTTAGGATACTTTCTTAAATACCTGTAATCGTGATACAATGCAAAGAGAGTCAGCAAGAAAAGAGATGAGCAGAATGAAAATAAAAATCGATGTTTTTGGTTTGAAAAAATGGTACAAGCAGCTGCTTGACGAAAATTTTTATAAATTTTTGATCTCACTGGGTCTTTTGGCCAGCGCACCCGTGATCGCCAGTGTATTATTTGATTATATAGTTATTTACGGCAATGGCCGCTTCAAGGCAGGTCTGCTGTTGGGCATCGTTCTGCTGCTGCTGTTCTTGTTATTGAGTTTTATCAGTATTGCGATCTGGGCGGCAATCAACAGTAATACTACGGGTCAGCGGCGTATGATGCTTATTATCAGCGCCTATCTGATGATTTGGCTGGCCTTCGGCAATTTATATTATTTTTTCAGCGACACCGAAAATTTTGTGGCTACTAATACGACCAGTGTCGAAGGATTGGTGAAGGAGTGGGACGGCGATATGCATGTTACTGAACTGCAGGAAAGTACAGTTTTGCGTAATGTTCCGCATTTTTGGGAGTTGGTGCCGCATAAGGACAGTGGCGGCAACGAACAATTGCTGCCGCGTACTGTTAATCGTCTGAATGGATATCTTGATTGCCTGTATTTCAGCGGCGTCAGTATCTTGACTATCGGTTACGGTGATATTGTGCCGGAGTCGCGGTTTTTAAAAATGCTGGTTTTGCTGGAGGGTTTTTTAGGGCAGTTTATTAATGTTGTAGCGATTGGCTTGTGGCTGTCAGGCGTTAAGGGCAGCGAAGATCTGAAAAAACAATAATTACAGCTGGTGAAAGAAGGCAAAAAAAGTGCATAAATTTTTGTGTTGTTTACTGTCCGGGTTGCTGGCTGTTGCCGCGGTCTGCCTGCCGATCGGAAGTTCGGCGGCCGCAGAGCAGCAGATATCGAGAACCGGCATTACTATTCCAGAGGATACTGTGCTGCAGTTAGAGCTGATGAATTTTCTGGAAAGTAAGAGAAATAAAGTCGGCGATACTGTTTCTGTAAAATTATTGGAAGCTGTCAGTGTTGCTGATGAGGTCATCATTCCTAAAGGAACTGTTTTGGAAGGGTACCTGAAAAAAGTGCAGAAAGGCAAGCTGCTGTCACAAAAGGGCGTGATCAGGATGAGGCTTAAAGATTATTATCTGCCCAATGGTTATCTGCTCAGATTGAATAATGAGGAAATAAAATTTTCAGGAGATATGAATTATACTTCGCTGGCGGCAGGTGTGGCTGTTCCTTTTGCAGGTCTGGCTTTTAAAGGCAAAAATGTCAGCTGTAAACCGGGGATGCAGTTTAAGTACAAACTGGCGCATGATGTAGCGGTAGAGCGTTATTGATGTCAGAATCGATGAAAAAGTAAAACCTTCAGTACAGAGCGTTAAGTTTCTGTGCTGAAGGTTTTATTATTATGTTTTATTTGGAAGTTTTATTTTTTCAGGCTGATGCTGACTTCCATTGCTGCCTTTAGTTCTTCAAGTTTGTTTTCCAGCATGATGGTGACAGTACCGTTATTAATGGCTGTGATAGTACCGGGGAAAGTTTTTTTGAGTACAGCGGCCTCGGCAATTACTTCCTGACCTGTTTTTAAAGCTGCGGCCTGCTGCGGCTGCATTTTCAGATTTACCTGGCATTGTTCGGTTGCGCGGATAGTCAGGATATGTTGTCCCTGAGCAGCTGTATCTCCGCTGCTTAGCAGTTTTTCCGTCACTATGCCGGTACAGGGGCTCTGGGCTTCGTTGGCCTGCTGTTTTTGCAGCAGCTGTTGATAATGCTGTTGTGCCTGGAGTGCTGCTTGCTTTTGCTGTTCGATAGCTTCGGGTGAAGCTTTGGCAGTCAAACGTGTCTGATGCGCTTTGGCGGCTTCCAGGTTGGCTTCTGCTGCCGCCAGTGCTGCCTGTGCCTGTTCCACTTTGATCCTGGCGATAGCGTTTTGAGCGTAAAGAGAGGCCATTTTTTGATAGTTCTGCTCCGCCGCCTGATAAGAGCTCTCGGCACTCTGCAGTGAATAATCAGCAGCGGCTATGGCCTGTTCACCGCTTCCGCTTTCCAGGTTAGTAAGCTCAGCATCGGCGCGGGCCGCTTCGGTAGCAGCGTCTTCAACAGCGGCGTCAAGCTCCGGCTGTTCAATTGCAAATAAAGGCTGCCCTTTACCGATACGTTCGCCAGATTCAAGGATCAGTCCTAAGATTTTTCCGGCAGCAGGCGCTGTTATTTTATAAGCTGGGATATCGACATTGCCGCTGCCGATAACAGTGGGCAGGGTAGCAGCCGGTTTACCGCAGCCGGCAATAAGCAGCAGGCTGCAGAATAAAAGCAGTAATTTTTTCATGTAAAAACTTCCTTCGTTATCTGATATCATCTTTTACTATATCATAAGCTGAAACTTAGTAAAAGTGAAGGATCGGTGAATTCAATGCAGATATTGTTTCAGGAACGGTAATGTTTTTGCGGCAACAGCACCGGTCAGCAATCCGAAAGGCAATGATAAAAGGAGCAGTAACGGCAGCAGGGAGAATAAAGCGAAACTTTGCATTATCAGGGAAGCAGTCAGGATCTGACCTGTATTATGTGCGGCAGCCCCCAGGATGCCGATACCATAGGGTGAAAAAAGCTGACGGCGCCGTCCTGCTTCCATCAGCAGCAGGCTTAAAAGCGTTCCTCCAAGGCCGATAAGAAAACCAGGTGTAAAAAGGCCTGTGCTCAAAAGTCCGACCAGAAGAACGCGGGCAGTCAAAAAAAGCCCGGTCAGGCGCAGACCGAACAAATATAAACATAAAATAGTAATAGTATTGGCCAGTCCCGGACGAATTGCGCCCAATTGGACAGGCAGGGGCAGCAGGTTTTCGCCCAGACGCAGCAAAACTGCCAGCGCTGCCAGCAGTGCCAGGACAAGCATGGTTTTAGTTGTCGTATCAGTGGAGGAGCGCATCAGGAGAGTCTCCTTCTTTGGAAGTTATTATTTCAATAATAACGCCTTCGGGAATGCAGACGATAGAACCGCTGCCGGTAATTGGGCCCTGCTTTTCGCAGAGCTTATCAGGGCAGGGGGCCTCGCTGACGCGAAGGCTGCTGTTTGCTTTGGTGATCGTCAGGCTGCCATGTTCAGTTGGCAAAAGATACTGATCGGGAAAATCACGCAGTGTTTGCTGCAGGATAAGCTCGTGGTGCCGGGTGATGCGTACAACGGCATTGCTGTCCGCAGCAGTGCTGTCTGAATACCAGAACCCGCACAGTGCTGCTGTGATGATGACTAAACAAAGCAGATAATCATTACGGCGCATAATCATATTCCTTTGGCAGGCTGCCAGGTTTGCTGCAGATTTTCGGAGACGAAAATACTGCCGTCATTTTCGACAATGACTACGGCCAAATCTTTGGCAGCAGTAAGCCTGTTTTTGATTTCCGTTGTTGGCAGTAAAAAGAACAGTGTAGAATGATAATCAGCGTCCAGCGCCGATGGCGCGATTACTGTTACAGATTGATGCAGACGGGACGGCTGCCCTGTTTGCGGATCTAAAATATGATGGTAGCGAATGCCGTTCAGTTCGTAGTACCGCTGATAATCTCCGGAAGTTGCGGCGGACTGGCCGTCATGGAGCATCACCGTACCTAAAAAGGCTTCAGGATCACGGGGGTGCTGGATGGCAACGCGCCAGGGCATGTTGCCGGGTTTATTACCAATTGCTTTAATATTACCGCCGGCGTTGATCAGGGCGCAGGTAATACCAGAATGTTTTTTCAGCGTTGCCGCCGCCGCGTCAACGGCATAACCTTTAGCGACAGAACCCAGGTCAAGTTTGACGTCAGGATCATTGTAGCTTAGTGTTTGTGCGGCAGCGTCAAAATGATATTTGTCTTTACCTGTATGGCGTAAGGATTCCTGTAGTTTTTCCGGAGCGGGCAGTCTGTTCTGGCTGCGGGCCAGCTGCCAGAGGTCAACGACAGGAGCGATGGCAATATCGAGCTGCGCATCCGGTTGATGGTCCAGATAGTTCAGCAGTCCGGCAAGCTGTGGAGCCAGCGTAACCGGGGCCGCTGCAGCTTTGCTGTTGGCTTCGTATAAGGAACCGGGGCCGCCGTCGTTAAAACGGTCCGTGACCTGGGCTGTTTTTTGGAAGGTCTGCATCGCGTCGTCTATAGCCAAGCGGGCTTCTCCGGGTTTATCGCTGTAGGCGTCTATTTTGACGAAGGTATCCATAGAAAAGCGGGTGTCGGTGACTTTGATCTGTTCTTCTTCGCCGCAGCCGCTGATGCTGAATGTTAAAAGCAGTATCAGAAAGAGCAGATATTTTTTGCAGTAACTTTTCATTGTTTCTGGCCGCAGCTTTCTCCGAGCGGGCAGGATGTGCAGTTGCTTTTTTTATTCGTAGCAACGGTGCCGTGCTCGTGTTCGGTAGTAATGGGATCTAATTTATGCAGGCAATGACGCGGACATTTCTGAACACAAAGGCCGCATTCTATACATTTACTGTGGTCGATAACAGGCAGACTGCCGTTGGCATCTTCGCGCATGGTAATGGCCTGCACGGGGCAGACTTTTGCGCACATGCCGCAGCTGATGCAGGAAACGCTGCAGTCTACCATAGCGGCTTTCCCTTTGTCGCGGTTATTGCATTTTAGATGGATCTTAGTGCTGGCGCTGGTAATATACAATACCATCTGCGGGCATTGCCGCGCGCAGATACCGCAGCCGCTGCATTTACCATAGTCGATAACAGGCAGACCGTTTTCGCTCATGGAAATGGCATGAAAGGGACACATTTTTACGCAGGAACCAAAACCAAGACAGCCAAAGTTACACTTGCCCGGTCCGCCGTAGTATTTGGCTACCAGGTGGCAGTCTTTGATGCCGGTATAATTGTACAGCTTGGGTGCATTTTCTTTGCAGCCGTTGCAGGCGACGCGGGCGACCTTACGCAGGTCGGGCGATAAAGGTATATCGCCGGTAAAGCCCATGATGCGCGCTATTTTCTTTTTAGAATCAGGCGAGCAGGCCAAACAGGGTGAAACACCGTCGCGTCCGGCAACGATGGCTTCAGCCAGTCCGCCGCAGCCGGGATAACCGCAGGAGCCGCAGTTGGCGCCTGGCAGTAGATTGGTGATCTCTTCGATACGGGGATCGGTATGTACGGCCAGCTTGCGGCCTGCCACAGCGAGAATAGCGCCGAACATGCCGCCCAGGCCTGCTACTAAAGCAACAGATTTCCACATGGTGTTCTCCTTTTAGTGTATGCCGGCAAAGCCCATGATAGCGATCGACATACAGCTGGCCGTGATCAGGGCAAGGGGCAGGTTTTTCATACATTCCGGAGCGTCGCTGTCTTCCAGCCGTTCGCGGATGCAGGAAAACAGTACCAAAGCCAGAGTATAACCGACAGCGGTGCTGACAGCGTTAAGCAGACTTTGCCAGAGTGTATAGTTTTTTTGGATATTGATAAGGGCAACGCCTAAAATAGCACAGTTAGTAGTTATGAGCGGCAGAAATACGCCCATGCTTTTATGCAGTGCCGGCAGCATTTTCTTGATGAACATTTCTACCAGCTGCACTAAAGACGCGATCGCCAGAATAAAGACGATGGTCTTTAAATAGGTCAGGTCATAGGGAGCCAGGAACAGATAATAAACCAGCCAGGAGATCAGTGAAGCCAGTACCATAACGAAGGCAACGGCAGCGCTCATCCCCAGCGCGTTACGCAGGCTTTTGGAAACACCCAGAAAGGAACAGATGCCAAGGAATTGTGATAAAACGATATTGGAAATAAAAACTGCAGAAAAGATAATGGCGAAATTACTGTCCATGGTTTACCTCCCGCCTGGCTTTGATATAGTTGAGTGCCCCAAACAGCAGCCCCATGGTCAGAAAGGCGCCGGCAGGCAGGATCAGCAGCAGTACGGGCTGCGTTCCAGGCAGTGCTACGGCATGGCCGAGCAGGGTACCGGCTCCGAAAAATTCACGGCAGGCGCCGATAGCGCTGAGAGCAAGCGTAAAGCCGATACCCATACCGACAGCGTCCTGAAAGGAAAGCCACAGGCCGTTTTTAGAAGCGAAAGCTTCGGCCCGTCCTAGAATGATACAGTTAACGACGATCAGCGGAATAAAAATACCTAAAGATTCGTAGATCGCCGGTACATAAGCATTCATCAGCATTTCGGTCACGGTAACCAGAGAGGCGATGACGACGATATAGGCTGGTATCCTGATGTTGGCGGGGATAAATTTTTTCAGTGCGGAAATAATCAGGTTAGAACCGATCAGAACCGCAGTAAAAGCCGCGCCCATGCCAAGAGCATTAGTTAAAGAAGAAGTGGTCGCCAGGGCCGGGCAGACGCCTAAAAGCTGAACAAAAAGCGGATTTTCCCTGATAATACCTTTTGTAAATTCTGGCAGCATGGTTACACTCCTTTCCCTGCGGCGGCTTTGCTCGCGCCGAAATGTTCCTGATAATGTCTGCGGGCAGAATTGATGCCTTTGACAACGGCTTTGGAGGTGATGGTCGAAGCAGTAATAGCCTGGATCTCCTGCGGTTGGGAAGCATTTTTGCTGACAGTCAGATCATGGCTGAGATCCTTACCCAAAAATTGGTCTATAAAAGCCGGTTCTGTACATTTTGCTCCCAGACCGGGAGTTTCATTTTGCTGCAGGATTTTTACACCGCTGATGCGGGCGCTGGGATATTCGATACCCAGCATGATAACTACTTTACCGCTGTAGCCGTCCGGATTGACTGTGTAGATATAGCCGTTGGTCTGGCCGTCTGTTTCAGAACGTTTGACAGCGACGATATGCTTTCCTGCTGCCGGTTCATCAGTGAGCTGACCGGCGTCTGGCAGTACTTGCTTATAACCTTCGCGGACAGCGTCTGCTTTGCGGGCTTCGATCAAAGGTGCTGTCTGGTCGTGGGCAGTACCAACGCAGGCTGCGGCAATACCGCAGATAACGAGCAGGATAGCCGCCAGCCGCAGAATATCTTTACTCATGGCGGGCACCTCCTCCGAAGGGGACGTTAGTTACATAACGGTCAATCAAAGGAGTGACCATATTCATGATCAGGATCGAATAGCAGACGCCTTCTACATAACCGCCGCGCAGGCGGATCAATGCTGTAAGGATGCCAAGACCGAGTGCGTAGATCAGCCGGCCTTTTTTGGTGATCGGGCTGGTGACCCAGTCAGTAGCCATAAAAAAGGCGCCGATGATCAGCCCGCCGGAAAGCAGATGATAAATGGCAAACCAGGTCGGATATTCGCGCAGCCAGCCGTAAATAGCAGTAATAACGACAACCGTGCCGATATAGCCAGCAGGGATACGCCAGTCGATGTGTCCTCGCCAGAGCAGATAAATTCCGCCTAAAAGCAGCGCCGGGACACATGTTTCGCCTAAGGAACCGCCGACATTACCCCAAAACAGTGCGCTCAGTGAGGGCAGGTCGACATTAAGCCCGCGCTGCCAGGCGCTTTCGGCCAGGCGCAGAGCTGCCAGCGGTGTAGCGCTGCTGACAGCGTCGGTATAAGGTGTGGCTTTAGTAACTGCTTCTGCGGCGGCAGTGTTCCAGGGCATGGTCCAGGTCGTCATCTGTGCCGGGAAGGAAGCGAGCAGGATGGCGCGGCCTAAGTGGGCAGGGTTAAAGATATTGCTGCCCAAGCCGCCAAAGACCTGCTTACCGATAACGACAGCACAGAAGCTGCCGAAGGCTGCCAGACCCAGTGATAATTCGGGCGGCAGGCAAAATGCCAGCAGCAGGCCGGTTAAAAGGGCACTGCCGTCACCGACGGTAATCGGCCTCTGCATGAGCTTTTGACATAACGCTTCACAGATGACAGCCGAGAGGCAGCAGGTAAGGATAACGCTGAGCGCCGGCCAGCCGAAAAAGTAAACAGCGGCGGCCAGAGCCGGCAGAAGTGACAGTAAAACATCGCGCATAGCGGCGCTGATAGTACTGCCGCAATGGATATATGGCGATGACGATATAATGACTAAAGGCGCAGGAGCTTTGACCGGTTCCATAAGAGTCTTCCTTTCTATACGTGCACAAGATACTTATTTTTTATAGTAAGGGTTATGACCGCCGAAGCCGTCAGTAAGGATAAACTGTTTGCCCATGCGGATATACTGGACAAGGGGGATATGGGCTGGACAGTTATAGGCGCAGGAGCCGCATTCGATACAGGTACCAACGTGGCCGGCCAAAGCTGCCGGCCAATCACGACGTTTGACTGCTTTGAAAAGCTGGGTCGGTTCTAAAAACATCGGACAGGTATCGACACATTTTCCGCAGCGAACACAGGGATTTTCAGGCGGCAGCTTGGCCAGTTCAGACTGGTGATCAAAAAGCAGCAGCCCGCCAGTGCCCTTGAGAACAGGAAAATCAAGCGAATGCAGGGAAAAGCCCATCATCGGACCGCCGGAAATGATGCGGGCCGGATCGTTTTTCAGGCCCTGGGCACCCTGCTCGACAAGGTGGCTGTAAAGTGTCCCGATGCGGACACGATAATTACCCGGTTTGTGAACGGCGTTGCCGCTGACAGTGACGATACGCTCATAACAGGGCAGGTCGTCTTTAACTGCCAGAGCCGCCTGCATTGCAGTGGCTACATTATCGACGATTACGCCAACAGCCGAGGGAAGGGCTCTCTCAGGGACAACGCGGCCGGTAACGGCATAGATCAGATGGCGTTCGCTGCCCTGAGGATATTTTTCGGGACAGACAACGACGCTGATATTAGGATCGTCAGCAGTAAGCTGATTAAAAAGCTCGATAGCCCGTGGTTTATTATCTTCGATGGCAATGATGCCTTTGTTGGCTAAAGATGCTTTCAGGAAATATTTCAGGCCGCGAATTACTTCATCGGCATGTTCGATAAGAATACGGTAGTCGGCGGTAATAAAGGGTTCACATTCGATACCGTTTAGGATAACTGTGTCAATGATGCGGCCGCTGCTCTGCGGCGCATATTTGACATGTGTCGGGAAGGTTGCGCCGCCCATACCTACGATCCCTTTTTCTGCCAGAAGCTGTCTGATCTCATCAGGCGGAAGTACCAGACCGCTTTCACGCGGTGTGATCGTGGGGTCGAGCGTGTCCTGGCCGTCATTTTTGATGACCATACAGGCCGCGACGGTGCCGTTGGGAAGAAAGCGTCTTTCGCTGCCAACGACCATGCCGCTGACACTGGCATGGATATTGCTGCTGACTGCTCCCTGGGCTTCGGCGATCTTTTGTCCAAGATATACCTTTTCGCCAGGCTGTACCAATGGTTTGGCAGGAGCTCCGATATGCATCGAGAGCGGCAGCACGACTTTCTCGGGTGCGGGGATAGCCTCGATCGGCAGTTCCGCAGTTAAATTTTTAGCAGCATCGATATGAGTGCCGCCTATAAAGGTATGTAGACGGGAAAACATGTTGTCACCTCGTTAAAAACAAATAGTGTATACTAATAAAGATTTAACATATATTATAAGGCGTAACTGCAGAAATAGCAATTGTTTCAGCAACATTTTCAAGTAATATTGCCAGGTATCAGAAAAATAGTAAAGAATGTAATAAAATGCAAGTCAACTATATTTGTTGTAAATACAATGCAGAGAAAAACGATTGTCTACAAAAAATGTGAAGTACCTGAAAAAAGTGCATTTTTCCTGATAATACACTGAATATTTGCTATAAATTTAACAAAAAAAGCAGATTTATTTTACACTTTAGCCATATTTTCTCAAAAAATTCACGAAAAACTACTGCGGAATACTGTAAAATAAGTTATAATAGGTATCGTAAAGTGTATTATAAGTTGCTTATTACGAGCTTAAAATCGCTTTACTGTAATCCTGGCAGTCATCAAGTTGAGTATTTTTGATACTGCCGGTACAATTTAGGATACCGGGAGGTATACATGTTTTTTGACTCTTATGACACTCCTGTCTTCCGTCCGCCCAGTGAAGCCCGCAGTTTTATCTTGCGTGTGACCCGCGGCTGCGCCCATAACAAATGTACTTACTGTAATATGTACAGAGGCGTGCCGTTTCAGGTACTGACTGAGGACGAGGTCGCCAGACAGATCGAGGCTGCTGCCGTTCACGGCAGAAATTCGGTTCGCAGAGTGTTTTTAGCCGACGGTGACGCTTTGGTACTGTCGACGCCGCGTCTTTTAAAAATTTTAGACGCGTTATATAAAACTTTTCCGAAGCTCCAGAGGGTAGCGGCTTATTCCGCTCCAAAGGATATCCTGCGTAAATCGCATGAAGAGCTGGTCGAGCTGCGCGAAGCAGGTTTGAAGCTGCTTTATTACGGCATGGAGACAGGTGATGATATTACCTTGCAGGCCGTGAAGAAAGGCGTCAGCGGCGAAGAGGCTGTTGAAGCAGGCCGGAAGGTTATTGCGGCAGGCATGAAGCTGTCGATGATGATTATTCTGGGCCTGGCGGGCAAACTAGGCAGCAAGCGCCATGCGGCGGAAACTGCCAAAGCGATCAATGCTATCAAGCCGACGATGCTGAGCGCGTTGTGTTTGATGCTGTACCGCGGCAGCGAGCTGCTGGATCAGTTTGAACGCGGAGAATTTGAACCGCTGCCACCACAGGGTTTAATGGAAGAATTGTATAGTATTTTAGCTGCTGTCGAACTGCCGGAAGATCATCCGTGCATTTTCCGCAGTAACCATGTTTCTAATTATGTTCAGCTGGCAGGGACCCTGCCGAAAGACAAGGAGAGGCTGCTGGGCGAGATTGCCTGGAGCGCTTCCGAATTAGGTAAGATCAAGGACTGGGACGTTTATAACAATACGAGATATTGAGTGTGCAAGGAAGGGGATCGATGGTAATGAGGAAAATGACCGCATTGCTGACCTTTGTGCTGATAATCTGTCTGCTGCCTGCCGCAGCTTTTGCCAAAACCTTTAAAGAGGGTGACAAGGACTGGAAAATCATGGTCACTCAGCAGAAGCTGAAAACTTTGGGATATGCTACTGACCGTACCGACGGTAAGTTCAGTAAAGCAACTGCCGACAGTTTGAAAAACTTTCAGAAAAAGCATAAACTGAAAGCGAATGGACGCCTGGACGATAAAACCTATAAAAAGGTCACATGGGAAGCCTTTAAAAAGGAAGGGATTACCAATGTCAAGGGCAGGGATGTCGTGAAAACGGCTTCTAAATATAAAGGTACTCCTTATAAATTTGGAGGGACAACGCCTAAAGGCTTTGACTGCTCGGCCTATGTGCAGTATGTTTTTGGCAAGCACAGGGCGCAGCTGCCGCGTACTGCGGATGTGCAGGTCTTAGAGGGTGTTTTTGTCCTTAAAAACCAGCTGAAGGAAGGCGATCTGGTCTTTTTCTCGACTTATGAGCCGGGCGCATCTCATGTTGGAATTTATGCCGGAAAAGGCATGTTCTGGAATGCATCGACGTCTCGCGGCGTAGTACTCGATTCACTGGACAATACTTATTGGAAATCCCATTATTATGGGGCGCGCCGTATTCTTGTCGATAACGGTGAAGTGTAATATTTAACAGGTGCTTTTATGATATTTGATGAAATCGAGGAGGGGTCTGAATAATGATCCGTGAAAAACGTAACAAGGAAAAACTGGCTTCCTATTATCGTAAGTTTATGGAAGATGGTGTCATCGATCCGAACGTCCATCCCTGGGTGGCTGAGTCCTGGCAGCGCTGCCGGGCGATGAAACTGCCCCATGAAACGATGCCTAAGCTCAATAAACTGAGCCGTGAGGAGATCGTTGAACATCAGAAGACCCATGAGTTTATCGTAAAGTATGTCGACGGTTTGTATGAACAAAGCAAACAGCATTTCAATATTCATAATCTGAGCATGCTGCTGATCGATGAAGACGGTTATGTGATCAAAAATTATGCACTGCCCTTTTTTCAGAGAGTGATCGAAGATATCCAGGGGATGCGCGTACTGGAAGAGGACGTAGGTACCTCGAGCATCAGTATTGCGCGTGAGCATAATGTACCGTTTTTAATGTTTGGCCCGGAAATGTGGATCAAAGACAGTCATTCCGGCGATGCCTGCAGTGCGCCGATCTGTGTCAACGGTAAGATCCGCTATATTATTTCCTTCTTTTCGCTGGATCAGAACGATCTGCCTTATGACCTGCTGCTGTCGCTGCTTTTGACGATGAAATATTCTATCGAACAGCATCTTTCCATGCTGGAATACTGGAGCATTTATCAGCTGATGATGAATGAACTGCCGGTGGCCGTGTACTGGATCGGTCAGGACGAGCAGCTGAAATACTGTAATAACAATGCGCAAAAGCGTCTGGATGGTAAAAAGAACCTGGAAGACGTCTTTTTGAATTATGAGCATATTCCCATCAAAAAAGCCCTGCAGGGTGTACCAACGCATCGTCGTGAGATCACCTGGATCACGCAGGACCGTACCTATGAAGATATTACTACAGTCATGCCGATCAAAGTTGGCAGTGAGGTCGAAAGCGCTTTGGTGATGTCGATGTCGATCGAAGATCTGAAAACTACGATTGCCCATGCTACCGGCTATAGCTCCCGCTACAGTCTGTACAGCATGGTGGGCGAGACCAGTGAATTTTTGGCTTTGCAGCATAAGGCTTCGCGTATTGCCCGCAGCGATAATAATATCCTGCTTCAGGGCGAGCCGGGGACCGGCAAGCAGCGTTTGGCCCATGGTATCCACCAGGCCAGTCCGCGTGCGGCTGCGCCGTTGATCGTTGTGAAGTGTTCGAATGCGCCGATCGAGGCGTTGGAAGAAGAATTTTTCGGCAGTGTAGACGGTGACCGTCAGCCAATGGCCGGTAAACTGGAGCTGGCACTGGGTGGTACGCTATTCCTGGATGAAGTCGAAAAGCTGCCTGTGGAAATGGGCGATAAGCTGGCTGATGCCTTGAAAAATGGTTTGGTAAACCGTGAAACCGGTATTCGCAAGAAGTTAAACGTGCGTGTGATCGCCGCCTGCGATTCTAATTTAAAACGCTTGTCTGATAAGGGACTTTTCTCAAAAGCCTTATATGAGCTGGTATTGGATACGACAATGCGTGTTCCGCCTCTGCGCGAGCGCGTGAAAGATATTGAGGTCATCGCTTCCCATATTCTGGCTGAAATGTCGGCGCAGCATAATCTGCCGCCGAAACGTTTGTCGCCGGAAGCGCTGAATCTTTTGACAAGCTGCAGCTGGCCCGGTAATATCAAACAGCTGCAGGGAGTTATCGAGCAGGCATTCTTCCATACTCCCGGAGCGATCATCGAATCCGATAATATCAAGCTTCCTGGTGACCGGACGCTTGAGAAATCCTGGAAATATGATAAAGACGCTTTTATTGCGGCCTGGAAATCTGCCGGCGGTAATATCAGTAAACTGGCAGGAATGCTTGATGTCAGCCGTGTTACCCTGTACCGTTATTTGAAAAAATATGGACTGGGACCTAAAGTCGGCAAAGAGGATTAATAAAAATTCGAAAAATAAATAAAAAACAGAGTGCATTTGCACTCTGTTTTTTATTTTTGCAGTATTTAAAATAGTTATAAAGGCGCGCAGAGGAGACTGGACAATATCTTTTTTTAAATAACCAGGTTAAATTTAAGAAAAAAGAAAGTTTATGAAGTACAGTTTTATTGCCAAGTAAAATTTGAGCGATTATAATAAAGCCAACTTAAGTATGAAAGCAGGTGTTGACAATGTTCAAGAACAAATTAGCGGCCGTTATTATGGCTGTTTTCACAGCCATAACATTTTCTGTTGCGGCTCAAACGGCCGAAGCCAAACCGGTACGGCCAGCTCCGGGACAAGTACTGGTTCCGCCGCAGGTACGTGAAACTGCAGAACTGCAGAAGATCAGTAAACGTTTTGATATTGATGCGTCTGTTCTGCAGACGGAGTTTGACCGAGGCTGGGGTTTTAAAGAGCTGCGCCACGCTGCTCTGCTGTCACTGGCTTCCGGGAAAAATATCAATGAGATCCTGCGTCTGAAAGAGAACAACAGCTGGCCGAGGGTAGAATATTTAACGGGTATCACGCCCAACGATATTAAAGCGGCACGTGATAGAAATGATGCCCGTTATTTTGCCGCTGCACTTGGCTTGAAAGAAAAGGACATCCTTCCTTACCTGCGTCAGAATTACGCGCTGAATGATGTGCTGCATGCCGCACTGCTGGCACAAGCTTCTGGCAGCACGGCAGAGAGCATTTTGGCTGCTCATCGTCCGCCGACGCATGACTGGAGTTATGTGGCTTATGAATTGGATGTCAGTCGTGAAAAGTTAGATGCGATCAGGGAAAAAATAGCCAGCGTAAAATGAATTTATTGTTAAAATAGGAAAAGTCTGCTGCTGCCGCGGCAGGCTTTTTTTATTTGTACAGGGTATTGGCAGCAGGTGTGAAAGGTTTTTCTGGTTACAATACAATGGTAATTTTTTATAAAAATGATGATTAGAACTCTATTATGTTATATAATATAAATTGGATTTGTATTTAGATTTTACAAAGGCGGGTCAGTATGAGACTAAGAAAAAAACCATGGATCGAAGAAGCAATGCAGGATTTAAAAGGTGAATATGTTTTGATGCATGATTTGGAAAATTATAAAGGACGCTGGCAGGAACTGTTTCCCGGTAAGCGTTTATGTCTGGAGATTGGCTGCGGCAAAGGCCGCTTTATTATCGGGATGGCGGAGCTGCATCCGGAAAAGGCTTTTATTGGTGTGGAAACGCAACACGATATTGCTTATTATCCCGGTAAAACTGCCAAAGAAAATAAGATGGATAATATCAAGGTCATCTGCGCTAATGCAGAGCATATGGAGGACTGGTTCGAGCCGGGCGAGATCAAAGAATTATATTTGAATTTCAGCGATCCGTGGCCGAAAGCGCGTCACGCCAAACGCCGGCTGACGCATCGTAATTTCTTGGCGAAATATCAAAGACTTTTAGGAAAAGGCGGACACCTGCGTTTTAAAACGGATAACAGAGCGCTGTTCGATTTTTCAGTTGAGGAATTTAAGGAATTTGGCCTGGAGATCATTGCGTTGAGCTATGATCTGCATAACTCAGATTATGATAATGAAGTGCAGACGGAATATGAGCGTAAATTCAGCTCTTTGGGGACACCGATAAATTTTTGTGAAGTGGTATTTTAAGAGAGGCTGTTATGAAGAAACGATTTTTGATCTGGGATAATCCCAAGGATGCGATCATCAGCCTGACTTTACTGCTGATGCTCGTGGGCTGTATCAATGTGTTCAGCGCCAGCTTTGTCGAAGCGCGGGATATGTTTGAGGATGGTTATTATTATCTGAAGCGGTACTTGATTTTTGGCGCAGCCGGACTGATGCTGATGCTGTGGCTGGGATTTCGTGCGCCTTCGTATAAAACGTGGCTCAACGATTTTTGGCTGAAAGCCATCTATTTTGGTGTCGGCAGCCTGCTGCTTTTAGTAGATCTGATCGGTACGACTAATAAGGGTGCTCAGCGCTGGTTGTATGTGGGCGGAATTTCTATTCAGCCTTCAGAGCTTGCGAAGATTGCCGTGATCCTTCTGGGGGCAGCTCTGCTTGGTGAAATGCTGCGTAAGCGTCAGTCGATCAGTCTGCTGAATAAGGATACCGTCTGGCCTTTTGTGGGGACGGTGATCTACGGCATTCTGGTTTTGAAACAGCCGGATATGGGTACGGCGGCTATTATCGTAGCGCTGATGGTGGGTCTGTATATTTTGGCAGGTCTGCGTCTGCGTGAGGTAGTAGGCCTGTTGGGGATTTTAGGCGCAGTGGCGGTGGCAGGGGCGATCATGGCCCCTTATCGGCTGCAGCGTGTTAAAGTATGGCTGGACCCGTGGAGCGATGAGGCTAATACGGGCTATCAGATGGTACAGTCGCTGATGTCGATCGGCAGCGGCGGTCTGACAGGTTTGCCGTGGGGGCAGGGCAGCGGCAAGTTCTTTTATCTGCCTGAGGCGCATACAGATTTTGCATTTGCTATCTTTTGTCAGGAATGGGGACTGCTGGGTGCGGCGATCCTGATTTCGGTGTTTCTGTTACTGGCGGCGGCATTTTTTCGTATTGCTATGAATACTAAAGATGAACGGGGCTTTATTCTTGTTTCCGGCGTCAGCCTGCTTATCGTGGGACAGGCGGTTGCCAATATGGCAATGGTGTGCGGACTGCTGCCTGTAATCGGCGTGCCTTTGTCCTTTATCAGTTATGGCGGTACTTCGATGCTGATAACTCTGGCTTCGATCGGACTGGTGCTTTCAGTTTATCGCGACGAGTGTAAACGTGAAAAGCTGGAGCGGCTGTCGCCCGATACACGCAGGACGCAGATGCGTGTCGTTTCACCTGCTGAGGGGAGGTGGCAGCGCTGATGAAGAAGTTTTCGCTGCAAAACGGTAAAAAACGTTTTGCCATTATCGGCCTGCTGATCTTTTTTGGTTTTGGAACGGTGTTTCTGCGGCTGATCTGGCTGCAGGTCATTCAAAACGAAGAGCTGGCCAGACGTGCTGCCAATCAGGTTACCGGCAAGGTAACTAAATATTCGCCGCGCGGAGCCATTTTGGACTGCAACGGCGAGGAGCTGGCAGTCAGCATTATGTCTAAATCTCTGTATGTCGACCCGGTCGAGATGCAGGATAACCCGACGAAAAAGGGCGAGAAGCCGGAACGTGACGTCAAGCGGCTGGCCGCTGATTTGCTGGCCGGAGTGCTGCAGATGAAAGCAGACGAATTATATGCTGATTTTACAACAGAAGCCCGCTTTATCTGGCTCAAACGAACGATGGAGCCTAAGGAAGCGGCGGAAGTAGAACGGATCATTCGTGAGAATAAGCTGCCGGGGCTGCATTTTTTAGAAGAAAGTAAACGCTATTATACAAAAAAATCAATGGCGGCTCAGGTGCTGGGTTTTGTCGGTACGGATGATAACGGTCTCAGCGGTATCGAGCTGGCTTTGGACTCGGTAGTCAAGGGTGCGGAAACACAGCAGCAGGAGGTCGTCGATGCGCTGGGGCGCCCCATGGGTGACAGCGGTTTCAATAAAGCCAGACCGCAGAAGATGGCTTCAGTCTATCTGACCCTGGACAGCAAGATCCAGTTTGTGCTGGAGGATGCGCTGGATAAGGCGATGAAGGATACGAAAGCCGCCAGTGCGGCGGTCATCTTGATGGACCCGAATACGGGCGCGATTCTGGGCATGGCCAATCGGCCCAGTTTTGACCCTAATACTTTTTATAAATATCCGGCTACCAGCTGGACTAATCGCGCGGTTTCGACTATTTACGAACCGGGATCGGTTTTCAAGCCGATTGTGGGCGTGATGGGACTGACGGAAAAAATTATTACGCCGACCACGATGATCAATGATACGGGCAGTATTCAGATAGCCGACCGTACGATACGCAATTGGGACGGGGAAGGCATGGGACTGGTACCGTTTCAGGATGTTATAAAATTTTCTATCAATACGGGTATGGTACAGCTGGGGATGCAGCTGGGAGCACAGCGGATGATCGATTACAGCAAGAAGTTCGGTTTCGGCAGTGTGACCGGTATAGAGCTGCCGGGTGAAGAAGAGGGTATCCTTTATAATCCGGATCATATGTATCAGCCGGATATTGCAACCATGTCTATCGGTCAGGGCATTGCCGTAACGCCGCTGCAGATGCTGCGTGCGATCTGCGCTATTGCTAACGGCGGCGAGCTTTTGCAGCCGTATATCATCGATAAGATCGTGATGCCGGATGGACGCGTTCTGCGCCAGGGGCAGAAAAAAGTGGTGCGCCGGGTGATGAGTGAGGAAGTTGCCGCACAGATGCGCGGAATGATGGAGAAGGTTGTCGCCGCCGGTGGTGGTAAAGCAGCAGGGATTAAAGGCTACCGTATTGCCGGTAAGACCGGTACCGCCGAAAAACTTGCGGAAACAGGCGGTTATGCAGCCGGTAAATATATTGCTTCTTTCGTAGGCTTTGTACCTGCTGATAAGCCGCAGTATGCGATGCTGATCATGCTGGATACGCCGCAGGGAGCTTTTTACGGTTCGCAGGTTTCGGCGCCGGTATTCCGCGATACATTGCAGCAGATCCTTGTAGCTAAGGGCATTCAGCCCAGCAGCAGTGAAGGACTGCCGTCATTTGAGCAGCATGTACGGAATAATCCCGCTGTTAATTCGACAGTGCCGCCTCCGGCTAAGATGCCGCAGATGGAGATACTGGCAGACGGTAAGATCAAACTGCCTGATTTCAGCGGGCTGGATATGCGGCAGACGGCTGAACTGATCCAGCAGGGACGTCTGGTACTGGTGCCGCATGGCAGCGGTCGGGCGCGGAAGCAGTCGCAGCCTCCGGGAACAGTAGTTGCCGAAGGTACGAAGCTGGAAATCTGGTTTGAATAAAAACATTTAAATGTATACATTAGGTTGCTGTCAGAGCAGCAGGAAAAAATCTGTCGGCACAGAAGATATACAAGATGGTTCACAGGTATAAGTGAAGAGGAGGGCGTTTATTTATGTTATCAGATATTGAAATTGCTCAGCAGGCCAAGATGCTGCCGATCACTGAGGTTGCCGCTAAGCTCGGCATCGGCGAAGAAGACATTGAAATGTATGGCCGTTACAAGGCTAAATTATCTATGGATCTGATCCGCCGCATGGAAGATAAACCGGCAGGCAAGCTGGTTTTGGTAACGGCTATTACGCCTACGCCGGCAGGCGAAGGCAAGTCGACTACTACCGTAGGACTGGCCCAGGGCCTAGCCAAAATTGATAAAAGCGTTATCGTAGCTTTGCGCGAGCCTTCTCTGGGACCCTGCATGGGCGTTAAGGGCGGCGCAGCCGGCGGCGGTTATTCTCAGGTGGTGCCGATGGAAGATATCAACCTGCATTTTACAGGTGATTTCCATGCGATCACATCTGCACACATGCTGCTTTCGGCAATGGTCGATAACCATGTGCAGCAGGGCAATGCTTTGAATATCGACCCGCGCCGGATCGTTTGGAAACGTGTTGTTGATATGAATGACCGCGAGCTGCGTAATATTGTTGTCGGACTGGGAGGAAAAGCGCATGGCGTACCGCGTCAGGACGGTTTTGATATTACCGTTGCTTCTGAGGTCATGGCTATTTTGTGCCTGGCCAGCAGTCTGCACGATCTAAAAGAACGTTTAAGCAAGATTATTGTTGCTTATGATTATAACGGCAAACCGGTTACCGCAGGGCAGATCAAAGCCCACGGCGCTATGGCTGCCCTTTTGAAGGATGCTGTGAAGCCTAATCTTGTGCAGACACTGGAAAATGTGCCGGCGATTATTCACGGCGGGCCGTTTGCCAATATCGCCCACGGCTGCAACAGCGTGATGGCAACTAAGACGGCTATGAAGCTGGCTGATTATACGATTACAGAAGCAGGCTTCGGCGCTGATCTGGGCGCTGAAAAATTCTTTGACATCAAATGCCGTTATGCCGGGTTGAAGCCGGATGCTGTTGTGCTGGTTGCTACAGTGCGCGCATTGAAGATGCATGGCGGGGTGCCGAAGACGGACTTGACTGCGCCGAATGTGGACGCTGTGAAAAAAGGTATCGTCAATCTGGAAAAACACATTGAAAATATTAAAAAATTCGGTCTGCCTCTGGTAGTAGCCATCAATATTTTTGCTCAGGATACACCGGAAGAGCTGGAAGCTGTACGTGCCCATTGTGCTGCACATGGCGTCAATGTTGCATTGTCCGATGTTTTTGCCAAAGGCGGAGCCGGCGGCGTGGAGCTGGCTAAGGAGGTTGTTGCGCTGGCAGAAAGCGGCAAGGCTGATTTTGCTCCTATCTATGCTTACGAGCTGACCTTAAAGGAAAAAATCGCAACTGTGGCGCGTGAGATTTACGGTGCCGGCGATGTAGTTTATGCTAAAGAAGCGGAAACTGCTTTGAAGGATTTTGAAAGTCTGGGTTATGGCAATCTGCCGATCTGTATGGCTAAGACCCAGTATTCGTTTTCGGATGATCCGACGTTGCTTGGTCGTCCCAGCGGTTTTACCATGACGATCAAAAACTGCAGGATCTCTGCCGGCGCAGGCTTCGTAGTCGTGCTGACAGGTGATATCATGACGATGCCCGGCCTGCCGAAGGTGCCGGCAGCAGAGAAAATCGATGTCAGTGATGACGGCGTCATCAGCGGCTTGTTTTAAGGGGAGTTGTAGCAATGGAAACTTTGTTGATGAAGGGCAAGCCCGTTGCCGATGCATATAGAGAAACTGTTTCAGCCAAGATCACAGCCGCAAAGGAAAAAGGGATCAAAGTTACTCTGGCGATCATTGTGGTGGGAGATGACCCTGCTTCGCATGTTTATAAAGACCGTCTGGTAAAACTGGTAGAAAGTCTTGGCGGTGAAGCCAAGGTGCTGGCAATGCCGGAAACAGCAACACAGGAAGAAGTTATTGGCGCTATCAAAAAACTTAATCATAACCGCTATGTTACCGGTATCCTGCCGATGATGCCGATGCCGAAGCATATCGACGGCGATGCTGTCGGTGCCGCTATCACTATGAGCAAAGACGTGGATTGTTTAAACCCTAAAAGCGTCGGAGAAGTCTTTTTAGGGCGCAGCCGCTGGGCACCGTGCACTCCGCGGGCCTGTATGGCGACGCTGTCTCATTACGGTATTGAGTTAAAGGGGAAAAACGTCGTTGTTGTCGGGCGCAGTAATGTAGTTGGCAAGCCTGTGGCGCTGCTGCTCCTGCAGGAGCATGCTACGGTCACTGTCTGCCATTCCCGGACCAGGGATATTGCGGATGTGCTGCGCGGTGCTGATGTCATCGTTGCCGCTGTGGGTGTACCGGCTTTCATTAAACCTGAAATGGTCAAAGAAGGCGTCGTGATCGTCGATGTTGGTATCAATGCTGTCGAAGGCGGTCTGGTAGGTGACGTTGACCCTGCCGTCAGCGCTAAAGCCAGCGCTTTTACGCCTGTTCCAGGCGGTATTGGCATCGTCAGCAATATGATGGTCATGGATATGTTAAGCAGAAATTTATAAGGCGAGGTAAGTAAGACCGTGAGAAGATTTGTATGGCTGCTTTTACTGATCGTTTTTGTAGCTTTTATTTTTTATAATTCTTCTATGCCGGCGGCAGAATCACACCGGGCCAGTGAACTGGTCGGCTCGATTCTGACCGGTATGGGGAAATGGTTCGGCATTGATGTACCGCAGCAGAACCTGGATTATAATATCCGCAAGCTGGCACACTTTTTGGAGTTTGCTATCCTGGGCGTGATCCTGTGCAATGTTTACGCGGCGTTCGGTGTCAGTCATCGTACAGCGACAGGGTATATTTTGTTTTTAGGTTTGGCAGTAGCAGTTAGCGATGAATATATCCAGTTGCATGCTCCGGGGCGCAGTGCCTTGGTTACGGACGTGATCCTGGATTTTTCAGGGGTCTTTTTTATCTGGCTGACATGTGAGGTCTGGAGCTGGGCCAAGCGGTAGTCAAAATGCAAAAACACTGTTACGTATATACGTAACAGTGTTTTTTGTTATTTGATATAAGCTGCCAGAGTTTCATAGAGCTTTTGCGGGTCGATAGGTTTGGCAATATGGGCGTTCATACCAGCTGACAGCGCATTTTTAATATCTTCGGCAAAAGCGTTGGCAGTCATGGCAATAATAGGGATCGTTGCTGACTGTGGATGTGTACTGCTGCGGATAGCCTGGGCGGCTTCATAGCCGTTCATGACGGGCATCTGGATATCCATCAGGATAGCATCGAAGCTGCCCTTTGCAGATCCAGTGAAAAGCTCTGTGCACTGCAGACCGTTTTCAACGATCGTGACTGCCGCACCCGTTTTTTCCAAAATCAGTTCGGCGACCTTTTGATTGATCGGATGATCTTCTGCCAGCAGAAGCGATTTCCCTGAAAAATCAAAATCAGCACTGCCAAAAGTGTGCGTTGGTTTTTCTACAGGATGTTCAGCTGCAGTATCGAAGTGCAGCGGCAGTGTAACAGTAAAGGTCGTGCCCTCACCCGGCTTACTGGCGACGGAAATCGTACCGCCTTTATAATCGACGATATTTTTGACGATAGCAAGTCCCAGTCCGGAACCTTCGATATGCTTGCTGATGACGTCGCTGCTGCGGAAAAAAGGATCGAATAGATGCTGCAGGCTTTCGCTGTCGATACCGATACCGGTATCGCTGATCGTAAATTTATACCAGCCGAGCCGCTCATTGTCTGAAGGGAGCTCGCAGGCGCTGAAGGTAACAGTGCCACCCGGAGGTGTGAATTTACAGGCGTTGCTGACAAGGTTATCCCAGATCCGCTGCAGCTGTGCGGTATCACCGATACAATTGCAGTGAAGAAGTTCTGCGTTATGCAGGAAGTTAAGGCTGTTTTTATCCATCAACAGCTGGTAACGGCTGCAGAATCTGTCTATTTCGACGGACAAGTTGAACGAGGTACGCGCCAGTTTCAGTTTGCCTTTTTCGATGCGGCTCATATCCAGAATGTCATTGATCAGCGTCAGCAGATGTGACGAAGAGCTTTTGATAATATCGAGATATTCGCTGAGATGCTGTCGGTTATCCAGATCGTCAAGTGCCAGATCCGTCATACCGATGATCGCGTTCATGGGCGTGCGGATGTCGTGGCTCATAGCGGAGAGAAAATCTGTTTTGGCGCGGTTGGCTTCCTGAGCCAGATCCAAGGCATTTTGCAGTACGGATCTGGAATTTTTTTCGGCGCTGATGATATCAGTAACATCACATCGGACAAGACAAATCGTATGATGACCTTCGTCGCCCCAAAGGACGTTGATCTGTTTGTTCTTTTCGCTGCCGTCATTAGCAAGATACGGCAGCGTAAATTCGTAACCCTGCGGTTTCTCTGCCAGCCTGCTGAGGATGACCGGCAAAGAAAATTTTTCTGCCGCAGTTTCATCCGCTGCCAGTTTAGTATAAGGAAGGCTGAGCTTGTGCAGTGCTCTGTTAAAGTCCGCGCATTTATAGGGTGACAGATTTTGCAGTACAGATTTGCGGGTATACATTGTAAATTCTTTTGTCACCAGATTGATGATACTGAGCTGCTCAAAGGTATAGGCCAGCGTATTCAGCAGCGCTCGCTGTTCCCGTACGTAGTCTGTGATATCGGCTCGGGCCATACCGACTTTATTCAGCCGCTGATCGATCAGGAATACGATCATATTTTTAGTATAGATATGTCCTTGTTCATCCTTCAGTGAATAATGGAAGGAGTAGGAATTTTCGTGATACAGCCGCCGCTGCATATTGGCGGGATCAAACATTTCCATACAAAATTCCCGATCTTTGGGGACAGTGAAGGTCTGCAGGAAGGCGACGATATTTTTGCTGTAGCTTCCCTGTTCAGGCGGCATTAGATTCGCTTTGCTGTTTGTGAAAAAAAGCTGATAGCTATCGCTGTTGAAATCACAGGTAGCGATAAAATCATAATGGGCGTGCGCCAGATGCATCGATATCTGGTCGTTGATCTTAAATTGTGTCAGATCGAGCACGGAAAGTACGCCGATCGTGTGGCCGTTATCCGGTGATTCTATCATATTGATGACACATTTAAGGTAATGACCGCTGTTATCATGAGGCATACGGATAAAGCATTCTAGTTCCTGACTGTTGATGCCCTGAGCAAATTTTTCCAGCAGCGGGGCATTGAGGAAGGTATTAAGGAAGTGCTGTCGTTCTTCCGGGCTTTCGATAAGAGTGGCCAGCCCCTTGAAAAAGTTCTGGCGCTCGAAACCAAATTTTTGCAGGGGATCGATACCTGTTTTGTCGTAAATACGCAGGATCCTGTTGGCGGTTATATCGCAGTAACCGCTGAGAATTTCGTTAGAAAGCGGATAGTTCTGCTGACGAAGTAAAAGATCATTGTATTTTTGGCGCAGCTTGTTCTGCGCTTCTATTTCTTTGGTGATATCACTGTAAACTGCATAAATAAGCGGTATTTCGTTTGGGCTTAAAATGAGTGAAGAATTGTTTTTGATCCAGATATAACTGCCGTCTTTTTTGCGCAGCCGGTAGATACTTTCGCAGGTATCAAGGTGCTTCTTGAGATGCTGATTCAATCGGCCAATGATATAGTCAAGGTCGTCCGGATGGACGCCAGCTGTGGCATCGTTTTTGTAAAGTGCGTAAGCTTCGTCAGTGGACATACCTGTCATGGCGGCGAAACCCTCGGAAATATATTCGGGGAGCATTTGTTTTTTTGCCATATCAAAACGGATGACTGCAATGCCGCCAGGAAGATTCTGGACAAGGGTCTGATAAAACTGTTCCAGTTGCTCGGTTTTGCGCGAACTGGTTATTTTATCGGTAATGTCGTTAATAAAAAGCGTGTAAGCAGGCAGACCGTTCCATTCAAGTTCTTTGGCACGGATCTCGTAGCTTTTGCCGTTTGCGAAGGTAAGCTCCTGTGGTTTTTCGATATTTTTGATCATTGATAAAGGGCAGAAGGTACAGGGAGTCTGTTTGTCGTGCAGGGCGGTGTAGCATTTTTTACCCCAGGCATTGTTTTTACCTGTTAAAAAAAGTTCTACGTTTTCATTGTAATACAGCAGGTCATGGTTCTTTTTATCAATGACATAGATACCCTGGGCCGCTTCGTTGCTGATCTGCTGGAATAATTTGGCTTCATCGGACATACCGGTAAAAACGGCATAAAAGATGCCGTTGATAGCTTTGCCATTCAGATGGACCCATTCCAGTACCTGATCTTTTCGGGTGATACGATAAGAAAGATCAAGAGTGTCACTGCTGATGAACATATGCTGGAAAGCATCGTAGACCCGCTGATAATCTTCTTTAAAAACCATGCTCCAGGGATTGGCCGCATAATGCTGCAGATCAGCTGCGTCACTGCAGCCGAAAAGTTTAGCAACACCATCGGAACAAAACAGACGCCGGGGATTCTGCATATCATTAAAATCATAGGCAGCAATGCCGCCGGGAATAGAATTGATGACGTGTGCCAGCTCTTCTCGGGCCTGTTTGAAGGCGGAAATATTGTGGAATACACATTGCAGAAGGGGATGACCGCCGTCTTCGCCTATTTTCCGGGCGTGAACATTGACCCAGACGATGTGTCCGTCGCGATGCTGTTTGCGGAATTCAAAGCTTGCCGATTTTCCGGCTTCCAGTACCTGGCGTATCTTCCGAATGACCATAGCGGCATCTTCCTGATAGATAAGATCAGCAGCATCCTGTTTTATGAGTAGGTCATATTCATCGCGGCTATAGCCGGAAAGAGCGGGTACGCCGTCAGAATAGTAAACCGTTTCAAAGATGTCGGAAACTTTATAGATTGCGACGCCGCCGGGAATAGCGTTAATGATATCCTGGGCATTTAGTTTTTTGTCAAAGCGTTTCATTGCAGATCCTCCCCCTGATAAACAGGACGATAATAAATAATTTTTTATATTAAAATTATAACATTTTTTAAATGAATATAAAAATAAAAAGTTAAATATATTAATCAAGAAAAATATAAAACCTGGATTATTGTTATTTTTGATAACAGCAATCCAGGTTTTATATGTTGTGTGTGAAAATTAAAATAAAGCCAGCCGGGATTTTAAACTATTTTGATGCCCAGCAGTCTGGCAATGTCAGCGGATTGCAGTAAATTGATCTGCATGCCCCGCAGTTCTTTAAAAGTTTCTGAAACAGTAATGCCATCGATTTTGCAGTCTGAAAAATCAAGGTCTTTAAGAGGTGTTTTAAAGAAGTCGGCACCGCTGAAAACTGAAGCTGCTAAAGTAAGTTTCTTCAGGCGTACTTCAGCCCAGAAGGACTCTTTGAAAGAGCAGTTGCTGACGGCAGAGTTTTCCCATTGTGATTTGGAGAAATTGGCGTATGCAAAGGAACTGTCACACAAGGTCAATTCCTTGCAGCAGCTTTGTGAGAAATCGGCACCGTTGCCGCGGCTGTCGGTGATAGTTACTTGTTTCCAAAAGCTTTCGCTGAAATTACAGTTGGAAAAATCACAGTTTTTTACAGCGACTGACAAAAAGCGTGATTGTGAGAAATCACAGCGTGTAAAGCGGCATTTGCTGAACTGGACATTGTGAAAAATGCTTTTGCTGAGGTCTTCATTATTCAGAGTTTCATCATGGAAAGACATATCGGAGATACGTCCGTCGTCTTCGCTGCGGGATGCAGCAAGCTGTTGGGTTAACATGTTTTTACCTCGTAATGTTGATGTGTATATTACTACTATAACACATAAGGGGTCGGAATGCGCAAAAATCCCCGGCATTATTAATAATGCCGGGGATTACAGCAGCTTATTTGATCAGATCCATACCAACCTGCAATGCCTGTTTATTTTTCTCTTCAGTGCCTTTCGGTACGCGGTTCAAAACAGCTTTGACCAGCGATTCTTCACTGACGATGC
>NZ_QLTS01000006.1:35385-127384 GCF_003269275.1 Phascolarctobacterium faecium DSM 14760 | reverse complement strand
TTATTTTTTGACTTGGCAAACGCTCCTCTTTCAAGAAACGCTCGCCCGCACATTCGTTTTTGGTTATTGTTCAGTTTTCAAGGTTCTGCCTGCCGTTTTTGACGACTTGTATAGTATATTACATCTTTTCGATGTTGTCAACTACTTTTTTTCATCTTTTTTAACGGCTTTTTTCAGTTATCAACTGCCTTCAATCGCCTCAGGCGACTTTCATTATCTTACTAGATTTTATGAAAAATTTCAAGTGCTTTTTTCATTTTTTTATTTTTTAGCGGCAGTATAAACTGCCGCTAAAAAACATCCTGTAATTTATTTATGTTCTACCTCATATTTGAAATTCGTTATCTCGGGACGCATATCTTTACCTTCCTGCGCTTCTGCGGCCAGAATCGCCTGCAGCACGATAGCGCATTCCAACCGTTTTTTCTGCAATTTACAGCCATATTGATATGGCTTGCTGATGTCACCATTGATAAGATCAGCATTAGCATGACAGCCTCCACTACAGAAAAATCTAGCCCAACAAGTACTGCATTCTGTCTTAGTCATCACATGAGTATGTCTGAATTTTTGTACCAGATCAGGTTTTACGACACCTGTTTCCAACGTTCCTAATTTGTATTCTTCTCTGCCTACAAACTGATGACATGGATAAATGTCGCCTTCGGGCGTTATGGCAAAATATTCATGCCCAGCACCGCAGCCTGCTAAACGTTTAGCCACACAAGGTCCGTTATCAAGAGCAACATTAAAATGGAAAAAATCAAAAGCATCGCCTTCACGGCGCTTTTGCAGATAAGCCCTTGCCAGTTTATCATATTCTTCATATAGTACAGGCAGATCAGCTTCGGTAAGTACATAAGGTTCGTCAATTCCTACAACAGGTTCTACAGAAAGTTCTTTCCCGATCTTTGTCATATCGAGAGTATCTTCAGCAAAATGCGGATTAAAATGAGTATAAGTACCACGCAGATAATAATTTTTTCCATTCCGGCTTTCAATAACTTTTTTAAACCCGCGAACAGCTGCATCATAACTGCCCGTTTTATTTGGGAACGGCCTCATATTATCATGAGTTTCTTTTTTGCCATCCAAACTAAGAACAAGCATGACACGATTATCATTTAAAAATTGAATAATATCATCATTCAAAAGTGTTCCGTTAGTAGTGAGTGTCAATTTGATATTTTTGCCGGTTTCAAATTCACGACGACGCACATAGTTTATGACATGTTTGACAACCTCAGGATTCATCAGCGGTTCACCGCCAAATAGATCCAGCTCTAAGTTATGACGCATTTTACTGCCAGCTATAGCAAACTCCACAGCCTTTTCAGCTGTTTCTTTGCTCATCATTGCACGATATCCTCCAAAATCTCCTGTCCCTGCAAAGCAATATCCACAGCGCAGATTGCAGTCATGAGCTATATGCAGGCATAACGATTTTAGTATTGGTGTTTCTGCAAAAGTCTGGGGCACTTCAAATTCAGGAGAAAAAAGTAATCCTTCTTCCTGTAACTGATGAAGTTCTTCTAAAGCTTCACGCAAATCTTTTTCCGGATAGCTTGTTTGTAAGGCCGCAATGGCTTCATCATCATTAGTTCCATCAAAAACATCAAGCAAATCATAGATGACATCGTCTACCAGATGCACAGCTCCACTGTTAACGTCAAGTACAGCCATATATTCATCAAGACGCATTTTATGAATAAGCATGTATTTCCACCTTTCATAGTAAAACAGCCCCCTGTAAAACAGGGAGCTGCAAATTAAACAAATATACTAGTTAAATAAAGCCACAGCCTGAATTATTTTTGCTCACAAACCTGATTGCCAACAGTGCAGGAAGTTTTGCAGGCAGATTGGCAGGAAGCAGGACATTCGCCGCAGCCGCCGGTTTTTAAAGTTTTGTTCAGAATTGCTTTATTCACGGTTTTAATGTGTTTTCTCATTTTAAGATACCCCCAATATGTTTTGCTTACTGATTTATTTTACCGTTTTTTGCAGATTTCTGCAAGTGTTCTCCTGATATTTTCTTATAAGCTCTTGAAAAAATGTATGTTAATGCCTCGTTCTTTCAAGTATCCAACCCAATAAGAATAACGCAATCTTTCTTTAAAAGTATTGATATTTGAATTGTCAATACAAATACGTCCTAATTCCAACGGCTTTTGTTCCATAGTTTTTTTACTGACAGTGCCAGCATTCCCAGTAACAGCCCAGTAATAACCGTATTCTTTTACCGCCGCTAAAATTTTTGAATTATACATACCATTAGGATATGAAAGTGAACGAACTACATAACCATTATAATCTTTTTTCAGAAAATACCGCGAAGTAGCAAGCTCCCAACTCAAATACTGAGGATCTATATCCGTAAGTATCTGATGATTGATTGTATGAGAACCAATTTCCATCCCATTATCTATCAAAGACTGTATCTGATCGTGTGTCATATATCTGTAATGCCCTATTTTACTATGAACAACAAAAAAGGTCGCTGTAGCGTTATATTTTTTTAAAAGCGGCAGAACATTAGTATAGTTATCAAGATAGCCATCATCGAAGGTCATAACAATTGTTTTTTCTGTAGATTCACCATTGGCAAACATCTCTGCCATTTTTTTCACTGATACCATTTTATAACCATTGTCATGCAAATATTGCAAATGCGTTTCAAAAGTTTCTTTAGAAACAAACAGTTCTTTCATCCAGCCATCTGCCGACCCAATACCATGATATTCCAATATCGGCACAGCCTCTTTACAATACTGTTGATAGTCATACCTTACATAAAAAGCTGTTAAAGCAAGCAATACTATTATACTAATACCAGCGGCAGCCATATATTTTTTATACTTTTTCCAAAGATCACTCATTCTTTATCATCCCTAGTTCTTCAGCTAAATGCTGTATTTTTTTCAAGCGGTGATTAATTCCTGATTTTCCTATTTTCCCTTCGGATAGATCAGCTAATTCATTTAGAGAAGCGTCGGGATGATTTAAACGTAATTCTGCCGTTTCACGTAATGTCAGCGGCAATTTTCCCAATCCCAGATGTTTTTCTATATAACGTATGCTTTCAAGCTGTTGTACAGCTGCCTGCACAACTTTATTAAGGTTTGCCGTCTCACAGTTAACTACTCGATTGACATTATTGCGCATTTCTTTAACAATACGTACATTTTCAAATTCCAACAAAGCATTATGTGCTCCGATAACTGATAAAAACGAGGTGATACCATTTCCTTCTTTCAAATAAACGATATAATCATTTTTTCTGTCTGTTATTTTTACAGGCAATGAAAATCCTTGCATAGTTTTCATGATCATTTTCGCAAAATCCTGGTTCTCAGTTACCATTTCCAAATGGTAATCACTGGCAGGTCTGCTGATCGAGCCACCCGCTAGAAAAGCTCCGCGCAGAAAAGATTTGCGGCAGCAAGGAGTTGTTAATAAAGATGTTTTGCCTCCTTCATTTTCTGCCGGCAACAGCTGTAATTCTTCCAAAGCTTTACCAGCCTCTGGGGAAGGTACTACTTTTACCTGATAGCGATTGTTTTTTTTAAGGCGACGTGATCTTGTTATTACTACTTCTGTTTTAACATCGTAGTTATTTTTAAACAACTGAAGCACACGCCTGGCTAAAGCAGCATTTTCGGTCGAAAAATGAATACCCATATTTCGGCCTCTTAAAATAATAGCACCACTCATTCTCAGCAAACCAAACAGTTCGGCTTTTTCACAGCACTGTTTACCGTTTTCAAGCCGGGCTAGTTCGTTTTTAACTTCGTTAGAAAAAGACACCGGTCATTCTCCTTCTATAAAATAATTGATATATCTATTTTTTCTTTAATTCACGCATGCTTTGCCGCATAAAGAAGTAATCAAAAAATTGTATACCTTTGCCAAATAAACGCAAACGATAAACTAAAGAAATAATAACCTGCGCCAGTTTCTGCGGATTATGCCGCACTAAATCTTTATTACTGATAAGACGCGTGGGAATAACCTGGATCCCAAGCCGTTCTATTTTTTTGATATCGGGCGTAACAGGCATAGAACCTTTTTCGTTATATTGCGCTAATTGCGCCGCTGTAACCCGCTGGTCATTAACAATAACATAATCTAGAAACTGGGTTCCAGCCTGCTGAATAAGTGCCTGTACATGTTCAAAAGCCCCATAACCATCTGTTTCTCCGGGCTGCGTCATTACATTGCATATATAGATTTTCACAGCTTCTGATTTGATAACGGCATCACGAATACCTGTTACCAATAGATTAGGTATGACACTGGTATAAAGACTACCCGGACCAAAAATCAGGATATCAGCATTTAGAATAGCCTGCACTGCACTGGCAGTTGCCGGTGCATCGGCTGGTTCCATAGCCATCGTTCTGATTCTTTTATGTGCTTTTGGTATCTCCGATTCACCGTTAATAATACTGCCATCCGTCATTTCTGCTTTCAGTCTGATATCACGCAGCGTTGACGGAACAACTTTACCGCGCACATTCAAAATCTGACTCGTAGCAGCAAGGCCTGCTTCCATACCACCTTCAGCTTCAGCCATGGCAGCAATAAACAGATTGCCAAAACTGTGTCCCGCCAGCGGCGAATCGCCTTTAAAACGGTACTGCATGATCCGTTCCATCAAAGGTTCGCGATCCGCCAAGGCAACCAGGCAGTTGCGCAGATCCCCGGGCGGTAAAATACCCATTTCTTTCCGCAGCCTTCCTGAAGATCCGCCGTCGTCACCTACAGTGACAACAGCAGTACAGTTATTCGTAATATATTTCATACCGCGCAGCAGAGTTGAAAGTCCAGTGCCACCACCAACAACAGTAATTGCCGGACCGCGTGTCAGCTTGCGCTGCGTAAAGATTATTTCCATCAGCGATGCATTATTATCTGGCATAACAGCCTCAACTACAGAACGAATAATTTTACGAGTTGCATAATACATAATAAATAATCCAGCACATAGGGAAATAAAACCTGTCAACATCGAGACGGTATTAGAATATTTACCAGTAGTAAGATATGACATACGAAAAAGCATTTCTTCAACAAAACCCATAAATTGGTAATTGAAAAATAGTGCCAGCCCAATAGCACAGCACAGCACGCCCCCTGCAAAAAGCAGCAACCAGCGTTTCAGGTTTATTCCCGGACATAACCAACTGATCCAGCCCATAGGAACCTCCTCTTATTTGTTTTTCCGCTGCAGATCACGATGAGTAAGCTGTACGGCATAGCCCTGTGTACGCAAAAATTCATACAATCGATTTGCTATAAATACCGAACGATGCTGTCCCCCGGTACAGCCTACACTTATAACAAGCTGGCTTTTGCCTTCGGAAATGTACTGTGGCAACAAAAATTCAAGCATTTCTTCTTCTTTTTTCAGAAACTGAAACGTTTGAGGGAAACGACAAATAAAATCGGCAACCGGCTGGTCATTGCCAGTTAAACGCTTTAAATCTTCTTCATAAAACGGATTGGGCAAAAACCTGACATCTAAGACCATATCACTATCTAATGGCAGTCCGTGTTTAAAACCAAAGGACTGTACTAAAACAATCATGCGCTCTACACCGCCATTGCCTGAATACAACTTCCAAATTTTTTCTTTCAGCTCTGCTGTAGGCATATCAGTAGTATCGATAATGTGTGTAGCCCTGTTGCGTACTTCAGTCAATCTCTCACGCTCTACAGCAATATTTTCACTGAGGCTTTTACCCTGTCCGAGCGGATGACGGCGACGTGTTTCTTTATACCGCCTGATCAAGCTATCATCGGATGCATCAAGATACAACAATTCATATTCATGTCCCATAGCTTTCATTTCGTCCAATATTTCTATCAACTCGTCAAAAAAACGACCACCGCGTACATCTACTACCAGAGCAGTATTACGGGCCTGCGTTTGACGACATAATTCGGCAAACTTAGGAATAAGTGCCGGTGGCAAATTATCAATACAGAAAAAATTCATATCCTCCAACGTCCGCACAACTTGTGTTTTACCTGCACCGGACATCCCTGTAATGATCAGAAACTTTGATTCTTCCATAAGCTCACCTCCATATATACTAAAACCATAATAAATGACCCTATAAGGTTTATTATACCACAAGGGTATATATTCTCAACAGAATCGAAAATACCTCGTCAAGTTATCATATTATATCACAGTAATCAAAAAAGACGCCCCTTTCAGGGCGTCTTAATCAGCAAAACTTAAAATGCGCAGGGATCAGAAAATTTAATGTTACTATGCAGATCGACTTTCTCAAAAACTTCCTGCATTGCTTGTTCCAGTATACTCAGCATTTCTTCTATCTGCTGTACCGTACTTACCAGCGGCGGCATAAAAATAATAACATCACCAATATTCCTTACAATAAGGCCATATTTTCTGGCTGTCTGGCAAATTCCCCCTGCCATCAAAAGAGTTGAGTCAAAGGGTATTTTTAAATTTTTATCATGCATCAGCTCAATACCGGCAAGCATACCGCATTGTCGGGCATTACCAACATATTTCATAGTATTCATCTTCTGTATATGTTCTGCAATAACCGCCATTTTGGGCGGCAGATTTTCAATAACATCGTCTTTTTCAAAAAGCTCCAACCCGGCAACACCAGCTGCACAAGCCAAAGGATTACCGGTATATGAATGTCCGTGGTAAAAAGTTTTATATTCGGCTGCTTCACCTAAAAAAGTATTGTATATCTCATCAGTCACCATTGTAGCACCTAATGCCATATAACCTGCGGTAATACCTTTGGATAAGCACATCATATCCGGACAGATACCTTCATTCTCACAGGCAAATAATTTCCCGGTACGGCCAAATCCAGTCGCAACCTCATCAATTATCAAAAGCACATTATATTTTTTGGTAAGTTCACGTACACCTTTGATATACCCCTTAGGCTGCATCAACATTCCTGCAGCTGCCTGTACAAGAGGTTCTATAATCATTGCAGCAACTTTATCACTGTTTTCTTTCAAATAATCTTCCAACTCCTGCAGCAAAAAATCCCGGAATTCTATTTCATTGTTTATCCCCTCTATACTGCTGTGGTAAAACGACGGGCAAGTCATTTTTTTAGTATTAAAAAGCAAAGGTTTGTAGACTTTATGAAAAACATCTATATTACCAACGCTAACCGCACCTACCGTATCTCCATGATAAGAATCTCCCAAATTGATAAATTGCTGTTTTTCAGGCAAACCTTTATGCTGCCAGTATTGAAAAGCTATTTTTACTGCCGCTTCCACAGCTGTAGATCCGTCATCTGAATAAAAAACTTTATTCAATCCTTTAGGCGTTACCTCAACTAATTTTTTCGCCAATTCAGCAGAAGGCTTATTAATAAGACCAAGCAAAGTAGTATGGGCTATTTTATCAAGCTGTTTTTTTACAGCTTCATCAATTTCCCAACGGCGATGTCCATGTATATTAACCCATAAACTGGAAATACCGTCATAATAAGCGTTTCCTTCAACATCATACAATTTGACTCCTTCGCCATGATCAATTACCAGCTGCTTATTTTCATTCCATCCTTTCATTTGTGTAAAAGGATGCCAGATATATTCTTTATCCATAAATTCCCATTGATTCATTTTACAGTACCTCCTGCTAATGATAATATTCTATCAATATCAATGTTCGCCTCTGTAATTTCAGCTAATTCAAGACTATTAAATTCATCAAGCAAATGCTGAGATAGGACTGGCAATTTTCCTAAAATTGGTAAACCGGTTAATTTCTCATAATAATAAAGATTGCTTTGCTCCAAGGCACCAGCTTTTTTTCTGTCCCAACCATTAACTATCAATCCCACTACTTTCAAACCATGTATCCTTGCATATTCAGCCGTCAATACAGCATGATTAACATTACCTAGAACAGCTTTAACCACTATAACCAAAGGCAGCTTCAGTTCACTGAAAAAATCTTTAACCAAATATTCATCAGTCAAAGGCGCGGAGATTCCTCCTACGCCTTCAACTATACTGATTTGACTGCCCAAAAGCATCTCCCTTGCTCCTGCCAGCATTACACACGGATCTATTTTTATACCAGCAAGACGGCTGGCTTCAGCAGGAGCCAAGGCAGCCTCCAATACATATGGTACGACCTGATCATGTTTTTCCACATTTAGCCCCGCGCAGTGCAGTAAAAACTCGGCATCTGTAGAAATCAACTTCCCGTCACTATTCTTAACACATCCTGAAGCAGCAGGTTTGTAAACGCCAGTTTTATAACCGCGGTGCCGCATAGCTGCCGCCAAGGCTCCACTTACTACTGTTTTACCTATTTCAGTATCCGTTGCCGTAACGCCTATTCCCAACATTTATTCAGCCTTCTTTCTTTTCACCATGTTTTAGTTCCTGCCAAAGCGCAGTAATTATTTGAGCCGCCTGACGCAACTGCTCTTCGCAATGAGCAGCTGTAACCGTTATCCGAAGGCGGCTTTCGCCACGAGGGACTGTCGGCGGGCGAATACCTGACACTAAAATACCTTTCGACTTCAACCTGTCAGCAAATTGCATCGTAAGCCCAGCCTCCCCAATGACAACTGGTATAATCGGAGTAATACCTTCAACAACATTCAATCCACCTTCCAATAAAAGCCGGCGCATTAGTCTTGAGTTCGCCCGTAAAGAATCAAGGTATTTGGAAGCCTGAGTTTGTAAAAGTAACAACGCTGCATTAGCTGCCGCTAAAGTAGCAGGAGCTAATGCTGTTGAAAAAATAAACGGTCGCGACCTGTTAATAAGATAGTCAATAAGTATTTTTTTACCAGCTACATAACCTCCTTCTGCTGCCAACGCCTTGCTCAATGTTCCTACCTGCAGATCTATTACATCCGTTAAACCGTAATGAGACGCCGTTCCGCTGCCATCATTTCCAATTACGCCCACTCCATGCGCATCATCAACTATAAGGAAGGCATTGAATTGTTTTTTCAGCACCGCCAAAGAAGGCAGATCAGCAATATCACCATCCATACTGAAAACTCCATCTGTAACGATAAATCGCTGACCAGTAACAATTTCCGTCTCTAAAAGCCGCTGTAAATCTGCCATATCATTATGTTTATAAACAACCACTTTGCAACGGCTAATACGGCAGCCGTCAATAATACTTGCGTGATTAAGTTCATCACTGAAAACAACATCACCAGTTTGCAGCAAACCATACAAGACTCCCAAATTGGTCATATAGCCTGTATTAAAAACCAAAGCACTTTCACTATGCTTAAAATCTGCCAGTCGCTTTTCCAGTTCACTTGCTATGAAGGTCCCTCCAGTAGTCAGTCGTGAACCACTGGAACCAGTACCAAATTTTAAAGCCGCTTGGGAAGCTGCTTCAATAACTTCCGGAGCATGAGTAAAACCAAGATAATTATTACTTGCCAATACCAAGTAAGTCTTACCGGTTCGATCCTGTGCCTGAGCTGGATTTACAAAATACAGCTCAGTAATTCTACGCGCCAGCCCTGCTTGACTGATATAAGCCAACTCTTTTGCGATCCTTGTCTCAAGCATCTTATTTATCCTCCGGTCTGATCAATACTACCTGATCCTGTAAATAGGTGATAAGTTTCTGAACATCAGTTCCATGCTCTACAAAAAAAACTCTGCCACCAATCGGGTTGCCATATTCTTTCAATACAGGAATACGTTTATATCCATATTTTGCCGAAGCTACATAACCAGTCACATATTCAGGATCATCCGACCAGCATAATTCAGCGACAACCCCAACAGCACTGGCCACTTTAGATGCCAATACCAAAGCCTCACGGACATGATCCCCAAAAAGCCCTTTTTCTAAAAGTCTCGCCTCATATCTTTCTGAATTGTCACAATCCATTTTACTGACTCTCACACCACGTTCACCTAAAGAGTCTACTCTTAGCCCTGTATCCGCATCCAAAAGCATCGCTCCACGCATACTGTCCCGCAGATTGATTATACGGGAAATCCCAGCCGCTGCAGCTTCAGTACTCACTCCGGCTTTAACAAGTTCCTCCACAGCCGCTTTCCTGCCTGCCATAACACTATCTGCCTGACAGCTTGAAAGCGGCAGCAACGGACGATAAAAAATATCCGCAGTTTTTACCGCTTCTACTTTTAAGCTTATAAAATCCGCCATTCCACGCTGATGCTTTTGTGCCCTATGCAGCATTGCAACAATCGCCTGTTCTATTTTTTCTTCACTTAAAATACGTTCGGCACCAGAAATATGGCGTCCGCCTTGTTCATGCGGACCTCCTTGCGCAGAACGCATTTTGACACTGTAAAGCATATTCTCACCTTCTTGGACTTACAGTACCGGAACAGTAACTTTACGTCCCAAATCTTTAATCATCTGTTTATCAGCATCTGTACTGCGTCCGCCCGTAGTCAGATAACCGCCTATCATAATTCCGTTAAGGCCGCCGTTAAGTGCCAAAGCCTGCAAATCACGTAAATTTACTTCGCGTCCTCCGGCTGTTCTAATCAGTGCTTTAGGCAAAATGAACCGAAACACTGCATAAGCACGCAATATTTCTAAAGGAGTTAAAGTTTTATTATCGGCAAAAGGAGTACCGGGGATGGGAGTAAGTAAATTAAGCGGCACTGAATCTATTCCCAGCCTCTTCAATTCGAAAGCCATTTCAACACGCTGTTTTGCTGTTTCATTAAGTCCAAAAATACCGCCGCTGCAAACTCTTAATCCTGCTTTCTGAGCATTCCGGATCGTAAACATTTTATCTTCATAAGTATGAGTACTGCAGATATCCGGAAAATGGCTGGGTGCAGTTTCAATATTAGAATGATATCTGGTGACACCTATTTTTTTTAATTCAAAAGCCTGTGCTTCTGTTAATATTCCTAACGACGCACAAATTTCAATACCAACTTCCTCTCTAATTCGAATAAGCGTTTTACAAATATTATCAAAATCGTCTGCTTTACTTTGTCCGCGTCCACTAGTAACTATGGAAAACCTTACAGCACCTGCAGCTTTAGCCTTTTTGGCCGCATCAACTATCTCATCTTCCGCTAGCAATGAATATTCTTCAACACCAGTATTATAATGGGCTGACTGAGCACAAAATTTACAATTTTCAGGGCAGCGGCCGCTGCGGCCATTGATGATAGCACAACAATCTACAGCATCCCCTGTAAACTTTTGTCTGATTCTATCTGCCATAGCTAAAAGCAGCATCGTATCATCATCGCTAACATCAATAAGCTGTTCAGCTTCTTGACAGGTTATTGATCCACCCTGAAGAACTCTATCCGCTAAGCTTAAAATTAAATTTTTCATTTCTCCAGCTCCTTCGTAAACCTTTATTTTTTTTTAGTTAACAATCAAATTATAGCTCGTCAACGCTTTTTAGTCAACTAGTTAACTTAAGATGGTTAACGTATAATAAAAGGCACCGCTGTAAAAACAGCGGTGCCTTTTATTATTTTTCTGTAAATTATCTTATTGTAAATTTATCTCAGCCTGCCTGGTAAGTATATTTTCGATAGCCAATGCCACGCCATCATTATCATTACTAGCAGTAATCAATTTTGCCGCCTGCTGGACCTGAGGTTTTGCGTTAGCAACAGCAACGCCGATACCAGCATTGGCAATCATCGAAATATCATTATTTGAGTCGCCTATACACATGATTTCATCCGGTTTAATACCAAAACTTTCCGCCAATTCTTTAACAGCAACCCATTTATTAACCGCAGGCTCCATCAGCTCCAAAAAATTGTCCTTAGAACTGGTTACGTCAATACGTCTATCAAAACGATTCGCCACATCTTGCCAAGCCGCTGCAAAATCACTGCTTTCAGTCATCAGTAATAATTTATACGGAGCTTTGGTTATATGATATACAGCTTCACCAACAGCAGTCGTAGGAACACCGGAAATACGGCTATACATACGAGAATATTCATTTTCTTCCTTTACAAGCAGTTCATCATCTATATATACCTGAACATAATAGTCTTTTTCTTTGCAATAGGACAGAGCATCTAAAGCAGTTTGCAGCTGCATTGGTTTCCGAACGTATACTTTTTCTGAAAGCGCACCCTTTACCAATGCTCCATTATAAGCGATCAAAGGAACATCCAATTGTAATTGTTCAGCAAAGGGCTTGATAGATCTGTACATTCTGCCCGTTGCAAGAGTAAAAACAATTCCTGCAGCTAATGCTCTTTTAATAGCAGCAAGGTTACGCGGAGATATTTTCCGCTCATTATTGAGCAATGTATCATCCATATCACTGGCAATCATTTTGATTTTCATTCTTTGATCTCCTTTTTAACTGTTAGTTCAGTAACACCTAATACCATCAGACAAAATACCGCCAGCAAAACTAACGCACCAAATTTATCAGTCACTGTATAACCTGGCAGCAAACGCATAATATCCATAGTTAGACAGCTGCTGCCCACAAACAGCAAAGCCCGCTTCCGTAAGATAGAACCACCAAGTTTCCATACTAAAATCTGGACTAAGGCACTGCCAATACCAGCAATACATGCCCCTGCTATCAGACCGCCCAATGTGACGACCTCCATAACATCAGTCCAGTAAATCAAACAAAAATAAAGCACGCTCAAAGTTACGGCGCGCAGAAAAAATGCATACATACCATCACCCGAGATATATTATACCACAAGGGTACGTATTCTCAACAGACTAGAAAGCACCTCGTCAAGTTTTTACACAGTACTATAAAATAAAAAGAAGTTTCGCATAGCGAAACTTCTTTGATATTATTATTTATTGTTTACTGAACTGGTCTTTGCCAACACCGCACAAGGGACAAACCCAATCTTCCGGTAAATCTGCAAAAGCAGTGCCTGCCGCTATCCCATTATCAGGATCTCCTATTTCCGGATCATAAATATACCCACAAACATCACATACCCATTTTTCCATTTGTTTCAACTCCTTAAATTGATATTTTCAACTACATCAGCGACCTGCTGTAAAACAAAACCTTATTTTTTCAAGCTCTGTTAATTAAGCATTAACTACGACATCAAAAAGCAAGTCCTGTTTTACCACAAAATTACCGCTAATTGTTCTTTAATAATATTATACCATCAATACAGCAAAAGTCATCAAACAAAATTTACATAAATGACGATTTAATTTATTTAAGCACTTCTCGCTTTTCTGGCAAATCTAAACGAAAAAAATCATAAATACGCTGTGCTGTTGGATAATTCATACCTTCCACTTCTGCTAATTCTTCTACACTGGCAGCTTTCATCGCATCCAGCGACTGAAAGCGTTTCCATAAAGCCTGACGTCTTTTCGTGCCAATACCTTCAATATGATCAAGTACCGAAACCAAATTCCGCTTACTACGCAATTTGCGATGATATGTTATGGCAAAACGGTGTGCTTCATCTCGAATCCGCTGTATCAAATGAAGAGAAGCAGAATCTCGATCCAATAAGATACTTTCAGACGAACCCTCTGTAAATATTTCTTCTTCCCGTTTAGCCAAGCCAATAACAGGAAGTTCATGCAGACCTAAGCCACGAATAACTTCCAGCGCTGAACTCAGCTGTCCTTTACCACCGTCGATAATGACAAGACTTGGCAGTTCCTCATAATCTTTATAGCGTCGGTAAACGACTTCCTGCATTGATTTAAAATCATCTGGTTTCCCTTCTGTAGATTCAATTTTATAACGGCGGTAATCTTTTTTACAGGGTTTCCCATTACGAAAAACCACCATTGAAGCTACCGTTTCTGTTCCCTGAGTATGCGAAATATCAAAACAATCTATTCTTTCTAATGCATTTGGCAATTGCAGAGCTTTCTGTAATTCTTCTGCCGCCTGTTCCTCTGTTTTCAGCGAAACCTGACCTTTGCGCAGCCTCTCTTCAAGAAGTTTGGCTGCATTTTCAACCGCAAGATGCAATAATTCACGTTTAGTTCCCCTCCGGGGCTGTAAAAACTCAACTTTACGCCCGGCTCTTGCTGTCAGCCACTCTTCCAGAACGATCAACTCATCCGCTGCTGGAAGAACTGGCAAAAGTATTTCCCGCGGTACAAAAGATGCCTCGTTATAATATTGTTTAATAAAAGCAGTCAAAATTTCCTGATCGCTGTCATCATCATTTTGTAAAAAGAAATTATCACGACCAATCAACTTGCCGCCACGAACAAAAAATATCTGCAAACAAGTTCCGGTACTATCTTTGGCAAGACCTACTACATCAAGATCACCACCGCTTGTTACAGCCTTCTGCTGTTCGTTCAGTCTTATTACAGCCTGCAGTTGGTCACGTACCCGGGCAGCTTCTTCAAAAGCATAATTTTCAGCGGCCTGCTGCATCTGCAACTTTAGTTCACGTTCAAGTTCAGACGTACGCCCATCTAACAGTAAACACACGGCTCTGATCATTTTTCCATAATCTTCTCGGGAAACATACCCCGCACATGGAGCAAGGCAACGTTTAATATGATATTGCAGGCAGGGCCTATCGGTATTCATTTTTCGGCAATTGCGCAAAGGAAACATTGACCGCAGCAGTTTAACAGTAGCGTGCATTGCCCCAGCATCTGCATAAGGACCATAATATTTAGCACCGTCACGAAGCTGTTTGCGCGTAACATAAATACGCGGGAAATCTTCCTGCATCGTTACCTTCAAATAAGGATAAGTTTTATCATCCTTAAGCATAATATTATAGCGCGGACGGTGCTTTTTTATTAAATTGCATTCTAAAATAAGCGCTTCAACTTCGCTGTCTGTAACAATGGTTTCTATTTCAGCAACTTTTGCGACTAATGCTTTAACTTTTACAGTATGTGATGCCAGATTACGAAAATAACTGCGTACACGATTTTTTAATACTACCGCCTTTCCGACATAGATAATTTTCCCATGTTCGTCACGCATTATATAAACGCCAGATTTATCCGGCAGTACAGCTAAAGTTTTAGCAATAGATTCATTCATTACTGATACCACCCATGTTTTTTAGCCTGAGCCAAAGCTTGTTTAATATATTGACCTGTATATGATTTCTTGTTTTTAGCTACTTCTTCAGGAGTACCACAGGCAAGCAGAGTACCTCCCTTGTCACCGCCCTCAGGACCCAAATCGATAATATAATCGGCAGTTTTGATAACGTCAAGATTATGCTCAATAACAACGACGGAATCACCTGCTCCGACCAGTCTTTGTAATACCTCTAATAATTTATGTACATCTGCTATATGCAGGCCGGTTGTAGGTTCATCTAAAATATACAGAGTTTTCCCTGTGCTGCGCCGTGATAATTCTGTTGCCAGTTTCACGCGCTGCGCCTCACCACCGGAAAGTGTTGTTGCAGCCTGCCCTAACCTAATATAACCTAAACCAACATCTTCAAGAACCTCAAGCTTACGATAAATACGTGGCAGATTTTTAAAAAATTCACAGGCTTCCGTTACAGTCATGTCTAAAACTTCGGCAATAGTTTTTCCTTTGTAATGTACCTCCAGGGTATCACGATTATAGCGGGCACCATGACATACCTCGCAGGGAACGTATACGTCAGGCAGAAAATGCATCTCTATTTTATTCATACCATCGCCGCGGCAAGCTTCACAGCGTCCGCCTTTAACATTAAAGCTGAAGCGCCCTGGCTTATAACCGCGCAGTTTTGCTTCATTTGTCTGGCTGAACAGTTCACGAATAAAATCAAAAACTCCGGTATAAGTAGCCGGATTTGAACGAGGGGTCCTTCCAATAGGAGACTGATCAATATTAATAACCTTATCGATCTCACTCAATCCCAAAATTTCTTTATGGTCTGCTGGCCGCAGACGTGCCCCATGCAGTTTCGCAGCCAATGCGTTATAAAGAATATCGTTAATCAGCGTTGACTTGCCACTACCGGAAACACCAGTCACAACAGAGAAAACACCTAAAGGAATTTTTACATCGATGTTCTTAAGATTATTTGCCTTGGCTCCTTTAATTTCAATAAAACGACCGTCATTACTTCTGCGTTTTTTCGGTACAGGAATAAATTTGCGTCCGCTAAGATACTGACCGGTAATTGATTGCTCTGACTGCTTGACGACTTCAGCAGTTCCCTGTGCTACTACATTACCGCCATGCTCACCGGCTCCAGGACCAATGTCAATAATCTGATCAGCAGCATACATTGTCTCTTCATCGTGTTCAACTACCAGCAGCGTATTTCCCAGATCACGCAAATGCTTCAATGTCTCAAGTAATTTACTGTTATCACGCTGATGCAGCCCAATACTTGGTTCGTCTAAAATATATAATACGCCTACCAAACCAGAACCAATCTGTGTTGCCAGACGAATACGCTGTGCCTCACCGCCAGAAAGCGTTCCGGCAGCACGATCCAAAGTAAGATAATCCAGTCCGACATCATTCAGAAATTTTAGCCGGGCCAGAATTTCTTTTAGGACTTGTTTTGCTATAATCTGCTGTCGTTCAGTAAGTTTCAACGCATTAAAAAATTCTATTGCATCACGTACGGTCAACGCTGTGACCTGACAAATATTTTTACCGCCAACAAGAATGGCAAGAACCTCTTTTTTCAACCTGGCACCATGACACACAGGGCAAGGAGTACTTGTCATAAACCCTTCAATATCCAAACGCATCCGTTCGGAAAAAGCTTCTCGATGGCGACGGCGCAGCATAGGAATAATACCCTCAAAAGCAGTAGTATGTTTTTTTACTTCTCCCTGCATATTTTCATAGACAAAAGAAAATTTTTCTTCACCGCTGCCATACCAGAGCAAGTCTTTTATTTTTTCCGGTAAATCGTTCCAAACCGTACCAAAATCATATCCATAAGCCTTCAGAACCGCTCCCAGCTGTTTCATATGATAAGCTTCCATATTCGTGCTGAGTGCTGCAATTGCACCTTCCGCAAAGGGTTTAGCGCCATCTGGAATAATCAGCTCTTTATCCAATTCCATATTCATGCCCAACCCAGTACATTCAGGACAAGCACCATAAGGGTTATTGAAGGAAAAGAGACGCGGCTCGATTTCAGGCAAACTTATACCACAATCACTGCAGGCAAAATGTTCGCTGTACAATTGCGTTTCACCATTAATAACATTTATTTCCACCAAACCATCAGCCAACTTTAAAGCCGTCTCTATAGAATCTGATAACCTCTGAGCGATACCATCACGTACAGCCAAACGATCAACTATCACGGATAAGTCGTGCTTTCTTTTCTTATCCAGAGATATTTCTTCATCTAATGTGCGCACCTCACCATCAATATACATTCTGGCGTAACCAGCTTTGCGCATAGAATCTAAAATTTTCTGATGTTCACCCTTACGGCCGCGCACCAAAGGTGCCATAACCATAAATTTAGTATTTTCAGATAGTTCCAGAACATGATCGACAATCTGCTCAACTGTCTGCCGTTCAATAATTTTTCCGCAATTTGGGCAATGAGGTTCTCCAATACGGGCAAACAACAAGCGCATATAATCATATATTTCAGTTACTGTGCCCACTGTTGAACGCGGATTACGACTGGTAGTCTTCTGGTCGATGGAAATGGCAGGGCTGAGCCCTTCAATATAATCCACATCCGGCTTATCCATCTGTCCTAAAAATTGACGCGCATAAGCGGACAGCGATTCGACATAACGACGCTGCCCTTCCGCATAGATAGTATCAAATGCCAAAGAAGATTTACCGCTGCCAGATAAACCGGTAACTACAACCAGCTCATCACGCGGTATCTCAACTGTGATATTTTTCAGGTTATGCTGCCTGGCACCTTTTACAATTAATTGTTCTTTCATTACTTACTCCTGTTTTTAGGTTTAGGCGACAATTTCTGGCCTAACTGTCCTTTAATTACGATCAAACGGTCCCTTAATTCTGCAGCAAGCTCAAAGTTAAGTTCCTTGGCAGCAACAGCCATACGTTTTTCAAGTTCTTTCGCCATTTTCTGCAATTCTTTTTCCGACCGTTTTTTTATCGCATTATCACTGTAATCTTCCGTCCCGTCATCCTCGGCAATCTTCGTCAGTTTTATCAGCTGACGTTGTTCTTTATAGATAGTTTTTGGTGTAATCTGATGCTCTTTATTATAATCTTCCTGCAGTTCCCGGCGGCGGTTTGTTTCATCAATGGCACGCCGCATTGAATCCGTAATACGGTCAGCATACATTATAACCCGTCCGTGCTCATTACGGGCAGCTCTGCCAATGGTCTGGATCATAGCAGTATCACTGCGTAGAAAACCTTCTTTATCGGCATCTAAGATAGCAATCAGAGAAACCTCGGGTAAATCCAGGCCTTCCCGCAGCAGATTTATTCCAACCAGTACATCAAACTTACCATTACGCAGATCATCAATAATTTCAGCACGCTCAATAGTAGCAATCTCAGAATGCAAATAACGGACTTTTACCCCAGCTTGTTTCAAATATTCAGTCAGATCCTCAGACATCCGCTTAGTCAGAGTTGTAACTAAAGTACGTTCTCCTGCTTCAGTAACTTTATGTATTTCATTCAGCAAATCATCAATCTGACCTTTGATTGGCCTGATTTCTACCTGCGGATCTAATAAACCAGTAGGTCTGATAATCTGCTCTACCACCTGCTGCGTCTGCTCCATTTCATATTTTGCAGGAGTTGCGGAAACATAAATCACCTGATTTATCTGCTGCTGAAATTCATCAAAGGTAAAAGGCCTATTATCAAAAGCAGAAGGCAGCCTGAATCCATGTTCTACAAGCATCTCTTTACGCGAACGGTCACCAGCGTACATCGCCCTGATCTGTGGTAATGTCACATGTGATTCATCAATTACTAATAGGAAATCCTTGGGAAAATAATTAACTAAAGTAAATGGAGGTTCTCCTGCCTTACGATTAGCTAAATGCCGTGAATAATTTTCGATTCCGGAGCAGTACCCCATTTCATTCATCATTTCCAGATCATAGTTAGTACGTTGTTCCAGACGTTGTGCTTCCAGCAATTTATTATGTGAATTAAGATATTCAAGTCGTTCTGCCAATTCTACTTTAATGTCTTCCATTGCCCGATCCAGGTTTTCACGAGAGGTTACATAGTGAGAAGCAGGGAAAATAGCAACATGGCTGCGTTTAGCCAAAATTTCTCCAGTCAGTACATCAACTTCCAATATCCGCTCAACTTCGTCATCAAACATCTCAATGCGTACTGCTTTTTCATTATAGCCAGCAGGAATAACTTCGATAACATCTCCGCGAACACGGAAAGTACCACGTTGAAACGCAATATCATTACGATCATATTGAATCTCGACTAATTTGCGTAAAATAGCTTGTCTGTCAATCTTCTGTCCTACACGCAGAGACAGCACCATATCATAATATTCCTGTGGCGCACCCAATCCATAAATACAAGATACACTGGCCACAATAATTACGTCACGGCGTTCAAATAAAGCGCTAGTAGCAGAATGTCGGAGTTTATCTATTTCATCATTGATCGATGCATCTTTTTCAATATAGGTATCAGATTGTGGAATATAAGCCTCCGGTTGATAATAATCGTAATAACTCACAAAATATTCCACTGAATTTTCAGGAAAAAAAGCTTTAAACTCACTTGCTAACTGTGCCGCCAATGTTTTATTATGCGCAATAACCAATGTTGGTTTATTCACTTTATTAATAACCTGCGCAATAGTATAGGTTTTCCCAGTTCCGGTAGCCCCGAGCAAGACCTGTGTCCGCAGTCCTCTTTCTATACCTTCTGCCAACTTCTCAATAGCCTGAGGCTGATCTCCATCCGGCTCAAAAGGTGCTGTTATTTTAAAATCCATATTTTGACCTCTTGTCATTACTAAAAATTTATTTCAAAACTAATCCGACTGGGCAATGGTCACTGCCCGTGATATCAGCATAAATCACGCTGTCTTCTATTCTGTCAGCCCATCTGTCAGAAACAAGCCAGTAATCAATACGCCATCCCGCATTCTTTTCGCGCGCTTTAAACATATACGACCACCAGGTATAAGCACCTTCTTTTTCGGGATAGAGATGGCGAAACGAGTCAGTAAACCCCGCCGTTAACAACTCCGTCATTTTTGCTCTCTCTTCATCAGTAAACCCGGCATTATTACGATTAGTTTTCCAGTTTTTCAAATCTATCTCACGATGAGCAACATTAAGATCTCCGCAAACAAGCACCGGTTTAATTTGGTCAAGCTTCAACAGATAATCACGAAATGCATCTTCCCATATCTGTCTGTAATCCAACCGTTCCAGCCCGCGCTGTGAATTAGGCGTATATACATTTACCAGATAAAACTCCTGATATTCGGCAGTAATAACACGCCCTTCTTTATCATGTTCTTCAATTCCCAAACCATAGGTGACAGTAAGAGGCTTGACTTTAGAAAAAACAGCCGTACCGGAATACCCCTTTTTTTCAGCGCTGTTCCAGTACTCCTCATATCCAGGAAAAACAAACTCCGCCTGCTCACGCTGCATTTTTGTTTCCTGAACGCAAAAAACATCTGCGTCGACGCTGTCCATAAATTCTTTAAAGCCTTTATTCATACAGGCCCGCAGCCCATTTACATTCCAAGAAATAAATTTCATCTCAACACTTCCCATCTGCAGTTTTTTTGACTAAAAAAATTCTTTAATAGTAATATTTTATCATTTATCATAGCTTTTTTAAAGAGACTTCACCGAACAGGATTTGACAATTCTGCAAACAAACGTACACCCAAATAAAAAACCTCGACCATATCAGGTCGAGGCATTAAAACTTAATTTCATTGAATATGAGAAACTCTATCAGCGGCTTCTTTTTTCTTAGCATCGTTAAAACGCGGCAAAGTACTGAGATAACCGGTAATACGGCGTACACGCACTATGGTGTCATAATGTGGTTTAACGACTACATCATTACCGTCAAGCCCTAAATCCAAAGACAACAATGTTTTATGCGGCATTACCTGTAATTGATTATTGAGATAAATGGCGGCTTCTTCTTGCGAGATCCCATCCGCGCAATTAATTTTTATACCATGCAGTTCATAGGTCATGTTAACCAGCTCCTTAGATAAAATTCCATGACCTAATTATAAATCAATAATAATTATTTGTAAAGCCCTTTCTACAATATTTTGTGTTTATTTCACTTATTAACTTTTCCATATACAATATTTAGTACATCATTTTATGACTTCAATTAATAACAGGACGATTTTCCATGATATTTACCTGTTTGCTGATTGCCCATTTCATAGTTTCTTCCGGAGCAGTCTGATTCCCCAATTCTTTTATTTCATTTTCCCTAATCCGTTTTTTAGAGAATCTATCACCATCTTTTCGGTAAACATAGATATCAGCATTTAAAACCGTTCTTACATAGGTTGAACCGTCTTCATTACGCCATATCATTCCCTGCACCATCTGCTCGTACATGTCGTGCACAATGACCAAAACTAACGCTTCCGCTGGTATTTCTTCTGCTATCTTCCTCGCAACAGATTGGTCGACAACGCTTTTTCCATGTCCCGTAAAAATATTTTCTGCAGTCACCTTTTTAGTCCGATCTGTATCAACCAGCTTAAAATCAGGGAAATGATACGCCCAACGTACAGGCTCACGCCACATTTTATAAACCTGCTGCGTTACGTTACCACTGTTATCAAAAACTACAAAGGCTACAGGCTGATCAGCAAAAGCGGCAGCCGTATTAGGAACAATTGCCACTATTGTTAATAAAACAGCCAACAACAGCCAGTTAAATTTTTTCATTAATACTCCCTCCTATCAGCGTAATTCAGCTGCTTTACCATTGGCAAGCCGCTCTATACCTAAATGAACAGCTATTGTCTGACCGATATCAGAAAACGTCCGCATGGGTAGTAAAGCCTTACTAACAATATTTTTACCAAAAAACAAGACCGGAATTTTTTCACGTGTATGGTCACTGCCACTCCAGGTTGGATCACATCCATGATCTGCAGTAACCAGCAACAGGTCATCTTGCTTTAATAACCTAAGCAGTTCAGGCAAACGATCATCAAAATATTCCAATCCTTCCCCATAGCCTTCAACATCACGCCGATGCCCGAAGGAAGAATCAAAATCCACAAAATTTACAAAAACCAGGCTATTATCAGGAGCTTCTTGCACAGCCTGCAATGCAGCGGCAAATAATTTATCAAGACCACTGGCAGGATAATGCTTCGTAATTCCGCGGTGAGCAAAAATATCAGCAATTTTACCCACCGCATAGACACTGCCGCCTGCGGCTACCAGTTTGTCCAGCAACGTATCAGCAGGAGCAGGCACAGCATAATCATGCCTGTTGCCAGTCCGCACAAAATCTTCTGCACGAGTGCCCACAAAAGGACGCGCTATAACGCGCGCTATATGGTAAGGTTTAACTAGTTCATAGCAAATCTTACATAATTCATATAATCGTTCAAGACCAAACACTTCTTCATGCGCCGCAATTTGCAAAACACTGTCTGCGCTGGTGTAAATAATTGGCTTGCCAGTCTTTAGATGTTCTTCACCCAGTTCTTTTATTATTTCAGTTCCAGATGCATGCTTTTCCCCCAATACCCCCGGCAAATTTCCCTGTTTAATAATTTTCTCAACTAATTCCTTTGGAAAACATTTTAGCTGCTGCGGAAAATACCCCCAGTCAAAAAGTACCGGGACGCCTGTAATCTCCCAGTGCCCGCTCAGAGTATCTTTACCATGGCTTATTTCCTCTGCATAAGTATAAGCAGCATCGATTTTACTATCGTCACTGCTTAGAGGATACGCCAGCTTTTGACCACGGCTGAGCTCTGCCGCACCTGCCAGTCCTAACCTTGCCAGATTAGGCAGATGTAAATACCTGGAACTTCCATCCGCACTTTTGCGGTTTGCAGCCATCCACTCACAAATATGGCCTAATGTATCTGCACCGCTGTCACCAAACTTTTCAGCGTCATGGGCATAGCCAATACCAAAAGAATCCAATAATAAAATAATACTTCTTGCCATGTTATTTACCTGCCTTTATTAAATCCTGCAAAGTCTTTTTTACTACTGCCTGAAATCTTTGCGAAGCCAATTCGTAAAGATCCTGCGGCGCAACCAGTTCGCTGTCAGTCCTTTTAGCAACGACGCCGCAAATTGAAGCCGCTTGCAAACCAAAACTCTGAGCAACTATAAACAGCGCTGCAGTTTCCATCTCATAATTTAAAGCTCCTAATGCCTGCCACTCTTGTAGACTCCCCTGCAATGATTTTCTCACATAGCCTGTATAGCTGTCATAACGTTCCTGACCAGGCCAAAAAGTATCACTGGAAACAGAAATACCAGTATGATATGGAATTGACAGACTTTCTGCTGCCTGCTGCAGGGCCAGAGTTAACTCAAATGAAGCCACTGCAGGAAAATTCAAAGGCGCATAGTGCTGTGACGTTCCGTCTAAACGTACTGCCGCTTTATTGATAACAAGATCACCAAGTTCTACATCTTTCTGAATAGAACCAGTTGTTCCGACACGAATAAAATTCTTTATGCCAAGACGTGCCAATTCTTCCATTCCTATGGCGACAGAAGGTCCTCCCATGCCTGTAGAACAAACCAATACCGATGTTCCTTCAACATCCGCCAGCCAGCTTGTATATTCACGATGACAACCGACAGGCTCAGCGGTGCCAAGAGCTCTGGCCAACGCTTCTACACGCCCTGGATCTCCAGGCAGCAAAGCATACTCTGCTCCTTTAAGCATTTCTGCTGAAATACCAATATGATAAAGAACTTCATTAGGCATTACTTTATTCCCCACGCTACTGCCTCGCTTTCTTAAAATCATACTTCTACTTAATCTATATATTCGCCATTTTCATACTTGCTCCTGCTAAAAGATATTACAGCAATGTGAAATAAAAAACTGCCGCAGCAAATGCTGAGACAGTAATATTTTTAATAACCCAAACTCTCGCCAACTAAAATCACTTTGATTTTTCCTTTAGGTTTACAGCGTCTGGTAGTCAATATATAATTGCAAATACAGTCAGGTGCGTTACAATCTGCACAAAGCCCTGTTTCCATACAAGGAGTTTTTAACTGAGGAAAACGTTGAACATTAATAGGCGCCGCCAACATTCTCACACGTGCCAAAGCATCATCCTGGGTTTTGACGATTTTATTGATCCCTGCAATAACAATTACACTTTTAGGACCATACACCATAGCTGCCACACGATTTCCAGTACCATCAATATTTACCAGCTGTCCATCTTCACTAACAGCATTACTGCTCATTAAAAAAGTATCACACAACAGTGCTTTACGCATCAGCTCCGTTCTCTGCGCAGGTGTTTCTGCCGTGTCACGGTCAATAACCTTATAGCGTCCGCTTCGCATTACATCTAACAGTCCAATTTCCTGTATGGTAACGGAACCGCCCCAGGATACAACGTCGTCTTCAGATATAAGTTCTAATGCTTTGTCTAAAGCCGCAGGCTTATCCGAACAATAAAAAGCTTCAAAACCACGTCTTTCCAAATTTTTCAAAACTGTTTTACATGCAGCTTCACTGCGTAATTGAGTAGGAGTTTTTGCCATTCTGCTCACCTCTTATTCTGCAACTACTTCCCCTATGAATACTTCATCAGTTTCATCATGTTCTTTTAAAGTAACTTCAATAGTTTCCTTATGAGCAGTTGGTACGTTTTTACCAACAAAATCAGCGCGAATAGGCAATTCCTTATGTCCTCGATCAATAAGCACTGCTAATTGGATAGACCGTGGGCGTCCCATGTCAATGACAGCATCCAGCGCGGCTCTAATCGTACGACCAGTATAGAGAACATCATCAACTAAAACGATATTCTTCCCATTCAGATCAAAATCAATATCAGTTCCATGTACGATCGGATTATACCCCAAGGTAGAAAGGTCATCACGATATAAGGTAATATCAAGCATACCCACTTTTACTTTTACGCCTTCAATAATTTCAATTTCCTGTGCAATCCGTTGTGCCAACGGCACTCCTCTGGTTCGAATACCAACAAGCACAACATTATTGACACCCTTGTTCTTTTCGATGATTTCATGTGCGATACGTACCAACGCACGACGCATTGCATCACTGTCCATAATAACATTTTTCTTAACTACTTTACTCATACAGCTCACCTCAAAATATTTTAGAATTGTCCGTTACGTAAACGGGTAATAATTTTCTGCATATCTTCCGGCAGCCCCGCCTCAAACCGCAGCCGTTCTCCTGTACGCGGATGTGTAAACTCCAGTTCCTGTGAATGAAGTGCCTGCCCATGAATCGCAAATGGAACCTTCATCGGAGAATATTTAGGATCTCCTACTAAGGGATATCCCAAATAGTCCATATGGACACGTATCTGATGTGTTCGACCTGTTCTCAAACGGCAGCGTACAATAGTAAAACGTCCAAAACGCTCAAGCACTTCATAATCAGTTACTGCGGTACGCCCACCCTCTTGTACTACAGTCATCTTTTTACGGTCATTTTTATCACGAGCTATCTTCGCCGAAATTGTCCCGGTATCCTCTTTTATATTGCCCCTGACAATAGCAATATATGAACGTTTGGCAGTTTTGTTTTGAATCTGTTCCGATAAAGATATATGTGCAGCATCATTCTTAGCTACAATCATGATGCCTGAAGTATCCTTATCCAAACGGTGCACAATCCCCGGCCTGATTACATTATTTATCCCTGATAAATTTTGGCAATGATGAAGCAGTGCATTAACAAGAGTACCGGTATAATGGCCTGGTGCTGGATGCACCACCATCCCACGGCTTTTATTAACAACAACTACATCTTCATCTTCAAAAATAACATCCAAGGGAATAGCCTCAGAACGAATTTCTAAAAGTTCCGGCTCTGGCAGCATAACTGTGAACACATCGCCGGCCTTAACTTTATAGTTGGCTTTAAACACTTTTGCTCCACGAAATACACGCCCTTCCTCCAAAAGTTTTTGCATATTGGAGCGCGACACCTCTAGTTTTGCAGCCAGATAAATATCGAGTCTTTGCCCAACATCATTTTCTGCAGCAGCAATATTTTCTACTTCTTCAGTATTTCTGTCTGTATTAAATTCCATATAATAAAACCCACCCCTACACAAATAGCAATATCTGCCACATTAAAAATAGGCCAAATACGAAAATCAAAAAAATCTACAACCATACCATTTTCAGCTCTGTCTATCAGATTACCGACAGCCCCACCAATAAAAAGTGCTGTTCCGGCCCGCACACACAAAGGTTCTGCTAAGATTTCTTTTCTAAACCACCAAACTATGATCAGCACCAGCAAAGCTACACAAATAAAAAAAGTTCTGTTATGGGCAAACATTCCAAAGGCAGCCCCTGGATTCAAAATATAAGTTAAATGGAAAATGTTAGGAATGATGGGAATACTTTGTCCTTCAGCCATCACAGCTACAACTATATTTTTTGTCAATTGGTCAAGCAAAACGACTAACGCCGCCAGCCAAATCAAAATCATAAGTTACTCCTATATTTATAAAAATTACTCTTATTATTATACCTGTAAAATTATCTTTTTTCAATGCTTCTTTGCCATAGTGTAATGAGAATCACTTGAGTAATCAGTCTTAATAATTAAAGTATATATTTTTTTACATTTATGCATAAATAATTTTGACAGTCCTATATAAAAAACCCGGCACCAAATAGTACCGGGTTTTATAAATAAACTATTAGTACAGAATTTTATTAGCTATAACCAAACGTTGAATTTGGTTTGTGCCTTCATAAATCTGCATGATCTTAGCATCACGCATCATTTTTTCAACCGGATATTCACGGGAATAGCCATAACCGCCCATTACCTGAACAGCATCAGTAGTCACCTGCATAGCCACATCAGCAGCATAACATTTAGCCATAGCCGCCTCTTTGGAAAATTCCAGCCCCTGGTCACGCATCCAGCACGCTTTCAGTACCATCAATCTTGCCGTTTCAACCTTCATAGCCATATCAGCAATCATGGACTGGATCATTTGGAAAGAAGCAATCGGCTGGCCGAATTGTTTTCTTTCTTTAGCATATTTTACAGCACAATCTAAAGCAGCCTGAGCCAGACCAACGGATACTGCTCCAACAAAAGGACGTGCAGAATCCAAAGTATTCATTGCTATACGGAAGCCCTCGCCTTCACGGCCAACACGGTTAGATTCTGGAATCACGACATCCTGTAAAATCAATTCACAGGTATTAGAGGGGCGGATGCCCATTTTATCCTCTTTTTTACCAACAGTAAAGCCAGGTGTTCCTTTAGGTACGATAAATGCGGTCAAACCACGGATACCACCGGATTTGCGGGTATTAGCAAATACAAGATAAGTATCTGCAATTCCACCATTAGTAATAAACGCTTTAGTACCATTAAGAGTATAAGTTCCGGCTTCCTTGTTTTTTACAGCTGAAGTAGCGACACCACCGGCATCTGAACCTGCACCAGGTTCAGTTAATGCAAACGCAGCCAGTTTACCATCATTAAGTAAATCACAATGCGCTTGTTTCTGTTCTTCAGTGCCGGCAATTAAAATAGGATAAGACGCCAGGGAGTTCGCAGCCATTGAGGTAGCAACACCTGCACAGCCTTTGCCCAGTTCTTCATAAATAACGGCAACTGTAACGCTGTCCAGTCCAGGTCCGCCATATTCTTCTGGAACAATAACATTCAAAAGCCCCATATCAGCAGCTTTTTCAAGCAGCCCGGGCATAGATTGATTATTTCTGTCCATTTCGGCAGCGTAAGGGGTAATTTCTTTTTCTACAAAATCCCTCACCATTTCCTGTAATTCAAGTTGTTCTTCATTAAGTGCAAAATCCATTTTGTCCTCCTTGTGTTAAGGCTTAAGCCAAATTGCTTGTTAAGGCGACTTGCCGTCAGCCTTTACCATTTACGGGGTATATCCTTAATTGTTTCCACAACAAACAAAGTCGTCAGTACCGTTGCCAACAGAGTATCATTTTCATCATATACCTCAGCTTCGGCCACAAGAGTCATTCGTCCGCAATGGCAAATCTTACAGACAGCATAAAGTTTTTCAGCTGCTGTGTATTTTACAATGTTACAACAAAAATTTAATGTTTCAGCTTCGACACCAACGCTGACAGCGCTGATTTGCAATACAGATTCAAGAAGACGATAAATAACGCTGCTACGGACCTTACCACGATGATCAAGGTCAGTACCGGCCGTCAGAGAAAAACTTATCCGTATCTGGCCGCAGTTTAACTGTTCTATACTCAGCGCCGGATCATCTAAAAAGCGCCTTTCCAGACAAGCCGATTGCACTAAGAAAAGTATTCCCGATACATTTTCAGTACTCACGAACTACTCATCTCCTACTTGCCATAATCTTACTAAAACATAAACATATTTTGGACATTATACCTTGTGTATTTTACCACAAAAAATTTACTAACTCAATAGTTTTCAGACAATTTTATGCGATTTATGTAAAAAAAATACCACAACAGCTTCCAACGCCCACAAAACTGACTTGTCAGTCATTTTTGTTCAAAAAAATCCGCCAAAGTTTTCTTTGGCGGAAAGTCATTAATGATGGAACAAACGTAAACCAGTAAATGCCATTGCGATATTATATTTATCACATGTTTCAATAACATTATCATCTCTGATACTTCCGCCTGCCTGAGCAATATAATCTACACCGCTGCGGTGAGCGCGTTCAATATTATCACCAAACGGGAAAAAAGCATCACTGCCAAGAGAAACTCCGTGCAGCTTATGAAGCCATACTTTTTTTTCTTCACGTGTCAGCGGAGCTGGTTTTTCGGTAAAGAACTGTTCCCAAATTCCATCTGCAAGTATATCTTCATAATCGTCAGAAATATACACATCAATAGTATTGTCCCGATCAGGACGTCGAATACTGTCCTTAAAAGGCAGTTCTAAAACACTGGGGTTCTGGCGCAGCCACCAGTTATCAGCTTTATTTCCGGCAAGCCTTGTACAATGAACACGAGACTGTTGCCCCGCACCAATACCAATCGCCTGTCCATCTTTAACATAGCAGACGGAATTCGATTGCGTGTATTTCAAAGTAATCAACGCAATCAGAAGATCACGTACTGCATCCTCAGGAATTTCTTTATTGACAGTCGGACGATTTACAAGCAGCTCTGACGTAATTTTAGCCTCATTACGGTCCTGTTCAAAAGTTATACCAAATACATCTTTCGTTTCCTGTATCTCTGGAATATAAGACGGATCAATTTTGATAATATTATAAGTGCCCTTACGTTTAGTTTTTAAAATTTCCAAAGCTTCCTCTGTATAGCCGGGGGCAATAACGCCATCTGAAACTTCTCGAGCCAGCATAGCTGCAGTCTCCTTGTCACAGATATCTGATAAAGCGACAAAGTCTCCGTAAGATGACATACGGTCAGCACCCCGAGCCCTGGCATAAGCAGTAGCCAACGGAGTCAGAGCTAGATCGTCAACATAATATATTTTTTTCAGTACATCGCTCATCGGCAATCCAACGGCAGCACCGGCTGGACTTACATGTTTAAAAGATGCTGCTGCAGGCAGGCCGGTAGCTTCCTTTAATTCTTTTACTAACTGCCAGCTGTTAAAGGCATCCAGAAAATTAATATAACCAGGGCGGCCGTTCAAAACCTCAATTGGCAGTTCACCTATTTTACTATAAATACGCGCCTTACTTTGATTTGGATTACAGCCATACTTCAATAGCAGCTCTTTCACGACTATTCCTCCTTAAAAATATATAAAAAAACCGACACTTCTGGGGTAAAACGCCCAGACGGTCGGCAACACCGGTCATACTCCACGTGGTTAATCCACTTCCGTCAGTTATATGACCTACTTCTGCTTTAGATTATACTTTTTACCGCTCTTTTTGTCAATTATCCTTTTATCTCTTGTCCAACTATGCTACAATTTAGAAAATACTCCAAAGGAGATGTTTTAATGACTTACTGTTACGTCTGCCCACACCGCTGCGGAGTTGACAGGGCAGAAACAATGAACAGTCCAAATGGTATTTTCGGTTCCTGCGGCTGCGGTATGCAGCCAATAGTTGCCCGTGCGGCACTGCATATGTGGGAAGAGCCATGCATAAGCGGCACCAAAGGTTCAGGCACTGTTTTTTTTAGTGGCTGCAATTTACATTGTGCATTCTGCCAAAATTACGAAATCAGCTGTTTAAATAAAGGACAGGAAATATCCGTTGAAAGATTAAAAGAAATTTATTTTGACTTAATTAAACAAGGAGCCCATAATATCAATTTAGTTACAGCAACACATTTTACTGAGACTATTATCGCAAGCTTACAGGAACCATTGCCAGTCCCTGTAATTTATAATACCAGTGGTTTTGAAACTGTCGATACAATACACAGATTGAAAAATAAAATACAAATATGGCTTCCCGATCTAAAATATAGTGACGATTTAGCCGCAATAAAGTACAGTAATGCGCCTAATTATTTTAATACTGCTACAACGGCCATAAAAACCATGTACAAACAAGTCGGGCCCTACCAAATCGATGAAAATGGTTTATTAAAAAGTGGTGTAATTATCAGGCATCTGCTGTTACCGAATATGTTAGAAAATACACTAAGAGTAATAGACTGGATCGCTGACAATTTTGAACCGGGGCAGGTCCTGTTTAGTCTGATGCATCAATATATTCCATGCGGCCGAGCCGCTGAATACCCTGAAATAAACCGTGTTGTTACTGCAGAAGAATATCAAAAAGTTGAGCAGTACCTTTTCAATTCCGGTATTGAAGACGGCTTTGTTCAGGAAGATACCGCTGCCAGCGCTGATTTTATTCCCATCTTTGATGGGACTGGAGTTTAGTTGACAAAGATTTTATAATCCTATATTATAAAAATATAATTATGAATATTGAAAGGACACTTGAACGAATGAAAAACTGATCCAATTTCGCACCTTATCTGAAAAAGACACAAAAACAGCTTAAAACCAAAAGCTTTGTTAAGTGTTGTCTTTTATCAGTAAGTCAGAATGGATCATTTTCTGCGATTTGAGGCTAAGTCTACCTTTACACCTCCCATTCTGTCTTGAATCGGGAGGTTTTTATTGTCTTCGAAAGTTAGGAGTTGAAATTATATGTACATCCTCGAAACCAATTCATTTAAATATTATTTAGGCGAAAGACTATTATTCAAACTGCCTGCTTTAAAACTACATACAAAAAGCCGTATAGGCCTGATCGGGCTGAACGGAAGTGGAAAAACAACTTTATTAGAGTTATTAGCAGGTATAAGACCAATTCCTGCAGCCGCAAAAATCATTTGCAAAACAACAATGACTATACTACCGCAATTAAAAGAAAGACTCTCCAAAAGCGGTGGCGAAACGACTCAAGCCTACATCCTGCAGGCGCTCAAACAACAATCCGGTTTGCTGCTGGCAGACGAACCAACTAATAATCTTGATATGGACCATTTGTTATGGCTTGAAAAGGAACTTCGGCATTACTCAGGAGCCTTAATATTAGTTTCCCACGATCGTGATTTTTTAGATGCATTATGCAATGAAATCTGGGCTTTGGACGATAAACAACTTCAAATATATCAAGGTAATTACAGTAATTATCAGCAGCAAAAGATAATTTCTGAAAAAACTCATGATCAAGCTTATCGTAAATATATTATGCAAAAAACTCATTTAGAAACAGCTTTTTCTGCCAAACAGCAGCAAGCGCAAAAAGCTGTTAAAACCACGAAGATATCTTTATCAGAAGCCAGGATTACCGGAGCTAAACCCTACTTTGCTAAAAAACAGAAAAAGTTACAGCAAACAGGTCAATCCCTACTGACGAGGTTAGACAAACTTAAACAGATAGAAAAAAGACAATCCTTACCAATAATAAAAATGAATTTACTGTCTTCAAAACTATGGCAGGGACAAATTTTAGTAAGAGCACATAACTGGTCTTATATTATTGATAAAAAACCGCTCTGGCAAACAGCAAGTTTTTCAGTAAAATCCGGCGACAAACTTGCCATCATCGGACCAAACGGCTGCGGGAAAACAACTTTACTCAAACAATTTTTAAAAGCACACAACAAACACTTGCCAAATGTGCAAATAGCCGGCGGAGCAAAAATAGGTTACTTCAGTCAGGATATTGATATTCTTGATCCTGATAAAAACCTGCTCCGTAACCTACAGTCAACGTCTTCACAAAGCGAAGCTTTATTACGTACTGTTTTAATAAGACTTCGTTTCAAACGCGAAGATTTTTTTAAACCAATACAGCTTTTAAGCGGCGGTGAAAAAGTCAAAGCTGCTTTAGCAAAAATATTAGTCAGTGACTGTAATGTACTTATGCTAGACGAACCAACCAATCACTTGGATCTGGATGCTGTAACTGCTTTAGAAGAATTATTATGCAATTATCCAGGAACTTTGATTTTTACAACCCATGACCGCCGCCTGCTTAAAGCCATTGCTAAAAATTTATTAGTCTTTGATGGAACAAAACTGAACTTTTTCCCTGGGCCATATGACGACTACTCAAATAAACAAATAAGCACTGAGTATATTGAAGCAACAGCAGATATTTTACTTATAGAAAATAAACTGGCTGAAATTATCAGTCACCTTAGCCTCAATCCAACTGAAAAATTAGAAGCAGAGTTTCAATCATTACTGGCAAAAAAACGCCTTTTATTGTCAAAGCAATCATCTTAATTTACAAAATAGTTTGCATTAGTCGAATTTAGCTGTTAAAATATAACTCACAATGTATTTTATTTTGCAATTTGTATTCAAGGAGAACGATGATAAACAATTCACATAATAAATATATCATTTTCATATTGTTGCAAAGTTTTCTATACGGCTTAGGTAATCCACTCACTAAAATTGCTTTTGCCAGTATCACACCTTTATGGTGTCTGGCCTTTCGTTTTGGTCTGGCTTTTTCTCTCTTCGCAATTTTCTTTGCAACACGCTTAAGGAAACAGCTGCAGGCACTTTCTGCAAGCCAATATCTGCCAGCAGGATTATGTATGGCTTCAGCTTATATTTCATGTAATCTGGCATTAGAAGGAACTACGGCAACGAATGTTGGCTTTATTATGTCCTTATCAGTAATTTTCGCACCGCTTTTGTCAATAATAGTCTTACAGCGACCTTATAAAATTTCACATCTTCCTATACAACTATTAGTCATTCTCGGTATGTATCTACTCTGTAGTAATGGAGGAACGTTTTCTTTTAACCAGGGAGATTTATGGGCATTGCTTACAGCAGTCAGCGTCGCAGGAGCACTGGTCTTTGGAGAAAAATCTCTGAAAGCAACAGATGCTATCACTATTTCTGCTATTCAAACCTTTATTACGGCAGTTATCAGCATCGCAGGAGCTTTATTATTCGACGATATCAGCACTATCACTAAAATTCAACCAGAAGCCTGGGCTGTTGTTATCTATCTGGCTATTACATGTACCTGCCTGGCTTATTTTCTGCAAAACGCTGCCTTGAAATTCTTATCTTCCTCCTTAGTATCAATGCTGCAATGTACTCAACCTATTTTAACTGCTGCGGCCTCATACTTTTTACTTAATGAAAAATTAACTTTTACAGGTATGAGCGGAGCTGTAATAATTTTAGCTTGTATAATTTCTGAAAATATTTTAGAAAAAAAGTAAAACCGCGGTAAACCGCGGTTTTACTTTTACTTTTGTACTTTATTACGTCTTTCAGCTTCCATCTTCTTAAAAGCTTCTCTTTCCTGGCAAAGTTCCTCATATAAAGCCAGGCCATTCCAACTTTTATTATTTTCCGTAATCATCGCTTTTAACTCTATTCTTCCTACCCCTACACGCTGCAAAGCAATTAAAAATTTTTGTAACTTGCTGCCGTCAAATCCATGCAGCACCAACATTTCTTCCTGAAATTCTTCCCCCTGATAAACTTCTCCGTGATTTTCTATTCCAGAAATTCCCAATAAAGCTCCCAGCGGCTGCTCATACTCTGCTCTTGCAACCTCTTTAAACCTCACCTGCATCATCATACAGACCATTTTAATCATTTTTAACTTTTCTTCATTGAAATTATATAATAAAGCAACAGAATTGTTCATACAATACTCCTTTTCGATAATAATTATTGTTACCGCTATTATAGCATATTTTTCGCACTATTAGCTAACTCTACCAAAATAACTTTCAAGACGGACACAAAAAGACGCCTGCCAAAAAATTCCGGCAGGCGTTATTTTTATTCAACTGTTACTGATTTAGCAAGATTCCTAGGCTTATCAACATCACAGCCACGAGTTAAAGCAGCATAATAAGCTAACAGCTGCAAAGGTAGGACAGCAAGCAACGGAGCTAGATATTTATCTGTTCTGGGAATGAAAATAACATGATCAGCATATTTTGCAATACTGTCATCCCCTTCAAAAGCAATTGCAATGACCATCGCTTCACGCGCTTTTACTTCCTGCAGATTGCTGACTGTTTTATCATAAACATCAGGCTGTGTAGCTAAAACGATTACCGGCACACCTTCAACAATCAAAGCCAAAGTACCATGTTTCAGTTCTCCCGCTGCATAAGCCTCGGCATGGATATAAGATATTTCTTTAAGCTTCAAAGCACCTTCCAGCGCAACAGCATAATCAAGGCTGCGGCCCAGGAAAAATGCATCTTCACTGCTGCCATAACGGGTTGCAAAAACTTTAATCTGATCTACATTTTCCAGTAGCTTATGAATCTGCTCAGGGATATCGTGTAACCCTTCCACAAGCTTATGCGCTTTGGCAATATCTAAAGTACCGCGCAAACGTCCAACATAAATAGCCAGCATCAGCATTACTAAAAGTTGTGTAGTATAAGCTTTAGTAGAAGCTACAGCAATTTCTGGGCCAGCATAGGTATAAACAACCTGATCAGCTTCTCTGGAAATAGAAGAACCTACGACATTTGTAACCGCCAAAGTACGGGAACCAAGGCGCTTAGCCTCTTTCAAAGCAGCCAAAGTATCGCTGGTTTCACCTGACTGACTGATAACTATCGTCAAACTGTTGCCATCAACTAAAGGACTGCGATAACGGAATTCACTGGCAATATCGACTTCTACCGGAATCCGTGCCAGCTGTTCCAAATAGTATTTTCCAACAATACCTGCATGATAAGCAGTGCCACAGGCAACAATAAAAATCTTATTGATACCTGCCATTTCTTCTTCTGTCCAGCCAAGTTCAGTAAATTCAATTCCGTGAGAATCTTTCGGTACGCGCCCAGTCATTGTATCACGGATAGATTTTGGTTGTTCGTAAATTTCTTTAAGCATAAAATGTTCAAAACCGCCTTTTTCAGCAGCCTCTGCATTCCAATTTACTTCAAAAACCTTTTTACTGATCGGTGTTCCATTTATATCCTGTACCCAGACACTTTCTTTAGTGACAGTAGCAATTTCACCATCACTCATAATAAACGTACGGCGTGTCTTAGCAATAATAGCCGGTATATCGGAAGCAATAAAATTTTCGCCTTCACCAAGTCCAATAACCAAAGGATTATCTTTTTTTGTGCAAATTATTTTCTCCGGTTCTTTGGCACACATAAACACCAGCGAATAGGATCCCTCAATAACACGCAAAACTCTTTTTACAGTTTCTTCAAAGTCTCCATCATAATATGCAGCCATTAAATGTGCCACAACTTCAGTATCTGTTTCAGAAACAAATTTGTGCCCTTTGGCAATCAAATCTTCCTTCAGAACCAGATAATTTTCAATAATACCATTATGCACAACAACAAACTCCCCGCTGGCATCAGTGTGCGGATGAGAATTACGGTCGGACGGACGTCCATGCGTAGCCCAACGGGTATGTCCTATACCCATGGTGCCTTCAGGCATATGACCATCCAATTTTTGACGCAAAGAATCAAGACGGCCTACACATTTCTCAACAGTGATCTTACCTTTTTCATAAACAGCGATACCAGCGGAATCATAACCGCGGTACTCAAGCTTGCTCATGCCGTCCAGTAAAAACGGCGCTGCTTGATTATTACCAATATAACCAACGATACCACACATAGTTGTATCCTCCTAAATGTATATTGCCAATTCTGCCACAGACATTTTGTCACCGTCGTTACCGCCGGAATTTGTAGTCTGCTTACGGCCTGCAGCTAGCCGAGAGGTACCCGCTGACTGATCGATAAACCTCTCCCTCGTCTGCCGCCAAAGGCGGCACTTGCGCTTATGGTAACAAGTGTATGCTGAGCACACAACATGCCGCGCAGGCTTGGCTTGTCCCACGCGGCACGTCCTTGTAACCATTGTTATTGTACTATATTTTGACTCTTAGGTCAATGCTGACCAGTTATCCCAGTTCGCTGTTGACAACTTCGGCAATAGCACTTGCTATCTCTTCTAAGCGTTCTTGCTGTGGTCCTTCAGCCATAATACGGATCAAAGGTTCGGTTCCAGATGCCCGTACCAAAATCTGGCCGTTGTCACCAAGCTCTTCCTGATATTTTTTTATAATATTCTTTATAGATTCCTTTTCTTCCCAGCCATGCTTGTCAGCAACACGTACATTAAGCAGAATCTGAGGATATTTTGTCATCATCGCCCCCATTTCTGAGAGTCGTTTGTTATTTTGAACCAACGCCCCGAGAAGCTGTACGGCGGTTAAAATGCCATCACCAGTTTTTGCAAATCTTGAAAAAATAATGTGCCCGGACTGTTCCCCGCCCAAACTATATCCATTTTTCAACATTTCTTCTAACACATAACGATCACCAACAGCTGTTTTTACACAGGAACCGCCATATTTTTTCATAGCTTGATGCAACCCGACATTACTCATAACAGTTGTAACGAGCACATTATCTTTCAGCTGTTTCTTTTTCATCAGTTCCAGTGCGCAAATCAACATCATTTGGTCACCGTCAAGAGCTTCCCCCTTTTCATCTACAACCAAACAACGGTCTGCATCACCATCGTTGGCAATACCAACATCAGCACCAACCTCAACTACTTTAGCCTGTAATGCTTCAAGATGCGTTGATCCACAGCCATTATTGATGTTAATGCCGTTAGGCTGATTAAAAATCGTTACAACCTCAACCCCTAAAGAGCGTAAAATAACCGGAGCAATGACACTGTTGGCACCGTTAGAGCAATCCATCACAACCTTCAGTCCATTAAGTTTACATGGAGCAGCTGCAATAACATGATCTATATACAGCTTATCAAGGCCTTCTTCCACAATAACCTGCCCAACAGAAGAACCGCGGGGATTCTTACTGCATTCTACAGGCAGGCTTACCAGTTCAGCAATCTCATCCTCTACTGCATCCGGCAGCTTATGCCCAGTTTTAGAGAAAAATTTAATGCCATTATCTTCAAAAGGATTATGCGAAGCAGAAATAACTACTCCAGCATTGGCCTTCACTTCCGGTGTCAGAAACGATACTGCCGGAGTAGGCATAACGCCTAAAAGATGCGCGTTACCACCAGCAGAGCAAATACCAGCTGCTAAAGCAGCTTCCAGCATCGTACCTGATAAACGCGTATCACGACCAATAATGATTTTCGGTGTAGTAGTTTCCCTTCCAAAATAAGTTGCCGCAGCGCGCCCTAATTTAAAAGCGAGTTCCGGCGTTAATTCAATATTAGCGACTCCACGCACACCATCAGTACCAAACAAACGAGCCATTTCAAGACCTCCGAACAAAGGATTTTTATTATCAGCTTATTATAAACTTTTTATCACCAAGTGACAAGCCTTTAAAAAAATGGTGTAAATTTTGCCATTACAGCCCTGGCGACATGATAACCATCTAAGGATGCACTCATAATTCCCCCCGCATAGCCGGCACCTTCACCACACGGATATAATCCGTTATGAGTAATTGATACTTTAGTATCATTATTACGCATAATTCTTACCGGCGCAGAAGTCCTTGTTTCGATACCTGTAAGCAAAGCGCCGCCATCCGCAAAACCTTGAATTTTTTTGTCAAAAGCAAGTATTCCCGAACGTAAAGTATCTGCAACAAAGTCAGGAAGAACGCTGTCTAACGCACAAGCGGTCAATCCAGGTCTGTAAGTAGCTTTAATATTACACCGTAAATCAGGCTGCAAATATTTCAAAAAGCTTGCAACATTCTGTGCCGGCGCATTATAACAACTTCCGCCAGCCTTAAACGCCAGCTTTTCATAATACCGCTGAAACTCCATCCCGGCAAGCGGATCCGTACCAAAATCCTGAGGACCTACATTTACAACAAGTGCACTGTTGGCAATCCCGGAATCACGCTGATACATACTCATACCATTTACTACTACACCACCTGCTTCAGATGCTGCCGCAACGACCATACCACCAGGGCACATACAAAAAGAATATGCAGTTCTACTCTTATCCGGAGTATGATGGACTAATGCGTAATCTGCTGCCCCCAGACGTGGATGTCCTGCAAAATCACCATACTGTGCCTTATCTATAAGTTCCTGCGGATGCTCAATCCGTACCCCTATGGCAAATGGTTTTGCTTCAATACCAATTCCAAGCTGCAGCAATCTGGAATAAGTATCACGCGCACTGTGACCACATGCTAGAATAACCGCATTGCTCATGATTTTTTCACCGTCAGAAAGAATTACTCCGCTCAAACTATTTTCTTTAACTATAAAATCAACGACATGGGCATTATAACGTATTTCACCGCCAAAGGCACGTATTTCATTTGTCAAGCCCATAACCATCACACGTAATTGATCTGTGCCCACATGCGGCTTATGTTCGTATAAAATTTCCTTAGGAGCACCCGCCTGCACAAAATCTTTTAAAATTCTTCCCATCACCGGATCATTGACACGAGTGGTCAATTTACCATCGGAAAAAGTACCGGCGCCTCCCTCACCAAACTGGACATTAGAATCTGGATCAAATTTTCCGTCTTTCCAAAAACGCTGCACATCATCCACTCTTTGTGCTACAGGTTTACCACGTTCCAGTATCAAGGGCCTATAACCATACCGAGCCAACTCCAATGCAGCTAACAAACCAGCCGGCCCCGCTCCAATAACCAACGGCCGTCCAACTATTTTTTCCACACCCAAATCAGGTTCAACAAGACTTTCTTCTGTCAATAAAGTGACATCTTTATCCTTAACCAATCTACCTAACTGCTTAGAAGATATTTCTAAATCAATCAAAACATGGTAATTTAAGGAAATATTATTTTTACGGCGGGCATCAACTGCCCGCCGTACTATTTGCAAATTCTCAATATTCTGTTTTTTTAATCCCAGTTTTTTAGCGGCTGCCTCTTTAACAGATGTTTCCTCCAAAAGCGAAACCCTGACATTATTCACCTTTAACCTCATTAGTAATCCTTTCTCATTCCGCCTCAATATGTACCTTTACCGTATGAGTATCAGCCATTGTTTTTTCAGGCAACAAAAGTACCGCTTCTACATTGCCATTAGCACTGAATTTACCTAAATCTACTGGCTGTGTCTTTACTTCTGTTATACTTTGCAAAATGGAAGGTTCGGCTGTCAATTTCACTGTTGCAGGTTCACAGACTGCACGTTTCATGGTCATTCCGCCAGTTAATGCTCCAGTAGTTTCTACAACTACCGGTACTTCAACTGTAATCATCTGACGTACTAATGAAGCTTTTACCTGTGCTTTAGCAGGTGAAATCTGCAAATCAGGCATTTCCAAACCATTAGCGCTCATCGCTATCAATGTACTTTCAACTTGAAAATCATTTTCTCGCTCACTGACATCAACAGGTGCCACAACTCTAGCCATCTCATTGATACGATGCGTAGCACCTTTTACAGTTACACTGTCAGGAATGACCTCTCGTTTACTTAAAGTAAAATCAGAAGCAGGTATACCGATAACACGCGTATCAACCTCCATTACCTTTTCTGTAACAGAATCAAGATAAGCATAAATATTATTGGGATATACTTCCAACACGGTCCCCTGATTAAACTGTGCTTTAACAGGCAAGGCCTGCTGTCCTATATTTTTGTCAGCAAAATCAACATAGGCCGTAACTTCTTTTTCCGTTATATCACCTAAAACCGTTCTTTGAGCCTGAACCTTAACACGCACTTTATCAGGAGTATTAAGTACAATCATACCTTCCGGGACATTACGCAGTTCCAAATTAACCACATAATTACGTTCTACAAGTGGGTTCTGTTCATTCATAACATACATCCATAACGCACAGGCAATAAGAAACGCGATGACCCGTGCCAACATATTTTCACGATCAAAGAAATTCCCCATCATTTGCCACCCCGAATCTCTTTGATTTTATCATTGATAACCTGTTTCCAATTCAGAGAAGGCTGTACTACAGCAGCTCTTAATAAGCTTTTAATATCTTCGCCGGTCAGATAGCGATGCAATTCACCGTTACGGGCCAGAGAAATCGTGCCGGTCTCTTCGCTGACGACTAAAACCAGAGCATCTGACTGTTCGGAAATACCGATAGCAGAACGATGGCGCGTTCCCAACTCCTGGCTCAGATTACGTGCTTCTGTTAAAGGAAGCAGGCAGCTTGCTGCTACGATACGATTACCGCGTATAACAACAGCGCCATCATGTAAGGGTGTATCCGGTTCAAAAATATTGAGCAGCAAACTATCTGAAATCAAACCGTCAATCGGCACGCCGGTTTCAATTCTCTCTTCCAAACCTGTCTCCCGTTCAAAAACCATCAATGCGCCTATTTTTCTACGACTCATAATTTCCGTAGCATTAGTAACAGCATTCAGCATATCTTCCAGTTCTTTTTCATCAAGTTCGTTATGCTTATGAAATAAACGCCCGCGACCAATCTGCTCAAGCGCACGACGCAGTTCCGGCTGAAAAACTACAGGCAGCGCGACCATGACTACTGTCATACTTTTTTCCAAAAGCCAGGTAATAACATGCAGATTCAGCCATTTACTGATAAATAAAATAACAGCTAAGACCAAAAGACCTTTGACTAAAGTTGCGGCCCGAGTGTTTTTTAACATTAAGTATATACGGAAAAGGAAATAAGCAACAACTAAAATATCCAAAACATCTAAAATGCTTATCGTTTTTAATAATCCCTGCAGCTGCAATAACAAACTCTTCACCTGTTTCCTAAGTATTTTTTAGACAACAATATTCTAATATATATTATAACAAAAAACTCGTGTACTTCGCTATGCGAAATGCACGAGTTTAATATATTTTGCAAAAATTTCTTAAATTAATTATATTCTTGCTTTTAAATCATCTAATACTACCTGCTGTTCTGCCAACAGTACGTCTCCGCGTGAAAATTGTTTAGCATTTTCAGAAAAAGCAGGTCCGCCATAAGAAGTTCTTGCCGCAACACAGTTTTCCGGCTGCAAAGCCTCTAGTAGATCTTCTTCAAACAACGCTGAAAAAGTTTTATATTCTTCAAGCGAAATCTCCGGCAAGAATTTTCCCTGATGGATAGCATAAGCCACACACTTACCTACAACTTCATGGGCCTGTCGGAAAGGTAACCCCTTCCGAACGAGGTAATCAGCAAGATCAGTAGCATTAGAGAAATCTTTGCTGACAGCCTGCTCCATTTTTTCTACATTGACAGTCATCGTAGAAATCATATCGCTGTATACTGCCAGACTGAATTTAACAGTATCGACCGCATCAAAAAAACCTTCTTTATCCTCCTGCAAATCCTTATTATAAGTCAGCGGCAAACCTTTGGCTGTAACCAGCATCGCTTGCAGATGCCCATAAACACGACCTGTTTTACCACGCACAAGCTCGGCAATATCCGGATTTTTTTTCTGCGGCATCATCGATGAACCTGTAGCAAATGCATCATCCAGTTCTATAAACCCGAATTCTGTACTTGACCACAGACAAATCTCTTCACTCAAACGGCTCATATGCATCATCAAAACGGAAGCAAATGACAAAAATTCGATAATATAATCGCGATCGCTGACAGCATCCATGCTGTTGGCATAAACACTGCCGAAATTCAGCTGCTCAGCCACATCAAAACGATCAATAGGGAATGTAGTTCCAGCAATGGCTCCTGCACCAAGAGGCATCATATCAGCGCCAGACCACACCCCCTGCAACCTGCGAAAATCACGCTGCAGCATATTAAAATAGGCCAGCAGATGATGTGCAAAGGTTATAGGCTGAGCACGCTGCAGATGTGTGTAACCAGGCATCAGCGTTCTGTCATGTTTTTTGGCAACTGCCAAAAGCGCCTTCTCAAACTGCAGCAGCAATTCACCGATCTCTACAATCTCACGTTTCATATACATGTGCATGTCTAAAGCAACCTGGTCATTACGGCTGCGGGCAGTATGCAAACGTGCCCCAGCAACGCCAATCCGCTCAGTAAGGCGTGCCTCAATGTTCATATGAATATCTTCTAAAGCCACTTCAAAACTAAAATTACCGGCTTCGATATCAGCAAGAATAGTTTCCAAGCCGGCTACAATCTTTTCCACATCTTCAGCAGGAATAATACCGCATTTGCCCAGCATTTGCGCATGGGCAATACTGCCTCGGATATCTTCGTGATACAGCCGTTTATCAAACTCAATAGATGCATTAAATGCATCTACGAGTTCATTGGTATTTTTACTAAATCTGCCGCCCCAAAGCTTAGCCATTATTTCAGTTTTCCTTGTTTCATCAATGCACGTACAGTCAAAGGCAAGCCAAACAGGTTAATAAAGCCGCCGGCATCTGCCTGATTATAGACTTCATCAGCACCAAAAGTTACATACTCCTGGCTGTATAAGGAATACGGAGATTTAGCGCCTGCAGAAATGATATTGCCTTTATACAGTTTCAAACGTACTGTACCTGTAACAGTTTTTTGTGTTTCATCAACAAAAGCTGCCAAAGCTTCGCGCAGCGGAGAGAACCACATACCGTCATAAACGAGTTCAGAATATTTAATGCCTACCATTTGTTTATAGCTCATAGTAGCACGATCAAGGCAAAGATTTTCCAGTTCATTATGAGCATAATAAATAATAGACCCACCAGGAGTTTCATAAACACCACGGGATTTCATACCAACCAGACGATTTTCAACCATATCACAAATACCAACGCCGTTACGGATACCAATCTCATTAAGATTTTCAACGATAGTGGCCGGACTCATTTTTTTACCGTTAACAGCAACCGGCACACCCTGTTCAAATTCCAGTTCTACATACTCAGCTTTGTCAGGCGCAGTTTCAGGAGTATTAGTTACAATAAAAAGTGCGTCCTTAGGAGCATTCCAGGGATCTTCGAGATCTGAACCTTCATGGCTCAAATGCCACATGTTACGGTCCATAGAATAATCATGTTCCTTGGTAACAGGAATAGGAATATTATGTGCTTCCGCAAAGTCAATGGCATCTTCACGGGAACGGATGCTCCATTCGCGCCAGGGAGCAATAATTGCCAGCTGCGGAGCCAGTGCTTTTACAGAAAGTTCAAAGCGAACCTGGTCATTACCTTTGCCCGTAGCACCATGAGCAACAGCATCAGCACCTTCTTTTTCAGCGATCTCTACTAATCTTTTAGCGATCAGAGGACGTGCAAAAGAAGTACCAAGTAAATATTTCTTTTCATAAACTGCGCCGGCTTTGACAACAGGCCAAACATAATCAGCAATAAATTCTTCCTTCAAATCTAAAATATAACATTTGCTGGCACCTGATTTAAGTGCTTTATCATGTACGGGATCAAGTTCGTCACCTTGACCAAGATCTGCCGTAACTGCTATAACTTCACAGTTATTATAGTTTTCTTTGAGCCAGGGAATAATTACCGAGGTATCCAAACCACCAGAATAAGCAAGCACGACTTTTTTAATGTCTTCTTTTTTCATTGTAGATACAGCCTCCTAAGATGTTTAAATATGTAAGATTTCATGCATAAACTTGTAATGACGAATATGATTATACCACATTTTCCAAAAAATGGAAGAGTTTTTATGAATGTATACCGTATTTTTACTTATAACACTTCATCACTCATCAAAAGTGCCATAATCGCTTTTTGTACATGCAGACGATTTTCTGCCTGATCAAAAATTTTTGATTGCGGTCCTTCCAAAACATCCTCAGTTATTTCCTCCCCGCGATGTGCAGGCAAACAATGCAAAACCATAGCGTCAGGCCGGGCCACTGCCAGCAATTCTTTATTGATCTGATATTCACCCAAAGCTTCCTGACGGATAGATTGTTCTGACTCTTGACCCATACTCGCCCAAACGTCAGTATAAAGTACATCAGCACCTTTCGAGGCTCTGAACAGATCATCGTCAACCTCAATCGTACAGCCTGTATGGACTGCATCTTCCTGGGCTGTCTTAACGATAACAGGATCTGGCTGATATCCCTGCGGACAAGCACAGACCATATTCATACCAACTTTTGCACAGGCATACATCAGTGAATGTGCCATATTATTACCATCACCTACATAAACAAGTTTCCTGCCTTTCAAGACCTCTTTATACTCCATAATAGTAAATAAATCAGTCAAAGCCTGACAGGGATGCAGCATATCCGTTAAACCGTTAATGACCGGAATACTTGCATATTTAGCCAATTCTAAAACAGATTCATGTGAAAAGGTACGAATCATGATCCCGTCAACAAAACGTGATAAGACTCTTGCCGTATCACGTACTGGTTCACCACGGCCAATCTGAGAAGCAGAATCGTTCAAATAAATCGGGTGACCGCCAAGCTGCCAGAAACCAACCTCAAAAGAAACACGTGTACGTGTTGATGCCTTGGAAAAAATCATCCCAAGAGTTTTGCCTTTAAGATATTGATGCGGCTCGCCATTTTTTTGTTTACGCTTTAACTTTTTAGCGACATCTAAAATAGTCGCAACTTCACCCACCGATAAATCGTGAATAGAAATCAAATCTTTATTTCTTAAACCCATTCTCCACCCTCACAAACTTGGTTAAAATTCAGCCAATGCCGCATCTAAAGCAGCTACTGCCTGATCTATTTCTTCTTTTGTAACGATCAAAGGAGGAACTAAACGAATAACGTTACCAGCCGTACAATTAACAATGACCTGGCGCTTAAGACAAGCTTCGACAACCTCTTTGCCATCTTTAGCCAACTCCATGCCTAAAATCAAGCCGCAGCCGCGTATTTCAATAACCTTATCCGGATACTTAGCCATCAGAAATTCCAGTTTCTTTTTGAAATAATCTCCTTTTTCTGCCGTCTGTTCTAGAATATTTTCATTTTTTATTGTAGTTAAGGTCGCATAAATAGCCGCACATGCTAAAGCATTGCCGCCAAAAGTACCACCATGATCACCAGGTTTAAAAACATGCGCCAACCTTTCCGTGACGACAAAACCACCAACAGGGAAGCCACCGCCAATCCCTTTGGCAAAAGTCATAATGTCAGGTTTTACACCACTATGCATATACGCAAACCATTTTCCTGTACGCGCGACACCTGTTTGAATTTCATCAAAAACAAGCAGTGCGTCATATTTATCGCACAGTAATCTTGCTTCATGCAAGTATGTATCACTGGGAACATGAACGCCGCCTTCCCCTTGAATAGGCTCGAGCAAAACACAGCAAACATCTTCATCCATTGCTTCTCGTAACGCTTCCAAATCACCATAAGGAACATAATCAAAACCTGCAGGCAATGGCTCATATCCTTGCTGATATTTTGGCTGACCTGTAGCAGTAACAGTCATCATAGTCCGACCATGAAAGGAATGTACAGCCGTAATAATACGATATTTCCCCTCATTTTTTTGATGGCCATACTTACGCGCAAGTTTTATGGCACCTTCATTGGCTTCAGCACCGCTATTTGCTAAAAATACCCTGTCAAAGCCTGTAGTTTCAATGATTTCTTTAACAGCTTTTGCCTGAATATCAGTATAGTAAATATTAGAGCAGTGCATAAGTTTCGCAGCCTGTTCACTAATAGCTTTTACCAGTGCAGGGTGTGCGTGTCCCAAAGAATTAACTGCTATCCCTGCTAAAAAATCCAGATATTCATTACCGTCAGCATCATAAAGCTTACAGCCTTTACCATGGGTAAGTGCCAGCTGATATCGACCAAAGACCGGCAAATAATATTTTTCTGTTTGGTCGATAATTGTTTTTGCGTCCATTGCGATCCCCTCTAATCCTTTTATTCTCAGCAGTCTTTACAGCTCTTTTACTACTTCTGTCCCCACGCCTTCATCACTGAATATCTCCATTAAGATTGTATGCTCAGCACGTCCATCAATAATATGCGTTTTTTTCGCACCGCCGGAAAGCGCCGTGATGCAGGCCTTCACTTTTGGAATCATACCTCCGTCGATGTTGCCGCGGATGATCAGTTCCTGTGCTTTTTCAAAGCTCAGCGTCGAAATAAAGCTTGCTTCATCACGATAATCCGCATAAATACCTTTAACATCAGTTAGAACCAGTAATTTTTCAGCTTTCAGTGCACCTGCGATCTCACCGGCAACACTGTCTGCATTAATATTATAAGTTTCTCCATTAGCACCCACTCCAGTCGGTGCAATAACCGGTATAAAATCATTATCAAGCAGTACTTCTAAAAGCTCTGTATTGATTTTTTCGACATTGCCGACATAGCCAATATCAACTAAATTTACCTCACCATTTTCATAAACATCTGCCAAATGCTTTTTAGCACGGATAAGTCCGGCATCCTTACCATTCAAACCAACTGCGCGTCCACCCAGAACATTTAAACGGGCAACAAGGTCAGTATTGATCTTACCAACAAGGGCCATTTCAGCTATCCCGACGGATTCTGCGTCAGTAACGCGCAAACCACTGACAAATTGTGTTTTTTTGCCAGCCTTGCCAAGCATAGCAGTGATTTCAGGACCGCCTCCATGTACAACTACAGGACGTAATCCGGCGCATTGCAGGAAAACAATATCCTGCAGCACTTTAGTCTTAATATCATCATTAAGCATAGCGTTACCGCCATATTTTACTACTACAGTTTTTCCTTTAAAATCGCGCAGATATGGCAGCGCTTCCACTAAAGTTTTAATTTCTTCGTTACGTAACATTGACAGTTCCTCCTGTTTTTACGGCAGTACCGGGCCCTGGACTGCCTTTTGTTATTTTTATAAATTTGAGGCGGCCAAAGCTCCCGACTCAGTACGTCAACAAATCTCAGGTATGGTATTCACCATTAATTTTGACATATTCATAGCTGAAATCACAGGTCCAGACTGTAGCACACTCATTCCCTGCCGCCATATCAATGGTCATTGTGATATCATGTTCACTCATGATATCAGTCAAGCTTGTCAGCGGTATATTACAGTTCATACCATTTTCAACTAAACGTACGCCGCCGATTGACAAATTAACTTTATCTGCATTCATTGCTGCACCACTATAACCTGCGGCGCAAACAATGCGCCCCCAGTTCGGGTCTTCGCCAAAAAAAGCAGTTTTAACAAGTGGCGACTTGGCAATTGCCATAGCCGCTGCTTTGGCATCTTCCCATGTAGCCGCACCAACAACATTAACTTCCAAAAATTTTGTAGCTCCTTCACCGTCTCTGGCAATCAACTTAGCGAGATCCTGTGCACAAGTTACCAAAGCTTCAAAAAAAGCCGGATAATCTGGATGTTCCTCTGAAAATATAATTTCATTTTCAGCCAGTCCGTTGGCCAGTACGATCATACTGTCATTGGTACTGGTATCTCCATCAACGACTACCATATTAAAAGATTTATCAGCAGCAGCCTTAACAGCTCTTTTTAAAACATCTGGAGCGATTGCCGCATCAGTAGTTAAAAAGGTGAGCATTGTCGCCATGTTAGGATGTATCATCCCTGCACCTTTAGCAATTCCAGCAATCCTTGCAGTCTTCCCTCCAACCTCAAATTCATAAGCAGCACGCTTAATAAACGTATCAGTTGTCTGAATTGCCATAGCACAGCTTTCACCTTCGTTTTCATCCATAACATCGACAGCATCGGCTAAACCATTTTTTATTTTATCCATAGGCAAAAAATGACCTATAACACCAGTACTGCAAACATAAACATTCTGCGGTTCAATACCAAGTAAATCAGCTGCAAAAGCCTGCATTTCTCTGGCATCAAGTAAGCCCTGTTCACCTGTACAGGCATTCGCACAACCGCTGTTGACTATAATAGCCTGAGCCACAGCCTCTTGTGCAACTTCTCTGCTTAATAAAACAGGAGCCGCACACATTTTGTTTTGAGTAAATACAGCACCGGTAGATGCCGGAACTGTACTGTAAATAACAGCCACATCATGATTGCCACTAGCTTTAATACCGGCTTTAACCCCGGCAGCAAGAAAACCCTGAGGCGCTGTTACCCAGCCATCAATTTTCTTCATTCTTCACGCCTCCTCATGGATAGATAGGTAATTGAGTCAAACCAGTATTTTCCGGTATCCCAAACATCACATTCATATTCTGCACAGCCTGACCTGCCGCACCCTTCACTAAATTGTCCAGCACACTCATAACGATGATACGTCCAGTACGCTTATCAATCTGCCAGCCAATATCCACATAATTAGATGCTCTGACATTTTTTATTTCCGGGCAAGCACCCTGACCGCGCAAACGAATAAAATACTCATCAGCATACATTTCTGCAAAAGCTTCCTGAACCTGAGCTTCGCTGACGTCATTTTTAAGAGAGGCATAGCAAGTCGCTAAAATACCACGATCAACAGGCAACAAATGTGGTGTAAATTGAATCACAACATCTTTTCCGGCATATTCACTATAAACCTGCTCGATCTCAGGAGTATGCCTGTGACCAGCAACACCATAAGCGTGAAAATTTTCATTCACAGAGCAATAGAGACTACCCAGCTTCAAACCCCGTCCTGCACCCGTTGTTCCAGATTTCGCATCTATAATAATTCCCTGGGTTTCAATCAAGCCTGCTTTCAGTAAAGGTACCAAGGCTAAAATACTGCAAGTTGTATAACAGCCTGGGTTCGCTAAAATTTTAGCATCCTTTACCTGTCCCCTATATAATTCGGTCAGGCCATAGACTGCCTTAGTTTCTGGATCTTCGTGTTTTACTTTATACCATTCTTCAAAAACTCGTATATCCTTAAATCTATAGTCTCCGCCCAGGTCTATTATCTTTGTATCGTGCATTTTCAACTGCCTGCCGATCTTCATCGCATGACCATGCGGCAAAGCAATAAAAATAACATCGCTTTTATCAGCAATTTGCTCAATATCCTGTAAACTGCCCAATGCAGTTTCAATCCGTACAGACAGATGAGGATACATAGCAGCAATATTCTCACCGGTACTGCTTTCAGATGTTATCGCAGCAAGTTCTACTTCCGGATGTCCATCCAATAATCGCAACAGCTCGGCTCCGGCAAAACCTGTAGCTCCAATGACACTTGCTTTCATATCCAGCCTCCCTAAAACTTATGATTTGTAATTATACAACTTTATCGCATAAACACGCAAGTATTTCTCTGAAAAATTTTTAAAAATATCCTACTTAAAAAAAATCTGTCTATTATTATAAACACTAACCCTATTATATTTAATATTGTACTACTTTAGAGGCCTTTTTTCAAAACATTTTTCAATTTTTTATTCATTGGTAAGTGTTTTTTATTTTATTATTTCTAAAATCTCTGATACAATATAATCAATAATTATAATAATTTAAAGAGGTACCTTATGTTCAAAATATTCGTTATCATCATTATAGCTGTAGGTATCTTTTTTTGGTATCCTACCAGTGGTGACCCCATCAAAAAAGAGATTCTATCGCCAACTACACAGCATTCTGTGCAACTGCCGCCTGCTGAACACAGTAAGGCAACCGTTTTTTTACTTTCTATCTTACCTCCAAAACAAACTTGGCCAGATCCGATACAAAAAATCTGGCTAAGCCTAAATATTGAAGAAGCTGTCCAAGAACGCACTAACGATATTGAGTGGGTTCCTATCACAGATATCCCTATTGAAATGCAGCAAGCCTTACTGGCCATTGAAGATCACAATTTTTACAATCATGGCGCCATAGATGTTGACGGTATCCTGCGTGCTACATTAGTAAATATTACTGCCGGAGAAGTAGTTCAAGGCGGCAGTACAATTACGCAACAGCTCACAAAAAACCTTTTTCTGTCACAAGAGCAGACTTTGATCCGTAAAACTGAAGAAGCGCTGCTTTCTCTGGTTATGGAACAGCATTACAGTAAAGACCAGCTTTTAGAGATTTATTTTAATACAACTTATTTTGGTGCCGGTGCCACTGGCATCAAGTCTGCAGCACTTACCTATTTTGATAAATTACCTCAGGAGATGCAGCTTGCCGAATGTGCTATTATTGCGGCTCTTCCTTATGCACCATCTGCACTCAATCCACTAGAAAATCCTGAAGGCTGTAAAAAAAGACAGCGTTTAGTTTTGCAGACAATGGTAAAACGAGGTTATATTGGCACAACTTTAGCAGAAAAAACCTCTGCCGAACCAGTATTCCTTGCAAATGGAGCAACATTCTAAATAACAAAAACGTCATCTTAAATTTAAGATGACGTTTTTTATTTATCTGTCATAATCTGATATTTTTCTCCGTCAGTCCTCAAAGTAATTTCACCATTTTGACTGGTGACTTTAACAGGAATCTGTAAATACTCAAATGTTCCCAATACCTTTTTATTAGGATGATTATATTTTTCTTTATCGCCACAGCTTATCAGTGCCAGCTGTGGCTGTACCGCTTTTAAAAAATTATAAGTGGAAGACGTACTGCTTCCGTGATGTGCTACCTTCAAAACAGTGCTCTGCAGTTTTTTTCCATATCTACTTACCAAATCATTTTCGGTCTTTGCTTCAATATCTCCTGTAAAAAGCATTGAAAATTCACCATACTGCAATTTAAAAACCAAACTATTATTATTTAAATCTTTTTCAGGGAAACCATTTTTACTAGCAGGTGCTAAAAACTTTAAATTTATATTGTCTGCAAACTCCAGTTTTTGCCCAGCACTTAATATTTGGCGGCTTAAAATTCCGTTAAGAATCAATTTCTCTACATCTTTAGAAATTTCACTTTGAGGATTTACAATACCGTTGTCATAAAAATTTTTAACATCAAAATTATTTAATATTTTTATTACTCCTCCTAAATGGTCTAAATGATGATGTGTAATAATCAAAGCATCCAGTTTTCTAACCCCTAAAGTCTTCAATCTGCGAACAAGTATATCACTATTTTTATAATCACCTGTATCCACAAGTATTGCAACAGCCTGATTTCTCAATAAAATTGCATCCCCATGCCCAACATCCAACAATTTTACCTCAAGCTGGCCTTGCAAAAGTGAAATAGCTTCATGAGCTTCTGACCCAAAATCATAAGCTTCATAGCCATACGCTGCGACTGCTATGATAATCGTTAAAATAAATTTCCAAAACTTTTTCATATTTCCTCACAAAAACAAAACGTGCCGTAAAATATCGGCACGTTAAAATTCTACTGGTGGGACATTTTCTGCTTCATGATTTGCTTATAAGTTTCAACACCCGGTTGATCGTAGGCGTCAACATCAGCCAACTCACCTTCATATGCTACGGAAAGCATCAGAAAATAAAGCAGCTGTCCTAAATAATATTCGTCTATCCGAGGCAAAATATATTTCGCATTTAACCGCCCGTCGCTATTCAAAGCCTCTTCATTAGCAGCAAGTGCAATTTTCAGAGCATGGTCAACAGACAAGCCGTCATATTTTTTTAATGAGCTGATATGAGTAAAGGGATTGTTTAAAACAATCTGCTGCTCACGTTCCAATATTTCAACAAACTGTATTACTTTATCTTTTTTTCCATCCTGATGCTGTTGTGTTTGAGCATGCATATCAGTGGAACCAACAGCTGAAACCGGAGTACGTCCATAATAAACAACATTGCCTTCACGATCTTTACGCTTCCCAAGAGATTCAGCCAAAAGCTGTACATACCATTCACCAACAGATTTCATTTTCGCCGCATATGGCATAAAAACTTCAATATCAACGCCTTTTTCGGCTGCTGCATACTTCAAGACTGCGTTCAAGAGCGCCGGGTTTTCTCCAAGCGAAGCTGACTGACATGCATTTTCCATATCCCTTGCTCCACATAAAAAGGCATCTATATCCATTCCTATAGCGGCAGCAGTAATTAATCCTGGATCGCTGAAAATACAAAATCGGCCGCCAATACCTTCTTTGATATCAAAACACTGCCATACATTCTCCTTGGCCAAGTTATATAAAGGAGATATATCTTCATCAAGATCGGTTACAACCGCAACCTCCATTTGCAATAACGAAGACTTTTGACACTGCTCATAAAAATAAGAAAACGCTGCTAAAGTTTCTAAAGTCGTACCAGATTTGGAAATAGGAACAAGCAATACTCTGAATTGCTCATTTTTCCCCAGCCTGTGCGTGGCAAGATACTCCACTTCATCCACAACTTCACTATACTGATCTACATCTAAATTATTTCCCGAGAAATATACCCTAGGATAACCATGCCTGCGTTTTTCACAGCCTACATTCCAGCCGGAACCGGCAAAAATATCAAACAGAACTTTATTGCCAAGATAAGATCCCCCTACTCCTAAAAAAACAACAGCATCTATCTCCTGCTGCAGATAACTTCCAAACTGCTTCAATTTAGCAATAGACTCCGGCGTATTAGGATTGCCATTCTTAACGAAAGGCAGTTTCGTAAAAAGCACATGCTCCGGCGTACCATCTTTAGATAAATGTGCCTTTGCCATACCTTGCTCACGTATTAACAGTAAAGCATCTGCAGCATCTTTAGCCTTACTCTCCAAAGTTTCAATAACTGCAGGTGTTATTGTATCAGTATTTATCATATTGCTATAATCAAAAATAAAACCACTTGCTAATGCTATTTCTCCAGATAATTTCATAATATCACCATATCAATTATTTATATACTTAAATATTTTATCATAAAAATATAACAAAAGCAAAAGAACCAATGCTTGAGGGCATTGGTTCTTAAATTATTATTTCTGCAGATTACGTAAATAGTTCTCTGCCGTTTCCAGCTGTATATCCTTTGTGGGCTGTTCGGGCAGTTCCACAACTTCATCAGGCGTAATACCCGTACCATTAATAGATCTTCCAGAAGGAGTATAATATTTAGCCGTAGTTAGCTTTAACCCAGTATTCTGAGGTAGCCTATATACAGTTTGTACCGACCCCTTACCAAAGGTCCGAGTACCAAAAAGCTTCCCGGACTTAGTGTCCTGCACAGCTCCTGCAACGATTTCAGAAGCACTTGCACTGCCATGATCAACTAATACGGCAAGTGGATACTTCACTTGCTCCAAATAAGATTCTTCCGTATATTTGCGACCTTCCCTGTCTATAACGGATACGATCGGTCCCTTAGGAACTAAATATTGTGCAACACGTACAGACTCTCCTAAAATTCCTCCAGGATTCTGCCTTAAATCCAACAGCAGTGCCTGCATCCCCTGCTCTTCCAGTTCCTGATATTTCTTCGCAAACTCTCCCGATGTATTCTCGTTAAAAATAGCAATCCTGATATAGCCAATCCTGCTATCTGGCAGCATTTCTCCTGCAACTGACTTGATCTTAATATCGCCACGTACAACTCTTACCGTACGTTCGTTACCTTTATTATCGTCCAAGACCAGCTCGACTTCTGTTCCCTGCGTGCCTCTAATCATTGCAACAACATCTTCAAGCTGCATCCCAGCCGTCTTTTTTCCATCGACCTGAACTATTTTGTCGCCGGCTTTGATACCGGCTTTTTCTCCAGGCGTTCCCTCTAAAGGTGCAACTACAACAAAATTATTCTCCTTTTTACCAACTACTACGCCGATACCGCCAAAAAAACCTTCTGTTACATTACTGATATCTTTAAAACTCTGCTGATCCAAATACACAGAATACGGATCATCTAACGCTTTTACCAAACCTGTAGCTGCGCCATCAAATAATTTTCCATCACTTGGCTGTTCTACAAATTTTTCCCGGACCAAAACTAACGTCTTGAGAAATTTCAAACTTCCCAAAGCATCACCGGTAATGCGCTCCATACTGTAAAATATAGCTCCAAGCGTAACAACTATAGCGCAAAGGCAGGCTACAAGCACTGTCATCATACTAAAACGCTTTTTAAACATAACTTCCCGCCTCGCTTATCTTCCCTTAAATCAAGGTAAATAATCCAACGGTTCAGTTACCTCGCCGTGGATACGTACTTCAAAATGACAGTGCGGGCCAGTCGACCAGCCAGTACTGCCGGCATACGAAATTACCTGACCCTTATTTACATATTGTCCTTCGCTGACGGCAAGTTCCTGATTATGGCCGTACAAAGAAACAAGTCCTCCGCCATGATCGATCATCACTGCATAACCATAACCGCCCATCCAGCCAGAATAAATTACTGTACCAGAGTCAGCCGCTACAATCGGTGTACCATAATCACAGGCAATATCCATACCGGAATGATATCTTGTTGTGCCAAATACAGGATGTGTACGCCAACCATAATAAGATGTTATCTCACCTGTTACTGGCCAGATAAACTTACCGGTTCCACCGCCCGTAGGCATAGAAGAACTACGTTCCAAGCTTCTCAACATACTCGCAATATTCTCAGAAATGGCAAGTAAGCGGTCATAATCTTCATCAGCCTGGCGACTTTCTTCTTCAGCCCTATAAAGCAGCTGAGCACGCTCTTCCTTGCTGGCTTCAGCCTTCTGCTGCTTTTCATCAAGGTCACTGCGCATTTTTTCAATATCAGCCATCTGCGCATCCAATTCTTTCTGACGCGCTTCAATTTCAGCAGTTTCCTTCATGATCGTATCCATCATTGCCAAATCGCGGCTGATAATTTTTTGCAACAAAAACATTCTTGAAGAAAAATCTGAAAAATCTTTTGCACCTAACAATACATCAAGATAATTGATTTGTCCATTGATATAAATATCGCGCAGACGCTGGCGATAAATCTTCATACGGCCTTCCATTTTAGCTTTCTTTTCAGCTAAAACTTCTTGGTTTTCGTCAATCAGTGGCTGTAATTTATCACGTTTGGCTTCGATCTCTTTAATCTCTGCCTGCAGACGATTCAATTCAGCAACAATCTCTTCCATTCTGTCACTGGCAGCTTCTGCTTCACGACGAGCACGTTCTTTAGCTATTTCCATTTGCTGCATTTTTTGCTGTACGTCATCATATTCCGCTTGCTTATCTTCCAGCTCATTTGCAAAAGCCGGCAAAATTTGCATAACAGCGAATATCAACGCCAATACAGCCATTAAAACTTTCTTTTTTGGCATAATCGGCCTCCGCTGTTAAACTTTTAAAAACTTGCGCAAGGAAATATAACTTCCTGCAGCACCAATTGCCGTTCCGGCTAAAATAATAGAAATATCGACATAGGTGAGCATTGGATATGCCGGAACCATTGGTAAAAAAGCCAGTGTCGCATAAATACGAGACAAAAGCGCCGCATAGGTACCGTTAATAACAAAATTAGCAATCAACGCCCCAAAAAAACCAAGCGTCATACCTTCCAGAATAAAAGGCCACCTGATAAACCAGTCGGTAGCGCCAACATATTTCATAATATTGACCTCTTTTCTCCTGGCAAAAACAGTTAACCTAATAGTATTAGCAATAATAAACAATGTTGCAAGAGCCAGTAAAATTACCAGAACAACACCGCCAATACGCAGTATTTTCGTCATCTGAAAAATATGTTCTACTATTTCCTGACCGAATTTAGCTGTTTCTACGCCTTCCATTTCGTGTATCTGCGGCGCCAGTTCATTAATTCTATCAGGTCTGTCTACCTGCACTTCAAATGAATTAGGAAAAGGATTATCAGTTCCTAATGAATGCAGCAACTTTTCCTGCTGCCCCAACCGTTCCTTAAATCTGGAAAGAGCTTCTTGCTTACTGACCTCTGTCACGCTTAGAACACCGGGCAAATTCTCCAGTGTCTGCTTCATATCGCTTAGCCCAGGGGCTTCAACAGAATCTTCCATATAAACAGTAATCTGCACCTGACTTTCGAGATATTGCGCTAAATTATTGGTATTGATAAAAATCAGCAGAAACATACCTAAAACAAGTAATGAAAGTGCCACAGTAGACACCGAAGCAAGGCTCATCAAGCCGTTACGTTTGATAGATTTATAGGTTTCCCGGATAAAATATTCTTTTGTACTAAGACTCATAACCGTATACCCCTTTTAAATCATCACGAACAATCGACCCTTTTTCAATGGCAATAACTCGTTTTTCCATATTATCAACGATTTCTTTATCATGTGTCGCCATCACGATAGTAGTTCCACTTTCATTGATCTCACTGAAAATACGCATTATATCCCAGCTTGTTTCCGGATCAAGGTTACCTGTTGGCTCATCAGCAATTACAAGCAGCGGATCATTAACAATCGCACGTGCGATCGCTACACGCTGCTGTTCGCCACCTGATAATTCCGTTGGATAAGAATTGGCCCGTTTACGCAATCCAACTAAATCCAGCACACTCATCACGCGGCGCTTGATTTTACGATAGGGAGTCTCTATAACCTGCATAGCAAAAGCAACATTGTCATAAACAGTGCGATCAGGAAGTAACCTGTAATCTTGAAAAATAATCCCTAACTGTCTGCGCAAATAAGGAATTTCCTTTTCTTTAAGCTCCAATAGATCCACACCATTTACATATATATTGCCAGTAGTTGGTATTACCTCACGAAAAAGCATCTTAATAAAAGTGGATTTTCCGGCACCGCTCGGCCCGACCACAAAAACAAATTCGCCAGGCTGGATATGGATATTGACATCACGCAAAGCTACTGAACCGCTTGGATATGTTTTACTGACATCGGTCATTAAAAGCATGGTGAAAGCTCCCTTCTCTTCAACACTCAAACAATTACGTCAGTCTTTATCATCACGACAAATCCCAATTCATCGTTTTTCTTCAACCTTTTTTAGCAAAGCAAAAGCTTTATCAGAGTTGATCTGCGCTTTATGCCGCAAAATTTCAATATTCTTATTTTGTTCAAGCGGAGTTTTCTGCCAACCAGCTACAGCAGCCTGAACAATCGTATCTCTATCAATTTTTTCAACCGTTCCAATAGGTTTTTCACCAATAGCGTTTACAAAGCTATCTACTTTAGGGTCATAAGATATTGCCAGCAGCGGCGTTTGCATTACAGCAGCAAAAACCAATGCATGCAGCCGCATTCCAATCAAAAGGTCAAAATTTCCTATGATAGAAAGAAATTCCTCAGTATTATATTTTTCATTCAATAAAAATATATCCTTTTGGCAAACCAAAGCTTTACGCAGTTTCTCACAGGCTTTTACATCAACAGAATACTGCAGCGGCAACAAAATCAGCTGCGCCCCATAGCTCTGCTGCAATTTGGAAGCAGCTTCAGCCAAAACCTGAAAACATTGACTGTCACCAGACCAAGGACGTACAGAAATACCTATGACGGGCTTGGTTAAATCTACACCAGCCTCCTGCAGCAGGTACTGCCCGCATTCTTTAGTTACGGGATTAAGCGAAAGTACTGAATCAGCCGTAACCGTTATCTTCTCGGGTTTTACGCCCATTTCAATAAGTTCCGCTGCAGACTCACTATCTCTTACTGTAATCAAATCTGCCTCATTGCAAACCAAACTTGTCAATTTTCGAGCCCATTTGGCTCTAATAGGTCCAATGCCTTGAGCAAAAAGCATTACTTTTTTACCAAAAAATTTTCCCAATCCAATAATGCTAAGATAATATAATAAACTTCGTTTACTGGTCACGTCCTGAAGCAGGCTTCCGCCTCCTGAAATAATCAATTCAGAATCTTTCATCGCCCGAATAATCCCTAACGGATTGAAGCGATATACACTGCAAACCTGGTGTTTAGCCGCAGTGTCTTCCGGATTGCCTGACAACACGGTCAGTTCTACGTTTTTCTCCACTTGCCGCAACGATTCTATAATAGCAGTAAGCATGGCTTCGTCACCGGCATTAGCAAACCCGTAGTAACCGGAAATCAAAATTTTACTCATGCTCTAAGAATCTCCTTTGCCATTTCTGCACATAAGGCAGCAAAATAGAAACGGCGATAACAGCAATGATACCTAATACAGCACCCAGAGCATAGCCGTCGACGGCACGAATATAACTCATGATAACAGGAGTACGCATATGTGCAAAAGTCTGCACTAAAGATCCCTGCCCAATAGTAGCTCCAACCACTAACAGCATCTGCCATAAACGCGGTGCCTGTTTATACGCCGCAAATGCCGCTAAATAAAACGCGGGATGTCCAATCATAAATTCTTTTTCACGCGGGCGTGCATACATCATCTGCTCAAGGAACAGACGCATTTTAATTTCAAGAGCCGGAACCGGAACCCCAGCGGTATGACCGCTGCGACCAACAAAAATATATGCTACAAAAGCCAATACACCCAAAAATGCAACATGTTTTACTGTTATCCTGGTACTGAAAAAATTTTTCAGGTGCACAGCAATATTTCCAATCTGGCCTTTGCTGAGAACATTAAATCGCTGCATATACCATAGAGAAATCAACAGCACAGGTAAAATAAACGTTAATTTTACCCCTTTATAAATATCAATTTCCAGGAAAAACCTGCTGTCGCCTAAAACAGCCGCTACAAAATATGCTCCAATTAAAGAAAGTATCACAGCCAAAGCCAGCTGCCATGTAGCACTGATAATAATCTTCAGCGTGTTTGGGGTATTTTTTTTGCAGGACTCCCAAAGTTCGACAATAACTGTCATCGATAATACTGGGAAAACAGTTGCCGCAATCAAAGCCAGTAACTGACGTGTAAGGATTCCGCCAAATTTCAGCAAAGTTACACTGGCAACAATACCGCCAGTCAGCAATAACATATACTGTATTTTTTTACTGAAATTAAACAGCAAGGTTAAATACATAATCCCACCGGCCAGAATAGCAAATGCCAGCGGCACTAACCAGGCCCGTTCTGGGAAATATGGAACAAACTTACCGTCAGTAGTATTTTTAGAAAAAACTCCTGCCGGTCCAAGCTTATATCCTCTTGCCTGTACATCGTCGGCAATTTTCGAAACATAATCTAAATTAAGCTCTAAAATATCCCTGCCTTCCTGAGGGATCATAAACGGTTTGATATAGTTGATACGGATATTACGTTCTTCATCTGTAAGAGCCCAACGTCTCAAAGCTTCTGGCATTTTCAGTTTTCTCTGCTCGGCTTTGTCAATAATATATGTACGTGCAACACGATAATCCATATGCTCAGCTAACGGAAGGAGTCCGTCCATTGCAGCAAACTGCAGCTGTGTATAATGTTCTACCATTCCAAAAGTCATATTCTGTTTCTTTAACTTATGAGCCATATAGGCAATGTAATCCGGATAACCAACTACTTCACGACCACAGCCTATATACCCGGTTACATTGGCACCAGACTTATCGATCCTACGAAAAATACTCCTGATTTTATCATAATCATTAGGCAAATAATTCATTGGTCTGACGATAACATTAAAGCCGAAAGCTTTTGCTTTGCGCATTTCTTCTGTTGAAAGGCCTAAAGGAGCTTGCATAACGCCAGGCTTGCTGTCATAATTTTCTTCTGTAATGACCATTGGATTACCTAAAATCTCAATTATCTGCGGTTCGTTGTTTACTATCCGCAAACGGTCCTTGCCATAACGCAGATACAGATCCTCCACCACTTCTGTCAAAACATCATATGACGTTCCGACAGTCACATAGACAGCATTAGGCACTACAATACCTTCGGAAAGTACAGGAGCAAATTTACCACCGTCGCCGCCCAAAGCAGAGCCTTTTAGCAGCTCCTCCCCAGTAACAGCTACAATAGAACCGTTGTTGTTAAGCTTCTCTAAGGTAGTATCAAACACTACCAGACTTGTAACTCCGGCCTTTTTAAATCCTGCCAGAACGTCATTTAAAGACAAGCCTTCCCAGTTCGCTATATGTTCCAGCCCTTCATATTCCATTGCCATTTCAACAGTATCGTTGCGCTGCTCAATTTCATGACGCTGATAGTTCAACCATAATGAAACTATCAGTCCTATAGCTATTATCGCAATAAGTACCGGGTTATAACGGCTTTTCATCAGCTGATCTCCACCTAATTCAAAATTTCTTTTTCAATAATTACAGTTTCTTTTGCTGGCTGCGCAGATACGCTTCAACAAACATTTCCAAACCACCGTCCATGACAGCCTGCACATTACCTGTTTCAGCATTAGTACGATGATCTTTAACCAGTTTATAAGGCTGGAATACATATGAACGGATCTGACTGCCCCATTCTATGTCCTGATAGTCACCGGCGATATCGCTTTTTAAAGCATCCTGCTTAGCTCGTTCATATTCATATAGCTTTGCACGAAGAAGCTGCAAACACCGTTCCCGGTTCTGGATCTGTGATCTTTGCGTCTGGCACTGTACTATTATTCCAGTAGGAAGATGCGTCATACGCACAGCAGAGCTCGTTTTATTTACATGCTGTCCACCAGCACCACTAGCTCGATAGGTATCAACTTTCAAATCTGCAGGATTGATGTCAATTGCAACGCTGTCATCCAGTTCCGGCATCACATCCACCGCGGCGAAAGAAGTATGCCGGCGGGCATTCGCATCAAACGGAGAAATACGCACCAGACGATGTACACCCTTTTCACTTCTCAAATATCCGTAAGCATTATGTCCATTAATCTGAAGCGTAGCACTTTTAACACCAGCTTCATCTCCCGGAAGATAATCGAGCATTTCCACTTCATAGCCTTCACGTTCAGCAAAGCGGGAAAACATACGCAGCAGCATAGAAGTCCAATCCTGCGCTTCTGTTCCGCCGGCACCGGCATGTAATGTAAGAATAGCATTATTGGCGTCGTACTCGCCATTCAAAAGCATGCCTAATTCTAAATGTTCAACATCAGTACGAATAGAAACCAGCGTTTCTTCCATTTCAGGTAACAGACTTTCGTCATCTTCTTCCAGCGCCAGTTCGCACAAAACTTCCATGTCCTCTACTCTGGTTTCCAAAGAACGAAATGTTTCTACCTCTTCTTTCAACTGCGTTACAGCCTGAGCAGTTTTCTGCGCCGTTTCAGGTTCATCCCAAAATCCAGGTGCACCCATTTTATGTTCTAATTCTGCAATACGGTCCTCTTTGACAACTACGTCAAAGAGATCCCCTCATTTCCTCTAGTTTCTGTTTTAATGCTGCAATCTCCGGTTTATATTCCTCAATCAACACTAACTTCACATCCTCTCTTAATAACACCAGTAAAGTTGAAACTTACCGCTTCAACTTTACTGTAACTAAAACCAACTATAAATTTCTGTAAATCTTACTTATCCTGCCCGCAGCAATTTTTATATTTTTTACCGCTGCCACAGGGACAAAGATCATTTCGTCCGGTCGTTTCACCTTTTACCAGAGGCTGTTTTTTAATATCATCGCCTTCCCCCGGGTTGTTAGTGGATGCGTTTTCCAACCGATTTTCAACCTTAGGCTGCGCCACAACATTTACACGGTAAATATAGCGTACTACATCGTCTTGAATAGCGTCAATCATCGCCTGGAACATATCATAGGCTTCAAATTTATATTCAACCAACGGATCTTTCTGTCCATAAGCCCGCAGACCTACACCTTCACGCAGCAAATCCATAGAATCCAAATGCTCCATCCAATGGTTATCGACAACTTTAAGCATTACAAGATTTTCCAGTTCGCGCATTAATTCAGGTGTAATAGCATCCTCGCGTTCAGCGTAATGTTCATCGGCAACTTTATGCAGATATTCTTCCAGCTCTTCACGACTGAGGTTTTGCAGATAATCAATCTGCAGCAAATCAGCCGGAGCATAGAACTCCTCAGCATAAGCAATTAATGCCTGCAAATCCCAATCCTCTGAATAAACTTCCGGCGGCGCATACATCGCCATCGTACGGTCTACAACTTTATGTATCATATCCATAATAGTATCACGCAGATTTGCCTGCTGCAGGATCTTTTTACGCTGGGCGTAAATAACCTCACGCTGCTGATTCATAACATCGTCATATTCCAAAACCTGTTTACGAATAGCAAAGTTTCTGGCTTCAACTTTTTTCTGAGCCGATTCGATAGAACGGGTAACAAGCTTATGTTCAATCGGTTCATCTTCCTCCATCCCCAGTTTGTCCATAATACTGGAAATATTATCAGAACCGAACAAACGCATCAGGTCATCTTCCAAAGACAAGAAAAATTTTGAAGAACCAGGATCACCTTGACGAGCGCAGCGGCCACGCAGCTGATTATCAATACGGCGGCTTTCATGCCTTTCCGTACCAATGATGTGAAGACCTCCTAATTCTGGAACGCCTTCACCCAAGACAATATCCGTACCACGGCCAGCCATATTCGTAGCAATGGTAACAGCGCCATATTGACCGGCTCCGGAAATTATTTCAGCTTCTTTTTCATGATATTTAGCATTCAAAACATTATGCGGAATCCCGCGCCGTTTCAGCATCGCCGATAATTCTTCTGACTGAGCGATGGAAGTAGTACCCACCAGTACCGGTCGTCCAGACTTATGGCATTCTTCAATCTCATTAACAGCGGCTTTATATTTAGCGCGTTTCGTTTTCAAAATAACATCAGGATAATCAATCCTGACCATAGGTTTATTGGTAGGAATAACAACAACGTCAAGTCCGTAAATTTTCTGGAATTCCTGTTCTTCTGTTTTAGCAGTACCAGTCATACCGGAAAGTTTTTCATACATACGGAAATAGTTCTGGAAGGTAATAGTCGCCAAAGTCTGACTTTCACGCTCAACTTTAACACCTTCTTTAGCTTCAATAGCCTGATGCAAGCCTTCCGAAAAACGACGGCCAAACATTAACCGGCCTGTAAATTCATCAACAATGATAACTTCGCCGTCTTTTACAACATAATCTTTATCACGGTGCATAATAGCTTTGGCCTTCAAAGCACACATCAGCTGATGTGAAAAATCAACGCCGTGTTCAGTATCATACATATTTTCTATGCCCAGCATTTTTTCAGCTTTAGCAATACCAATTTCAGTAGGGGCAACTGTTTTCAGCTTTTCATCAACAGTATAATCTTCCCCTTCATCCATTTTAGCAACTACCTGAGCCAAAACTTTATACAAATCAGTAGATTTTTCGCCAGGTCCGGAGATAATAAGCGGAGTTCTCGCTTCATCAATCAAAATACTGTCAACTTCATCGACAATACAATAATTTAAAGGCCGTTGTACCATTTGATCTTCGTCAACGACCATATTATCACGCAGATAATCAAAACCGAACTCGTTATTAGTGCCATAGGTAATATCAGCAGCATAAGCAGCTTTGCGGTCCGGATAATCAAGCGCATGCGCAATAAGACCTACGGAAAGGCCTAAAAATTTAAAAACACGCCCCATATCCTCACTGTCACGGCGAGCCAGATATTCATTGACCGTAACGACATGAACGCCCTTTCCTGTCAACGCATTCAAGTATGCCGGCAAAGTAGCTACCAGAGTTTTACCTTCACCAGTGCGCATTTCAGCAATTTTACCACGATGCAGAACACAACCGCCAATAAGCTGCACATCAAAATGGCGCATGCCTAAGACACGTTTGGCCGCTTCACGGACAACTGCGAATGCTTCAGGTAAAATATCATCTAATGTTTCACCTTTAGATAACCGTACTTTAAAATCAGCTGTCTTAGCGGCCAGATTTGCAGAGCTTAAGCCTACCATATCTTTTTCTAATGCGTTGATTTTATCGACAATGACTCCGATCTCTTTTAATTCTTTTTCATTCGGGTCACCAAAAATTTTTTTCAACAAACCTTCGAGCAAAATAATCACTCCTTAAATTTTTACAATAAAAAACACTATACCTAACTTAAAATTTTAGCAGAAAAGCCTGCAAAAGTCAAAAAGCCCGGGGCTTCAACCCCAGGCTTTTTGTGAACTTTCAGTAAATTATTTTCCTATTTAATATTGCCGCTTATTTTAATTCCGGAGCCAACAAACCGTAATTACCATCTTTACGACGATAAACCACGTTCACGCCACCAAAATCAGGATCATAAAAAACGAAGAAATCATGATTCAAAAGGTTCATTTGTAAAATAGCTTCTTCTGCAGTCATTGGATGCATAGCAAAAGATTTATTCTTAATAATCTTGAATTCACCATCATCTTCTGCAACTGTTTCTACAGAAGCTGGGACCACGGCATCCTGGAAGTTATTGTATTTTCTCTTCATCAGGCGGGTTTTATATTTGTGGATCTGGCGTTCGATTTTTTCTATTACCAAATCAATGGAGGAATACATATCTTTGGTCGTTTCCTGTGCTCTCAGCAAGATCCCACTCGCCGGTACAGTAATTTCCACAATATGATTACCTTTTTCCACTTTCAAAACTGCTGAAATATCACCGACAGTTTTAAACTGTTTCGTTACTTTCGTAATCTTTTTTTCGACATAATCTTTTAATGCCGGAGTTACATCAATGTTTTTACCACGTACGTTTACGTTCATAATTCATACCTCCTTGAATTCCCCAAGGTGATGGGATCGCAAGCTCTCTGCTTGCTTTAATATAGTAATTCGCCGCGCTCCGCAAATCTCCTGCTGATAAAGTAACAAAAAACTCGCATGTCTCAAAAATTTCACATGCGAGTTTACAATTGATACTAATGTAACACTTCGGGTAATAAAACACCCAATTAACCTTAGTAACACTTATAATATTTTGGATAAAAAGCTGCGCGTGCGTTCTTCTTTCGCATGCAAAAAAACCTCTTCTGGTTCTCCCTGCTCTACGATAACTCCGCCATCTACAAAAATGACCCTGTCACCGACTTCACGGGCAAACCCCATCTCATGAGTTACCACTGCCATTGTCATACCTTCTTTGGCCAGGCTTTTCATGACATCCAATACTTCATTGATCATTTCCGGATCGAGAGCAGAAGTGGGTTCATCAAACAACAATGCTTTAGGTTTCATTGCCAAAGCCCTTGCAATCGCTACACGCTGCTGCTGTCCACCGGAAAGCTGATCAGGATAAGCATTTGCTTTATCATCCAAGCCAACTTTTATCAACAGTTCCTGTGCCGTTTGTTCTGCCTCACTGCGGCTGATACCACGCACCTTCATTGGCGCCAGCACTAAATTTTCAAGAACAGTCATATGCGGGAACAGATTAAAACGCTGGAATACCATCCCGACTTCTTTACGTATTTCATTAATATTTGCTTCCCCTGTCAACGGTATACCGTCAATAACTATACTGCCGCCTGTCGGTTCTTCCAAATAATTTATACAACGCAGTAAAGTACTTTTACCACTGCCAGATGGTCCAATAATTACCACAACTTCGCGTTCAGCAATTGTCAAATCAATACCCTTTAAAACATCTAGATTACCATAACTTTTTCGCAGATCAGTTATTTTAATCATTGCTTCATTCATTTCGTATCATACCTCCGTTCCAACATCCCTACGAGACGGGCAACCGTAAAAGTCATAATCAAATAAATAACAGCTACAGCCATCCAAATTTCGAAGGATGCATATGTACGGGCGATAATCAACTGACCACGACGCGTAAGTTCTTCAAACCCAATAACAGAAACCAATGAAGAATCCTTCAACATTGCAATAAACTCGTTGCCCAAAGGCGGAATAATGCGTTTAAAGGCCTGCGGCATAATAACATAACGCATAGTCTGCGCCCAGCTCATTCCTAAAGAACGGCCAGCTTCCATTTGACCCTTATCAATTGATTGGATACCGGCACGGAAAATTTCCGCAATATAAGCACCACTATTGATAGAACAGGCAGAAATTGCTGCAAAATAGGGATCCACGCGGTGCCCAATAATTCCCGGCAAAGCGAAATAAACCAAAAATATCTGTACCAGAAGCGGCGTTCCACGAATAAAATCCACATAACAATTAGCAAAATAACGCACCGGTTTTATACTGGCAAGACGTGCTATACCGACTGTCATACCTATCAAAAGGCCAAAGCCTACGCTTAAAGCCGTTATTTCGATCGTAATACCGGCACCAGCCAGCAGCAAGGGCAAGGCATCCCAAATCAAGCTGAAATTAATATCCATGCAGTTTGTCTCCCTTTCATTGTCAGCTCTTTAAAATTCACCAAAGAAAATACGGAGCACACCACCGTCACCGTTGATGTACTCCGCATCCAGATATGACCATATTATTTCTTTACTTCACCAAACCAGGTTTTGTAAATCTTGTCATACTCGCCGTTTTTCTTCAATTCGGCCAGAGCTTTATCGATTTCAGCAGCTAATTTATCATTGCCTTTTTTAACTGCAATGCCGTATTCCTCAGCTTCAAGCACATCGCCTACAGTTTTGGCATCAGCACTACCGCCTTGTGCCAAATAATAGCCAACTACCGGGCTGTCGTTGATAACAGCATCCACGCCGCCATTCTTTAATTCCATAGCAGCTTCTGTATTCGTGTTGAATGCCGTTACTTTGGCATCTTTTACGCTTTCTGCTTTAGCTGCGCCGGTAGTACCGATTTGGACAGCAATTCTTTTACCTACCAAATCCTCGATACCTTTAATGGTATCATTGTTCTTCTGTACCATAACTACCAAACCGGATCTGTAATAAGGGGCGGAGAACAGTACTGCCTCCTGACGCTCAGGAGTAATACTCATACCAGCAATTACGGTATCAATATTACCGGAACTCAATGCAGGGATCAACGCATCAAACCCCATATTCATGATTTCAACCTTGTAACCCATCTGTTTGCCAATGGCCCGGATAAGGTCCATATCAAAACCAGTATATTCTTTAGAGCCTTCTTTTTGGAATTCAAACGGTGCAAAAGTAGGTTCAGTGCCCACACGCAGAACTTTTGCAGGTTCAGCTTTTTTAGCTTCTTCTTTGCCGCCGCAACCGGCTACCATTAAGGACAAAGCTGCTAAAACAGCCATTGCCATAAGTAAATATTTTTTCATTTTACAACCTCCAGAAAAATATCTGGACTGCACTCAACACGCAGCCCTTTATATTTGTTAATTATATAACTAAAAACGGCCTGGCGCAACCTAAAGTTATACGAATATTATTTCTTTTCTTCACCAAACCATGTTTTATATAATTTATCATATTCTCCGTTTTGTTTCATTTCGGCTAAAGCTTTATTAATTTCAGCAGCCAGCTTATCATTGCCCTTTTTTACTGCAATACCATAGTCCTCCGAATTCATGACCGCACCGACAACCTTTGCGTCAGCGCTCCCCCCCTGCTGCAAATAATACTTCAAAACAGGGCTGTCATTAATTACAGCGTCGGCACCGCCGTTTTTCAGTTCCATAGCAGCAGCAGTATTGTCGTTAAACGCGGTTACCTTGGCATTTTTAACTTCGCCTGCTTTATTAGCTCCTGTGGTCCCGATCTGCACAGCAATTCGTTTTCCTTCCAAATCACTGAAGCCTTTGATTGTATCATCATCTTTTTTTACCATTACGATCAGGCCAGAAGTATAGTATGGGTCAGAAAACACCACTACTTTTTTACGTTCATCAGTAATACTCATCCCAGCGATCGCAACATCAATATTTCCTGAATTCAACGCCGGGATCAAAGCATCAAAGCCCATAGAAGAAATCTCTACTTTATAACCAAGCTTCGTACCAATAGCACGAATAAGATCCATATCAAAGCCAGTAAATTCATCCGAGCCTTCTTTTTGAAACTCAAATGGTGCAAAAGCCGGTTCGGTACCAACCCTTAATACCTTTTCCGTTTCTGCCTTCTTGGGAGCTTCCTGTGAACCGCCACAGCCGGCAGCCAGCAATGCAAGCATTGCCAATAAAGCCATCATTAAAAATCCAATCTTTTTCATTTTTACCCCTCCAAATCAATTCAGCAGCTTTCCAACCGCTTCTATTTATAATATTTTCTTATTATAGTACTAAATATCACGGCAGGCAATAAAAAAATACCGTTATTTTTAATAACGGTACAAATTTCACAGACAACTCAGCTGACCTGGTTTTCGCCCCCACACTCGCCTGCTGGAGGGTTCGCTCATAAGCTTTTCAGAGCTCCCCACTACTACCCCTCTCGCCTTTGCGGCAGGACTTACTTCTAAGCTGCGCCGTGCTCACAATACTTTGATTGCTTACGTGGATCGTTTTGCCCGCAACTGGCCTCGACTTGCAACCACAGACCTGAGTTGTATTTATAATTATACATTAAGCAAAAATTTTTGCAAGTGTCTTTGCTAATCAACTTTTTCGTAGTATACTATTATCACCATGTGAATGAGGACGGATTGTTTATGATTGCCATACCCCAATTCTTAGATTTTCCTGACGACGGACAAACTTCGGAAATCTGCGAATTCTTTTTGAAAATGCTACAACATAAGAATAAGGCGCTTTATATGCACAGCCAGCAGGTCGCCAACTATGCTGCCAGCATCGCCGCCAAGCTGGGATTACCGCCGGCAGAAGTTTCCTGTATCAAAACCGCAGCATTGCTGCACGATATAGGCAGTCTTTCCGTGCCCAACATGATCCTTATGAAAGCCCCTTACCTGAGCACCCGCGAAATGTCTATCTACAAACGGCATTGCCAGGCTGGCGCAAGCATGCTTGAAAATATCCAAGGTTTCAGCCATATTATCCCCATCATTCATGCCCACCATGAAAAATGGGACGGCACCGGATATCCCAAACGCCTTAAAGGCGTAAACATTCCTCTGGGAGCCAGAATTATTTCTGTAGCAGACCACTATGATAAATTTATTAATCCCTGCACCCAGCAATGGCAGAAAACACACAGCGAAGCAATTATCGAACTGCAAAACAAAGCAGGGCTTGATTTTGACCCTAATGTTGTAAAAGCGTTCATGCAATCAGTTATTCCCAGTAAAATTATCAAACAAAAAAAATAATAATATCGACTACTTGTACTTGCTGTCAGACACTGGCAGCAAGTTTTTTATTGTATTTGTCCATAATTTTCGATACTGCCGCAAAAGGCAAGTCCATAAACTTCTACAGCTCCAGCATTTTTCAAAGTTTGGGCAGCCTCTTCCATTGTCGCTCCAGTAGTAAAAATATCATCTACAACAATCACAGTTTTACCGGTAACATTTTGTGTAACAGCAAAACAATCTTCTAAATTCATTTTTCGTTCCTGCGGGCTTAAATCATACTGGGGAACAGTTTCACGCCTTCTCGTCAGAGCCGGAGTCAAACAATATTCGGCATCAGTATTTTTAAATAAAACCAGCGGGATCTCGAATCCCCTCGCTCTTGTCCTTTGCCTTGACGTTGGTATTGGTACAATCATTACATCACGCTTACTTAAAATATTCCGCAGAAATTCCGGCCAGCCGTCAACACTAATCCGGCAGCATTCTTCTGCCAACAGCTCCAAAATATCCCTGCGGTTCTTAAACTTTACATTTTGTAATGCCGTTTTTAAAGCGCCGTTATACCTGAACAACATCCCCACACCATCTAAAGCTTCACGACCCGACAGCCACAAAGGCTGCAATAACACTTCTCTGCAAACACTGCAAAACAAACCGTCTTCAGAGATCTGACCGCAGCCGGCGCACTTTCGTGCCCAAAATACCGATAGTAACAGCGCATACCATTTTTTTATCAACCGTATAAACATGGGTGATTATGCATCACCTTTCCCTAAATTTATAACGTCCTTAAAAAATATCTCCCTGCTCCTGCAGTCGTTCCGCCAACAGCGAATAACGTTTTCTCGTTCTGTCATTATCCACCGCAGTCTGTACCGCCGCTTTCGTTCCTACTAAAATAACCTTCTGCCGTGCACGCGTTACTGCTGTATACAACAAATTCCGCTGCAGCATGATATAGTGCCCTGGAACCATCAGCAAAATAACCGTCGGATACTCGCTCCCCTGCGATTTATGTACACTCATCGCGTATGCAAGCTGCAATTCATCAATTTCATTAGGTGTATAAGTTACATACTCACCATCAGCACGCTCAGGATAATCAACAGTAACATTGCGGCCATTTATATACACGATCCTGCCAATATCACCATTGAAAACCTCTTTCTCATAGTTATTGCGAATCTGCATCACCTTATCACCGGCCCGCAGAACATTTCCAGGCGTATTGACCTCACTTTTATTCAGCTCCGGAGGATTGATCCGCTGCTGAAGCAAATGGTTAAGGTTCTGAACGCCACAGGGATTCTTATGCATAGGCGATAAGACCTGTACGGACTGCCAGTCACTTTGCTGCGTCAATCTAGCATAAATATTAGCCACATATTCCGCCGCATCAAATTCATTCTCGATCTCTACAAAAGTAAAATCGCTGCTCGGCTCCCACTCAGGCATCTGCCCGCGGTTTATCCTATGTGCATTACGCACAATAGGGCTTATCTCAGCCTGACGAAAAACATTTTCTAATCTTACAACAGGCATTTTCTGCGAACGGATAATATCCTTTAAAACAGATCCGGCACCAACAGACGGAAGCTGGTCGACATCGCCGACAAAAATCAGCCGACAGCCGCCCTGAACCGCTTTCAGCAGATGATAAGTAAGCGTAATATCCAGCATCGAAGCTTCGTCGATTATAATTGCATCGGCATCCAGAGGATCACCGTCATTCTTGCCAAAGTTAAAGCCGCCGCCATTCGGCGTATATTCCAGTAACCTATGTACTGTTACCGCAGGATGCCCGGATGAATCGGCCAACCTCCTGGCAGCGCGTCCCGTAGGCGCTGCCAGGAGTATCCGACAGCCAGCTTTTTCCAGCACTGCCAAAATCCCCTTGATTACAGTCGTTTTACCTGTACCAGGCCCGCCTGTAAGAACAAACACACCATATTTTAAAGAAGCATGAATAGCTTCTTTCTGTGCCTCAGCCAATACAATACCGGCTTCAGACTCCCATTGCCCAATAATCTTATCAACATTGACTTTTTCCAACGCATCAGCCAGATCGCGTAATTTAAGCAGCCTTTTAGAAGTCTGAACTTCCGCCTGATACAAATACTCAGGATAGATCAGCCGTAAACCGCCAACTTCTTCCGTACGCAGCATGTCCTCTGCCAAAAGCTTTTGAAAAACATCATTGACAACGCTGCTACTGACCTGCAGTAGCCTCACTGTTTCGCGCAGCAGTAACTCCTCAGGTACACAGGTATGCCCTGCTGAAGCAGCCTGATTTAGCGCATATTCCACCCCGGCTTTAATCCGTTCCTCACAGGCGCCGTCCATCCCGGTCGCCAAGGCAATCTTATCTGCAGTTCTAAAACCGATACCGGTAATATCACTAGCCAGGCTATATGGATTCTCCTGAATCCTTTTCATCGCCGTAGCTCCATATTGCGCCTGCAGCTTCGGTGCATAATTAGCACTGACGCCGTGCGATTCCAAATACACCATCAATTCCCGCATATCCGACAACTCTGCATAAGACATCCCAATAGCTTCGGCCTTCTTTCTGCCGATACCTGAAATCTCGGTCAGCCGATGCGGTGATAAAGATAAAACATCCAGCGTATCTGAGCCAAAATGCTCAACGATACGGGCGGCCATAGTTTTACCAATGCCCCTGACCGCACCTGAAGCCAAAAAACGCTCCACACCATCGGTAGTTGAAGGTTTTATAGCCTGGCAGACCTCAGCACGAAACTGTCTGCCGAACTTGGCGTGTTCGCCCCAGCTGCCGCTGAGCTCTACCGACTCTCCCAAAAAAGGAGCCGGTCCCCGGTAAACGACACTTACCTTACCTTCATGGTCAGTTTTCACCCTGAAAACACTGAACTGGTTATCTTCACTTTGAAAAACTATATTATCAATAACGCCCTGCAATTCTTGCATTATTCCACCACCGTACAAAACAAATGTTCTCGTTTATTATAACACGTTTTCAAATAAAACAAAACTTTTGGCCATATTCTTTTCACACCTGTAACCATGAATAAACTTTGACAGCAAGCTATTTTTTAGCTATAATATATTAAGTTGTTTATACTCCAACCAACATTTTATTTTAAAAATTAAAGCTCGCCTCTTTGAAAGGAGAACTACCTTGAAATCAATTGGAACACAAATAGCTATAGATATGTATAACTGCAGCGATCTGCTTTTAAGCGACGCTTCCGGCGTTCAGGCAACCATTCAAAGCGCAGCCGCAGATTTCGCCATGCAGCCGCGGGAAACCTATATCAACTGCGAAGAAGGCATCAACGAATATTCTGTTTTTTCACATTGCAAGCAAGGTCATGTGACCCTGCATCTATATCCGGATCTTGGCTTTGTCACTATTGATGTTTTCACCTGTTTCAAAGATGCCGACCCAGACGGATTAGCGCGTTTCCTGCGTAATTATTTTGATCCTGACAAATCGAAGATCACTTACCTTGACCGCGGTGATTTCGGCAGTGAAAGCGATATGAAACCACGCCGTAAATCCAACATCAAAACTATACGCCGTGCCCGTACTATCGGTAATAAACTTTCTAAACTTATGATGAAACCACGTTCAATGTAAAAGCTGCCTTCAGGCAGCTTTTTTCTTTTTTTCTGTTCCTAGAGCAAATTCTCTGTTAAAATAATAGGTAAATATATAATTAAACTATTTTGGAGTAAACTATGAAATATATTTTTTGGGACATAGACGGTACGCTTTTGAAAACAGGATTAGCTGGTGTCGACGCTTTGCGCGATGCAATCAAATGCCGCTTTGGCATCGAAAATTTTCAATTCTCTCATCCGCTGGCCGGAATGACAGACTCCTTTATCTTTAAACAAACAATAAAGGATATCAAGGGCAGCTGCAATGCCGCCGACGCCGCAGGCCTTTTGATCCATTATCATCAGCTGCTGGAAAAATATTTGCCCTCGCATCACGGCAGCCTGATGCCTAACGTCAAAGAAACTCTGCAGTATTTTTCCAAGCAGCAGACGAACTATAAAACATGTCTGCTCACTGGTAATACTAGGGCCGGTGCCTTTGCCAAACTGCGGCATTACGGGATCGCGCAATACTTCGACAGCCGTTACAGCGCCTGCGGTGAGTTAAGTGAAGACCGCTGTGAGCTTGCAAAAACAGCCTATCAAAGACTTTATTTGCTCGAACCTGACCTTACACCAGACAACGTTATCATTGTAGGTGATACTCCTAACGATATTCTTTGTGCTCAAGCCATAAAAGCACGCAGTTTAATAATCCTTGCCGGTTCTACGTATAACACAGAGGAGCTGAAAAGTTACAACCCTTGGCAAATCATCCCAGAATTGCCTGATGACCCCAGGGATTTTGCAGCTTTACTTGACAAAAACTAACATGTATTTTAAGGAGATAACTATGAAAAATCTTTTCTACGGACTGCTGCTGACTTTACTATTTACTACAACGCCGGCAGCTGCCTATAACAGTTCTGACCTTAACCAGCTCATGAGCAGCGGCAGCTGCGCCTACGGTGATTTATCGGGTGCTGATCTAAGCAGCCTGGATCTTACCGGAGCAAATCTCACCGGCAGTAATTTGACAGGTGCCAGGCTGATTAAAACAAAATTAGCAGGAGCTGTTTTCGATAAAGCAGTACTGACCAAAACTGTGCTGACCGATGCTGAACTTGCCAATACCAGTTTCAAAGCAGCACAGCTGAACTATACAAATTTCAGCGGCAGTGACTTAAAAACAGCAGATTTTACACAAGCCAATGCTTTCAGAGCTAAATTCGCCAACTGCGATTTACAATTTGCCGTCTTTTATCTGACAAATCTTCAGGAAGCAACACTTGACAGCAGTAATTGTCTGGAAGCCGATCTTACACAGGCTAATTTATCTTATGCCTGGCTTTACAACACCAATCTGCACGAAGCCGTTTTGGTCTACGCCAATCTTTTCAACGCCAAAATGAACAATGCTAATCTGAGCAATGCCAATCTTACCGGTGCTACATTGAGTCAGGCTTTGCTACAGAACGCCAATCTTAATAATGCTATGCTGGACAAAGCAGTGCTTAATCAAACCGATTTTAAAGGCGCCAGCATGAACTTTACTGACTTTGGCACAGCCTTTAAAACAGAAGCAATATTTGAATAAATACATAAAATCACCTTAAAATAATTCTTATAAAACTAAAAGTGCAGACCAATATGGTCTGCACTTTTAGTTTAAACAAATTTCATGAATATAATTTCTCCATATTCCCCCGCAATACATTTACTTTTTCGTGTAAATAAACCCATTTGTGTCTTGCTGGTAAAACAGATAATATTAGCCTTTTATCCTTGCAAAATTACTTTATATATTAAAATGTAGTACTTAAAGCCCCGGTTTCCGCTGCAAACGGAAACCGGAGCCAACACTTATTCCACAGTCAGTCTAACCACCTGACTGTTTTATATAGTTGTCAGACACTGATGTCTTTATTATGAGTAAGCTTAAAGAAGATTAACAGTGAAATAATTGACGTTAAAGTAAGTACTGTTGAGTAAGCTGCCGCATTACCAAAGTTACTGCGAATAACCTCGGTATAGATTGCTACCGTCAGCGTACTGGTTTTACTTGTATAGAGAATGATCGAAGAACTGAGTTCACTGATCAGGGTGATCCAGCTCATAATCGCTCCGGCTAAAACTCCCGGAAGCATCATCGGCACGGTTACTTTCCAGAAGGATTTAAATTCTGTCGCGCCCAGACTGATCGCTGCTTCCTCGATACTGGGACTGATCTGTGTAATGATAGCCGTACTGGAACGAATCGTATACGGCATCCGGCGTATAGCCAGGGAAATAATAATGATCAGCGCCGTACCGCTTAAAATAAGCGGCTGCTTGTTAAAGGCATACAGGAACGAGATACCTAAAACCGATCCGGGAATAATATACGGGAACATCGTTACCGTATCCAACACTTCCGTAACGTAGGAACGCTTCCGCACTGTAAGATAAGAAATAAAAATACCCATAAAAACAACGATAAAGATCGCGCAGATACCAAAAAGATAAGTATTGGTAATCGAATTATTGTCTTTAGCAAATAAGGTATTCATATAATTCTGCAGAGAAAAATTACCTGTGTACACAGCACCGCCGCTGACCTCAAGGAAAGATGTAAAAATAACCGTCAGTTGAGGCAGCATTGCCAAAAAAGTAACGCCATAAACAAAAAGATAGGCAAAAATTTTTTTGCTGCCTTTGGCCTCTACAGCTTCCATTGGCTTCAACGCTGTCATCGAATAGGAATAGTGCCCGGCGATATAACGCTGGAGGAAAAACAGCAGTAAAGTGATAACAATAACTATCACACACAAGGATGCAGCAAAATGGTCATCGGTGCTGACTTCGCCCATAAACTGAGTATAAATCAATACCGGAAAGGTTTTAAACCCTTCCCCAATCAGCATCGGCGTACCAAAGTCAGAAAAAACACGCATAAATACCAGTAACGAACCTGCTAAAAGCGACGGCATAACTAACGGCAGAATAATCTGACGCACACGCTGAAAAGCGGTCAGACCAAGGCTTTCAGCCGCCTCATTCAGCGAATTATCCAGATTCTTCAAAGCCCCAGATACATACATATAAATCAGAGGGAACGACTGCAGAGCAAAAACAAGAACGATCCCTGCAAACCCATAGATACCGTCAAGTTTAACGCCAAAAATCGAATTAATAATCTGTGTTACAAAACCGTTACGTCCTAAAAGCTGAATCCATGCATAGGCTCCAATAAAAGGCGGTGACAAATACGAAATAACGATCAGTATATTAAGGTATTTACTGCCGGGGATTTTGACGCTGCGCAGCACATAAGCCATCGGTAAGCCGATAACAGAAGCAATAATCGTAGAGCATACGGTTACATAAAAACTGTTGACTAATGTACTCCAGTAATATTTCCGTGCAAAAAATTTAGTAAAATAGTCCAGCGTCAGTTTTGATGATTCCGGATCTATCACGCTTTTATATAATATTAAAATCAGCGGATAAACAACAAAGATAATAAAGAAACACAGAATAAGCAGGGCGATGCCCATCCAAAGATTAAATTTTTTGGCAGTATTCATCAGCGGTTCCCCCTAACTATCAGGGGAGTATTCCCATCCTCCGTAAAAACATTGATCTTAGCCGGCTGTACCAGCAAACGTACCGTGGTCTTGTTGGGGATAGTATCTTCAACGCCTGAATTTTGAATTACTTCTATTTCCTGCCCATTTTCCAAACGCATAAAATAATGCGTGGTAACACCTAAAAAGACGCTGTGCTCGACTACGGCAGTCAGCCCATCAGACCTGTTAAGACAGATCTCAAACTCCTCCGGGCGCACAGAAACCAGCACTTTGCTGCCTGCGGATATTTCCGGAATTAAATTATCCATCGGCACTTCATAAGCACCAAAATCAAGTATTTTAGCAGCGCCTGTAATTTTGACTTTCGCTTCCAGAATATTAGAAAGACCTATAAATGTAGCCACAAATACACAGTTCGGACGTTGATAAATTTCTTTTGGCGTACCTATCTGCTGAATGATACCGTTATTCATAATCGCGATCCGATCAGAAACGGCCAGCGCCTCTTCCTGATCATGCGTTACATAAACTGTAGTAATACCTATTTTCTGCTGAATAATCTTGATGGCATTACGCATCTCGACTCTGAGCTTGGCGTCAAGATTGGACAGCGGTTCGTCCATCAGCAATACCTGCGGGTGAATAACAATAGCCCGAGCCAAAGCAACCCGCTGCTGCTGACCACCGGAAAGCTGCGTCGGCATCCGGTCTTTCAGATGGGCAATCTTTACTGTTTCCAGGATTTCATCGACTAATGCATTCATTTTTTCTTTGGCTACCTTACGGTTTTTCAGCCCGAAAGCAACATTATCTTTAACTGACATATGCGGAAAAATAGCATAGTTCTGAAAGACCATGCCCATATTACGCAAATGCGTGGGTATATCATTAATGATCTGGTCATCTATTTTGATCGTACCGCCTTCGATAGAGTTAAAGCCGATAATCATTCTCAGCAACGTAGTTTTGCCACAGCCGGAAGGTCCCAACAACGTAAAAAATTCTCCGGGCCGGACATCTACTGACAAACCGTTGATAATAGTATCCTTGCCAAACCGCTTAACGACATTATCGATAGTAATCGCTACACTCATAAAATAACCGCCTTTTTATTTTAGTCAGACAAAAGGGGACTCTGCGAGTCCCCTTTGCCATTTATAACATTTACACTTGCTTACATAGATTTTTCCATATGCTCGCTGAACATTTTAGTAATCTTGGCTTTATTTTCGGAAACCCATTTTTCATCATAGTTAGGAGCTAATTTGATTTTATCATTAGGAGTCATATAATCAGCCAAGGTGGCGCCTTTACGCAGTGGACGTACTGTCAGATTCATACCGACAGCATTCTGCACTTTTTCGGAAAGCATATAATCGACAAATTTCTTAGCATTTTCCGGATGCTTACAGTTTTTCAGGATCTGTACGGATTCTCCGGGGAAAATAGCGCCCTCTACCGGAAATACTACTTTTACCTTAGCGCCATTTTTCACAAGATTGGCTGCCGGGTCTTCCCAGGTAAGACCAACGACATATTCGCCGCCGGCAACGCCTTTGTAGACCTGACTGGAGCTATTGCACATTTTACCGCCCAGATTAGCGATAAATTTATCAACATAATCCCACGCTTCCGGAGACATCGGGTCGCCGTTTTTTCCCATCCCATACAGCATTGCCATCAAGCTTTGGAAGGCCGAGCTGGAGTTGACAGGATCGCCGAAAGCGATTTTTCCTTTTAAAGCCGGATTGAGTAAATCTTCGAAACCGTCAATTTTCATGCCGTTAGCAAGCTCAGTATTAACGATCATAACTGTTGGATCAGCAAAGGCCGGTGTAAAAACACCTGCTTTATTTTTAAAGCCATCCATCATTTTATCGTTTTCAGTGGAAGTATATTCCATAAACAGATCTTTAGAAGAGGACAGCATCGTTTCATCGGCCGCCCACAAAATATCACCCAGCGGATTATCTTTTTCAGATTTAGCACGTTTAAGGACTTCACCGGTACCTGCTACAACAAGATTCACCTTTATACCTGTATCTTTTTCAAATTGAGGGATAACTGCATTATTCAGCTGCTCGCTGCGGGCAGAATAAACTGTCAGTACTTTTTCCTCCGGTCCTCCGGCTTTTTTCTCTGCTGGTTTGTCACTGCCGCAGCCTGCCGCAACAAGCATCAGTGATGCTAAAACTGCTGAAATGATTTTAGTTGACTTTTTCATAAAAACCCTCCATTCTTGTCCTTTGAGTTAATTTTGTTCTTAATTTTCGCACTTTTCTTACTAATTTGATTATAACCCTTTTACAAAAGGGGGTCAAGCTTAGACACATCATAATACACCACAAACAATTTATGCTATAAAAAAACAGAACTGTCTGCAGATAATTTTACTCAACCAGTAAAAGGCCATATATTTTCAGTTCAGGAACCGCCGCCTGCAGAATTTCCGCCTGATAACCATTATCATTAGCCAAAGCCATAACATCAATTCCGCATGCTTCCAGCGAGGGTCTTGCTTTTGTTGGATTTACACACTGCTTTAAATTACATTCTTTGCACAAACGACAGCGTCCCGCCTTTAAAGCAAAAGCTTTATAATGATTCTGCAGAAAGGCTTCCCGTTCCAGGTTTAATAAAATCTCCAGCAGCCCATTACTCATTGACAGATCGGCCGCAGCAAAATTTTCAACCGCCACCCCATTCAAAGGAAAAGTGTACTGAATGATAATCCCTCTGATAAATTCCTGTAAAAACCTCTGCGTTGCCGCATAATCAGGAACAAATGGCGGACAGCACAATGTTTTTCCATAATTAGGGCAACCAAACTGGCACTTCCAGCGTGTCCAGGCCCCAGTCCTGATACTGGCAACGTCAACTGTTTTTGCGCCTGAAGCGCCTAAAGCCAAAGCTTTTTCAACCAGTTTCTGCAGATCATGTTCCAACGCAGTTTTTTGCATACGACGACCTTCTTTCACTCACATATATTATTTTCATATTTTTATTATACACCTTAATCATATTCTGATGTTTCTTAAAAATAATGTTCAAAAATTACACTTTCAGCAGTAAAAAAATACATTATAAGTAATTATTAAAAGAATTATAAAAAGCATTTCCCTCGCCAAAGTTTCTTTGCTATAATCTAGTCAATATCGTTAAGGAGGCATCACCCATGACAACAGCTTTCGATAAAGACCTAGAACTTATTTTTCAAAAACTGACTTCTGACCGACAAGTTAAACAAGCTTTAGATTTTTTAAAACAGGATGCGCCCAATACTATCGCACAGCAAAAAGAACTGGTAGTCATAGAAGCGCCAACATTTCGGGAAAAACAACGCAGCCTACACTACGCTCAAATGCTGAAAGCTGCCGGTCTGCAGGATGTGACCATAGATGAAAAATTTAATGTTTACGGAAAAATCTACGGCAGTGGTAAAACCGGTAAAAGCGTTCTTCTTGAAGGGCACTTAGATACAGTGTTCTCCTTTGGTACCGTTACAGATGTTATCGAAAAAGACGGCAAGCTTTATGCTCCAGGTATTTGCGATGATACCAGAGCTTTAGCGGCAAATCTTTCAGTTATCAGGGCTTTGGTCAACAGCGGCCTGCGCCCACATCATGATATTATGATTGCAGGCACTGCGGCAGAAGAAGGCCTGGGAGCTATGAGCGGCATGAAATATTTGGTTAATAATAAAGCTGAGGAAATACTCGCAGCCATTTCGATCGACGGTCCCAGTAATGATGTAATGTATTTTAATGCTACGGGCATGATCAATTATGACGTCACCTATACAGGTCCCGGCGGTCATGCTTATCTGGCTTTCGGTACTCCCAGCGCAGTGCAGGCTATGGGACGAGCCATCGCCGCTTTAAGCGATATGCAGGTGCCTGAAACTCCTAAAACTACTTTTACAGTCAGCCTTACCAACGGCGGGCAGGCCATCCACGGCATTGCTCAAAGCGCTAATTTTAAAATCAATATGCGTTCCGACAGCGCTGAAGTTCTGGCGCAAATGGAACAGCAGGCACTCGCGATTTTCCAGCAGGGTGCCGACGCAGAAAATGCCCGCTGGCAGAAACCCGGCGCTGTAAAAGTTACTTTCAGTAAAATCATGGACGTCCCCGCCGGCAGCCAATCCGAAAGCTGCCGTATGGTCCAGGCGGCCAAGCTGGCAACCTTAGCCTGCGGCATCACGCCGCAGCCGCGTTTAGGCGGCTGCACCAACAGCAATATGCCGATCGCAATCGGCATTCCGGCTGTTACATTAGGACGCGGCGGCGCTGAATATGGTACCCATACCGTAGACGAATGGTTTGACCCAGCCGGAGTATATGTATGTGAACAAAAATCACTGCTGATGCTTTTGGCTTTAGCAGGTTTGACTGACGTTACTGCTGCTCCACAACTTTAACGGCTGCTTCAATCAACACAAAAAGCTCTGACATTAGTCAGAGCTTTTTGTGTTGATGTGTAAGTGTCCAAACTCAATGGGAGGATCAAAATATCTATATATCTATTGTCAGAAGCCATGCTTCTATTGCTTCCAAAATTTGCTGAAAGTTATGCTGCAGTTTTGCGATATCGTCAGAGTCCGCATCATCTATATGCAAGCCTGCCGTTACGGCAACATTAGTATTAAATTTACTCGCCAGGCGCAAAGCCGCCTCTCTGGCAGGCAAATCATCCTTATGTCCCAGACGGCATAAAACAGAGGCACTGGCGGAAATCTCAGCAGTATTTTTCAAACTCGGCCTGGGAGAAGCCAAGGCTGCAGCACCAATATGCGAAGCCTCGCCTCCGCCAATCACTACTGCGATATCTTTACCGCATAAAACCACACATGCCGTAACTGTATAAGGTTTGTCCCCCTCGCTTAACGTTACTGTCTGCATATGTCTTCTCCCTGCCATGAGACAAATTTCTTATACTCGATCCCAAACTGCATCAAAATCTTACCGATAATATGATCGATCTGCTGTTCCAGTGAATTGGAGCCATTATAAAAAGTAAGCATCGGCGGTACTATAGCGCAGCCGTTATCAGCACATTCTTTTATATTGCGCAGATGGATACGGCTCAACGGCAGCTCGCGCGGTACTAAAACCACCTTACGGTTTTCTTTAAGACAGACATCAGCCGCACGCAGCAGCAGATTTTCTGCAAACCCTGAGGCTATCCCGGCAACGGTTTTCATACTGGCGGGAATAATTATCATACCATCCGTAACAAAAGAACCGCTGGAAATACTTGCTGCCAGATTTTTATTACTGTGAGTAAAATCGGCCAGTTCTGCAAGTCTGCTGATTTCTATATTAGTTTCACATTCAAAATTCTTAACAGCACCTTCCGTAATTATCAGATGCACTTCCATATCAGGCAGCTGCTTTAGAGCCTTGAGCATCTGATAACCCATAATGACACCGCTGGCACCGGAAATTCCTACAATCAAGCGCATAATAACCAACCTTTCTTAAACTTACTTTTTAAGACAAATCACCACAGACCGATTACTTTCCACCAGGGTACAGCAACGCCGACAGTAATAATGAACAGCACGATCGTAAACGGTACACCGAATTTGATCGTTTCTTTTTCCGTATACATACCGTTGTCTTCACCTACGCCGACCAAAATCGCCAGATTATGGAATGGCAGTATAAAGTGAGCGTTGATAGCAATATAGGCAATCATAACAGGAATGATCGTACTGATACCCATTGAGCCCGTAAAGGCCAGCATCGCCGGGATAACGATCCCCATAACTGCGATAACGCTGCCGAACAGCATATGGATAGCAATAGAAACGGCTGTAATAAATGCGGCCAGGATGAACATATTTTCCGGCACACTGCTTGGCAATACAGTTTGCGCTATCCATGTATTCATGCCTGTAGCACCGCCCACACGGCCAATAGCGACAGCAGCTGTCAAAAAGATCAGTGTTTGTACCGGTACACCACTCCAGCTTTGCGGAGTCAAAATGCCGCCGATCTTAGGCATTGCCATCCCCATAGCAATAAATAACGTTACCCAGCCAATATCAATGCCATGCAGCGTGTCAGTCATCCAGAGGATAATAGCCAGTGTTACCCAAACGGCAGTACGTAATTCTTTGCCGCTCATCGGTCCCATAGCTTCCAGCTTCTCTAAAATTTCAGTTTTATTGACATTGACCTCTTTGGTTGGCTTGAACATAAACAGTATCATAACCATTGTAATGATACTGGTAACGATCATTGGCAGACCCATAACTTCGAACCATTTGAGCCAGCCTACCGGTTCCGGGTCACAGCTGGCAGCCGCCAGTGGATTGATCGACGCATCACCAGTCAGAAAGATCATGGAAACCGGGATAGAAGCCGTAAAAACAGTAAAACCGATCTTAACCGCGTCTTCACGGGGAATGTCCGCGCTTTTTACCACAACAGCCATGACCGACATAATGAGAAAAGCGCGCGGCCAGGGATGCGGAATCAATAAGGCCAGAATGAACGTCAGAGCAAAGATAGAAACGATAATACTTTTAAAAGACGAAACATATTTTACGATGAACTTATAAGCGATCCTCTCACCTAAACCTGATTCTTTCACCGCCACCGCAATAAGATAAGCGCCGATGATCAGATACATCATAGAAGTAGTCCAGGTAGAAAAAATCAATGTTGTTGGCGCAACTTTAAAAACTGCTAAAAGCAAAAGATACAGACCTGAGACATAACCGGGCTGAGCAATACCAAAAGCCCAGAAAATCACTGTCATCAGAGAAAAGGCCATACACATCTGTCCTGTGCGTTCCAAGCCGGGAATGTTAGCAAAAAAGATGACCACAGCTACGATGATACCTAAAATAAAACCTATAATCGGTTTATTCTTTCCCATAATTGTCCTCCTTAAAAATATCCAATCAAAGTCAGATAATGTGGTTAAGGCGTTTAAAACGCCTTAACCAGCAGAATCATTCAATCCTGTACGGTAAAATCAGGCAAGAATTTTTTTACATCGACTTCCATAAATTTTGCGCGTTGGAATCTTGCTTTCTGATTAAACGGAATTGTCGCGTCATAAATAGTTTTGCAGGCAATACCATGATCGCGGATCGACCAGCTGCAGGCAGGATCATTAGACGGATCAAGCGGATGGCAGCGTACGCCGGGGATTGTTACGATATCGACATCGGCCTGCATCCTGGTAGTCATCGCCCATAGCACATCGTTAGTATCAAAAATATCGACATCTTCATCAACTAAAATCACCTGCTTCAATTCCGGGAAAGCAGAGAAAGCAAGCAGCGCAGCCTGACGCTGACGACCCTCGTCACTTGGAACGGTCTTTTTGAACTGGATAACGGCAATAAATTTACCGCCGCCGGAGGAATGTGCATAAACATTTTGTACACGGCCCGGCATAGCTCTTTCCACCATATCAAGGATCGACGCCTCAGTCGGGATACCGGCCATGCTTACATGCTCTTCGGAAGGTCCAATGCAGGTTTGCATAATCGGATTTACTCTGTGAGTAACAGCTTTTACTTTGATAACAGGTAATTCTGCATTGGCAGGCCCGGTATAACCGGGAAATTCCGGCATCGCTTTACCGGTATTGGAATTCTGGTCCTCGCGAACGCGCGCGCCTACCAAAAGCTCGCCTTCAATGACGTATTCGGCGTTGGCGATACATTTTTCATCGATCGTCACACAGGGAGCTAATTCAACAGCCTTACCGCGGATTGCTCCGGCAATAGATAATTCATTGAAGCCAAGCGGAGTTGTCGGCGGCTCAAAGCAGGAAGCGATCTCAATAGCCGGATCGACACCGATACTGATGGAAATTGGCAGCGGTTTGCCTAAAGCTTCGGCCTTTTCACGGAAAGCGCCCAAATGCCGGGCCCCCGGTGTGAAAAACATGGAAATTTCGTCTTTGCTCTGCAGGCAAAGTCTATGGATCGTAACGTCAGATTCACCGGTTTCGACATCGGAAGCATAGCACATACCTAAAGTTACATACGGTCCTGCATCTTCCGGAGTATTGGTAGGAGCCGGGATCAATTTACGGATATCAAAGCCTTCGTCAGTAGCCAGATGCACGACTTCCTGGCATTGAGCTTTCGCTTTATCAACGACCACTGGAGCAATAGCATTTTTTACAGCGTCACGCATCATAAAACCTAATTTTTCAGGTTTACTATTCAAAAGATAGCCTACACGTTTACGGCTGGCTAATAAACCAATAACTACTTTTGCACCTGGGTGTCCTTTCACATTTTCAAAAGTCATAGCCGGCCCTGTTTTAGTAGGACGGGCAACAGTGCCGCCTGCACCCACATAACGATAAACGCCAGCCAGTTCTGCAGAAGGGTCAACCTCTACATCAGTATGTACCATTTGTCCGGGAATGCTTTCCAGTAATTCCAACGCAGATCTTAAATCAATAACTTCTTTAGTCATAAAAATAACCTCCTGACTTTTTGTTGAGTGTTACCTCACAATTTGATAATAGATTGTGGTGTAACAATACAGTCAAGAGGTTTTTAAAAAAATTTTTATTTATTTTTTTAAGGTAACAGGAGCCTGCAGCATACAGAAATCTACGCCTGTTTCCTGCTTATAAAAGGTAGTATCAAGCAGACACACGTCGATGATATCCCCTGCCAGTTCATAATTATTTTTAGCCAGCCACTGCATCAGCTTTTCCAGATGCTCAGTATCATAAGGCATACCATACTTATACATGCACACATATTCTCCGGCCGGTATCGTAAGTGTATTTTCGTGCTCCTTGTTCCATACCGGCAAAAATATACAGGACCCGGCTCCCTGAAGCCACTTATTTTTTTCCACACCAGACTTTTTGATGATAGAACCAAAACCGCCTGACGGAACCATTTCACGTTCAAAGATACGCTGCCACAAATCCATTAATGTCGTGTGCAGGTTATCTTTATCAATAGGCTGCAGCCACTCTTTAAAAATCGCCTGACGTGCATCTATATAGCGTACAAAAGGCAGCGACATCCTCATCATCCCTGCATCTACGGCTTCTTCATACAGATCGATCCTTTGATTTAGGTATTCGCGCAAAGTATTGAGCTTGGCAATTTGATTCATAATATACTGTTTTTGTTTCTCCAAAAGATACATTTCGTTTTCCGGCGTCCGTTCCTGAAAATGCTGTTGGATATCTTTCAGACGGATTCCCAACGATTTAAGGAAACAAATCTCTCGTAAATATGGTATCTGGTGTTTACAATAATAACGGTAACCGTTGGTATCGACCTTCGCCGGCTTAAATAAATCAATATTATCGTAATGAATAAGGGTCTGTCTGGTAATTCCGTGCAGTTTTGCCATTTCGCTTATAGAAATATAAGTGCTCATCAAGACCACCTCACCCCATTTTTTTATATTATATAATAGTTTAGGGTGTATTGTAACAATACAGTTTATGAAAAACCTATTCCAAAATAAAAACCCTCTGACCTAAGTCAGAGGGTTTACTGTCAGTTTGGTAGCGCCAACGAGAATCGAACTCGTGATTTCGCCTTGAGAGGGCGACGTCTTAGCCGCTTGACCATGGCGCCATTGGCTCCGGGACTAGGGCTCGAACCCAGACAAGATGATCCAGAATCACCTGTGCTACCATTACACCATCCCGGAATTGTGTTGAACACAAGGGTTATTATAACTCACTTTGCCGCGATTGACAAGTACTTTTTTTACTTTTTCTTACATTCCCTTATTATAAGTGAACGTATCCAGAGTTTCATTGATCTTTTTAGCCAAAGATTCCGGCAGTCCTTCAATATTGACGTTGAGGAAGCCGCGGACGATAGTAGCAGTAGCTTCTTCTTCGTCCATTCCTCGCGCCATCAGATACTCGATCTCTTCAGGAGCGATGCGGCCCACAGCAGCCTCGTGGCTGAGCTCGGCATTACCTGTAAATGCATCCAGCTCAGGTATGGCAGAAATATAACCTTTATTACTGAGCATCAAGCCATTACATTCCAAATGGGCACGAATGCCTTCGGCACGACCTGTAAGATTGCCGCGGTTGATGATCTCACCGCCGGTAGAAATAGTACGGGTCACGATTTCGGCACGGGTACCAGGCACCTCTAACAGCGCCTTGCCGCCGATATCAAGATGCGACCCCTCCGGTGCCACTAAAATAGAATTTAAGCGTGCCACAGCGCCTTCGCCTACCAGCTTGGTAGTAGGATACATCTGCACATCTTTTACTTTTTCCATGCAGACATAATTAGAAATAAACTGGCCGCCTTCTTCGATGATCGTTACGCTGCGAGGACGCACAGCAATGTTTTCGCCCCAGCTGTGGATCATGGTAAAGGTCAGCTTAGCATTTTTTTCAACATAAAATTCACTGATACCGATATGCACGCCTTTTTCAACACCGGGATCACTGGCACAGCCAGAGATGATATTAAGCTCAGCGCCTTCTTCTACAATAACAATGTTATGAACACGCTGCAGCTGCTCCTCGTGACCGATAAAAACGCAGGCCTGCAGCGGAGCTTCTATCTTCTGCCCGGCTTTGACTCTGATAAAATATCCCTGTTCCTGCTCCAATGCAGTTTTAGCAGTATATTTATCAGTATCTGCCTTCACGGCATTCCACCAGTATTTTTTGACAAGTTCAGGATATTTTTTAGCGGCGGCGCCGGTATTCATCAATTCCAGCGGCAGCTGCGGCTTTACTTCGGCCTCAATAGGCGCATTGTCGACCTGAATAAAGCTGGCGCTGCGATTCTCCCTCTCCAGATCGATACCAACATGCTCCAGCCGTTCTTTCCCTGCTGCTGAAAGCTCGGCGGTACTTTGCACATGCTGTTCGTTATTATCATCAAATTTTTCCAAATCGATATCATTGCCAAAAGCAGCTTTTTTAACCAGCGCTTCCTGCAGATTTACCTGTTCACTCATTTCATTCCCCTCCTGCAGCCGCCAGTGGATTGATCGACGCATCACCAGTCAGAAAGATCATGGAAACCGGGATAGAAGCCGTAAAAACAGTAAAACCGATCTTAACCGCGTCTTCACGGGGAATGTCCGCGCTTTTTACCACAACAGCCATGACCGACATAATGAGAAAAGCGCGCGGCCAGGGATGCGGAATCAATAAGGCCAGAATGAACGTCAGAGCAAAGATAGAAACGATAATACTTTTAAAAGACGAAACATATTTTACGATGAACTTATAAGCGATCCTCTCACCTAAACCTGATTCTTTCACCGCCACCGCAATAAGATAAGCGCCGATGATCAGATACATCATAGAAGTAGTCCAGGTAGAAAAAATCAATGTTGTTGGCGCAACTTTAAAAACTGCTAAAAGCAAAAGATACAGACCTGAGACATAACCGGGCTGAGCAATACCAAAAGCCCAGAAAATCACTGTCATCAGAGAAAAGGCCATACACATCTGTCCTGTGCGTTCCAAGCCGGGAATGTTAGCAAAAAAGATGACCACAGCTACGATGATACCTAAAATAAAACCTATAATCGGTTTATTCTTTCCCATAATTGTCCTCCTTAAAAATATCCAATCAAAGTCAGATAATGTGGTTAAGGCGTTTAAAACGCCTTAACCAGCAGAATCATTCAATCCTGTACGGTAAAATCAGGCAAGAATTTTTTTACATCGACTTCCATAAATTTTGCGCGTTGGAATCTTGCTTTCTGATTAAACGGAATTGTCGCGTCATAAATAGTTTTGCAGGCAATACCATGATCGCGGATCGACCAGCTGCAGGCAGGATCATTAGACGGATCAAGCGGATGGCAGCGTACGCCGGGGATTGTTACGATATCGACATCGGCCTGCATCCTGGTAGTCATCGCCCATAGCACATCGTTAGTATCAAAAATATCGACATCTTCATCAACTAAAATCACCTGCTTCAATTCCGGGAAAGCAGAGAAAGCAAGCAGCGCAGCCTGACGCTGACGACCCTCGTCACTTGGAACGGTCTTTTTGAACTGGATAACGGCAATAAATTTACCGCCGCCGGAGGAATGTGCATAAACATTTTGTACACGGCCCGGCATAGCTCTTTCCACCATATCAAGGATCGACGCCTCAGTCGGGATACCGGCCATGCTTACATGCTCTTCGGAAGGTCCAATGCAGGTTTGCATAATCGGATTTACTCTGTGAGTAACAGCTTTTACTTTGATAACAGGTAATTCTGCATTGGCAGGCCCGGTATAACCGGGAAATTCCGGCATCGCTTTACCGGTATTGGAATTCTGGTCCTCGCGAACGCGCGCGCCTACCAAAAGCTCGCCTTCAATGACGTATTCGGCGTTGGCGATACATTTTTCATCGATCGTCACACAGGGAGCTAATTCAACAGCCTTACCGCGGATTGCTCCGGCAATAGATAATTCATTGAAGCCAAGCGGAGTTGTCGGCGGCTCAAAGCAGGAAGCGATCTCAATAGCCGGATCGACACCGATACTGATGGAAATTGGCAGCGGTTTGCCTAAAGCTTCGGCCTTTTCACGGAAAGCGCCCAAATGCCGGGCCCCCGGTGTGAAAAACATGGAAATTTCGTCTTTGCTCTGCAGGCAAAGTCTATGGATCGTAACGTCAGATTCACCGGTTTCGACATCGGAAGCATAGCACATACCTAAAGTTACATACGGTCCTGCATCTTCCGGAGTATTGGTAGGAGCCGGGATCAATTTACGGATATCAAAGCCTTCGTCAGTAGCCAGATGCACGACTTCCTGGCATTGAGCTTTCGCTTTATCAACGACCACTGGAGCAATAGCATTTTTTACAGCGTCACGCATCATAAAACCTAATTTTTCAGGTTTACTATTCAAAAGATAGCCTACACGTTTACGGCTGGCTAATAAACCAATAACTACTTTTGCACCTGGGTGTCCTTTCACATTTTCAAAAGTCATAGCCGGCCCTGTTTTAGTAGGACGGGCAACAGTGCCGCCTGCACCCACATAACGATAAACGCCAGCCAGTTCTGCAGAAGGGTCAACCTCTACATCAGTATGTACCATTTGTCCGGGAATGCTTTCCAGTAATTCCAACGCAGATCTTAAATCAATAACTTCTTTAGTCATAAAAATAACCTCCTGACTTTTTGTTGAGTGTTACCTCACAATTTGATAATAGATTGTGGTGTAACAATACAGTCAAGAGGTTTTTAAAAAAATTTTTATTTATTTTTTTAAGGTAACAGGAGCCTGCAGCATACAGAAATCTACGCCTGTTTCCTGCTTATAAAAGGTAGTATCAAGCAGACACACGTCGATGATATCCCCTGCCAGTTCATAATTATTTTTAGCCAGCCACTGCATCAGCTTTTCCAGATGCTCAGTATCATAAGGCATACCATACTTATACATGCACACATATTCTCCGGCCGGTATCGTAAGTGTATTTTCGTGCTCCTTGTTCCATACCGGCAAAAATATACAGGACCCGGCTCCCTGAAGCCACTTATTTTTTTCCACACCAGACTTTTTGATGATAGAACCAAAACCGCCTGACGGAACCATTTCACGTTCAAAGATACGCTGCCACAAATCCATTAATGTCGTGTGCAGGTTATCTTTATCAATAGGCTGCAGCCACTCTTTAAAAATCGCCTGACGTGCATCTATATAGCGTACAAAAGGCAGCGACATCCTCATCATCCCTGCATCTACGGCTTCTTCATACAGATCGATCCTTTGATTTAGGTATTCGCGCAAAGTATTGAGCTTGGCAATTTGATTCATAATATACTGTTTTTGTTTCTCCAAAAGATACATTTCGTTTTCCGGCGTCCGTTCCTGAAAATGCTGTTGGATATCTTTCAGACGGATTCCCAACGATTTAAGGAAACAAATCTCTCGTAAATATGGTATCTGGTGTTTACAATAATAACGGTAACCGTTGGTATCGACCTTCGCCGGCTTAAATAAATCAATATTATCGTAATGAATAAGGGTCTGTCTGGTAATTCCGTGCAGTTTTGCCATTTCGCTTATAGAAATATAAGTGCTCATCAAGACCACCTCACCCCATTTTTTTATATTATATAATAGTTTAGGGTGTATTGTAACAATACAGTTTATGAAAAACCTATTCCAAAATAAAAACCCTCTGACCTAAGTCAGAGGGTTTACTGTCAGTTTGGTAGCGCCAACGAGAATCGAACTCGTGATTTCGCCTTGAGAGGGCGACGTCTTAGCCGCTTGACCATGGCGCCATTGGCTCCGGGACTAGGGCTCGAACCCAGACAAGATGATCCAGAATCACCTGTGCTACCATTACACCATCCCGGAATTGTGTTGAACACAAGGGTTATTATAACTCACTTTGCCGCGATTGACAAGTACTTTTTTTACTTTTTCTTACATTCCCTTATTATAAGTGAACGTATCCAGAGTTTCATTGATCTTTTTAGCCAAAGATTCCGGCAGTCCTTCAATATTGACGTTGAGGAAGCCGCGGACGATAGTAGCAGTAGCTTCTTCTTCGTCCATTCCTCGCGCCATCAGATACTCGATCTCTTCAGGAGCGATGCGGCCCACAGCAGCCTCGTGGCTGAGCTCGGCATTACCTGTAAATGCATCCAGCTCAGGTATGGCAGAAATATAACCTTTATTACTGAGCATCAAGCCATTACATTCCAAATGGGCACGAATGCCTTCGGCACGACCTGTAAGATTGCCGCGGTTGATGATCTCACCGCCGGTAGAAATAGTACGGGTCACGATTTCGGCACGGGTACCAGGCACCTCTAACAGCGCCTTGCCGCCGATATCAAGATGCGACCCCTCCGGTGCCACTAAAATAGAATTTAAGCGTGCCACAGCGCCTTCGCCTACCAGCTTGGTAGTAGGATACATCTGCACATCTTTTACTTTTTCCATGCAGACATAATTAGAAATAAACTGGCCGCCTTCTTCGATGATCGTTACGCTGCGAGGACGCACAGCAATGTTTTCGCCCCAGCTGTGGATCATGGTAAAGGTCAGCTTAGCATTTTTTTCAACATAAAATTCACTGATACCGATATGCACGCCTTTTTCAACACCGGGATCACTGGCACAGCCAGAGATGATATTAAGCTCAGCGCCTTCTTCTACAATAACAATGTTATGAACACGCTGCAGGTGATCCTCGTGACCGATAAAAACGCAGGCCTGCAGAGGAGCTTCTATCTTCTGCCCGGCTTTGACTCTGATAAAATATCCCTGTTCCTGCTCCAATGCAGTTTTAGCAGTATATTTATCAGTATCTGCCTTCACGGCATTCCACCAGTATTTTTTGACAAGTTCAGGATATTTTTTAGCGGCGGCGCCGGTATTCATCAATTCCAGCGGCAGCTGCGGCTTTACTTCGGCCTCAATAGGCGCATTGTCGACCTGAATAAAGCTGGCGCTGCGATTCTCCCTCTCCAGATCGATACCAACATGCTCCAGCCGTTCTTTCCCTGCTGCTGAAAGCTCGGCGGTACTTTGCACATGCTGTTCGTTATTATCATCAAATTTTTCCAAATCGATATCATTGCCAAAAGCAGCTTTTTTAACCAGCGCTTCCTGCAGATTTACCTGTTCACTCATTTCATTCCCCTCCTGCAGCCGCCATTC
>NZ_QLTS01000006.1:0-35290 GCF_003269275.1 Phascolarctobacterium faecium DSM 14760 | reverse complement strand
TTTCCAAATCGATATCATTGCCAAAAGCAGCTTTTTTAACCAGCGCTTCCTGCAGATTTACCTGTTCACTCATTTCATTCCCCTCCTGCAGCCGCCATTCACACATTTCTCATAACCGGTCTTGCTGATACAGCTCAATACATCCAAAGGATCGCCGCTGGTACAGCTTAAAGTGCCCTGATACAAAATATGAGCATGCGAAGCCGGCACATACTTCAAAATATGCCCGACATGAGTAATAATCAGACCGCTGCGCTGACTGCTGAGCGGATTATAAGTGTCACAGTCAAGATTATGGGCACAGCAGGGTTTATCACAGCCGGTGCCGCCACAGGGCTCGTTATGCAGAATGTAGTTGGCAGCCCGTCCTACAAGTGCGATATTTTCCACGTCGACACCTGATTCAGGTTCATCTAAAAGCAGCATATCAGGTTTTTGCGCCATCAGCTGCAGAAGCTCCGAACGTTTCAGTTCACCACCGCTGAAACCTTCATTGACACTGCGGTCGAGAAAATCAGCCAAACCCATCCATCTTGCCATTTGCTCCGTTTCCTGAGGCGTAGCTCCACAGATCTCAATCATATGGCGCAGCGACAAGCCGCGGATCGTCGGCGGACGCTGGATCATTACGCCTACACCTAAACGGGCCCGCTCATAACAAGGAGCTTCGGTAATATCATGACCTTTAAAATAGATTTTACCGCTTAATACCTCATAACGTTCAAAGCCCATGATCGTCCCGATCAAAGTAGATTTACCGGTACCGTTAGGCCCGAATAAAACATGGACCTCACCCGGTTTAATGTGCAGGTTAATATCGTGAAGAATCTGTCTGCCTTGTACGGCAACAGACAGATTTTCTATTTTCAGCATAATTGTATCCCTCTTTCCGAAATTTTTACTGATTTATTATAACATACAATGCCAGCAAAAACCATACTCTAATTGTAGGAATTAAATCATCACACTTCCTGCGCAAGATAGAATTTTCAGACTTACTGTGTTAGAATAATCTTATTCAAACATTTGGGCAGTACTATCCGGCAACTCAAACTATAAATTTACAGGCAGGCACGTGGAGGTTCTATGCATCAGTATTTATTTCACATCGGCGATTTTCCTATCCGTATGTACGGTTTAGTTCTCTGTATGAGCATTTTTTTAGCAACTGGTGTTGCTTACTTTCTGGCCAAACAGGATGGCCGCTGGCAGCAGCATATCCTGGACATTGGTATTTACGGCGGCTTTGCCGGTTTGATCGGCGGACGCCTCTGGGATGTATTCTTTTTCGACTGGGATTATTACCAGCATCATCTGCTGGAGATACCTTTTGTCTGGCAAGGCGGCATGGCAATACAGGGAGGCGTCATCGCCGGCGTTCTGGCAGGCATCTGGTACTGTAAACGGCATCAGATCGACTGGCTCGCTTTAGCCGATATCGTCTGTCCCGCAATTTTGATCGGTCAGGCAATCGGCCGTATGGCCAACCTGCTGAACGGCGATGCTTTCGGAACGCCTACAGGCGGTAATTTTGGTCTTTTATATCCGGAAGGTACGCTGGCTTTTAAAACCTATGGCGCCGTTCCTTTATGGCCAGCCGAGGTTTGGGAAGGCCAGCTGGATATCGTTATCTTCGCGCTCCTGCTTTTATTCCGCACTACTGATCACGCTAAAGGGCAGGCCATGTGTCTGTATGTAATGCTGTATTCAGCTGTACGCTTTGGTCTGGAAATGCTGCGCGGCGATTATGTCGAGCCCTTCTTATTTGGTTTAAAATCGGCCCAGGCTACCAGCCTTTGTTTTTTCCTGATCGCTTTAGGCTTCTTCCTCTATTTTGGCTGGCGTGAAAAACACACTGAAGCTGTACCGCAGATAACTAATAAAAAACGCAGTAAAAAATAAAAATGCACATATTAAAAAGAGGCCGGCTATATGCCGGCCTCTTTTGTTTAATAGAATAACATAAAAACAAAACGCAGCAGGAACATCGCGCTCAAACCACGCACCAACCAGGAAACCTCTGTCCATTTGCCTACTGCCAATTTAACAAAGCTGAACATAATAAAACCGATCGCAATACCATCGGCGATATTATAACCGAAACACATAATCATCATTGTAAAATACGCAGGCACGGCAACTTCCAGATTCCGCCAGTCAATATCGCCAATATCCGATGCCATCATAATACCGACCATGATCAGCACCGGAGCAGTAGCCGCAGCAGGCACCATACCCAGCAGCGGCGCCAGAGATACGCTCAGCAGAAATAATAATGCCGTTACAACAGAAGCAAAGCCTGTCCTGGCGCCTGCCGCCACACCTGTGCTAGACTCGACATAAGTCGTTACCGTCGATGTTCCAAAAAAGGCTCCCATCACGGTAGCAGTCGCATCTGCCAATAAAATCCGTTCGCCATTGATGATATTGCCATCCTCATCAACAAGATTAGCCCTTGAAGCAGTCGCCAGCACAGTACCGATCGTGTCAAACATATCGGCGATCGTCATTGTGATCATCACTGAAAACAATGAAAAAATCATAACTCCGACTCCCTTAGAAATATCAAACAGCTGCACAAAACCGCTCAGGCACTTGCCAAAAGTTTCACTCAAATCACCAATAGGCATCGAACCTGGCAGATGCAGCCCCAACTGCCAGCCGCTGAAAAATTGCAGATAACAACCCAACATCGAAGTAATAATAATACTGAGCAGCATCCCGCCTCTTGTCCCGCGCAGTAAAAAACCGATATTCAGAAAAATCCCTACCAATGCCAGCTTCGCTGAATCATTGGCAAAAGTCAGCGCAGGAATGATACTGCTGTCCAGTTTCATGCTGTCACCCAACGGGATAAAACTTCCCGGATTGGCTGAAAAGCTAAGCAAGGATGCATTTTTTAAACCGATGTACAAAATGAACATCCCTATACCGATGCCGATCGCTTTTTTCAAATGCATCGGTATTTCCGAAATGATCCTGCTGCGCAGTCCGGTAACAGAAACCACAACAAAAATAATACCTGACAGCAGTACCGCTCCCAAGCCCTGCTCCCAGGTATAACCCATGGCCCCGCATAAAGTATAGGCAAAGAAGGCATTAATCCCCATTCCCGGAGCCAACCCAAAAGGAGCATTGGCGTATAAGGCCATCAGCAGTGTACCTGCAGCCGCAGCCAGGCAGGTGGCCAGCATTACCGTACCTTTATCCATACCGGCAGCAGCCATGATCTGCGGATTGACGAAAATGATATACGCCATCGTCACAAAGGACGTAATTCCTCCGATCGTCTCACGCTGCCAAGTGGTTTTACGCTCCTGAAACTTAAAAAAACTTGCTACAAAATCATTCATTTGCCGCTTCCTCCGGTCATTTTTACATTTCACAAACTGTTCAAAGGTTTGCCCTTTTTCTGTCAAATGTCTGTTGTATACTTAAAGCATAGCAAGTGATGAACTTGCTACACCCTTCCCATCAAATTCATCATAAACAGCTTTCCTATGGAGAAACCGTTCGCTACCATCCCCAGCGAACGGTTTTCTCTTTGTCCGCAGAACACTGAAAATAAAGTCGTGCCGTACAGCACGACTTTATTTTTTTACGGCTTCAGCAACGGCTTTCATACAGGCTACCAAAGATCCTTTTTCACGATGATGATTGATACACTCGCAGCACTTGCCATGACGCACACAGTTCACCATTTTACAGGTACAGTTGGCTTCGTTGCAATTCACCATTTTCATACCTCCCCTGATACTGATTTATCTATATCTGCGTAAAGGACACAGAACCTCTGCATATTTACCCTTGGCATTCTGCAGAGTAATGTTAACAGCCCACATAGGCATTCCAGCATCATCCTCAGTATGCGTACACTGAAACAACCGCTTCCCGCCAATAAATTTAATGATATCTTCCAATTCCAAAAGCAGAACCAAATCCTCACGACTATAGGCATCCAGCCCCTCGTCTGAAAAAAAGACTGTCGCTACTACCAGCTCTTCCATCTGCCAGCATTCCAGGACGTAGGGCCTGCCGCCAATGATCGAGCCTTTGTAATAACCGATATCAAGCACACCGTCAGCATCCGGTTCGTAGGGGGAAGGGATATATTCACTTCTATTGGGAACAGGGAATTTTATTGCTTGCATAATACACTCCTAGATTATTTGTATTGATTCAGAACTTTTTTACAATATTTGACAAAATCTTTTTTGACATTTGCAGGCTCAGTCACTTTAACTTTATTTCCAAAGCCGAACATCCAGCCGTAAAAAGCCTGGTCAACAACGGCAGTACCTTCGATGACACTTGTTTCTTCCTTACTTTTTTTCACTTTACTGTCAGCCAGATATTCCAGCACGACCGGCACTATTTCGTTACTGCAGCGTAATTCAACGGGACATAACAACTCAGCAGCATCATATTTCTGTGCTTTCAAGTTTTCTCTCAATGTTTCGGCCTGATACCTGCTGGCTAACCGAGCCAGCTTGTCTACCAGCTTCTGGGCCTTATTTTGGGTAATAGCAGAAGATTTAACCACTGCTTCTGCCAGCAGCTGCAGCTCAGACAGCGTAAAAAGCCTGCTGCCAATTCTATAAATATTGGCTCTGCTGCGTGTAGCAATAACATCCAAGCCAAAAGCCTGCAGTGTAGCGATATCGTCATACAAGCTTTTCCGTTCGGCAGGTATTTCCAGCTCTGCCAATCTTTCGATCAGCTGCTGTACTGTAAGTACATGCTTTTCGTCAGTTTCTTCAAGCAGAATCTGCTGCAGATACAGCAACTTTGCTTTTTGATTTGCTTTTTTTGACATAATCCGCACCTTCTTTTCGGAAATGCTTATAATTCCACTAAATACTATATTAGCCACAAAAACTCTTTTCCCTGCCGTATCGGTAATTTTTTTACAAAAAAATACTCTGGCCTCAGCCAGAGTACAAAATATTCTATCCCTGCACAATATACCAGCCTTTATTTTCTCCGGCCAGCAGCAAATAGGTATCGGCATTGTCCATAAAGCCCTGTAAGGCTTTTCTCTGCACAACGACCACGTTATCTTTTACCCCTGCATAGCTTTTCAGCTCGGCATAGGGCATAACGTTTTTACTGCTCCAGCTGAAGGCTTTAGGTTTGAAGCCTTCGATCTCGTCCTGCGGCAATAATTTTACCAGTTTCTTCCCGGAATAAAATACCGCTGATGTCGGATATTCGCCATACAATCCGATTTCAGCCTTCTCAGGATACTTGTTCTGCAGCTGCAGTGCCAGCTGCTTGCCTGAACGCAGGCCGCTCAACGGCACTGCCACCGTGGGAATCAGCGCCAGATTGAAAAACAGAGCCATTGCGGCAACAGCTGCCGTCAGATATTTTTTATTACAGCTTTTAACAGCATACACCAGCCCAAGGCCTGCCAGTGCTGTCAGCAACACTAAAAATTCATCCTGTACCGGAGCTATGCCCTTAAAACGGCACCAATAAACTGCTCCGGCTAAAACAGCGTAAAATAATCCGTGGAACAGCAAATAGCCGCGGCTGAACACTCTGGAACCTTTGACCGCCAAGTAACGGCCTAACAGTAACGCTGCCGGAAACAAAAGCGGGTATGTATAAGTGATATACTTTGTAGCCATATTCTGAAAAAAAACAAACACTATAGCCGCCCAGAGCAACAGAAACACAGTTAAATCATCAGGCCGCTGCCAGCTTCCCTGTTTTCTGAATTTCTGCCACAGACACTGCGGCAGAAACCCGCTCCAGGGAAACAAAGCCAGAATATTTACAAGAGTATAATAATAAATGACATTGTCACGGGGGTGTTCGGAAACAGTAGCCCGCAGCAAGTTATGCGTTCCCAAAAAAGTTTTTGTAAAAGCATCGCCATGTAAACTGATCATGGCCAGATACCAAGGCAGCCCTATGATCAGAAACAGCAAAGTACCGCTGCAGAGCTTCATTTGTTTCAATTCCTGCCAGCTTTTAGTAACAGCCAGAAACAGAAATATGATAAGCCCCGGCAGCAAAAAACCGATTGGCCCTTTGGTCAGCGTTGCCAAAGCGGCGCCGGCATACATCACGTAATAATACTTTTTCTGCGGCGTACTGTAGCCCAAATAAAAGAAAAGCAAGACCGCGCTGAAAAAGAAAAATAAGATCGCATCAGTGATGACTGATTTGCTGATCAGGAAAAATTCAACTGATGTTAAAAGCACTAAACCACTGTAAAAAGCAGTTTTATCATCAAAAAGTTTTTTTGCGCCCCAGATAAGCAGCCCCAGACCTGCCAAACCAAAACAGGACGGAAAGAAACGGGCAGCGAATTCGGTAAAGCCGAATATTTTGAACCCCAATGCCGTCAGCCAGTAAAAAAACACCGGTTTATCAAACCAATATTGTCCGTAAATCTGCGGCGACAGCCAGTCTCCCGATACCACCATCTCCTTAGCGGTCAGCGCGTAATTTGACTCTACCGAGTCTGTGATCAGTAAAGATCCGTTAAACACAAATAATAGCAATAATGCAGCCAGCCAAAAAACAGTCCAACTTTTCCTGCTCATAAAAAACAACTCCTTGCCTTTATTTCAGCCTTATCATAAAAAATGCGGCTGAAAATAACCTGAAACAAGGAGTTGTTATTTTTAATATTGTACCGTTAATGGCAGCTTGACAATAAAGCTGCTGCCGCCATTTTTTTTACTCTCAACTTCAATCGTCCCATGATGCTGCTCAACGATCAGCTTGGCAATCGGCAATCCTAAGCCAAAACCGCCTTCAGCACGCGTCCTTGCTTTATCGACCCGGTAAAATCTTTCAAAAATCCGCTCGATATCTTGGGTATCAATGCCAATGCCTTCATCCTCGACCTTGATAACAAGCTGGCGGTTTTGCCGCAGTGCACTGACTGTGACCGTCCCTCTAGCCGAATACTTGATAGCATTATCAACTAAAATCGTCAGCAGCTGTTCCAAACGCATCCGGTCGCCCCAAATGATCAAACGTTCCTGTGCCAGCCGCTGCTCCAGCTTTAAGCCCTTCTGTTCTGCCAGCATACTTAAAGTACCAAGTGTCTGCTCAAACAGCACGTTAAAATTGACCTGCTCCAGTTTAAGATCACCGGCGCCAGCGTCATTGCGGGCCAGTGACAGCAACGCTGCAACCAGATTATTCATCCGTTTTATTTCTATGCGCATTGTTTTCAGAGTATCGACAGTAAATTCACTAAAATTACTGTCCGTATCCCCTTCCATACCCTCTGCGGCTATCCCCATTACTGTAAGCGGAGTCCGCAGTTCATGTGAAGCATCGGCAACAAATTCACGCTGACGTTTAAACATTTCCCTGATCGGCTTAATACTACGCCCTGCCAGGTAATAACCGACGCCGGCTCCGCAGCAGATAAAAAACAGGCTCATCAGAACGAGCCAGAGGATCTCGCCCTTTTCTTCATAATAATAGTCGCTCAAATCCTTAAACATATATAAAGTTGCAACACTGGCATTTCCGTCCAGTATCTGATCCCTCCCAATAAGGTAGATCCACAGCCGGTCATTTGCATCGCGCAAAGTTACCCATTTTACTTTTCTGTCATGCTGCGGCCACTCACTGCGCAGTGCCAGTAATTGTTGACCAACGGGACTGCCGCTGACCTGATCGTGCAGCAGCACATCCGAACCCGGCTGCAGCATATAAGCCAATTCCCTGCCGACTTCAATAGAGTGCTTGGACACCGGCAATTCACCGCTTGCTACAAACTCCTCACCTTCATGGATGATCAGTTCGCGCATCTCCTGCTTTTCATGCGTCAGCACAGAATGACCCAACAGAATAATGCAGCCTGTAACGATCATTACTACTAGCAGGGAAAAAATACCTGTATAAATAATGGTGAGCTTTAAACGTAATTTATCAAACATCCTCTACCTCTAACATATAACCGACACCACGAACAGTCTTGATCAGGCTTTCTGCTCCGATAGACGCCAATTTCAATCGCAGCGAACGGATATGCACATCCAGATTATTTTCGGTAACATCGCCGTCTATACCCCAGACACGTTCCAAAAGCAGCTCCCTCGGCAAAATCTGCCCTGCATTGATCAATAACAGTTCCATCAGCTTAAACTCACGTGGGCGCAGCTGTATCTTCTTGTTTTTATAGCCTACAGTATAGTCTTTAACGGCTAAGGTAACACCTTTACAGACATAATCCTCCTGCTTGTAGCTGCCCTGACGGCGCACCAAGGCATGCAGCCTGGCCAACAGCTCGGCCATTTCAAACGGCTTGACCAAATAATCATCGGCGCCTTCGTTAAGGCCGACCACCTTATCTTCCACACTGTCACGAGCTGTCAGCAGCAAAATTTTGCCCTGGTATTCTTCTGCACGCAGACGTTTACACAAAGCTATGCCATCAAGCTTCGGCATCATCCAATCCAAAATCAAAACATCATAGCCGTCACGATAACACTGCTCATAAGCAGCCTCGCCGTCTTCCACCCAGTCAGTTTTGATATTTTCCTTTTTCAGCAGATTCTGCAGTAGCCGTCCCAGATTTTTATCATCTTCAGCTAACAGTATTTTCATTGCGTTCACCTCTCTGGCAACTTATACCATACCCATATTAAAATTAGCTGAATTTGCGATAAATCCTGCAAAAAAAAGGACGCCGCAGCGTCCTTTTTTAAAAAATTATTCGGCTGTATCTGCCGCAAGCTTTTTACCCGGCTGCAGCACAGCTACAACGGCGTAAGTCAAAATGCAGGCAAACCATTCCATATAAATAACATTCGGGAAAATACGTACTGCCGGTACAAACTGCCACAATACCAGCATGATAAAACCGACCAGCAGTGTCCAGAAACCGGCAGCCTTACAGCTGTACTGCGGGAAAAACAACGCCACAATAACAATAACACTGAAAGCAGCCGTCAGGCTGAGACCAATCATGATCGTTCCCAAAATGCTGGAAACACCCATCGCCATCCCCAGCGTCAGTACGCCGGAGATCACAATGCACAGACGCATCATCGTCAGCTGCTTGGCATCTGAACATTTAGGGTTGATAAAACGTTTATAAATATCGTTGGAAAACAGAGTACCCGCTGAAAGCAGCAGGTTACAGGCAGTTGAAACATCGGCCGCCCACAAAGCAGCCAGAGTAACGCCCGCCAGTACAGGCTGCAGCCCGACAATGACCTGCGGCAAAGCCAAAGCTGCCTGAGCGTCAGGATACATGGATTTGGCACAAATACCCAGCAGTGCCGCCAAAACGCCTACCGGAAGCATGATAATACCGCCCCAGACAAAGCCTTTTCTTGCAGTAGCGGCATCTTTAGCACCCAGTGAAATCTGCAGAATACTCTGCAGCGACAAATTCACTGTAACCAAAGTAATTACCCAGCTGGCAATCGTTTTCAGCCCAACCCCTTCGGTAAAGCTGAACCAAGGGACGTTAGCGGGCAGTGTCTTGGCCAGAGTATCAATGCCGCCAACCTTATCCAGCTGGATAAAGGTAGCTACCACGATCCCAAAATAAATCAAAATAATGTTTAGAACATTTGTCAATGAAGCCGACCACATACCGCCGATAAAGGTGATACTGATAAAAGTAATCGCGCTGACCAGCATACCTGTTTTAAAATCAAAAACCTCTGGCATGATAGCATGCAGGATACTGCCGCCGGCGATATATTGCAGTGAAATAATTACCAATTGGATAACGATTTGGCAGAACACGCCCAAAATAACGGCATTCGTGCCATGATGTCGTTCGATAAGTTCAGAAATAGTAGTGATGTTTTGCTCGCGGTATTTCTTCGCCATAAAAATACCCATCACGATAGCGCCTATTGCCCAGGCAATAGTATACCAGCCGGCAGATAAACCGACCCTGAAAGCATGCTCTGAAACACCGATCGTCGAAGCCCCGCCAACAGCCAGACCGATGATCGTGACCGCGATAAGCGGCGCCGATAATCTGCGGCCTGCCAGCGCATAATTTTCCGCATTGCCTTCGCTGCGCTTTTTAGCAAACCAACTGATACCGAACAATGCTATGATGTAAAGTATCAGTATCGCTAAAGAAACTGACATAAAAATACCCCTCCCGATTTTTTGGCAATAAAAAACGCCCGCTATTGTGGACGGCCAAAGAGTAACTTTATTGTACGCAAAGTTTACATTAAAGTCAAGCAGAACTTACACAATTTCACACAAAACTGCTGTGCAGGAATATAATATGTACATTTGTTTTTGTAGACAACACCTATTGCTTTTTCATATAAAAGAATCCTTGCACAATAATTTATACAGTGATATAATTAATTGTGTTTGTTTTACTGTGTCTTTGATTATAATTATTAATTTTAACAATTTATTTGTGAATATTAGAACCTAAGGGAGATGATTATCATCGGCAGGAAATCACGCAACACAGATCAGGCCTTAATTAAGGCGGGCATAGAATTAATTGCTCAGGGTAATTACGACCCGACTGTACGCGCTATTTGTACTTTAGCAAACGTTAACCAGGGTATGTTTGTTTACTACTTTGGTTTTAAAGAAGAATATATGAAAGTCCTTTTTCAAAAAATTTACGAAGATTATCTTTCCAAATTGCAGGATTATCCTGAAAAGGATGCCAAAGCCGCTATCCAGCTGCAGCAGATCTTCTACCGTATGACAAAATATTTTATCGAAAACTTCAATACGGCAAACTTTCTGACTGAAGCCTTATATCACAGCAAAGCTGCCTCCTATTTCACAAACTACCGCGTCCAGCATTTTATCTTCGTCCGCACACTTATCGAACAGGCCCAGCGTGAAGGCGATATCTGCAGCGATATGAACAGTTATGAAATCTACACGACTTTGCAGAGTATACTGATCCAGCCGATAATTATCAAAAATAATATCTTACAGCAGCATAAAAACGAACCGCTGATGGATAAACTAAAACTTATTGACGTTTCCTCAGAAAGCAGTCTGCAAAAAAGGCTGCGCGTTGCTTTTAAAGGCCTTCGCCCCTGATAAACGCCTCTGACAATATTAAAAAAAGCAGTTGACATTTTTCCAGAATCATATATAATAATATCGTTGCTTAGTAATCCAAGCAGCTTCAATGACTCCGTAGCTCAGTTGGATAGAGCGTTTGACTACGAATCAAAAGGTCGCAGGTTCGAATCCTGCCGGGGCCACCATTGCCATTGACGCATTCCTTTCCGGAATGCGTTTTTTTATTGCCTTCTGGCACCGACATGCCTGTCCGATACCAGCAACTTTCCCGCTCCCATTTTTGCTTTTCTTTAATATTTTTAATATTAAAGCTTGAAAATAATGCTATAATAAAATTAAATATCTATTTTATCCTAAAGACTGGACCGTAAATAAGCGGAGGGCATTATGTTGAATATACCTCAGGAAAAACTTACAGCAATAAAAAATTTTGCACACCAATATATCTTTAAGCTGCTTTGTCAGCAGGACATTCCCTTTATCCTCGCTCATCTCGACCCGCAGCTAATCGGTATCGGTGCCGCTGAGCACAATTATTATGATACACCACAGGCAGCCAAAGATTTTATTCTTTCACTGGAAGGGCAGATTCCCGCCTGTGAATTATTGAATGAAGAATGGACTATCCTCCCGCTGGCACAAGGCCTCTATCTTGCCCAAGGGCGTCATTATCTTACCTCCGACGAGGATCAGCAGTTGCTCGTTCAGACACATCAGCGGGCAACGATCGTCATACGCGATCTGGGCAGTGATTTCAGCTATGTCTACATCAATCTTTCCCATCCCTATCAGGAATTGCAGGGTACAGAAAACTTTCCTTTTCAGGTAGGCTCGCAGACTTATAAATATATGGAAGCAGAGCTTAACAAAGCCAAAGAACAACTGCAGCAAAAGCAGCAGCAAATGGAAGTCGTACTGCATTCTGTCAACGGCGGCGTCAAATCCAGCAATGACGACGATACCTATTCTTATGCCTATATCAGCGAAGAGCTGCCTGGTATGTTTGGTTATACTATGGAAGAATTCAAAAAATTTACCGGCAACAACGCTATGGGAATGGTCTATCCGCCGGATCTGCCCAGGGCTTTGGCTGACTGCAACGAATGTTTTAAGGACGGAAATCCTACTTACTCGACAAAATACCGCGTGCCTTGTAAAGACGGCAGCCTGAAATGGGTCATGGACAGCGGCCGTAAAACAAAAACTCCTGAGGGCAATACGATCATCAACAGTATTTATCTGGATATAACAAAAGATGAAGAAGCCCGCCAAAGCGAGCTGAATCACGAACGCCGCACCAAACAGCAGTATTATGACCTGCTTTCAAGCATCAACTCTAATTACTATTTCATCTATCTTGTTAATCTTGAAGACGGTTCCGGTATCCCTCTGCGCCTGCCGGAAACAGAGTGCGCTGTTTTTACAAGCTACAGTACCAACGGCCTGTATGATATCGAACCGCTGGTGCGCAGCCATTTTCATCCTGATGACAGCGCCAAGATTCTAGAACATTTCTCTCTGTCCGGTCTGCGCAGGCAAAAAAAGGACCGTCATATCGATTTTGCCCTGGAATGCCGCAGCCGCCTTTTTGGTTCCGAATATCGCTGGACCGCCTTTAATTCGACCTTGCTGGCTCAAAGTGACGGTTATCATCAGATCATTCTTACCCTGCGCGATATCCACGAGGATAAATTGAAGGAACTGCGGGAACAGCAGGCTTTGCAGGAGGCCTTTGACGCCGCTAAAGCTGCCAATATGGCTAAAAATGAATTTCTTTCGCGTATGAGCCATGATATCCGTACCCCGATGAACGCCATTATGGGGATGACTGCCATTGCCGGTAAATATCTGGACGACAAAGACCGTATCCAGGATTGTCTTGCCAAAATAACTACTGCCAGCAATCATCTTTTGAACCTGATCAACGAAGTGCTTGATATGGCTAAAATCGAAAGCGGCAAGCTCAATCTTCTGGAGGAAGATTTTTCTATCAGTGCAATGCTGCAGGAATTGCTTGATTTGATCAATCCGCAGCTTTTAGTTAAAAAACATCATTTCACTCTGACTAAGGCACCGGAACTGCGCGATAATGTTCTGGGCGATAAGCTGCGCTTGAAACAGCTGCTGCTCAATATCTTAGCCAATGCCATCAAATATACGCCTCCATATGGCAGTATTTCTTTAGAGGTACGCGAAACACACTCCCGGCTCCACGATACTATTGGCTACGAATTTATTATTACAGATAACGGCATCGGTATGGACTCTGAATTCGCCGCCAAAATTTTTGAACCGTTCGCCCGTGCGTCCGATTCGCGAACCAGCGAAATAGAAGGTACAGGGCTGGGAATGACCATCGCCCTCAACATCGCCCGTATGATGAACGGCACAATCGATGTCCAAAGCACCTTAGGCAAAGGCTCGGCCTTTAAGGCTACGGTTTACCTGCGCCCGCACCAGCAAATACGCAGCAGCAAGGCTTCAGCGCCTGCCGCCGGCATCGACAGTCTGCAGGAAATAAGCTGCCGTGGCAAACAAGTCCTCCTTGTTGAAGACAATGAACTTAATCTGGAAATAGCTGTAGAACTATTAAAATATGCCGGACTGAATATCACCACCGCCAAAAACGGTCTGGAAGGGCTGGATAAATTTAAAGCCGCACCTCCCGGGACCTATGTCCTGATATTGATGGATATCCAAATGCCCGTTATGAATGGCCTGGAAGCGGCTAAAGCGATCCGCGCCCTGCCTGTTAAAGATGCCCAAACTGTGCCTATCGTCGCGATGACGGCCAACGCTTTTCCTGAAGATATTGCCGCCACCTTGCAGGCAGGAATGAATGAACATCTCAGTAAACCGATCGATTTAGAGCAGTTTCATAGCATCCTGCAAAAATGGTGTCAGTAAATTTAACAAAAGTTGTTGACAACAGCACTGCAATCAGATATAATATCATCGTTGCCTAAAGATTTAGGCAATCTCAATGACTCCGTAGCTCAGTTGGATAGAGCGTTTGACTACGAATCAAAAGGTCGCAGGTTCGAATCCTGCCGGGGCCACCAGAAATTAAAGCTCACTTCTTGCGAAGTGAGCTTTTTTGTTTGCCTATTTATTTTACGAAGGCCGCAGCGGGATCGTAAAGCTGAAAGTACTGCCTGCCCCTAAGGTACTGACAGCGCTTACTGTTCCTCCATGACTTTCGACCATCCATTTCACCATCGCCAGCCCTAAACCGGTACCGCTGTCGTCACCACTGCTGCGGGCGGTATTGACTCTGTAAAAACGTTTCCAGATTTTTGGCAGCTCGGCTGCGCTGATCCCAATGCCATCATCGCGAACAGTACCGACCGCATTTTTACCGTCACTCTTTAAAGTAAGCCAGATCTGCCCCTGCTGCCTGCCATACTTTACCGCATTAGTCAGCAGGTTAAGCCAGATACGCATCATCAGAGTCTGATCAGCTTTAACTAAGATTCCCGGTTCGATCTCTGCCGTCAGCGTGACCGCTTTGGATTCTGCCAGCCCCTGGGCTTCCTCTGCCACCATCTCGGTCAGTTCGCTTAAATCAAATTCTTCCAAATGCAGGCTTTCTTTATGCCTGTCCGCCCGAGACAGCTGCAACAGCTGATTGACCAGCTTCGACATTTTCCCGGCCTGCTGCAGCACTCCCTGCAGTGCCTGCTGCTTGCTTTCCAGATCAGGCGACTGTAAACCACATTCAGCCTGCGCGATGATCACCGAGGTCGGTGTTCGCAATTCGTGGGAAGCATCGTCGGTAAACTGTCGCTCGGCTTCAAAAGCATCCTCAAGTCTGGCAAACATCCCGTCAAAGGTTTTCGCCAGCGTATCGATCTCATCATCAGCGCCTTCCAGTTCGATCCTTTTGGACAGATCACTGCCGCTGCTGATCTGCGCGGCTGCTTCCGTGATCCGTGTTACCGGACGAAAAGCCTTTTTAGTGATCCAGTAGCCGCCCAAGGCAGCCAGTAGGACCAGCAGCGGAAAAAACAATGCGCACTGCCGCAAAATCTTATCCCGTTCCGCATATGCAGAACTGAGCGGTACCGTTCCACGTACCCAGTAAAAATTATCAGCATGACGCGGTTTAAAATAAAAGTCATATACAAACCAGTTTTGCTGGTCACTTCCGGCCTTCTGCAGCAGCTCGTCTGCAAAGGGTGTTTCCGGCAGACCGCTGGCCACAAGGCCCGTGATCATCTGACCATTCTCGTGATATACAGCAAGCCTGACCCCGTCCTTTAAAAAATCCAGTTTCTCCAGACGCAGACGGCCATTGCTTTCGACCTTCAGTTCTTCGGCAAAATCATAGACCTCTTCTTCCAGCTTGTTCTGTACACCCAACAGCAACACCTTGTCTGTTGCCAGCAAAACAGCCGTAAAAATAGCACTCAAAATTATCACGATCAACCCTGTATACCACAAGGTTATTTTCATTTTAACAGACAGCTTTTTCATAAAGTCTCCTTCAGCACATAGCCGGCGCCGCGCACTGTCTGGATAAGTTTTTTCTCAAACCCGTCATCTACTTTTTTCCGCAGATAGCGGATATATACGTCGACTACATTGGAACCGCCCTCAAAATCATAGTCCCAAACATGGTTTTCGATTGTTTCGCGTGCTAAGACTACGCCCTGATTGCGCAGTAAATACTCCAGAACAGCAAATTCTTTAGCGGAAAGCTGCAATTCGCGCCCGTCTCTGCTGACGCGGCGGCTGTTCAGATCCATTTCCAGACCACCGCACTGCAGCACGTTCGACACCTGTCCATTGCTGCGGCGCAGCAGCACCCGTAAACGCGCCACCAACTCGTCAAAAGCAAATGGTTTGACTAAATAATCATCAGCCCCCAGATCAAGACCAGCGACGCGGTCTTCAACACTGCCCCGCGCCGTCAGCAGCAGCACCGGAGTTTTATCGCCGGCATTACGCATTTTTTTCAGTACCGACAACCCATCGACTCCGGGCAGCATAATATCTAAAATGACGGCATCATAGGCTGTAAGCTGTAAATAATCAAGAGCTTCCAGACCATCGCCGCAGGCATCGACGCTATAACCGCTTCCCTGCAGCTGCTTTTTCAGCACCTCACGCAGGTCAGGCTCATCTTCCACAAATAAAAGTCTCATAGCCGCAACCTCCTCAATTATTTTTATTATAGCACAAGCCTAAGGCTGTTTCCCTGCCAACAGTCAAATACTGCACAGCGCCCGGCCAGCCGCCTTTTTAAAATACAGGCTCCAACATATCAGCAGCAGGCCGCAGCCGATCATGATCGACTCTATCCTGACAAGATCGCTCAGCGGTCCGAAGCCAAGAATAGCAATCGGCATCATCCCCTGCGAAACAAACTGCAGCAATGCAAAAACACGCCCCATATAACCCTTTTCCGTATTAGTCTGGATCAAAACTGTCTCAGACGCTATCAGTACCGGTACAAACATCCCGCAGATGCAATCAAAGATCAGATACACCCAAAAGACCCGCGACAGTCCCATCAGCGCAAAGGTGCAGCCAAACACTGCCAACGAGACCGCTATCATCGTAATCTTGTTTTTGAACTCGCCTTTCCAGGCGACAAACGCGCCGCCCAAAAGAGCGCCCAGCGACCACAGCATTTCATTGGCCGTCAGTTTCCAAACTTCACTGCCGAAGCTCCTTACTACCATCAGCGGTGACAAAAACGCCGCCGGAGTGATCAGAACAAAAGTTACCGCATAGCAGACCAGCATTACTCTTAACAGCGGCTGTGACCAGGTGTAACGTACACCTTCCCTCAGTTCCTTCAGTACCGAACTATCAGATCTGTCCGCTGCTCTTGTTACTATTTTCAGCCTGAACATGATGGCAATGGCAATAACTGCCGTCAGCAGATCTACTAAAAAAGTCCACTGCATCCCAAACATACCCAAAATAGCGCCGCCGGCTGCCGGAGAAAGCAACAGCAGCACATTATTCGCCATCTGGTTGATACCGTTGATCCGGAGCAGATGCTCCCGTGGCACAATCTCCGGATAGAGCGCGTTGACTGCCGGAGCCTGAAACCCGCCGCCGACAGAACGCAGACAGGCGATAAAGATCAAAAAGCTTAAATTTGCAAAACCATAATGAAAAGCCACAAAAGCCAGCAGTGTCGCCAAAGCAGTAAAACCGTCCGCCAGCATGATGATCGTTTTTTTATTATATCTGTCCGCAAATACTCCCGCCCACAATGAAACCAGCACCTGAGGAATCAGCGTTACCAACGTCGACAGCGTTATCCAGAATCCGGACTCAGTCGTTACGGTAATATACCAGACGATCGAAAAGCCCACTACTGACGAACCGAACATCGACAGATTCTGGCTGATCAGGAATAAGGCGATCTGTTTTTTCCAGTTTTTATTTTCTTTCATAAAAAGACCTTGTCTTTCCTATTTTTCAATAAGCCTTCTACTAGAATTTTACAATAAAAAAGCAAATTAACGAATAAGTTTTTAAAATAAATTTTTATTAAATTTTCTTTTAATCTTCTTTTAATCTTTCCGCGTTATAATAAAGACAAAGAAAACGCCGAATAAAGAAAACGGCGCAAGGAGGTAAAAAACATGACTAGAAAAATCCTGGCGATCATCGCCGCCGCAATCTGTACATTAGCAATCACAGCAACCGCTTTTGCCGCTGAGTTCATCAACGCCGATCAGGCACGCAGCATCGCTGCACAATGGGTACCTGCCGGCAGCACTCATCTGGTAACCAAAGACGAAAGCCACAAATACGCAGCTTATTACGAAGTAAAATTCTACGACAACGCTACCAACACCGAATATGAAGTTGAAGTGCTCAAAAACGGCGGCGCTGTAAAAGAATTCAAAATGGATGCCCAAACAGTTCTCGGCAGCCCCAGAGTCGTACTATCTGCCGCTGATGTCCAGGACCTCGTTCGCAAAGAATTCCCCAACGCAACCTTCACTAAAGTAAAACTTGACAGCGACGACGGCCTTTATGAATATGAGTTGAAATTCTATACCCCCGAATTACGCGGCGAAATGAAATTCAATCCTGAAAACGGCGCTCTGATGGAAAAAGAACTTAAATACCAAGTTCGCTGAGCCATCCCCCCAAAAAAGGACCCGCACCTTTCTGATGCGGGTCCTTTTTCTGCCTTTATTCTTTTGTCAGCAGGTCCAGCTCAGCCTCGCTCAAACCGCAGCCGCGCAGAACTGCTTCCGTATCCTCACCCAGTCTGGGAGCACGTTTTTGCAGCGTTCCCGGCGTTGCCGACATTTTCATGGCAAAGCCCAGCTGCTTATAAGTGCCGATCTCTTCATCTTCGACCGTCAGCACCATTGCATTAGCACGGGTCTGCTCCGCAGCCAAAGCTTCGTCAAAATTCAGTACCGGCGTTACGCAGGTGTCCTTCCCCTCCAAACAAGCCGTCCACTCCTGCATGGTTTTAGTCCTGAAAATCTCGGTCAGCTCGTACTTAACGCGCTCATGCTGCGATTCATCGTCCAGAGCATCGATAAGGTCGGCGCGGTCTAAGGCCAGGCAAAGGTTGCTCCAGAATTTTTTCTCCAGGCACCCTACCGAAACATAACGGCCGTCCCGCGTTTCGTAAATATTATAGTTGGCATATGCACCGGTCAGCCAGTTATTGCCACGTTCGGCAACGAAACCGCTGCCGAAATATAAACTGGCAGCGCCCGGCATCAGGGTCAGCGCCGTATTATACAGCGAGATGTCTATTTCCTGTCCGATCCCGGTCTGCTCAGCATGGCGCACAGCCATCAGGATACTCATGCCCGCCATCAGCGCCGCATTCATATCCGCCATCAGAATACCAGGTATCGCCGGCCTGCCTCCTGGTTCGCCGCTCATCGACGTGATGCCCGCCAGGCTCACATAGCCGATATCGTGGTCAGCCTGGTCGACCAATGGTCCCCGCTTGCCATAGCCTGTGATCGCGCAATAAACTATTTTCGGATTCAGCCTGCTCACGGTCTCATAATCAATACCTAAACGCTTTAAAACGCCGGGTCGATAGCTTTCCAAGACTACGTCCGCCGTCTGCGCCAATTTTAAAAAGGCCGCTCTGCCGGCGTCGCTTTTTAAATCCAATACAACGCTTTTTTTATTGCGGTTCAGCTGCAAATGCCAGTACCCGAACCCGTTTTGAAATGGCGGGAAGCTGCGCGAATAATCGCCGCGCCCCGGTTCTTCGATTTTTATTACTTCCGCTCCGAAGTCCGCCAAAAGCATACTGCAATACGGTCCCGGCAAAAGCCGCGACAAATCCAGAACCCTGATACCGTCAAGTGCACCCACGTCGACACCGCCTTCTTTATAATCTTCTAACAACATTATACCACAAGGAATCTGCTGGCAAACGCTCTGCTTCAATTAAGCTCACAGCAATATTATAAAACAAATACATAATAACACAGATATTTTACATTTTCAGGCGCTGCTCCATTTGACAGCAGCCCCCGCTTTAGTTACAATGGAAGATAAGCATTAAGTAAAAAAATCTTTGGAGGTAGAATAAAAAATGAACAAAACTTTAATGATTATTATCGCTGTCGTTGTTATTTTCGCCGGCATTATTATGAGCGGCTACAACAGCCTTGTTTCCATGAATGAAAACGTCAACGGCAAATGGTCGCAGGTCGAAAACCAGCTCCAGCGCCGTAACGACCTGATTCCCAATCTGGTCAATACCGTTAAAGGCTATGCTGCCCACGAAAGCGACGTTTTTAAAGCTGTATCCGATGCCCGCGCTAAATTAGGCGGCGCCAAGACGGTTGCCGAAACCAGCCAGGCCAACGGCGAATTGAGCAGCGCTCTTTCCCGCCTGCTGATGATCGCAGAAAACTATCCTGACCTGAAAGCCAACACCAACTTCCTGCAGCTGCAGGACGAGCTGGCCGGTACGGAAAACCGCATTGCCGTAGCCCGTATGGATTACAACGGCGCAGTTCAGGGCTTCAACGCCAAGATCAAATCCTTCCCGACTGTTCTTTATGCCGGTATGTTCGGTTTTGACGCCCGTGATTACTTTAAAGCAGACGAAAGCGCAAAAACTGTTCCGCAAGTACAATTTTAACCGATAACGGAGCTCACTGATTATGAAACGTTGGCTCGTCCTTTTGATGCTTCTGATCCAGGCGGTCTTTGCCGTCGGGGCAGAAGCGGCGATCCAGGTACCACCTAAGCCAAGCGTGTCCTCCGGCATCTACGTGCAGGACTATGCCGGTGTTTTATCACCGCAGACCCGTCAGGCCCTTAATGCCATCGGACAGGATCTGGATAATAAAACCACCGCACAGGTCGCCGTAGTTACGGTGAAAACACTTGACGGCCAGCCCATTGACGAATATGGACTGACACTGCTGCGGCAATGGGGACTTGGTAATAAAGAAAAGAATAACGGCGCGCTGATCTTAGTAGCTGTCGATGACAGACAATCGCGGATCGAAGTCGGTTACGGTTTGGAAGGCGTTCTGCCCGACGGCCTGACGGGACGGATCCAGGACCAGCAGATGCTGCCCTACTTTAAACAGGGCCAGTACGAAAAAGGCATCGCGCAGGGCTATCTGACTGTCGCAACTACCGTAGCCAAAAGTTATGATGTCAAGCTGGAAGGCGTGCGTTATAACGGCGGCGCCCAGCAGGGCACAGGCGATACACCGATGCCTGGCTGGATGAAGGCACTGATCGCAGTCGGCCTGATCGTACTCGTCATCGTTGACCATATGTTCTTCGGCGGCATCATCACTCAGTTCATCCTGCTCGCACTTTTGCGCGGCGGCGGACGCGGAGGCGGTGGCGGCGGTTTCGGAGGAGGCTCCGGCGGCGGCGGCGGTTCCAGCAGGCGCTGGTAAAACAAAAATAAAGGACTATCTCATAGAGATAGTCCTTTTCTTTATGCTTATTTTACTTCATCATACAGCATCCTGATGCAGGCATCGACCAGAGCCCCGATACTGGAAACCTCTCTGTCCAGCGGCAGGTCGGAAGCCGCGTATCCTAACGGCAGCTCGGTACAGGCCGTCATCACAGGAAGGTCACGCTCGCGCCACAGTTCTTCTACGAGAGCTTTAGTCACAGCGCCTGCCCGGTCAAGCTCGCCGGCTTTGACATAAAAGATAGCCTGCTGCGCTTTTTCAGCCTGCTCCTCATTGGGCAGATATAAGGTATAACCGTGTTTATCGGCATATTTCTGATACAGACCGCTGGCGCGCGTACCATGTGTCGACAGCATCCAAGCGCCTTCAGGATTGAGCCGCTGGGCCGCCAGGACAGTTTCTTCAATGATATGCACTAACGGCTGCGGCAGAGCAGCTTTAAAATCATCAATAAAATAATGGGCCGTATTGCAGGGCACCGCCAGTACCTCTGCCCCCATATCACACAGCTGGCGCAGCCGCGCTTCCAAAACCGGCGCCGGACTTTCGCCTTTGCCGAAGATCGCTGTGCTGCGGTCAGGTATCTCACAATCCCCGATCATATATACCACAGGGTGCTCCTGATCTGTTGCCGCCGGACACTTTGCCGCCAGCTGCCGCAGGAACTCTGCCGCCGCAGCAGGCCCCATTCCTCCCAGCACACCCAGTTTTTTACCATTTTTCTTATACTTGGTCACCTTGATCCCTCCACCAGCAAGAACTGTTTTTATTCGTTTATTTTACCACAACCGGCCGCGCCAGTACAGCATGCAATTTTTTATATGTATACATACTTTATGTGCTTTACTCTTTAATTATTAATTTGTTATACTAAAGGGGTATAATTAAATAAAAATCTACCCCGTTTGGAGGAATCAGGATGACCAAGAAAAAAATCGTCGTTATCGGCGGAGGCTGGGCCGGCTGTGCCGCAGCTCTTACTGCTGAAAAAGCCGGTGCCGACGTAACTCTGCTCGAACGTACCGATATGCTTTTAGGCACAGGGCTGGTCGGCGGGATTTTCCGCAACAACGGCCGCTATACTGCCGCTGAAGAATGTATCGCCATGGGCGCAGGCGACCTGTTTACAGTTATGGAAGCCGTTGCAACTCACAAAAACATGGATTTTCCCGGTCATAAACACGCTACTCTTTACAATATCTATAAAATCGAGCCCGCGGTCAAAAAACTGCTCCTGAGCCGCGGCATCAAGCTGCTGATGGCCGATCCGGCCGTTAAAACGGAATACGAAGGCGACACGATCACCGCCGTTATTACCAAAAGCGGCCTGCGCCTTACTGCCGACGCTTTCGTAGATGTCAGCGGTTCTTCGGCTATGCCGCTCAACTGCAATAAACACGGCAACGGCTGCGCCATGTGTATCCTGCGCTGCCACAGCTTCGGCCCCCGCGTCAGCGTCACCACACAGTCCGGCGTGGAAGAATGGACAGCAGAAAAGCCTACCGGTCTCGGCGCCATGAGCGGCTCCTGTAAGCTGTTCAAAGAATCACTGGCCCCCGAGATCGTTACCGAGCTGGAAAAGACAGGCTGCTGCGTCGTTCCGATTCCCGAAGCAATCAAAAAACATAAAGAAAAGCTGGCTATGAAAGCCTGCCAGCAGTATGCGCTCGACGCTTATGCCGACAACATCGTTCTGCTGGACACCGGCTCAGCCAAGCTGATGACGCCTTATTATCCGCTGGAAGAGCTGCGTATGATCCCCGGCTTTGAACGGTCCCGCTTCGAAGACCCACTGTCCGGCGGCAAAGGCAACTCTATGCGTTACTTTAATTTCGCCCATGTCGATGCTTCCTTAAAGGCTGACGGCAAAACCAACCTTTTCTGTGGCGGCGAACGTGCCGGAGCAATGGTAGGCCATACGGAAGCTATCGTCAGCGGCTCGCTGGCCGGGCATAACGCCGCCAGAGCCGCCAACGGTCTGGCGCCAGTCATCCTGCCTGAAACCACAGCTATCGGCGAATTTATCGGCTACGTTGTCAAGCAAATGCTGGACGCCGAGACACGCAATAAAAAATACACCTTCTCCGGCTCAGTTTATTTTGAACGGATGCAGGCCAAAAATCTTTACAGCACCGACGATGACGCTATCAAGGCCCATGTCGAAGCGGCAGGCTGCACCAATATTTTCTCAAACTTATAAGAAAGATGTGATAATCTGATGGCAACTGTACGCGATATCCTCAAAGCCCTCGACGTTATTACCGGCGGCCGCGTCATCACCGACTCCTTCGGTTACGGCGGCGCTAACCCCTTCGTAGTTACCAAGACTTCCGGTATCCCCGGCAAAGCTGTGACCGAACTGCCCGGTCTCGTCTGGGGCGATCCAGATATGCCCGTCAAAAAAGTAGCGGTTATGATGACCCTGACTGAAAGCGCCATTGAACTGGCCGGCGCAACAGGCATCGACTGCCTTATCGCCCATCACCCAATCGCGGAAGGCTCCAATACCGGCGGCGTTACCGCCAGAGATTACTTTAATCTGTATCATCTGGCTGTTTTTGAGCTGCACGAAGCCTTTCACGGCCTGCATCCCGGTATCGCCTGGATCCACGGCAGCTGCGCCAAACACGTCAACATCCGCTTTGGCGGTGTCCCCGGTAAGATCGTCTGGTATGGCAACGCCCTGCCGGAAGTAGAAACACTGGGCGACCTGCTCAACCGTATCGATACGATCATGGGCACTGATATCGAATCACGCGTGCTCACCTCTGAACGTCAGATCCGCGGCTGTACCGAGATCCACGAAACCTCGATCGCAGCCCGCGCCAAAATCTTTGTCGGCAGCCCCGACAACAAGCTGGGCAAAACCATCACTGTTTTCCCGCATACCGGTTTCTCGGCCGAGGACCTGGAAAAAGCCTACGCCGAATACCCCGAAGCCAACACCGTAGTCTGCACGATCAGCAGACCGCTGCCCGGCGACCCGCTGGTCAAAAAAGCCGAAGAACTGGGCCTGAACCTGATCGCAGGCAACTCTCACGCGCTGGAGATCTTAGAAAACGGAATCCCCCTGGCCTGGGCTCTGCGTCTGCAGATCCCCGAGCTGGATATCCACATCTTCCGCGAACGTATGGTAAGCCTGCCGCTGGACCACTGCGGCTGCACCCACATCGAAAACTACGGCGAAACCATGGCGCGCAATTATCTGCCTAAGCCAAAAACAGAATAACGGAGGGGTTTATGATGAATGGTGGAAAAAGAAAGATCGAACTGATCGAATACGTAGGCCTGTTTTTAGTCGCCTTTTCCTTTTTGATGCTGGTAGTTAACCCCGGCGGTATCGGGAACCTGTTCAACAATATGTTCAACCATGCCGCCCCTATTATCATCAAGGTCTATATCACAGGTTCCATCGGTATCGCGATCATCATCAGCGTTACCATGGGGCGCCTGCTGGAACGCCTTGGCTTTACCGACGCCCTGATGCGTATTTTCGTGCCCCTGATGAAGGTCATCGGTGTCAACGCCGCTGTAGCCGTACCGTCCGTATATAATATCCTCGGCGATATCAACGCTGCCGGCCGTATTGGCGGCCCGATCCTCAAAAAATCCAAAGCCACCAAAGACGAGCAGAAAATCGCTATCGCTACCATGATGCAGTCGCAGTCCTCCTTTGCGATCTTCGTTTTCGGCTTGATTGCTTTGAACGCCGCCAAGGTTTCCGTCTGGGTCGTCGTTTTTCTGGCGGTGTTCCTGCCGGTGCTTTTGACGCCGCTGCTTCTGCGTCTCACTATCTGGCGCGACACCAAAGCTGTCTCGCTTGAAGACTTGCCCCGCTTCACACCTGAAACCGGTTTTCTGCCGACCATCTTCAATGCGGCCAAGGAAGGCGCTGAGCTGTTGTTTTTGCTCATCATTCCCTCCTGCGCCGTAGTTTTTGCGGCAATCGGCGCTTTAGACCATTTCGGTCTGTGGACCGGTATTCAGGCCGGTATCAATACCATGCTCAATGCCTTCAACATCCATGCCGAAACCGGTTCTGTTTCTATTTTAGTCGGCGGGTCGCTGGCAATGGCCCAGCTGAAGGAAATTGCCGCCACAATCGCCCCGCCGCTGGTCGTCGGCTCGTATATCCTGGCTTCCTCCGGCTTCCCGCTGCAGGTCATCTTCGGGCAGATCCCCGCTATCTGGAGCGGCTGTACCGACCTTACCGAACGCGAGGCCATGACGGCAGCCATTATCGGCGCAGTCATCAAGGTTTTAACGGCAGCTTTATTTGCTACCTGTCTGCAATTCCTTTATATGTAATAACAGTATAAGCAAAACCAGCCGCTTGAAGCGGCTGGTTTTATTTTTGTAAAAGCTCAAAATTATTCTTTTTATACCTGATCAGTCCGTCCGCCTGCATCTTACTGAGCTCACCTGACATCGCGCTGCGGTCTACCGCCAGAAAATCGGCCAGCTGCTGCCTGTTAAAGGGTATCGTCAGCTTATTGCTCTGCTGCAGGCGCGCCTGTTCTGAAAGGTACGCCAGCAGCTTTTCCCGCGTCGTCCGCTTCGTCAGATATTCCATTTTCTGAGTCAGAAACAGATTGCGCTCCGCCATCAGCAGAAGCAGATTATGCAGCAGCCTGTTTTCAGCTTCGCTGCGAGCCGAACCCGCCAGAAGACGTTTAATGTCCAGAAAGATCACCGTAGCTCCATTAGGCGCGGCCACACTCACCGTCAGCGGCACCTGCCGCAGACAGGCATAGACCTCGCCGAACAGATGCCCGCAGCCCAGCTGCGCCAGAATATTCTGCCGCCCCCAGTAATCCTCGCGCAGGATATGCACGCTGCCAGCAACGACAAAACCAGCTGTCGTTACCTGCTCGCCCAGCTGCCAGATAAAGCTGTTCCGGGGATAGACCCTCAGCTGCGCATCCAGATTCTGCAGCACTGCCGCGATCTCTGTTTTCGCAATACCGCGGAACAAAGATGCCGACGCTATGATCTGCAAATATTTATCCATTCTTCTTTACCTCCGTTGTAAAAACAACAGCTTTCTTCCTACTATCGTACTATAATAAAAACAGAAAGACAACAGGAGGTTCATCATGTTACGCAAAATAATCACTATAGATCAGGAAAAATGTAACGGCTGCGGTCTCTGCGCCCAGGCCTGCCACGAACAGGCCATAGGCATGGTGGACGGCAAGGCAGCCCTGCTGCGAGACGATTACTGCGACGGCCTGGGCGACTGCCTGCCCGTTTGCCCTACCAATGCCATAACCTTTGAAGTACGTGAAGCCGCAGCCTATGACGAAGCTGCCGTTTTGGCCAATAAAGCCAGCCAGGAAGCTGAACTTCCCTGCGGCTGCCCCGGCACACAGGCCCGTTTACTGCATCAGCAGGAACCTGCACCAGCGCAGCAGGCAGCCACGCCCCAAAACAGCGAGCTGCAGCAATGGCCTGTCCAGATCAAGCTGGTCAACCCGCACGCACCCTACCTGCAAAACAGCAGGCTGCTGGTTGCCGCCGACTGTACCGCCTTCGCATACGGCGATTTCCACCGTAAATTCATAAAAAACCATATCACGCTTATCGGCTGTCCCAAGCTGGACAACGAAGATTACAGCCGCAAGCTGACTGAGATCCTGCTTGCAAACGATATCAAAAGCGTTACCGTCGTCCGCATGGAAGTACCCTGCTGCGGCGGTATGGAACAGGCGGTCAGAACAGCGCTGCAGCAAAGCGGTAAAATCATCCCCTGGCAGGTCGTCACCATCAGCACCGACGGTCAGATTCTGGAAGAAATATAATAATAATAAATAAGGCGCCGGGCAAATATTTGCCCGGCGCCTTATTTATTATTAGACAAGCATCGCAGCAAGCAGTATGATAATAGTATTATTACTGACTGACCTCTAAAAAATTACGGCGTTCTGCCGCAGGAGAAATTTTATGGAAGCTATTATCATCGTTATCTTTTCCTTTATACTGCTCAGCTGCATTCTGGCAGGCTACTCCATTCTCTGGGCCCTGCTTTTCGGCTATCTGATGTTTTTCGGTTACGCCCTCCGGCAGGGACATACGCCGGTACAGGTACTGACAATGTCCGGACGAGGAATCCGCACGATCAAAAATATCCTCTTCATCTTTATCCTTATCGGTATGATCACCGCCGTCTGGCGGGCCTGCGGCACGATACCGTTCATTATTTACCATATGTCGGGCCTGCTCATACCATCGGTATTCATTTTGATAGTTTTTCTGCTCTGTTGTTTCATTTCACTTTTAACAAGAACCTCTTTCGGTACTGCGGCCACGATCGGCATCATCTGTATGTCTATCGCCAAAGCCAATGGTATCGATCCCACCTTTACCGGCGGCGCTATCTTATCAGGCATCTATTTCGGCGACCGCTGTTCACCGATGTCGACCAGCGCCCTTCTGATCAGCGAACTGACGCAGACTGATATTTACTGTAATATCAAAAATATGTTCAAATCAACGCTGCTGCCTTTTTCAGTCACCTGCCTGCTTTACGCCCTGCTGGGATTTTCCGGTACCGGCAACACCGGCACAGCCGACCTGTACTCACTCTTTCCGCAAAACTTCGATCTGCACTGGACTACCACTATTCCAGCGCTGCTGATCATCGTTCTTTCATTGTACAAGGTCAATGTCAGGCTGACGATGGCAGCCAGCATCATTACCGGCAGTCTGCTCTGCCTTTTCCTTCAGGATATCACTCCCGCCCAACTTGGCTCGATCATGTTCTACGGCTTTTACCCTGCTGATCAGCAGCTGGCCCAGATCCTCAGCGGCGGCGGTATCATTTCCATGTTCACCGTCAGCGTCATAATTATCCTTTCCTCCGCTTACGCCGGGATTTTTGAAGCAACAGGCTTTTTGAATACTACGCAGGCCCGCCTTGCACAGCTTGGAGAAAAAATAACGCCGTACGGCAGCATTTTGCTTACAGCCACCATCACAAGTATGGCAACCTGCAACCAGACCCTCAGCAGCATCCTCACCTATCAGCTGCACAAGGACAGCGCTGACAATATGCAGCAGCTGGCCCTGGACCTGGAAAACAGCACTATCGTAGTAGCGGCGCTCATCCCCTGGTCGATCGCCTGCGCTGTACCGCTCGCCACCGTAGGCGCCGGCAACGCTTCGATCCTGTTTGCCTTTTATCTTTATCTGCTGCCCCTGTATAATTTATGGCGGCCATACAAAGTAACCCCAGTCTAATAAATAAACCACCTGACTGCAAGAGCGATCAGGTGGTTTATTTTTATTGTCATCTTTTTTGCGTCTTCTGCATCAAACTGCTGTCAGCCAGGTCAACGACCAGCGGCTCCAGCCCCTGGCTGAGTACATAGTCCGCCCCTGCGGCAGTAGTAATGATCCTGCCGCCGCGCCCTAAAACCTTACCGTCCATATAACAGACCTGCCCGCCGATGATCGTGGCAAACGCGCTGCGCTGCAGCCTGTCGACGATCGTAATATCGGCATCCCGCCCTGCTGTCAGGCTGCCCTTATTTGCAAGACCAAGCAGCCGCGCCGGCTGATAGCTGATCTTCGCCACCAGCTCCTGCAGCGACAGCCCGCCCAGATCGACCAAAGCCAGACCAGCAGGCAGCAGTACATTGCGTGGAATACCGCCGCCGTCAGTACTGACAGCGTCTACAGCAAAACTGCCGTCAGCCTTTTTCGCCGTTGCCAGCCGCACCCGCGGCCCAACAGGATTGACCGCAAAACTGACGGAAACCAGCGTTTGCTGCCCGCGCCAATAATCCCTGGCCGCCTCACCTGTCAGCAAAGTCATTTCCTGTCCCTGCGGATAATTGACCTGTGCCCAGCCAGACAAAAGCGCCTCCTCCATGCCCGCCTCATCCTCCGTAAAGCCGCCGGTTTTCAGGCAGCGGCGGGTAACCATACTGCCCGGCAGACCGTCAATGATTTCAGCGCTTGTACCGTTGAGCGGTGATAAATAAGACTCGCAGGAAATATTAGGATTGGCCGCCAAAGCTTTAAGGGCCAGCTCCGTTTCTTCCGCCTCCGGCAGTACCGTACCACGGCAGTAAGCATTGATATGCGCTAAATGCAGAGGGTTGCCGTCGGCCAGCTCCACCGCCTCCAGCATGCCTTCGATATTGGAACCATGAGCGGCTGTCCCGGCGTGAAAAGCCGTATAAGCTCCCAGCTCTGCCGCAGCCCTGATCGCTCTGGCCGTTGCTGCCACCGTCAGCGGATAATGCCCGCCCAGCAGCTTGATGCCTAACGACCCCTGCCTCTGCACTTTCGTTATCAGCTGCTGCAGCTCTGCTGACGAAGGATCGTCACTGCTGACCGTATGTCCCGGCCGCACATATTCGATCGTAGCCAGATTGAGACCGGTCCCATATTCACGTGCCAGCTCCAGTACACTGGTCCCCGGCCCCGACATATCCAAAGCACTGGTCACACCAGCCTTTACCAGCATCGTGTGGGCGTAGCTGCCTCCCAGCCAGGCCGAAGCATGTACATGCGAATCGACCAAGCCAGGCAGTACCAGCTTGCCGGACGCATCCAGCTCCTGCACGGCGCTGCCGCCGATACTGCTTTCCACCGCCGCAATCATACCGTTCTGCACAGCGACATCAAAATATCCTTCCCGTGCCGACGCATAATCGACCACATACCCGTTTTTGATCAGTAAATCATATTGCATTTGCTGCCCCTCCCTCAAACCAGTTCAGGTAAAAAGCAACGCTGCCTGTTTTTGCGCAAGCAGCGTTAGCTATTTCCCGGTCAATATTATTTATGCATTTTATAAAAAGCTTCCATAAACTCAGCCAGCTTCTCGCAGCCTGCCAGCGGCATCGCATTGTAAATCGAGGCCCGCAGTCCGCCAACACTGCGGTGTCCCTTCAGTCCACCCATCCCCAGCTCCTCAGCCTCGGCCGCAAAACGCTTCTCCAGCGCTTCGGTCGGCAGTCCAAAAGTCACGTTCATCAGCGAACGGCTGTCAGTTTTGGCAAAGCCGCGGAAAAAATCAGGATACATATCGATCACATCATAAACTATCTTGGCCTTAGCCGCATTGCGCTGCTCCATCATCACCAGTCCGCCCTGCGCCTTCAGCCACTTGGCAACCTTGCCGACGATATAGACCGCAAAAGCCGGCGGCGTATTATACAGCGAACCGTTATCAAGATGAGTTTCGTAATTCAGCATACTGTGCAGAGCTTTAGAACGCCCCTCAATAAATTTTTTACGGGCAATGACTGCTACCGCGCCGGCAGGCCCGATATTTTTCTGTACCCCGGCATAAATCAGCGAAAACTTCTCAGCCGGGATCGGTTTACTCAAAATATCCGAAGACATATCCGCGATCAGCGGTACAGCACCGGTTTCAGGATAAACGCTGTATTCTGTGCCTTCGATCGTATTATTAGCCGTGATATGCAGATAAGCGCAGTTTTCCGGCAGCCTGATCTCACCCGGCTGCGGCACCCGGTCATACTTTTCAGCCTTACTGCTGAAAGGGATAACGACCTTACCTACCTTTTCCGCCTCTTTTACAGCTTTATCCGAAAAATTACTGGTCACGGCATAAGCCGCCGTTTGTCCAGCCCCCAAAAAATTCATCGGCACCATCGAAAACTGCAGGCTGGCGCCGCCTCCCATAAAGAGCACGCAATAATCGTCGCCCAGACCCAAAAGCTCCTTGATGTCGGCTTCCGCCTCAGCATTGATTTTTTCATAAATCGGCGCGCGGTGACTCATTTCCAAAATCGACATACCGCTGCCCTGCAGGTCCAGCAGCTCGGACTGTACCTCCTGCAGCACTTCCAGCGGCAGCATGGCCGGACCGGCATTAAAATTATAGATACGTTTCATTATTCATCTTCTCCGATCAAATGCACGACCATCGCATCGCGCAGCTTAGGTTCAAACCAGGTCGATTTCGGCGGCATGATCTTACCGGCATCAGCTACCTTGATCAGCTCCTCCATCGACGTCGGATACATGGCAAAAGCCACACTGTAGGCCCCTGCGTCTACTTTGGCCGCCAAAGCGTCCAGCCCGCGGATACCGCCCATAAAATTGATGCGTTCATCCGTACGCGGGTCTTTGATGCCCAGGATCGGCGCCAGCAGATTATCCTGCAAAATCGAAACGTCCAGCGACCCGATCACGTCGTCAGCGGCAAAGGTACCTTCCTTCGCAGTCAGGCGGCGCCATTTTCCGGTCAGATACATACTGAACTGATGCCGCGCTTCCGGCTTCGGGCCGTTTTCCAGCTCGCTGATCTCAAACTTTTCTCCGACTCTGCTTAAAAATTCTTCCACCGACAAACCGTTCAGGTCTTTGACCAAACGGTTGTAATCCATGATCTGCATCATATTATCGGGAAAAATGACCGCTAAAAAAGTATTATATTCTTCATTAGAGCCATGCTTCGGCGTTTTACCCAGCTCGTCAGCCACACGCATGGCCGCAGCGCTGCGGTGATGGCCGTCGGCAATATACATTACCGGCACGTCCTCAAACAGACGGGTCAGCTCGGCGATCTCCATCAGGTTCTCCACCACATACAGGGTGTGCTGCACGCCGTCCTCCGACGTAAAATCATATACCGGCTTTTTGGCTCCCATCAGGCTCAAAACATAGCTATTGATCTCGGGCTTGCCCTTATAAGTTAAAAAAACAGCGCCGGTCTGCGCTTCTGTCGCCAGAATATGATTGACCCGGTCCTGCTCTTTATCATGCCTGGTCAGCTCGTGCTTCTTGATAATGTTCTCGCGGTATTCCTCCACCGAAGCAGCGGCCACAAGGCCGATCTGGATATGCTGCCCCATCTGCTGACGGTAAATATAGTAGCAGGGCGTCGTATCTTTTTTCATCTGCCCGTCGGACAGATACCTGTCGAGATTTGTTTTCGCCATCTTATAAACTGCCTGGCTGTGCGGATCGATACAATCCGACATCGTCGCTTCCGATTTTGTCACCCGCAAAAAGCTCAGCGGGTTCTTATTAAGTATCTGCCGCGCCTCTTCGGTATCCATCACGTCATAAGGCAAAGCGGCGATCTCTGCCGCATATTCCGGCACCGGACGCAGCCCGCAGAACGGTCTGATCTGTGTCATCTAAAAAACCTCCTCCAGCGTCGTATGTATATACAAACACATGCTAAAATCAAATTAGTCCTTATCTATATTATTTTACTCAGTTCTCTCCTAAAACGCAAGCGTCGCCGCAGCAAACACCAGCGCTGTAAAAAATATTTTCCTGCGGCGTAATAAATATAACACTTTTCCAGGTTTCTTATCCATCCAAAATAAGTTATAATAGAGGAAGTCGTTTTAAATAAGGGGAGTGTCCATCCGTGTCATCTATAACAGTCAACCGACGTGTCCTGCAAAAGCTTATTCCCATCGCCATCGGCTATCTGGCCCTTGGCATCGCCTGCGGTATTCTGGCACAGCAGGCCGGTCTCACACCGCTTGAAGCCTTAGGGATGAGCGTGCTCGTTTTCGCCGGCTCCGGTCAGTTCATCGGCATCGCCATGATGGCCCAGGGTGCGGCCCTCGTTTCTATCGGACTCACTATTTTTATCGTCAACCTGCGCCATCTTTTATTCAGCTCCACGCTGATGAATTTTTTTAACGGCCGCAGCAAAAACTTCCTTATCGGCTATGCCCACGGCATCACCGACGAGACCTTTGCCGTCAACCTGAACGCCTTTGAAACAGAAACCGAGCCCCGCTGGACGTGTGAAGAAGCCCTGGGGCTCAACGTCACCTCCTGCGCCGTCTGGTCGCTCAGCAATGCCCTCGGCTGCTATGTCGCCGCTTATCTCAACCCGCCTACCGAGCTGGTCTCCTATCTGCTGATCGCCATGTTCCTCGGCATCTGGGTCAACTATCTCACCGACCGGAAAATGATCATCACCGGGCTGGTATCAGGGCTTCTGGCGATCCTGCTTTCGCAGATCGTCCCCTATCAGCTGCATATCGTGCTGGCAACCCTGGCCGCCTCCGGCACCGCCTGCTATATCACCGAACGCCATGCGGGAGGTGCTGATAATGTCCGCTGAATACGTTTGGGGCGCCATTTTCATTATGATGGGCGTCACCTATATTTCCCGTATCATCCCTTTTTTGCTGCTGGCCGGCAAACCTGTGCCGCGCTGGTTCAAAACCTGGCTCACCTACATGCCGACAGCAATTTTCGGAGCGCTGGTCCTGCCCGACGTCTTTCTGCCAGCAGGCAGCCCGGATCTGGGACTGAACAACCTGTACCTGTGGTCTACCGTCATCATCTTCCCGCTGGTCTATAAAACAAAATCACTGGGGCTGGCGATAGTCAGCGGCGCCGCCGTCTTTGCACTGCTGCAGGCCGTACTCTGATCAATCGGCACAGCCTTCAGTAGCGAGGGGAATCTGCTTTGGAAATTTTTTTACAGGGTCTTACCATGGGGCTGGCCTATCTTGCCCCCATCGGCGCCCAAAATCTTTTTGTCATCAATACGGCGCTCACCGCGCCTTTGGGCATTGCCCTCGTCACTGCAGGCATCGTCGCCTTCTTTGACATCAGCCTGGCGCTGGCCTGCTTTTGGGGCATCGGCCTTGTGATCGAACACAGTCTGCTACTGCAAAAAGCACTGCTCGGCGGCGGCGGACTGATCTTGATCTATCTGGCCTGGCAGCTGCTGCATGCGCAGGTGCAGACAGACACCTCTGCTTACAGCCAGCCGACGCTGTGGCAAACGGCCACGCTGGCCTTTACCGTTACCTGGTTCAACCCGCAGGCCGTTATCGACGGTACGCTGATGCTGGGCGCCTTTCGCTCATCACTGCCTGCCGATACTGCCTCACTCTTTATCAGCGGCGTAGCAGCAGCCTCCTGCCTGTGGTTCTTCGGGCTTACAGGCATCTTCAAAACCTGCTGCCAAAATCTGCGCCCCAGCCATCTGCAATGGATCAACCGCATCTGCGGCGCCGTTATTTTTGTTTACGCCCTCAAACTGCTTTATACCTTTGGGCAGATGCTGTAAAAACAATGAATACACATATAAAAAAGCAACAGCTGTTTAAGCTGTTGCTTTTATTTTGTTCTGACCCTTTTAATTTACTGCTTTAACTTTTTCCTGACTGCACAATAGAATATCTTCTACCGAACAATCAAACACGTCAGCCAGTTTGACAAGTATCTCCAGACTGATCAACGTCCTGCCGCACTCCAGATTACTTAGATGCGGCTGCGACATCTGCAGGGCTTCCGATAATTTCACCTGCGAAATTTTTCTTGCCTTCCGCATCATCTTCACATTACTACCTAAATCATTTAGATCATAACGCTGTTTTTTCATTTTACCCTCTACACCACTCTTACCCATATAATCGTTTCAACTACCGGACCAACTACTTTTGTTTTACTTATTTTTTCTGATTTGATTATTATATATTATTCTATTTTATAAAATAATACTACAAACAATTAGTTTTTGCAACAACTTCTTTTGCCCACAAACGAATTTATATCATCAAATACAACATTAATCTGCCATATTTTTATTTTATATTCTTCTAGACAATATTTTTATAAGATTCTGCAGACGTTTTTTATTAGCTTCATGATCCACCGGCTGGCCTGGAACGGACTTCTCTGCATGTTCTGCTGCTCGTCGTGCAAGTATTTATGGCAGTATTCAGTACTTACTAAATAAGTATTGCTTTACTTTGCTGTAAGTATTTCTTTGTTAGATTCAAGTTCAAAGTCATAAGCAGTAAAACCCTATAAGTCTTAAAAACTCTGCTAACAAATTCAGTACTGAATACTGTCACTATATATAGGGCAGCGAACACCGGAAAAGTTTACATGCCAAAATGCAATTTCACATATTGTTCACAAATATCACTAAAATGTTATGAGCTGCTGTTAAAAACCACCTTGCAAAAAAAATTTCAAACCGATGTAAACTTTTATCCCTCTCGCTGCCCTATATATAGCGTGAGGGTTTTACCCCCTTGCCAATCAAATCTAAAAGGAGCATCTCTACTATGCAAATGCAAACATCATCAGCACCGCTGCTGACGGACCGTACAGCGGCGATGCCGAAACCCGCTGGGACTTATGGTATCTGCGCGATTCACCAGGCGACGGAGCTATGAAGCCCGGCGGTCAGGTCATCAGGGGCAAGGCCCTGTGGTATGCAAAAAGCAGCCCCCTTGTTTAAAAGGGCTGCTTTTTAAAGAACACGATGTTTTCTTTTAATATTTTCTTTTAATGTTTTCTTCAAGCTTTTTTAGCTTTTTTAGACTTTCTTGAAAGAAAGTCAGCAAAGAACTTTCAGCGCTGTTAAGATTTGGATTGCGCTTTAAAACCCTCTGTAT
>NZ_QLTS01000005.1 GCF_003269275.1 Phascolarctobacterium faecium DSM 14760 | reverse complement strand
GCTGAGCTGGATGCGGATCAGGAAATCGAGCAGGAAATCGAAGCTACTGTACATGACAGTAAAAAACAGATCATTTCCGGTTTGATTCTGGCAGTCGTAGTCATCGTTATGGCGCTTGACCTTAAGAGCATCAGTTTGGAAATGGCAGCTATCATCGGTGCGCTGGTTTGCGTACTGACCGGCTGTCTGACTGAAAAACAGGCTTATGCTTCTATCGACTGGGTAACTATCTTCCTGTTTGCAGGTATGATGCCTGTGTCCACTGCAATGGATAAGACCGGTGCCGGTAAATTGATCGCCGAGTGGGCAGTAAGCCTAATGGGTGGTTCTCCTACCCCGATCATTATGACTTCAGTACTGTTTATTATCTCCTGTACTTTGACGCAGTTCATGTCTAATACGGCAGCAGCAGCATTGCTGGCGCCGGTAGGCGTAGCGATTTCCCAGCAGCTCGGCGCGTCTCCGAAAGCAGTACTGATGGCGATCGGCGTAGCAGCATCCTGTGCATTCGCAACTCCGGTAGGCACTCCTCCCTGTACGTTGGTGTTGGGACCTGGCGGTTACAAGTTTATGGACTATGTAAAAGTCGGCGTGCCTTTAGTTATCCTCTGCTTCATCGTTTCCATCATCGTTATTCCGATGGTTTGGCCTTTCTTCCCCGGTTAATTGGGACGACTGAGGAAGAATTGTACATAAATTTCTCCTTTTTAAAAACAGAAAAGCGCTCTTAAGAGCGCTTTTCTGTTTTATCTATATAAAACTATAAATATATCTCTTGTTATAATTATTATCTAACCAATAGTTCGTTAAGCAGTTCTTCAGTTAAATCAAGTTCGGTATAAACGGTAATACCGTTTTGTTTCAATAAAGCACTGGTTACGCCATCACCGTTCATAAGTGTACCGTTAAAATTTCCGTTATAAATTTTCCCTGTACCACAGGAAGGGCTGCGCGCTTTGAGAACCGCAAATTTTATTTGTTTTCTGCGGGCGACTTCCAGAGCAGCTTCAGCACCTTTGATAAAATTTTCTGTAACATTATAGCCAGCATTGTCGTATACTTTAGCAGTGCCGTTAAGAACGTCGCTGCCATCACCGCCGGTAATTTCTGCTGGTAGACGTGGTATAGTAAGCTGTCCCAGGCATTCTGGACAGATCGGTATAAAAAGACCACAATCTTTATATTTGGCAAGCAGTGTGCAGTAATTGCTGCTGCCGTTGTATTTTACTTTTGCTCCTAATAAACAAGCACTTATAAGTAACATAAGCACACTCCTTTACTGATTAAATATTAACTTAAGTGTGAATTTTTGGCAACCTGAATTGACAGAGCATGCCAAAACTGGTAAGGTAATAAAAGGGAATGGGGTACTCCCTAAATGACTTTAGTCGTTTGAACCGCTTAGAGTTGATAAGCTGATGACTTCTGCCGTGTAGGCGAAGTATCGGCTTTTTATTTTTTTGTAAAGGTGGAAGAAAGATGCAGGAATTATTAGCAGTGGCGCTCGGCGGCAGTATTGGTGCCGTAAGCCGTTATTTGGTTACAAATTATATTTTTATACGCTGGCATTGCCACTGGCCTTGGGCTACTTTTATTGTCAATGCGGCAGGCTGCCTGGCAATGGGATTTTTAATGGTGCTGATTACAGAGAAAGGTTTGTTGACCCCTTATTGGCGTTTATTATTGTGCGTTGGTTTTCTGGGAGGATTGACAACATTTTCTTCATTTAGCTATGAATCGCTGACGCTGCTGTCAGAAGGTAATCTGGCAGGTGCCGGTTTGAATATTATTGGCAGTGTTGTCGTGGGTGTTGTTTGTGCTTGGTTTGGTGCAATGGCAGCGCGCTCTTTATAAAAAACAGCCGGCTTTTAAACCGGCTGTTTTTTAGACATTGATATGGTATTATTTTACATTGTTTTTAGCTGTGTTTAAGATAAAAATAGAAGATAGGATTAGGATCATGCCAAGGATTTTAGCAGTTGTCAGAGATTCTCCAAAAATAAAAATGCCAATAGCGGCTGCGACCAGTGGTTCTAAAGTAGCAAGAATAGATGCCTGACCTGCATCTACATCCTGAAGACCGCGAGTGTAAAGCAGATATGGGGCCACAGTACAGATCAAGGCTATGGCAATGGCACCGATAAGAGCACGCAAATCTGCAAGCAAGGTGAAAAGCTGTAATGGTTCAGCCATAGGTAATGCGGCGATGGCCGCAAAATAAAATGTGTAAGCGGTAATTGTAAGTGTGTTGTAACGCCTTAATGCCAGTTTACTAAAAATACTGTACAGGGCATATCCGATACCAGAGGCAAGTCCGAAACCAAAGGCTTCTAAGGTCAATGTCATTTTGCTGCTGAAGATACCAGTAATAAAAGTACAGCCGCAGAAAGTTGACAAAAGTGCCAGCATTTTGCAGCGTGTAAATTTTTCGCGAAACAAAAATATAGAAAGCAGCATTACAAAAACCGGTGCTGTATATAAAAGCAGTACTGCAATAGAGATTGAACTGCTTTCGATAGAGCGGAAATAACAGTAGTTGAAAAAGACCAGGCTGAAAATTCCTGTTCCGATAAAAAGCCAGCTGTCACGCCAGCGGATTTTTAATAACTTAGGATCTATTTTAAAAATAACAGCAGTCATCAGTACAGCTGCAAATAATACCCGCAGAGCAACTATCTGCAGTGGCGAGAAACCGCAGGCGGTTAAAAATTTGAAAAAAAGAGCGATAAGCCCCCATAAGCTGGCACCGGAGATGATCGATATATAAGCGCTTTGTAACATGCTAAACCTTCTTTTTTTATCTAAGATATTTAACAGTTTAGCATACAGCTGATAAAAATAAAAGCACGGCACCGTATAAAAGATGCCGTGCTTTTTATTATAGAAAGGCACAGTAAACTCTGATTAATGCATCAGATAAAAATGGGTCTCAATCAAAGCGTTGAAAAATTTTTTGAATGTCATGATAAAGTCCTCCTTAGTTAAGACGAAAATGTATTTTAATGCTTCGGTGAAATAAGCTGTCTGAAAATTGTAAATCAAAAAATGCATTACCCTATTAATAAATTATAACATAAAATAATAAAAGTGCAATTATTTCACAAAAAAATAACAATTATAAAAACAAAAGTCTTTAACAAGCGAATAGAAAAGAATGCGATGAAACGTCCCAAAGGGACTATAAAAGTCCCTGTATAAACAAAAAATGTATATAAATTTAAAATACCCGCCAATAATAGCATAATTATTAGCGGGTATACAAAGCTTCAATAAGTTTTCGATTGTAGTAAAAAAACGGAATGAAACTTACAAAACGGAATGAAACTTACAATAAGTTAAATTGAAACAGTTGATTATGATTTTTGTTTTAAAGTGTCAACAGTACAGAAGATTTTTTTGTTCTTTTTATGAGCAGATGGTTTTGATGTGAATCCTTTACCGAAAACGTCGTTGGCATCTTGAATGATCATAAAGCAGCCAGGATCAATATCGCGTACGATCTGTTTGATTTTTGCGACCTGTGTAAGTTTGGCAACAACTAAAAGAACTTTACGCTGCTGATGTGTGTAGGCTCCTTCCGCATAAAGGTAAGTAACGCCGCGTCCAATTACTTCAATTATGCCGTTGCCTATTTCTTCATAATGTTCACTGATGATAATAATGTTTTTCTTGTAATCAAATCCATCTGTAAATGCATTGCAGGTTTTGAACATAACGAAGAAGGCAAGCAGAGTATAAAGCACTGCCTCTAAACCAAAGTAGAAAACGCCGATAAACATTAAAATAATATTGAACATAAAGCCTGTAGTACCAATGCTGATACTGTAATGTTTGTTGATAATCGCGCCGATGATATCAGTGCCGCCGCTGCTGCCGCCTACTCTGTACATCATTGCTGCACCGATTCCATAAATAACGCCGCCTGCAATACAGGCCAGCATGGGGTCATGGACATAAGGTGCTTTTTCAGCTAAGAAATGGAAGGCATCAAGCGAAACTGAAAAAACAAGCATACCATACAGAGCGCTGACAATATAGGACCGATCCATGAATTTATAGGCAGCGACAAATAAAGGTATATTTAAAAGCAGACTGGTAATGCCCATTGGCAGACCAATGAGATAATATAGAATAACAGAAACGCCGCCGATGCCACCGCTGATGAGCTTATTGGGCATATAAAAGGCGTTAATGGCAATACCCATAAGGACGCAGCCTAAGGTGACCATAAGATAGCGATATAAGTGCTGACGCATAAAAAAGCTCCTTTGTGCAAATTTTGCGAATATTGTATACATAGTAGCACTTTTTAGAAAAAAAGCAATGTTGTGGGTGATAGAAATAAGTAAAATTTTTGAAAAAAAGACTGAAAACACAAATAAAACAGAAAAAATTTATAAAAATGTTCGAATTATCTTGCGACTACACGCGAAGCAAGATAAAATATATTGTATACAGGAAAACAATCGAGGCTATATTATGGAAAAAATATATGAAACAGCTTATGCAAAAATAAACTTAGGACTGGATGTGCTGGGCAAGCGTTCCGATGGTTACCATGAAGTACGAATGGTGATGCAGAGTGTTGGTTTGAGCGATGCAGTGGAAATTGAAGAAGGTGAAGGACTTGTGGTTGAAACAGATCATAGTGGTCTTGCCGGCGGTCCTGATAATCTGGCATGGAAGGCAGCGGAGCTTTTAGCCCGTTGCTGTGGTAAAATCCCGAACGTTCATATCAGACTGAACAAAAAAATTTTTTTAGCAGCCGGACTTGCCGGCGGTAGTAGTGATGCGGCAGCAGTGATGCGTGGACTTAGCCGGCTCTGGCAACTGGATTTGACGGCGCCAGAGCTGGAAAAGTTAGCGGCGGAGCTTGGTTCTGATATTCCTTTTTGCATTACAGGTGGAACAGCTCTGGCAGAGGGGCGTGGTGAAATATTAACGGAATTGCCGGAAGCGCCTGAACTACTTTTGGTATTGGCAAAGCCGAAGCTTGAAGTAGCAACTGGCTGGGTTTATGGTAATTTCCGTCAGCAAAAGGTCAATCAAAGACCTGATATTGACGGTATTATAAAAGCTTTGGAGCAGAGTGCGACAGGACTGCTGCTTGAGAGTTGCGGTAATGTTTTGGAAAGCGTTACGATACCTGCGCATCCGGTCATTGCCGAGATTAAACAGAAGATGCTGGCGGCAGGAGCAACGTGTGCTTTAATGTCAGGCAGTGGGCCTACAGTTTTTGCTGTGGCGGAGAAAAAAGAGATAACTGAGAGAATTTTGACAGAGTTGTCAGAGCTTGATCTGGAAACTGCTGTTACTACTACTGTACAAAAGGAGAGGATCTGAAGATGAGTGGGCACCTTAGACCGATTAAACTAGACAGTTACAAACCTCTGCGTGAACTGGTATGTGAAAATATCCGTCAGGCTATCATTGATGGTACTTTTAGTCCCGGTGAGCGTTTAATGGAAATCCAACTGGCCGATGAAATGGGCGTCAGCCGCACTCCTGTACGCGAAGCTATCCGTAAGTTAGAACTGGAAGGCTTTGTTGTAATGATCCCCAGGCGCGGTACTTATGTAGCAGATATTTCTATTAAAGATATCAATGAGGTTTATGAAATTCGTACTTCACTGGATGTTTTGGCAGCAGGTCTTGCTGCAGAACGTATTAATGATGATGAATTGGAAACATTGCAGCGGCTTTTAGTAGAAATCGGCCAGCATATTGAAGAAAATAATATGGATAAAATAGTTGAAGTAGATATTGCTTTCCATGATGTTTTATATCAGGCCAGCCGTAATGAAAGACTGCGTAATATAATTAATAACCTGCGTGAGCAGATTACAGTTATCCGCGGTCGTTCGATGATGTATCCGGGTCGTTTGGCGGATACGATGGAAGAACATCGCGCTCTCGTTGACAGTATTGCTGCCCGCGATGTTGAAAGAGCACAGAATGCTGCACGTATACATCTGGAAAATGCCGAGCATACTTTGCTCAAAGACATGGTTGAAAGTCATAATGAAAAGAAGAATAAAGAATAAAACCGAAAGAGGTTAAGTGGTATGTATAATGCGGTTATTTTGGCCGGTGGGAAAACGCCGTGGCTGCAAAAAGCCGTTGGAACTAATATCAGAGCGCTGGCTCCATTAGGTGGACGGCGGATGGTAGAGTATATTATTGATGCTTTGGATCAAAGCGGACAGATCGGCAGGATCATAGTTGCGGCTGATGGAAGTCAATGGGAGGCGGCAGTATTGCCGCAGCGTGCTGAACTTGTAGCCGTGGAATCCAGTTCAATGCCTGAAACAGCTGCAGCTGCAGCTGCATTATTGCCTGCAAACAGTAAAATTTTATTTGTTTGTGACGATATACCTTTGCTGACCTCTGCGGCCGTGCAGGATTTTTTGAAGCAGACTGAGGCTGTGGAAGCAGATGCTTATTATCCTGTGATTCCTGAAGCTGATTGTGTAAAAGCTTTTCCTGGTGCCGAACGTACTTATGTTACCTTACCTGAAGGTAGATTCACCGGCGGAAATATGATGCTGTTGAATGCTGATGTTATTTCCGGCGGGGTAATAAAAGCCAAAGATATTTTTGCCCGCCGCAAAAAACCTTGGGAGTTGTGCGGTTGGTTAGGTTTTGGTTTTGTGCTTAAATTCCTGCTGCACAGGTTGACTCTGTCAGATATAGAATTGCGGGCGTCAGAGTTGTTGGGATTTAGCGGGAAAGCTGTAGTTTCGCATTATCCCGAGATCGGTATGGATGTGGATAAAGAAGAAGACTGGCAGCTGCTGGAAAAATATTTTAAGAATAGCAAGTAGAAAAGAGGGGCGCTATGGCTCGAGTCAAACGTATGGAACGTGTAGTTGCTTTGACAAAGCAGCTGGTGGACCATCCGTATCAATTGTTTTCATTTACTTATTTTTGTAAAAAGTTTGAGGTTGCTAAATCGACCTTAAGTGAAGATGTTTTAGCTGTGCGTGCCGGATTGGGAGCCTATGATTTGGGCAGAGTTGAAACTTTGGCTGGCGCTGCCGGAGGAGTGCGTTTTATTCCATGTCATTCCGAAAAAGCTAATGAGGAATTTTTAACAGAGCTGGCTTTGCAGCTGGCTGAACCAGAAAGAATATTGTCAGGCGGTATGATCTATATGACAGATCTGCTGTTTAAACCGCAGCTGGTAATGCGTTTGGGGGAGATTATAGCTCAGCGTCTGCGGCATTTAGAGCCGGAATACATTATGACTGTGGAAACTCGTGGTATACCTTTGGCAGTTTTTGTTGCTCGTGCTTTTAATATTCCGGTGGTTATGGCCCGACGTGTTGGACAGATTACTGAAGGTTCTACGGTAAGTATTAATTATGTGAGCGGTTCATCCAAACAGATTCAGACAATGGCTTTGCCGAAACGTGCTTTACCAAGTTCCGCGAGGGTTTTGGTGATCGATGATTTTATGAAGGCCGGCGGTACGGCACGTGGAATGGCAGAACTGGCGGAAGAGGTTGGTGCCAAAGTTGTAGGAAAAGCATTTTTCATTGCGACGCAGGAGCCGGAAAAGAAAATGATTGATGATTATACGGCGTTGTTTGTTTTAAAGGATATTGATACAGAAAATCGGAAGATCGATATCAGTCCGTTATGAGGGGATGTAAAAAATGACAAAAGATCAGGTAACTTTGAAAGATGTGGAAGCTGCTTCCAAACGATTGGCAGGTGTAGTGCATAAAACACCTTTGGAAAGCAGTCATATTTTTAGTGAAATGGCAGGGTATGAAGTACTACTGAAGTTGGAAAATATGCAGCGTACAGGATCGTTTAAAGTACGTGGAGCTTCAAATTGTATTCAGACCTTAACTAAAGAACAGCAAGCACATGGCGTTATTGCCGCTTCGGCGGGAAATCATGCGCAGGGCGTGGCGTTAGGAGCTCAGGCTGCTGGTATTAAAGCAACTATTGTTATGCCTGAAGGAGCGCCGCTGGCGAAAGTTGAAGCTACAAAGGGTTATGGCGCTGAGGTTGTCTTAAAGGGTGGAGTTTATGATGAGGCTTCTGCAGAGGCTGTACGTCTGCAGAAGGAAACAGGTGCAACTTTAGTTCATGCTTTTGATGATCCGGCGGTAATTGCAGGACAGGGAACGATTGGCCTGGAGATTTTAGAACAATGTCCGGATATACGGTCAATAGTTGTTCCTATTGGCGGTGGAGGTCTTTTGGCGGGTATTGCCACAGCGGTTAAATCTGTAGCGCCGCATGTCAAAGTGTATGGCGTTCAAGCCAGTGGTGCCCCGGCAATGTATTTATCCAAGCATGCTGGCAAGTGGGTAGAAACTCCGGAAGCACAAACGATTGCTGATGGTATTGCTGTAAAATCTCCTGGTAAAATCACTTTTGACTTGATTCAAAAATATGTTGATGATATTTTTGTAGTTAAAGACGATGATATTGCGGCGACGATACTGCTCATGATGGAGCGGGCGAAGATGATCAGCGAAGGTGCCGGTGCTATTGGACTGGCAGCTATGCTGCATGGTAATATTCCCCACGCGGATAAAACTGCGGCTGTTATCAGCGGTGGTAATATTGATGTAAATATGATTTCCAGGATTATTGAAAACGGCTTGGTAAAATCGGGGCGTCGTATTAAGCTGTTGACACATCTGACTGACAGACCCGGCGAATTGCGTCGTTTTGTTTCGTATATCGAAGAGTATAAAGCTAATATCGTTTATGTTTATCATGAGCATGCTGGACGTAACCTGCCTATTGGTCAGACACAGGTAGAAATGGATCTGGAAACGCGTGATCACGCTCATGCGGAAATTTTGGTGGCGGCTTTGCGTCGTGCTGGTTATCGAGTAGAATTACTGTAAAAATTATAGTTGTTATTTTAGAAGCGGAGGTCTATCCATGTCAGAGTTAGTGGCGGTTATTTTAGCGGCAGGCAAAGGAACCAGAATGAAGTCCAAGTTGCCGAAGGTTTTACATAAAATTGGCGGAAAACCTATGCTGCAGCATGTACTTGATGCTGCTGATGCAGCAGGGGCTGCCCGGAAGGTAGTGGTCGTGGGTCATGAAGCAGAACTGGTAGAAGCAATGGTTGGCGAGCAGGCACAGATGGCTTTGCAAGCTGAACAGCTTGGTACTGGACATGCAGTGATGCAGACGGAAGCTGTTTTAAAAGATTTTTGCGGTACGGTAATGCTTATTTGCGGAGATACGCCGTTATTAGAAGCAGCAGAGCTTAAAAAGTTTTATGAAGGCCATGTAGCGTCACAGGCCGCAGCAACAGTATTGACTGCTTTCATGGACGATCCAGCAGGGTATGGACGGATTATACGCGATGCAGACGGCAACGTTTTGGGTATTGTAGAAGAAAAAGACGCTGTCTTAGAACAAAAAGCAATCAAAGAAATCAATACAGGAATTTATTGTGTAGAGGCGCCGTTGCTTTTTGAGGTGCTTGCTACTTTAACTTGTGATAATGCGCAGGGTGAATATTATCTGACCGATGTTCTGGCAAAATTGAACGCAATGGGTAAAAAAGTCGGCGGTGTTGCTACTGCTGACAGCGATATGATCATGGGCATCAATTCTCGCCGCCAATTGGCAGAAGCAGAAAACATTATGCGTCAGCGGATTCTGAATAAACTGATGGATGACGGTGTAACGATCATGGATCCTGCCAGTACCTTTATCGAAAAAGGTGTTGAAATAGGTCAGGACACTGTTATTTATCCATATACCTGGTTGGAAGGGACTACGAAGATCGGTGAAGATTGCCAGATTGGTCCTAATGTTCGGTTGACAAATGTCAGAATCGGGAATACTGCGGAACTGCAATTTGTTTATGGACACGACTGCGAAGTACAGGATAACGTTGTGATCGGTCCTTATGTGCATTTGCGCCCTGATACTGTTATTGGCGATAATGTGAAGATTGGCAATTTTGTGGAAGTAAAAAATTCTCATGTTGGTACTGGCAGCAAGCTGCCGCATCTCAGTTATATCGGTGACAGTGATATCGGCAGTTCTGTCAATATTGGCTGTGGATGTATCACTGTAAATTATGACGGGAAGAAAAAACATCGCACTATTATTGAAGATAATGCGTTTGTCGGCTGCAACAGCAATATGGTTGCTCCTGTTACAATTGGTGCCGGAGCTTATATTGGAGCAGGATCTACGATCACTAAGGATGTACCGGGAGATGATTTGGGTATTGCCCGTGCGAAACAGAAGAATATTGAAGGCTGGGCTGCAAAATACCGCAACGGCTGATTTTACATAAAAAAACGGTTTTTAGTACTTGTGGATTTGTAGCTAATAGTTGTATACTATTAATGATTAACTAAACCTTAAACATTCTTGGAGGGATGGGACAATGTTGTCAGATGAGAATAAACTCAGAATTTTTTCCGGTAATGCCAATCCTGATTTGGCACGAGAGATCGCCGCTTATTTAGGTACTACTGTTGGCGATGCCGTTATCAACCGCTTTAATAACGGCGAAGTACAAGTAATGATAAATGAAAGCGTGCGCGGCAAAGATATTTTCATCGTGCAACCTACCTGTGGCCCGTCCGTTAATGATAACGTTATGGAACTTTTGATTATGGCGGATGCTTTTAAACGTGCTTCTGCCAGCCATATTACAGCAATCATACCTTATTACGGTTATGCACGCCAGGACCGTAAAGCCCGTGGGCGTGAGCCTATTACCGCCAAGTTGATGGCTGACCTGTTGGAATCGGCAGGAATTACCCGTGTCGTAACTATTGATTTGCACGCTGCTCAGATTCAAGGCTTCTTTAATATACCTTTTGACCATATGCCCGGCGGTCCGATTTTGGCAGAATATATCAAAGAAAAAAATCTTGACGATATGATTGTGGTTTCCCCTGATCTTGGCGGTGTCAGTCGTGCCAGAAATATGGCTGAACGTCTGAACTGTGGTCTGGCTATTATTGATAAGCGTCGTCCTGAACCGGGCGTAGCCGAAGTAATGAATCTGATTGGTTCTGTAGAAGGTAAAACTGCTATTTTAGTTGATGATATGGTTGATACAGCAGGGTCTTTGACAGAAGGTGCCCGGGCTTTGAAGAAATTTGGGGCCAAAGAGATTTATGCCTGCTGTACACATCCGGTTCTTACTGATCCGGCCTTAAGCCGTATTGCGCAATCAGATATTACAGAGTTGGTTGTTACTAATACTATTCCTCTACCTCCTGCTAAGAAACATCCGAAAATTAAGGTTCTTTCGGTGGCACCTATTCTTGCAGAAACTGTATTACGTATTTTCAACGACTGGTCTGTCAGCCAGTTATTTGAAAAATAAGAAGTTTATTTAAGCATTTAAAGAGGCTTGTCCCTGCGGGCAAGCCTCTTTAACATAAGTTAGGAGAAGGTTATGCGACTTATTTATATAATAGGACTGCTGACAGTTATTGGTACGGGTGCTTTATGGTGCGGCTGGTATGGTATGGCCAGGCGCAGAATTGCCGCCATGTTGGCGGCTGTCTCTATACTTGCTGGAGGAGTACTGCTGTTACTGGCAGTTTTACCTGATTATAGTTTTTACGGTACAACTGTAACACATAATTTCGCTGCCGGTAAAAATGTGGCTTTAACTTTTGATGATGGTCCTTATCCCCCTTATACAGATGAACTGCTAAAAATATTGGAGCAGCGTCAGGTCAAAGCGACTTTTTTTATGGTTGCTGAAAATGCTGAAAAGCATCCTGAACTGGTAGCGAAGATTGCTGCGCAGGGGCATGAGATTGCTTTACATGCATTGAAGCATCGTGACTTTTTGAAATTGAGTTTAGCGGAGCAGCAAAAAGATATTGCTGCAGGCAAGAGGATTTTGGAAAAGCTGAGTGGACAGAAAATCACATTAATGCGTCCGCCGCATGGGTTTCGCGATTGGGCTGTGATCGATACACTGCAGAAAAATGGTCTGACAGCAGTTAACTGGTCAGTGATACCGCGTGATTGGACAAACCCTGGAGTTTCAGTTATCGTTGACCGGATAATGGAACAGATGCATCCGGGGGCTATCATTCTGCTGCATGATGGTGACAGTCCTAAATACGTTGCGTCCAGAGAAGAAACAATACAGGCAGTATCAGTCATTATCGACAAACTGTGTGCGGAAGGGTATAATTTTGTTACCGTCAATGAACTGATGCAAAAAGGAGAATGACATGAAACTTATTGTTGGTTTGGGTAATATCGGAAAAGAATACGAAGCTACCCGTCATAATATTGGCTTTATGGTGCTGGATGAACTGGCCCGCCGCTGGGGTGTAAATACTTGGAAGAATGACCGCAATGCTCTGTGCGGGGAATATCGCATACCTGAAAAAGTACTGCTTTTAAAGCCGACGACATATATGAATCTGAGCGGTGTTGCAGTAGGTGCCTATGCGAACTTTTTCAATGTTGATCCGCAGGATATTGCTGTGGTTCAGGATGATCTTGACTTGCCGACAGGGCAGGTCAGAGTTCGCCGCAAAGGAAGTGCGGGTGGACATAATGGGATTAAATCCGTGCAGGAACATTTAGGAACAGGTGAATTCCCGCGTTTCAAAATTGGCATCGGGCATCCTGCCCATAATAATAAAGCTGTGATTAAGCATGTTTTACAGCGCTTTGGTGCTGAAGAACAGGAGCTTGTAGCGGAGGCAGTGGAGAAAATGGCGGATGCTTTAGAGTTGTGGCTGCAGGGAGATATGGATGCTGTAATGCAGGAATATAATAAAAAGCCGCCTAAGCAAAAATCAGAGTCAAATGAAACTGTTAAAGAATAAATTTGGTATAATTTCAAATATTTTTCTTTGTCTGCTGACGAATCAGATGTATACAGAATAAAAAATAGCAGGCTCTGCTGTTGTGGTTACAAGTGCAGCGCCTGCTATTTTTGTTGGCCGATTTATTTTTTATGTTTATGGCGCTCATAGCGCAGACGTCCTTCTTCAAAAGCGCGTTTTTCTTCTTCTGTTTCCAGAGTCAGTTCTGGTACTTTGGTGGGACGGCCTTTTTTATCAAGCGCTATCATAGTGAAGAATGCAGTCAAAGCCCGTTTTTTACCTTCTGTTTCCAGGTCTTCGACTTCTACTATTACGACTATTTCCATGGAGCTATTGCCGACATAGACTACCTGTGCTGTACAGATAACCAGATCGCCGATAAAAATCGGCAGGTGGAATTCTACTTCGTCTACCCTGGCTGTAACAACATTAGTACGTGCATAGCGGCGTGCCGTAGCATAAGCCGTAGAATCCATCAGCTTGATGATCTCGCCTCCGTGGATATTGCCGGCTACATTGGCCTGATGCGGCATCATGACCTCGCTGATGACGAGTCTGCTTTCAGAGGATGTTTTTTTCAAGATTTAGAACCTGCCTTTCTTATAAGTGAAAAGATCAAGAGCTGCATAGCTCAAACTTTGTTTATTTACGTGCACATTAAAAAGAGTGCTGCATCCTGAAATGCTTGCTGCGCTTATTATAACCCTTCCGTAGTTGTGGTGCAAGCAGGTAAAAGTAAAGTTTCTGAAAATAGTTCTTGCATAGCTAGGGGTACTATGGTATACTTTATAAGCGTTAATATAGAATTATGATGTATAGTCATATAATAGTTAGACAGTAAAGTGAGGTGCAATCAGAATGAAACAAAACATCCATCCGAAATATGGTGAAGCTAAAGTAACCTGCGCATGCGGCAATTCTTTTATGAGCGGCAGCGTTAATCCGGAATTGCGTGTTGACGTTTGCTCTAAATGTCATCCGTTCTTCACCGGCCAACAGCGTAACTTAGCTGCTCGTGGCCGTATTGAAAAATTCAACAAACGCTACAATGTAGAAGAAAAATAATTACACCCACAGCAGAGCGAAAGCTCTGCTGTGTTTATATCCGAAACTTTTAGGGAGATATTGTCATGGAAAAGAAACCTAATGTTGGCGGACAAGCTGTTATTGAAGGCGTGATGATGAGGGGAAAGGATAAAATTGCTGTAGCTGTAAGGCAGCCGGATGGGGAAATTGCTATTGATGTTGGGCCGGCTAACAGTATTACAGACAAGTATCCTTTTTTGAAAAAACCATTGCTGCGCGGCGTAGTCGCCCTTTGTGAATCTTTATATCACGGAATGAAGGCGCTGGCTTATTCGGCACAGGTTTCCGGTGAAGACGACGAACAACTTGATAGTAAGGAAATGGCTATGACGATCGCATTTTCGATTGTTTTGGCTGTAGTTTTGTTTATTATCATTCCTACTTGGTCAATGCGCTTTTTGAATGCATGGACTCATGACCATATGATTTTGAATTTAGCCGAGGGCGCATTGAGGATGCTGATTTTTCTCGGATATATAACTGCTATTTCTTCGATGAAGGATATTCAGAGAGTGTTTCAGTACCATGGTGCTGAGCATAAGACGATTTATACTTATGAGGCAGGTTTACCGCTGGAAGTAGCGAATGTACGTCAGTTCAGTACACTGCATCCACGCTGCGGCACTAATTTTCTGATGATTGTAATGCTGATCAGTATGTTCGTTTTCACCTTTTTAGGGTGGCCGAATCTGTTTGAACGTATTATGTCACGGATTATTCTGATGCCGGTTATTGCTGGCGTAAGCTATGAGATTATTCGCTATGCAGGGTCGCACATTGATTCAGCCTGGGTTAGAACAGCTATCTTTCCGGGCCTTTGTCTGCAGAAGCTGACGACACGTGAGCCTGACGACTCTCAGATTGAAGTGGCAATCGCTTCGCTTAAGGCTGTGCTGCCGCCTGAAGAATTGGCAGAAAAGCAATCTACAGGAGAAAACAATGCTGGATAAATTACAGGCAATTGAAGATAAATATCTTGATTTAGAGGCTAAGATCAGTGATCCTGATATCATCGCTGATCAAAAAGAATGGCAGAAGTGTACTAAAGCTCATGCTAAGCTGACTGATATCGTAACTGTTTTCCGCGAATATCGTGATTTGGTAAAAGCAAAAAATGATGCGGAAGAGATAATTGCTGCTGGCGATGACAGAGAACTGACAGAAATGGCTTATGATGAATTGAAAGAGCTGAAGCCGCAGTTGGCTGTATATGAAGAACGGTTAACTGTTTTGCTGTTGCCATCTGATCCCAACGATGATAAAGATGTTATTGTAGAGATACGAGGCGGTGCCGGCGGTGACGAAGCCGCTTTGTTTGCAGGCGTACTTTTTAGGATGTATACCCGTTATGCAGAAGCTAGGGGCTGGCGCATTGAAATTATGGATTCCAACCCGACTGAATTGGGAGGCTTTAAGGAAGTTGTTTTCCAGATCTGTGGTGACGGTGTTTATGGCCGAATGAAATTCGAAAGCGGCGTACATAGGGTTCAAAGAGTACCGGAAACTGAGTCACAGGGACGTGTGCATACTTCTACTGTTACGGTGGCAGTACTGCCTGAGGCTGAAGAGGTTGATGTGGAAATCAATCCTGCCGACTTAAGGGTGGATACTTATCGTGCCGGCGGTGCAGGTGGCCAGTATGTCAATAAAACCGAATCAGCAGTGCGGATCACGCACTTACCGACAGGTATCGTAGCTCAATGCCAGGATGAAAAATCACAGCTCAAAAATCGTGAAAAATGCATGCGCGTTCTGCGTGCCAGAATTTTGGAGAAGGCGCAGGAGGAGCAGCGGGCGGCTACGGCTCAGGACCGTAAAAGCCAGGTTGGCACAGGCGACCGCAGTGAACGTATACGTACCTATAATTATCCGCAGGGTCGTGTGACCGATCATCGTATCGGGCTGACTTTGCATAAACTTGATATTGTGCTCAACGGCGAGATGGATGAATTACTGGACGCGCTCCTTACGGCCAAACAGAGCGAGCAGCTGCAGCAGGTGAAATAATATGGAAAATAAACCCTTATGGACGATTACAAGGGTTTTGGAATGGACAAAGCAGTATTTCGCAAATAAAGGGATCGAAAATCCGCGTTTAGATGCTGAAATACTGCTTTGTGCTGTTCTAAAATGCGAAAGAATAACTTTATATGTACATTTTGATCAACCGTTGGATGATACTGAGTTGGCTGAATATCGCAGTTATGTTACGCGGCGCGCTAACCAGGAACCATTGGCGTATATTTTAGGAACCAAAGCTTTTATGAAGCACAGCTTTAAAGTTACTCCTGCAGTACTGGTTCCGAGGCCTGAAACGGAATTGCTGGTAGAAAGTGTTGCTAAGGCTGCTGTGGGAGCGGGTGCTGAAAATTTACTCGACATTGGTACAGGCAGCGGTGCTATTATAGTATCATTGTTGGATCTTTTGCCGCAGTCAAAAGGTACGGCTGTCGATATTTCAGCTGCTGCATTGGTTGTTGCTGGCGAAAATGCCGAAAATATCGGTGTCGGTGAAAGATTGACGTTAGTTGAATCAGATCTGTTCAGTAAGCTTGATTGTAATAAAAAATTTGATATTATTGTTTCAAATCCTCCTTATATTCCGGCTGCGGCTATTGCAGGTCTGGCAGCCGATGTGCAGAAGGAACCCCTTGGAGCGCTGGATGGGGGGCTGACGGACTTGATTTTTATAGAAGAATCGTTTCCGGCTGTGAAATATGGCTTCAGCCGGACGGGTTGCTGGCTTTTGAAGTTGGCATCGATCAGGCGCAGTCGGTTTGTCAGTTATGCCGCCAGGCTGGACTAATAGTAACGGCAGTGCGTAAGGATTATGCAGAAATAGAACGTATGGTTTTTGCGACGAGAGAAGGTACTTATTATGCAGACCATTTACTGGAATTTACAAGCTGATAATGAAACAGAAATTTTAAAGGCAGCGGGTTGTTTATTAAGGCAAGGCGAAGTAGTTGCTTTTCCTACGGAAACTGTGTATGGTCTGGGTGCTGACGGACTGAATGGTACAGCTGTGGCTAAAATTTTTGCAGCCAAAGGACGCCCAGTTGACAACCCTTTGATTTTACATATTGCCAGAGTAGAGGATATTTTGCCGCTGACAAGTGGACTTACTGCTAATGCCCGGGCATTGATGCAGTCATTTTGGCCAGGACCGCTGACTTTGATCGTAGCTAAGTCTGATTTGATACCTGACGAGGTCAGTGCCGGGTTAGACACAGTAGGTGTAAGAATGCCTTCGCATCCTATAGCAGCAAGGCTTATCAAAGAGACAGGTCGCCCTATAGCAGCTCCTTCAGCGAATATTTCTGGTAAACCAAGTCCTACGGACGCTTCTGCTGTTTGGGACGATATGCAGGGAAAAATAGCTGGTGTAATTGACGGCGGCAGTTGTGGTATTGGTGTCGAATCGACTGTAGTAGATACGACTTCAGCAGTACCGATGATATTACGTCCTGGCGGAATTACCCGTGAAATGTTGGAAGAAGTTTTAGGAGCAGTAGAGATTGATCCGGCGCTTGAAGGAAAGGGTGATTTTAAACCTAAAGCACCTGGGATGAAATATAGGCACTATGCTCCGCAGGCAGCAATGTATTTATTTGAAGGTGAAGCTATCAGCAATATGCTGCCTATAGTGACGGCGACTGCCGCTCAGGGCATTAAAACAGGTGTTTTATGCAGTGAAAAAATTGCTGTTCATATTCCTGAAACTGAAAATATCTTGGTAAGCTCGTGGGGGCAGGATATTGAAAGCCTTGCAGAAAAGCTTTATAGTCTGCTGCGTGGTTTCGATAAACAGAATGTACAGATGATTTTTGCTGAGGGTGTCAGTGAAGACGGTTTGGGGCTGGCAGTAATGAACAGACTTCGTAAGGCGGCAGGTTATCAAATTGTGACCGTAGTCAACGGAAGTCTTTGTTCAAAAAGCGGTACGCTTTTGCCTGAATTTATGTTAAAATAACATTATGATTTAATTTGTTTAAAACATGAAAAGTGTATAGAAAATATTTAGAGGTGACTTATATGAAAATCGCGGTTGGCAGTGATCATGGCGGGATCCATTTAAAAAATCATATCAGGGAGTATCTGACTGCTAAAGGTATTGAAGTGCTTGATTGTGGTACTTATACGGAAGAATCTACAGATTATCCCGATTATGCGGCTAAAGTCTGTCAGGCTATTAATACAGGCGAAGCCGAACGGGGTATTTTGGTTTGTGGTACTGGTATTGGTATTTCTATTGCTGCTAATAAAATTCACGGTATCAGAGCGGCTTTGTGCGGCGATGTATTTTCTGCCCAAATGAGCCGTGAGCATAATAATGCAAATGTGCTGTGTATGGGTGAGCGCGTTATTGGCGTGGGACTGGCAGAAATGATAACAGATACCTGGCTGCAGGGTGAATTCGCAGGTGGACGTCATGAACGTCGTGTTGACAAAATAGCTGCCCTGGAGGCGATGCGGTAATGCATACTGCAGAAATAGCTGCACAGGTAACAGCTGCGGCACAGGAGCTGTTGCAAATAGGTGCGGTCAAAGCAGGGCAGGTTTTAGTTGTTGGTTGCAGTACCAGCGAAGTGATTGGTGATAAAATAGGTACTGCTGGCTCCATGAAAGTTGCTGAGGCGATGTTTGCCGCATTAATTAAGGTGACTGAGGCGCATGGAGTTTTTTTAGCGATCCAGTGCTGTGAACATTTGAACCGTGCTTTGGTTACGACAAGGGATGCTGCAGAGAAGTATGGCTGGCAGGAAGTTACTGTGCGGCCTGTACAGCATGCAGGCGGCGCAATGGCGACAGCAGCATATGAAAATTTTGTGGAACCCATTATAGTTGAAGCAATCTCGGCTCATGCGGGCCTTGATATAGGGCAGACGCTGATAGGTATGCATCTTAAAAGAGTTGCCGTACCTGTACGTTTGTCGGAATCTAAGATCGGCGAGGCTGTGCTCACCGCGGCATGGACGCGTCCGCCTTTAATCGGTGGAGAACGTGCCAAATACCCAAGATAAAATATTGATTTGGAGGGAGTAATTATGAATCTGGAAAAATTAGCTGCTGTCGATCCTGAAATTAATGCTGCTATTTGCGAGGAGCTTGGCAGGCAAAGAAATAAAATAGAATTGATCGCATCCGAAAACTTTGTTTCTCCTGCAGTAATGGAGGCGATGGGTACTGTTCTGACTAATAAATATGCTGAGGGGTATCCCGGACATCGGTATTATGGCGGCTGTGAATATGTCGACAAAGTGGAAATACTGGCTATAGAACGTGCAAAGAAACTATTCGGTGCTGATCATGTCAACGTACAGCCACATTCTGGCGCTAATGCAAATACTGCTGTTTATTTTGCCTTTCTGAAGCCAGGTGATACTATCATGGGAATGAATCTGTCTCAGGGTGGACATTTATCACATGGATCGCCAGTAAATATTTCCGGCAGTTATTATAACGTAGTTCCTTATGGTGTTGATCATGATACTGAGACTATTGATTACGATGCTTTGGCACAAACTGCTGCTGAAACAAAACCTAAAATTATCGTTGCTGGTGCCAGCGCCTATTCCCGAATCATAGATTTTAAACGTATGTCAGAGATAGCGCATAGTGTCGGTGCTTTACTGATGGTTGATATTGCGCATATTGCCGGACTTGTAGCCGCTGGTTTACATCCCAGCCCTGTGCCTTATGCGGATATCGTTACGACAACTACACACAAAACACTGCGCGGTCCGCGCGGCGGCCTGATTATGTGTAAGGAACAGTATGCTAAAGCTATTGATAAGGCAATATTCCCTGGTATTCAGGGTGGTCCTTTGATGCATATTATTGCTGCCAAGGCAGTTGCTTTTGGTGAAGCGTTAAAACCTGAATTTAAAGTATATCAGCAGAATATTCTTGATAATTGCAGAGTATTCGCGGAAGCTTTGCAGGAAGAAGGCTTCCGTATTGTTTCAGGAGGTACTGATAATCATCTGATTCTGGTTGATGTACGCGGTCAGAAGCTGACTGGTAAGATAGCAGAACATTTATTAGATGAGGTTGGTGTAACCTGCAATAAGAATACGATTCCGTTTGATCCTGAAAGTCCTTTTGTTACAAGTGGTATCAGGTTGGGTACTGCTGCCGTCACTACACGCGGTTTTAAACAGGAGGATATGCGTGAGGTCGCCGCAATCATTGGTTTAGTTTTGAATAATCCTGAAAATGAGGAAAAACATAAGGAAGCGGCAGCTAGGGTAGCGGGTTTATGTGCTAAATATCCTATGTATCCCGGTTTCTAAATCCAGGAAGGAGATTTTAATGATGCAAGTTACAGTTGTAGATCATCCGCTTATTAAACAAAAAATTACTAAAATGCGTGCGGAACATACTTCTTCACGTGATTTTCGTGAATGTCTGGATGAAATAGCAATGCTTATGACTTATGAAGTGGCTAGGAATCTGCCGTTGCAGGAAGTTGAAGTTGCCACTCCGGTAGCTAAAACTACAGGGTATAAAGTAGCCGGCGATATTTTTGTTGTGCCTATTTTAAGAGCTGGTTTAGGATTGCTGACAGGCGTATTGAAGATGATTCCTGATGCACGGGTAGGTTTTATTGGTTTATATCGTGATGAAGAAACTTTAAAGCCGATTGAATATTACTGCAAACTTCCTGATAATAAAGATGGCGTGACGATTGTGGTTGATCCGATGCTGGCAACCGGAGGCAGCGCTGCTGCTGCGATTTCGATGCTGAAGGCGCGCGGTTTAAAAAATATTCGTTTTATGTGTTTGGTGGCAGCTCCTGAAGGAGTAAAGGTTATGAATGATGAGCATCCTGATGTGCCAGTTTATACTGCTGCCTTAGATGAAAAACTTAATGAACATGGTTATATCGTTCCCGGACTTGGCGATGCCGGTGATCGTATTTTTGGTACACATTGATGTATGATAACAGACCTGACTGGGACAATTATTTTATGGAGATAGCCCAGGTAGTAAGCAAGCGCTCCACTTGCCTGCGTCGCAGCGTCGGTGCTGTTATCGTCAAGAACAGACAGATAGTGGCTACCGGTTATAACGGTACGCCTTCTAAACTTGAGCATTGCTCGGTGACAGGTTGCCTGCGTGAACAATTGAAAGTACCCTCCGGACAAATGCATGAATTATGCCGCGGTATCCATGCTGAGCAGAATGCCGTTGTTCAGGCCGCTTATCATGGCGTATCCGTTAACGGAGGTACGTTGTATTGTACTCATCAGCCGTGTGTTGTCTGTACTAAAATATTGATTAATGCTGGTATTGAGCGGATTGTTTATGCAAATCCTTATCCTGATAAATTGGCTGAGGAGATGTTGAAAGCTGCCAATATGAAGGTAACGATACTGCACGATGAAGATTAAAATAAATACAGCATTGCAGTGCTTTTTAAAGGCATTGGCAGTTGCTGTATTTATTTTTTCCTGAAAATGTTGCTTTCGCAACAAAAAAATCAAAGAAAAAATGTTCAAAATGGTATTTTTTTGATATACTATTACACAAGAATGACCTTTATAAGAAGAATGTAGAATTTTTAGGTATAAATAAGCGGCTTTGAACGCTATGAGGTGAATAATTGCAAGTGTATATTTTAGCTTTTGTGATAGCTCTTTTTACCAGTTGGCTTTTGACACCTTATGTCAAAAAATTGGCTTTTCGTATAGGTGCATTAGATAAGCCTGACGGAAGAAAAGTTCATAAAGGCATCATGCCGCGATTGGGTGGTCTGGCCATTTATCTTGGGTTTGTAGTAGCTGTTTTATGCAGCATGCATTTGTCTAAGGATGTAATGGCGCTTTTGCTTGGCGGTACGGTGATTCTGATAGTCGGCATTATTGATGATGTTTATCAGCTGCCGGCAAAGGTTAAGCTGCTGGGGCAGATTGCTGCCGCAGCCGTATTGGTGTTGTTTGACATTCGTATCGAATGGCTTAATAATCCCTGGGGTGGGTATTTTTATCTGGAGTATCTGTCGATACCGTTTACGATCTTTTGGGTAATCAGTTTTACCAATGTTGTCAATCTGATGGATGGTTTGGATGGATTGGCAGCCGGAGTCGCTGGTATCGCATCAATAACTGTAATTCTGGTAGCTATTCAGCAGGGATTTTATCCTGTTGCTGTAATTACAGCTGCCTTGGCTGGCGGTATTGTAGGTTTTATGCGTTATAATTTTAATCCGGCAACAATTTTTATGGGTGATACCGGCAGTATGTTTATCGGCTATATGTTAGCGGCTATTTCTATTTTTGGCGCTGTTAAAAGTGCGGCTACAATAGCTTTGATTGTGCCAGCCATAGCTTTAGGGTTGCCGATTATGGATACTGCGTTTGCTATTGTACGTCGCTACACGAATGGCAGACCAATTTTCCAGCCGGATAAAGGACACCTGCACCATCGGCTACTGGCAATGGGAATGACGCAGCGTCAGGCTGTTTTACTGATGTATATCATCAGTGCTATACTTGGTATTGCTGCAGTATTGCTGACCGAGGTTGGCGGTTATTATGCGGCAATAATTATAGCGCTTATTATTACAGCCGTAGTTTTCGGTGCGAAAAAGATAGGTATTTTGAACGATCGTTAATTATTAATCTCAGTAAGCTGATTTGGTAATCCATTGCATACCGTATTGAATAGTTGGGAGACGAAGTCGTGAAAAAAATCAAGCTAATGACAGTTTTCGGTACGCGTCCGGAAGCAATCAAAATGTGTCCGTTAGTTTTGGAAATGCAGAAATACCCTGATTTTATTGAACCAATCGTAGCTGTGACGGCGCAGCACCGCGAAATGTTGGACCAAGTGCTGCAGTTATTTGCAATAAAGCCGGATTATGATTTGAATATCATGACCGCTGGACAAACTTTATATGACGTTACTGGCCGGGCTTTGGCAGGATTAAAGGACGTATTGGCAGAGGCACAGCCTGATATGGTGCTGGTGCATGGTGATACAACTACGACCTTTGTCGGGGCTTTGGCATCTTTTTATGCCCAGATTCCAGTGGGGCATGTAGAAGCCGGACTGCGGACAGGAAACAAATTTTCTCCGTATCCTGAAGAAATGAATCGTAAACTTACCGGAGCCATTGCTGATATACATTTTGCTCCTACCTCTACCAGTAAGAATAATTTGCTGAAAGAAAATATTGATCCGGCGGCAATCGTAGTGACTGGTAATACGGTAATTGATGCGTTGCAGACTACAGTTAAAGCTAATTACCGGTTTACGGACTCTGGATTGCAGAAAGCTCTTGCAGGAGGAAAACGCCTGATTTTAGTTACAACGCACCGCCGCGAAAATTTAGGTGAACCGATGCGGCATGTTTATCAGGCTCTTCGAAAGGTTTTAGAAAATCATCCTGATGTTGAAGCAATTTTTCCGGTCCATAAAAATCCTAAAGTAAGAGAAATTGTTGATGAAGAATTGGGTAAGCTTGCGCAGGTGCATTTGATTGAGCCATTGGATTATGAACCTTTTGCCAATTTGATGGCGAAGGTAGATATTGTGCTGACTGACAGCGGGGGGATTCAGGAAGAAGCTCCTGCCCTTGGCAAACCTGTATTGGTTCTTCGTGATACTACGGAGCGTCCTGAAGCGGTTGATGCAGGTACTGTAAAGCTTGTTGGCACTGCTTATGATGATGTATTGAGAGAAACAAGTCTGTTGTTGGATGATAGTAAATATTATCAAAGTATGGCTGAAGCTGCTAATCCGTATGGTGATGGCAGGGCCTGCGAGCGGATCATCAGAAAGATTTTGCATGAAAATGGTTATGACATCAAAATTTTATCTGAATTCAGTCCTAATTAAGATAGACAAAAATTGTGAAAAATATTAAAATTATTATGATTTATTCTTGATTTTTTCCAAAATGCCTATTTTGTTTTTATATTTAGTTGAAGCCGGACAGTTTTATGAGGTAGTAAAAACTGATGAAAATGATTGACTTCACCCCTTTAGTAACAATGGGGTATAAAAAAGTTCTGACAAGATTGGCTATTGCATCTTTTGCAGTAGCTCTTGCCGTGAAAATGGCGGGTTATCAGGAGCTGGCTTCCGGGCTTGCTTTAGGCGGTGCAGTTGGGCTATTGGATACGTTGATTATGTTTGTGGGGATTCAGCGTTCACTGCCGCAGGGAGAGCCAGAAGCGGCGCTTAAAACCATGAAGCGCTTTCGTTGGGTCAGAAGAATAACAGCCGGTGCTTTAGTTATTGTGATGTTAAAGTTGAAATACCATGTTTTTGGTGTATGCATGGGGTTTCTGCTGATACATATATTTTTAATATTTAATCTAATATTTATCGCGTACCAGCTCAATAAAAAGCAGGGCGTGAAGAAAGGAGTGTGAGAGAATGGGAACAGAAGCAGCTGCTATGGCTAAAGAAGCTGAGAACGCAAATGAGATAATTCATTATTTTGCGCAGGAATGGGCGCCAGGAGTTGTAATACATATGCAAACCATGTATATGACATGGATTACAATGGCGATCGTGTTTCTACTGTTCTTTATTGCTTCTAGAAATCCGAAGCTGGTTCCAAGTGGCTTGCAAAACGGAATGGAGTTTTTTATTGATTTCCTAAACGGATTGATGGAAGAGACTTTGGGGATGAAGGGACGCAAGTATATGGCGCCGTTTATGATCACCTTGTTCATGTTCATTTTCATTGGCAATGAACTTGGTATGCTGCCGCAAATCGGTGTACATTGGACTTCCCCGACCAATGATATCAACACTGTTTTTGCGCTTTCTTTAATGGTAGCCTTTGGCGGATATGCAGTTGGTGTGCATCAGCAGGGAATAGGACATTTTAAACATTTTATCAGTCCTAAACCAGGCTTTTTACCGATCCACCTTCTTGATGCTATCACAAAGCCGCTGACCATGGCCCTTCGTCTATTTGGTAATATCCTGGCAGGCGAAATTCTGTTGATCGTTTTGTATCAACTGACTCCGTGGGTCATCCCGGAGCTTTGGGTAATGTTCAGTTTGTTTATCGGCTTCTTGCAGGCCTTTATTTTTACGATGCTTGCTTTAAGCAGCTTTGCCATCGCATTTCATGATGAGCATTAAGCATTAATCAACTCTAAAATTTTTCTTATTTTGAAAGGATGAATGAAATGACTGAAAACGCAATCATTACCGCTGCATCTTTAATCGGCGCGGGTCTTGTTTGTTTAGGCGCTGCAAACGGCGCTGGTACTGGTAACGGTCACCTCTGCGGCAGAACTATCGAATCTATGGCTCGTCAACCGGAAGAATCCGGTAAATTGATGACTACTATGCTGATTTGTGTAGGTTTGGTTGAATCCATGCCTATCTTGTGCTACGTTATCGCTATCGTTCTCGTATTTGCTAACCCCTTCATTAAATAATTTCGTAATGGAAAACCAGAAAAGGAGCGTGCTATAATTGGTTAATTTTAACGCTACACTTATTGCGCAGGTCCTGAACTTTTTGATTCTCGTTTTCATTCTTGCGAAATTTGCTTATAAACCCCTGATGAAGATCATGGATGACCGCAAGAATAAAATTGCCGGCGATTTAGCTGCTGCTGAAACTGCTAAAACTGATGCTGAAAGCATTAAAGCAGAATATGCTGCTAAATTAGCTGCTGCACGTCAAGAAGCTCAAGCCATTATCGACAATGCGCGTAAAACAGCGCAAACTGCGCACGATAAGATTCTTGCTGATACTAAAGCAGAACAAGATCAAATTGTGAAAACTGCTAAAGAAGCTATTGCTCTTGAGAAAAAGCAGGCTCTCAGCGAAATTCGCGCCCATGTTATCAATCTTAGCCTGGTTGCTGCCAGCAAGATTGTTGAACAAAAATTAGGCTCTGAAGAAGACAAAAAATTAGCAGGCGATATTGTTGATGCTGTATTGAAACAATAATTTGCTTGTTGCTCAATAGGCCGGACGAAATTAACACCGCCCTTTAGCGAAAGGCGGTAATAATGAGAGCCGGTATACGGAGGTGATTGGTACAATTATGAAGAGTGAAGAAAATATTGCTTTAATTAAGCAAGAATTGTCCGACTTCAAAATTGATCTTGGTTCTATTAAAGAACTCTTAGATGTAAAAGTTACTACAGCTAAAAAATTAACTGTAGATGAGTATCAATCCATTTCTGCAATTCTTACCGAAAAGTTAGGCCGCGACATTTTCCTTAATAAAAATGTTGATCCTTCTATTCTCGGTGGTATCATCGTTCAAATTGGCGACAAAGTATATGATGCTTCCGCACTTCGTAAACTGAAGAAAATGGAAGTTGTTATGAATGGTATTGACGTTCATGACTATGCTTTGGAAAAACCAGAAGCAATGACTGATGCTCTCAGCGAAAAGCTGGAGAATTACAATGTGGATGTTAACTTAGAAGAGGTCGGTATAGTTGAAAAAATCGGTGACGGCATCGCTACCGTTATCGGTATGAAAAACGCTATGGCCGGCGAATTGGTTGAATTGCCGAACAATGTTTCCGGTATGGTACTGAATCTGAATCCTGACTCTGTTGGTATCGTTTTAATGGGTGGCGAAACCCTCATTAAAGAAGGCGATTTGGTTCGCCGTACCGGCAATATCATGGATGTTCCTGTAGGCGAAGCTTTGCTGGGTCGTGTTGTCAGTGCTATTGGTGCTCCTATCGATGGCAAGGGCGAGATAGCTTATGCAGAAAAACGCCCTGTTGAATCTCCTGCTCATGGTATTGCGGATCGTGAATCTGTTGATACTCCGCTGCAAACTGGTATCAAATGTATCGATGCTCTCGTCCCTATCGGACGTGGTCAGCGCGAACTTATTATCGGTGACCGTGGCACAGGCAAAACTGCTGTTGCTATTGATACTATTATTAACCAAAAAGGCCTCGGTGTTATCTGCATTTATGTAGCTATCGGACAAAAGGCTTCCAACGTAGCACGTATCGTTCGTACTTTGGAACAACATGGGGCTATGGATTATACTATCATCGTTGCAGCTACTGCTGCTGATTCTGCTCCTTTGCAGTATCTGGCTCCTTATGCTGGTGTAACAATGGCAGAATACTTTATGGATCAGGGCAAAGATGTACTTTGTGTATATGACGATTTGTCTAAACATGCTGTTGCTTATCGTGCTATGTCCCTGCTGCTCCGCCGTCCTCCAGGACGTGAAGCATATCCCGGTGATGTATTCTACTTGCATTCCCGTTTGTTGGAACGTGCTGCTAAATTGAATAAAGAACTTGGAAATGGTTCTATCACCGCATTGCCTATCATCGAAACACTGGCTGGTGACGTTGGCGGCTTTATTCCTACTAACGTAATTTCTATTACTGACGGTCAGATCTTCCTGGAATCTGAATTATTCTATTCCGGTATCCGTCCGGCAATTAACTCAGGTTTGTCCGTATCCCGTGTAGGCGGCGCGGCTCAAATCAAAGCAATGAAATCCGTCGCAGGTACTCTGCGTTTGGACTTGGCACAATATCGTGAGCTTGCAGCGTTCGCTCAGTTTGCTTCCGATCTTGATAAAGCTACCAAAGCTCAGCTGGATCGCGGCCAACGTTTGACTGAAATACTGAAGCAAGGCCAGTATGTGCCGTTGCCGGTAGAAAAACAAGTTATGGCTATCTACCTCGGTACTAAAGGTTATTTAGATGATGTTGCAGTAAAAGACATCACTCGCATGGAAAGTGAATTCCTTGATTTCATGGATGCAAACCATCCTGAAATTGGTGCTTCCATCCGTGACGAAAAGAAAATCACCGACGAAAATGAAGCAGCTTTGAAAAAAGCGATCGTTGAGTTCAAGGATACCTTTATTGTCAGTGAAGGTAGGTGATTGACTGATGGCTACTGCACGCGAGATTCATCGCCACATGAAAGGCATCAAAAATATTGGTCAGATCACTAAAGCTATGAAAATGGTTGCTGCCGCCCGATTGCGTAAAGCGCAGGAAAAAGCAGGTTCCAGCCGCCCATATGCTTTGAAGATCAAAGAAGTATTGGCTAATATTGTTTGTGATAAGGGCATGGTGGCCGGATTAGACGCCAAAAAGCATCCTTTGCTGCAAAAACGCGAAGTCAAAAAAATCGGCTATTTGGTTGTATGTTCTGATAAAGGTCTTGCCGGTGCTTATAGCAGTAATGCTTTAAAAAAGGCAGTTGCCGAGATTTCTGAAATTGAAGGAGACGTAGTTATTATCACCAGTGGACGCAGAGCAAGAGATTTCTTTACGCGTCGTGGTTATAATGTTATTTCTTCGCATCTTGGCTTCTCTGATAAACCCAGTTACAATGATGCTGTGGCTATCGCTACCGATGCGGCTGAACGTTTCGGTGATATGCAGTTTGATGAATTGCATATTGTTTTCACTTTATTTAAAACCGCTCTGTCGCAAATTCCGACAAGCGATATCATCCTTCCGGTAGAACCACCGGAAAAAGAAACCGGTGCAACTAAGAAAAGTGTCGAATACCTTTTTTTACCCGAAGCTGAAGAAATTTTGAAGGTTTTGGCACCGCGTTATCTTGAAACTATTGTTTATGCCGCACTGGTACAATCTGCTGCCAGTGAATTGGGCGCTAGAATGACCGCGATGTCTTCTGCTACGGATAATGCCGGCAAGCTGGTTAAGAATCTGGAACTGTCTTATAATAAGGCACGTCAGGCACTTATTACCCGTGAGCTCAGCGAAATCTGCGGCGGCGCCGAAGCATTGAAACAACAATAAGAATAATTCGTAGGGAGGCTAAAACCTTGAATACTGGTAGAATAGTACAAGTTGTTGGCCCTGTTGTTGACATTGAATTCCCTCCGAAAAGTATGCCTGCAATCCTGAACGCTATCAAAATCGATGGTACAACTGACGATGGTAAAGTGAAAATTCACCTTACCTGTGAAGTTATGCAGCATATCGGCTACAATGTAGTCCGTGCGGTTGCAATGAGTTCTACCGATGGTCTTGTTCGTGGAATGGAAGCTGTTGATACCGGTGCACCAATCAGTGTTCCGGTTGGTCCTGGTACTTTGGGCCGCATATTTAACGTATTGGGTGAAACTGTTGACCACGACGAGAGAAAAGTTGATGCTGCCGACTACTGGCCTATCCATAGACCGGCTCCGACTTTCGACCAACAAGCTACAACAACTAAAATTTTAGAAACCGGCATTAAAGTCGTTGACTTGATCGCTCCGTATGCACTTGGCGGTAAGATCGGTCTGTTTGGCGGCGCAGGTGTTGGTAAAACAGTTATTATCATGGAGCTCATTCATAATATCGCTACCGCTCATGGTGGTTATTCCGTATTTGCAGGCGTTGGTGAACGTACACGTGAAGGCAACGACTTGTGGTGCGAAATGAAAGAATCAGGAGTTATCGATAAGACCGCTCTTGTTTACGGTCAGATGAACGAGCCTCCTGGAGCTCGTATGCGTGTAGGCTTGACCGGTTTGACTATGGCGGAATATTTCCGTGATGTTGGCGGCCAGGACGTACTGCTCTTTGTTGATAACATTTTCCGCTTTATCCAGGCTGGTTCCGAAGTATCCGCATTGCTTGGCCGTATGCCGTCTGCAGTAGGTTATCAGCCTACTTTAGCTAATGACATCGGTGCTTTGCAAGAACGTATTACTTCCACTAAGACTGGATCTATTACCTCTGTACAGGCTGTATATGTGCCTGCGGATGACTTGACTGACCCTGCTCCTGCAGGAACATTCGCTCATTTGGACGCTACCACTGTACTTTCCCGTCAAATTGCAGAGCTTGGTATTTATCCGGCAGTTGACCCGCTTGACTCCACCAGCCGTATCCTTGATCCGCTGGTTATCGGTGAAGAGCACTATAATGTAGCTCGTGGCGTACAAGCTATTTTGCAACGTTACAAAGAATTGCAGGATATTATCGCAATTCTTGGTATGGAAGAATTGAGCGAGGACGACAAGCTGACTGTTGCCCGTGCTCGTAAAATCCAAAAATTCCTCAGCCAAGCATTCTTTGTTGCTGAACAATTTACCGGTACTCCCGGTCAATATGTTCCGCTGAAAGAAACAATCCGCGGCTTCAAAGAAATCCTGGAAGGCAAACATGATGATTTGCCGGAAGGTGCTTTCTATATGGTTGGTACCATTGATGATGCCGTTGCTAAAGCTGAGACTATGAAGGCTGAATAATGGCTAATTGTATGCAATTAGAAATTGTCACTCCGGATAAATTGCTTTTCAGCTCCGATGAAATTGTATACCTGGGCCTCCGCACTAATGATGGCGGTATTGGCATCGAGGCTAACCACATTCCTGTTATTGCCAGCTTGGACATCGCGCCGATGAAATATCGTCTGGCCGATGGCACAGAAGGTTATGTTGCGATTTGTGGTGGTTTTATGGAAATGAACGCTAATAAATGCACTATTCTGGCGACTATTGCTGAAATGGCTGACGATATTGACAAAGCCAGAGCAGAAGCGGCTAAAGAACGTGCTGAAGAGCGTTTGAAAAATAAGACCGAAAACCTGGATGTTAACCGAGCTCAGTACTCTCTGAGAAGGGCTATTGCCCGCTTGGGTGCATACAATAAATTAGGACGTTGATCGCATACGACAATTAAATTAAAACCCACTGTGTAAAACAGTGGGTTTTTTACTTGCTAAAAGAACTTTTCTATAGTATTCTGTTGATAAAGGAAGGTGATCAGAAGTGTCGGATCCAATTATGGATATTTCGGGAAATAAAATGCTGCATCTGAAACAAGATCTCGCGTTTCTGCGCCAACGTTTGGCTGAGTGTTCTGAGGAAAGTGCTAAGCAAAGCATTCGCAGGGAGATTATGGAAAAAGAAACTTACTATAATATCCTGGCAGATCGCCAAAGATTAAGCAAATAAAAAACTACCAATCAAATGATTGGTAGTTTTTTATTTGAAAATTATTCTTTAATTAATTTTCCGTTTTGCATCTTATAACAGAAATTTTTGTTTTGATCCCAAAAATTGATACAAATAGAGGAGCCGGCTTGCAGTTCAAAGCGGAGTTCGCTTTCACTAAGCAGATTCTTGTTTATACAAAGGCGGGCAAGTTTATCAAGATCAGCTTCCGGAAGTTCACTTACAGGAACTAAACGATCGCGAGGATATGAATTATTACTGGTACTGATAATGTCCATATAAACAATTTTACCTGTAATATAATCAGAAATTGCTTTAAGCAAAGCATCGATCCCGTCTTGATTAGAAGGGAAAAAACGTGGCGTTTTGAAGTAAATTACTTTGAATTCGTGATCAAAATCATTGCTGAAAATATTGATAGGCAAACCGCCGTTAGGATTATGGATTGTGATCACTGCTTCATTGGCAGTAGGGATTTTGAAGTCTATCTTTGCATCAGGGCAAATGTGCGAAAGCTTGTTCTGAAGCTCGCGAGCTTCTATTTCTGCATTTATCATAGTTTTTCATCTCCTTTAATCAATATTATAACACTTTGACGCTGTAAACTTGCGAAGAAACTGTGATAAATGTGAAATTTTTCAAAACCATTAAAAGTCATTGTACAAGTACATCAAAAATGATAAAATATTACAGTAAGTTTTATTTTATGGAATTAACTTGTTTTGTATAAATATAGAATTTTTTAGGGGGCTATCTGGGTGGAGAATTTAGTTGTCAAAGGCGGTAATCGTCTGACAGGCTCTGTGAAAACTAGTGGAGCAAAAAATGCTGTATTGCCTATTATTGCTGCGTCGATTTTGGGAAATACCCCAAGTCGTTTAGAGGAGATTCCTGCTCTTGATGATGTACGTACGATTTGTGCTGTTTTAAATTGCCTTGGTATCAAAGTCGATGCCAGTGAACCACATGTACTGAATATAGATAGTACGGAAATAACTTCCTGTGAAGCACCTTATGAGTTGGTACGCTGTATGAGAGCATCATTTCTTGTCATGGGTCCATTGTTGGCTCGTAAAGGAAAGGCGCGTATTTCGCAGCCTGGTGGCTGTGCGATTGGTACACGTCCGATTGATCTTCATTTAAAAGGTTTTGAAGCTCTTGGCGTAAAAATAGAACAGGGACATGGCTATATTGAAGCTACGGCGCCGAATGGGTTAGTTGGAACTACTATTTACTTTGATTTCCCCAGTGTTGGTGCTACGGAAAATGTGATGATGGCGGCCGCTTTGGCAGAAGGAACTACTATCTTGGAAAATCCTGCGGAAGAGCCTGAAATAGTAGATCTGGCTAACTACCTGAATCAAATGGGAGCAAAGATCCGTGGCGCAGGCACGAATGTTATCCGCATTGAAGGAGTAAAAGAGCTTCACGGTGCTGATCATACAGTAATTCCTGATCGTATTGAAGCTGGAACATATATGATTGCTGCTGCTATGACTGGCGGAGATATCGTTGTAGAGAATGTTCTTACAGAACATCAGAAACCTTTGATTGCCAAATTGCGTGAAGCCGGCGTAACAGTTGAAGAAGATGTCGACAGAGTACGTGTGGTAGGTGGAGAAAAGCTTAAGGCTATTGACATAAAAACCTTGCCTTATCCTGGTTTCCCTACAGATATGCAGGCACAGATGATGGCAATGATGGCGATCGCCGAAGGTCGCAGCAAAGTCACTGAAACAGTATTTGAAAATAGATTTATGCACGTGGTGGAATTAAACCGTATGGGAGCAAGTATTACTGCCGAAGGTCGCAGTGCAGTTGTTGATGGTCCGGCAAAGCTTACAGGCTGTCAGGTGCGGGCAACGGATCTACGTGCAGGGGCAGCAATGATTTTAGCTGGGTTGGTTGCTGAAGGGACAACCGAGATTTGTGATATTTATCATATCGATCGCGGTTATGAAGAAATAGTAGCTAAACTTCAGGGATTAGGCGCTGATATTAAACGTGTTGGCGGGAATGATTAAAAGCGGGTGAAAAAATGTTTTTTAATAGTGTTGATATAGGTATTGATTTGGGGACTGCCAATATTTTGGTTTTTATCAAAGGTAAGGGGATCGTTTTGAATGAGCCTTCTGTTGTGGCAATTGATAAAGACAAAAATAAGATTTTAGCCGTAGGTGAAGAGGCGCGCCAGATGATTGGACGTACGCCCGGCAATATTGTTGCCATTCGTCCTTTGAAAGAAGGCGTTATTGCCAACTATACAATTACCCAAAAAATGCTGGAATACGTAGTTAATAAAGTTGCAGGTAAAAGTTTTTTCAGTAAACCGCGTATTATGGTATGTATCCCTACCGGGGTAACTTCAGTTGAGAAACGTGCTGTTTTAGAAGCTACGATGCAGGCTGGGGCTTCGAAAACATATTTGATAGAAGAGCCTCTAGCAGCAGCTCTTGGAGCAGGTTTGGATATTGCAGCTGCAGCTGGCAGTATGGTTGTCGATATCGGCGGCGGAACTACTGATATTGCCGTATTAAGCTTGGGTGGGGTTGTTGTTGACGCCTCCTTGCGGATTGGCGGCGATGCTTTTGACGAAGCTATTATCAGGCATGTCAAACGCATTCATAATGTTTTGATTGGTGAGCGTACAGCAGAGGAGATAAAAATTAATGTGGCGACGGTGCATCCTGAAGGAAGGCAGGTAGAGCAGGAGGTTCGCGGACGTGATCTGGTGACTGGACTGCCGACTACTATCAAAGTTACGTCTGAGGATGGTCGTAAGGCTTTGAGAGAGTCTGTTGCATCACTGGTTGCATCAGTAAGATCAGTTTTGGAAAAATGTCCGCCTGAATTATCAGCGGATATAGTTGACAAGGGGATTTATCTGACTGGCGGCGGTGCGCTGTTGGATGGTATTTCCCAAGTATTGAAGGACGAAACCGGTATTGATACTTATGTCGCTGAACAACCGCTTGACTGCGTCGCTTTGGGGACAGGTAAGGCTTTAATCGATTTGAATAAACTGCGTCCCGGTTCTATTGTTGGTAACGGTAGTTTGTAAGTGCTAATACACAGTCCTTGCGGCTGTGTATTATTTTTTAGGAGGTTCGATAAAATGTTGCAGACAAAATATTTTTTAAAAATAATATTAACGGCACTTTTGATTTTGCTTCCTGTTCAGGCCTGGGCGGCGACAGTAAATAAAATGCGTTACAGCAGCAGCCCTACACGGGTAAGGATTGTACTTGATACTGATGAAAAAGTTAAGTACAAGGATGAGAAACAGGGTTCATCAATAGTAGTGAATATTGATGCAGCTGTTGCTAAAGAAATGAGTGAAAAGGTCAAAGACCCAATCATTAAAAGCGTGGTTTTGAAAAAAGACGGACGTAAGGCGTCTAAATTGGTTGTGTCTCTTAATAAAGAGCAGCAGTATAAAGTATTTGCATTGCAGCAGCCAAACCGTATTGTTTTAGATATTTACCGTATCCTGGTGACTAAAAACACAGTGAACCAGGGCAAAGGATTGCAATATACCTTCTGGCAGGATGATATGGAAGGTCTGCCGATTCAGATGCATATTTTGGAAGTAGCACCGAATAGTGATTATAAAATACTGCCGTTTTCGGGAGCTATAGACAGGAACGGACGTGGAAGGCTGCTGAAAGCCGTTAATACTTTAGGGGCGAAAGCAGCTGTCAATGCTTCATATTTCGATACCAGCGGCTGGATTATTGGTAATCTAAAAATCGACGGCGAGTGGCTTGGTATGGAGGATAAGGCCCGCAGTGCGTTTGTTATTGCTGACGGCAAACCGCAAATTATGAAAGATCTGGCTTATAACGGTAGTGTTATGCTGCCGGCATTGGGCGTAAAACTGCATGTTAAAGGGATCAACAGGGAACGTATTGCGGAGGATGTCGTCATTTATACACATTATTTTGGCCCGTCGACACGAACAAATAGTTTTGGCTGTGAGGTACGTATTAAAGATGGTAAGGTCGCTGAAATCAGTAAAGCAGGGAACCTGCGCATAGACAAAAACAGTGTGATAGTTTCCGCGCATGGAACTAATGCCAAAATACTGGAACAGCTGCAGATTGGCGATAGAGCCAGTGTTCAGCAAACATTAGGGGATACTGTTGCTGATAAAGCTGAAGTGGTTTTGGGTGCAGGTCCGATGCTGGTAGAAGACGGCAAACGAAATGTGCGTTCTGTCAGTGAGCAGATTGCCGGAGATATTGCCTATGGCAGAGCTCCAAGAACCGCTATTGGGGTAAAAAAAGACGGTACTGTGGTGATATTGGTAGCAGACGGACGCCGTACTAATTCTGTGGGGATGACGTTAGATGAAGTTGCTCGTTATATGATTAAACTAGGGGCGGTATCAGCACTTAATTTTGATGGCGGCGGGTCCAGTGAAATGGTACTCAATAATAAGATTTTAAATAATCCTTCTGACGGAAACGAACGGGCTGTCAGTGTAGGCTTAGGCTTATTCTCTAAGAAGAACTGACTTGTCAAAGCTAAATTAGAATAGTATAATACAATATAGGGAGATATGCAGAAATCCCGATGCTTCCTCTTGGAAGGAGTGAGAAAAATGAAAAAAATTAACTGGAAAGTTATTGCAGTGTTGACGGTACTTTGCATTTTAGGCGGAGCTTATACTTTGGCATTCGCAGATACTTCTGTAGATCAGAAAACTACTTTGAATGGCGTTGTTTTGGCAGATGGGCTGGCTGCTGTAGGAATGCAGGTCAGTGAAGGTCAGGTATTGGTTAAAGTCAAAACTATTGCCGGTCCTGCGCCTGCAGCCAGAGCTAATATTGCCGGAAAAGTAACTGCTGTTTTGGTTAAACCGGGCGATAATATCAGCAACGGACAAACTGTGGTGCGTATAGCGGCTAATTAAGAACAAAATTGAAACCGGCGTGCTGCTCTGCTCACGCCGGTTTTGCACTATTATGGAGAGTTATGAAAAAACAGATATTTATTTTAAGCTTAATAATCTGGTGTCTCAGCAGTGCGCTGGTTTGTGCAAATGTGCCGCTGATGCCGGTAGAGGATATTGTTCCGGGTATGCGCGGTATTGCGAAGACCGTCATAGAAGGAGACACTATCGAAGAATTTAATATAGAAGTTTTAGGTGTCATTGGTAACGATGCTATGGGGCATAATATTTTGATTAAAGCTAGTGGTGATGTTATTGATCGCAGTGGTGGTATTGCTCAGGGCATGAGCGGGAGTCCAGTCTATATTAATGGCAGACTTGCCGGCGCGGTGGCATTCGGCAAAGCTTTTACCGATCCCAAGTATTGCTTTTTAACGCCTATAGGCAGGATGCTGGATCTTTTAAATGAACCGGCACCGCGTCCGTCAGAATTTTTACCGAAAAATACACCTTTGATGGCAGGCGGTTTTACAGAGTCAGGTGTACGTTATTTGAGTGAAAAGCTGGAACCGTTTGGACTGAAAGCAACAGGTGTCGGCGGCAGCGGCTCTTTTTCGAGCACGCAGCCTTTACAGCCAGGAAGTGCCGTAGGTGTTTCTTTAATGCGTGGTGATATCCAGTTAGGGGCGTTGGGAACAGTTACCTGGGTTGGCGATGACGGTGAAATTTTGGCATTTGGCCATCCTTTTATGCAGCGCGGTGATTCCTGTTATTTTATGAATAAGGCCTGGATTTTAGCTTCTCTGCCCAATTTGGAATCAGCTTATAAAGTTGGTAATATAGGTGAAACTATTGGTACTATCACTCAGGACCGCAGTGCTGGAATTGCAGGTAAGATCGGTCAGGGTCCGCCTGTTGTACCAGTGTATGTTTCTGTTACTGATGGAGCCAGAGGCATCAATAATAGCTCACGTGTGGAAGTTATAGATGATGAAGTTTTGCTGCCGGCAATGCTGGATGCAGTAGCTTATAATACTGTTGCTAAAACTATAGATCGTGAAGGCGGCGGCACAGCAAGATTTTCTTTCCGTATTGATGGCAGAGGTGATATCAGCGGGCCGATCAATGTTCAGCGGGAAAATATGTATTATGCAGCGGCAGGAATCGGCAAACTGATCAATCAGGAATTGGTGGAAGCAGGAACGATTTTAACACAAAATAAATTTGAAAAAGTTGATATTTACGGAGTCAATATCAATATTGTTCTTGATGATAAAGCAGAAGTAGCCGAGATTATCAGTGCTGCAGTAAGGGAAAAAGAGGCTGCACCTGGGGATACTGTCCATATTGATGTGCAGCTGCAGCCTTACAGGGCGCCAAAAGTTACGAAGACCGTACTGTTTAAGATACCGAAAGAGCAGCGGGAAGGTAAATTGCCTCTGACTGTCCGCGGCGGCAGCTCACTGGCATGGATTCAGAATCTGCTGAGGAAACAGCGTGAAGAGGGTGTGCCGGCACAGCAGAAGGATAATCGTAAAACTTTAAATGATTTTATAAAAAGCATCAACGAAGCTGATCAGAATAATGATCTTATTGTGGATATTGCCGCCGGCCAGGGCGCACCTAACGCAGCAATGCAGTCGGGTGGCGGATTTGCGTCTATGCTTGAGGGCAGTCCGATGAAACAAAAAACTACAATGAATTTTATTGTTGACGGTACAACAGATATTGTTATTGATGTAGTAAAATAATTTGTTGACAGAAGCCATAAAAAAGCCATAAAAATAAAGTATATTTAAAAGCAGGGAATTTGAAGTAAAAAATTGAATTATAGACAATTATTGTTTTATTTGTGAGAGAAAGGAGCTTTCGTAATGCTGCAGACTATATGTAACGACATAGGCAAGATTATGCTTGAAGGCTGTGCTAATGCCGGTCGGATGATGCTGCTCTTTACGGATACTCTTAAGCGTATCAGCAAGGCTGACGGGAAGGAAACCGTCAGACAAATGGCGAAGCTGGGAGCTGATTCACTGCCGATAGTTATGATGACGATACTTTTTACAGGTATGGTTTTTTCTGTACAGACAGCGAAGGAATTTGTACGTTTTGGTGCTTCTTCCTCAGTTGGCGGTATTGTAGCCATTGCGATGGGGCGCGAACTGGTACCGGTCTTGACAGGTGTTGTCGTTGCTGGTCGTATTGGTGCAGCCATTGCTGCGGAAATCGGCACGATGAAAGTAACAGAGCAAATCGATGCATTGAAAGTAATGGCTACAAATCCTACAACTTATCTGGTTGTGCCAAGATTTTTGGCAATTGTTTTAATGATGCCGGTGCTGATTGTTTTTGCTAATACAATTGGTAATATTGGCGGTTGGCTGGTTTCTCATTATTATGCCGGAATTAGTACTTTTACTTATATAAATTCTATAAAAATGTTTGCTGAGCCATTTGATATGGTCGGCGGTATGCTTAAAAGTGCTGTTTTTGGCGGTATTATTGCTATTGTAGCCTGTTATAAAGGGCTGGGTGCCAAACAGGGTGCTGAAGGTGTTGGTATTGCTACGACTGGTTCAGTTGTTTTATCTATAGTCCTTATATTTATAACTAACTACTTTTTGTCAATTTTATTGTATGTTTAAAGGAGGTACTGCCTGTGGCAGAACCGATTATCAGTTTTAAAAAATTAAATATTACTTTTGGTGAAAATGTGGTTATAAATAATATTGATCTGGATATCAGACAAGGGGAGACTCTTGCCGTTTTAGGTCCGTCGGGCAGTGGTAAAAGTACTATTTTACGCGCAATGATAGGTTTGCTGCAACCTACTGCCGGAGAAATTTTTGTTCAGGGGGAGCAGGTAAGTTCTCTGGATGAAGATGGCTGGAACAAACTGCGTCAAAAGATGGGAATGGTATTTCAGTATTCTGCTTTATTCGATTTTTTGACAGTTGGTGAAAATGTTGCTTTTGGACTGCGCCAGCATACTGATAAAAGTGAATCAGAAATTCAAGGCATTGTTGATGAGATGTTAGAACTTGTTGGCTTGCCTCAATCAAAAGAACAATATCCGGCTGAGTTATCAGGTGGCATGAAGAAAAGAGTCGGTTTAGCCAGAGCTATAGCTAATAGACCGGAAATAGTTTTATATGATGAACCCACGGCGGGGCTGGACCCGATCATGTCAAATAATATCAGCCGTTTAATCAGGAAAACGCAGCAGCAATTGCAGGTGACATCGGTTTTAGTAACTCACGATATGGAATCAGCTTTTTATGCGGCGGACAGGATTGCTATGCTTTATAAGGGAAAAATTGTCGCTTTGGGCACTGTCGAAGAAATAAGAAATGGTCATAATCAAATTGTAGACGCGTTTATTCGCGGTAAAGAAATCAGAGAGGAGGCGGTACAGTAATGAGTTCAAACGAAGTAAAAGTTGGCGCTTTAACTTTAGGCGGTATCGGACTTTTAGCAGGAATCATTACTTTTTTAGGCGCTTTCAGTTTCTCTGGCAGCGGTTATAAACTGCAGATTTCTTATCCGCAGGTTGGGGGGCTGATGCCGGGACATGTAGTAAGGTATGCCGGCGTACAGGTTGGCACTGTTAAAGAAGTTAATGTAAATGGTGACAGTGTTGATGTAGTGGCTGATATCAATAAAGATATCAAGATTCCTAAGGGAGCGGTTTTTTCTTTGGGGTCTGATGGTATTTTAGGGGAGCGTTTTGTAGATGTGCTGCCTCCTGTAAAAATGACAGGACAATATATTCATCCCGGCGATAAGCTGGAAGGTGAGCAGGGAACAGGGCTGGATGAGTTTATGAATGCTTCATCTAAAGTTCTGGCAAAAGTTGAGGGGATTGCAGAAGCGCTGAATAACGTTTTTGGCGATCCTGAAGTACAGCGGTCGATGCGTGACGGGTTTGTAAATGCCCGTGATATCAGTAATAATATGAACACTTTTACTAAGGTCATGGCAGATGTTGCTGTAGCTAATCAGCAGGAAATAAATTTGATGGTACAGCAGATGAGTGAAATGGCCGTAAGAATGAATAACGCTGCCAGCCAGATGGAAAACATCATGGTTGAGACAAATAAGGGTGGCGCTGGACAGAATATGGCAAGAATCATTGAAAATCTTGCTAATGCCAGCGGCAGAATCGAAAAAGCCACGGAATTATTGGAAAAGGTCGCAACAGATCCGCAGACTGAAGCTGATATCAAAGCTACTCTGCATAACGCCAGAGAAGCAAGTGATAAGGCTAACAGAATGCTGGGAGTTTTGGATACGGCAAAGGTGCAGGCTGATGTAACACGCAGTGTCAAGGGCAGTGACTGGCGCAGCAATTTGGGAGTTACCTTTACTCCTAAAGAGGATACATTCGTTTATATCGGCGGTTATGATATTGGTGATGCCAACAAACTCGATCTTTCCTTAGGAAAGAATTTTGGGTCTGCTGCTGTAAGTATGGGAGCGATGCAGGGAGAATTTGGCGTTGGCTTTGATTATAGACTGGGAAATTCTTTTAAACTGTACAGTCAGGTCTATGACTTTAACGATACGAAAGTAAAAGTCGGCGGGGAGTTGAAGCTGACAGATAATCTTTCATTGCTGGGTGAGCAGACTGATGTGCGTAATGGCAACAAAAACAATACTTATGTCGGATTGCGCAGTTATTTTTAAAAAAAGGTTTGACTTTTGGGTTATAAAAAAATATAATTTTCTTATACTGACTAGCCAGTCAGTCGATTGGAGGTACGAAAATAATGTTCAATTATAAAAAGAGCCGAAAGGTGCTGGTGCTTACGGCTGCAGTAAGTTTATTATGCAGTCAGTCGGTTTTTGCCGAAACCTTGGAGCTTGATTTAGACGATGCTGTACAAAGAGCTTTGACAACAAATCCGGCGATTAAGATCGCTGTATCTGAAAAGAAAGGTTCCAGAGCGGAACTTAATGCAGCACGTGCCGGACGTGGTATCAGTATTGATGCGGAACATAGATCTGGACGTGGTGGATATGCAGATCCACAGTGGAATACAGCTACTAGCAGTTATAGCAAAAATCTTGGTAATTCTCACAGTAATTCTATTACCGCTTCGATTCCCATTTATACTGGTGGACAATTATCAGGAACGATAGATCAGGCTAAGGCTAATTACAAAAGCTATGCTTTGGGTGAAACCAAGGCTTACATCGAAATGAAAAAGACGGCTACAGACGGCTATTTCAGCCTGCTGCAGGCTGGCAATATGGAAAACCTCTATCAGGATTCTGTTAATCAGCTGGAAGAGCATCTGAAAAATGTACAGGCGCAATATGATGTAGGCGTTGTAGCCAAGGTAGATGTACTGCGCAGTGAGGTTTCTTTGGCTAATGCACAGCAGCAGCTGATCCAGGCTACCAACAATTACGATGTAGCTGAAGCCTCGTTGAACAAGATTATTGGAACTTCCTTAGATACGACCTTAAAACTTAAAGACAGTCTGCAGTATACTCCATACGAGAATGATATGCAGTATTGCCTTGATTACGCTTCAATGAACCGTGCGGAGCTGGAGCAAAGCCGTTTAGCTGTAGACGCGGCTAAAGGTGCTGTCAAAGTGGCTAAAAGCGGCTTTTTGCCGAAAGTTACTGCATCTGCAACTGAATCTTGGGGCGGTAGTGGTAGTAACTGGCCTGGTGATGACAAAGAGAACTGGTCCGTAGGCATTGGGGCGACAATGAATATTTTTGACTCTGGCGTTACCTTGTCTAAAGTACATGCGGCGGAAGAAAAACTGCTGCAGGCAGAAGAAACTTATCGTGATACAGTAAATTCTGTGGAACTGGAAGTGCGCAGCAATTATCTGGGACTGCGTGAAGCTGAGAAACGTATCTCTACTACACAGGTAGCGGTCGCTAAGGCTGAAGAAGATTTCCATATTGCGCAGGTTCGTTATATGGCCGGTGTAGGTACTAACCTGGACGTTATTGACGCGCAGGTTGCACTGACCGAGGCAAAAACGAATTTTGTCAATGCTTTGTATGATTACAATACTTCGAAAATTGCATTGGAAACTTCGATGGGTGTACCTGTAGCTGTTACTGCGGCTGCGAATACAACAAATCTGCCGACTATGTCTACAGAAACTGCAGCAGAATAATTATAAAAATCCCGCTCAGGCGGGATTTTTTATTTTATAATTAAAATGAAGGAGGTTTTTGTTTTTTGTCGAAGTAAAATAAGTTGTATTATGACTTTTACTGCGGAGGCAGAACATGAATAAACTATTTCGTTGGTTGCTGGGAATTGCGGCAATAGTCGGCATAGTATATTACAGTATCATAAAATTTATTGTGCCGGGATATTTGGCTCAGATTCCGCCTTTGGTGTCGAATTTAGCTAAGGATTATATTACTGGTTCTATTGATATTGCCCGTGTAGAATGGAATGGTGCCTTAGAATTGTCCGTATTTGATGTGCAGGTGAAGGACAAGAAGCAGCAGTTGATTGCTGATTTGCCAAATGTTAAGCTGCATATCTCGCCTTGGCATGCTCTTTTTAATACAAATAAAGCTTTAGACAGAGTTTCTTTGGAAAAGCCGACTATTTATTTAACACTGAATAAAACAGAGCAATGGAACGTGCAGGATTTTTTGAAACCGTCAGATTCTGATGAGACACCGTTCTATGGAATCTTAGATATTGCAAATGGACATATTGTAACCAAAACTCCATATGGGGAATGGGATTTTGGTTTGAATGGTTCTGTTGACGGTGGGGGTAATCCGAAATTTGCTATTGATGCGAAACTGTTACATGATGAAGACGCTTTGGAACTCAAGGGCCTGATTGACATGAAGGCTGTAGGCAGTTTAACAGTAAAGAGCGACCATTTTGCTTTAACTGCTTTTGCCCCTTTAGCAGAAGAGTTTGGAAAAGTTAAAAATTTCCAGGGTGCTGTTGCGGATGTTAATCTTTTGTGGACTAATAGTGGTGAAGATATCGCTATGTCGGGCACCGTTGTTTTGGAAAAACTGACAGGCGTTGCTGTTTACGGAGATGAGGAATTTCCTGTAGGTATTGACGGAAAGGTTGCTTTTAATGACAAAGCCGTTAAATCAGACAAACTTTTACTGACTGTAGATGGACAGACGGCACAGCTTAATGGGGATCTTGATTTTAAGGACAAGGATAACATTCAGGGGCGCGGGTTACTGACTTCCGACTTACTGAAAATAAAAAATGAAGAAGTTCGAAAACTTTCTGTACCTTTTAGAATAATTGATAACAAGGCACAGATAAATACTGCACGTGCTGAATTTGGCGGAGGCAGAGTTGATTTTCTGGCAGAATATGATCTTGGAAGCGGAAGTGTAGTGGCAGCACTTGACGTAGAGAATGTCAAAACTGCGCCGTTGCATGACAGACCATACGATGTTTTTACTGTAGATGGCAGCATGGCGATGAAAGGCATAATCAAAGATGATAAGTTTGAAGTCAACCTGGCCGCAGATACGGTGCGTTTAGGTTGGCGTGATTTGCCGCTGCAAAAAGTTGATTTTGACATTGATGCTGACCAAAATGGCCTTAAAATTAATAATTTTTCGGCGTTTACAGAAACAGGAGCATTGTTAGCTCAAGGAACAGTTTCCAGTGCAGGTGAATTTAAACTGCAGGGATCCGTAACAGATTTCCCAATTGCACCTGTTCTTGATTTTATGGGCCAGCAGGGCAGCGGTCTGGCAGCAGTGCAATTTGATGTTTCAGGAACTGAGGATGCGGTTGATTTTACAGGTGTTACTCAACTGAAGCAGGTCAATATAGCTGGACTGGAAATTGAAGAAGCTCATGGTGGACTGAGTATGCAGGATAACATTGTTGTCCTGAAAAATTACAAGGTGACAATGGCCCAAGGTGAAAGTGTTTTAAACGGCAGCATCAATCTCCAGGGTGAAGAGCCTGTTTTTGATTTGGATGTTGAGACAGCAGGAGTAAGAGCCGAACCTTTCATCAAGGTTGTAGCACCGGAAGTGAAGCTTACTGGTAACGTTAATAATATAATGTTTGTAAAAGGGACTTTAACGATGCCGGATATCAGCGGTAAGTTTTTGCTGACCGACGGCAGTGCTGAAGGTTATCTTATAGATAAGATTGAAACCGACTACAGTTATCAGGCCAATAATTTAGTAATCAGTGACTGTGATATTGTTGCATTATCAACAGAGGCCAAGCTTAATGGCCGAATGGATGCAGAAAAAAATCTTGATTTTAAAGTTGATATAAGAGACATTGATCTCAGTGCTTTACCGATTAATGACGATACTGTTGATTTAGACGGATATGCAAATGCACATGGTACCTTGACTGGCACTTTGTCGAAACCATTTTTCCATGGTGACGTCAGCAGTAAATCTATTATGATTAACGGCGAAGAATTGACGGATATCCAATGCAAATTGGATAGTGACGGCGGAATAAAGAATCATTTGCTGGGATCATTTAAGCAGGCTCCTAAAGGTGTGCTTTCTGCAGAACTTGATTATAACCATGAGCAAAAATTGCTGCAGGGCAATATAGTGGCTATATATGGTAATGTCAGGTCTATACTTAAAATGGCTAAAGCTGATTATAATGTAGATGGTTTGGCTCAGGGCGAAATTGCAATTAATCCGCATGGTCCGGGATCAGGTATTTTTGTTGATGTCTGGGTGGATGATATTTCTATTAATGATCTTAAATATGAAGAAATGAAGTTTAAAGGTCATTTGCAGGATAAAGTCTGGTATTTTGATGATGTCAAACTGATGGAAACAAAGGACGTTACAGATAAGGGAATCGTTGCTGTCGGCGGTAAGGTTGATCTGGCTAATGGGAAGCTGGAACTTGAGGCCGGTGCTGTAGATGCTAATCCTGCGTTGGTAACAGCGTTTATGTCAGATCCTGTTGAAGTTACCGGTGATCTAAATATGTTCGTACAGCTGCATGGAACCTTAAAGGATCCTGAAGGAAACGGTTCTGTGGAAGTGAAAAACGGCAGTGTGGCCGGCATTGGCTTCGATGACTTTACAGCGATGCTTTCGCTTGCGAATGATAATCTGAAAATAGAGCAGGCGATGTTAAATAAAGATATTTATAAGGCCAGTGCCTATGGTGATGTACCGCTGGATTTATTCAGATCAAAAGAACAGCGGCGCGATCCTAACGCGCAGATGAATGTACAGCTTAATCTGGACAATGCACGACTGGGTATTTTGCAGGTCATTTCGCCAATGGTGGAATGGGGCGTAGGTGAAACGCAGGGGCAGGTTAAACTGGCAGGTACGCTTGAGGAACCTTTGGTTTACGGTGCTGTAAAAATTCCTGATGGGTCTTTGAAATTTAAACATGTACAGACTGTTATTGAAAATATTCATACAGATATAGAGTTTGAAGGCAATAAAGTTGCGCTTAAAGATATTTCAGCCAAGCTTGGCAAGGGTTCATTTAAAGGCAGCGGTACTTATGCGCTGCGCTCCAATGAACGTGAGGCTTATCAGCTTGACCTGGTTGCTGATAACGCAGAAATAGCTTCTGATATTTTTACAGGACGTATCAATGGCAATCTGACAGTAACGCCGCAGAGGTTCATTGTGAGACCAGAAGCAGGAAGCGCACCTCCTCCTGGAAAAGGTCCTCGCTTTAGTTATCGGCCGCTGCTTAAAGGTGAAGTGCGCTTTGATGACGTGCTCGTCAATATGCCGACAATACCGGAGTTTGGCGAAGGCGAAAGTAATATTGGTCTTGATGTACAGATAACGCTTGGACCGAAAATCCATTTGTATAATAAATATTTATATGACTTATGGCTTGCCGGAGGATTGAATATCCAGGGCAGTACATTGTATACTAATATAAGTGGTACGATCAGTGCTGATCGAGGTTCGATCAGTTATTTGCGCACACAATTTAAAGTTCGCTCTGCTTCTGCTGCCTGGCCTATACCTGGAAGCGTTCTGCCTACGGTGAATCTTGAGGCTACAGCAAAGTTCCAGCGTTATGATATTGGAATGCGCATTTCTGGACCGCTTGAAGAAATGGACCTACAGCTCAATTCCTCGCCGCCGCTGACCAAAGATCAGATCGTGCGGATGCTGACTCTGCAGCGTGAAGCTACCAGCAGTGAAGGTGTCGACAGCGATGATTTACAGAATTTAATGACTGCCGGTTTGGAAATGGCGGTATTTGGTGACGTTGAACAAATTTTTAAAGAGGCTCTGGGGCTTGATGAATTCAGGGTTTATTCAGGAAAACTGCGGTCTGGTATCGAAATGGATACACGTCGTAACCGTGAGTTCACACCTGATGAACGTAACCAATATAATGTTTTATTCAGTAAATATTTGACGGATAACTTTATGGTTGGTTATACTACCAGTATGGATAATGAGCACCATAGTGTATTCGGTCAGTATGAGATCAGTAAACATTTGAATATAAATTATTCTTTAAATGAAAATAATGAGAATTGGTATGGCCTGGAATATCGGCTAACCTTTTAAATGAAATGAAAGGAGGGAAGCAGATGCTGCAGCAATATTTAACGGAGTTACAAAAAATCAATTTGCTGGAACGGGAAGAAGAACTTGATTTATGGCGTGCCTGCGCTGATGGTGATCAAAGCGCGTACAGGAAAATAATTACTGCTTATCAGCCATTGGTTTTTAAAATAGCAATGGCCTTCCGACTTACTGAAACACAGACCCTGGAATTGATTCAGGAAGGTACGGTAGGTTTATTGGAAGCGGCTGAAAAATTTGATTATACACGCGGTGTTGCTTTCAGCATTTTTGCTTCCCACCGTATCCGAGGAAGAATGCTTGATTTTCTGCAGGCTGAATATGGCAGCCAGATGTTGTCTTTGGATGGAGTAAATTCAGCAGGCCTTGCCTGGTCTGAATGTTTGGTATCAAATGAAGCTACTCCATTTGAGTTGGCAGAGCGGCATTTTTTAAATGATAAGATAACTCAGGCGATGGAAAGGCTCCCGCAAAAAGAACAGCAGGTTTTGACAGGTATTTATCTGGAAGATAAAAGCGCTGGAGATTTAGCGGCATCAATCGATGTGAGCCTGGGGCACATTTATCGGCTGCAGAAACAAGGTGTACGCAGAGTTAGAGGTATGCTTTCACGATTGATGAACGAATTAAATAAAAGCTAATAAAAGAAAACAGGCGTTATTTAAAACAAGAATTGCTTATATAAGCTTTAATCGTTATATATGGCATATATTAAGAAAATTCGCTATGTGAAAAAATTTTTATATTAGTGATTATATATATATCTTTTATTATTTTAAAATCGCGGAAGGGGGTTTTTACGGTGGCGAAATCCATTTGTGAACATATTCGCAATGTTAAGAGCAGCTTAGAAAATGCTGAAAAAAGTTTCCGTGAAAACAACGGCATGCGCGGTGAATTGGATTTGATGCTGGCTGAAGCGGAAATTAAGCATTTGCGGGAAAAACGCGGCTGGGTTTCTGTTTGGACCAGACAGCGTTTAGCTTTGCTTGCTGCGGCTATCGTAGTATTAGCTGGCTATGGTGGCTGGTTATATGCTGGAACAGTAGAAGAACCTGGGGTGAAGTTGCAAAATCCCGCTGCAGTTATGGCTTCAACTGAGCTGCAGAAAAATTTGCCTCAAACAGAGGCGGCTCCCAATAAAATGGTGCCGACTTTTACAGATAAACCAGAACAAGAACAGAAAACGGTAGTGATACCGTCAGAGTATCCGAAAGAGCAAGTAAAAGAACAGCAGCGTAGTGTGGAGTTGCCTACTGCAGATATGCGGCAGCTTGTGCGTGAAGCGCGCAGAACTTTACGGGATGCTAACTAGTTTAGGGAGGATTTTTGGATGAGAAGAAAAAATATGTTGCGGTCCTTATCTTTGAGCCTGGCAGCGCTTTTGCTGACGACTCCTGTTTGGGCGCAGGAAAACAGTGCGGCCGATGTCGTTGAAAACCAAACCATGACTATCGGTGGGAAAGAGCAGATTGTTACCAAAGCTGCTCTTGAAAAAGCACAGAAAGCACAAAAAGGCAAAGGAAAAGATAAAGGCGGACTGAGTAAAAAGGGGAAAAAGACAGTTTATTATATGCATAATAAGCCATCTGAAGATATTTCCGATCCTCGCTATAAAGGCACTACTGAAGAACAGCCGGCTGAAGCTGGTGATGCTGAACAGCAGGAAGAGGCCAAACGTCCTGTAAGCAGACAGGAAGCTGAAAAAGAGGCTGCCAGAGAAGATGCGGCGAAGTCTGCTCAGGAAGCTGTTGCCAATGCCCCGCAGACAAATACTACAGCAGTCCGTGAAGAAGAGCCGCCAATGCGTCCTCCCGCAGAAATAGAAAAGGCTGCGGCACCGTATTTTGGTCAGCTGGTGACTAAAATTATGGTCAGCGGTAATAATGTGACTCCAACTGAAGAGATTATTAATGTTTTAAAAACTAAACCTGGTATGACTTTGACGTCTGAAGGTTTAGGTAAGGATTTATACGCTATTTATAATATGGGATGGTTCTATGATCTGCAGCCTGAATTTAAGCAGGTTCCGGAAGGTGTGCAGGTTACCTATCATGTTATGGAAAATCCTATTTATCAGCAGCTGGCAGTAGAAGGAAATACAAAGATTTCTACAGAAAAAATTGAAAGCTTACTGGATCTTCCCAAAAATCAGCTGATCAATATCAGAGAAGTAAACGCAAAAGTACAGCGTTTGGAAGCTGAATACAATAAAGAGGGTTACATTTTAGCACGTGTTGCGGATATCAGAATGCAGCCTGACGGAACCCTGCTGTTGGTCGTAAATGAAGGTATTGTTGAAGACTTTAAAATTAAGGGCAATACTAAAACTAAAGATTATGTTATTATCCGTGAAATGAAACTGAAAAAAGGCGAACCTTTTAATGCCAAAGATGCCCGCCGCAGTATGCAGCGTATTTATAATCTAGGCTATTTTGAAGATGTTAATATCAAATTGAACCCCGGTCAGCAGCCTAATGCTGTAGAGATTGAGATTTCCGTTGTAGAAATGAATACCGGTACTTTTGGTATCGGTGCCGGCTACAGTGATGCGGACGGATTTATCGGTATGGTATCAGTCGGTGATAAAAATTTCCGTGGTACCGGTGATAAAGTTAATATTCGCTGGGAATTCGGCGGTGCGGATAATAAGAACTATGAGTTCTCTTATACAAAACCTTGGATCGACAGTAAAGAAACAAGCGCAACAATTACTTTGTACGACGTTACCAACGAATATGCAGACTATGACCGTAACGCCGACGAAATTGCCCGTTATGACAAAAAACGTCGCGGGCAGGAATTGACGTTCAGCCGTAAGACTAATAATGAATATGTCAGCAATTATCTGACGTTGAAGAATCGTGACGACATTTACAAAGGTGCTGTTGATGGTTACAGCACGCAGTATTATGAGGATTCTTGGGGAAATAACAGCGATTATGACTCTAGATATGATGGTCCTAAATATGACGGTGAATATAGACGTAAGAAGAATTTTGGCCTGACCCGCAGTATCGGTGTCGCCAGAGTGTATGATTCACGCGATAATATTTATGATCCGCATGAAGGCAAAAGAAATGCCTATACGATCGAATATGCTGGTTTAGGCGGCGATTTTGACTTTACGAAATACTCTGTTGATTATCGTTATTACTATCGTCAGGGCGCAGAAAATGTCATTGCCGTACAGCTTGGAGCTGGTTATGCCAGCGGCAATATGCCGCTTAGCCAGAGATTTTCAATGGGCGGCAGCGAGACGTTGCGCGGTTATAAAGATGACCAGTTCAAAGGCAACAGCATGCTGAAAGGCACTGTTGAATATAGAATGCCGATCGTGAAAAAAGTGCAGGGTGTTTTGTTTGTAGACAGCGGTTATGCCTGGGACAAAGACCGTGAAACAGCATTTGATTTGGGCGAGCTGAAATATAGTTATGGTGTTGGTTTAAGGATCAACTCACCTCTTGGACCGGTAAAGCTTGATTATGGTTATGGTGATCAGGGCGGACGTTTCCATTTCAGCTTCGGCGGTCAATTCTAAAACAGGCGGTAGTATGCCGTGAAGATTGTAAGAATTTTAGCTGTAGTTTTATTGGCTTGTTTGCTGCCACGGGCAGCAAATGCTGCCATTATTGAAAGTGTAAGCGTTAATGTCCTGGACAGAGGTTCTACCAGTAAGGTTCTTTTAGAGCGGATGTCGGCAAGTATGCAGACTGTTGCTGAACAGCTGCTGCTTGATAAGGACACAGAAAAAGTAGAACCTGTGCGCAGTGAATATACAAGACTTCTGGGAGAAGTTGGGGACAGAGTCCTGAATGGATATCAGATGGAGCAGGTAATGTTGCAGCTGGGGACACAAACGCAGGTTACAATGGTGGTTTCACCCTGGAATGAAGTGATAAATGATGTTTTTGTTGATTTACAGTTTTCGGGAGTCGAAGAAAATACGGCTGCTTTATTGCAGTCGAAACTGCCGGAATTACAAAAACAGCTGGAGGATGTTTTGCAGGGTTCTTCTGCAGATGCGTCCGACTGGGCCGGTGGAGTATTACGCCGGTTAGTAAGGGAAAAGGTTGAAGCTGAACTGCCTGAATTCAGAGCTGCTGTAGATGTGGTGCGTGAAGACAGGCGAACCGTTATACAGGTAGTTGTCTATCCTGTAGGGCAGCTGGTGCAAAGTATTGATTATGAGATGGTTTCTCAGTCTATACCCAATTTGCTGCTGTTAAATATTAAACAGCGTTATGCACAGAAAACACAGGAGTTAAGGGGACTGCCGGTAATATATGTCAGCAGGCATAAAGAAGAGCTGGAAAGATCACTGCTGGCAGAACTCAGTGCAGAGCCTGAAGTAAAAAGACATAATCTGCGTCCAAGCGTAGTTTTGACGCCGGGAGTTAATTCAGGGGTAAGGATTCGTCTGGAATCAGATGAATATAAAATCTGGTTTGAAGGCTACGGTGACATAGGGCGCAATGAGAACAATATTTCCGGACGCGCTCATTTTGGCAAATACATATCAAAACGGGATGAGATTTTCGGAGAGGTCGGAGTGACTTTGGATGATGTCGACTGGGATTTTTCCGCCGGTTATGCGTTGCATCACGGAAAAACGACAGTCAGTTATATGCGACGTAGTCCGCTGGGAGAAAATGTCTATCGCCTGGAACAGGATATAACGCCGAAATGGCGTTTGCGGGCAGAATATTTTTCTGGCAGCGATACTACTGAAATTGGAGTCAGATACCGGATACACGAATTCCTGAGCGCGGAATATGTTTATTCAAATGATAAACCATACTTCAGGATTGTTGGAAATTTGTGATAAAGGTTGAAAGAAAAGATTTTGACTGATATAATTATTTAGTATAATTACAACTGAAAGCAGGGATTTTTATTATGATGCAAAAATTACGTGATCCAAAAAATGTGAAAATGATATCTTTGTTCGTAGCAGCTATCTTTGTTTTAGGCTGTTTTGCTTTAACACTTACCCAAAGTGGTGTTAACAGCGTGGCATCAGCTGCTTCCAGTGAATCGGCTATTGGCGTTGTTAATTATCAGATGCTGCTTTCTCAAGTGCCTGATCTGCAGAATGTACAGACAAGTATGAAGCAGGAAATCGATAATGCCCAGAAGGATTTTGATGAAAAAAGTAAAACCATGAATGATACTGAAAAACAGCGTTATTATCAGCAGTTGCAGGAACGGTTATCCAATAAAGAAAAGGAATTAATGGATCCTGTTTTGAAAAAGATTGAAACAACAATCAAAAAAGTTGCTGATAAAAAAGGTTTGTCCGTAGTTGTTGACAAAAATACCGTTGTATACGGCGGTCTCGATATTACTGATGAGGTATCCAAGGCTTTGCAAAGCGGTAAATAATGTCGGACAAGGCCCTTTTTACAAAAGGGCCTTGTTTCTGTTTAACTGCAGGAGGTAAAGTATGCGCTGGTTAACGCCGATAATTTTGATAGTCGTATTACTTACTGCTGCCTGTGGTCATGATCCGGGCGGCAAGGATAAAATTGCCGTTATTGATTGGGATAAGGCATTCAGTGCTCATCCTAAACAGACTGTTCTTAAACAGGGTGAAGCTGAATTGCAGAAATTACTGCGTTATCGTGAGGAGCAGGCAGAAATAGCCAAAACTCAGATTGCTGGTTTAACCAGACTGCAGCAGCTGAAACAAAACAGTAAAGCTAATTTTATGGATGCCGGGTTTCAGACACAAATGTATGCTGCTGAAGCAAAAGAACGGAAAAAACTTTTAGATGCTTATGATGCAGCAGTAAAAGAAGCTGATGCTGCTTTAGCCGAACAGGAAAAGGAACTGGAGGATGCGTACCAGCTAAAAATTTTAAATTTTAGATTGCGGCTGGAAGCTATAAAAATGCGTCCTGCAGAACGTGAGGTTGTTCAAAATGAATTAAACCAGGTTCAGTCTGAACGGGAACAGCAAAGACAGCAGATTTTAGCAGCAAAAAATAAAATTATTGGTGCTAAAATGGAGCCTTTGGTGGTTGAAACGCAGGCCAGATTAAAACAGCATGCGGAGCAGCTGCAGCAGGAAATGCAGGGAGATATGTCTGGGGTATTATCAAAAGACCAGTCTGATTTGGCGAAGGTTCCGGAAGCTTTGACTAAGGCAATGGCTGCCATCGATAAGCAGGCTGATAAACTGCAGGAAAGTAATGAAAAGCTTAGAGCAGGTATTCGTAACGATATTGAAAGCAATGTGATAAAACTTGCTCACGAGCGGCAGTATACAATCGTCTTTCATAGTGTTAAAGTTAATATCAAAGCGGATGACATTACTGATGATGTTGTGAAGGCTTTGCAGAATATGAAATAACAGGAGCGATAGATTATGAAAAAACAAGTAGTGGCAGGCTTAATGGTGGCAGTTGCAATGGTATCTTTTGGATGCAGTGGGCGTAATGCTGAATTTGGTGTGGTTGATATGAAAGCTGTTGAAAGCAAAGCCGAAATAGTAAAAACGGTGAAAGAAGAGGTTGCTACCAAAGGAAAGGCATTGCAGGAAGAAATGACTAAAGAGATGGAGGGCAAATCTCAGGAAGAACAGAAAAAAATTGTTGAAGATAAAACGGCTGAAATGCAGTTGGTACAATCAGAAGCGCAAAATAAATTAAAAGCAAGCCTGGATTCTGCGTTAAATGCAGTTGCTAAAGAAAAAGGCTTAGGAGCTGTGTTGATTAAAGATGCTGTCCCTCAGGGTGGTGTGGATGTAACTGATTCGGTAATTGAAAAAATGAAATAAATGTGGCGGGCGGTTGATCTGCCCGCCTTTTTAAAACAGCGGGAGGCAGAGTTATGGAAAAGACTTTGAGGGAATTGGCAGAATATTTGCAGGGGACACTTGAAAATGAAGATCAAAAGTTGATTGTTACAGGCGTAAACGGGTTAGTTGAGGCTGGACCGCAGGATATTTCTTTTGCTGTGCCGCCTCATGTGGAACACTGTCATCTCAGTAAAGCTGGGGTAATGGTTTTAGCACCGGAAGATCCCAAGCTTGATAGACCTGTAATCAGAGTCAAAGATCCGCGTGCAGCTTTTGCGGCCTTGTTGGAGCTTTTTCGGGCCAGGGAGGATGTTGAACGTGTCGTAAGTCCTTTGGCTTTTGTTGCCGCAAGTGCTAAAATTGGTAAAAATGTTGCTATACAGCCGTTTGCTGTAATTGAGGAAGATGCTGAAATTGGTGATGACAGTGTAATTTATCCGCATGTTTATGTTGGAAAGCATGTTAAAATAGGAAAAGCTTGTACCTTTTATCCTCAGGTTACAATAAGAGAAAATTGTGTTATAGGCAATAATGTTGTATTGCAGTCAGGATGCGTTATCGGCGGCGATGGTTTTGGCTATATTACAGATAAAAAGACTGGCAGACACAGCAGTGTACTGCAGGCTGGCAATGTGGTTTTAGAGGATGAAGTTGAAATAGGAAATAATACCTGTATTGACAGAGCTACTGCAGGCAGTACTATTGTTGGTGCGGGAACAAAAATAGACAATCTTGTGCATTTAGGTCATAATGATGTTTTAGGGAAAAATTGTCTGGTTGTAGCCCATGTGGGGATCAGCGGCAGCGTGACTGTTGGTGATAATGTTACGTTTGCAGGACAGGTTGGTACAGTTGGGCATATCACAATTGGTGACAATTGTGTTTTTGGCGGAAAAACAGGTATTACCAATAATGTACCTTCTAATTCGTTTTATGCAGGATTTCCGGCACGTCCGCATAAGGAATGGCTTAAACAGGAAGCGAATCTCAGAAAAATCGGCGATTTACTGAAAAAGGTTAAAGTACTGGAAGAAACTGTAGCTAAATTGGAAAAATAAGAAACAAGGCGGTGCAAAAGCAGTGCTTGCTTATTATGTGGTTAAGTTTTTCAGCTGGATTATGTGCGTGGCTCCTAAATGTTTACGTAATTTAACAGCTGCGATATTAGGCGGAATTGCGGTTGTTGCTACTCCAAAATGGCGGATGCAAATGGCTGCAGCCAATATACAGGAGTGTCTTGGCGTAGATAAGGCAAGAGCTCAGCAGATAGCAGAGAAAAGTTTGCGCAGATTTGGTAGAATGGTAGTAGAAGTAATGCGCTTCCCTTTGTTAAATAAAGATAATATAACTAAGCTTGTTAATGTTGAAGGCCTGGAATATTTGGAAGAAGCCTATAAACAGAATAAAGGTGTCATTATTGCAACAGGTCATTTTGGCAACTGGGAGCTTTTAGGGGCAACGATTGCTTTGCATGGCTATCCTATGCTTTCTATAACGAGAAAACAAAATAATAAATATATGGATCGCTTCATTAATGAATATCGTGAAATGGTGGGACAAAAGGTTGCCTATAATCGTGGCGAACATGGTTTGCTTGCTATCAGCAGAATACTGAAGGAGAAAAAACTGCTTGGCGTTCTATATGATCAGGATACTAATGACGACGGTGTTGATTTAAAACTTTTTGGAAAAGACAGTATCATTCCTTTAGGTGCTGCTGCCTTATCGCGAATTTATGGATCTCCTGTTTTACCATGTTTTATTCATAATAGTGAAGAGGGCGGTTGTACGGTTAAAATATATCCGCCGCTTTATACGCCTAAGAGCAAGGATAGGGAAAAGGATTTTTATGATGTGACTCAGGAGCTGGTTGTAATTTTGGAGCACGAGATCATCAGTCATCCGGAGATGTGGTTTTGGGTACATGACCGCTGGAAAGACGGGCGTGAGAGATTTGCAGTCAGGAAATAACCGGGGAAAGGCAGGAGGGAATTTTGAAAGAAATAATGCAGCAAACATTGGCAGCTCCTATTGCTTATTCTGGCATAGGGTTGCACTCAGGAAAAGAAGTTGCAATGAAATTATTGCCGGGAAAAGAGAATACGGGTATTGTTTTTGTACGTACAGATCTCTCGGGGCATCCTGAAATACAGGCTTTAGCGGAGAATGTAAGTTCTACGGTTAAAGCTACTACTGTCAGTGAAAATGGGACCGAGGTATTTACAGTTGAACATTTAATGGCGGCATTTTCAATGATGGGCATTGATAATTGCCGCATTGAGATGTCTGCGCCGGAACCTCCAGTAACTGACGGCAGTGCTGCTGTATTTTGTGAGCTGATTTTACAGGCGGGCAGAATAAGGCAGTCGGAGCCAAGAAAGATATATGCTGTTGACAGGGCTTTTTCTGTTTATGAAGATGATAAATATATCACGATTCAACCGTATGATGGTTACAGGATTTCTTTTGTATCTGTTAACGCGCATCCTGCTTTAGGGACACAGTATTTTGATATCGAGCTGACAGAAGAAAAGTTCCTGCAGGAGATCGCTGCTGCCAGAACTGTTGGCTTTATGAGTGAAATTAAGCAAATGCAGCAGATGGGGCTGGGGCTTGGCGGCAGTATTGAAAATGTTGTTATTTTTGATGATGATAAAATTTTATCAGAGACAAGATTTGATAATGAACTGATCAGACATAAAATTTTAGATGTGATTGGAGATTTATATTTATTAGGGCATCTTCGTGGGCATATAATTGCTGTGAAGTCAGGACATGCATTTAATTCTTGTTTAGCAAAGCAAATTCAAGCCTATAGGATCAAGGAGGAGAAATGATGATTACTTTAGACGCTATTGAAATTCAAAAAATTATTCCGCATCGTTACCCAATGCTTTTGGTAGATCGCATTTTAGAGTTGGAACCGATGAAAAGGGCTGTCGGTGTCAAAAATATTACCATGAACGAATTGCAGTTCTTAGGTCATTTCCCTGGTGAACCGATTATGCCTGGTGTGCTCTTAATTGAGGCAATGGCTCAAGTCGGCGGCGTGGCAATGCTGTATCCGGAAGAAAACCGTGGCAAAATTGCGGTCTTTGGTAAGATCGATAACGTACGTTTTCGTCGTCAGGTAGTACCGGGGGATCAGGTTATTACTACAACTGAAGTTGTAAAGATACGTGGAAATATGGGCGTTATTCATTGTGAAGGCAAGGTTGATGGTCAGGTGGCCTGTGAGTGTGATTGTACTTTTGCGATTATGGATCCAAAAAAATCTTAATAAATGAAAAAACGTTAAAATTTGCAGTAAAATGATGAAATAGGAAGTTTTTTGTACGTAATCAGTTAAAACAACCGAATTCAGCGTGCGAAAAAGTAAAAGCTTTGGCAGAATATAGATAATATAGTATAAAGCTGTTTAATTGTTTGATTAAAATTGAGGAGTGAAGGAAATGAGTTCGGTTGTTATTCCTATGCCTAAAATCCATGAAACAGCAATCATCCATCCCAATGCTGTTTTAGGAAAAAATGTTGAAATAGGCCCTTATGCTGTAATCGATGAAGAAGTAGTCATCGGCGACAATTGTAAAATAGGAGCCCATGCGGTGATTCATAAATATACTACAGTTGGTAAAAATTGTAAATTTTTCCCGGGTTGTTCTATAGGTGCTGATCCGCAGGATTTAAAATTTGAAGACGAGAAAACATCGACGGTTATCGGTGATGGCTGTGTTTTTCGTGAATGTACTACCGTCAACAGAGCTACTGGTGAAGGAAATAAAACTATTATTGGTAATAATATACTGATGATGGCTTATACGCATGTCGCACATAATTGCATTGTTGGTAATAATGTTATTATGTCCAATGTTGCAACACTTGCCGGACATGTTATTGTTGAAGACAGGGCTGTTATCGGCGGATTATCAGCAGTGCATCAGTTTTGCAAGATCGGCCGTAATGCTATGATTGGCGGTATGGCACGTGTTGCTCAGGATGTGCCTCCTTTTATGATCGTTGCAGGTGATCCGGCCTTTGTATCGGGTTTGAACAGTGTTGGATTGGCCAGAGCCGGTATGGCTCAGGAAATACGCAGTCAGCTGAAAAAAGCTTTTCGGATTTTATACAGATCCGGATTGCCATTACAGGAGGCTGTTGCTACAATGGAGCAGGAGCTTGACAGCAGCGAGCCTGTTGAGCATTTGATGCGCTTTTTGCGTAATGTAGAACGTGGTATTATTCGTACCCGCAGAGATTAAGGTGGTGACCTGGTGGAGACTATAGGCTTATTGTCGGGAATCGGCCGTTTGCCGGTGGATGTAGCTTTATCAGCCAAGTCTATGGGTTATAGAGTTATAGCTGTTGGAGTTGTCCCTGATATAGATCCGGAGTTAGCAGAGGCTGTTGATGCTTATTATGACATTCATATAGGGAAAATTGGTAAGATCATCAGTACTCTGAAGAAAAATGATGTAAAAACAGTGACAATGATAGGAAAAGTTACAAAAGAGCTTTTATATAAAGCAGGAGCTGTTGTTCCTGACCTTAGGGCAATAAAAATACTGGCTTCCGTACCTGACCGTAAAGATGATACCATCATGAACGCTATTGTCAAGGAGCTGGAAGGTGAAGGCATCAAAGTGATGGATCAGACACTTTTGATTCAGCCGTTATTGCCGCCGCCTGGCGTTTTGACCCAAAGAATGCCAACAGAAGCGGAAGTGGCTGATATGGATTTTGGCTTTGCAATGGCGAAAGAAATTGGTCGTTTGGATATTGGGCAGACGGTGGTGGTAAAAGATCGTGCTTTAATGGCCGTTGAAGCTATTGAAGGAACTGATGCCTGCATTTTACGAGGGGGAACACTTGGCAAAGGTGTTATTGTCGCAAAAACGGCAAAACCGGCGCAGGATAACAGGTTTGATATGCCAAGCATTGGCACAAAGACCATGGAATCAATGATAGCAGCCGGAGCGACCGGCTTGGTAATTGAGGCCGGCAGAACGCTGCTTGTAGAAAAAGAAAAAACTCTGGCTTTGGCAGATGCTCACAATATTACTATTGTAGCAAGATAAATGAAAAATAATTGCTAATTATGCAGGCTGAGCGATACGTTCAGTCTGTTTTTGTGTTATAATATAAAATGAATTGTTGTGTAATAAAATAAGAACTAGAAAACTTTTTAAAGTGTTTTGATAGCTGGAAGGGAGCGTTTATGGCTAGAATATTGATTTCTGCCGGAGAAGCTTCGGGAGATATTCATGCTGCTGCGGTGACAAGAGAATTAAAAAATATTGCTCCTGATACTGAAGTTTTCGGTATGGGCGGTGATTGCCTGCGTGAAGCTGGCGGCGAAGTGTTATTTGATATTAAAGAACATGGGGTAATGGGGTTTGCGGAGATTGTTTGCAAATTACCAGCGTTGTTTAAATTGAAAAAAGCTTTTGCCAAAGTAATGGAAGAAAGAAAACCGGACTGTCTGGTGGTTGTTGATTATCCGGGGTTTAATATGCGTTTGGCAAAACTTGCAAAAGCAAAAGGCATTCCTGTAGTTTCTTACATCAGTCCTTCTGCTTGGGCCTGGCATAAAAGCCGTGCGAAGAGCGTTGCTCAGATTGTCAATAAAGTTGCTGCCATTTTCCCGTTTGAATATGAAGTTTATAAAAATGCGGGGGCTGACACCGAATTTGTTGGACATCCTTTGGTGGATATAGTGAAACCGCATCTTAGCAAAGAAGCTGCCTGGAAAAAAGCAGGAAAGAATGCTGACAGGGATTTGATTTTATTACTTCCGGGAAGCCGGTTGATGGAAATACAAAAAATGCTGCCAACGATGTTACAGGCCGCAAAATTAATTTTAAAAAAACGTCCCGATACAGATTTTACTATGCCGCGGGCCAAAACAATTCCTCTGAAAATGCTGGAAGATATGGTAAAAGCTGCAGGAGTACCGGTCAAAATAATAGAAGGTGACAACTACGATGTGATGTTCAGTGCTGATCTGGCACTGGCTACAAGCGGAACAGTGACTTTAGAGGCGGCGCTGTGCGGATTGGGGTCAGTTATCGTTTATAAAACCTCGCCTATTACCGCTTTTATTGCACGCAGAGTTATCAATATACCTAACATCGGCTTGCCAAATATTGTTGCAGGCAAACGTATTTTACCTGAATTGCTGCAGGAAGAATTCACTCCGGAACGTTTGCAGCAGGAGGCTCTGGCACTTTTGGAGCCGGAGCGGAACACGCAGATGAAAAAAGATCTGGCTTATGTCAGTGAGCGTCTGGGAGAGCCCGGTGCTGTACATAGAGTTGCAGAATTGGTTCTGCGTATTGCTGAGGAGAAACAATGACATTATATTTACGAATTTTGAGTTATATAAAACCATATATGCACAGACTGATTTTTGCTATGTTTTGTACTATTATGGCAGCAGCGGGGAATTTATATATTCCCTGGATTATCAAAGATATGATTGATGAAGTTTTGGCTGATAAGAATGGCACAATGCTGAATTGGATTGCTGCCAGCATTATAGCTATTTTCGTCGTACGCGGTTTGTTCTGGTATGGTCAGAATTATTTGATGAGCTACGTTGGGCAGAGCGTAATTATTGATATTCGGGCAGCTGTTTTTAAAAAATTACAGCGTCTCAGCGTATCTTTTTATGACAAGAACAAAACGGGTACGATCATGAGTTATGTTACTAATGATGTCAATGCGCTGCAATCAGCTATGGTTGAGAATACCATTGAGATGATTACAGAAGGTTTTATTTTGATTGGTTCTGTAGTAGCGATGATCTATCTGGATTGGCGTCTTACGCTTTTTACAGTCTGCACTTTCCCGGTGGTCTTATGGTTTATGGAATTTTTTGGGAAAAAAATTCGCAAAACCGGCGGCAGAATCCAGGAATGTACTGCGGATATTACTTCGGTTCTGCAGGAGTCTGTGGCTTCTGCCAGAGTTATCAAATCATTTGTCAGGGAAGATTACGAGGTTGATCGTTTTGACGTAGAAAATAGAGCAAATTTCCGTGCTAATATGAAAAATGCGCAATTGATGGCAACCTTGACTCCTGTTGTAGAACTTGTTGCAGCAATTGGCGTGACGATGATTATCTGGTACGGCGGTAATAATGTTATTAATGGCACGATTACTGCTGGCTCTCTGGTCGCTTTTTTGACCTATGCCGTAAATATTTCTAATCCGATTAAACGTTTAACCAGAGTTATTGGTAATATCCAGAAGGCGCTGGCTGCAGCACAGCGTGTATTTATGATTATCGACATGCCGGAAGAAATAGCAGAAAGCAGGGATGCTAAGCAATTGCCGGAAGTCAGTGGTAAAGTGGAATTTCAAAATGTTTCTTTTGCCTATGATGATAAAGGCAATGTAATTACGGATCTTTCTTTCAGTGTAAAACCGGGTGAGGTAATAGCAATCGTTGGTCCGTCCGGTGCAGGAAAATCCACAATTGCTAATTTACTGCCGCGTTTTTATGATGTAAACAAGGGTGATATCAAAATTGATGGTCACAGTGTCAGAGAGGTTACGTTAGATTCTCTGCGTGAACAGGTGGGTATTGTTCCGCAGGAAACAATGCTCTTTAATGGTTCTGTTTATAATAATATTCTTTATGGACGTCTGGATGCGACTAAAGAAGAGATTGAAGCCGCTGCTAAAGCGGCCAACGCACATGATTTTATCATGCAGCTTACTGATGGTTATGAAACTAAGCTTGGTGACCGAGGGGTTAATCTTTCCGGCGGGCAGCGGCAGCGTATAGCTATTGCCCGGGCAATATTGAAAAATCCACGGATTCTGATTTTAGACGAAGCGACTTCGGCTCTTGATACAGAAAGTGAAAGAGTGGTGCAGGAAGCACTGGACAGATTGATGGTAGGCAGGACTTCTTTTGTTATAGCACATAGGTTATCAACAGTTAAAAACGCAGATAAAATTTTAGTGCTGGAAAAAGGTAATTTAGTCGAATCAGGAACACACGATGAGCTTTTGGCCTTAGATGGGCTGTACGCACATTTATATAAAATTCAGTATCGCAACAAAGAAGCGAAGTGAGGTTAAAGAATGTATATTATTTATAATTTTTTGGTTTTGTGCGTGTGCTGTTTGTTCGTACTGCCTTACTTTCTTTATCGTTGTATCTGTGAAGCAGGTTTTACTACCAGAATGCGGCAAAGTCTGGGCGGGCTGCGTGATGAAGAAATTGCTTCTGTGGCTCAGAAGGACTGTATTTGGATTCATGGCGCTTCTGTCGGTGAAATTGTTGCGACAAGTCCATTAGTTAAAGAAATACGCAAAGCATATCCTGATTCTCCAATACTGGTCTCTGCTGTAACTGTAGGCGGTTATAATATGGCTAAACAGATAATTCAGGAAGCTGATGCTATTATCTATTTTCCTTTGGATATGCCGTTTGTTTCTGAATCTTTTGTTAAACGTATTCAGCCGAGGATATTCATGCCGGTAGAAACTGAGTTGTGGCCTAATTTTTTGCGGGCTATTCGTGAAAGAAATATTCCTGTAATGATGGTTAATGGCCGTATTTCAGAGAAATCAGTAAAAACGTATCGTTATTTATATGGCATTTGGGATGATATGCTGAATACAGTCAGCAGATTCTGCATGCAGTCAAGTATTGACGCTGATTATATCAGTCATTTAGGCGCAGATCCCAAAAAGATTTATGTTACAGGTAATACAAAGTTTGATCAGACTTATGCGGAAGTGACACCAGAGGACCTGGAAAACTATAAAAAAGAATTAGGAATTGAAAATGCTTATCCTGTAATTGTGGCAGGGTCTACACATCCTACTGAAGAAAAAGTTTTATTTGATGTGTTTAATGAAATTATTAAAAGCTATCCTGAGGCCCGTTTGGTTATCGCACCTCGCAAACCGGGACGTGCTGATGAAATCAGTAAACTGGCGAAACAGTATCATTGGGAAAGCGGATTTAGATCAAAACTCCTGGAAATCAAAGGTGCTCGGTCTAAATATCCTGTTTTACTGATAGATACTATTGGTGAATTAGGTCGTATTTATTCTGTTGGTGATGTGGTGTTTGTTGGTGGTTCTTTGATAAAACATGGCGGACATAACGTGCTGGAACCGGCGGCGCATGCCAAACCGATTTTAGTTGGGCCAAATATGCAGAATTTTAAAGATTCATATGCTTTATTGAGTAAGGTCGGTGCCTGCAAGATGATTAATAACAGTGCAGAGCTTACTAAAGAAGTTTTAGATATTGTTGGAAACGATGAACGACGTTTGCAAATGGGAGCAGCATCATTGCAGGTTATTAAAGAAAATCGCGGTGCTGCTGTACGCAGTATTGAATATCTGCAGGATCTGCTGACATTAACGACTGTTGACAGTAAGGTTGAAGCATCCTATCCTACAAATATCAGAAATCTGCATGATGAAGGCGGCGGGCGTCTGCGCCATGGAGATGCGGTGATTCAATATTTATACCAGCTGGCACATGGTCCTAACACCCCATTTTTTGGTTGGATTTTATTGGGGATTTTAAGGATGTTTTCCTATGTATATGAATTTGGTGTTTGCTGTAAATTAGACTTTTATAAATCCGGATTATTGAAACAGAAAAAATTAGATTGCTGTGTCATTTCTATAGGGAATATTACTGTTGGTGGTACAGGAAAAACTCCTACCGCGCAAAAAGTTGCTGTTATTATTAAAAATATGGGTTATCGTGTCGTGATCCTGAATCGTGGTTATCGTTCGCACTGGGATCAGGAGATGGGCGTTGTCAGTGATGGTAAGAAGATTTTTATGACTGCCTATGAGGCCGGTGATGAAGCTTATTTAATGGCGAAAACCTTACCGGGTGTGCCGGTAATTATTGGTAAAAACAGAGCCTTAACAGGTCAGTTTGCTGTGGATAAAATGAATGCTGAGGTTATCATCATGGACGATGGTTATCAGCATTGGCACTTATATCGTGATCTGGACGTAGTTTTAGTTGATACATTTAATATGTTCGGCAATGGCTGTCTTCTGCCGCGCGGGACCTTGCGCGAACCGTTGAGTCATTTGGACAGGGCGGGCTTGTTCCTGCTGACTAAAACAGATCAAAGTTCTCAGTTCAGCCGTCAGGAATTACGCGATACTTTGGATAAGTACAACGGAGATGCTCCTATTATTGAGAGTATCCATCTTCCAAAAAATTTTGTGGAAATTGCTGACTGGTATAAAGGCATACATGAAAATGCGAAAGATCTTTCTGAGCTGCAGGGTAAAAAAGTTATGGTCTTTTCTGCGATCGGCAATCCTTCATCGTTTGAGCAGACTCTGGCCTGCATCGGCATTGATATAATTGAAGCTATACGATATCCTGACCATCATGATTACGGAATGCTGGAAATGCAGTATATCAGTGAAAGAGCCATCAGCAAAGAAGTTGTAGCTATGGTAACAACTGGTAAGGACGCTGTTAAAATACCAACGGAATTCATTTATTTTAATAGAGAAATGCCGTTGTATATTTTAAATATGGATATAAAAATTACTGAAGGACGTGAAGTATTTGAGAAAACAATTCTGAACGCCATTCAGAAGGAGACGAACGAGTAATGAAAGTTTTGTGTGTGATACCTGCACGTTACGCTTCTACACGACTTCCGGGCAAGCCTTTGGCACTTATTGCAGGAAAGCCTATGATACAACATGTCTATATGAAAGCCTGTGAGGCCAAACTGCCTGATGATGTTATTGTGGCCACGGATAATGAGAAAGTTTTTGAAACGGTTCATGGTTTTGGTGGTAGAGCGATCATGACATCTCCGGATCATCCCAGTGGTACTGACAGGTTAGCAGAGGTCGCTCTTAATTTTCCCGATGTAGATGTTATTGTCAATGTACAGGGCGATGAACCCATGATACCGCCGGAGATTATTGACCGGCTGGCAAAAGCTTTCGAAGCTGAATCTGATTTAAAAATGGCTACGATGAAAGTATTGATGCGGGAAGAAGATTATAATAATCCGGCGGCAGTTAAAGTTGTTACCGACAATAATGGTTATGCCCTTTATTTTTCGCGCAGCCTAATGCCATATCCCCGTAATAAAACTGAACACTATAAGGTCTATAAGCATGTTGGTATTTATGCTTATAGACGTGATTTCCTTTTGCAATACGCTGCTTTGGCACCTACTGAATTGGAAAAAACAGAAAGTTTGGAGCAGTTGAGAGTTTTGGAAAACGGATATAAGATAAAAGTACTGGAAAGTGATTTTCAAGGTATTGGAGTAGATACTCCGGAAGATTTGGCAGCGGTAAATGAGCTGTTAAGTAAATAAGCGGTTTTATTCCAGAAGGAGGTCGGACATGAACATTGTAAAAGTTGGTGATTATGAAGTTGGACAGGGGCATCCGCTGCTATTGATGGCAGGCCCCTGCGTTTTAGAGGGTTATGAGCACAGTTTGATGATCGGTAAGGAAGTTAAAAAAATTGCTGATAAATTAGGTGTGCCTTATGTTTTCAAGGCATCCTATGACAAAGCCAATCGTTCTTCTTACAGCTCTTTCCGTGGACCGGGATTAGAAGAAGGGTTGAAGATTTTAGCACAGATTAAAAAAGATTTAGGTGTGCCTGTTGTCAGTGATATTCATGAAACTATTCAGGTGGAAAAAGCTGCTGAAGTTTTAGATATTCTGCAAATACCGGCGTTTCTTTGCCGTCAAACGGATTTGGTTTACGAAGCAGCAAAAACAGGACGTGTAGTTAATATTAAAAAAGGCCAGTTCCTCGCACCCTGGGACATGAAAAATGTACTGAAAAAAGCTGAGGAGGCAGGCAATCATAATATTATGCTGACTGAACGCGGTGCCAGCTTTGGTTACAATGCTTTGGTTACTGACATGCGCAGCTTGGCAATTATGCGTGAGCTGGGGTATCCGGTAGTGATGGATGCTACTCATAGCGTTCAGATTCCAGGAGGTCAGGGAACGACTTCCGGAGGTCAAAGCCAGTATGTGCCTCATATGGCCAGAGCTGCTGCGGCTGTAGGCATTGACGCTCTTTTTCTTGAAGTACATGATAATCCGGAAGAAGCGTTGTCTGATGGACCCAATATGGTTCGTTTGGACAAGTTAGAGAAACTTTTAACAGATGTTTTGGCTATTGATAAAATAGTACGCGGTTAGATCTGGTAAGTGAGAGGGAGTTGGAGCATGGAACAAATGTTAGAGCAGGCGCGCAATACTTTGCAAATGGAGGCTGACGCTATTTTAGAGCTCGTACCTCGAGTTGACGAGCATTTTTCTGCAGCAGTGGCTATGATTTTAGACTGTCCAGGACGAGTTGTCATCACTGGTATGGGTAAATCAGGTATCATTGGACGAAAAATGGCGGCTACGTTTGCCAGTACAGGTACACCATCGTTTTATCTCCATCCTGCCGAAGGTATTCACGGTGATTTGGGTATGGTAACCGAAAGCGATGTCGTGATCGCTCTGTCTAATAGCGGCGAAACGGGAGAGGTACTGCATATACTGCCATCTTTAAGGCGTATAGGGGCAAAATTGATTGCTATGGTTGGGAATGCTGAGTCTTCTTTAGCAAAAAATTCTGATATTACTTTAGATGTTGGTGTTTCGCAGGAAGCATGTCCATTAGGGCTGGCTCCTACATCCAGTACTACTGCCGCATTAGCTTATGGTGATGCGCTTGCTTTGGCTTTGTTGTCCAAACGTAAATTTACTGCCAGCCAGTTTGCTGTTTTCCATCCTGGTGGTTCGTTGGGACGCAAGCTGCTCTTAACTGTTGAGGACATCATGCATAGTGGTGCTGATAATCCTGTTGTTAATGGTGCAACAACTGTTCAGGATGCTTTATTCGTAATTACTGATAAAGGGCTTGGCGCTGTTTCTGTAATTGACGATAATGAAATTATGATTGGCGTTCTGACTGATGGAGATATTCGCCGTGGGCTGAGTAAGGGGATTGATTTTCTGCAGCGTCCTGTTACTGAACTGATGACCAGGGCCCCTAAAACTATTACTAAAGATAAACTGGCGGCTCAGGCACTGCATCTGATGGAAAGCAACAGTCCTAAGCCTATTACAGTGCTGCCTGTTATTGACGAGGAGCGTCGTGTTATTGGATTATTGCATATGACTGACTTGGTACGTCAGGGTGTGGTATAATGAAAAACATAGAAAAAGCAGCTCAGATAATTAAATTGCTGGTGTTGGATGTCGATGGTGTTATGACAGACGGGTCGATTTATCTTGATGCTGAGCAGGAACTTTTCAAGAGCTTTAATGCTAAAGATGGTATGGGAATCAGCTGCGCTATAAGATGCGGACTGCAGGTTGCGATTATTACCGGTCGCTGCAGTCCAATTATTCGCAGAAGGGCCAGAGAATTAGGAATCATCGAAGTTTGTGAAAATGTTAAAGAGAAAAGAAGTGCTTTAGCGGAGCTGCTGCAAAAATATAATTTGTCTTTAAATGAAACGGCTTATGTCGGCGATGACCTAAATGATCTGCCAGTGCTTACACAGGTTGGTTTGGCCTGTGCTCCGGCAGATGCTGTAGAAGAAGTAAAACAGGTATGTCATTTTGTAGCAGAAAAAAAAGGCGGCTGCGGAGCAGTGCGTCAAATTACAGAATTTATTTTAAATGCTCGTGGTGACTGGGATAAAATTGTAAACAGTTATTTACAAGAGGGACAGGGAGACGCTCAATAATGTGGCTTTACTATTTACTGAAAACAATCAGTACCTTGGTATCATGGCTGCCTTATAAGCTGGTGGTGAACATTGGTATCGGCATAGGGCACCTTTATCATACAATTGCAAAAAAACAGAGGATCCGTGCAGAGGAAACTATCAAGGAAAGACTTGGTTATTCTGATGAAGAAGCTAAATGCACGATAAAGTCATTGTTTGTGAAATTAGGCATAACTTTTATGGAAATAATGTATATGCCAGCACTCAATAAAGATAATATTCGTGGTTTGGTTACTTTTGATCGTCCGGATGTGTTATGGGAAGCGTTGAATGAAGGTCATGGTGTAGTTATGCTGGCTTGCCATATGGATAATTGGGAATGGCTGGGTGCTGCTTTATCTTTGTATGGATTTCCTATAAGTGCAGTTGAAAAACCACAGCCTAATAGAGTCTACAGTGATTTTATGAACGAACTGCGCAAAAGCGTAGGTCAGGAAATATTTTCTCGTGGTACAAGTGAAATTCTTGGTTGTGCCAGAGCAATGAAAAAAGGCCGCATGCTGGGCTTGATTGCAGATCAGGATGGCGGATATGACGGTATTTTTGTACCGTTTTTTGGAAAAATGGCAGCTACACCCTCTGGACCGGCATATTTTTCCAGGAAATTTAAAGCTCCTATTATACCTATTTTTATTGTACGTAAAGAAGGTTATTATGGGCATCAGGCAATCGTCAAAGATCCTATTTACTATGAAGATACCGGCGATAGGCAGTTGGATGACTATCGCGTTACATTAAAAATGACCAGAATTGTCGAAGAAGTTATCAGGGAATATCCTGATAACTGGTTATGGTTCCAGCATCGCTGGAATACGCCATACACACCTACAGGAAAGGAGCAGGAGCATGTTGAGAAATAAAGGCTTCCAGATGATCGTGGGTGCAATAGTTATAACAGGCGTCATTATTGCCTGGCTTATGCTCGGCGGTGAGGCTCCTTCCAACAATCCAGTTCAGAAAGAAAGCTCTGGGGCGAATGCTAAAGTAAGGAATAGTACTTTGGCCAGAGAAGTGGACGGTAAGAAAGTCTGGGAATTTACTGTTGAAGAAGTTGAACAGATCAAAAGCAGCGGTGAGGCTGTTTTAAAAGGTGTTAAAGGTAAAATTTACCGTGAAGACGGCAGTGTTTTAGAGGTTGTGGCCGGCGGCGGTAAAGTAAAAAATGAGGCAAAGGATTTTGAACTGAATGATAAAGTGGTAGCAGTTCTATCCAGTGGCGGTAAGCTGACTGCCGAAAGCATACGTTGGCAGCAGACTGAAGATGTTATTACAGCTTCGGGGAATGTAAGACTGCTTAAAGATGATACCTTGGCGACAGGAGACAAGGCTGTTACCAGTAGTGCATTTGAAAGACTGAAATTAGAAGGGCATGCGGAAGTTCAGAGAGGCGGCGATTATAATGAATAAACTGAAAATGACTATCGTTATGATGATAGGGATATTTTTTATGGTGGGCATGCTTGGGACTGCTTGCGCTCAAGGCTCGAATTTCAGTGTGAAGGCTGATACTATTGAATATGATATGCAGTCTGGGGACGGTATGGCCAAGGGAAATGTAGTATTGAAACAAGATGGCGGTACTGCAACTGCTGCTAATGCTGAATTTAACAGCAAAACAAAATCCGGCAGGCTGACTGGCGGTGTTGTTGCTGATCGTGATGACTCGCATGTTGTTTGTTATACATTTGTAATGCATAATGAAGATTATTCTTCGGCGATAGGTGATGCTCGTCTGACTAAAGGTGATAAAACTTTAGCATCTGAACGTGTTGATTATTATAAAAATCGTGAATATGCTGAGACTGTTGGTAGTTGGGCACGTTTGTCCATGGCTGATGGAAGCATTCTGGATGCAGTGAAAATTACTTATGATGGAAAAGTTGGTGTGGCAAATGCGACCGGTGGTGTAGCTATTTCCAGCCCGCCTCGTGATTTGACAGCTTCTGCAGATACCGCTGTTTATGAAACAAATAATAGCGGTTATATAGAACTGATTGGTAACGCAAAAGCGACACAGGATGGGAATACAGTAGAAGGAAATCGCTTGCGTCTGAACAATACCTCTAATAAGGCAGAAGCCAGTGGAAATGTAAAAATTGTTTATGTTCCTAAGCCTGTGGAGAAGAAAGAAAATGTAACTGCAGATGAAAATGCGGCATTACAAATGGCCAAAGCACCTGTGGAGGTCGCCTAGTGATTATAGAAACGAAAGATCTTGTAAAAGAATATTCAGGACGGCGCGTTGTTAATCGGGTCAGCATCACAGTAGAGCAGGGAAGTGTCGTCGGGTTACTGGGGCCTAATGGTGCCGGTAAGACTACGACATTTTATATGATTGTAGGCATTGAACGTCCTGATGAAGGTGTAGTTACTTTAGATGGAGATGATATATCATCTTTGGCAATGTATGAACGGGCCAGGGCTGGCATCGGTTATTTGCCGCAGGAAGCATCGATTTTTCGAAAAATGACAGTTGAAGAAAATATTTTAGCGATTTTAGAAACGACTGTTCTGACTGAGGAAGAACGTGTGAACAAAATGAATTCTTTAATCGAAGAATTTCGTATTGAACACATAAGAAAAAGCAAAGGAACAGAGCTTTCCGGTGGTGAGCGCAGACGTGTTGAAATCGCCAGGGCTTTGGCTACGGATCCTGCTTTTATTCTGTTAGATGAACCTTTTGCTGGAATCGATCCTATTGCTGTATCAGATATCCAGGGAATGATAGCACATTTAGCAAAGCGCGGAATTGGTATCCTGATAACAGACCATAATGTGAGAGAAACTTTAAGTATTGTTGATAAAGCATATATCCTTGCCAACGGTGAAATTTTAATTCATGGTGACAGCGAAACCATCGCTAACGATCCAACGGCACGTAAATATTATCTTGGCGAAAACTTTAGCATGTAGGAGGAATAGGGATGCGTTTACGCTTACTGGATCGTTATGTTTTAAGTGAATTGCTGTACCCTTTTATTTTTGGTATCGCTTCGTTTTCCAGTATTTTTATTGCCAGCTCCATGCTTTTTAAGCTGACACAATACATGACTAAATACGGGGCCTCGGGAGAAACTATTGCCAGATTATTTATGTATAGTTTACCAGAAGTAGTAAATTATACCTTTCCAATGTCGATGCTGCTGGCTTCGCTGATGGCATTTGGTAAATTGTCAGGCAGCAGCGAGATTGTGGCAATGAAATCAGGGGGTATCAGTTATTACCGTATTGTTGCACCTGTACTGATCGTAGCTTTTTTTGTCAGCATGTTTTCGGTTGTTTGGGCAGAGAAGGTAGTGCCGGCGGCAAAAGTACAGTATGGCAGGATTTTAGAATATGAGATTAAAAAGAATACTAAACCGAGAACCCAGGATCATGTTATCATTAAGACTTTGAGTGGCAGTACTCAGAGAATTACTTATGCCCGCCGTTTTGATGAAGAAAAAGGTTTAATGGAAAATATTACGATCGAAGAGTTTGAAAAATCTCATCTGGCGAGAATTCAAACAGCAAAACAAGCTTACTGGGAAAATGGATCCTGGCGTCTGGAAGATGGTACTGTTTATACAATGAACGAAGCGGAAGGCATTAAAAGCACTGCTAAATTTAAAGAGCAGATCATTCCGCTTGATGTGACTCCAAGAGAGATTTCCTGGGAACAAAAAGAACCTGAGGAAATGACAATCAGGGAATTGCGTGAATATATTTCTGTTTTAGAAAGACAGCATCAGCCGACAGCACGCCAGTGGTGTGAAATCTATATGCGGATTTCGATTCCGTTAGCCAGCTTTTTCTTTGCTATGATCGGTGCTCCGTTAGGCACTCAGAAACAAAGAACAAGTTCTTCTATTGGCCTTGGTATCAGTATTATCGTAATCTTTATTTATTATGCGATAATGACACTTACTACAGGTCTTGGTAAAGGCGGGGTGATGAATCCTCTGCTGGCATGTATTATTCCCAATCTGATTTGTTTGGGAGCCGGTGTATTTTTACTGCAGAAGAAAAACGCTTGATTAAAAAAATATATTTTGAAGTAAAGGAGGTGTATTCATGTTCGGATTACGGTTGATTTTAATTCTGGCAGTAGTTGGCGGTTTGATTGCTTTTATTGGTGATAAACTGGGAAGTAAGATCGGCAAGAAAAAACTTTCTGTTTTTGGTTTAAGGCCCTATCATACTTCTGTGTTGATGACCGTTATAACCGGAATTTTGATCGCCTCTATTACTTTGGTAACGATGGCTGTTGCTTCTGACAGTGCCAGAACCGCAATGTTTGGAATGGAAAAGCTTCAGAATGAATTAGCGGCCTTGAACAGAGAAAAAGATCAGGCGGCTGTGGCGTTGGCAAAGGCTCAGGCTGATGTTGCTGAAAAGAATAAGGCAATTCTGGCTTTGGATGAACAGATAAAAGCCAGCGCGGCTGAAAAAGCGGCGATTGAGAATCAGTTAGTTGTTGCTCGTCAGAATTATGAGGAAGCCAAAGGCCAGCTTCAGCAGGCTCAGTCGGCTGTGGGAGAATTGTCACAGGCTAAGCAGTCTCTTGAAGGGGAAGTAACTAATCTGGAACAGATGACAGAACGTCTGCGGCGAGGAATTTTGGCTATTCGTGAAGGTCAGGTTGTTTTTCGAAGCGGCGAAGTTGTTTATGCAGGAGTTTTAAAAGGAAGTTTAAATGACGAAGAAAATAGTCGGCAAATGCAGTTGTTTTTAGCTACGGCTAATGAAGTGACCCTGCATCGTATGGGAATAGAAGCAGAAGAACCTGTGCAGGCCATATGGATGCCTAATGAGGTAATTGAAGAGGCTTTGACGCGCATTAAAGCTGCACAGGGGAATATTTTTGTCAGAGTAAGGACTGTTGCTAATATTATTGCTGGAGAACCGGCTGTATGTACGTTGGAATTGGCAGCGGACAATCGTATTTATAAAAATAACGAGCTGATTTTTAGTAAAGAAATAGACCTTGAACAAAGTGAGAGCAGTATGAATGGTGAAATATTAGAGTTTCTGTCTGATATTAACCGTGTAGCTGTTGCTGCCGGAGTCATACCAGACCCGCTTACAGGTAAGGTTGGTAATATGGATGCTGGAACAATGGTCGAAACAGGTGAGAAAATGGCTAAGTATGGCGGGAAAGTTATACTTAAGGCCTATGCTAAAGGTGACATTAACGCTTCTGGACCGGTTTTACTGCGCTTAGAGGTGGAAAATGCCGGAAAATAAAGTATGGTACTTAGGCGTTGATCCTGGTAGTGCTAAAACTGGATTTGCATGGGTAGAGGCAGATGGAAGAATAAAAAAGGTTGCAGTACTGGCAACAGAAACTTTACCAGAAGTGCTGCCGCAAATATTAGGATCTGCTCCAGCTGCTGTGATTTTGGGGAACGGCACTAACTGTGAAAGCATAAAAAAAATGCTGATGGAAGTAACTACTGTAATTAAGATATTAATGATAGAAGAAGGCTACAGTACGGAAGAGGCCAGAAAATTGTATTGGCAGGAAAACCCTCCGCAGGGCTGGCGCCGTTTACTTCCTTTGGGTCTGCAAGTTCCGCCTGTTAATTTAGACGGTTACGCAGCGGCTGTTTTGGTACGTCGTTATTTGAAAAAAATAAATACAGTATAATAAAAAGCACAGGAAATTTTCCCTGTGCTTTTTTAGCAGGGAAAATATTGGGCAGCGGCGAATAAAATCAAGGCAGTTTAAAATGGGGGTGGAAAAATGATCAGGCTGAAAAAATGTAGTCTGATATGGTTAACACTACTGTTATTGTTGATCGCAACGGCCGTAAATGCGGCAGAAAAAAACTTTGTCGAAATAGATATTTACAGTGTGAATGATTTCCATGGGCACCTGCGTGCTGAAGCTGCTGATCCTGGAATTGCTGTTTTGTCAGGAGTAATTAACGAACTGATGAAGCAAAATCCTGTAGGATACTTACTTTTGGGCGGTGGTGATATGTTTTCTGGAACAATTGATGCCAATGAGTATCAGGGACTGCCAGTTGTGACAGCGATGAATAAGATGGGTTTTAGTGCAAATACAGCAGGCAATCATATTTTTGACTATCCTCTGGACGTAATAAAGAGGCAGGCTGCCGCAGCAAATTTCCCTATTTTGGGAGCAAATATTGTTGAGGCTGCAGGTGATAGAGTTGCGGAACCTTTTAAACCATATATAATGTTGCAGAGGAATGGTTTGACAATTGGTATATTGGGTCTTACTACGGTTGAAACTAAGGAAAAAGCATCGCAGTTTAATTTGCAGAAGGTAAAAATTTTACCGCCGGAACAGATTGCACAGGTATATGTTGATGAGTTGAGAAGGCAAGGGGCACAAATTATTGTTCTACTGACACATATTGGCAGCCGCCAAGGGGAGAAACATGGTATTACAGGAGAGATAGTACCGATTTTGCAAAAAATTCATGGAGTAGATGCCGTTGTCACAGGACATTCACATTTGTGTGTCAGCGGGACATATGAAGATATTCCGGTAATTCAGGCCGGATGCTATGGGGAGGCAGTTGGCAGAATCAATTTGTTATATTCCATGGCAGCTCAGAAGGTTGTTTCTGCAAATTCGCGTGTTTATAAATTAAGCGAATTACCGAGAGTACAGGATAATGCAATGGAAAGGTTTTTGGAACCAATATTTAAAAACATAGATTCTAAATATAATGAGATTTTAGCTGTCAATAGCCAGGTGCTGACAAATGACCGTAATGGAGAATCAAGAGTCGGAGACTTTTTTATGGATGTTTTGAAAAACGGCTTTAAGGCTGATGTTGCTTTATATAACGGTGGAGCTATACGTGATACTTTGCCGTCTGGAAGGGTAACGGTTCGTGATTTATTGAAAATCTTTCCCTTTGACAGTACCATATATACAGCAGAAGTAAAAGGCAGTGATCTGAGGCAGGTTCTGGAACATGGTATTGGCAACCCGGATATCAGCAGGCTGCGTTTTTCAGGGTTGCAGATCAGTGCTGATATCAGAAGGGAGGAAGGACAGAGAATTAGCAGTGTTACTTTGTCTGATGGCAGCACATTAGCGGATGAAAAATATTATAAGGTCATAAGTAATGATTTTATGTTCAGTGGCGGCGATGGTTTTTACAGCCTGCAAAATGCACGGCATTTGAGGGATTGTGGTAAGGATAAGACTTTTTTTGCTTTTGCGCTGCGAAGCTTGAAAATGGTTGACTATCCTGCTCATGATGAGCGATTACAAATAAAAAAACAGGGAGTCTAAAATGAACGATTTTATGAAACTTAACTGTGATGAATTTTTAGAAAGACTTGCATCTAAAGAACCTGTACCAGGAGGTGGAGGTGCCGCTGCATTAGGTGGAGCCATAGGTGCGGCGTTAACTTCAATGGTTGCCAATCTTACTGTGGGAAAAGAAAAATTTTTATCGGTAGAAGGTGAAATGATTAGGTTGGCAGCCGCAAGTAAATATTTGCGAAAAGAATTGCTTCAGTTGGTACAAGAGGATGCCAGCGTTTTTGAAGCATTCATGAAATGTTATAAGATGCCGAAAGCAACAGATTTGGAAAAAGAACTGCGCCAAATAAAAATTCAGGAAGCTGCTAAAATGGCAGCAGAGATACCTTTGAAAATCGGTGAAAAAGCTCTGGCAGTTTTACTTTTGGCGGCAGAAGCGGCAGAATTAGGTAATCCAGCCGTAATTACAGATGCTGCTGTAGCGGCATTGATGGCCAGGGCAGCTGTACGTAGCGCAGTTTATAATGTAAAAATAAATCTTAATCTGATTAGCGATCAGGATTATTGCTCAGTTCTTGTCGAAAGAATTGCAGCATTGGAGCAAGAAGCCTTATCAGCAGAAAAAAATATTTTGGAGCATACTGATAAAGTTCTGTCATAAAGTAAAATTTGTCAATATTGAGCGAAGCAGGATGAATTGTCTGAAAATTCACAAACAGTTCACTTTTTAGCCCAACTTAGGACAAAGGCTTTTGGTATCCTATAACTGTAAGCCAAGCACTAAGAAAAGCGAAGGTGATATAAATGCATATAAAGGTTTTAGGGCCTATGACGAAACAATGCGAATTGTTATTGCAAAATGCAGCCATCGCGGCTAAAAAACTCAAATGTCATGCTGAGTTTGAACGTGTTAATGATTTACGGCGTGTAGTCGCTTACGGAGTTATGGCCTTACCAGCTTTGGTTATTGATGAAAAAGTTGTTGCAGGCGGCAGTGTGCTGCCTGTTGAAGAAATAATGGAGATTATCAGACATTTGAATTAAATGGCATTAGAGTGAGCTGCTTGAGTATACAAATGTTATATTGATTTTTTACCCCATATCATTTTGATATGGGGATTTTTTTGTTGCTGCATAAAAGTCCCGCTGGGACAGTAAAATAAGACGCTGCGGAAAAGTTTTTTTCTTGTAAGCTCGTTGTAAAATCTAGTATAATAAAAGTCAAGTACAAAATAAAAAGGTGAGAACTGGGGGCAATTATGGTATATTTCTTTGGCTTTCTAGGTGGTCTGGCATTGTTTTTATATGGCATGCAATTGATGGGTGATGGTCTGCAGCGTGCTGCTGGTGAAAAATTGCAGAAAATACTGGAAGCATTGACCGGGGTTTTGATTGTCGGAGTAGCGTTGGGTGCAGCTGTAACTGCTGTTTTGCAGTCTAGCAGTGCAACAACAGTCATGACTGTTGGTTTGGTAAATGCCGGGCTGATGACACTGAAACAGGCGTTCGGCATCGTTATGGGTGCTAATATTGGTACCACTATTACCGCCCAGTTGATTGCATTTAAACTTACTGATTATGTTACTTTGATTTTGGCAATAGGGTTTGCAATGCAGTTGCTTGCTAAACGCCGTCGTGGGAAATATCTGGGGCAGGTACTTCTTGGGTTTGGTATCCTGATGCTGGGCATGAGTATGATGGGACAATCTGTTTTGCCCCTGCGCGAGTATCAGGGCTTTGTTGATTTTATTGGCAAATTTTCTCATAATCCGATTCTAGGCATTGGCGTAGGTATTGTAATGACAGTACTTATTCAATCCAGCTCCGCTACTATTGGTATTTTGATTGCCATGGCAAGCCAGGGGTTGATACCTTTAGAAGGTGCAATTCCTGTACTTCTGGGCGATAATATCGGTACCTGCATTACAGCAATCATGGCGGCCTGGCGTGCAAATGTTACGGCAAAACGTGTTGCATTAGCGCATGTGTTGTTCAATCTGATTGGCAGCATTCTTTTCGTGACCTTTATGGGATTGTTCATAAAACTTGTTTTGGCAGTATCACCTGCTCATGATATAGCGCGTCAGATCGCTAATGCGCATACAGCCTTTAATATTATCAATACACTTATTTTTCTGCCTTTTGCTGCTCCTTTTATCAAGCTTGTGGAACGGTTACTGCCTGGCAGTGACGGTGTCATTTCGCGCAAACCGATATATTTGGATGTGAATATGCTTAAAACCCCGTCTATCGCTATGACTCTGGCTGGCAAAGAGGTTGTGCGCATGGGAACCATGGCTCGTCATAATGTTGAACTGAGCATAGCGGCAATGGAAGACATGGACAGCAGGAAAATCGCTTATGTTTTAGAACATGAACCAGTGATAGATGCATTGGAAGAAGAAGTTACCAAATATTTGACGCAAATGAGTGAAACGCAGATGAGCAGGGAATTATCAGCCCGGCATACAGGTCTTTTACATGCCTGTAACGATATTGAGCGTATTGGTGACCATGGTGAAACTTTAGCGAAAAAAGTACGGATGATTTACGAAGATAATGTAAAATTTTCAGATGAGGCTAAAGCCGAGCTGCACACTTTAGGGCAGATGGTGCTAGAAGCCAGCGGTAAAGCTTTGGAAGCCTTGGAAAAAGACGATAAGAAACTGGCTGAAGAAGCCTGGGCATTGTGCCGTCAGGTTAAACAGTATCAGAAAGAGATTCGTAAAAATCATATCGTACGATTGAATGAAAAACGTTGTGATCCGGTTGCTGGCTTTGTAATGCTGGAATTATTAATAAATATGAAACGCGTTTCCGATCATTCAAAAAATATCAGCCAGTTAGTTTTGGGAATTTTTTAAAAGTAAAAAAATATAGAAATTTTTCAAAAAAATGTTGACAAAGATGGCGTTCTGTTCTAAAATACATCTTGTTGCTAATCAATGCGGAAATAGCTCAGTGGTAGAGCACCTCCTTGCCAAGGAGGGGGTCGCGAGTTCGAATCTCGTTTTCCGCTCCACTTGAATATTGGCCCGGCAGAAACCTGCCGGGTTTTTTGTTGCTTCTTGTCAACTTTAGATCCTTGTGATATGATATTATGAGCGATTTATGTCAGTATCTTTTGATATTGGCCTTGAACAAGCTGTTAATTTTGTACACATATAAAACCTAAGGGAGGATTTTTTAATGAACGTATCTGTTGAAAGAGTTGTGAATGACGCAACCCTCAAAATTACTTTACCCGCTGAGGAAGTGAATAAAGGCTTTAAAAAAGCTATAAGCAAAATCGCTAACAGCGTAAACATTCCCGGTTTCCGTAAAGGCAAAGCACCCCGCAACATTATTGAAATGCACTATGGCAAAGATGCCATTAAACAAGAAGCATTCGAAATCGTTGCTAATGATTGCTATACTAAAGCACTTGATCAGGAGAGCCTGATTCCTGTGTCCGACCCCAAAGTTGAAGAATCTGTTTTTGAAGAAAATAAAGATATGGAACTGACTATCAAAGTCACTTTGAAACCTGAAATAGAACTGGGTGAATACAAAGGCTTGTCTGTAGAGAAAAAAGAAGCTGTTGTTGAAGATGCAGATGTTGACGCTGCAGTAGAAGAACTGCGCAGCCGTCAGGCCAAAATGGTAATTGCTGAAGAAGGTACAATTATTGAAAAAGGTGATTTTGCAATTATTGATTTCGCCGGCACTGTAGACGGTGAAGCTTTCAGCGGCGGTGAAGGTAAAGGCTATCCTCTGGAAGTTGGTTCTAACTCCTTTATCCCTGGTTTTGAAGATCAGCTGGTTGGCCTAAAAAAAGGCGATGCTACTGATGTAGAAGTAACTTTCCCTGAAGATTATTTCGTTAAAGAACTGGCTGGTAAAGAAGCTGTGTTCAAAGTTAACGTTCAAGATGTAAAACGCAAAGAGCTGCCTGAGCTGAATGACGAATATGTTGCAGCTAACAGTGAATATAAAACTGTTGCTGAACTGAAAGCTTCGTACAAAGAACGTATGCAGCAAAATGCTGAAAACAATGCGAAGGTTGAATATGAAAAAGCATTGATTGATGCTGCTGTTGCCAATGCTAAATTTGAAGTTCCTGAGATTATGGTCGAAGACCGCATCAGCCAAATGGTTGACGAAATGCGTATGAGTCTGGAAAGCCGTAAAATGACTTTAGAAATGTATATGCAGTATACTGGTATGGATATGGCTAAGATCCGCGAAAACCAGCGTGCGACTGCCGCTGAAAACGTAAAAACTGATCTGGTTCTGGATGCTATTGCCAAAGCAGAAAACATTCAGGTATCTATGGAAGACGTTGATGCTGAATTATCTGCTATTGCTGCTCAACATGGTGCTACGCTGGACGAAGTAAAGAATATCATTAAATCCAATGGTAACATGGGACTTTTGCTTGCAAATATTCTGCGTCGCAAAGCTGCTCACGTTGTTATTGACAACGCAAAATAATGGCATTTTGCCGCCGGCGCTTTAAGCTCCGGCGGCAGATGTGACTTTATTAAAAAATATAACCTTAAAGAAAAGGGGTGTAAGACATGAACTATGTGCCTATCGTTGTAGAGCAATCCAGCAGGGGTGAGCGCTCTTATGACATTTATTCCCGCTTATTGAAAGACAGAATCGTTTTTGTGACCGGCCCTATTGACGACGCGATGGCAAATGTCGTTATCGCCCAGCTGCTCTTCCTGGAATCCGAAGATCCTAATAAAGATATACATCTTTATATCAATAGTCCTGGCGGTAGTGTAAGTGCCGGCTTGGCTATTTATGACACGATGCAGTATATCAAACCTGATGTTTCTACCATTTGCATGGGTATGGCAGCCAGTATGGCATCTGTACTTTTAGCTGCAGGAACTCCGGGAAAACGTTACGCGCTCCCTTATTCCCGCGTGATGATTCATCAACCGCTGGGAGGGGCTCAGGGTCAAGCTACAGAAATTGAGATTCATGCGCGCGAAATTCTGCGTATCCGTGAAGAGATGAATGGTATTTTAGCTAAACATACAGGTCAGTCGAAAGAAAAAATCGCACAGGATACTGAACGCGATTATTACCTGACCAGCGAAGAAGCTAAAGCTTATGGGCTTATTGATGAAGTTGTAACCCGTAAGGCAGCAGCTGAAGAAGCGAAATGATGCATACTAAGGAGATAACAATATGAACTTTGGCGAGGGGAACGACAGCAATATAACTTGTTCCTTCTGTGGAAAAAGAGAAGGCCAGGTCCGCAAGCTGATTGCCGGTCATAACGTCTATATCTGCGACGAATGTATCGAACTTTGCAATGAAATGCTGACAGAAGACCTGAAAGAAACAAATGCTGCTGTTGTCAGTGTAAACGAACTGCCGAAGCCGAAAGAAATTAAAAATATTCTTGACGAGTATGTTATTGGTCAGGAAGAAGCAAAAAAAACTTTGGCTGTAGCGGTTTATAACCACTATAAACGTATTAACTATGAATTAAATAATCCTGCGAAGGATAAAGAAGTAGAACTGCAAAAATCAAATATTCTAATGCTGGGGCCTACCGGCAGCGGTAAAACTTTGCTGGCACAGACGTTGGCAAAGATTTTGCAGGTACCTTTTGCAATCGCTGATGCTACTGCTTTGACAGAAGCTGGTTATGTAGGTGAGGATGTTGAAAATATCCTGCTGAAATTGATCCAGAACGCTGATTTTGATATTGAGCGTGCTCAAAGAGGCATTATTTATATTGATGAGATCGATAAGATTTCTCGTAAATCAGAAAATCCTTCTATTACACGTGATGTATCAGGTGAAGGTGTGCAGCAGGCACTTCTGAAAATTTTGGAAGGTACAGTCGCCAGCGTTCCGCCGCAAGGAGGACGCAAACATCCGCATCAGGAGTTTATTCAGATCGATACTACTAATATTTTATTTATCTGTGGCGGTGCTTTTGCCGGACTTGAAAATATTATCGGTGCACGTATCGGCAAAAAGAATCTTGGTTTTGGTGCTGATATCAAAACAAAAGAAGAAGCAAAAGCTGATACGATCTTTAAAAAAGTTTTGCCTGAAGATTTAATGAAATTCGGTTTGATTCCTGAATTTGCAGGTCGTCTGCCTGTTGTTGTGACACTGGATTCTTTGGATAAAGACGCTTTGATCAAAATCCTGCAAGAGCCTAAAAATGCTTTGATTAAACAATATCAGCATTTCCTGGCTATGGATAATGTAGAACTGGAATTCGAAGACGGTGCTTTAGTGGCTATTGCAGAAGAAGCTCTTAAACGTAATGCCGGCGCCCGCGGTCTGCGTTCTATCATCGAAGAGGTAATGCGTAATGTGATGTATGAAGTGCCTTCACGTATCGACGTTGTAAAATGTGTAGTTACAGAAGCGGCAATCAGAGAACACATGGAACCGAAAATGGTGGTTGCTAGTTAAGCAATTAAAAAAAGAAGGGGAAGGGGCATAGCCTTTTCCCCTTTTTATGTTAAAATAAAGTTGAGTAATGAAAATGCTTTAAAAATATCGTTTGCTGCAGTTAATACTGTTGGCAAAGGAGGGTAATATATGGAAACAAAACCACGTTTAATGCCGTTGCTTCCTTTAAGAGGAATGCTGGTATTTCCAGGTATGATTATAAATCTTGATGTAGGCAGGGAGCGTTCCATTCATGCAGTAGAAGCTGCGATGACTTCCGATAAGCAGATACTTCTGGTATCACAGAAGGAAGCCGTAACGATGGAACCCGGGCAGAAGGATTTATTTAAATATGGTGTCATAGCGGAAATCAAACAATTATTGAAATTGCCAAGTGGAGCTTTGCGGATACTTGTAGAAGGATTAGCCCGAGCCAAAGTAGAAACTATTATCGAAGCTCCGGCTGTCGATACATATTTCCAGGCTAATGCACTGCCGATGGATTCTGTTGTCAGTGAAGATAATGAAGTGGAAGCGCTGCGCAGGATGCTGATTGAAACGTTTGAGCAATGGATTATTGCCAGCAAAAAAGTTAACAGTGAAGTGCTGCTGACCTTTAAGGACCAAACTGACCCAGGACGGGTTGCGGATATGATTGCCGGTTATCTGTCGATAAATATCGAAGAAAAAGAGCAGCTGTTAGAAGCGGTTGATGTTAAAGAACGTATGAATAAGCTCTATACGTATTTATGCAAAGAACTGGAAATTGCCGGTCTGGAAAAAAATATTTCACAGCAGGTGCGTAAACAGATAGAACAGAACCAAAAAGAATATTATCTGCGTGAACAGATGAAAGCCATTAATAAAGAACTTGGCGAAGGTGATGAACGTCAGGCCGAAATAGACGAATATAAGAAGCAGATGTCAGAGCTTGATCTGCCGGCTGAAGTTGTTGAAAAAATCAATAAAGAACTTGACCGTCTTTATAAAATGCCGCCGATGATGGCTGAAAGCGCCGTAATCCGCAATTATATCGATGTGCTTTTAAGTTTGCCCTGGGGTAAGTTTACAGAAGATAATTTTGATCTTGAAGTGGCTGCTAAAGTACTGGATAAAGACCATTACGGTTTGGAAAAAGTAAAAGAACGTATTTTAGAGTATTTGGCAGTACGTGCTTTGACCAAACAAAGTAAGGGACCGATTTTATGTTTAGTCGGACCTCCTGGTGTGGGTAAAACTTCTCTGGCACATTCGGTTGCCAGAGCGATCGAGCGTAAATTTACCCGTGTTTCTTTAGGTGGCGTTCGTGATGAAGCAGAAATCCGCGGTCATCGTCGTACATATATCGGCGCAATGCCAGGCAGGATTATTCATGGTATGCAAACCAGCGGTTGCATGAATCCTGTTTTTCTTCTGGATGAGATTGATAAAATGGCTTCTGATTTTCGGGGGGATCCGGCTTCGGCTTTGCTGGAGGTATTAGACCCGGAACAAAACAACACTTTCAGTGACCATTATATTGAATTCCCTTTTGATTTGTCACATGTTTTCTGGATTGTAACGGCTAATACGGTAGAAACTATCCCTCCTGCTCTATTAGACAGGATGGAAGTGATTCAACTTACCAGTTACACTGAGGACGAGAAAGTGAAAATCGGCGAATTGCATTTATTGCCGAAGGAACGTCAGGCACATGGCTTGACTGCAAAAACTTTGAATATTACAGAAACAGCTCTGCGTCATGTTATACGCGAATATACACGTGAGGCTGGTGTACGTAATTTAGAACGGAAAATAGCGGCGATCTGCCGTAAAACAGCACATCGTATTGTGACGAAACAGGTAAAAAGTGCTAAAGTTACCGAAAAAAATCTGACTAAATATTTAGGACCGGTTATTTTTCTGGAAAGCGATCTGACTGCCAAGGCAGAAATAGGTATCTGCACAGGTTTGGCCTGGACCAGTGTTGGAGGTGAATTACTGAAGGTAGAAGTACTGGCTACTAACGGTAAAGGCGGTCTGGTATTGACTGGGCAGTTGGGTGATGTTATGAAAGAATCTGCTCAGGCCGGTTATACTTATATTCGTTCTCGGGCTAAAGAGCTGCATTTGGATGAAAAGTTTTATGAAACTACTGATATCCACATTCATTTACCGGAAGGCGCAATCCCAAAAGATGGTCCTTCCGCCGGCATTACTATGGTGACGGCTATGGTTTCAGCACTGACTAAACGTTGCATAAAAGCGGGTATTGCCATGACTGGAGAGATCACTCTTTCTGGCAAAGTGCTTCCGGTAGGAGGAATTAAAGAAAAAATGCTGGCGGCGCATCGTTATGGTGTAAAAACCATTCTGCTTCCAGAACAGAATATGCAGGATCTGGAAGAACTTCCTGTCAATGTGCGTGCGGCAATAAAATTCATTCCTGTTAATCATATGGATCAAGTGTTGAAATTAGCTTTGGAGGAGTAAGATGAATAAAGGAACCTGGGATATTATTCATGCCCAATATATCACATCTGCTGTCAGAGCAGACCAATATCCGACACCACCGTTGATAGAGGCTGCTTTTATAGGGCGTTCTAATGTTGGCAAATCATCACTGATCAATTCGCTCTGCAGACGTAACGGCTTGGCAAGAGTGAGCTCGACTCCAGGCAAAACACAGACTATAAATTTTTATGGTTTGCAGGCTAAACGCACTACTGAAGGGCAGGAAGAACGTGCTGATTTTTATTTAGTAGATTTACCAGGTTATGGTTTTGCCAAAACAGCTAAAACGAACAAAGATAAATGGTCAGGATTTATCAGTAAATATCTTTCCGGATCTGATAATCTAGGACTGGTCTGTCAGCTTATTGATATCAGGCATAAGCCTTTGGACAGCGATATTGAAAGCTATCACTGGTTACTGGACTGTGGACTGCAGGTTCAGGTTATTTTGACCAAAGCAGATAAATTGTCGAAAAATGCAGCGATGGCTCAAAAAGCATTATTCAAACGGGAACTGGGACTGGATGACAGCCGTATTATGACCTATTCTGTAACTCAGAATACAATGCGCAGTGAATTGATAGGGCGGATCATGACGGCACTGGAAGGGCATTATTAAGCGAGGGAAATATGTTGAATCGTTTGCTGCTATTTGTTATGGCCGCCTGTTTAGGAACGTTATTTTTAAAAATGGAATTGCCTATACCATATCTTTTAGGCGGCATTTTTGCTGCAGTAGCCTGTAAGATAGCTGGTTCGCCTGTTACCTGGCCTAAGAATTGGCGTGAATTGGGTTTACTTGTAGCTGGGTATGGTATTGGCCGTAATTTTACAGCTGATACATGGGAGAAAATGACGCATCAGACCTTTGGGGTACTGGAAGCCACGCTGATAGCTGTAGCTGTTGCTGTTTTAATTGCCTGGTGGACAGCGAGACATACTTCGGCTAATCTGATCAGTTGTGTGATGGGCATTATGCCTGGCGGGCTGACGCAAATGATGCTGATGTCGGAGGATGATCCAAGGGCTGACGCAAATGTTGTTGTCGTTATGCAGACTCTGAGGCTGGTAGGCGTTATTGTAGCAGTACCATTTCTGGTAATCCATGGTTTAGGTGCTCAGGTTATGCAAAACAATGCTATTGTTCAGACAACAGACGGTACGCATTGGCTTATTCTTGTCCCATTGTCGTTTTTAGGCGCTTTTGTTGCGACTAAGTTAAAGGTGCCAACACCGCGTTTGCTGGGGCCGATTCTGGCAACAGCGGCAGGGTCGTATTTTTGGGGAAGTTTACAGCCTGTGCCTGGTTTGCTTATGATGCTGGCACAGGTAAGTATTGGATTATACATGGGCGTAATGCTGGATCCCAAAAAACTTTCGGCTACTAAGGAATTGATGCCTTATATTTTTAGTGGTATCGTTTTGATGATTGGTGTCAGTGTTGTTGTTGCCTGGTCCCTGTCAGAACGGTATGGGTTTTCTTTAGTAACCGCTTTTTTAGCAATGGCTCCCGGCGGAATTGCGGAAATGTGTCTGGCTGGAATGAGTATGGGAGAAGATGTTTCAATCATTCTTACTTACCAATTAGTACGGTTATTGTTTTTGAATATCTGCGTTCCTTTGGGAATCACTATGTATTTTAAAAATAAAAGTCTTGATTAGCAGTATCGTAGCTTACTGAATAAAACAGTAAGCTACGATACTGTTTTATTTGCGAAAAATAATATATGAAAAAATATATTAAAAGACTTGACAAAAGAAATAGTAATAAATATAATTAAGCTAACAAATGAATATTGTAAGCTAAAGGTGCTCTACGGAGCTTAATAGAGAAGTCGGTGCAATTCCGACGCGGTCCCGCCGCTGTAACGAGGAGTAAACTTCAAATGCCACTGGTAGTAATACTGGGAAGGTGAAGTGAGCTATGAATCGGAGTCAGAAGAACTGCCTTAGCTACATCGCTGATTGACCTGCGAGAGACGGGGAGGAGATGCTGCAGAGTTCGTATTTTAGGTAAATACGAAGTGCGAATCTTTTGCTATGAATTTCTGACCGTTTTTCTTAATATTATTTTAAGAAAACGGTTTTCTGTTTTTCTGTGCTTTTGTAAGCGCGTTGAGGTCGAAGTGTGATGGCTAGACCTCGAAAATAAGGTCAGCCATCAGTGTATATATTTATTTGTGACAGGTCTGGACAACCTGCCGGGTTTATTGCCATTCTCAAATTCTCTTTGTGCAAGAACCTTCTTCTCAATTGCCTGCGTAGGGGTGCGCGGCAAGAGCAACCATCACATTTTTTGTGATGGTTGCTTTTTTTGATAAGGGGCTTATAGAGGCAGTTTCGGTAGGAGATTCTCGAACCATTCTGCGATACATAAGTAAGCAAAGTACAGGAGGTGAACATTTACTACCCCGGCACAGAAAATAATTAATGAAAGGATGCCGTATATGGAACAAGATAAAAACCTTACAGCAGAGATTCAGCAGGAAGAAACTTTAGTGGGAACTATCCCTCCGGTTACTTTCGATGAATTTACGCCGCCGTCCTATGAGGAGTGGAAGCAAGAAGTAGTGACTGCTCTTAAAGGCGGTTCTTTTGAAAAGAGTATGTTCACTAAAACTTATGAGGATATCACCCTGAATCCTATTTATAGATTAGAGGATCAGGAGAAGATTACTCACAATAAAACCTATCCCGGCATGGAAAGCAACCTGCGCGGTGCTAATGCAGGAGGTTATATCCATAAAGTATGGACTATTGCTCAGGAGTGTGATGGAAAAACTCCTGCCGAAGCCAATGAAATGGTTAAATACGAGCTGTTGAAAGGAACTACCGCTGCCAGTGTCGTTTTAGATACTGCGACACGCAAAGGCTATGATCCTGATAAGGCAGAAGTAAAAGATGTTGCTGATATAGGCGTATCTTTGGCTACTGTAGCTGATGTGGAAAAACTGCTGGATGATGTTGATCTGGAAAAATTCGAAATCGATATTTATGCCGGCGCTTCCAACATCGCTCTTTTGGCTGCTGTAATCACTGTCTGCGGGGAAAAAGGTCTGGCTCTCGAAAAATTACATGGCGCTATTACTGTCGATCCGATTGGCGAACTTGCTTTGGACGGCGAATTAGTTCGTCCGCTGGACGAATATTATGACGAAATGGCACATAGCATTGCCTGGGCTGAAAAAAATGCTCCGCAGCTTAAAACAGTAGTTGTCAATACCGATGTTTATCATAATGGCGGTGCTAACGACATTCAGGAAGTAGCTTATGCTATGAATGCAGCTGTAACTTATATGCGCGCTATGGAACGCCGTGGTATTGATGTCAACACCTTCTGTCGCCACCTGCGTTTTCATTTCAGTATCGGAGCTAATTTCTTTATGGAAATTGCTAAACTGCGCAGTCTGAAAATGGTTTGGGCGCAAATCGTTAAAAATTGCGGTGGGGATGAAGAAGCACAAAAGATCAATCTTTATGTCAGCACTTCTACCTTCTGCCAGACGAAATACGATCCTTATGTAAATCTGCTGCGTGCGGCAACACAATCCTTCTCTGCGGTTGTTGGCGGTATGGACGGCATGTATGTCAAACCTTTCGATCATTGCATTCGTCCCAGTGATGTATTTTCCCGCCGTATTGCCCGTAATATCCAGATCATGGAACAGCATGAATTCAACTTTATTCAGCCGATCGATCCTTCCGGCGGCAGCTGGTATATTGAACCGCTGACAGAAGAATTTACGGAAAAAACCTGGGCTAAGTTCCAGGAAATCGAAAGCCACGGCGGCTTACTGGCAGCGCTTGAAAGCGGCAAAGTACAGGCAGCGGTTAAAGCTATTTTAGAAGAACGTTTTAAAAATCTTGCTACCAGAAAAGATCGTGCAGTCGGCAATAACATGTACCCGAACATGACTGAAGAACTTTTGGAAGTGCCTGAAGTTGATTTCGCAGGAATCCTTAAAGCACGCAAAACTGATTTGGAAGTCAACGTAAAAGTACGCGACAATGCTTATGTAGAAGCTGTACTCAGCGACCTTGGCAAACGTGATGCCAGTGAGTTGGGTTCTTTGATCGCTGATGCTGAAAAAGCATTATTGGCTGGAGCAACTATGGGTGAAATTTCAGCAGCTCTTACCGGCAGCGCTAATGGCGAAAAGGTTGAAGCTATTGCTCCGCATCGCTGGACTGAACGCTATGAAGAACTGCGTATGCGTACGGAAAATTTTGTTGATAAAACCGGTGCAAACGTTAAAATTTTCCTGGCCAATATGGGACCGATCCCGCAGCATAAAGCACGTGCCGATTTTGTTACCTCTTTCATGCAGGTGGCTGCCTTTGAGGTTGTGACAAATAATGGCTTCCTCACTGTCGAAGAAGCTGTTAAAGCAGCGCTTGAGTCCGGTGCCGATGCAGCCATCGTCTGCTCGACTGACGCTACTTATCCGGAACTGGCCCCAGCAGTTACGAAAGGCATCAAAGCTGTAAATCCGGAAATGAAGGTATTCCTGGCAGGTGCTCCCAGTGCAGAACTGAAAGAAATCTGTGATGCTGCAGGTATGGATGATTACATCAGCGTCAAATCCAACTGCTATGAAACCTTGCTCCGTATGCAAAAAGAAAGGGGGATGTTCTGATAATGTCCAGAATTCCTGATTTTAGTCAAATTCCCTTTCAGCAGGCACCCGCACAAGGCGACACCGAGTTTGCTGCCTGGAAGGAAAAATTAAAAACTGAAACCGGTAAATCCTTTGAAGAAAATTTTTACCGTACAATGGAACAAATCAACGTAGCTCCTTTATATGATGTGAATGCCTATAAAGACTGCGAACATCTGCATTATATGGCAGGTATCCCGCCATTTTTGCGTGGACCTTATTCAACGATGTATGTAACCAAACCCTGGACAGTACGTCAATATGCAGGCTTCTCTACTGCAGAAGAATCAAATGCTTTCTATCGCCGTAACCTGGCGGCAGGGCAAAAAGGTCTGTCTATCGCATTTGACCTTGCAACTCACCGCGGTTATGACTCTGATCATCCGCGCGTTGTCGGTGACGTAGGTAAAGCCGGTGTTGCCGTTGACTCTATTTTGGATATGGAGATTCTTTTCTCCGGCATTCCTCTGGATCAAATGTCTGTATCAATGACAATGAACGGCGCAGTGCTGCCTGTATTGGCCTTCTATATCCTGGCTGGTGAAGAACAGGGCGTAGACAAATCAGTTATGGCAGGTACGATCCAAAACGACATTCTGAAAGAATTCATGGTTCGTAATACCTATATCTATCCGCCTACAGCTTCCATGCGCATCATCGGTGATATTTTCGAATATACCTCCGCTTATATGCCCAAATTCAACAGTATCTCGATTTCCGGTTATCATATGCAGGAAGCAGGCGCTACTGCTGATATCGAACTTGGCTATACATTAGCCGACGGTCTCGAATATCTGCGTACAGGTACTGAGCATGGTCTTACTATTGACCAGTTTGCACCGCGTTTGTCATTCTTTTGGGCAATGGGTAAAAACTACTTTATGGAAATTGCTAAAATGCGTGCAGGACGTATGCTGTGGGCGAAAATCGTTAATTCCTTCGGCCCGAAAAAAACCAAATCTATGGCTTTGCGTACACATTCGCAAACTTCCGGCTGGAGCCTGACAGAGCAAGATCCGTTCAACAATATTACGCGTACCTGTATCGAGGCTATGGCAGCAGCTTTGGGGCATACCCAGTCGCTGCATACTAACGCTTTGGACGAAGCTATCGCGTTGCCGACAGATTTCTCGGCTCGTATTGCTCGTAATACTCAATTGTACATTCAGGACGAAACCAAAGTCTGCAAAGTTATTGATCCGTGGGGCGGTTCCTATTATGTAGAGGCACTGACCAATCAGCTGATCCAAAAAGCCTGGGCACATATCCAGGAAATCGAACAGCTCGGCGGTATGTCCAAAGCTATTGATACCGGTCTTCCTAAAATGCGTATCGAAGAAGCGGCAGCACGTCGTCAGGCTCATATCGATTCCGGCGCCGAAAAAATTGTCGGCGTAAACGATTACCGTCTGGAAAAAGAAGATCCGCTTGATATTCTGGAAGTCGACAACACTGCAGTTCGTTTGGCGCAGATCGAACGTCTGAAAAAATTGCGTGCTAACCGTGACAACGATGAAGTTCGCCGTTGTTTGGACGCTATCACCCATTCCATGGAAACCGGTGAAGGCAACTTGCTGGAGCTGGCAGTTAACGCAGCTCGTGCTCGTGCTTCCAAAGGCGAGATTTCTGACGCTGTCGAAAAAGTCTGCGGCCGTCATAAAGCTATCATCCGTTCAATTTCCGGCGTCTACAGCAGCGAATTTGCTGACGAAGATGTTATCAAGGAAGTTCGTCAGATGACAGATGACTTTGAACAGTGCGAAGGCCGTCGTCCCCGTATCTATATTGCTAAAATGGGACAAGACGGACACGATCGCGGGGCGAAAGTTATTGCTACCGCCTTCGCAGATATGGGCTACGACGTAGATATCGGCCCTCTGTTCCAAACTCCGGAAGAAGCTGCGCAGGATGCAGTAGATAATGATGTTCATATCGTTGGTATGAGCTCATTGGCAGCAGGTCATAAAACCTTGATGCCGCAACTGGTAGAAGAACTTAAAAAACGCGGACGTGAGGATATCATGGTCGTTATCGGCGGCGTAATTCCTGCCCAGGACTATGATTATCTCTACGAACACGGTGCAGCAGCTATTTTTGGACCCGGCACCATTATACCTGTCTGCGCTAAAAAAGTACTGGAAGAGCTGAACAGACGCTTGGCGGATTAAGCCATGACAGATACTTATAAACCTTCGTGGGTGCCTGAAGAAGAAAACGATAAATTTGCCTGCCGGGTAATGTACGGTGTTACAGGCGGTCATGAAGGAACTCCAGGTGTGACAGTAGATAAAAAAGACAAAGTAGCTCCGGCTATCAAACGCCGTAAGCTGGAAGTCGACGATTACGTCGAAGGTGTCCTAAAATGTGACCGCGCAATTTTATCACGCGCCATCACTTTGGTTGAAAGTAATGCTGCCGCTCATTTTGAGACGGCACAGCAGGTTATCCAAAAACTGCTGCCTTACACTGGTAAATCGACACGCGTTGGGATCACCGGTGTGCCTGGTGCAGGTAAATCCACCTTTATTGAGGCTCTTGGCACAAACCTGTGTCGTGGCGGACATAAAGTCGCAGTACTGGCGGTCGATCCCTCCAGTACTGTTACCAAAGGCAGTATCCTGGGCGATAAAACACGTATGGAACAGCTTTCACGCGAACCGAATGCTTTTATCCGTCCGTCTCCTTCGGGAGGAACTTTGGGTGGTCTGACTCGTAAAAGCCGTGAAACACTGCTTTTGTGCGAAGCTGCCGGCTATGACACCATTTTAGTCGAGACCGTAGGCGTAGGGCAGAGTGAAACTACCGTACGTTCGATGGTAGATTTTTTTCTGCTGGTCGTATTGACAGGCGCCGGCGACGAATTGCAGGGGATGAAAAAAGGCGTAATGGAACTCGCCGATGCAATCGTCGTCAATAAAGCCGATGGTGATAATAAACAGCGGGCAATGGTTACCAGAGCTGAGTATGAACGTATCCTGCAATTTTTACGTCAGGCTACCGAAAACTGGACGACTCATGCCTATACCTGCTCTGCTTATACAGGAGCGGGAATTATGGAACTGTGGAATGATGTTATCGAAGCCTTTATGAAACAAGGCTGGGGAAATGGCGTGTTAGCTGAACGCAGGAAACAGCAGACGCTTTCCTGGGTATATACCATGGTTGAAGAACATCTGCATAATCTGTTTTATCGTTCGCCAGCCATTATTGGCTGCAAAGAAGAGATCGAGCGTGAAGTAGTGGTTGGAAAAATTTCGGCTACTATGGCGGTTCAAGATCTTATCAACAGATTTGCTGCTGCTGAGCTGAGCGGTGTTAATGTTAAAGACAGCTCGCCTTTTGAAATAAAATAATTTTTAGATTCTCCATTGAGACGCGGCCGCCTGTGGGCCGCGCCATTTTTTAAGGAGGCAATACATATGAATGATAACCCGGCTATTAAAGGCCTGATAGAATTAATCGAAAAACGTTATGGATTGGAAGTTCTCGACTCTCACTACGTCCTGGTTGATGAAAAATTTAAACAATATAATATGATGCTGTATGTCAAATTACCAAAACAGATGCTTGACGAATTTAAACGCTTATATTCGAATAAAACTAGCGCCATGCATGTTGCGTGGAGCATTGACGATAAAGATAACATTAGATTCCACGCTGCTATTGGCAACAATATCCTTTTGCTTTTAGATTCTCTGCTGTCAAAAGAATGAAAGAAGTGAGAGTAGATGACTAAAGAAAAACCAGAGCTAGTGTGTGTATTATCTGTTGCAGAGGCGACGTTATTAACGCTTAATGAAAAATACGCTTATCTTTTTACAGCATAAGATAAGCGTATTTAAAAATTACGGTAGAAGTGCAAATATTTTCACATAACATAAAATTGCTGCTAATACTTATTAGTAATATATAACGCAAAAAATATTTAGAAGTTTTTTTACTAAAAGTGTTGACAAGATAATTAGTAATGCTTATAATTAATATAACAAATCAATATTTCATATGGGTGTTCTATGAACTTAAATGTCGATCGGTGTAAATCCGATGCGATCCCGTCACCGTAACAGGTCAGTCCTTGCACAAGCCAAGGTAATACCTGAAGCCGGACAGCAGCCTATATAAGCATCACTGCTTGACCTGCGAGAGACAGGAAGGAGATGTTTTTAACCAATGAGGTTCTGTTTATGTGAGAGTGGCAGAACCGCTTTGACTGATAACATTTGACCGTCTTCGCGCCTTGAGAAGACGGTCTTTTCTTATGATTGTCGTTTTATTCTTGCTGGTCGAAATATTGATTGTTCTACAGAGTAAAAATGCCGGACACATTTTCACTCTGTCCGGCAGATATATTCTGATTTATTTGCTGTTTTCAAGGCTTTCTTAAAAGAATAGAAAATCCTTTCTCTCCTCCTTCGTTGGCAGGCGTAGGGGTGCGCCTGCCAAAACCATCACTTGAACAGTGGTGGTTTTTTTATTTAGTCATGGTGTACTTCGCTGCATGGGTTTACATGGACCATGCAATGTTTTACCTCCGAAAAATTACTTTCAATTGCTTTATGAATATTTTCGGCGATAGTATGTGCTTCCAGTAAAGTCAGGTCGTCGTCAGCGCTTACTTCGACATCTACATAGATGCGGCAGCCAAATTTTCTGGTTTGCAGTACGTCTATGTGGTCAACGCCTTTTTGAGCGTTTATCAGAGCTGTCATCGTATTGATAGTGGCTTCGTCACAGGAGCGGTCGACCATCTTGTCTATGGCATCTTTAAAAATTTCGTATGATGCGTAAACGATCATCAGGCAAATGACTACACTGGCAAGAGGATCTAAAGCAGGATAGCCCATACGGGCGCCTAGAATACCGATAAAGCTGCCTATTGAGGACAATGCATCACTGCGGTGATGCCAGGCATCTGCCATTAAAGCACTGGAATTTATTTTGGCAGCTGCTTTTTTAGTGTACCAGAACATACCTTCTTTAACGATAATGGAAATTACTGCGGCGATCAAAGCAAGGCTGCCCGGTATTTTCAAATCTTCGGCTGAAGCGTGAAATATTTTTTCTAAACCTGCGTAACCTATACCAATACCTGTCAGTGCTAAAACTATCGCTAAAATGATGGCGGCGACACATTCCAAACGTTCGTGTCCGTACTGATGTTCTGCATCAGAAGCTTTATTGGATATCTTGACGCCGGCCATAACTATAAAGGTACTGAAGACGTCGGAAGCGGAATGAATGGCATCAGAAATCATTGCGGCAGAATTAGCCAGTATCCCTGCTGCTAATTTACCAACTGAAAGAATTAGATTTACGATGATACTGTTAATAGAAACTTGCATGGCCAGACGTTCGGACTGGGCAATTTTGTCTTGCATGGTGGATAACCTCCCTGGGGTTACTCTTGCAGCGGCACAGATATAATAAAAACATCTGCGGAACTACTACTGTCCCGCAGATGTTTGTTTACGAATCTGCTGCCCGATGGGCCCGGCCGCTAAAACCAAAGGTTTACCGCCTGTTCAGTTTGTACTGTAGCGATATGCAGTGCAAAGAGATTACTTTGATTGTAATTGGTTAGCTGGGCTTTGTCAAGCAACATTATTTTAATTATTCTTAACTTTACCATAGGTTACTAAAATAGTGCCTTTAGGAGCTGCTAGAGCAGAGTATTGATAGAGAATAATACCATCTTGTTCGGCATTATAGACAGTAATGGTATTGCCGAAAAGATCAGTCAGGTAACCTAGTTTATCACCTTGTTTTATTTTGTCGCCACAACGGCAACTGGAGAACCAACAGCCGGCCTTATCAGTTTCAAGATAAATAACGTCAGTGACATCAACAGGGGTATGTTTTTGTTGTTGCTGTGGACTGCAAAGAAGTTCGAGTTTACAAAGGATATTATGAAGATCGTTTTTATAGGCGTCAATGTCTTCACGCCGGCATAATCCGGCTCCGCCTCGTTCGATAAGGAGAGAAGGGACACCTGAAATGGCGGCATAATTATAGGCACCTGTTGTAGCAGTTGAACGAACCATAAATTTCATATCCAGAACCAAGGCTACTTCGCGCGCTTTTGCAGAAATTTCAGAGTTGGGCAGCCCGGGATAATATACGTATGGATACAATTCTTCATGGATATCACCGCTATGCAGATCAGCATAAAAATCAGCTAAAGGGAAAAAATGTCGACTGAGCAGCCAGGCTGTTTTTTGTGAAAGTGTTCCGTTGACATCGCCGGGGAATTCCCGGTTGAGGTTTTTACCATCATCGGGGGTAACGAAAGCACTGCGTTCCCAAAAGCTTCGAATATTGACGGGATGTATTATAATCAGGCATCCGGAGATAACTTCTGGTTCTATAGCCTGAGATATTTCTATTGCCGCTGCGATACCAGGATATTCGCCACCATGGATGCCGGCTGTTATTAAAAGAGTAGGACCATCATTTTGACCGTTGATGATAGTGATAGGTATTTTTGTATTAGAGTCAAGGACAGGAATGTAAGTTTGCAGTTTCTGCCCTCGTTCTGCTTTTAAACCGCAAATATCCATAGTATCTGACATTTTTATAACTCCTTTGCTTATCAAGTTTTATTTTGTAAGTTTTGATACGATTATTTTAATTTTATTCTTGCTAATCAGTATAACATATGATAGCATGTTCATACAATACCTATTATCAATTAAACTCAAAAACATTTTAGAACAATAACTAAAATACTAGAGGATCTCGACGGAAGGAAATATATCAGTGTGTACAAATGTTTTGACAGACAGGGAATATTTGGGAATTACAATACCCTTTATGCTTTCAACGATGACACAGCCGCTGATGGGAGCGGTTAATACTGCTGTAATGGGACAGCTTCCTGATCCTAAGTATATAGCGGCTGTAGCCTTAGGTGCAATTCTTTTCAATAATATTTACTGGTTTTTTGGTTTTCTGCGTGTCAGTACCTCTGGATATGCCGCTCAAGCTTTGGGTTCTGGTTCCAGAGAAGAAGGGTTACTGGCTTTTTTAAGACCGTTGTTCATTGCTGTGATAGTAAGCTGCAGCTGTATAATTTTGCAAAAACCTATTTTGACAGCTTATCTGTCATTGGTTACTCCGGCTTCGGATGTAGCAGAACTCTGTTCGGCTTACTATGAAATTTTGATTTGGGGAGCGCCGCTGGTACTGTTCAATTATGTGTCGTTAGGATGGCTGATGGGGCAGACAAAAGTACGTGCTTCTGTATTTATGCAGGTTTCAAGCAATGTCCTGAATATGATACTTAGTGTATTGTTTGTATTTGTATTACATTTTGATATTGAAGGAGTAGCCTGGGCTACACTTTTAAGTCAGCTCTATGGCGCTGCCGCAGGCTGTTGGCTAATGTATCTTTATGGTAACTTTGATTATAAAAATTTTGATTATAAAACGGTTATAGAGCCTGAGGAGCTAACGAAAATACTTTTGGTCAATACTAATTTAATGATTCGTACGGCTTGCCTGCTGACAGTTAACAATATTATTGCTGCTGCCGGTGCTGCATTAGGAACTGTAGTGCTGGCAGCGAATGCCGTACTGTTTCAGCTGAAAGATATCATGTCGTTCTTGGTCGACGGTATGGCTAATGGTGCTTCTGTTTTTTCAGGAAGGGCTCTGGGACAGAAAAACAGGGCATTATTTTGGCAGATTTTAAAAATGACCTATAAATGGTTGTTTGTGTTGGTGTTTCTGTTAATGCTTGGATTTACATTTGGCAGTACATTTTTAATAAATTGCTTTACAGACTTAGAGGAAGTAGCTGTGTTAGCAGAAACTTACAAATATTATGTTCTTATTTATCCTTTGATAGCTGGCATAGGCCTAGCTCTTTATGGAATGTTTACAGGTGCTACTTATACGGTTCCTATAAGAAATATGATGCTGATTGCTTTAGCTGTATTTTGGCCTGTGGAGAGACTGTTAGTACCTTTACTTGGCAATGATGGCTTATGGATATCGTTTTTAATATTTGTTGGGATTCAGTCTTTAATATTATTTTATTCATTGAGAAAGCTTGGAGAAAAGATTTATAAGATTAAATAAAAGTGTTTACTAAGTATATGGTTTGTGCTAATATTAATACAACTTAATAATTTTATCAAAGGTGCCTCAAGGTTAAATTAGGGAAGTCCGGTGTAAATCCGGCACGGTCACGCCACTGTAAGCGCATATTGCGTAAGTCAGATCGCAGCCTTTGATTTTTGCCATATCCGCGGGTGACGGATCAGCAGCTAGTTCCTGAAATTTGACTTAAATAGGCAGTCTTGCCTGTTTAAACAATATTTTATGATCTCCTGCATCCGTGGTTCATGGCTGCAGGAGATTTTTTTGTAAGGAGATGGGAAGCTTTGAAAAACAAACAGATTTGGGGCAGGATCGGGCAAATCGTATTGGTGCTTTTGGGTATCAGCTTTGTAACATTTGCTTTAGTTATGCTGTCGCCAGGTGATCCGGTCAGGCAAATGATTGCCGGTAATGAGGATATTGTTGTCAGTCAGGTTGAGATTGATGCGCTGAGACATGAATTGGGTTTGGATAAGCCTTTTATTTTTCAATATTTAGATTGGTTAGGAAGAGCGGTACAGGGTGATTTTGGGTTTTCCTATATGGTTAAAAAACCTGTTGTTGAAGAATTGATGCAGTCACTGCCGGCGACATTGATATTAGCGCTGGCTTCTACACTTTTTATGTTGGTGTTTTCACTGCCTTTGGGTATTTATTCTGCTGTCAAACGCAACAGTGTTTTTGATTATGCTGTGAGAGGTCTGACTTTTTTTGGTGTCTCAATCCCTAATTTTTGGATGGGGCTGATGCTATTGTGGATTTTTGGTTTAAAATTAGGCTGGCTGCCAATTGTCGGTGGCAGAGTAAGTCTGGAGACTCTGATTTTGCCAGCTACGACGTTGGGTATAGTTATGGCAGCCAAATATACACGTCAGGTAAGGACGACGGTTTTGGAAGAACTCAATCAGGATTACGTTGTCGGTGCTAGGGCAAGAGGCATGAGTGAAAGCTATATCCTTTGGCGGGAAGTATTGCCGAATGCGATGCTGCCTTTGATCACATTGCTGGGGCTGTCATTCGGCAACCTGCTGGGTGGTGCGGCAGTAGTAGAGATCGTTTTTTCCTGGCCGGGACTTGGTTATTTAGCGGTCCAGTCAATTATTTATCGTGACTTTCAGCTTGTACAGGGGATTGTTTTATGGATCGCCCTTATGTATATGGTCATCAATCTAGTTGTTGATATTTCTTATAACCGGCTTGATCCGCGCCTGCGAAAGGAAGGTAGATAGCATGGAGAATCTTATTAACGGATTAAAGAATAATCGTGCTTTTGCCTTTTCCAGTTTTTTGGTGCTGCTTTTGATAGGGATTGCGTTAGCGGCGCCGCTGCTAGCTCCTTATGATCCGTTGGAAGCTACGATGAAAAATGCTTATCTGCCGCCTTCGAGTGAACATCTTTTTGGAACTGATAAGCTGGGGCGAGATAATTTCAGTCGGGTTTTGTATGGTGCCAGCTATTCTCTGAGCAGTGTTTTGCTGTTGGTAGCGGTCATTTTTGCAGTAGGCACTTCGCTGGGTGTTCTGGCCGGTTATTTTGGCGGTAAGGTAGATACGGTTATTATGCGTATTTCTGATATGATGATTTCCTTTCCCGGGATGATACTGGCCATTGCTATTGCCGGTATCATGGGCGGCAGTCTGATCAATGCGATTATCGCTTTGACTATCGTTACCTGGACTAAATACGCTCGTTTGGCACGCAGTATGGTATTAAAGATAAAAAAACGTGATTTTGTCGAAGCGGCAGTTGTCAACGGCGGTAAACCGACACATATTTTGTGGAAACATATCGTGCCTAATATTTTACCGTTAATGATTATTACAGCAGCTTCGGATATCGGCGCTATGATGATGGAACTGGCAGGGCTTTCATTTTTAGGTTTCGGTTCGCAGCCGCCGGCTCCTGAATGGGGATTGATGCTAAATGAAGGCCGTCAGCAGCTGCAGACGGCTCCCTGGCTGATGTTTTTTCCCGGTCTGGCTATTTTTCTGACGGTAGTAGTCTTTAACCTATGGGGCGACAGTTTGCGTGATGTGCTTGACCCGCGTCAGGAAGATTAAGTTCAGCTGTTGAATAAAGTTTTATATACAGTCAATAAAATAAAAAGGATTTGAAAAGGAGATGTATGATGAAAAAAACTATTAAATTTACAGCAGCTGTTGCAATGATAGGCTTGATGGCATTTGCTTCAGCCGGTTGTGGCGGCGATGACAAAAAAGCTGCGGCAGCCAAAGACACTTTGAAATTTGGCGTTACTAATTTTGCCGACAGTCTGGAACCAACAGATAACTACTTTGGCTGGATTGTTATGCGTTACGGCTTAGGTGAATGTCTGGTAAAATTTGATGAAAAAATGAATTCTACTCCGTGGCTGGCAGAAAATTGGCAGGTCAGTGACGATAAGCTTACCTGGACTTTTAAAATCAATGATAAAGCAAAATTTTCAAACGGTAACAAAGTAACTGCAGAGGCTGTAAAAAAATCTATTGAACGTACTTTTGAAAAAGCCGCCCGTGCCAGAGCAATGTTTGAATATGACAATATCAGTGCTGACGGGCAGACGTTGATGATCAAAACTCACACTCCTGTTGCTACATTACCGGGAATGCTTGGTGATCCGCTTTTTATTATTATTGACACCAGTGTAACTGACCGTGATTATGCTAAGCAAGGGCCTATCTGTACCGGTCCATATATGGTCAATACGTACAGTAAAGCTAAAGCTGTTATGGATGCTAATCCTAATTACTGGGATGGCGAAGTACCGTTTAAGCATGTTGAGATCCCGACTATTGATGATCCCAATACACGCGCTATGGCCCTGCAGTCCGGTGAGATTGATATGGCAATCAATATTGCTCCAGGCGACATGTCGTTGTTCAGCAACAAAGATAAGTACAATATCAGTGCTATTGCTTCCCTGCGTGACGTATTGGCACGTATGAACGTTAAGGAAGGCAAGCCGATGTATGATAAACGTGTTCGAGAAGCGTTGCTGTCATCTTTGGACCGTGAAACCTACTGTAAGGTTTTACTGAAGGACACATTTACTTCTGGCGGGCCGTTGATGCCGCCTTCTGTCGATTATGGATTTGATCAGTTAAAAGATCCTAATACCTATAATGTAGAACGTGCTAAGAAACTGTTGGAAGAGGCTGGCTGGAAAGATACCAATGGCGATGGCTATGTTGATAAAGAAGGTAAAAATCTGGAGATGGACTTTATTTTCTACAGCGGTCGCGCAGAATTGCCTTTGTTTGCTGAAGCTACCCAGTCCGATGCTAAAAAGGTTGGTATCAAGGTTAACCTGAAAAATGTTGATTACAATGTTTTGGACGGGATTGGTGTGCGAGGTGAATATGACTTGCTGATTTCCAATATTCTTACTTTGCAGGCAGGCGACCCCGAGGTCTTTATCAATCAGTACTGGAAAACAAATGTTAACGGTAATAATCCGCAGAACGGCAGCGGTTACAGCAATCCTGCCTATGATGCTCTGAGCGATAAGCTGGCAGTAGAATTTGACCCGGCGAAACGTCGTCAATTAGTAATCGATATGCAGAAAATTATTCTTGATGATGCGGCAACGATTATTTTTGGTTATCCGCAGACAAACATGATCAGTAATAATTCTATTGCCAATGCAGAAATTTTACCGTGTGATTATTACTGGCTGACGAAGGAGATCAAGCCTGCCCAGAAATAATCTGTGGGAAGAAGGGACACTGTAATGCTTTTAAAAGTTACAGATTTGGATATCAGTTACGGCAGCAAGGCTACCGTAACTGGTGCCAATATAGAATTGAAAAAGGGTGAGATTTTATCTATCGTTGGCGAGAGCGGCAGCGGTAAAACAACGGTGATACGTGCTATTATGGGCTGTTTGCCGGGTAATGGACATGTAAGCGGCGGCAATATCATTTTTGACGGCAGAAACCTGCTGGATAATACGCCGCAGCAATGGCGTGAAATGTGTGGGACTGAGATTTCTATGATTTTTCAGGACAGCGGTAATATGATCAACCCTATTCGCCGTATCGGCGAACAGTTTATTGATTATATTCTGACTCATGCGCCGCAGATTTCCAGACGGGAAGCTTATGATCTGGCTATTAAGATGCTTGATGATGTAAGGATGCCCAATCCTGACAATGTAATGCGCAGTTATCCGTTCGAATTATCAGGGGGGATGCGCCAGCGTGTAGGTATAGCTTTGGCGATGACCTTCAGCCCGAAACTGCTTTTGGCTGATGAGCCTACAAGCGCGCTTGATGTCACAACGCAGGCGCAGATCATCAGGCAGATCGTTGATGTTCGTGACGAATACAATGCCGCGGTGATCATAGTTACTCATAATTTGGGTGTAGCTTCGTATATGTCAAATAAAATCGTTGTGATGCAGAATGGTATGGTTGTGGAGAGCGGACTGCGGGAAGAGATTATCGGCGATCCACAGCATGAATATACTAAGGAACTGCTGGCGGCTGTTCCGGTTGTGGGAGGTAAGCGTTATTATGCCTGAGAACGTAAAATTACACCCGCATGAGAACTGTAACTGCGACCGTGATGGAGTTGCATTACCGCCAGAAATAGTATTGGAAGTAAAAAATCTGACGAAAAAGTTTCAGGTAGATGGCGGCAAGGTTCTCACTGCCTGTGATAAAGTAAATTTAAATGCTTACAAGGGACAGACTCTTGGCATTATTGGTGAAAGCGGCTGCGGCAAAAGTACTCTGGTCAGAACTATTTTACAGATCCATCCGGCGACAGAGGGCGAAGTAATATTTGAAGGACAGAACATTTTGAAATTGGAGGGAGAAGCGCTTCGCCAGAACCGCCGAAAAATACAAATGGTTTTTCAGGATCCTACAGCGGCTTTTAATCCGAAAATGCGGGTAAAAGATATTTTATGTGAGCCTTTATTGAATTTTGGGTTACTGAAAAATTCTGAAGTTGACGCAAAAGCTGCAGAGTTATTACAAATGGTGGAGCTGCCAGTGGAATTCAAAGACCGTTTTCCTCATAGTATGAGCGGAGGTCAGCGTCAGCGTTTGGGTATAGCCAGGGCACTTTCTCTGGAACCGCAGATTATTGTCTGCGATGAAGCCACTTCAGCGCTGGATGTTTCTGTACAGGAAAAAATTTGTGAATTGCTGGTACGGCTGCAACGGGAAAAAGATATTACATATCTTTTTATCTGTCATGATATTGGTCTGGTTGATTTGATGAGCCATCAGGTCGCGGTCATGTATCTTGGTAATGTAGTGGAATTATTGGAAAAAGGTCGTTTGTCTGTTAATGGTGTCCATCCTTATACTAAAGCTTTGATAAAATCTATCTTTAAAGTGGATTTCAAACCTGGAGAAAAAATTCAGCCGTTAGAAGGCGATATTCCGAGTCCATTGGCTTTGCCGCTGGGTTGCCCATTTCAGAGTCGCTGCGAGTATTGCCAGGAAATTTGCAGAAGCGAAAAACCACAATTGCAAGAAATTAAGAAAGGTCATTTTGCAGCCTGTCATTTTGTTAAATAATTTTTTAGTATATTGCAGCAGTCTTAATGGGTGCTGCAATATAAAAATATTTTTTGATGAATAAATACTTATTTATTCATATTTAAACACAGCCAAATAAGTACGCTTTTAAAAATATAAAATCGGTCAAAGTGTGCTTAGCATATATATTTTTTAGGAGTTGATTATGATGAAAAAAACTTTGGTGCTTGCTATGGCAATGGTACTTGGAGTGACTGCTTCAGTGTATGCCGCTAATCCTTTTTCTGATGTTCCGGCCGGGCATTGGGCTTATGATGCCGTTAACAGACTGGCGGCAGCCGGAATTATTGATGGTTATGGCGATGGTAATTTTGGCGGCGAACGTCTGATGACACGTTATGAAATGGCACAAATTGTAGCAAAAGCTATGGCTAAAGGCGCTAATGTTGACCGCCTGGCTGTAGAATTTGCCGATGAACTGGACAGCTTGGGAGTACGCGTAGCAGCTTTAGAGAAAAAAGCGGATAATGTGAAGATTACAGGACAAATCCGTTATGAATATGCAGGGCGTGACGGAGATTTTAAGAAAGACAAAGGCAGTGTTGCAAAAAATCGTCTGCGCACTCGTTTGTTTGTAAATGGCAGTGTAAATGAAGACTGGACTTATACGGCCCGTATTCAAAATGACCAGAATCTTGCTAATGATTCCGGTGATGAAGATACCAAACTCAATCAAGCCTATGTTACAGGTAAATTGGGTGGATTTAATGTTATGGCAGGGAAAGCGCCAGTATTTTTAGCTAATGGCAACCTTTATGACGATACTGCAGAAGTTATTCAGTTAACATATGGTAAAAATGTAAAAATTAGCGGCTATTGGGGGCAAATTACTGAAAAAGATTCCGGTTATATGGCAGATAAGGGCTATGGCGCCAGTTTATCTGGTAAAATCGGCCGCTTGGATTTAGCTGCCGGTTATGATAGATTTGAAGATTTAGATGCCGGGTTTACGAAAATTTCTAATAACGCGGTCTGGAATGCAGGGGCAAATTATAATTTTGGTGACTTTATTTTAGGGGCGATGTATCTTAATTCTGATATTTCTGATAAAGCTGTTGAAAAAGGTGCTGATACGGACGGCTTTGTCATCAGTGCTGCTTATAAGGGTGCCAAGGCCGCCAAACAGGGGACCTGGGGACTTTGGGGAAATTATTATGATCAGGGGGCAGGTACATTTATTGCTCATACGATGAAAGCTGGTGACTGGGGATACTTCACTAAAGAAGGCTTTAAAGGTTATGGTGTTGGTATAAATTATACTTTGGCCAAGAATATGGTTTATAATTTGGATTACTATGATTTGGAAGGTAAAGAAAGCGGACGTGATTCTCAGATTATTTGGAATCGTTTACAGGTAACCTTCTAAATTTGCAGTAACTGAAGCAGGTATTTTGAGAAAGATTAAGGCTATTTTAACAGGCAGTTTCCATATTAAATGAATGGAAGCTGCCTGTATTATTTTTCTCAAAAGTTTTGTAAAATTTTTCAAAAAACTATATATGAATATTTGCTCATGTGTTATAATAAGATTACAGTAAAAGTAAGGAGGCTGGAAAATGAGCAAAACACAGCATGCTTTAGAAAATTTACATGAACATAACAGTCAGGGCTGCGGACATGATCATCATCACGAAGATGAAAGCGGCCATAACGATAATTCAGCCTGTGGCTGCGGACACGAACATTATCACAAAGGAGAAAGCGGCCATGACCATGATGCAGCCTGTGGCTGTGGGCATGATCATCATGTGCCCGGGCATGCAGATGACTGTCAATGTGAGCTCTGCCATCCACATGAGGAATATTGCGATGTTTGTGGTGAAAGCTTGGAAAATTGTATCTGCAGAATGCCTGATGCTGATTGTATAAAACGAGTTTATGCTTTAAAAAATCTGGGTTGTGCCAACTGTGCCGCCAAAATGGAATATAAGATTAAAGAATTGCCTGGAGTAGAATATGCTTCAGTAAGTTTTGTAACAAAACAGCTGCGTCTATCGGCCAAAAATCACGAGGTATTGCTGCCGGCCATTCGTGAAATCTGTGCTTCTATAGAATCGGATGTAGAAGTTGTGCCACGCAGTGGGATGATGCCGTTCAACTTTGAAAGCAAGGTATACCTGTTAGAGAACCTGGGCTGTGCCAATTGTGCCGCAAAAATGGAGAAGGCTATCAATGATTTGCCGGATGTTTCTGCTGCAACGATAACTTATGCTACGAAACAACTGCGGCTGACAGCGAAGAATCACGCACAATTGCTGCCACAGGTCCAGGCAATTTGCAGTACGATCGAAGCAGGTGTAAAAGTAGTTGAACGTATAGGCAAGCCGGTATTGGCTGAAAATATTAATCAGCGTAAAAAAAGCGGTGGAATACTTTCAATGTCGGATGAACAGCGTTCACTGGCAGAAATAGTGTTTGGCGGAATTTTGTTTATAATCAGCGAAATTACCGGACTCGTGCCGGAAGCTTATCATATTTACTGTCTTGTTGCCGCATATATTCTCTTGGGCGGAAGGATTGTTTTAACCGCTTTAAAAAATAGTACGAAGGGACAGGTTTTTGATGAAAACTTCCTGATGACAGTAGCTACTTTAGGTGCTTTTGCTATCAATCAATATGAAGAAGCTGTTGGAGTTATGCTGTTTTATCGTATCGGAGAATATTTTGAGCATCGTGCGGTTGAAAAAAGTCGTGGTCAGATTATGGAAGCTGTCGATATGCGTCCGGAAGTAGTTAATTTGCTGATTGGTGAAGATGTGCGTGTTATCCCGGCAGAGGAAGCCAATGTTGGTGACATTTTACTGGTACGTGCCGGTGATCGTATTCCTTTGGATGGAGTAGTTATAGAAGGTGAAAGCCTGCTTGATACTTCTCCAGTGACAGGAGAACCTGTGCCGGTAAAACGCAGTTTTGGCGATGAAGTTATTTCTGGTTGTATTAATACGTCAGGGATGCTGAAAATCAGAGTAGAAAAAGTCCTGGCTGAATCTATGGTCACCAAAATTTTAGACTCTGTAGAAAATGCTGCTGCCAGCAAACCACAGTTAGACAGGTTTATAACACGTTTTGCGCGTATCTATACTCCGTTTGTTGTGGCAGTAGCTGTTTTAACTGCTGTGATACCCGGCTTTATAACAGGAAATTGGGAATATTGGACTTATACAGCCTTAACATTTCTGGTTATCAGCTGCCCATGTGCACTGGTGCTGAGCGTGCCTTTGGCGTTTTTTTCAGGCATTGGAGCCGGCTCGAAATATGGAATTCTTTTTAAGGGCGGCGTTACAATAGAAGCCCTGAAAAATGTTAAAGCAGTGGTTATGGATAAAACAGGTACTGTGACCAAAGGGAATTTTGTTGTTCAAAAGCTGGTTCCGGTAAGTGGCATGGAAGAAGATGAGCTGTTGAAGCTTTGTGCCTCCGCAGAACTTGTTTCCAGTCATCCGATTGCTACAAGTATAGTAAATGCGGCCAAAGAACGTGAGTTGAAACTCGAACGGCCGCAAACATTTGAAGAAATTGCCGGTGAAGGATTAGTTGTCGAGGTTTCAGATGGAAAAATTTTGTGTGGCAATAAAAAATTGTTAGAACGGTTTGAAATTGATTTTTCTGTTAGGGAAGAAGATAATTATGGTACGGAAGTGCTGGTTGCCAGAGCCGGAAAGTATTTAGGACAAATAATTATTGATGATACATTGAAAGAGGATGCGGTAGCTGCTGTTACCTCCCTTAAAAAGATGAATTTAACTACAGCCATGCTTACAGGTGATGCGGCAGAAAGCGCACAGGCAGTGGCACGTGCTGCTGGAATTGACGAAGTAAGAGCTAAGCTTCTGCCGCAGGATAAACTCAATGAGTTGGGCCGCTTACGCAAACAATATGGTGGAGTGATGTTTGTCGGTGATGGTATAAATGACGCTCCCGTTTTAGCAGGCGCCGATGTTGGCGCTGCCATGGGCAGTGGTGCTGATGCTGCTATTGAGGCAGCAGATGTTGTATTTATGAACTCGGAAATGCAGGCTATTCCTCAGGCAATTGCCCTAGCGAAGGAAACAACCAGAATTGCCTGGCAGAATGTATTTTTTGCTTTGGCAATTAAGATTATTATCATGGCTGCTGGGTTGGCAGGCTATGCGTCTATGTGGGCGGCTGTCTTCGCCGACACTGGTGTTTCCATACTCTGCGTTTTGAATTCCATTCGTATTTTGTATAAAAAAATATAAATATTATTATTCAATCATTATAAGGACAGCAGATTAAAACATGCTGTCCTGTTTTTTTGAAAAAACTTTAAATTTAAAAGTTTAAAGGGATAATAAAATCATTGTACAGGTAAATAATTTTGTTGAAATATTGTGAAAATATCAGAAGCAATAAATTGTTGTTGACAAAATAAGTTAGCAGTAGTAAACTTTAAGAGGTTAGCGAAAGCTAACTTTTTAAAAGTGGGCTAATTAGCGTAAGCTAATGTGAGGAGGGCAAAAGTATGATGACATTAAAAGAAGTTCCTATCGGTTCTACCGTAACTATCAAAAAAGTTTGTGCCACCGGACCTTTGAAACGCAGAATTGTTGATATGGGTTTGACAAAGGGGACACCGGTGACCGTCAGAAGAGTCGCGCCACTGGGAGATCCATTAGAAGTAACTGTACGCAGCTATGAGCTTTCGCTGCGCAAAGCAGATGCGCAGAACATTCTGGTGGAATAAATTTTGATTTAAAGTTAGTGAAAGTTGATTCGAGGAGGGACTATTTTGAGTAAGACATTAGCACTAGTGGGCAATCCAAACAGCGGTAAAACCACACTATTTAATAATCTTACAGGCAGTAAACAATACGTTGGAAACTGGCCTGGTGTAACCGTTGAACGTAAGGGCGGCAAACTTAAAAAACATGATGGCTTTGAGGTCATGGATCTGCCGGGTATTTATTCTTTATCTCCGTATTCTCCGGAGGAAGTAATAACCCGTAATTATCTTTTGGAAGAAAATCCTGATGTTATAGTTAATATAGTTGATGGATCGAACCTGGAACGTAATCTGTATTTAACGATGCAGCTTTTGGAAATGGGCTGTAAAGTTGTAGTTGCGCTCAATATGATGGATCTTGTCAGAGCTAACGGTGATGTACTGGACACGGAGCTGCTCTCTAAAGAGTTAGGGTGCCCGGTTGTGCCGATTACAGCTACCAGCGGTGAAGGTGTGGAACAGCTCGTGGCAAGGGCGGTGCAGATTGCTCAAACACAATGTGACAGAAAAGACCCCAACAGCTTTTCAGAAGAAGTTGAACGCGTATTGCAGGAAATTGGCGAAATGGTAGCGCCTATGCCGCATATAGAACGCCGCTGGCAATTAGTCAAGGTATTGGAACGTGATGGGCAGCTGCTTGAAAAACTGAAATTATCTCAAGGTGTGTTTGACAAACTAGAGGTCTTGATTACCCGTTTTGAACAGCAGGCTGATGATGATGCGGCAAGTATCATCGCTTCCGGACGTTATCAGAAAATAGACTCAATGCTGCGCAGCTGTTATAAAAGTGCCAATGTTGATTATGCAAATACTGTTTCAGAAAAAATAGATCGTATTGTAACTAACCGTGTTTTGGGATTACCTATATTTTTAGGCATCATGTGGGCTGTTTATTATATTTGTATCCAGACCTTGGGCGATGAAACTATCGGCTGGATGGAAGAATTATTTGAAGGCATCAGTGAATACGCAGGTGCTTTGCTGGAAGCAGCTGGCGCTTCTGAAGTTATGTCAGGGCTCGTACTTGATGGAATCATTGGCGGTGTTGGCGCCGTACTTGGCTTTGTACCGCAGATTTGCCTTTTGTTCTTATTTTTGTCTTTCCTGGAAGACTGTGGCTATATGGCACGTGTTGCTTTTATTATGGATCGTATTTTCAGGCAATTCGGGCTTTCAGGCAAGTCGTTTATTCCGATGTTGATCGGTACCGGCTGCAGTGTTCCCGGTATCATGGCAGCACGTACGATTGAAAATGAACGTGATCGTAAACTGACGATTATGCTGACGCCGTTTATTCCTTGTAATGCTAAACTTCCGGTGTTTGCTCTGTTTGCGGCAGCTTTTTTTCCAGAGCAGTCTTGGGTCGGTCCTTCGATGTATCTCTGGGGTATAGTGATGGTTGTAGTTTCAGGTATTCTGTTGAAAAAACCCAAGGCTTTTGCCGGTGAACCGGCGAACTTTGTTATGGAATTGCCTGCATATCACTGGCCGCGGGCAAAAGATATTCTTATTCATACTTGGGAACGTGCCCGCGGTTTTATTGTTAAAGCCGGCACGATAATTTTCCTGGCCTCCGGATTGGTGTGGTTATTGCAATCCTTTGATTTTTCGTTTGAAATGGTTGATGCTCAGGACAGTATGATGGCTGTTATCGGTCATTATCTGGCACCTGTGTTTGCTCCACTTGGCTTTGACAGCTGGCAGACTGCTTTCGCAGCAATTACGGGCTTCTTAGCTAAAGAAGTAGTTGTTTCTACATTTGGTATCTTGGCTGGAGTTGCTGAAGCTACCGAAGAAGATCCGACTTTGATTACCACTATTCAAAGCATGTTCACGCCTGCCAGTGCGTATGCATTTATGATTTTTACATTGCTGGCATCTCCGTGTTTTGCTGCTATTGGCGCGATCAGGCGCGAGATGGGCAGCTGGCATTGGACTTTCTTTGCCCTCCTATATCAAACAGGCTTGGCATATTGCATGGCTTTGCTGATATACCAGATCGGCAGCAGAATGTAATGACTGTGCTGTAGTTTGATGTTTACTTTAAAAACGCAGGCTTTTGCCTGCGTTTTTATTTTTCATATTGTTCACAAATATGGCAGATGTGTTGGCAATGGCATGTTTACTGAATTTTTTATAGCGTTTTTATATAAAAAATTTTTAAAGGTATAGTATTTTTATGGCTGATGTGAGAAAATAATATATGTTTGAGTTTAAAAGTTTGAAGTTGTCAGGGATCAAAGGAGCGCAGAATATTGGAACCGATAAAGAGACAAAGAAAAGAGTCTGATTCAGTATATACGATTATGTTGATACCTCATAAAGGGCACGAACCCAGGAGCATCCATTTTCGCCTCAGCCTGTTGAAAAAGGTTGGTATTGTTTGCGGTTTGCTCTGTTTACTTGGTGCAGGTGTTCTTTTTCAGTCTTCGCATATTTTGTACAAGGCACATCAGGATCAACAGGAACTGTTGACCTACAGGAGTGAAAAAGCTGTTCAGGAACAGAAAATAGGTCAGCTTTTGCAGGAAAATGAAGCTATTGAAAAAGAAATGGCAGAGCTTTCCAAACTGGAAGAGGCGGTTCGGCGAGAGCTTGGTGAAGGCGCAGTGCAGCCTTCACGTTCCGGGATCGACCGCAGTCAGTATCTTGGACAAGGCGGACCTCAGGCGGCTAAAGTAGAAGCTGTTGATATCTATGCTGCGCAGAACAAGGTGCTGCAGGAAAAGGTCAAAGATAGAAAAGCTACGTTGAATGATTTACTTGGCAGATTACGCGAGTTGAACCAGCGCAAAGCAGCGCTGCCGACACTTTGGCCAACTAATGGAGGGACTATTACTTCATATTTTGGCGGACGCAGCGATCCTTTCGGTAATCGTTCTTATGACTGGCATCCGGGAGTTGATATTGCCAATGACTATGGAGCTCCGGTTTATGCCAGCGCGTCTGGCACTATTGAAGAGGCTGGCTGGGTGTCCGGTTATGGCCGTTATGTAAGGATTCAGCATGGATATGGTTACGAAACAGCTTATGGTCATATGAGTAAATTGGCAGTTCAGGCAGGGCAAAGCGTAAGTAAAGGTGATGTCATCGGTTATGTTGGCAGCAGCGGGTATAGTACTGGGCCGCATGTGCATTTTGAAGTGTTGGTCAACGGGCAGACAACAGATCCGTTGGAATTAGTAAGATAATAAAAGGAGAAAACTATGTTTGGGAAAAATAAAAAAGATGTAGTAGCAGTCAGCACCTTGCCTTTGGAAGAATTTGAGTTTTTGCTTGGAAGAAATTCGATCCTGTGCGGCAATTTGCAGACTAAGGGCGCATCGCGTATTGATGGCCACTTTAAAGGCATTATTGTTTCGGAGAACGATGTTTTAATCGGGCCCAACGGTGTGATAGAAGCGAATATTTTTGGGGAAAATGTTACTGTGGCCGGGAATGTTACAGGTAATATAGTGGCCCGCGGCACTTTAGAGATTTTAGCCTCTGGAGTTTTAAACGGTGATATTAAAGCGGGAAGTTTAGTTGTTGAGCCGGGGGCCGTTCTGCGTGGCAACATAGGCGGCATCGAAGGTATTGAAAACCCTGAGCTGTCTCAGGCTGGCGTTTCTGAGTAATAATAGAATTTTGTTTTTACAAATAGCTGATTCGAGAAGAAATGCTTGACACTGTGAGCGGCAATTGATAATATTATAGCTACCTAAATTTATATTTAAAATGACGATGACTGGAAGTAGTAAAAGTACAGAGCTCACAGAGAGGGTATGCCAGGCTGCAACGTACCTAGCTTTATGGCTTTGAAGTCGTCCGTGAGTCGGTAGGCTGAAATCAAAGTAGGTTTATCCGTTAGCGCACGTTACGCGTTTCAAGTGTCCGGACTAAACTTTGATTTAAGTCTGGGAAAATAGGTGGTACCGCGGAGTTTTTCGTCCTGTTCTTAATTTGGAACAGGACGTTATTTATTTTTAGGAGGCAGTAAAATGGCAGAAGAACACAATATTCCTAAAGTTTATGATCCGGCTTCGGTCGAGAAAAAATGGTATAAATATTGGGAAGAACACCGTTATTTCCATGCTGAGGTAGAAGCAGATAAAAAGCCGTTCAGTATTGTTATCCCCCCACCGAATATTACCGGTCAGCTGCATATGGGACATGCGTTAGATAATACTTTACAGGATATTTTGATCCGCTGGCATAGGATGATGGGCGATAATACTTTATGGATGCCCGGTTATGATCATGCGGGGTTGGCTACTCAGATCAAAGTAGAGGAAGTTTTAAAAAAAGAAGAAGGAAAGACCAGGTATGACTTGGGCCGTGAAGAATTTATTAAACGTGTCTGGGAATGGAAAGATAAATATGGTGACCGTATCATCGAGCAGTTAAAAAGCCTGGGTGTTTCCTGCGACTGGGAACGCAAACGTTTCACGATGGATGAGGGCTGTTCACAGGCAGTTCGTGAGGTTTTTGTTTCTTTGTACGAAAAAGGGCTTATTTATCAGGGCAGCCGTATTACTAACTGGTGTGTTAACTGCAATACTGCTTTAAGTGATATTGAAGTTGAACATGAAGATGATGCCGGAAATTTGTGGTATGTCCGCTATCCTGTTGTTGGTGAGATGGAAACTTATCTTACGATAGCCACTACACGGCCTGAAACGATGCTGGGTGATACTGCTGTTGCAGTCAATCCTGAAGATCCGCGCTATGGTCATCTGGTCGGTAAAATGCTGCAGCTGCCCTTAACCGAACGTCAGATCCCCATTATTGCTGACAGTTATGTCGATTTAGAATTTGGTACAGGTGCTGTAAAAATTACTCCTGCTCATGATCCTAATGATTTTGAAATGGGTATGCGTCATAATTTAGAGAGTATCGTAGTTATCGGTATGGATGGCTATATGACTGAAGAGGCCGGCAAATTTGCAGGCCAGGAACGTTATGAATGTCGTAAAAATCTGGTACACGAACTGCAGGAAAAAGGTTACTTAGTAAAAATAGAAGAGCATAATCATGCTGTAGGCCATTGTCAGCGCTGTCGCAGTGTAATAGAGCCGTTGGTTTCCAAACAGTGGTTTGTAAAAATGGAGCCGTTGGTAAAGGCGGCTGTAGATTGTGTTGAAGACGGCAGAACACAGTTTGTTCCAGAACGGTTTACCAAAACTTATACCGGCTGGATGGAAAACATTCGTGATTGGTGTATTTCCCGTCAGATTTGGTGGGGGCACCGGATTCCTGTGTGGTATTGTGATGCTTGCGGCGAAGTTATTGCATCGCGCGTTGATATTGATAAATGTCCGAAATGCGGTGGTGCGGTACATCAGGATGAAGATGCTTTGGACACATGGTTCAGTTCAGCTTTATGGCCGTTCTCTACTATGGGCTGGCCTGAAAAAACAGATTTGTTAAAGCAATTTTATCCAACCAGTGTTTTGGTGACAGGTTATGATATCATTTTCTTCTGGGTTGCGAGAATGCTGATTATGGGTATGGAGTTTATGAAGGATATTCCTTTTGATAAAGTCTTTATTCATGGTTTAGTGCGTGACAGCCAGGGACGTAAAATGAGTAAATCACTCGGCAATGGTATCGATCCGCTGGAAGTTATTGAAAAGTACGGCGCTGATACTTTAAGGTTTATGCTGATCACAGGCAATACTCCTGGTAATGATATGCGTTTTTACTGGGAACGCGTAGAAGCAACACGCAATTTTGCTAATAAGATCTGGAACGCATCACGTTTTGCTTTGATGAATATGGAAGGTTATGATGCAGAAGCCAAGCAGGCTCCATATACACTTGCTGATCAATGGATACTTTCGCGGCTGCAGCATACGGTTAAAGATGTTACTGAACTTTTGGGCAGATTTGAGCTGGGTGAAGCAGGGCGTCTTATTTATGATTTTATCTGGAGTGAAGTTTGTGACTGGTACATTGAACTGGCTAAGCCGCGGCTTTATAATAAGGAAGATCCTGAGGCAAGAGCTACGGCACAGCATGTCCTGGCAGAGGTGCTGACATCGGCTATGAAGTTACTGCATCCGTACATGCCGTTTATCACTGAAGAAATCTATCAGTGTCTGCCGCACGAAAGTAACAGTATCATGATTGCACCGTGGCCTATTGTTGATGAGAGATTGTTTGATGATAAAGCAGAAACTGGTATGACGGCAATTATGGAAAGCATTAAAGCTATTCGTAATATGCGTGCGGAAGTCAATGCTGCTCCAGGCAAAAAGGTGCCGGCTATTTTGTTAGTGAATGCAGAACTGCGTGAGATCGTTGAAGCCAATAAAAATTATATCAATTTGATGGGCAGTATCGATGAGCTTATAATTGATGATATTGGGGCTGGCAAGCCTGAAAATGCTATGGCCGCTGTTATTGCCGGAATCGAGGTATATTTGCCTCTGGCAGGATTGATCGATGTAGAAAAAGAAACCCAGCGTCTTAATAAAGAACTGGAAAGTATGGATAAAGAAATCAAACGTGTTACCGGTAAGCTAAATAATGCAGGCTTTTTGGCAAAGGCTCCGGCTGATGTAGTTGAAAAGGAAAAGGCTAAAGCAGAGGAACTGAGCGGTAAAATGGAAGCCGTGAAAGAACGTCTGACTTATTTGGCAACTTTAAAGTAACAGCCGAAGCGGCGCGGATACTCCGCGCCGCTTTTTGTGTTTTTACTGTCGTAATTAATTGGAGGTTAAAATGAATTATCAGGAGACATTGGCATATCTGGATAGTTTGGGGAAATTTGGCATTCGTTTGGGAATGGAACGTATTGAAGGATTATTGCGGGAATTAGGGAATCCTGAAAGAAAAATAAAGACCATTCATGTTACAGGAACAAATGGCAAAGGTTCTGTCAGCAGTATGATAGCGAATATTTTGCTTGCTGCTGATTTGAAAACAGGTAAATTTACGTCACCGCATTTGGTAAAGTATAATGAAAGACTTGTTATCAACGGGCAGGATATTGATGATTATAGTTTTGCAGTTCTGATTACTATTGTGAAAAAGGCGGCAGACAGTGTGGTGGCAAAGGGCATTTGTGAGCAGCCGACACAGTTTGAGGTTTTGACTGCTGCTGCTTTTATGTATTTTGCTTTGGAAAATGTAGATTATGCAGTCATTGAAGTTGGCATGGGGGGACTTTGGGATTCAACTAATGTTATCATTCCGGTAGTTTCTGTTATTACTAATGTCAGTTTGGATCACACTGATCGCTGCGGTGCGACTGTAGAACGGATTGCAATGCAGAAAGCAGGAATTATTAAGGAAAATGTTCCGGTAGTAACGGCCGCAGATGGAGATGATGCATTGGGACCGATTAAAGCTGTCGCGATGTTCAAGCAGTCCAAATTGTATATTTATGGCAGTGCTTTTTGGGGCACAGAAGTGAAAAGCACTATGGAGGGGCAGACTTTTACTTTGCATGCAGGTGAGTATTATAGTTCTGACTACAATATTAATTTGCCTGGCGAACATCAAATAGCGAATACATCTTTAGCTGTAGTTGCTGCTAAACTTGTCTCCAAACAGGATGACAGGATCAATGAATTAGCTTTGCATATTGGTGTTGCTAACACTATTTGGCCAGGCAGACTAGAGCGTATTTCTCAAAATCCTGACGTGATTTTGGATGGAGCTCATAACCCGGCTGGAGCAGATGCTTTAAGAAATGCTCTCGATAAATATTATCCGCAGCAGAAAAGGACGTTTGTTTTTGGGATGATGGGTGATAAGGATATGAAAAGCGTCATAGGGAAGCTTTTCAGACCTATGGATACAGTTTATACGGTAAAGGCAGACGAAGGTGGCAGAGCAGCATCTGCTGAAGAATTGGCCAGCCTTATTGGAAATCAGGCTGAAGCTATGAACAGTTTGGCATCTGCGTATGAAGCCGCTGTAACCGGAGCTGATGCAGACAGTGTAATATGTGTATGCGGTTCCCTTTATTTGGTAGGGAATTTTAAGAATATGCTTTTGAAAGCGAAAGCTGGGTGTCATTGATGACTGCTGCGGCCGTAAAATATGCCAATTTAGAAAAATATGTATATTGGCTGTTGTTGGCGACAATAGCTGTTATCCCGCTGCAGCAGGAAGTTTCTTCGGCAATGGTGGCAGTCACTGGCTTCAGTGGCTTTATTGTTGCGTTTTTGCGGCGCCATGAAAAAAGGAAGCCTGTTTTACCACGTTTTGTACAGATTTTATTATGGTTACTGTTATTACTTGGTTATTGGTCGCTGCATAATTCAGCTGATGAGGTATTGTCTACCTACAATTTTATTTATGTTGTCGGTCAATACGCGCTATTGGTCTGGCTGATTTTGCATTATGCTGTTGATAAAAAAACATCTGCAGCTAGTGACTTGGATTTGCACAAGTGGCATGAGTGGCCCAGGCCTCTGCAAATAATAAGTGTGTTTTTGGGAATGTCATTGTTTGTTTCGGTATATGGCATTGTACAGCATTTTACTGGGGTTGTACCTACTGAGGCCTGGGTTGATAATGATGCTTTTCCGGAATTGAAAACACGTGTTATTTCCACTCTGGTCAATCCGAATATTTTGGGCGGATATCTTGTACTGGTTATTTCATTGATTACAGGATTGCTTAGTACAAGTAAAGAAAAAATGTGGCAGCTGGTACTTGGCAGCGGAATTTTAATAGCCGGGCTTTGTTTGCTTTACACATATTCACGTGGGAATTGGGTTGCTTTAGCTGTTGGATTATTGTTGTTTTGCGTATGCTTTTGCCGTCGGGCTTTATTGCCTCTCATAGGCATTGGTATTTTGGGAATGTGGTTTGCCCGTGGCGCAGTATGGCATAGGATAATTTCTATTTTTGGGACTGAAGATACTTCTGTTGCTCTTAGATTTGCCTATCTGGAAAGTACGTTATTTATTATTAAAGAACATCCGTGGGGTGTTGGCTGGTATGGATATCAGTTTATTTATCCGGAATATGATTTTTATCTTAACAATCCTGACGTCATTATGTATCATTGTCATAATTTATTACTGAATATTACGGCAGAACTGGGTTGGCATGGATTGGCAGTATTCTTGCTTTTATGGTTCTGTATTATCTGGAAAGCTGCTGAATTGGCCCGTTTTGGTAAAAGCAGATGGCTTCAGGGTTTTGGCAGAGGTTATTTAATGGCGTCTGCAGGTATTTTAGTGGGCGGTTTGACTGACCATGTTTATTTTAATATGCAAATGGGGCTTTTGTTTTGGCTTTTTGCAATTTTAATAATGGTCTGTTCAGAATTTAACAGAAAATTAACAAAAGCATAACCATAAGAGGAAGATTTAGATTTAGCTTTACAGGAAAAACTTGGCAAGTTACAATAAATTCAGGGAAATATGGAATCGTAGGGGGAGCGGAATGAATTTAAATGACGTGCGAAAACTTTTAGACGCTAAAATCTGCGTAGGTGAAGAATATCTTGGTCGGCAGGTTGAAACCTGTTGCGGGTCTGACCTTATGAGCGATGTCTTAGCCTTTACAAAATGTAAAACTCTGCTTTGCACAGGGTTGGCTAATATGCAGGTTATAAGAACAGCGGATATGACTGATTTATGCGGTGTGATTTTGGTAAGAGGGAAACTGCCCGGAGAAGATATGCTGAAAGAAGCTGCCCAAAACAAACTCCCGATTATGTCGACAGAATATACATTGTTTGAAGCCTGCGGGATTCTTTATAGTAATGGCTTGAGAGGCTGTTCCAGAAAGGCGGAAGAGCAATGAGTGATTCTAAATCAGTAAAAATGCATTATGATGTTGCCGGTGACGATTTTGACAGGGCTGGTGAAGCTTCTGCCGGATTAAAGCGGTTGCTGCAGAAAATTGGCGTTCCGGCAGATATAATCAGACGTATTGCTATTGGAACCTATGAAGCTGAGATGAATGTAATCATTCATGCCGGCGGTGGTCAGGTTGATGCTGAAATTTTTCCTGAAGAGACGGTTGTATATATTGCTGATCAGGGACCGGGAATCCCTGACATTAAACTGGCAATGCAGGAAGGCTGGTCTACAGCACCGGATCATGTAAGACAAATGGGGTTTGGCGCCGGTATGGGTCTGCCGAATATGATGAAGTGTTCAGATGATTTTGATATCCAATCGACAGTTGGCTCAGGTACTAATATAAAGATGAAATTCAAACATATCAGTGAAGACTTATAAGAGGGGTGATACGATGGCTGGAGGATATTTTCATTCCATACGCCTTTTACGGTCTCAGTGTCAAGGCTGTGTAACGTGCGTTAAAGCTTGTCCGACCGAGGCCATTCGTGTCCGCAATGGTAAAGCAGAACTTATAGAAGCACGTTGTATTGACTGCGGCGAGTGTTTACGGCGTTGTGGCTATCATGCTATCGTGGCGGAAACGGATAAACTGGAAGAAACTGAACAATTTAAATATAATATCGCTTTGCCTCCTCCTTCTTTATATGCGCAGTTTCCGCCTGAAACAAGTGCGGCGGCTATTTGGGAAGGGTTACATAGACTGGGATTTGATGAAATTTTTGATGTAGCAGTAGCTTCTGAATATATTTCTTTGGAAATAGCTGCTTACCTGAAAAATTATAACGGTGGCAGAAAACCTTTGATTTCCTGCACTTGTCCGGCGGTTTTAAGGCTGATTCAGGTCAAATTTCCGGAACTCATCAAACAGGTAGTGCCTGTACTTCCTCCAACAGAAGCTGCGGCTATTTATGTAAAAAATGAAGTTATGCAGCGTACCGGCTTAAAGTCTGAAGAAATAGGTGTCTGGTTTATTGCACCTTGCCCTTCTAAAAATGCTAATATCAGGCAGTCCGTTGATGTCCGGCATACACAAATCAACGGCAGTTTAAGTATTTCAGAGATTTATGGAAAAATATTAAAAATCATGGGCGGAGAGATTCAGCCGGATAAAAAGGTGACTGCTGGATCTTCTTATGGTATGAGTTGGGGCAGTTATGGTGGGGAACTGGAAGCTGCAGGAATTGAAAACGGTCTGGCTGTACACGGTATTAATGACGTGTACGACGTGCTGGAGCAAATTTCCCTGAATAAGATGCGCGATGTCGATTATGTAGAGTGTTCTGCCTGCAGTGGCGGCTGCATTGGCGGGCCGCTGACTGCTGAGAATAAATTTGTTGCTGAGAAAAATTTGAAGCTAAGGCTGAGTATTATGAGGCAGAATGAACCTGATGATCGTCTGGCTACCATGGCCCAGAGTATGATATGTGAGGATTTTCCCAAATCGGCTTCCTATGTAAAAAAATTAATCCCGCGGCCGATGATGCAATTAGATGACGATATTTTAGAGGCTATGAAAAAGTTTGAAAAGATGGAGGAGGTCCTCAGATCTTTGCCGGGGCTTGATTGTGGAGCCTGCGGAGCACCAAGCTGTCAATGCCTGGCGGAAGACATCGTTCAGGGGAAAGCCAATGAAATTGACTGTATTTTTAAATTAAGGAGCAGTGTAAAACGCCTGGCACATGGTATGCTTGAACTGGCAAAGCAGATACCTATAGCCAGCGAGCCGGAAGAAGAACTGCGGGAGGATGGTGAAAGCGATGCAAGTACGTGAAGTTATTGAAACTTTAGGGTTAAAGCTGATGACACATGAGGTTCCTGTGGATGTGGATGTTATTGGTGGCTATGCCTCTGATCTTCTGAGTAATGTTATGGGGCAGGCGGCTCCCGGTATGATTTGGGTGACAATGCAGGGGCATCAGAATATAGCGGCAGTAGCTTCTTTGATTGGTCTGTCGGCAGTTATTGTGGCAGGCGATGCGCCTATAGAAGAGGATACCCTGAAAAAAGCAGAACAGAACGACGTTTTGATATTGGCTACATCTTTACCTGCTTATGATGTCATTGGAAAGCTTTATGAACTTGGTATCAGGAATGTAAAATGAAAACCGTTATCGGAGATTTTCATGTCCATACCTTGCTTTCCCCGTGTGCTGAAATCGAAATGACGCCGCATCATATAGTGATGCAGGCTGCTGAATATGGTATACAGCTGTTGGCGGTTACTGACCATAATGCTTCGGCTAATGCTGTGGCGGCGATTCAGGCTGGTGAACGTTATGGTATTAAGGTGTTCCCGGGAATGGAAGTTGAATGCAGGGAAGAAGCGCATATAGTGGTTTTGTTTGACAATTTGAAACAGCTGCGGCGGTGGCAGAAAATAGTCGATTTTTCAATGCGTGGCCTCAAAAACATTCCTGAACGGTTTGGAGCGCAATTTGTCGTTGATGATGATGATAATTTTGTTGCAGAAGAGGAAAGAATGCTTTTAGGACCATTGCAGCTATCTGCGCAGGAGGTTGTACGAAAAGTAAACGAAATTGGCGGGCTGTGTTTAGCTGCCCATATAGATAGACCGGCATATAGTTTGCTTGTACAGCTGGGATTTATTCCTAATGATATGGGCTTGCAAGGAGTAGAGATAAGCCGTAACAGTTTAGCAGAGTTGGAGCAGCTGAAATTGAAAAGATTATCTGGGAATTTACCTTATGTCACTAATTCTGATGCTCACAGAATGCTTGAATTTTTGGAAGGCCCCAAGAATAAAATTACCATTGAAGAAGCGACTATTTCAGAATTAAAACTTGCACTTGCAGGAAAAGACGGGCGTAGTTGGTTCCCGGGTTATTTTATTAATGATCTTGAATATTAGTTACACTAAAAGTATAAAGTATACACTATTCATGCTTGAAAATCATAAATAGTGTTGATTATATACGTTTTTTTTGCTATAGTAGTATTCGTACATTAAAGTTTAGGGAAATGGAGAGTGTACTATGAATATGGTTGACAAAAGATGCAGTTGCTGCGGCGGAGAAAATCCTGAAAAGGTGCAGATTGATGCTATTCTGGCTAGATATCAGGGTAAAAAAGGATCTTTGATCCCGATTTTGCAGGAAGTACAGGCTCTATACAATTATTTGCCCAAAGATGCTTTAGAGTACATTGCTGCCAGTACAGGAACACCCATTGCTCAAATTTATGGTGTTGTTACTTTTTATTCCCAGTTTCACCTTAATCCGCGCGGGCGTAATATTATCCGCGTTTGTCAGGGAACTGCCTGCCATGTACGTGGTGGTAAAGTAATTTTGCAGACTATCGAAAAAGAGCTTGGAATTAAGGCCGGACATACTACGGAAGATCTGCGTTTTACCCTTGAGACTGTTGCTTGTATCGGCGCTTGTGGTTTAGCACCGGTTATGCAGGTTAATGAAGATACTCATGGTCGTTTGACTCCGGACAAACTGTCGGCTATTTTAGCTAAATATCAATAACAATCATGCGTGAATTGTCTTTGCATATCCTTGATTTAGCGCAGAATTCCATAGAGGCAGGAGCTCATAATGTAATAATAGAAATAAATGAGAATGAAAATGGATTTTTTGTTTTTCGTATCAGTGATGATGGACATGGTATGAGTGAGGAAATGGTGCAGAAAATTCGCGATCCCTTTGTGACTACGCGGACTACACGTAAAGTAGGTATGGGAATACCTTTTATGGACATGGTCACTAAACAATGCGGAGGACATTTGTTAATACAATCTCGTAAGGGTAAAGGTACTGTCGTAGAAGCTGCTTTTGCAAAGGATAATATTGATCGCCCGCCTTTGGGTGATATTGTATCAAGTATTAAAGTGCTGCTGGTAGGCACGCCGTATCTGGAACTGAAGTTTATCTATAAGATAGGTACATCGGGATTTGATATTGATACGAGGGTTATCAGATCTCTCCTTGGTGATGAAGCAGACTTTACCAGACCTGAAGTTTATACATGGTTTGAAGAATATTTAAAGCAGGAAATATCGCAGTTGAGGTGTGAGCAGGAGGTATAAAATGAAAACGTTGGAAGATTTGAAGGCCCTACGTGAAAAATTAAAGGCAGACATGAAAGTTCGTCAGAATGACGGCACTAAAATAATCATAGGTATGGGTACATGTGGTATTGCTGCAGGCGCGCGCGAAGTGATGTCTGCCGTTTTGAATGAGCTTGCAGTGCGTAAACTTAATGATGTTCAGGTACAGCAGACGGGCTGTATCGGTATGTGTGAGAAAGAAGTCCTGGTAGATATTGTCCGTCCTGGAGAACCTCGTATTACTTATGGTAAAGTAAAACCTGAGGACGTGAAAAAAATCATTGCAGAGCATGTTGTCAATGGCCGTATTGTTGAAGAAATGGTTGTAGGCAAAATTATGCAAGACTGATTTGATAAAATTTGGAGGGAAATCATATGCAGCACATTAGAGCACACGTCCTGATTTGCGGAGGAACAGGATGTAAATCTGCCGGTTCAAAGGAAGTACAGCTTGCTTTTAGTCGGGCTATTGAAGCTAAAGGCCTGAGCGACGAGGTTATGGTAGTAGAAACAGGCTGCCATGGTTTCTGTGAACATGGTCCGCTGGTTATAGTGTATCCTGAAGGTACTTTTTATTGCCAGGTAAAAGCTGAGGATGTAGAAGAAATAGTTGAAAGCCATTTATTTAAGGGCCGTATTGTTGAACGGTTGCTTTATCATGAACCGCTTACTCATGAAAGTATACCTAATTATTCGGAAATAAATTTTTATAAGAAACAGCATCGGTTAGTTTTAGAAAATTGCGGCGCTATCAATCCTGAACAAATTGAAGAATATATTGCTGTCGGCGGTTATGAAGCTTTAGCTAAAGCTGTAACTACCATGAGTCCTGAAGATGTTATTGAAGAAATCAAAAAATCAGGTCTGCGTGGACGTGGCGGCGGCGGATTTCCTACAGGAATGAAATGGCAGTTTGCTAAAGCGTCTGTAAGTGATAAAAAATATGTTATCTGTAATGCAGATGAAGGTGATCCTGGTGCATTTATGGACAGGAGCGTCTTAGAAGGCGATCCGCATAAGATATTAGAAGGTATGGCTGTCTGTGGTTATGCTATAGGTGCAGATGAAGGCTATATTTATGTACGTGCGGAATATCCGCTGGCCATTAAACGTCTGCGCATAGCTATTGAACAGGCTGAAGCTATGGGGTTGTTAGGTGAAAATATTTTTGGTTCCGGGTTCAGCTTCAAACTGCATATCAAGGAAGGCGCCGGTGCGTTCGTTTGCGGTGAGGAAACTGCATTGATGGCATCAATAGAAGGGAAACGCGGTATGCCGCGGCCAAGACCGCCATTTCCAGCAGTTGCCGGACTTTGGGGAAAGCCGACCAATATCAATAATGTTGAAACTTTTGGTAATGTAGCTGCAATTATTACTAATGGCGCTGACTGGTATGCTGGTTTTGGTACTGAAAAGTCAAAAGGAACTAAAGTATTTGCGCTGACTGGTAAAATAAATAACACAGGTCTGGCCGAAGTTCCTATGGGTATTACTATGCGCGAAATTATTTATGATATCGGCGGTGGTATTAACGGAGGTAAGAAATTTAAAGCAGTTCAAATAGGCGGTCCATCTGGTGGCTGCCTGCCTGAATCAATGCTTGATCTGTCTATAGATTATGATTCGTTAACAGCGGCAGGTGCTATGATGGGTTCTGGCGGATTGGTAGTTATGGATGAAGATACCTGCATGGTAGATGTTGCAAAATTTTTCCTGAATTTTACTCAATCTGAATCCTGTGGCAAATGTACTCCCTGTCGTGAGGGGACTAAGCGTATGCTGGAAGTCCTGACACGTATTACTGAAGGGCAGGGGAGAGAAGGCGATATAGAGCTGTTAGAAGAACTGGCCAGAAATATTAAAGAGACTGCTTTATGTGGATTGGGACAAACTGCTCCTAATCCTGTATTGAGTACTTTAAAATATTTCCGTCATGAATATGAAGCTCATATCAAAGAAAAACGCTGTCCTGCCGGTGCCTGTGAAAAGCTTGCCAATTATGAAATTACTGATGCATGCAAAGGCTGTGGGTTATGTGCACGCCAGTGCCCGGTTAATGCCATTTCCGGAGAAGTGAAAAAGAAACATGTTATCGATGTAACTAAATGTATAAAATGCGGTGCCTGCATGGCGGCTTGTCCGTTTAAGGCCATTACTAAGGGTTAAGGGAGGATTATATAGATATGGAAATGATTACCTTAACGATCAATGGGCAGACTGTACAGGCCCCTAAAAATGCTACTATTCTTGAAGCCGCGCGTTCTGCCGGCATTCATATTCCTACGTTGTGCTATCATTCTGAACTTGCTCCGGAAGGGGCCTGCAGATTGTGTGTCGTAGAAGCTACCGGAGCGCGTACGCTTGTAGCCTCCTGTGTTTATCCTGTTGCAGAAGGTATGGTAGTGAAAACGAATACGGATAAAGTCCGTGCAGCAAGACGAATGGTCGTAGAATTGCTGTTGGCCAATCATCCCAAGGACTGCCTTGCGTGCCAAAAAAGCGGTGACTGTGAACTGCAGAATATAGCTGCTGATTTGGGATTGCGCAAGATCAGATTCGAAGGCGGAGCCCGTAAAGCACATACTATTGACGCCAGTAACCCCTGCTTAGTGCGCGATCAGGAAAAATGTATTTTGTGCGGACGTTGTATACGTGTTTGTCGTGATGTGCAGGGAATGAGCGTCTACAGCTTTGCTGAGCGCGGCTTTGACACAATTGTTTCTACTGCTTTTGAACAGGATCTTGGAAAAGTAGAATGTTCTTACTGTGGACAATGTGCGAGTGTTTGTCCTACTGGAGCTATAGTGGAAAAAGATGATACGGAAAAAGTATGGTCGGCTATCAATGATCCTGATAAGATTGTTATAGTTCAAACAGCTCCGGCAGTACGCGTGGCTTTGGGTGAAGAATTGGGTATGGAACCAGGTTCTATCGTTACAGGGAAAATGGTTGCAGCATTGCGCAATCTAGGGTTCGATAAGATATTCGATACTAATTTTTCGGCTGATTTGACGATTATGGAAGAAGGGCATGAGTTCCTCCATCGTTTGACTAACGGAGGTGTATTGCCGATGATAACCTCCTGCAGTCCTGGCTGGGTAAATATGATAGAGCTTAAATATCCTGATTTGTTACCACATCTTTCTTCTGCGAAATCACCCCAGCAAATGTTTGGCGCTATTGCTAAAACCTATTATGCTGAAAAAGCTGGTATTGATCCGGCAAAAATAGTCAGCGTTTCGGTGATGCCGTGTACTGCTAAGAAGGCGGAAGCAGCACGTCCGGAGATGAATGCTTCCGGATATCGTGATGTAGATGTTGTTATTACTACCAGAGAACTTGGCCGTATGATACGGGAAGCAGGACTGGATTTTAAACATTTGCCTGAAGACAGCTATGATTCTCCGCTGGGTACAGGTACTGGTGCTGCTGTTATTTTTGGTACTACAGGAGGTGTAATGGAAGCTGCTCTGCGTACTGTAGCTGATGTTTTAACAGGTGAAAATTTGCAGACTGTTGATTACAATGATGTGCGGGGGATGGAACAGACCCGCGAGGCGGAACTGACTATTGCAGGAAATACTGTAAAAATAGCAGTTGTTCATACTCTTGCTTCTGCACGCAAGATATTAGAGCGTATCAGAGCCGGTGAGGCAGATTATCAGTTTATTGAAGTTATGGCTTGCCCTGGTGGCTGTATTGGCGGCGGCGGTCAACCGATTCCCGTTAATGCAGAAATTAGAAGAGCCCGTAGAGAAGGGTTGTTTGATTGTGATAGTGCCAATGAGTTACGAAAATCACATGAAAATCCGGAAATTAAAGAGCTTTATGATACTTGGTTAGGTAAACCTCTCGGAGAAAAAGCTCATAGTCTACTGCATACGCACTATCACCAACAGACACGTTGAAAGTACTAATTTGATACCACAAAACACCTCTTGAGTAGTTTTGCTCAAGGGGTGTTTCTTTGTAAATTGTAAAGAAAATGCTTGCCATGTTACAGTTTTACTGATATCATATGTAGTATAGCGTTTTAAAGAAAAAATGTTTAAAAACTAAAAAAAGTAGTGATTTTGCCTAAAATTTACTGCTTCTTTATGTGTTATAATAGAGCTGGACACAAAAAGTTCAAAAAGAAATCACAATTAAAGTTTTTTTTGAAGGATTTTTTGTTGGAATGTCGAAGTAAATTAAGCAGAACTAAATATCTTGGATATGTTTTAGCGGTTGGTAGACAGAAGAACGAAGAAGTTCAACTGAAAGCTTTACCTGCTGACAGTTTGCGATTCAGAGCGTAGCCACTTTGGATAGAAGTAAGCTGGCACTTGGCTATGTTTTGTTTTAGTAAATCAAAACTTCTAAGTGCTCCTTTTTATGGGTAAAATCTTATTCGGCAAATAATACTTTATGCTTTTATAGTTGGTATTTAGCCGACTAAGTGTATTTTTACTAGTGAAGTTAATAGACTTCGCTGGCATTAGCCACAATTTGTTTTATTTACAAGGAGGAAGGTAAACATGATCGACATTAAAGATCGCGTATGCGAAGCAGTAGCCGGCAAAATTATGAGCGCCGAAGCAGCTGCAGAATTTGTAAAGGATGGCGACAACGTAGGTACCAGTGGTTTTACTCCGTCTGGTTATCCTAAAGCTGTGCCTCTTGCTCTGGCAGAAAAAGGCAAAAAAACTCCTTTCCAAATCAACGTTTGGACCGGTGCTTCTGTAGGTCCTGAAATGGATACCGCAATGACTCAAGCTGGTATCGTTGCTCGTCGTATGCCTTACCAAACTAACAATGATCTGCGTAAAGCTATCAACAACGGTTCCGTAAAATATACTGACCTGCATTTGAGCCATGTTGCTCAAATGACTCGCTATGGTTTCATGGAAAACCGCAGATGTGTAGACGTTGCTATCGTCGAAGCCTGCAAAATCATTGACCTTGGCAATGGTCAGGTTGGTTTGATTCCTACAACTTCCATGGGCAATTCTTCTTCTTATGTTCAATGTGCTGAAAAAGTTATTGTTGAAGTAAATACTTCTCAACCAGTAGAATTGGAAGGCATGCATGACTCCTATGTGCCTTTGGATCCTCCGAATCGTAAAGCTATTCCTGTTGAAAAACCGGAAGATGTAATCGGCACTCCTTATATTCCTTGCGATTTGGACAGACTCGTTGCAGTAGTTCCCTGCGATATTACTGATAAAGTTCGTCCGTTGGGCGAAATCGACGAAGATGCTCAAAAAATGGGTAAAAACTTGGTTGAATTCTTTAAATCTGAAGTTGCTGCAGGTCGTTTGCCCGCTAATCTGTTGCCGCTGCAGTCTGGTGTAGGTTCTGTTGCTAACGCAGTTATCAACGGTTTGGTTAACTCTGATTTTGAAGATTTGACTGTATATACCGAAGTTATTCAAGACGGTATGTTCGACTTGATCGATGCTGGCAAACTCCGCGTTTGCTCTGGTACCGCTTTGAGCCCATCCCCTGATTGCCTCAAAAAATTCTATGACAATGTAGAAAAATATAAAAAATATATCATTCTGCGTCCGCAAGAAGTTGCAAACAGCCCGGAAGTTGCTCGTCGTATCGGTGTCATTGCAATGAACACTGCTATTGAGGTTGACATCTATGGTAATGTTAACTCCACTCATATTTGCGGTACTAAGATTATGAATGGTATCGGCGGTTCCGGCGACTATGCTCGTAATGGTTATCTGACCGTATTCTTCACTACATCTCTTGCAAAAGGCGGAGCTATCAGCTCTGTAGTTCCTTTCTGCTCTCATGTTGACCATACTGAACATGACGTTGATGTTATCGTTTCCGAACGCGGCGTAGCTGACCTTCGTGGTTTGTCTCCAAAAGAACGCGCTTTGGTTATCATTGATAAAGTTGCTAATCCGAAATATCAACCGCTGCTTCTTGATTACTTCAAGAGAGCTTGCGAAGCTTGTGGCAATAGCCAAACTCCGCATATTATGGATGAAGCTTTCTCCTTCCATGATCGTTTCGTAAAAACCGGCACCATGGAAAAATAATTCTTAGTCAAGACGATTGACTGAGATTGTTGTCTGAAATATTTTGCCGGCAGATAGCTAGTTCTGCCGGCAAACTTTACAGCTTATCTGTAAATAAATTCTGTTGACGAGGCCTTCGGGCTTTGCCATATACACCGTCTATGACGGACACTCTCACCATAATTCGGTCAGTCCAAACCGGATTGTGCAAAAACAATATTCTTAAGGAGGATTTGAGAATGGCAAATGAAACTCTGAAAGCTGGATTTGACAAGTACATGGCTGGCGTAGAAGCTAAACTTGCTAAAAATCCCGAACGTGCAAACCTTGAGCCCAACAGGCTCTACACCCCTCTCGACATCGAAGGCTTCGACTATGAGAAGGATCTTGGCTTCCCTGGTGAATATCCTTACACTCGTGGTGTACAACCTACTATGTATCGTGGCCGTTTCTGGACCATGCGTATGTATGCTGGTTTCTCCACTGCGGAAGAATCCAACAAACGTTATCGTTACCTCTTGGCTAACGGTGGCAGCGGCTTGTCCTGCGCATTCGACCTTCCGACCCAAATCGGTTATGATTCTACCGATCCGATGGCTGAAGGCGAAGTTGGTAAAGTTGGCGTAGCTATCGACTCCTTGGCTGATATGGAAATCTTATTTGACCAAATTTCTTTGGATCAAGTTTCCACTTCCATGACCATCAACGCTCCTGCATCCGTACTTCTTTGCATGTACATCGCAGTTGCTGAGAAACAAGGCGTTTCCGCTGACAAACTGCGCGGTACTATTCAAAATGATATTTTGAAAGAGTATGCTGCTCGCGGAACTTACATTTTCCCGCCGAAACCCTCCATGCGTTTGATTACCAATATTTTCGAATATTGCTCCAAAAACGTACCGCTGTGGAATACCATCTCCATTTCCGGTTATCATATCCGTGAAGCTGGTTCCACCGCTTCTCAAGAAATCGCTTTCACCATCGCTGACGGTATCGCTTATGTTGAAGCAGCTATCAAAGCTGGTATGAACGTTGACGATTTTGCTGGTCGTCTGTCCTTCTTCTGGAACGCTCATAACAACGTACTCGAAGAAGTTGCTAAATTCCGCGCTTCCCGTCGTGTATGGGCTAAAGTTATGAAAGAAAGATTCGGCGCTCAAAAACCGAAATCTCAAATGCTCCGCGTACATACTCAAACTGCAGGTTCCATGCTGACTGCACAACAACCGAACAACAATATCGTTCGTGTTGCTCTGCAAACTGCTGCTGCTGTAATGGGTGGTACTCAATCTTTGCACACTAACTCCAAAGACGAAGCTTTGGCATTGCCGACCACTGAGTCTGTAACCATCGCTCTCCGTACTCAACAAATCGTTGCTTACGAATCCGGCTTGGCTGACACCGTTGATCCGTTGGGTGGTTCCTACTATGTTGAAGCTTTGACTAACAAAATCGAAGCAGAAGCTTGGGAATATATCAAAAAGATTGACGAAATTGGCGGCGCTCCTGAAGCTATCGCTAAAGGTTATATCCAAAAAGAAATCCAAGACTCCGCTTACAAATGGCAAATGGACATTGAAAAAGGCGACCGTATTATTGTTGGCGTAAACAAATTCCAACAAGAAGAAGAACCGCCGAAAAACTTGCTGCGTGTTGACGGTTCCGTTGGCAAATTGCAAGCTGATAAGATTGCTGCCCTTAAAGCTCGTCGTGACAATGCTAAAGTTGAAGAAACTTTAGCTGCTCTGGAAAAAGGCTGTGCTGACGAATCCGTTAACCTGATGCCTTTGATTCTTGACGCTGTACGTGCTTATGCAACTGAAGGCGAAATCTGCGGCGTAATGAGAAAAGTATTCGGCGAATATCAATCTCATACTGCTCTGTAATTTAGAGCCAACAATAATAGGGAGGTAAGAAATAATGTCTAATATTAGAGTTTTAGTAGCAAAACCGGGTCTGGACGGCCATGACCGCGGTGCTAAAGTTGTAGCTCGTGCATTGCGCGACGCTGGTTTTGAAGTTATTTACACCGGTATTCGTCTGACTCCGGAACAAATCGCTGAAGCTGCTCTGCAAGACGACGTTAAAGTTGTTGCTTTGAGCCTGCTTTCCGGCGCACACAACACCCTTTTCCCGAAAGTAGTTGAACTGCTGAAAGAAAAAGGTTTGACTGATGTTCTGGTTATCGGCGGCGGCGTTATTCCTGACGCTGACATTCCTGGTTTGAAAGCTGCTGGCATTGCCGAAGTATTCACTCCTGGCACTCCGACTGGCAACATTGTTGAATTCATCAACGCTAACGTAAAATAATTAAGGTTCTCAAAAATTTTGCAGGCCGGGCTTGTCCCGGCTTGCATAATACAATTTTTATTGGACCTCAACAAGGCGGTGTGATCATTGAATATTGTTGAAGGCGTATTAAACCATTCTCGTTTAGCATTAGCGAAAGCTATTACTGCCGTAGAGAACGAGTATGATAACGCTGTTGAAATAATGACAGCCATTTATCCCCACACCGGTAATGCTTATGTCATCGGAATAACCGGACCTCCGGGCGCTGGCAAAAGTACTTTGACCGACAAGCTTGCTAAAGAATATCGTAAACGCGGTAAAACAGTTGGTATTATCGCAATTGATCCTACAAGTCCTTTCTCCGGTGGTGCAATTTTAGGCGACCGTATTAGAATGTTGGACCTTACTGCCGATGAAGGCATTTTTGTTCGTTCCATGGCTACTCGCGGGAGTTTGGGTGGATTATCCCAAAAAGCGGGCGATGCTGTTAAATTGATGGATGCATATGGTTTTGATGTTATTATTGTTGAAACTGTTGGCGTTGGTCAATCTGAAGTAGATATTGTTAAAACTGCTGATACTACAATGGTTGTTGTTATTCCTGGTATGGGCGATGACATTCAGGCTATTAAAGCAGGTATACTTGAGATCGGTGACCTTTTCACGATCAATAAAGCTGACCGTGAAGGTACGGACAAGCTGAACATTGAGATTGAAATGATGTTGGAATTAAATCCCGAACATTTTGGCTGGCGTCCTCCGATCAATCGGACCATTGCCAGCAAGGGTGAAGGTATAGAAGCTGTTGTTGACTCTATTGAAGAGCACAAAGCATATTTGATTGAATCTGATCAATTGAGCAAAATACGCAAAGCTCGTATTAAAAACGAGGTTACTGCTATGCTTAATGACAGGGTCAACCGTTATATCGACAAGAATGTTGTAGCTACTTCCGAATTTGATATTTTAGTTGAAAAACTTCAAATTCGTGAAATTGAGCCGTATTCTGTTGTCGCTGATATTGTTGGTAAAGTTTTAAGATAAAACAACCAAAATTACTTTTAGGAGGAATTTGAAATGTTTAAAACAATTTGTGTTGACCATGTAGGTATTGCTTGCAAAGACCTGGATCTTTCCAAGAAATTCTACACTGAAGTTCTTGGCTTGAGCTGCACTGGTGAAGAAGCTGTTCCTGAGCAAGGTGCAAAAACCGTATTTATTCCCTGTGGCGAAACTTTGCTTGAGCTCCTTGTTGATATCACTGAAAATGGCGATGGCCCTATCGGCAAATACATCGCTAAAAATGGACAAGGTATCCAACATATCGCTGTTCGCGTTGATGATGTTCAAGCAGCTATTGATACCACTATTGAAAAAGGTGCTGCTATGATCGACAAAGCTCCTCGTGGCGGTGCTGGCGGAATGGATATCGCTTTCGTTCATCCGAAATCCGTAGGTATTTTGCTTGAGTATTGCGCTCCGGCAAAAAAATAATTCCGTAAAATACGGAATTACAAAAATCTTTTGAAGATTTTATTTTAAGTTGTTACATACTACACGGATGCGGACCAAAGAGTCTGCATCCGCGTAGATGTATATAAAATAAGGTTCTCCCAATAATGATGGAGGTGTAAGATTTGTCTACTCAAGCAAAAATTGAGAAAATGCTCAAAAAGTCCGAAGTAATTCTGGCTGCAGGCGGCGAAAAAC
>NZ_QLTS01000004.1 GCF_003269275.1 Phascolarctobacterium faecium DSM 14760 | reverse complement strand
TTATTTTTTGACTTGGCAAACGCTTCTCTTTCAAGAAACGCTCGCCCGCACATTCGTTTTTGGTTATTGTTCAGTTTTCAAGGTTCTGCCTGCCGTTTTTGACGACTTGTATAGTATATTACATCTTTTCGATGTTGTCAACTACTTTTTTTCATCTTTTTTAACGGCTACTTACAAAAATTCACCCGTGTTTAGGGGTGCACTATTATTTTATTAAATTTCTACAGAAAAAGCAAGCCCTATTTTAAATTTATTTTTGACGCCTGTAAAATCACTTTACAAAATCACGCTTTAAATTATCCACTAAAGTCTGCACATTCCTGCTCATCGTTTCAGAAGCCAAGGTCAGACACACGAATTTACGTCCTGCTTCCTCCTGCGTTTCAATCAGCTCTACTTCGCCGGCAGCTGCCGCCTGTTTTGCAATATGTTCAGAAAGCAGCGCATATCCTAAATCATTTCTTACCGCTTCCTTTACGGCAAAATTAGTATTGAAAATGATCGTCTTGGCCGGCAATACACTATTTTTCTCTAAAAACTCTTCCCACTGCACCCTTGTGCCCGATCCCTGTTCGCGCGTTATCCACGTTACTGTTTCCAGATCCCGTCGCTGCATCTTTTTGGGGCTTCCTATCGGCCCTATCAAAACAAGCCGATCAATATAGAACTCTTCTTTATGGAATTTCTTATCACCGGTTTCTCCTTCAACTAAACCTACATCTATCTTATTGCTTTGCAGCAGTTCGCAAATATGAACAGTATTATCGATCTTCACTTCTATGTCCAACTGCGGATAACGTTTCATAAATCTGCCCAGAAATTCCGGCAGAAAATATTCGCCTATCGTCAGACTGGCTCCTATAGCCAAGCGTCCTTTTATCTCGCTGCCCAGCTCTTTAACCGTAATTTCTGTAAACTGCCACAGACTTTTCATCTGCTTAGCCGCATCATAAACAATCATGCCCGCATAAGTCACGCTAAGCTGTTTTTGTTTTTTAGACCTGCGAATCAACACGGCGTTGAAACACTCTTCTAATCTGCGGATATGCAAACTCACCGTAGGCTGAGAAATATTTAATTTCTGCGCCGCTTTAGTAAAGCTTTGTTGTTCTACAACTTCAATAAAAGTTTTCAGTTCTTCCCACATAGTAACCTCATTATTTTTCTTAATGATAATTATAAAAACAATTCATTTTACTAATCATTATACTTGTATTATGATATTTATACAATGTTTTTAGGCATCAAGTATTTATCTTTTTCTTTTCTAAAAGGGAGGCTTTCTAAAAATGATAAAATCCATTCCAATTCCTACGGCCGGAGTATCTCTTGGTTTAGCGGCACTTGGTAATCTGCTGCAGCCTTATTCTCCGCTGATGAAATATACCTGCGGTATTCTCGCTGCAATCCTTTTGGCAATGCTGCTTATAAAAATACTGCGTTATCCCAAGCTTGTCCACGCCGATATGACCGGCAATCCTATTTTAGGCAGTGTTGCTGCCACTTTTTTTATGACTACGATGCAGCTATGTGTCTATATTAAAGATTTTGCGCCTTTTCTCTGCGAAGCAATCTGGCTGGCGGCAGTTGCTGCCCACGCCATTTTAATCATCTGGTTCTCCAAAAATTTTATGCTTAATCTGGAACTGAAAAACGTTTTTCCAACCTTCTTCATTGCGTATGTCGGTATCGTCGTCGCTTCAGTTACCGCCCCCGCTTTCGGATATTTCACATTAGGATATTATATCTTCTGGTTTGGCTTCGTCGCCTATATGCTTTTGCTGGCACTGGTCACCTACCGTTATCTCCATCACCCGATACCTGAAGCTGCCAAGCCACTGATCTGTATCTACACGGCACCTATGAGCCTGAGTCTGGCAGGATACTTTGCAGTAGTTCCCGATAAAAACTTCCTGCTGATTACTGTCATGCAGATAGCTGCTCAAGGGCTGTTCTTCTTTATCCTCAGCCTGATGCCCCGCCTTTTACGTCTGCCGTTCTATCCCAGTTATGCAGCCTTCACCTTCCCATTCGTCATCACTGCCTCTGCCCTGCGTTTATCACTGGATTACTACGCACGGCTCGGTGTTGTTCTGCATGAATTCTTCCAATATTTGTATTATTTTGAATGTATAGTCGCATCCTTCTTTGTTTTTTATGTCACACTGCATTTCTGCTGGTTTTTCTATAAGGAATGGAGGCTTTCCGGCAGCAAGGTATAATAACAGCAGCATTTCAATTCAATCAGGGCAATTTATCTCTTTCCTTTGTGTACGGTAAATTTTAGAACCTTTGACCTCATTACGTTTTCTGATTATAACAATCAAGATTATTCATTTTACTTACAAGATCTAGTTGTTTTAAAATTACAGTACACTACATTCTCGGGAAGGAGTTTTACAATGAATTTTTTAAATAATAAATTACATGGTTTGGCATTATGTTTTGCTATTGCAGTACCAGCTGCATATTTAGGTAAATTGTTCCCTATTATAGGCGCCCCAGTTTTCGCCATTATCCTGGGTCTGCTGATGGCCGGTATCCCCCGCTCAGATATTTTCCAGGGCGGCATCACCTTCACTTCCAAAAAGATCCTGCAATACGCGATTATTTTACTCGGCTTCGGCATGAATCTTTTTGAAATTTTCCGGGTAGGGTCACAATCTCTGCTGATAATTATCTCAACGATCGGCACTGCCTTGGTCGTGTCTTATGCAGTCAGCAGAATAATGAAAATCGATCACGATATCGCAACTTTGGTAGGCGTAGGTTCTTCTATCTGCGGCGGCTCGGCAATTGCTGCAGCGGCACCTGTTATCAAAGCGTCAGACGAAGACATTGCCCAGTCGATTTCCGTTATCTTCCTTTTTAACGTTATTGCCGCCTTCCTCTTCCCCACCTTGGGCGCTATACTCGGCTTTAACGATATGGGCTTTGGCATGTGGGCCGGCACGGCAATCAACGATACCTCATCTGTAGTTGCTGCAGGACAAACCTGGGCCAGCGCCAGCGGCAGCGACACCGCGCTGAATTATGCAACTATCGTCAAACTGACCCGCACCTTAGCCATCATTCCTATTTGTCTGGGACTGGCCTATCTTACCTCCAAACGTAAAGCTACAACATCGGAAGTAAAAATCTCCTCTATCTTCCCGATGTTCATCATCTACTTTTTAGGTGCGTCAATTATCAACACCTTTGCTGGTTCCCACTTTGACTTTTTCCAGTTTTTGCCGGCCATCGGTAAATTTATGATTGCCATGGCAATGGCAGCTATAGGTCTCAACACTAATTTAGTCAAACTGATCAAAACCGGCGGCAAACCGATCCTGCTCGGTCTTATCTGCTGGTTCTGCATAGCGGTTGTCAGCCTGGCAATGCAGCATCTGCTTAATATCTGGTAACATCAAACAGCTTCTGCTGCAAGCGGCGGAAGCTGTTTTCATTTTTATTACATTTAATATAAAAGTTTTTTATCACAAATTCGTATAAAAATATGATATAATAGCCGTTAGATAAAAATAGCTTTGTTAGTATAAAGCTGGTTTAAAGGAAAATGATTAAGAGAACCGAGGTTTATGTATGGGAAAAATAATTAAATTTATAATCATCGCCTTCGTTGCGCTTGCTATTTTAGGCGCCGCAGCATTCTGGGGACTTGCAGGTTTCTTCGCACCCAAAGATATGGAAGAATCGCTTATTCCCGATGCCGCTTCGCAGTTTTTTGATATTAACGGCCGCGTCATCTCGACCACGGCTTCGGAAGAACGCCGTCTGCCAGTTGCTTTCGATAAAATACCGAAGCACCTGCAGCAGGCTTTTATCGCTATCGAAGATAACAGATTCTATGAACACGGCGGTATCGACTTCCGTGGTACAGCCCGCGCTTTATGGACAAACCTGCGCGGCGGCGAGGTGCAGGGTGGCAGTACTATTACCCAGCAGCTGGCCAAAAACGCTTTTCTCTCCCAGGAGCGTACCATTACCCGCAAGATAAAAGAAGCTTTTATTGCTAAACAATTGGAAGAACGCTATACCAAAGATGAGATTCTTGATATGTACCTGAACCGTATCTATTTTGGACAAGGAACCTACGGTATCGAAAGCGCTTCTCTCTATTACTTCGGCAAGCATGTTCAGGACATTGATCTGGCAGAAGCCGCTACTCTGGCAGCTATTCCTAAAAGCCCTAACTATTATAATCCTTTTGAAAATCCCAAAGACAGTAAAGCACGTCAGGAAGTCGTTTTAGACCAAATGGCCAAATACGGTTACATTACGGAAGCACAGGCAGCCAAAGCCAAAGCAGAGAAACTGCAGCTGAACAATCACAAAAACCAGCAGAAAGATAACCTTTCCTACTTTATTGATTACTGCAGTCAGCACATTATAGAAGAATTCGGCGCCGATGCGCTTTATAAAGGCGGACTGAAAATCTACACTACTCTGGATCTGGATATGCAGGCAGCCGCTGCCGAATCTTTAAAATATCTACCTGATTACTACAAAGACGACTATCAGCTTACACAGCCGCAAGTCGCCTTAGTAGCCGTAGACCCTACTAACGGTTATATCAAAGCCATGATCGGCGGACGCGGCCAGGACAAATTCAACCGTGCTGTGCTTGCAGTGCGCCAACCAGGTTCCGCTTTCAAACCCTTCGTTTACCTTACCGCTATGGACAACGGTCTTACCGCTGCCACGGTAGTTGAAGACAAGGAATATGAATTTGCGCCCGGCTGGAAACCGAAAAACTCTGACCTGCAATGGCATGGCAAAGTAAGCCTGAGAACAGCCTTGAAAAAATCCTACAACATCCCTACCATTCTAGTAGCTCAGCAGGTCGGTCCTGAAAAGGTTTTCCAAATGGCAAAAAACCTTGGTATCACTACACTTATTGAAGACGGACATTATACTGACATCAATCTTTCCATGGCTTTAGGCGGCCTGAGCAAAGGTACTACGCCGCTGGAAATGGCAGCTGCCTATGGCACGATCGGTAACAGCGGCAAATACAACGCTCCAACTGCTATTATCAAAATAGTTGACCGTAACGGTAAAGTTATTTTTGAACATAAGCAGGAAACCAAAACTGTAGTTGATGCTAAAGCCGCTTATCAAACTGTCGATATCATGCGCGACGTCTTTGTTGACGGTACTGCAGGCGGTGCAGGCATAGGCCGCCCGGCAGCCGGTAAAACCGGTACTACCGACGATTATAAGGATGCCTGGTTTGTAGGCTTCACCCCCAATCTGTCGGCTGCCGTATGGATCGGCGATGATAACGGCCGTCCGCTTGATTATATGTATGGCAGCGGCGCACCGCTCAGCATCTGGCATGAATTCATGGTTAACGCTCTTGCAAACGTTCCCGTTGCTAACTTTGTCCGCCCGGCAGGCGTAGTAATACCGCCTGAACCAGATATCAAGAATGATGATAAGGACAAAGATAAAGACAAGGATAAAGATAAGGACAAAGACAAAGATAAAAAAGGCGCCACCTCCGTTCCCGGAGAACCGCCTAAACCCCCCAGCAAAAAAGACCGTATCCGTGAAAACGTAGGCGACGTTGAACCGCAGAAGCCTAGCATGAAAAAACGTGTTCAGGAAATCTTAGACGGCAGCGAAAATAATACCGGCAACCAAAAACCTGTTGTCAGCAACGTCCCCACTCCACGTCAGCCATGATATCGGCCAATACAAAACCCCCGTACTAAAAAGTACGGGGGTTTTATTATTATCAGCAGCTCACATTAATCTTTTTCATTCTTTTTTTTAAGCAGTCTGCTTTCTTCACCAATATCTTTCGGATAATAATATTTATGACCTACCAGTTCATCCGGCAGATACTGCTGCTCAACCCAGCCACCTGGGTAATCGTGCGGATACTTATATCCAAGCCCGTGGCCAAACTGCTTAGCACCAGGATAATGCGCATCACGCAAGTGCTTCGGAACTCTGGTATTGATTGACCTGACTTCCTGACGAGCATTGAAAATACCCATATAACAGCTGTTGCTTTTAGGAGCGTTAGCTATATAGCAAACGGCCTGAGCCAAAGGTATCTGAGCTTCAGGCAGCCCGACAAAATGCGCCGCCTGCGCCGCAGCATTTGCTACTACCAAGGCCTGCGGATCAGCGTTGCCTACATCTTCAGCCGCACAGATAACGATCCGGCGCGCAATAAACCTTACGTCCTCTCCACCTTCCAGCATACGGGCCAAATAGTGCAGAGCAGCGTCGGCATCACTGCCGCGCATACTTTTAATAAAAGCCGAAACGATATCGTAATGATAATCACCTTTTTTATCATAGCGCTGCAAAGCATTACCTGCCACGCTGCGCAATACATCCATCGTAATTTCCTTACTGCCGTCCGGCAGCATAAATTCAGCCTGTTCCAGCAAATTAAGAGCCACCCGCGCATCACCACCGGCAAAATCCGCCAAAGCTTCCAAAGCCTCGGCAGTTACAGTAATACCCTCTGATCCATAACCCTTTTCCTTATCTGTCAGCGCACGCTCTAAAATCTTTTTGATACCGTCTGCCGTTAAATGTTCCAGCCGAATAACCTTCATCCTTGACAAAAGCGGTGAATTGATTTCGAAAAAAGGATTTTCAGTAGTCGCACCGATCAAAATGATAGTACCGTTTTCCACATAAGGCAGCAATACGTCCTGCTGAGCTTTATTAAAGCGATGGATCTCGTCGATGAACACGATAGTGCGCCCCATCCCGCCGCGCTGCAGCTCCTGCGCCTTAGCAATCAGCTTTCGCAGCTCAGGTACACCGGATGAAACGGCATTGATAGCAACAAATTCATCCCCTGTCATATGGGCAATGACCTGTGCCAAAGTTGTTTTACCAGTACCCGGCGGTCCGTAAAACAACACCGACTGCAACTGATCCTTTTCGATCATTCGGCGCAGAGGACTGCGCTCGCCTACTGCAGTTTCCTGCCCGACAAAATCGCTGAGCCTTGTAGGCCGCATCCGATCAGCCAAAGGTTTTTTCTGCGGCTGTGCAAACAAACTATCCATCATCCACCTCCAGGATCTGATAAAAATACCGGCTCTAAAGGCCGGTTAGCTATTTTCTGCAATAATCTGACGTACGATATACGATGCCATCAGCAATCCTGCCGACGCCGGAACAAATACCATGCTTCCCGGAACCTCGCCTGCTTCAGCACGCTGTACCGGTTCTTTGGAATAAACTACAGTTACACCTTTTTTGACACCTGCCGCACGCAGCTGTTTCCTTACCGACCTTGCCAGCGGGCAGACAGAAGTACCGCTGATGTCCTCCACTGCAAGATACGTCGGATCCAGCTTATTGCCTGTGCCCATCGAAGAAATGACAGGAATATCGCGCTGCACACATTCTAATAAAAGATCGACCTTTGACGGCGTTGAATCGATCGCATCGGCGATAAAAGTAAAGCTGCCGGAAAAAAACTCGGCAAAAGCGCCAGGTTCATAAAATTTACTGACCGTTTCTATTTCACAATCCGGATTGATATCCAGCAATCTTTGTCTGACAACCTCGGTTTTGAACCTGCCGAAGGTACTGGTAAGAGCCGGTAACTGACGGTTGATATTACTTGCCGCCACTTTATCGGCATCTATTAATAATAAATGACCTACCCCGCTGCGGCATAATGACTCGGCAACATATGAACCCACGCCGCCTAACCCAACGACTGCAATACGGGCCTGCCCTAAAACAGGCAGCTTGTTTTTACCGATAACCATCGCAACACGTGACAGATCCATTTTTACCCCCAAAAATATTTTGCCCCACAATGCCGTCCAGCCTCATGTTTTGAACCTGCAAGTGCAGGTGGGTGCCTTCCCGCCAGTCGCAAAAGTCCCCTCAAGGGGGCAGTTTTTTAAAAGGCGGAGCTCAGTCAGGCTCCCTAGGTAAGAGTGTTGGCTCAAAACTAAGAGGTACACGTAACGAACATCGCAGGGTAAAAAGCGTTTTTAATGCAGTAAGAGCATTTCTTACTACATCTATACTATACCAAAATTTGTTTAAAATCACAAGGTATAAAGCGGTTTTCTCTGTTTTTAAAGAGATATTTTTTCTTTTTTTCACAACCGGTTCGTCTTTAAGTAAAACACTTTTACCAGAATCAGTTTACTATAAAAAAAGGACTGCCGCAGCAGTCCTTTTTTACAGAGTCTGACTCTTATTATTTGTCTTTTTTGACTAATGTTGCACGAATATGCAATTCACGCAGCTGTTTCTCGTCAACATCGTTCGGAGCCTGAGTCATCAGACAGCTTGCACTCTGTGTTTTCGGGAAAGCAATAACGTCGCGGATAGAATCACGTTTAGCCATAATCATGATCAAACGGTCAAGACCAAAGGCCAAACCGCCGTGCGGAGGAGCACCATATTCAAAAGCATCCATCATAAAGCCGAATTTCTCTTTTGCCTGCTCTTCGGTAAGACCGATAGCCTTGAAAACTTCGTTTTGGACATCACGACGATGGATACGGATGGAACCGCCGCCGATTTCTGTACCATTAAGTACCATATCGTAAGCTTTGGCATATACTTTACCAGGATCGGTAGCCAGCATAGCAAGATCTTCGTTACGTGGAGCCGTAAACGGATGATGCATTGCCACATAGCGTTTTTCTTCATCGTTATATTCAAACATCGGGAAATCTACGACCCAGGCAAATGCCAGCATATCTTCATCGATCAGTTCGCGGCGTTTAGCCATTTCCAGACGCAGAGCACCTAAAGCCTGAGCAACTACAGCCGGTTTATCAGCAACGAACAAAATCAGATCGCCCGGTTCAGCCGCTGCAGTTTTCAGGATATTTGCCAAATGTGCTTCACTGAAGAATTTAGCGATTGGCGATTTGACACTGCCATCTTCCTGAATCTGCATCCACGCCAGACCTTTGGCACCATAAATACCAACGAATTCAACCAGACCGTCCAGCTCACGACGCGGGATAGCGGCATAGCCTTTAACGTTGATCGCTTTAACGACACCGCCGTCTTCTACGATAGCATTGAACACTTTAAAGTCAGAATCTTTAACTGCTTCAGACATATTGACAAGTTCCATACCAAAACGCAGGTCCGGCTTATCGCTGCCAAAACGGTCCATAGCTTCGTCCCAGGTCAAACGCTGCATCGGCAGCTGGATCTTTTTACCCATAGCGCCTTCAAATACATACGCCATCAGGCCTTCCATCATTTCCATAATATCCTCAGCGTCTACGAAAGACATTTCAATATCCAACTGAGTAAATTCCGGCTGACGGTCAGCACGCAGATCTTCATCGCGGAAGCAGCGTGCGATCTGGAAATAACGCTCCATACCGGCAACCATCAAGATCTGTTTAAAAATCTGCGGTGATTGCGGTAAAGCATAGAATTTACCAGGATTGACGCGGCTCGGCACCAGATAGTCACGCGCGCCTTCAGGAGTGCTTTTAGTCAGCATCGGCGTTTCGATTTCACAGAAACCGTTTTTATCCATATAATCACGCATCAATTTAGTAACTTTATGACGCAAAATCAAATTCTTCTGCATTTCCGGACGGCGCAAATCCAAATAACGGTATTTCAAGCGCAGGTTCTCATCCGTATCGATATCGTCCTGAATGTAAAACGGCGGAGTTTTAGCAGCATTGAGTACTTCCAAATCAGCGGCAACCACTTCGATCTCGCCGGTAGCAAGATTCGGGTTAACGGTAGCTGCATCGCGAAGACGCACTTTACCTGCTACTTTGATAACGTATTCGCTGCGAATAGCTTCAGCAGTCGTAAAGCTATTGCCTGCATCGTCAGGGTCAACGACAATTTGAACGATACCGCTGCGATCGCGCAGATCGACGAAAATCAACCCGCCGTGATCGCGGCGTTTGGCAACCCAACCGCATAAAACTACTTGTTCGCCTGCTGCCTCTTTAGTCAGCAAACCGCAGCTATGACTGCGTTTTAAAGAATCACTCATGACTTTGCACCTCTGTTTTTAAAATTGATGTAATATCTTGGATAGGGATCTCAGTCTGCTCGCTGGTCGACATATTTCTTAATACGGCACAACCGCGCGCTACCTCGTCTTCACCTAAAATCAACACATATTTGGCAGCCAATCTGTTAGCCTGCTTCATCTGGGCTTTCATACTGCGGCCCAAAAAGTCAAATTCCACCTTCAGCCCTTCACGGCGCAAAGCGATCGCTTCCTTAAAAGCCAGCGTAAAGTTTGCACTGCCCGGGCAAACTACAAAGACATCTATACTGTTATCGAACTGCGGCAGCAGATTCTGGCTTTCGATTGCCAGCAGCACACGCTCCATACCCATCGCAAATCCAATACCCGGTGTTGCCGGCCCGCCTATCTCCTCGATCAGGCCGTCATAACGGCCACCGCCGCAGACAGCGCTTTGCGCTCCCAGGGGAGCATATTGGATCTCAAAGGCAGTCTTAGTATAGTAATCAAGGCCGCGCACCAGATTATGGTCGACTACATAATCGACTCCGGCAGCGGTCAGAAGCTCTTTCAAGCCTTCAAAATGTGTTTTGCATTCCTCGCACAGACATTCCTCCAGGCTTGGCGCACCAGCAGCCAGCTCCTGATCGTGCGGATTTTTGCAGTCCAGTAAACGTAATGGATTGCGGTCGAAACGCGACTGACAATCCTTGCACATCTCGCCAAGATGCGGCCGGAAATATTCCTGCAGCTTCTCTCTGTGCAGTGGTCTGCATTTCGGGCAGCCGACAGAATTTACTTTCAGCTTCAAATCTTTTAAACCCAAAGTCTGCAAAATCTGTACCGCCAGTAAAATGATCTCGGCATCGATATTAGGCCCCTCTACGCCCAGCGCTTCCACGCCAAACTGATGGAACTGCCGGTAACGCCCGGCCTGCGGCCTGTCGTACCTGAACATCGGCCCGATATAAAACAGCTTTGTCGGCGCCGGATCGGCATACATTTTATTTTCTACATACGACCGGACGGCAGAAGCCGTATTTTCAGGGCGCAGCGTCAGACTGCGTTCACCTCGGTCAGTAAAAGTGTACATTTCTTTTTCAACAACGTCTGTCGTTTCACCGATACCGCGCAAAAACAGCTCGGTATGCTCAAAAACAGGCGTCCTGATTTCCAGATAACCATATTGGGCACAAATCTCACGCATAGTGCGTTCCAGATAACGCCATGCTTCCACATCGCGCGGCAGGATATCTTTCGTGCCTCTCGGTGCTGTGGTCAACACATCTATTCCTCCTCATCCGCAAAAAGCAGGCTGCGTTTATGCGCCAGCTGCGGCAGATTACCCGTATATGTCCCGATATCTTTGGGCATATTGAGCTTTTTAAGATGATGCCCGTCTGCCTGCGGCACTTTAGTCGCAGACGCCGGCCCGATTCCAAGCACAACGTGACGCTCTTCCATCATCTGAATATTATAAAGGCTGGCACTGCCTGAAGCAGCATAGCCTATATTAGCAAGATTACCCAGCATGTAATGCTGGCGGTATAAATAATAAGGCAGCATCCCCATTGCTGCAGCAGTTTCGCCGCCGTAAGCTACAAGCGCCTCTGCATCCTCAGCCGTCAGACTGCTGAACTGCGCACCAAATATCGGGGCGCTTTTTTTGAGCGTTAAGGTATGCACTGTCAGATTATCAGGAGCCAAAGCCCTGATGCCGTCAAGCGAAGCCCGCACATCATCAGCCGTTTCCCCCGGCAACCCGATGATCAGATCGGTATTGACGGTTTTGATGCCGCTGTGCCGTACCAGGTCATAGGACCGATAAAAATCCTGCACCGTATGACTGCGGCCAATTGCTTTTAAAGTTTTGTCGTGCAAAGTCTGCGGATTGACGCTGATCCTGTTCACTCCGCAGGCTTCCATAACTTTCAGCTTTTCGGCACTGAAACAATCAGGCCGTCCTGCTTCCACTGTAAACTCGCGCACCCCAGGCAAAAGCAAATGCCGCGCCGTCAGCGCGATGAGCCGTGCAAACGCCGTTTCACTAAGGCTGGTCGGCGTACCGCCGCCAATGTAAACAGCAGTAACATTTAGGCTATACATACTTAATAATTGTACCACAGTAAGCATATCTTGTTCAATGAAATTTAAAAACTTTTGCTGTAATTCTTCCTCAAGCGGCACAATTCCCGATGGAAAAGAACAATAAGAACAGCGCGTAGGGCAAAAAGGAATACCGATATAAATGCCGACCTGTTTTTCCGCAGCCGGCAAAAGCTGTCTTTGCCGCAGGCAAATCTCTGTCAGCAGCTGCGCCTGTCCGTGAGGCAGCAGGTAATGACGCTCCAGATACTGCGGAAGCTCGTCACAGCTTAACCCGCTGTCTAAAAGCTTATGGGCAAGTTTTCCCGGACGTACGCCTGTCAAAATTCCCCACGGCATCACCAGACCGCGCCTCACAGCCTGTCCCAGCACATCAAGCACCGCCAGCTTAGCGCAGCGCACCCATTCGCCCCGTACATCCTGTAAAATTGTAAATGGCCTGCTTACTCTTCTGGTGCCGTCTTCCGTCTGCAAAATCGCCACGCAGCCATCAGCTTCCTGCACGATTTTAAGCACATCAGTACTGTCAGACTGCGGTAAAATGTCAAAGAACGCGGCCATCTCAGCGACAGGCCGCGTTAAATCATAAGGTAAATTCTGCTCTAATCTATAATCACTAATCATCATTGTTTTTACTGCTCAGTTTCTGTTGGCCGAGGTTCGTCAGAACTATGCCATAATTCTTTATACAAGACCCGGTATACAGCAGCCACCGGCACGGCAAAGAGCATACCCAAAATACCGTACAGCTTGGCACCGATCAGCAGGCTCAAAATCAAAACTACGGGATGCAGGTCGATTTTACTGCCCATGATCCGAGGCATCAGGATATTGCCGTCGATCTGATAAAAGACCAGATAAAACAGCGCTACCGAAAAAGCCGAAGAAGTATTTTGCGAATACGCGATAAATACCGCCGGCACAGCACCCATCAAGGGACCAACCACCGGCACAGTCTCGGCCATGACCGCCAGGAAACCAAAAACCAGCGGGAACTGGATACCCAGTATCGCCACGCCCACAGTAATACACGCACCCGCGATCAGGCTCAGTTTACCAAGCCCTTGGATATATGCGCTCAGCGTTCTGCCGATCTCATCCAAAATATGCGCCACCTTCGGCTGCGTATCATAAGTAAACAAATTGATCATCATCAGACGCAGCTCACGCCAGTCCTTCAAAAAGTAAAAAGCTAAAAACGGAACGACGATCAAACCAACCAGATTGGCAATAATGTCCATCGTCGATTTAAACAAATTCCGGAGAATACCTCCCATAAAACCCATAACCCAGGTCATCGCATCGTCGATCAAAGTTTCAAAATTGTATGGCAGCCGTGGATACTGTGACGGATCCTTCAGTAACCAGTCCATATTAGTAGACTCGACTTTTGTCGTATAATCAGGCAGCTTCGCCACCAGATCATTGATCTGCCCGAACAAAGGCAGCAAAATAAAAGTAACGGCAAAAAACATAAACATGCCAAAAGCCATAAAGGCCAGGATGATCGCCACCACACGCGACAAATGGATAGTACCCTGTCCCACGGTGATCTTGGAAAACATATTCGACACCGGGTACAGGGCAAACGCCAGACCTATCGCTAAAAGAATAGGGAACAGAAACGTAGCGAGCTCGTATAAAATAAAGGATACGCCCGCCGCTACTGCCAATTTAAAAGTTGTACTGTTTCTCAGCAGCTTGATACTTTTGATCATTTTTTTGCTTACTTATTGCAGAAACGGATTTCTGCGCCTCTCCCATCCCACTGTAGTTGCAGGTCCATGTCCCGGCAAAAGCTTTGTTTCGTCAGGCAAAACCAGGATTTTATCTTTGATAGAATTCAAAATCTGTTTGTAAGAGCCACCCGGCAGATCAGTACGGCCGATAGACTCGGCAAACACCGTATCGCCGCAGAACACCACATCACCGCAGACAAGGCAAACGCCGCCGCGGGTATGACCGGGAGTTGCCAGCACTTTAAAATCAAGTCCGGCTTCGGTAACAGTTTCCCCATCCTTAAAAATTTTATCAGCAGGCGCAAAAGCTGCGTCCATACCCATATATGCCGAAAGATTGCTGGTCGCCTTCGTCAGCATCTCCGCATCTTCCTCACTGATATAAACTCTGGCTCCGGTAGCCTTACGCACCTCGTCCAAACCCATGATATGGTCGCTGTGACCATGTGTGACAAAAATCGCATCAATAGTGATACCTTCTTTTTGGATCGCGGCAACGATCCTGTCACCGTCTCCGCCCGGATCAACAACAACACCGTGACCGGTAGCTTCGTTGACCGCTATATAGCAGTTAGTACCAAGCATACCAACTTCCATTTTTAAAACCTTCATGTCGAACCTCCTAAAAATTCTTTTTACTGTCTAATAAAATCGTTACCGGGCCATTATTTACAAGGCTCACAAGCATATGCGCCTGAAACTTCCCGGTGCCGACGCTAAGCCCCTTCGCCCGTGCACCGGCCACAAATTTTTCATAATAAGCATTGGCCATTTCAGCACCCGCCGCCTTATCAAATGACGGCCGTTTACCCTTGCGGCAATCGCCGTACAAAGTAAACTGTGAAACTACTAGAAGCCCGCCGCCCACATCTGCTACCGACAGGTTCATTTTTTCCTGTTCGTCCTCAAAAATGCGCAGACCAGCTACCTTATCAAGCAAATACTCCAAATCCCTGTCTGTATCTTCCTTCTCGACCCCCAGCAGTACTAAAAGGCCCTTGCCAACACTGCCTACCATGGCGCCTTCTACCTCGACAGCAGCGCTGTCTACACGCTGTACAACTGCTCTCACGTCAGCCTCCCTGTCCGTTGGAAATCATTCTTTCCACACTGTAAACGCCTTTCATGCGTTTTATTTTATTCATAATATTATCCAGCTGTTCCAGATTACTGATATCAATACCCATACTGATATTCGCCATCTTATGCTTATCGATACGGCAATTCAGCGCATTGATATTCAGCTTCGATTCGCTCATCACCATCATAATATCAGCCATCATACCGGGCCTGTCGCCGGCAGAGATAATGATATTGACCTTATACAGAGAATCTGTCGCAATATCCCAGGCTACCTCTATCAAACGGTTCTGCTCCTCAGGATTATTGCTCATTACATTGGGGCAGTCCCTGCGATGCACCGAAATACCGCTGCCGCGGGTGATATACCCGATAACCGGATCGCCCGGAATCGGATTACAGCAGCGCGCCAGTTTGACCATAATGCCCTCTTCGCCCTTGACTAAAATGCCATGACTGGACTTAGCCTTAGAACGGCGCGGCTTCAACTCGGCCAGCAGCTGCGACAGGTCTTTCGTTGTCGTCAGCTTCTGCTCTTTCTTATACAGCTCTACCAGCTTAGACATCACACTGTTGAGCGTGATCCCGCCATAACCGATAGTCGCCATCAAATTTTCTTCGTTCTCTAAACGCAGCTGGGCGCTGACGTCCTTCAGTTTATCACTTTTCAGCAAAATCTTGGTGTCATAACCCAGACGTTTGCATTCCTTTTCCAGCATTTCGCGGCCTTTGATGATATTCTCCTCACGCCGCTCCTTCTTGAACCAGGATTTGATCTTGTTACGGCTGTCAGAAGAACCGACGATATTCAGCCAGTCACGGCTGGGGCCTGCTGCCTGCTTCGAGGTAATGACCTCGACGATATCGCCGTTGCTGAGCTTATAATCAAGCGGTACGATACGTCCGTTTACCTTAGCGCCGACACAGCGGTTGCCAACATCCGTATGGATACGGTACGCAAAATCAATCGGCACAGCACCTACCGGCAAATCAATAACGTCGCCGCGCGGCGTAAATACAAACACCTCATCGGCAAAAACATCCATCTTTACCGTATTCACGAAATCACGGGAATCGCTCATATCCTGATGCCATTCCAGCAGCTGACGCAGCCATGACAGCTTGGCATCAAAAGTTTTATCACCGCCGGCAGACGGAGCAGGCTTGCTGCCGCCGCTTTCCTTATAACGCCAATGGGCCGCGATACCATATTCAGAAATGCGGTGCATCTCAAAAGTCCTGATCTGGATCTCCAGCGGCTGCCCGTTGCCATACAGCACCGTAGTATGCAGCGACTGGTACATATTCGACTTCGGTACAGCAACATAATCCTTAAAGCGCCCAGGTATAGGACGCCACATGCTGTGCACAACGCCCAGAGTGCCGTAGCAGTCCTTAACGCTGTCTACCAGCACACGGATCGCCAGCAGATCATAAATCTCACTCAGTTCCTTATGGTCGCGCAGCATCTTTTTATGGATACTGTAAAAATTCTTGGGCCGCCCCTGGATCTCGCACGTAATATTCATCGAATCAAGATGCTCTTTGATCTCACCCATAGCAGAATGGACCATTGCCTCACGCTCGCGGCGTTTAACCTTGACCTGCTCGACCAGATCATAATAGATCTCCGGCTCCATATAACGGAACGCCAGATCCTCCAGCTCCCACTTAATGGTATAAATACCCAAACGGTGAGCCAAAGGCGCATAGATTTCCATCGTTTCGCGCGAAATAGACTGCTGCTTATGCACCGGCATAAATTTCATCGTCCGCATATTATGCAGCCTGTCGGCCAGTTTTATCATAACTACGCGGATATCCTTGGCCATCGCCAGAAACATCTTACGGTAGTTTTCGATCTGCTGCTCTTCCTTGGAAATATACTCGATCTTGCCTAACTTCGTAACGCCGTCCACCAGATCGGCTACCTTCTGCCCGAAGCTCTCTTTCAGGGAATCCAGGCTGATATCAGTATCTTCCACCACATCATGCAAAAAAGCTGCCGCCAAGGTCAGTTCGTCCAGCTGGAGCTGCGATAAGATCGTAGCTACCCCAAGCGGATGAATGATATAAGGCTCGCCCGACTTGCGGCGCTGGCTGGCATGAGCCTCAGCAGCCACGTCATAAGCCTTACGTACAAACTCCACCTGTTCCTTATTCAAATAGCTTTCGATCGTCGCAAAAAAATCCTCCACACAAACAACATTTCCTGTTTCAGGCATCTTAGCACTTCCTTATTTATTGAATCTGTTTCCCTGCCACAGCCCAATGATCTCCTCCGGACTGATCTGTATATTTCTCTGACAGCTTGCAAAAGCCGCCCGTCCCTCTTCCTGCAATCCCCTGAACGTCGGCGAATTCTGCAAATCATTTTTCTGCAAACTACCAAAACTGATCTTACCATGCTCATCACGGATAAAATCCAGCTCCTCAAACACCTTCAAGGCCTCCTCCGAAATATCGGTGGCCGACCGGAGCAAATCAGCCCTGTCGATAACGGCCTGCTGACGCAGCGTACAGGCCAGTTCCTTATAAGCGTGTACCAGCCGGCTTCGTCCCGGATAAAGCTTTTCCAGCTCTGCGCACAATTTATCAGCCTCAGCCCTGGTATATAAAAGCAGCAGCCGTTTACCGCTTCTATCAGGCACAGGCAAAGCGCCGTTTATAAATATCTCCCGCTGCGGGAAATCATAAAAAATAATATTCTCTGCCGTCGCCTCGGCCTGCTCGCCATAAGCAAGCACCTGCACGTCCGGCATAATACTTACAGATCCCGGCGCAAAGTCGGTGTTATTTACATATATTACTGTTTTTTTGCTTGTTTGTAAAATATTTTTCAGTACGGTTTCCTTGCTGACATTGCAGTTACGATAATCATAGACCTGCAGCGCCTGGTCAAAATCAACCACCTGTAGATTCACGCTTTCCTTATCCTTCCAGACGTTCAGCTTCGGCATAAACGCCAGATCGACAACCGCGTTATTATAAAGGCAGGCCAAATCAGCCGCACCGTTCCACATAATACTGTGATAATTGTACTTGCCGTAATCGGTATAAAAACGCAGATGGTTATTATCACGTCCGAAAGCCTTGGGATAATGCACCACCGCATCCTTAAAGGCAAACAACGGCGGCTGGTTATCACAGCCCAGCGGTTCCAGCATCGCCAGTTCCCTGACCAGCTGCAGCGAAACCTCCTCGTTTTTATCCAGCAGACACTCTATCTTCAGGCGCGGCTGATAATCAGCAGGTTCCAACCGCCCCCTGACCACACCCAGAAAACGCTTTTTAAAAGACTCTACCCTGGCCGCGCGCAGCGTCAGACCAGCCGCCTGATGATGACCGCCAAACTGCAGCAGCAATTCGCTGCACTCGTTCAAAGCACTGTACAGATCCAGGGCTGGGATACTGCGGCAGCTGCCTTTAGCCGCCTCGCCGTCAATACTGATCAAAATCGTCGGCAAATGATATTTATCCACCAGCCTTGAAGCCACGATACCGATCACGCCGGCATGCCAGCCCTCTTTAGCCAGCACGATCGCCGTTTCGATCCGCTCCTGCTGTGCCAGCATCGCTTCAGCCTCAATAAATATCTTGCGGCTGATCTCCTGACGCAAAGCATTTTCAGCATTCAGCTGTTCGGCAACCATATCTGCTTTAGCAGCATCGTCAGTAACCAAAAGCTCTACTGCCGACTGAGCGTGCTCCAAACGGCCTACAGCGTTCAGCCGCGGCGCCAGAATAAAGCCGATGTTCTCAGCCGAAATATTCTGCTGCGGACAGCCACTATGTTCAATAAGCTTCTGTAAGCCTACGATCCCGGTATTTTCCATCGCCGCCAGCCCCAGCTTCACCAGCGCGCGGTTTTCGCCGCGCAGCGGCACGATATCGGCTACCGTGCCCAAAGCCACAAGCTCGGTCAGCTCCGACCATAAGGGCTCCGTCAAATGCTGCATCTGATGCAGCGCCTGACACAGCTTAAAAGCCACGCCCACGCCGGAAAGATACTTAAACGGATATCTGCAGTCGCGCTGATGCGGATTAACGATCGCGTAAGCCGCAGGCAAAACATCCGGCGGCGTGTGATGATCAGTAATGATGATCTCCAGCCCTGCCGGGGCAGCAGCCACCTCGTCTACGCCGCTGATACCGCAGTCAACTGTCACCAAAAGCGTCGTACCTGCTTCGGCCAAAGCCGCCAGCGCTTCGTTGTTCAGTCCGTAGCCTTCATTTTTTCTTTTGGGGATATACGTGTTGACCTTGGCGCCAAGCCCCTGCAAATACAAATACAGCAATGAACTGGCGCTGATACCGTCAACGTCATAATCGCCATAAACAGTGATCTGTTCACCGTTTTTTACAGCCTCTAAAATACGCTCGGCGGCCTTCTGCATATCCTTCATCAGCAAAGGCTCATGAAACGGCTGCTCGCTGCCGAACAAAAATTCTCTGATCTCTTCTTTTTCCCTGACGCCCCGGTTCAGCAACACGCTGACCACCACAGGCGAAACCCCCAGATCGGCAGCTATGCCTGCAGCATATTCTCTGTCACACTTCTGCAACTGCCAAATCTTTCGTTTCCTCATTCGTCTGCCGCCGTTACTGCCGGTTCAGCCTTAGCAGCAGCTTCTTTATGTAATTTCTGCGTATGCATCAGCATCGCAACCTCCTCACGCAGCTTGGCATTGTCCTTTTGCAGGGCCGCCATCTCTTCGCGGGTCTTTTTATCTTGCAGATAATGCTTCGCCTTCATCATCAGGGTAAAAAACAAGGTTGCCAAAGCACCCAGCAGGGCCGAACCCAGAATAACGATCACTAAATTCGTCTGCATCGTCCATACAGCAAAATTAAGCGACACGCTAACAGCATTCTGCACTGCAAACACAGCCACAATAACACTGATAAATAAAGTAAAAAACAAATATGGCATTTTCTTCAGCTCCTAACCTCTACAAATTTTTATAACAGTAATTATTCGAGAATTTACCTCAAAATCCCTGCTTTTTCCTTCAATATTAAATAAAAAAAGTAATAATCATACATTTTATATCAAACTTTACTAAATAAAAAACGCCTACTGCCGAAGCAGTAAGCGCTTAATTCTGTTATCAAAGCTGTGTACATCACAGTTTCAGTGCCGTCTCCACCGCTTTTTTCATATCGGCAGATTCGATCACTTCCTGATGCAGGATCGGCATTTTCTCCATCGCCAGCATTGGCTCCGGTATAGGCAAGCCGCTCAGAGCATGCAGCTTACGCAAACCGTCAAACGGCTCCAGTTTAGCGTCCTCCTCACTGCCGGCAGCTTCCAGCACCACATCACTGAATTTATACGGACTGGCCGTAGAAAGCACGATACAATATGTATCATCGCTGGATACCAGGCGATACTTTTCGCAGGCCCGCCAGGCTACCGCAGTATGCGGGTCCATCAAATATTCATTATCATTGAAAACGCGCCCGATGGTTTCCTTCGTTTCCAGCTCATCGACCCAGGCTCCAAAGAATTCTTCCAGAATCCTGTTGTTGACCTTTTCTCCGACATTATAAGTTCCATTGGCCGTCAGCTGCTGCATCCATTCCGACACCTTTGCGGCATCGTCTTCAGTAATGCTGTACAACAAACGCTCCAAATTGCTTGAAACCAGAATATCCATCGACGGCGAAACAGTTTTATAAAACTCGCGGCGTCTGTCATAAATACCGGTATTGATAAAATCGCTCAGAACATTATTGCTGTTGGAAGCGCAGATAAACTTTGCCACCGGCAGCCCCATAAGCTTGGCATAATAGCCGGCCAGGATATCACCGAAATTGCCGGTCGGCACAGCAAAATTGATCTTTTCACCCGCTTTGATACGGCCATTGGCCACAGCATCGCTGTAAGCGCTGAAATAATACACGATCTGCGGTACCAGACGCCCCCAGTTGATCGAATTGGCCGAGCTGAACACATAGCCCTTTCTCTGCAGCTCCTCTTCCAGCGCAGTATCGCCAAAAAGCTCTTTGACGCCGCGCTGAGCATCGTCAAAATTACCCTGGATGCCGATAACGCGTACGTTATCACCGGCCTGCGTCAGCATCTGGCGTTTCTGGATCGCGCTTACGCCGTCTTCAGGATAGAAAACGATGATCTCGGTATCCTTTACATTAGCAAAGCCTTCCAATGCCGCCTTGCCGGTATCGCCTGAAGTAGCCACCAAAATAACCACTTTATTGCTCTCGCCGGTCTTGGCTATCGCTTTCGTCAAAAGATGCGGCAGGATCTGCAGCGCCATATCCTTAAAGGCCGAAGTCGGGCCATGCCATAACTCCAGCACATCCGTACTTTCATTCACCTTACGCAAAGGCACAGGTTCAGCGCCGAATTTAGTCTGCGAATAAGCAGCATCGGCACATTCAAATAATTCTTCTTTAGTATAATCGGTCAAAAACAGCGATAAAATCGCCACAGCCCGTTCTTTATAAGTCATACTGCGCATGGACACAATCTCGCCCAGCGAAAGTTCCGGGAATTTCTGCGGTACGAACAGACCGCCGTCGTCAGCCAGACCACGGGTAATAGCATGCGCCGAGCATACCAGGTCAGTTTTGCCGCGGGTACTTACAAATAACATTGCAGGAACCTCACTTTCATTAATTCACTACGGAGAAATCATACCACATTTGTATTTTCCAAACAAGTATTTTCTATGTATTTAGAAAGTCAAAGACGCCACAACAGCCCGTGTTGCCTGCTGTAAATCAGCCGGAGCTGCTACGATCTGCATACCGCGCACACCGGCGCTGACAGCTATCTCGTCCCAGCTGTTGCTGCTGGCATCCATATATACAGGATAATTCTTTTTAGCCCCCAATGGCGAACAGCCGCCGCGAATATAACCAGTCAGCGGCAGTACCTCTTTTAAAGGCACCAGCTCGGCCCGCTTATTACCGCTGGCTTTAGCCAAAGCCTTCAGGTCCAGCTCGCCGTCACCCGGTATACATGCAAAAATAACTCCTGTTTTATCACCGCGCACTACCAGCGTTTTAAAAACCTGGGCTGCTGGCATTCCAACCTCGGCCGCTACATGCACAGCGTCCAGATGCTCCTCGTCCACAGTATATTCCATCAGGCGGTACGCGATCTTCAGTTCATCAAGCCTGCGCGCCGCATTGGTTTTTTTCTGTTTCATAACTTCCCGCCTCCTCTGGAAGTGGCATAACCGCCTTCCTTCTGCTATAATAACATCATAGGTTTTTAAACGCAAATACAAAAAGCTTTCAGCAAACTTTAAAAGAGGTGTACTGTGGCACTTAAAATAGCCTGCGGGCAAATAGAAATCATTGCCGGGCGACCGGACCTCAACACTAAAAAGATCCTGCACCATATGGATATGGCCTGCCAAAACGGCATCGACATCCTGCTGCTGCCAGAGCTGGCAGTACCGGGCTACTTTTTAGGCGACCTGTGGGAGCAAACAGCCTTCATCGAAGACTGCGCCGCTTACGGCGACGAGATCATCGCCGCTACGGAAAACTGCGGCGAGCTGTGCGTCATCTTCGGCAATATCGCCGTCGATAACAGCAAACGCAATGAAGACGGACGCGCCCGCAAATACAACGCCGCCTTTGCCGCGCAGCACGGCAAGCTGCTGACTAACGGCACCCTGCCCTATGATTTTATCGTAAAAAATGCCCTGCCCAACTACCGCGAATTTGATGACAACCGTCATTTTTACGGCTTACGGCAGCTGGCTCTGGAACTGGATAAACAGGTTGCCGGGCTGCACCAGCCGCTCACTGTCACCGCCCACGGCGAAACCGTCAAACTGGGCCTGATGCTGTGCGAAGACGGCTGGACCGAAAACTACTTTTTAGATGTGCCTCAGCTGCTGGCGCAGCATGGCGCCGAACTTTTATGCAACATCTCCTGCTCCCCCTTCAGCATCAACAAAAACAGTAAACGGCACCGGCTTTTCGGCAGCGCCGCGCAAAAAGCCGGCATCCCGCTCATCTACTGCAATAATGTAGGTATCCAGAACAACGGCAAAAACATCTTCACCTTTGACGGCTGCAGCTGTGTTTACGGCTCTGACGGCTGGCTGCTCACCGATGCGCCCATGTATGCAGAAGCAACGCTCTGCGCCGGCTGGGACAGCAAAGCCAAAGCTATCGACACCAGCGGTATCACCTCTGATCCCCGCAGTGAGATCGATGAGGTTTATCATAGCCTCCGCTATGGCTGCCAGCGTTTCCTTGAACAGGCAGGCATCGGCAAAATGACCATCGGACTTTCCGGCGGCATCGACAGTGCCGTCACCGCTGCCCTGTTTGTCGACATCCTGGGTCCTGACAACGTTCTGCTGGTCAATATGCCCAGCCGCTACAACTCGCCCATGACACAGACGATCGCCGAACAGACAGCTCAGTCACTGGGGGCCAACTATACCGTTATCCCTATCACCGAAAGCTGCCTGCATACCAGCGAACAGCTTACACAGACACCTATCCACAGTTATCATAAGCACCGAGATTTTCAACTTACAATCTCGCCGCTGATTTACGAAAATATTCAATCACGCGACCGCGGCTCCCGCGTCGTAGCAGGCCTGGCTGCTGCCTTTGGCGGCGCCTTCTCCTGCAACTCCAATAAAACCGAGCTCACCGTCGGCTACGCCACCTTTTACGGCGACATCTGCGGCGCGCTGGCACCTATCGGCGACCTGTGGAAGCACCATGTTTACGAACTGGGACGCTACCTGAACGACAAAGTATTTCAGCGTCAGGTACTGCCGGAAGCGATCTTCACGATCCGTCCCAGCGCCGAGCTTTCCTCCGAACAGACAGTAGGCACCGGCGGCGACCCGCTGGTCTATCCCTATCACGATAAACTGTTCCGCAGCTTTCTCGAACAGTGGCGCAAAACATCGCCTGCCGAGATCCTGCTCTGGTACAGCGAAGGGACACTGGCGGAACATCTTGGCTGTGAAGCAGACATCATAAGCGAAGCCTTCCCGGACGCACGCAGTTTTATCGCCGATCTGGAACACTGGTGGAAACTGATGCACACACTGGCAGTTGCCAAACGTATCCAGGCGCCTCCCATTGTCAGCATCACCCGGCGCGCTTATGGCTACGACCACCGCGAAGCACAGCTCACACCTTACTTCCCGCGCGAATACCACCGTTTGAAAGCGCAGCTTTTAAATGACTGATCCAGCATAAATAAAAAGACCGTTCAGGTTAAACCTGAACGGTCTTTTCATTTCTCACTGCCATAACCTTTACAACGGTCCTCCCTGGCTGCTGATCACCGCTACACCAGCCATTTATACAGGGTAGCAAACAAGACCTCCAAATTGATCGGTTTCGTGATATGGTCGTTCATACCGGCATTTTTCGCCTTGCCGACATCAGTAACAAATGCGTTTGCCGTCAACGCCAGAATAGGTATCCTGACCGCATCCTGACGTGACAGAGCACGAATCGCAGCTGTAGCCTCGTAGCCGTCCATGACCGGCATCTGAATATCCATCAGCACCACATCATAATACCCCGGTGCCGATCTTACAAACAGCTCCACTGCCGACTTGCCATTCTCGGCCGCCTCAACCTGCAGCCCCTGCATTTCCAGCAGCTCGACAGCAATCTCCCGGTTCAGCTCGTTATCCTCAACCAGCAGCACCCTTTTCCCTGCCAGTGCCTTATGCAGTTCCGGAACAGCCTCGCAGTCACAAGTATCTTTACAGGTATCACAAAACAGCTGCAGGACATGCAGCATCTTAGACTTAAATAACGGCTTGCTGATAAATGCATCGGCCCCTGCATCAATAAATTCTTTTTCGATATTGGAATAATCATATGCTGAAATAATGATGATCGGCACCTTGGCCCCTACACGTTTCCGAATAACGCGGACAGTCTCCAAACCATCCATATCTGGCATTTTCCAGTCCAAAATAACGGCATAAAAATCATCACGCCGTTCGTGCGCTTCCACTACCCGTTCTACTGCTTCAGCACCAGACAATACCCAGCTGCCGCGCATTCCAAGCTCCTGCAGCAGCATCGCCGCACTTTCGCACACCGCCAGCTCGTCGTCCACTACCAATACCGGCAGCCCGTTCAGCTCCTCATGCTCCTGCTCCTCTTTCAGCTGCAGCTCCAATGGTACAGACACAGTAAATATACTGCCAGTGCCGGGGCGGCTCTGCACCTCGATCGTGCCGTTCATCATCTGCACGATGTTCTGAGTGATCGCCAGACCCAGTCCCGTACCCTGTATCTTACTGATACTTTCATCTTTAGCGCGGGCAAACGGTTCAAAAATATGCTGCATATACTCATCCGGCATCCCGATCCCGTTATCAGTAAAAATAAATTCGTAATTGCCCTTTGTTGGCAGCTCCGATTTTAATTCATTGATCGTCAGACTGATCTTACCGCCATCAGGCGTATATTTGATCGCATTGGAAAGCAGGTTCATAAATACCTGCTGCAGACGGTCTCCATCAGTTATCACATGCTCATTGCGTACATTAAAGATATTGACCTTGAACTCCTGCTGTTTCTCCACCATCATCGGCCGACAGATACTGACGATATTATCCACAACGTCCGGCAGGCTGACATCCTCCAGCACCAGATCCACCTTGCCGCTTTCGATCTTCGACATATCCAGCACCTCGTTGATCAAACGCAGCAAATGCATACTGGAAACATTGATCTTACCCAGACAGCCGTTCACCTTCTCCGGTTCATGCAGGTTCGCCCTGGCAATCGCCGTCATACCAATGATCGCATTCATCGGCGTCCTGATATCATGCGACATCGACGACAAAAAATTGCTTTTAGCCAGATTTGCCACATGCAGAGACTGATACGCATCCTCTAAAGCCCGGCGCTGCCGCTCCTGCTCCATGCGCTCCTCAGTGATATCGATGCCCACGCTGTAAATAGACGGAATGCCATCCCAGCTATCCTCACCGCTCACATAACAGAACGTAACCGTCAAATTCCTTACCTCGCCGCTGCGGGTCACAAACTTAAACTCAGCCACAGTATATTCGCCAGTTTTGGAAATAGAACGCATCAAAGAAGCGGCCCGCTCCCTGTCGTCAGGATGCACATAGGACCATTTGGAATGAAGCTCATGTATAAACTGCCCGGCTGTATAGCCCAGCATCTCCAAAAATTTGCCGCCATACCAAAGCACCGTTTCGCAATCCCTGGCGTCGACCCTGGCCAGACCGCCGGGAATAGTTTTTAAGATCGCTTCCCGCTCCTGATCCTTCTTCGCCAGCTTATATTCGGCGCTCAGCATATCATGCGACAGCTCGATCCGCGACCTGCGCCCCTGCCAGTTAATAACTCTGTTTCTGATCATAAAAGTCTTTTTCAAATTGGGATTATCAAATTCCCACGCATAAACATCGTCCTCCGTCAGCAGCGCGTTATTGCAGAACGGACAGGGGCTGGTCCGTCCCTGAATGACCTCATAGCATTTTTTACCTGTTACCTCTGCCTTAGTAGTATGTAAAGTGGCGGCAGCCGTTTTATTCAAAAACAGCAGTTCATACGTTTCCAGATCGGAAATGTAAATATTCCCGACGTATTCGTCCATCATCCACTCAAAATAACGGGTCTTCTCTTCCAGCAGCTGGTCACGTTCAGCTTTCAGCCGTGTCAGGTCGCTGATATCAGAATAAACTGCCAGCGCCACAGGCTTGCTGTCCACTATCTCGCCTGTGATTATACCATCAATATTGATCCAGGCGCAGGTATTATCTTTAAGCGGCCGCCGGCAGCCAACCTTTACTCTGCGTTCTCCCTTTTGCAATACATCGTAAAACGCATTTTTTATTTTGGCAAACTCATCACCATGCCCTGTATAATATGCTTTGATATGGTGAAACAATGTCTGATACTCATCCTTACCAAAACCCGAACTTATATAAAAATTATCATTGGCCCACAAAATCGTCAACTCATCATCCAGTAAAAGTTTACAGACATTAATACCCGCACCGTCGATCAAAGCACTGTAATCAGTTACTGCATTCATTTCCCCAGGCTGTACCTGCTTTCCCATCAAGACAAACGCTCCTTTTATAATCCATTTGAAATAATATTTTCAGCAATTATATATTATTTTAACAAAAAACAATATATAATGCTATAACTAAAACAAATATTTTATGAATTCACAAGAAAAATATTGTCGCAAACTTTAAATTATTATTTTAATTTATTAAATTTCACGGTTTCAAAGCACCCCTGCCGCAAGGCATAAAAAAACTCCCTCAGGTCGTTTTATAAACCTGCCGGTCCATAAAACGACTTAAGCCTGTGATCCAAAGCGATTTATGGCCGCAGGCCAGATACACGCCGTGATCACTGCCGAGGAAGTAAAAAATATTATAATTTTAAAAATCAAGATAAAAATATAACCAGCTGTGTTTTTACTTATTTAAAAGCTAAATCTCACGCCGGCATTGATCTGCCACTTTTTTTGAAAAGCACCGCCGAAAGAACGCGCCACATCCATATACAGGTCATTGTTTTTGCCCAGCTCCAGTTCGCCGCCTAAATTCAGTTCCCACCAGCTGCCGCTGTAATCTCTGCAGTCGCGCAAGGTTTCATCTCCCAACGTCAGCACTGTGTCTGCTCTGCCGCCAAATTCATGCAGCAGGGAAGCCTTAATATAAGCACTGCTGCGCTGATACTTTTGACCCACTTCCAGGCCTATACGACCTACGGCGCTGTTAATGCCTTCTGACTCAACTCTGATTCCATAATCAGTAACAGCGGCCTCTCCATTGATATGACTGACCATAAGCTGCGCCTGTGGTTCTAAATACACGCCCTGCTCACGCTGTAATCGTTTACCATATTCCAAGCTCAAAGCTGTGGCCCTGGACTTATAATCACGTCTGTCAGCGGCGATACCAAAGGTATCGATATCGCCTTTCATCTGACCATGCTTGAGCACGATATCTACTCTGTCGCCAGACTGGCTGTGTTTACTGCCATATAGCATTACAGCAGCTGTCTGCTGTTCGCCGCTGCCGTTGCCATAGCCCATATTTCCCTTGGCATATTCAAACGCAGCGCCACCGAGCCACTCATTCATACTGCCTCCAGCTCTGTCTTTAAATGCAGCGTCATAACCGATCTGATAAGTCTGATAATTATTTTTAAAGGCTTCGCCACGCAGTTTGCCGTTGTTGATACGAGCCCATAAGCCATGTTCTGACCGTGCTTCCTTCAGCTCGGCCAGCCGGCCCTGCAGCATATCACTGCTCAACACCCAGCTGGAATACATGCTGTCTGCCGTTTGCAGGATGCTGCGGGCATCTTCTGTCGTTTCATTATGCAGACTCTCAAGATACCACTTGATACCGCCATCATTTTCATTGGAGATCTCTGTTTTATAAACATAGATCCCTCCTCTATAAATATCACTCGCTATAAAAGTATGCTCACCACTGGCATCATTTACCAGCAGCAAATGCAAGTCGTCACCCTGCCTTCTGCCGACTTCGCTGACCAGTATATTATACGTGCCTTTTGCATCACTGCTGCCGATAGACACGGTATCGCTTTGCCCCGTGCTAATATCGGCTCCCAGCACAAAAGTACCTCTGTCACCATTCAGCGTCCCGGTTTGTAATTTTTGGTAACCCGCTGCCTGCTCCATATCAATAACAGCATTATCACCGAAGTCGAGCCTGGTCAGATCACTATTGCCTGTCACTTTCCAAAAAGCACCGTTACGCAGCTTCATATTGATTTGTCCGTTACTTACAATGGCCGCCGCTCCTTCGTAATAAGAGTCGTCAGTCAGCAGATTTAGATCCAGCAGCCCACTGGTATGAGCTTGGATGTTGCCGGTCAGATAAACACTGCCGCTGCCTTCGCTGTTGACGGCAATACTGGCGCCGCTCTTATATGCTCTCAAAGCATAGCTTTGCCCCTTATTATCCAAAATAAGTCCTTTTTGAAAGTCAACTTTGCCGCCAGCAGTATAAACACCTACGCCTTGACCGACAGCATAAGTTTCTTTGGCATTACTTACACCAGTCTCGGCAACGATCTGCGCTGTTTCTTTAAAAACGATTTCCGCACTACCTGCACTATAGACCCCATACGCCGACCCGCTGCCGCTTTGCGCATGTACGGTAACAGCTTTATCTACTGTAACCTTACCGCCGGTATTAGCACTGATACCCATAGCCGTACCTTTAGTACTGGTCGCTTTTATAGCCGCTGCTCCCTTAAGTTCAACATCGCCGTTACTGAAGCAGCTGATACCTGCAGCACTGCCAGCACCGGCAACTTCTATAACGGTATTACCGCCGATCTGCGTCAAAGCACGATCAGACGATGTCCCGCCATTATTATTGCTGTTGATACCTGTGACAGTCCCGGTATCAGAAACGGCTTTGATCTGGGCATCTTCCGCAACCTCAACCTTACCGCCGTTCCAACTCCAAAGTCCTGTCACTGCGCCGCCATCACTTTTACCAGCAACCTTTACAGCTCCGTTCATCTTCACTTCAGCGCCGCTAAAGCCCTGCACGCCTCTGATTTCTCCGCTGCCGCTGACTACATCAACAGCTGTCAGACCAGTTACATCAATCAGACTGCCGCTACCGGAAGCAAAAAGTCCATACCCATAGTCACCTGCGGTTTTGACGTTGACCTGCAACCCCTGCTGCGCTGTCAAGGATGAACCGCTTTGAATACATGCTCCGGCCGCCATATTTTTGGTGTTATTATTAGTCTCCGCCGTTAAAACTGCCTGCTTGGCAAAATTTATTTTAGCATCAGGAAAATATACACATACAGCAACACAACCAACATAATCATCTAAACCATCATTATTATAGGCTGTGATCTGGGTCTCACCGCTGAAATTGATATTCGTCTTAATGGTGTCCGCTGGATTTACAAGGCTGCCATCAACATAAATGCCAAAAGCACCGCCTGTTAAAATAGTCTTATCCGCCTCAAAATTCAATATATTATCTTTATCACGCTCTGTCACCGAAACAGCAGCGCCGCCAACAGTGCCATCAGCATCTGTAGTTTTGATGACGGTTTCCCTGCCTTTCAGCGTCAGGCTGCCGCCAGCTACCTCGATTCCCGGACCACCTGTATCCCGCTTTCTATCCTCGGGATTATTTTCGATCAGTACACTGCCCTCAGTATTATCAAAACTGAAACTGCCGCCATTGACATAAATCCCCGTAGCCGAATTGATTTTCAAACTGTCGGCATTTTCAGTAAAAATAACTTTACTTGCCGCACCAGTAACCATTATACCCATGCTTGACTGTGTAAGATTACCTTCGCCGATATTAGTCACTGCATTGTCAAACACGATACTGGCGCCGCTATTGGCATGAATTGTATAGTTACTTTTTGGATATTCTGTCAGATCTGTCACATCCAGCGTCCCGCCGGTAAAAGTCAGGCTTCCGGTCGAACCAGTCGCCAAAATATTACCGGTATTTAAAGGGCTCACGCCAGTCCCCTTGCCTGTCAGCGTCAACTTGTCACCAATAGCTACCGTCACGGTCTTGCCGCTCACTTTGATTGGTTGAAAAGAGTTGCTCCCTTTATTCTCAACTGTGTTCTCCCCTGTAAAGGTATACTTCACTTCGCCGCTGACAATATCGACCTCTTTAATACTGCCATAATCTGTTTCATTGCCTGTAATTGCAGCATTATACTCTGCAGCACCGCCCTCTTTACAGACATTCATCAGCAATAAACTCAAAAGCACCGCTTTCCCTAACCTTTTTCTTGTCACTGTTTCCATCCCTTTCCCTTGTTGCCAGTCAATTTTTACTTAAACAGTTATCTGTAAGAGCAAATATTTCGCTGTATCTGCAGCAGCTTCAGCAGCAGCCGCACTTCCTCAAGCGAATACTGCTCCTGCCCCTCAGCATCAGTACCGCACCTGCTTTTACACTCACTTTTGCCTTTGTTTTCTGCCTCTTCACCTCCATCTGTACAATGCGCTCCAGCCCACTCGACCGCAGCAGCCCTGTCCAGCAGTGCTTCGAGCGAACATCCTAAAACATTGGCGCTGCGTACCAGCAGCTTCAAGCTCACCAGCACGTTATTATGCTCAATATTGCTCAGATGCGTCTGGCTGATACCAAGCCGCTCGGCCAGCTGGTGCTGATTAAGCTGACGAACACTGCGCAGCAGCTTGATATTGCTGCCGATACGCAGCAGGCATTTTTCATCGTACATCTTCCACCTCCACTTTCTATGTCTCTTGCACACTTTGGGTCAAAACATTTAAACAGGAGCGTTTTTATTTGTTCAGCATCAAAAATATTTGTTTTAATAATATTTATATACATTGTAGCACATCTGTACCCCCCCGCAAGACACTTACTTTTTGCCTGTGTATCACTTTTTCGAGTCTTGTGGCGCATTACGCCAGCGGCTTTAAAACTGTCGGCGTCTGCGCTTTTATAATGGCATTATTACCCGCATGTTTTAAAAGCTGCCTAAAACTATTGCCTAAATTTCACGTGCAGCGGCTGCCTGTGCAAGCCTGCAACAGTTTATCACCATAATAAAAACGCCTGCTTTGAAAGCAGGCACTGCAAAAATAAAACACGCACAATTTATTTGTGCGTGTTTTAGCTAACTTTAAATATCCAGTTTTTTTTCATGCAGCCACTTTTCCAGTAACACTGCTATTTCCTGATTATTCATATCCGAAAACGGAAAATGCGTGTTGCCTTTTATTCCTATTTCCGGTAAATGAACCACGGCAGCGTCGCCGCCGTGACGGTTGACAGCATCTGCAAATAAGCGAGCCATCTGTAAGCGCACGCGCCAATTATCCTTGTTCCATTCCGCTGTAGGCACAGCAGGAATGTTATCACCATAATAGATGACTATTGGTATTTTAGTCAGCTTCTGAAAATCTTCTAACGCTATTTCCCTTCCCGCTAAAGCTCCGAAAGGACTTGTGGTTTCCAGCGGTTCAGGTACCTCTCCTGCGGGAAAAATAAACCCGCTGCCCGGTTCATAGGCAACGACCGCACGGATTTCAGGATTTTTTATAGCTGCCAGCCAGCCCGGACCGCCCCCCTGTGAATGGGTAACTAAAATTCCCGGTCCAGATTTATCAAATACTGCAGCTACAGCAGCACTGATAATATTTTCATCAAATGCACCCGTATTGGGAGTCATTTGTCTGAAAAACTGATTTAACGCTTCCTGATTTTTTGAAAACTGTACTCCCTCAAAAAAATCGGGCCAGTTCCCCAACCTGAAATTGCTGAACCATAACTGGTCATAGGTGGCGGCACTGATATTTTCTGCCGCCGTTGACTGCCCCGCTCTACCGCGGCGAGGCTGATCAATAAGATAGGTGCTGTAGCCTTTGCCTAAAAAAATATTTTGAAACCCATCTCTGCCATCAGGGGTAGTTTCCCAGGTTTTAGCCGATTGCCCGGCACCATGCAGAAAAACTAACGGATATTTATGAGCTTTAGCCGGCTTTTGATAAAAAACATATGCGTGATCTCCGTGCAGCGACTGGCCGGACTGATCGCTCGGAACCCTGTAATTAAAACTTCCGTCAGATCTTACTACCGTGCCGCCGGCGGCAAAACTGCCCTGCTCGGCTATTAAAACTGGTTTTTCAAAGGCCTGAACTGATGTTGCTGCGGCAAACGTCAATACCATCAGCGCTAAAACTTTAGCCGCTTTTGCTTTAAGCACCTCTCTCACCTCACTTATCTGGTTTTAACGGTCCATAGAAATAAGCTGCTGTTGCGCCGCCATCAATCAAAAAATCTGCACCGGTGATAAATGCTCCCTGCTGGCTCAGCAGCAATTCGGCTACGTTGGCAACTTCATCCGCCGTTCCGGGGCGGCCTGCCGGGCATTTTGCAAACATATTTTTATAAAACTCTCCTCTGGGGCCGTTAAATTCATCAAGCGCAAGCGGCGTTACGATAATGCCGGGCGAGATAGAGTTTATACGCGCACCTTTTACGCCCCATTTGATAGCTTCTGCCATTACACGTTTTACATTACAGCGTTTAGCCATTTGATACGCATGCAGTGTGTCTTTGATATTGGCCGGCTTTAATACTTCCAGCTGCAGCAGTTCTTCTGCCGGTGTAACAGCAAGCTGTTCGTCTGTTTCCGCACCTAAGGCAGCCATTCTGTGCCCAGACTGGCTGGATATCGTAACACCAGTACCACCAGCTTTGATCACTTTTCCTACTTCTTCCAACAAAACTGCTGTACCGTATAGATCCACTTTTAAAATAGTTTCGACAGAGGCCTGACTGGGTGAAACCCCGGCAGCATTGATAAGCATTGCGATCTCACCATATTTCTGCGCTGCAGCTATCATATTTAAAATTGATTTGCGCGAGGAAATATCCGCTTCTACCGCTACAGCGTCAAATCCGGCCTCAGCCATTATTTTAGTTACGGTTTGGGCGTTGTTTATATTTTTATCACTAACTACAATTTTTTTACCATGACCCATTCTTCTGGCGATCGCCAGGCCAATTTGTCCGGCACCAGTTAAAAGTATTACGTCCTGCATATACAAAAACTCCTTTCTTCAACATGCTGATACAATTTATTTTACTGCTGAATGCTGCTGGTTACAGATGTGCGCCGTAAAAATCCTGTAATTTGGCAACAAACTGATTTACATACTGCGGCTGATAATAAGTTTGGATATGGGTCGCTCCGTCTACTAAAAACAGTTCTTTGTCCTGGGTGCCGGTTGCTTTCTGGAAGGCTTCCTGCGACATATACAGCGAATCTGCTTTGCTGCCGGCCATCATCAGCAGCGGCTGGTCAATCAGCTCGATATTATCGGCCGCATCCCACGACATCAGTTCCATTAAACTGCTGGTTGTATAAGCAAAGGTAGAATTGGGATGTCTGTGAGTTTTGCCATAATACATCATCCCTTCACGATAAAGGTCATTAGTTATTTTATTGATGCTTTCTTCCGTCAGCGCGTCAAAATCAACTGTGCCTGAATAAGCAATTTTACCGGTGGCGATTTCTTCTGCCCGCGCGTCAGAAGCCAGCTGCAGACGTTCCTGAACTGTATCCAGCTGGCTGTTCATATAGCCGTTCCTTCTTACCTGTCCGGAATTGAACATACTTAAGGTCGCAACTGCTTTAAAGCGTTTGTCTGATTTGGCTGCATTCAAAGTATAACCGCCTCCGCCGCAGATGCCTAAAACTCCCAGACGGTCTTTATCTACCCCGGCATATGCGGAGATAAAATCTGCCATACCATGAATATCCTCTGTCCGAAAATAGGGTTTATCTATATTACGGGGCGTGCCGCCACTTGCTCCCTGATAGGCAGCATCGGCAGTGATCGTAACGTAACCGAGCTCGGCTAAACGCTGAGCATAAAGCCCCGCTACCTGTTCTTTTACCCCGCCATTGGGATGCGCTACTACTATCGCGGCATATTTTTTATCGCTGCTGTAATCTGCCGGAGTGTACACATTAGCGGCAATTTTTAAGCCGTGCAGCTTATACTTTACCGGATGAATATTTACCTGTCCGGCCACGTTTTTAGTTATCGCGCCCTGATAGACCAAACCGTATTTATTGCTTTCTTCTGCAGAAGCTGCCCCGCTGAAGCCAATGCCTAGCGCTAACACCAAACCAGATAATAGTAATTTTTTAGTAAATTTCATAATAACCTGTTCCTTCTTTCTTTATTTTTGCAGTAATAAACTGTCCAAAACCCGCTGTGCATTGCTGCCTGTTGCAGGGCCCGCTTTTTTATCCAGCAGCCTTACTGTTTCCTGCAGCTGCTCTGCGCTTATGCCAGTATTCATACTGACGCGCATATGCGAAGTCAGCTGGGCATTGACATTACCGATGCCTGCCAGCGCGCCGACTGTTGCCAGTTCTCTTTCCTGGCGGTTCAAAATATCACGTTCAAAAATATCGCCAAATAGATGTTCTTTCAGAAAGACGCCGATCACCGGAGCAAAATCATAGGTTCTGCCTGCCACGGGGCGGCCTACCAATTCGGTTTGAGTTTTTTCACCAATAGCATAGCGGTCACGTTTAGGATCTACCGGTGTTGCGTCACGGCCGATTTCATCGACGATACCGGCAGCCTTACGTTCATCTAAAACAGCGATCAAAGTATTGATGCCGTTCAAACTGCGCGGAAAACCGCAATAGGCATACATTTGTACTAAAACCTCTTTCACTTCATTGACAGTCATTCCATTGTCCAGAGCCTCGTTGAGCGCCGTTTTTAGATTAGGCAGGTCGCCCTGGGCGGTAAAGGCAGCTACAGTAACGATACTGGCCTGCTTAGCAGTCAGCGCTTTTGCAGCAGCTGCTTCACTATTGCCGTTAAAACCTGCCATACACACTGCCAAAGTCAATAATAATAAACTTTTTTTTAACATTTCCTCACCTCATTTTATTTAGGATACTGCCTGTCAGTTACCGTTTCCAGCCAGGTAACGCCTTCGTCACTGACTTCAGATACCGCAATATGCGACATCGATGTATTGGAAGAAGCTCCGTGCCAATGCTTGACGCCCGGCGGACACCAGACAACATCGCCCGGGTACAGGGCAACTATTTCCCTGCCCCATTCCTGCGTATATCCAAAACCTTCTGTGACGATCAGCGACTGACCTGTAGAATGGATATGCCAGTTAGTTCTTGCTCCGGGGGTAAAGCTTGCTACTGCAGCGTAAGTTTTCGAAGGGCTGTGGGCACTGAACAGACTGGTGGCCCAGGCTGTGCCTGTAAAATTTTTAGGGTTCGCCTGCACCGTCGCATTACTGCCGGCTTTCGTAACTGTCTGCAGCCCGGCGGTTTCCGCAGCGGCGACACTGCACAGCAGCAGCATCCCGGCAGCCGCTGCCATGATTTTTTTAGTTTTGCTTTTTAACATTTCTTCACCTCTTTTTATTTTTGTCTAAACCTGATAAAGCAATTTACTTTTTTGTTTTCATTTGTTATAATCAGCATAAATCCTCGAGCTAGCTCGAGGTCAAGGGTGTTGTTTGTGAACTATTTGTAAAATAAAACTCTGTTGGCTTGTTTGCTTTATCACGGCTCTTTTAAGGAGGTAAATCATGAATTATACTATCGGCGAATTATCCAAAATAATGAATGTTTCTATCCATACCCTGCGTTATTATGATAATGAAGGACTGCTTCCCTTCGTACAGCGCAAACCGAACGGCCAGCGCATCTTTACCCATCGCGATTTGATTTTTCTTAATACCATCGAATGTTTAAAATCTACCGGTATGCCTTTGAAGGAAATAAAACAATATATAGAATGGTGTATCGAAGGTATGCCGACGGTACCGCAGCGTTATGAATTATTTTTAGAGCGCAAAGCTATCGTAGAAGAACAAATAGCACAAATGCAGAAAATACTTGCAACAATAAATTACAAATGCGATTTTTATAAAAAAGCGATCGAAACAGGTAAGGTCGATATTTGCGAATCGGAACGTCAGCTGTTAGCGCAGAAAATTTTAGACGGAACGCTTTGAGCGTCTTACTTCCTGCTGCCCGTTCTCGCTCTGTTTCATAGTAAGTATATTTTTAGACAACGTTATAAATCCATGCATAAAAAAACAGACATTCATTCTGAATGTCTGTTTTTCGTTAAATATTGAAACACCATGCTGCTACTTATTTCTCAACTTCTTCCCACTCGTCCTGCAAGTCATTTTCAATCGCTTTCCAGGCTCTGCCGAACTCTACTTCTTTAAAGAGTGCTGTCAGTCCGGTAATCTGCTTCAACCGCAGTATTTCATCCTTATCCATACCCAGATGCCTGGAGATCCAGGCATCCGAACGCCCCAGCTCATGCAGCTCGCTGATGATGTTGCTCATCAGGTCGACATCGTGCGAGCCTCTGGCCCGGTTATGCCTGATCGTGCTTGCCATCCGGCAGTCGATGGGCTTATCGATGACCGATACCGGCAGTTTGCCGCCTTCCCGTTCGTAAATATCCTGATAGTCCAGCATAATGCGGTAACGGTGAAAACCGTCGACGATTATATACAGATCTTTTTCGCTGTCATAATAACAGACGATGGGCATAGTGTAACCGTCTTCCTTGATGCTGTCATACAGCAGCTTCAGCTCCGGCGGCGCCACAGAGTTGGGGTTGTAGGTATTAGGCTCGATTTTTTCGATTGGTACGGAAATTATGTTGTAAACAGGACTGCTGAATTTCATTTTTCATCACAAACCTTACTGTATTTTTTCTTCAGAACATCTACCAGCTTCTGCTGCTGACGTGTCAGCCCAAAGCCCATAAAGCGGCACAGGTGGTCGTTTTTCAGGATGCAGAAGCACATCCGCTTCCAGCTGGGGATATCTTTGGTAGATTTGATATCGTCGGTATGGTCAGGTATTTTGCCGATAAAAACAATGCGGGAGTTTTTCATGACGGTGTAATTGGAAACGCCGTTGCGCCGGATATTATAGCCGTGTTCCTCCAGCTCGCGGATAGTTTCTTCTTCCAGTCCGCCGCCCACCGTATGCCAGAATTCAATCGAGGTTTTGAATTTTTTGATATAGCTCTGCCTGAGCCTTGCCGGCAGTGTTGCCAGTAAAAAGCGGGTATATGATTCCCAGGTATGCCCTGCCGGCAGTGTGATATTTTTATAACCCATGGCTTTCGTTCTGCCATAAATAGCACCGAAATTAGCGCCCCGTACACGGCCGATAAGCTTGACCCAGATCTGCGGATCGATGACCCGATACAGATTGAGGCTGTCTTTGGCATAATCGTTAAAGGGTGAAGCGACACGCATTTGGTCGGGTTTAAGCCCTGCCATATAATAAAGGTCGTACAGACGGTTATAATCATATTGAAACGTATAATTGGCGTGCCAGACATCGCTGGTGCTCCAGTCGTATATGGGCGAAGCCACCCAGACATTTTTGAACTGGTTGCTGATCCAGCAGGTTTCTTTGTAACCGTATTTCCGGTTCAAAAAACCGCTGTAACGCTGCAGCGATTCATCAGCGCGAATCCCCAGCAGGCATACTGTTTTTTTGTCGCCATGCGCGATACGGTACCACCTGCCGAATTGTTTGGCCAGGTCTTCCTGATGCATACGGTAACGATAGGTCGTCATCGGGTTATTTTTGATGTTGATCACATATTCGTGCTGAGGCATCGGCCTGACCCAGGCATCTTCTTTGGTGTTGTCCCAGGGATACCAGTACATTTCGTAGCTGCTGAGTGCCGTCCTTGTCGCCATCGGCAGGCAGACCCAATACGGCTCCACATCTTTTTCGATCCGTGTAAAGGTCCTCTCAACGTATTCTGTGGTAGCGCTGTACTGCGCTTCAAAATCCTGATGAAAAACGCCGATGCGTTTATCCGGATAATGTGCCTTTTGAAAATCAAGCACCAGATTGAGCAGCAGACCACTGTCTTTACCGCCGGAAAATGATACAAAGATATTATCAAATTCCTCAAACAGGAACTTTAACCGACGCTGCAGCGCTTCATATACATTTTCGTTTAAATATTCCCTTTTCATCATAATTCTATCCCTAGACTTTCAAATTTATATTCATTGCAATAATAATATATTATATATTATATGTCAGTTCGATTCAACACACCCGAAACAGTCTTTATCAATAGCTTTAAAGCTGCGGCAAATGTTACTTTTAGAAGCACTTTACTGTTCTTGCGTGCATAAAATCCGAATGCAGATACCTGCCGGAAAAATTTTTTTGGTGCTTTTATAAGGTCAAATTATATTTTATGATGTTTGTTATTATAAATATTTAAAAAGCCTTCTAATTAATAACTTTTCCTGTGTATGCAGTATTTTGTATCTTTTAATTTCGACTGCACTGTGCTAAAATAACAGTAAGGATATTAGTTATTACAAGGAGGTTTGTTATGAATACCACACCTGTTAAAATCGTAGAAACTGTTCTGCGCGATGGTCATCAGTCTCTGGCGGCTACCAGAATGCGTATTACCGATATGGTTCCTGTTCTGGAGGAACTTGACGATATGGGCTATTATGCCCTGGAGGCCTGGGGCGGCGCTACTTTTGACGCCTGCCTGCGCTTTTTAGATGAAGATCCGTGGGAACGCCTGCGTACTTTAAAAAAACATTTACCCAAAACACCGATCCAGATGCTGCTGCGTGGTCAGAATATTCTGGGCTACAGCCATTATGCTGATGATGTTGTAAAAGAATTCGTTAAACGTTCTGTCGATAACGGCGTTTCCATTATCCGTATTTTTGACGCTTTAAACGACACCCGCAATATGGAATGCTCGATGCGTGCCGCTAAAGAAGCAGGCGCACACGTACAGGGTGCTTTTGTTTATACTATCAGCCCCTACCATAAGGACGAAGACTTTTTAAAGGTTGCCCAGGAGCTGGTGCAAATGGGCGCCGATTCGATCTGCATCAAGGATATGGCAGGACTGCTGTCGCCGTATAATGCCGAAAAACTGGTACGTACGCTCAAATCGCAGCTTACCGTGCCGATCGATATCCATACCCACTTTACCAGCGGTATGGGCGATATGACTTACTTAAAAGCTATCGAAGCCGGCGTCGATATGATCGATACCGCTTTATCTCCGTTCGCGCAGAGCACCGGCCAGCCTTCTACCGAGGCTATCGTCGCTACCCTGCAGGGCCAGCCACGTGATACCGGTATCGAACTGACCAAGCTGCACAAGGCTGCCGATTATTTCCGCGGCGTCAAAACACAGCTTGTTAAAGATTTTGGCCTGAACGACAATATTCCCATCGATCCTAAGGTACTCACCTTCCAGATCCCCGGCGGTATGCTGTCGAATCTGCTGAATCAGATGAAGGAAATGGGTTCTGCCGATAAATATCCAGAATTACTGGAAGAAATGCCGCGTGTACGCGCCGAGCTTGGTTATCCGCCGCTGGTGACACCTACCAGCCAGATCGTAGGCTCTATGGCTGCTTTGAACGTCACTTTAGGACGTTACAAGATGATCCCGAATGAAGTCAAAGACCTTGTACGCGGAAAATATGGCCGCACACCTGCGCCGATCGATCCTGAAGTCAAAAAACTGGCTATCGGTGACGAACCGCAGATCGATCATCGCCCTGCTGACGATATTGCGCCGCAAATGGAAAGCCTGAAGGCCAAACTGGCTGCTGCCGGCTATCCCAACGCCGACATCGACGATGTTTTATCTTATGCCCTGTTCCCTGATGTTGCTTTAGCTTATTTCAAAAAACACCGTTGACCTGAATACACAAAAGCCGTATGTCATAAGACATACGGCTTTTTTATGTATTTTATGCGTTTATGGCTTTTTCTTCTGCCTGCTGCAGCTTTTCTTTTGCTATTTCCAGCATCAGTTTGATCCTGTTCATTTGATTGACCTGGCTGGCATCCGCGTCACAATCAAGCGCAATGATATTCGCCTGAGGATCAGTGCGCAGAAGCTCGCGGATCATGCCCTTGCCGGTAACATGATTCGGCAGGCAGGCAAACGGCTGCAGGCAGACGATATTATCTATGCCGCTGCGCAGCAGCTTGGCCATCTCGGCAGTCAGCAGCCAGCCTTCGCCGGCCATATTGCCGGTAGAAAGATGTTTTTCTGCCAAAGCGATCAAGGCCGATAAAGGTTCATAGGCACTGAAGCGTTTACTCTTTTGCAGCGCTATATTCAGCGGCTTGCGGTAATAATCCAAAAACTTCATAAATAATTTGGACTTGATCACATTGCCCAGCGTTCCGTCCAGCAGACGGCGTTTGACCTGTTCGTCATAAGCCGCATACAGGAAGAAGTCCATCATATTCGGCAGTATGACTTCGGCGCCTTCAGCTTCAAGATAGCTGACGATGTTATTGTTGGCAACCGGATGATATTTGACCAGTATTTCGCCGACGATGCCTACCTTGGGCTTGCGCACATTATCACGCAGCGGCAGCACATCAAAAGCAGCAGTCACCCGTTTGATCGTCTGTTCAAATGATAAGCCAGTCAAGCCTGCCAGGCTGTCCTTGCAAAGCTGTGACATCAGTTTATACAAAGCATCGGCCGCGCCCTTTTCCTGCTCATAAGGACGTACGCGATGCAGCAGCTGCATCAGTAAATCGCCATACAGCAAGCCTTTGACCATATCCTTCAGCAAATGCCACGACAGCGAAAACCCATCGCTTTTTTCACCATACAGCGAAAAAACAGGTATACTGCCAAGCCCTGCATCACGCAAAGCGCGGCGCATCAGAGCGATATAGTTGGTCGCACGGCAGGCGCCGCCCGATTGGAACAGAGCGATACTGGTTTTATTCAGGTCATATTTTCCTGACGTCAACGCCCGCAGCATCTGCCCAATAACCAGGATAGCCGGATAACAAATATCATTATTGACATATTTCAGACCTAAGGCTACTGCTTCCCGATCCGGCAGCGGCGCGATCTCCAGCTTGTATCCGGCACGGCGCAGAGCAGTTTCCATAAACTGGAAATGCACTGGTGAAAGCTGCGGCGCCAGGATAACGTGTGTATTCCGCATTGTTTTTGAAAACGACGGCGGTATATAAGCAGGTATGTCTGTTTCCTGATGTTTATCAATACGTTCGCGCATGGCCGCCAGCAAAGAACGGATACGGATACGTGCGGAACTGATATGGTTGATCTCGTCGACCTTCAGTAAGGTATACAGCCTGTGATGACGCTCTAAAATCTCTTTTACTACGTCTGAGGTGATGGCATCAAGCCCGCAGCCGAAGGAACTGAGCTGAATAAGCTCTAATTCCTTATGTGCAGCCACAAATTCTGCTGCCCGATAAAGCCGGGAATGCCACGACCACTGGTCAACAACTACCGGCAACTGCCCTTTAAGGCTTTCCGGCAGGTCGGCAACCGCATCTTCCGAAATGACTGTTAAACCAAAGGAGGCGATCATCTCCGGCAAACCGTGGTTGATTTCCGGATCTGCGTGATAAGGACGCCCTGCCAAAACTACGGCATGCCCATGCCCGTCCAGCACTTTTTGCAGCAGCTTGTGCCCCATATCTCTGATTTCCTGCTTATAGCTAAGCTGTTCGGTACGTGCTGCCTGTACGGCAGCTTCCAGTTCCTTATGCTTCAGGCCTTCCTGACGGAAAACTTCTGCCAGACGTTCTGCCAGGCGTTTATCATGGTACAGCGGCAGGAATGGATGCATAAACTCAACATCGGCCGCCCGCAGCTCTTCCATATTGGCGTAGACACTTTCGGCATAGGTTGCTACGACCGGGCAGTTATAGCAGTTATTGGCTTTCTGACATTCTTTTTCATTGTAAGGAACACAGGGATAGAAAATCTTTTTGACCCCTTTTACCAGCAGATCATGGATATGTCCATGTACCAGCTTGGCCGGATAACAGAGTGAGTCGGAAGGTATGGAGGCCATGGCCGATTCGTACAATTCCTTTGACGACGGCCCCGACAGCTCGACCCGATATCCCAGCCGGGTAAAGAGCGTGAACCAGAAGGGGTAATCCTCGTACATATTCAAAATCCGCGGTATGCCGATGACACCGCGCTTAGCGGCTTCTACCGGCAGCGGTTCGTAATCAAAAACCCGGTGGTATTTATATGCATACATATTAGGCGCGCTGGTATTGGTCATTGGCAGCCCCGCACCGCGCGGGCAACGATTGCCCGTATGAAATACTCCTGCCGGGAAGTAGTGAGCAGTTACCAAACAATTATTACCGCAGCCGCCGCAGCGATAGCTTTTACTGCGGTAGTCAAAAGCAGACAGTGTTGTGGCATCTACCAATGTCGATTTTTCCTGACAGCGGTCGTGCGCCAGCAGCGCAGCGCCAAACGCACCCATCAGCCCTGCAATATCCGGTCTGATGACTTCTTTGCCTGTCAGCTGTTCCATAGCACGCAAAATAGCATCGCTGTGGAAGGTGCCGCCCTGCACGACGATGGTATCACCAAGCTCGCCTGCGTCACGCAGACGAATAACTTTATAAAGCGCATTTTTAACAACGGAAATAGCCAGCCCGGCTGCAATATCGCCAATGGCCGCACCGTCCTTCTGCGCTTGTTTTACTTTAGAATTCATAAAAACAGTACAGCGTACACCCAAATCAACGGGTTCTTTAGCTGTTAAAGCCAGCTTGGCAAATTCACCAGCGTCAAGCCCCAGCCCCTGCGCAAAGTTTTCGATAAAAGAACCGCAGCCGGCACTGCACGCTTCATTCAGCATCAGGCGGTCAGGAATACCATTTTTCACAAAAAAGCATTTGATATCCTGTCCTCCGATATCGATCAAAAAGGAAACCTGCGGCGCAAAAAACTGTGCCGCCCGTAAATGTGCTACGGTCTCAACTTCGCCGAAGTCAGCGCCAAAAGCGACCTTCATCATTTCTTCACCGTAGCCGGTAACAGCCGCTCCGCCGATCACAGCCCCGGCAGGCATTTTTCCGTACAGATCCTTTAAGGCAGCAGCGGCGATCTGTACCGGATTGCCGTTATTACCGCTGTAATAAGACCACAGCAGTTTGTTATCCTCTGAAAGCAATGCCATTTTTAAAGTTGTCGAACCGGAATCGATACCCAGATAACATTTACCGTTATATGCGGCCAAAGCTTCACGCTCTACCTGATGCTGGGCATGTCTGCAGCAGAATTTTTCATAATCAGCTTCATCTGCAAACAGCGGCGGCAGTTTTGCCACTGCGTCCAGCGGCGCATCGTTCACTTTTGCCAGGGCCTGCAGCAGCTTTTCTTCGTTAAAAATCTCGCCGTCCTTACCTGCCAAAGCAGCACCGATAGCGACGAAGCAATCCGCATCTTCAGTTATCAAAGCTGCGTCAGCCTGCAATTTTAAAGTAGCAATAAACTGCTTGCGCAGCTGCGGTAAAAAGTGCAGCGGGCCACCCAGGAAAGCAACTTTGCCGCTGATTGGACGTCCCTGCGACAAATTGCCGATCGTCTGATGAACTACCGCCTGCAAAACCGAGCCGGCAATATCTTCTTTAGAAGCACCGTCGTTGATCAGGGCCTGCACATCAGTTTTAGCAAAAACACCACAGCGTGAGGCGATCGGATAAATACGCTTGCAACTTTCTGCCATACTGCCAAGTCCGGTAGCGTCAGTACCCAAAAGCGACGCCATGTGGTCGATAAACGCGCCTGTGCCGCCGGCACAGACACCGTTCATACGCTGTTCCGGCGAACTGCCCAGCCAGGTTATCTTGGCATCCTCACCGCCTAATTCAACTGCTGTTTCCGCTTCGGGCAGCAAAGAACGAAGCGCCGCGCGACAAGCAATAACCTCTTGTACATGCGGCACCCCCATACGTTCGGCAAATCCAAAACCAGCCGAACCGGTCAATATCAACGAAAATTCCCTGCCGTCAATAATAGCGAGAATTTTCTGAATCTCTTGTAAAAATGCAGTGCTGGGATCTGACAAATGGCGAAAATAATCTTTAAAAATTATTCGCTCCTTTTCATCTAAGACCACAAATTTGATCGTAGTCGAACCAATATCGACCCCTAAATGATAAATCATCTTCTGCATATAAAATCCCCCTGTCAGGAAGCAGCGTCTCTTCCTGTAGCCACAAAACTTAAAGTCAAAGTCCCCAATGGTTACAAACCTGCTTTAAGCCCGCTGTTTCTGCGCTTTATCCCCTGTATAAGCAATCATTTGCAAAGCATATTTATTTCTGTTACTTAATTCAATAAAAGGCAGCTTTTTTATAATTATATACCTCTTTAACTGGTATTATCAATGGTTTCGGCAACAAAAATCAACAAAAATACTCCATTTGTCGGATTAATAAATTACAAAATATCAAGGATAAGTAAAAACAGGATTTTACCAAATCTCTATGGATACATATTAAAAACGGCAGCTTTTTTAAAAAGCTGCCGTTGGTGATGCTTTTATTCAATTACAGGGCTTCTTTAAAGGCGCTGCCGCCCACAAATTCACGTAAAATAGAGTTTTTGGGAATCAGCTCTTTATCCAGCGGTGTCACATGGCTAAGCAGTCCAAGCAGTCTTTGCGCGTTAGTATAGACCGCTTCTGTTTCCGGTACGCCTTGCAGCAAAGGCTCGGCATACTTTTTCAATACTGCAAACTCATACACCAGTGTGGTATTAAAAATAATATCTGCTTCTTCCTGGAATGGGAAAATATATTTTTCTTCCCCACGGCGTACATCGTCCCACAGCTTCAAAGTCATCAGCGCGTCATGCGAACGGAACTGCGAATCACGCACCAGCCGGCGCAGCAGACGCATATCGGTAGTCTGGATACGGTTGTAATCATCCAGCGACATCGGCGTCAGGGCACTGATATAGACTTTCAGTTTATTACGGGCCGGAACAACGGCAGAAATACGTTCGTTCAAGCCATGGATACCTTCGACGATCAGCACAGAGTTATCGCTCAAAGTCAGCTCACGGCCACGGTATTCGCGCAGGCCGGTACGGAAATTGTATTTGGGTATTTTAACTGTTTCACCTGCCAGCAGACGCTTTAAATGGTCATTGAATAATTCCAGATCGATCGCTTCGACGCTTTCAAAATCATAAGATCCATCCGCTTTGCGCGGTGTATTCAAACGTTCTTTATAATAATCGTCCATTGATATCGGCACAGGTCTGAGACCATTGACTACCAGCTGGATGCTCAATCTTTGTGCAAAGGTCGTTTTCCCCGAGGAAGAAGGACCGGCGATCAACACGAGATGTACGTCTTTGCCTTTATCAGTGATTTCATCAGCTATGGCGGCGATCTTTTTTTCATGCAGTGCCTCAGCTACCTGAATGATCACTCCGGCATGGTCCTCTTTTATAATGCGGTTCAGCTTGGCAACAGTATTGCATTGCAGCATAGTTGACCATTCTTCCATCTCGTGGAACATTTTATTGAGTTTAGGACTGTCAACAAAAACATCCAGTTCGTTCTGACCCGTTTCCGGATAATTGATAACGATGCCGTTTTCGTAGTTTATCAGTTCAAACAGCTTCAAATAACCGCAATCCGGCAGCATCGGACCGAAAAAATATTCCATATGGCCCTTCAAGGTATAACAGGTCAGCAGTAAATCATCATCAATAGCGTGCAGCAGCTCCAAGCGGTCAGCTTCGTTCCGCTCGCATAAAATTTTTTCAGCTTCTTTTTTATTTATATGTTTATAAATGATCGGTTCAGACTTGGCTGCCAGCTCTTTCATATAGTCTTCCAAGGCCTTTAAATCGTAGTTGCTGAGTACGATATCGTTAGTGATTTCGCAAAATAAAGCGCTGCCCAGGGAATTACGGGCCTCAATTTTTACTTCCGGCCGCAGCTCTTTGATAGCTACCAGAAAAAGGAACAGCAGGCTGCGCACATAAACGCGCATCCCCTCCTCCGTATCCAGCGTTATAAAATCAACTGTACCATTTTCAAAAACAGGCTTTTGCAGATCAGTGCCAATGCCATTGAAAATACCTTCCACGATCGGGCTTTGATAGTTAGCAGCAAAGTCTCTGCTGACTTCCAACAGCGTCGTTCCTGCAGGATACTCTCTGATAATATTGTTGGGTAATGTCAATTTAATTTTCATAAATACTCCTTATGGGAAAAAAGACCGGAACTTTTTTAGCTCCGGTCTTTGATTGTTATCAATGCTTATTTTTCTACAGCCTGCATTGCAGCCTGTACTTTTGCAGCCATACCGGCGATCTTTTTAAGCGGTACTGCGCAAACGGCAATACGTACACCTGCAGCCAAAGGAACAGCAAAAATATTGTCTTCGTGCAGTTTATCACAGATAGCATCGGGATTTTTTGCCGGAATGGACAGGAAGAAGCCTGCTACATAAGGCAGCATCGGCAAGCCGCATTCTTCGGCTTCTTTTGTGAACAGGTCGGCACGTGCTTTGATCATTTGATAATAATCGTCACGCTCTTTTTCGGTAGCGGCAAGCAGTTCCGGGTCACTGTAAATATTAGCCAGAGTTTTCATTGCCGGACGGTTGATGTTGGACCAGGTCGCACGGCTTGTATATTGGTTGATGGCGGCAAATTCTTCAATGATTTCCTTAGAAGAAGAAACGCCGATCATAGCGCCGGTGCGCTGGCCATAAAGTGTAAAGCCTTTAGACATACTGTATGCCACAATACTGAGAATGTTAGCAGGCAGATTAGAAAGCTTTTTGAAGATCTTACGAACTTCTTCTTTTTCGCCGGCATAATCAATATATGCTACGTCTAAAAGCAGCGTTACAGTTTTATCAGTACCTGCAGTCGCTTCTTTGATGATGTCGATAACGCCCTGCAAGTCTTCTTCACTGAGGCTGTAGCCAGTAGGGTTATGAGCCGGAGTGTTGATCATGAGCAGCAGGCTTTTCTGTTTGCCCAAAATCTCGTTGACTTTGGCTTTTAAAGCCGGCAGATTGTATTTATTATTTTCATCCAGCATTTTATAGGTATCCAGCTTACGTCCCATATCCTGACACAAAACCTTATACGGTCCCCAGTACCAGTCGGATGTCAGCGCAGTTTCACCTGCGTCCATATAGTTCCAGATAGTATGATGGATAACGCCTGTACCACCGGCAGTAGCAACAGCGGCGATATAGCCTTCAGGCCTGGAAGTGCCGAAAGCAGCAGTAATAACTTTTTCAAGATAATCAGGCAGTCCGGAAATAGGAGCGTAGGCGATCAGCTCGTTTGTCGCAAGACCACGGTAAACCTTTTCGATAGTCGGCAGACAAACAAGTTTTTCATCTTCGTCTAAAATAGCGCCGATAGTGGCATTGGTTACTTTGTCAGCACCGTATTTAGCTGCTGCGGCAACGGCAGCGGCATTAGCGCCGAAAATTTTATCCTGGGCAGATTTTCCTTTAGCATGATTAGCTGCAATACTAGTGATCATTGGTAAAAGGCCTCCTTAATTTATATAAGTAACTTTGCTTGCTTTTTATTTTGCGCCTTCCGGGAAGAAATGTTCGTGGATAGCGTTCACAGCGGTTTTAACGTCCTTTTCCGGCACCAGGCAGGAAACGCTGATTTCGGAAGTACTGATAACGTCGATATTGACGTTGGCTTTGGCAAGCGCACCGAACATACCTGCGGCAATACCGGGGCTGCCCAGCATACCTGCACCAACGATAGATACCTTGGCAACATTGACTTCAATGTCAGCTTTATCAAAATGCATCGTTTCCTTCAGGCTTTCAATAACGCTCATCGCTTCTACCATATCGGTTTGGGTAACGGTAAACAGGATGTCATTTTTATGGTCGGTAGCGCTTGCGCTTTGAACGATCATATCGACATCGATATTGGCTTCAGCCAGAGCCGAGAAGATTTTATAGGCAATGCCCGGTTCGTCGCTGACACCGCGAACGGCGATTTTTGCGACATTAGTATCGTGCGCTACACCGCGAATAACAAAGTTTTTCTCTTGCACTGTGTATTCCTCCCTAATAATAGTTCCGGGTACGTCGTTAAAGGTAGAACGTACATGGATGGCAACGCCGTTGTGCTCACCATACTCTACGGCGCGCGGCTGCATAACGCCTGCACCCAGGCGGGCCAGTTCCAGCATTTCCACAAAAGTGATCTCGTCCAGCTTCTGCGCTCCCGGTACGATACGTGGATCAGCGGTATAAACACCGTCCACGTCAGTATAGATATCGCACATATCCGCTTTCAGACCTGCCGCAATCGCAACAGCAGTAGTATCGCTGCCGCCGCGGCCCAAAGTTGTGATCTGTCCCAAGTCAGTAATGCCCTGGAACCCGGCAACGATAACTATCTTGCCTTCGTCCAGAGCCTGCTTGACCTGACAGGCTTGTACGTCTAAAATACTGGCTTTAGAATGCTTATCGTTCGTTTTGATACCAGCCTGAGCACCGGTAAAGGATACTGCGGGCTGTCCTTTAGCACAGAAAGCACTGGCCATCAGGGCAATGGAGACCTGCTCGCCTGTCGCAAGCAGCATATCCAGTTCTCTTTTCGGCATTTCGGGATTGACTTTAGCAGCTAAAGTCAGCAAATCATCAGTATGGTCGCCCATAGCGGAAACAACTAAGACGATTCTGTCGTCCGGTTGACGTTCGCGCAGAATCCGGTCAACGATACCATGCATCTTCTCAGGTGTCGCAACCGAGCTGCCGCCAAACTTTTTCACTAGTGTAGCCATTTACTTCCCCCCGTTTGTTAACTTGCTACCCGGAAAAATCCATTCCAAGCGCACATAAAGCATATATTTTCACTAACTATTATCACATTATTTAGTCTTTCGGTCAATATCTTCTACAAAATTTTCTTGATTGTATTACATTTTTACACAAAACTGCCTTTTACAGATAAATTACCGTCGCACCGGCACCGCCTTCATGCAGCGAAGCCAGCTCCAGTCTTTTGACCGCACGGTGCGCGGATAAATAGGCAGTCAGTCCGGCACGTAAAGCACCTGTTCCCTTGCCGTGAATGATACGCAGCTCCGGCAAACCTGCCAGCAGTGCATCGTCGATGCCTTTATCTACGGTCGGTATCGCTTCTTCGATCGTCATACCACGAACATCCAGTTCCTGTCTGGTAGAAGCAGTACGTGTGACCAGCATATCATGGGCATACCCCTTGCGTTTTTTAGGCCGCAGATCTTCGCTCACTTTGGTCTTACCTTTTACCAGCAGGCAATTTTTAGCAGGCACGTTAGTTTTTAATATACCTACCTGCACTGTCACATCGCCGCCGTTAACAGCAACAATCGTACCATTTTGACGCAGTGAAGGTAAAAAGACAGTCTGCCCGACTTTGGCAGTTTCTTTTGACAACGGCGTACCTTCCGGCAATGGCGCATCTTCACTGAACTGTTTATTTAACTGTTTGCGCGCGGCTTCTGCAGCAGCTTCCAGTTTTTTCGCATCAAAGTCAGCCTTCATTGAGCGCAGCTCTTTTAAAATAGCTTCCGATTCCCTACGGCTGCTGCGGTAAATCTCATCAGCCTGTTCACGGGCTTTACGCAGCATTTCGTTCTTGCGGCGGTCAAGCTCCTGTTTCTGCTTGTGCAGCTCCTGCTTAATCCGCTCACTTTCCAAACGCAGCATTTGTATTTCTTTGTTCTGCGATTCATATTGGCGGCGTTCGCCTTCCAGCTCGTGCAATACATCTTCCATATGCACATGTTCCTGATCCAGCAGTTTACCGGCATTTTCAACAATCTCTTCCGACAGTCCCAGCCTTCTGCTGATATTGAAAGCATTGCTGCTGCCCGGAACACCCATCAGCAATCTGTAGGTCGGCCGCAGACTGACAGGATCAAATTCCACGCTGGCATTTTCCATTCCCGTATGTCCATAAGCAAATGTTTTCAATTCGCTGTAGTGTGTCGTGATCATTGTCAGCACGCCCTGTTCATGCAAATGCTCTAACATCGCCATAGCCAGGGCAGCACCTTCGTTAGGGTCAGTACCGGCACAGATTTCATCCACCAGTACCAGATCACCGCTGCGCACTTCATTTAAAATCTCTACCAGATTGGTCATATGTCCGGAAAAAGTACTCAGGCTCTGCTCAATGCTCTGCTCATCACCAATATCGGCATAAATAGCTCTGAAAACCGGCATTTTAGCACTGCGGGCAGGTAAAAACAAGCCGGCCTGCGCCATTAACGCAAACAGCCCGACCGCTTTTAGAGCTACGGTTTTACCGCCGGTATTTGGACCGGTGATCAAAAGCGTATTAAAATCTCCGCCCAATTCTATATCCAGGGGCACTACTTGACTTTGATCCAGCAGCGGATGACGTCCCTGCACGATCTCGACTTTGCCGCCTAAATGCAGCATTGGCCTTACGGCTTTCTGAGCCTGCGCCAAATAAGCACGGGCACAGATAACGTCAAGATTTGTAAGAGTCTCGACGCCGGCAGTGAGCAGATCACCGTCTGCCCCGACGCTGCCGGACAGCTGCCTCAGAATCCGTTCTATTTCCTCTTTTTCTTCGGCCATATATTTTTTGATATCATTATTCAGGTTGACAACGGCCATCGGCTCAATAAACAGGGTTGCTCCACTGCCGGACTGGTCGTGAACGACGCCCGGAAAATTGAGTTTATATTCCTGTTTGATCGGAATGACATATCTGTCTCCGCGCATAGTTACCAGCGCGTCCTGGAAATATTTTTGATTATTAGGATCGTGCAGGACTTTTTCCAGCTGTTCACGCACACGGTTTTTCGCTATCTGAATGCCAGTCCGTAAGCCGCCAAGCTTTGTCGAAGCACTGTCTTTGATCTCGCCTTTTTCAGAAATAGCATTCTCCAGTTGTTTTTCCAGACGCGGCAGCGGCTGCAAAGCTTCGGCATAGGCTGCCAAAGTCGGTGCCAGCTCACTCTCCTCCTGCAAAAAGGTCTTGATCTGACGGATCGCCGCAGCCGTACTGCCGATCTCCATCAAGGTTTCAGCTTCCAGCACAGCCCCTAATTGGGCATGCTTAACAGCAGCCACAATATTATGCGCGCCGCCAAAGGGGAATCTTTTCCCTTCATCCAGCAGGCGCAGTGCCTCGGCGGTTTCCTCCTGCAAGCGCTTAACGATACTGAACTCACTTTCTGTGCGTATCGCTAAAGCCTGCGCCTTCCCCAGCGAGGTGGCAGTTTTGCTGGCCAGCAGCGCTTTTACTTTATCAAATTCTAATGTCTTAACAGCAAATCTTGCCATAATTACTCCTTATAATACGCCGCGGAAATAATGCCCCCTGGTCGTATGCGGCAGGTTTTCCGCAACTTCGCGGTCACCTCGCAGCACTTCCTTATACAGCGTTACCAATGATGCAGTTTCTTCATTAGTATAATTACGCGCGTCTAAACGCAGCCGGCCAACGCCGATACTTTCCATATGCTTGATATTGGTCAGCATCGACAGGTCATGCGCATTTAAAATATGCATTCGGCAGTTCTGATCGGTAACTATAGGAAACTTCGCATCCTTGCGGTCACTCAAAAACAACTGCTCCCGGCAGTTAAATTTACAGGCGCCCTGATGCAGATCACCTAAAAAGCTGCCGCCTACACAGTATTCCGAAACCATCATTTCAATCCGACCCTGCACCATACATTCCACAGGAACGGGGCTGACTGCGGCTAAATGTTCTACCTGCGCCATTGTCAGCTCGGCTGACAGGGTTGCTCCCACGGCGCCCTGTTCACGCCAGAATTCCAAATTCTGATCGTTATAAATATTCAAAGACATATCGGCCCACAAAGACAGCCCGCTGTATTGCTGCGCCAGCTGCCACAAGCCGTTGTTGCTGATATAAACAGCATCGGGCTTCAACTGCTGCCAATAGGCAAACAGCTCTGCAAAATAAGGCAGCTGTCCTTCTTTAACAATACGCGGTGTCGCTATGGCCCATTTTTTACCATAATTTTGAGCAAGACCGGCAACTTCGGCATAAGACTGCCTCGGCAGCTGCCTGCTGCTGAAAATATCCCCGCCAAAAATAATATAATCAGCGCCTCCTGCCAAAGCAGCCTGTGCTTTAGCAACAGTATCGGCATGCACAGTCAAAAGCGCATGTTTACTGCGGCTGATTTTTTCTGCAGGAACCAGATCACGCGGAACTTTATGACGTTGTACACGCATCGGTGCAAAAGCCTCCAGACGTGCAGTATCTAAAGCTTCGACAGCTAAACGGCGAGCCTCGTTGATCTCGCTCATCGGCACCATTACGGTTTCATCACATTCCAGCACCAAGTCTGACAGCTCATATTCAGTCGTGCCCAGTCGATCTACCTGTTTACGCACAGTTTCCTCATTTAAAGCATGCTTGCGGGCAGCTTCTACAATAAACTGCGTTTCACCATAGCCTGTATTGCCCTCGTCATCAGTCAGCAGCACCGTCATTGGATTGCCTGCTCTTGCTGTTACTAAAGCACTTACAGGGATACGGCGTTTGGCCTTCTCACCAAAGAACTGTGCGGCATATGTCATCAGACGGTTATCAAAGGTTCTGAAAACACGGTCATTCATTTTAATGCCATGCGGCACATCGATAGTGACCTGAGAACCTGCGGCAGCCACAGCTACTTCCTGTCCGTTCTGCAAAAGTGACGTCACAGTAGTGCCAACACGACCACCCACGCTGACCCAAAACTCTAAGCCATCATCCAAATGCAATTCTTTATCAAGTTTCAGTGTCGCTTTGTTAGCAGCTTTATCAAGCTTAACAACACGCCCCACCAAAACACCGCGATTGTTTGGCCGGCGGTCGCTCATCATTTCCCTGCCGGGCCGCTCCAGCAGATAAGCATTTGTAAAATCACGATTAAAGATCTGTTCAATATTGGCAAAATCTTCTTCCGGAACCTGGTAATCACCGCCAAGATAACTGTCGATAGCCCTGCGATAAGCATCGACAACTACGGCTACATATTCAGGACGCTTCATACGTCCTTCGATTTTATAGGATGTTACACCGGCTTCGATCAGCTGCGGTAAAATATCCAAAGTATTCAAGTCCTTAGGACTCAAAAGATATTGCCCTGCGTCTTTGCCGCTCAGCAGATCTTCTCCTGCTTCATTGACCAGCTTATAAGGCAGACGGCACGGCTGAGCACAACGTCCGCGATTGCCGCTGCGACCGCCGATCAGGCTGCTCATCAAACATTGACCTGAATAACATACGCACAAAGCTCCATGAATAAAAACTTCTATTTCTGTATCTGTGCCATGACAGATCGTATTTATTTCTTCCAGACTCAACTCGCGCGCCAGAACAACACGTTCCATACCGGCTTCAGCAGCAAGCTTAACACCCTCGGAATTAGTAACCGTCATCTGCGTACTGGCATGCAAAGGCAGGTCCGGCACTATTTGCCGGGCCAGACGGATCACACCCAGATCCTGTACGATAATACCGTCGATGCCCACATTACTCAAAAACAGCAGATAATCAGCCAATTCGCCCAGCTCACTGTCATCGACCAGCGTGTTGACAGTGATATACAGCCGCACACGGTGCATATGAGCAAAGTAAACAGCCTTCTGCATTTCTTCACGGTCAAAATTACTGGCATACTGACGTGCGCCAAAAGCTTTGCCGCCCATATATACAGCATCAGCACCGGCATTCACCGCCGCTTCCAACGCTTCCCAGCTCCCGGCAGGAGCGAGCAGTTCGATGGTTTGCTTTTTCATTAACTAAAAACCTCTTCTCTAAATATCCTTCGCCGCTTTCAGCAAGGCTTCATATTCACGACGTAAGGTATATAACTCTCCCGCCAGATCCAACGCCGCCCATACAGCGACTTTGGAAGTTGTGACCAAATGCTGGCTTGTCGCCAGTTTCTGCATTTTTTTATCGACCATTGCCGCAATCGCGTCCACATCAGTACGCGGCAAATCAGTCTTTAAAGTATATTCATCATTAAAAATTTTCACGGTAACGGCAGTTTTTTCCATCTCAGACCTCCGTTATCACAATACTTTAACAGTAAAGCTGAATTTGTCAAAGCCGCTGCCTTTTTCCCAGGCACGCTTATATTCCATATTCACCTTGTATTCGCCCGGCTCCTGGGCACCGAAAACAATTATTTCTAATCCAGGCATTCCGGTCCGGTTGTTGGCAGCATTACCAGGCAAAACATAAGAACGTCCCAGTTCATAAAACTGACCAGCATAACCATTACCCTCTACAAACCAGGAATAGCCCGTTGTACGATTGGATTCCAACTGTAAAGCCAGCAGCTCTCCGGCCTTCACAGTTACGACCTTATCCTCAACAGCACGAGTCAATCCATATACCGTAAGTAAACGGCCTGCTTCGCCTGTACGCAGCAACGGAAACAATTTACTATAAGAAACAAAATTACTGTAAGCAGCACCACTGCTGGTACGCGTATAAATACCGTTATCAGCAAATAACACGCCTTCATAAGCGCCTAAAATTTCATGTACGGCATTGCCTTCGCCAACAAAATCGCGAATGCTGAACTCATTGCCGGTAGTCATATCTAAATTTACAGCCTGATAAGCAGTACGGCCGCCGTTAGTCGCTTTCAGCAAAATACCGACTAAGCTGGGACGGTTCAGCTTCACTTCATAGCTGACTGTACCGCTGCCGCCAACCTGCGCCAGCAAGTCTTTGACTTTGCTGTTCAAAATGCCGTTAACACTTTTTTGAAGATTAGTATATCTCAGACCATCAATCTCCGGTATCTCGCCCTGCATATTCTTTGTCGCAACAACTTTGCTGAAAACAGTTGTTGGTTGCTCGGCAAAAGCTACAGTACTTAATCCCAGTATCAGGCAGCACAGTAAGATCCCCAGTATTCTCATCAGCGTCGCACCTCTTTCAATAAATATTTTTGATTTAAGCTAAGGCCTTGATATATTGAACAGCCTTGCGCATTCTGCTCAAGGTAGTTTCTTTCCCCAGCAGCACCATAACATCAAATAAGCCCGGGCTTACAGTACGACCTGTCAGAGCCAAGCGTGTCGGATGCACAACTTTTCCCAGTGATAATCCCTGCTCTTCGGCAATCTTATTATAAGCGGCTTCCGTACTGGCAAGATCAAAAGTCTCTAACGCTTCAAGCGCATTGATGCAGACAGTTAAGAGCTCGGCTGCTTCCGGTTTAAAATGCTTGCCGACCCCTTTTTCATCATAGCTTTCTACCTCTTTAAAGAAGTATTCTGCGGCTTCAACAACTTCCTGCAGTGTTTTGACACGTACGCGCACTACGTCTACCAAACGGGCAAAATAATCTTTATTTGCCTCCAGCCATGCTTCATCTACCAGGCCGGATTTGATGAAGAAGATTTTTGCCTCAGGCAGAACTGCTTCCAGCGGCAATGCTGATAAATATTGTCCGTTCATCCATGTAAGTTTTTTCGTATCATAAACGGCTGCCTTTTTCGACATTTTTTCCAATTCAAACTGAGTCACAGTGTCCTGCAGCGAGAAAATTTCTTCTTCGTTGCCCGGAGCCCAGCCCAGCAGAGTCAGATAATTTACAATTGCTTCCGGTAAATACCCCTGTTCACGGAATTCTTCAACAGAAGTTGCGCCGTGACGTTTACTTAACTTACTGCGGTCAGGAGCAAGTATCATCGGCATATGTCCAAATTTAGGAACAGCAAAACCACAGGCCTCATAAAGCAGTACCTGCTTAGGAGTATTGGATAAATGTTCTTCGGCACGCAGCACGTGACTGATGCGCATTAAATGGTCATCAACGACCACAGCAAAATTATAGGTCGGCATACCATTAGTTTTAACGATGACAAAATCATCAAATTGCGTTAAATCAAAAGTAACGTCGCCGTGGATCAGATCATGTACTGTCAGGTTTCCTTCCGTAGGTATTTTAATGCGTACGGAATAAGGCTCACCCTTAGCTGCTCTGGCCTTTGCTTCCTCGACAGGCAAATCTCGGCAGGTGCGGGCATAACGGAACGGCTGTTTGGCCGCACGTTGTTTCTCGCGTTCTGCTTCCAAAATTTCCGAAGTACAGAAGCAATAATACGCCTTACCTTCTTCCAACAGCTGTTCGGCAACCTTGCTGTAAATCTCACGACGCTCTGATTGGTAATATGGACCCACTTCACCGCCTACTTCAGGTCCTTCATCCCAGTTCAGCCCAAGCCATTTCAAACTGGTAAGTATTTGGCTTACGCTGTCTTCTTTCAACCGTTCAGTATCAGTATCTTCAATACGCAGCACCAGCTTACCATTATGTTTTTTAGCAAAAAGCCAGTTAAATAAAGCTGTTCTTGCTCCACCGATATGTAAATAACCCGTTGGGCTGGGTGCAAAACGCACACGCACTTCTTCCATGTTATCGTCTCCTCAAATTGAAAAATGAAAATTCTATATCATTATAATTATATTACGAACAAAGTAAAAAAGCAAAGCAGCCCTGCCTTAGCAGGACTGCTTTGCAGCAGATTTTACAGTTATTTTTCTTCTCAGCCTGTTTTTATCGTTTGGTTTACTTTTTAAGCAGATGCTTCTTCTTTTACAGCTTCCGCCAAAATCTCGATCGCCAGACAAATATCTTCGTTGTCAGCATATTCTGCCGGGTTATGGCTAATGCCGCCTTTACAAGGGACAAACAGCATACTTGCAGGAGCCAGTTTAGCCATGTGCATAGCATCGTGGCCGGCTCCACTGTTCATATGGCGATAAGCGATACCTTTCGCCGCACAGATAACATCCAGCTTTGCTGCCAGCTCTTCCGACAAAGCGACAGGATTATCGGCTGTCAGCATATCCATAGTGATAGTAATACTGTCATTTTTAGCAATTTCTGAAACCGCATCACGAATATCGCTCAAGGCACAGTTGATACTTTCTTCATCTACTCCGCGCAAATCTACCCACAAGGTAGCCTTGCCAGGAACTACATTGATCGAAGACGGCTCTACATCCAAAACACCAACTGTAGCTACCGTGCCACTTTCCGCTTCATTAGTTGCAGCTTCTTCAATGGCTATAACAAGCCTGGCCGCACTTACAAGCGCATCTTTACGAAAACCCATGGGAGTGGCTCCGGAATGATCAGCTATACCTTCGACAATGATTTTAAACCGCGTCGGCGCCGCAATATTATGAACGATACCAATGTGTTCACCTGTTTCTTCCAGTACCTTACCCTGTTCAATATGTATTTCCCAAAAACTTTTAAAGCAGCCTGCTGCTTTACGTGCCTGTTTGTAGGCAGCAGGGTCACAGCCCCATTCTGTCAGTGCTTCTTTAAAAGTCACTGCACCTTCTTTGGCAGCGCCCGAGAATTTATCAGGGTCGCCAACACCGGCCATCAGTTTACTGCCGATGGTAGCAAAGCCAAAACGGCTTGATTCCTCTGCCCTGAAAATAATAACCTCAATCGGCCGCTCCAGTTCTTCATCCTGCAGCATATAAAGTACTTCTAAAGCACCTACAACACCTACAGTACCATCATAGGCACCACCCTGCACGACAGTATCGATGTGGGAACCCATGGCAACAGGCGCCAAATCAGTATTTTTACCTTCACGACGCAAAAAGACATTACCAACAGCATCTACAGACAGCTTCAGCTGTAAGTCCTGTATCTGCTTGAGCAGCCATTCCTGCGCTGCTTTGTCTTCTGCCGTATAAGCCAATCTTGTGATTCCGTGTTCTGTTTTGCCAAATTGCGCCAGCCCCTGTAACAGTCCGGCTACTCTTTCTTTGTTTATCGCCTGCATAACAGTCCCCTCACTTTCTCACACTTATTTATTCTTATTTTGACGGCGGTTAGAGCCGGTCTTAGGTGCTTTACGTTTATCCACGACAGCTTTTTTACCGCGTTTCGGTTTAGCAGCTTCTGCCTTACGTTTTTTCTGTACTGGCGCATGCTCACGACGGGCTATCGTTTTGCCGTCTAAATTCTGCCGTTCCATTTTCACATCAAGCTTGTTTTCAATATTTTTGAGCCATTTTACTTCTTCAGCAGTGTATAAGGTAACTGCAATCCCCTCGTTACCGGCACGCCCAGTACGTCCTATTCTATGCACATACCAGTCTACGTCATGCGGTATATCATAATTAACGACATGAGTCACGCCTTCGATATCCAGCCCACGTGCAGCCAGATCACTGGCAACCAGGACCTGCAGCTTGGCCTCACGGAAGGCTTTCATTACTGTTTTGCGTTTGGCCTGCGACATCTCACCATGCAGCACATCTACATTATATCCCTGAGTTCCCAGCCACTCACCCAATTCTTTTGTGCGTTCTTTGCTGAAGCAAAAAACAATCATCAGATAAGGATTGTAACGGTCTATTAATGAAGCAACAGCCTTATTACGATATTCGTCCGTAGTTTTGATGCAGATCTGTTTGATATTTTCAACCGTTGCTTTATTAGGGTCAATATCGATCAAAGCACAATTACGGGTAATACGTTTACCAAGCTTCTGCACTTCCTCTGATAAGGTAGCACTGCACAGCATAGTCTGCCGTTCCGGATCAGTCATTGCGATAAGCTCCGAAGCTTCATCAATAAAGCCCTGCTTAAGCATTTCATCAACTTCATCCAAAACCAGATATTTAACTCCGCCAAGGTTAGTATTGCCTTTGCGAATATGATCTAAAAGACGCCCCGGCGTACCGATCAAAACATGGCTTTTGCCGTCCAGCTTATGCTTCTGCGCCTCAAAATCACGGCCGCCGGTAACCGCAAGCACCTTTACTTCACTTCCGCCCAATAACTTCTTCAGCTCTACTGCTATCTGCTGCGCCAGTTCACGAGTCGGCGTAATCACCAACGCCTGTACAAAAGGCTTAGCCGCATCCAGACGTTCTACCATCGGTACTAAAAATGCCAGTGTTTTACCAGTACCTGTCTGCGCTCTTGCGATAACATCACGGCCTGCAAATAAGGCCGGTATAGCCTGTTCCTGAACAGGCATCGGCTTTTTAATACCCATTTGCTTAAGCAGCTCAACCGTTTCAGCACAAACCTTCAATTCTGCAAAACTATTCACCATATTTCTCACCGCTTTCATTTCAAATCCTAAAATTAAATAATAAAAAAAGCGTCCGATGCGGGACGCTCCGTCAATCTCTTGCTTGACTATGTAGTTGTACTGCTTGCATTCACCATAAAAATAATGGTGCCGAGGACCGGAATCGAACCGGTACGGGGATCACTCCCCGAGGGATTTTAAGTCCCTTGCGTCTGCCAGTTCCGCCACCCCGGCAAAAAGTGGAGGCGACACCCAGAATCGAACTGGGGATAAAGGTTTTGCAGACCTCTGCCTTACCGCTTGGCTATGTCGCCTTAACTGGAGCGGAAAACGAGATTCGAACTCGCGACCCCCTCCTTGGCAAGGAGGTGCTCTACCACTGAGCTATTTCCGCATAAATGGTGCCTCAGCACAGAATCGAACTGTGGACACAAGGATTTTCAGTCCTTTGCTCTACCAACTGAGCTACCGAGGCAAAATGGCGACCCGGATGGGACTCGAACCCACGACCTCCGCCGTGACAGGGCGGCATTCTAACCAACTGAACCACCGGGCCATTCAAACCATGTAGGCATATTATATGGCATTTACATCAAGATGTCAAGAGTTTCAGACAATAAATTTATTACATTCGTTACGCTTTGCCAAGTTTTTGCAATGCCTGTTCCAGATTATTATCCAGCAGATTTTCCAGATCTTTTAAATTTCGGCAATCAAATTCATGTGTTATTCCTGTCATAAACCGTTTTTTCGTTTCAGCAAAAAACTCATCGCGGAAGCTATTATAGAAAAACACCAGCTGATTACCATGTTCAAAGTCACTGTAATCAATAAAAAGCGTTGAACCATTGATATAATCGATGGGATTGTCAGGAGTTATATACAATTCAAAAGCACCTATTTTCTGCGGCAGCTTGCCGGTATACGCCCAGTTCAGAAGCCCGGCTTCCTCTATCAAGGTTCCCATCTGATGCTTCTTTTCCCTGTTCACGTCCGCTAAAAGCTCCGGCAGCTTCTCATGCATCATTTTAGCAAATTTATCCCTGTCGCGGCAAAAATAGCGAATATCTCTAAACGTATGCATGCCAATCGTTTTTACAGGTACATAATCAAAGGTTTCCGAAGTATAAATCAAATCAAGCTTGCTGTGCATTGCTTCATTACTATATGAAGCAATCGTTAAGATCTGTCCGTCTATTCCCTGTCCCATTGTTAACTTAAAGCCATCTATTTCCTGCGGCAGTTCTTTTAAAAATTCCCACTCGCCAAGCTGCGCCTCTATCTCTGTGATTTTAGGCTGTCCCATGCTAACACCTCTCTATCCTTTTATGCTCAATTACTAATCTATAATTTATTATTGTAGCACAAATGCACTGCTGATAGCAAAGAAAGCTGCTGCCCAAAGGCAGCAGCTTTTTCAAATCCTGCATACAATTTTTAGAAGGTCATTTCCGCACCAACACGCCACAACCTTCCCGAATAACGCATACTGGTAATCTTTTTATCAAAAAGATTATCGATTCCGGCATAAGCACGATATTTATCGCCCCAGCGTTTATTAACGACAAAATTAAACGTATTGATACTGTGATCTTCACTGTCTGCCCTATAATCAGAATACCACTTATTCCAGGCAGTAATATTCCATTCCTGTTTTACAGGCTCTGTCCACATCAATTTTGCTGTATAAGTATTACGGGCGCTGTAATTCAAACGTGTATTAGTCTTATCATTCATAGCATCCAGATAATCATAATTACCGATTACTGTAAAACCATTTCCCAAGTCATGCTTGATTTCAAATTCAACACCCTCTGAAGAAGACTTTTCTATATTCATATATTGATAATTAGGCGCTAAACTGTAATCCATAGCAATGGCATCAGTCTTTTTGTTTTTGAAATATGTTAATTTAACTGCAGTATCATCGCCAAATTCCTGTTCATATGATAACTCATATCCCTTTGATTTTTCAGGACGCAGATTCGGATTGGAATAAGTACCATATAATTCTGAAATAGACGGCGCTCTGTAACCTTCTCCATAATTAGCCTTAAGCCTTGAGGCCTCTGTAAAGGAATATGTCGCGCCAATATTCGGAGAAGTCTCGCTGCCAAAGCTGTCATGGTGATCATAGCGAACAGCCGGAATCAGCAGTAGTTTCTCACCCAGTTTCAATTCGTCATGTATAAATAAAGAATATTGATCAGAACTTTCGTCAATACTGCTGTCTTTGCGACCGTCAGTTCTGAACTCGCCGCCGAAAGTCAAACGATTATTATTGTCTAGCTTGATCGTATCACGTGCTTCAATATTCCAAAAATTAAATTTGGAGCTTCCCACACTGTTTGCGCTCATAGCACTGGTAACATCTTTTTTTAATTCACCGTAAGTTGCGCTTAGCATATAATTACTGTTATCATTCTGTCCGTTATAAGTAAGGCTGGCACTTTTCCTATCTACATTATATATACCTAAATAAGAAAAAGGACCGCTGGCACTGGTAAATTTTTTGAACTGCTGATTGGTATTCTCATAGTTCAGATATAAATTTAAACTGTTGTTTTGGTCCATTTCATAATCTACATCCAAGCTATAATTTTGAGTCGGTCCAAAATATTTACTCATATTGGCATCATCCCATTTAAAATAGCGGACTTTAGTAAAGTTAGCATCAAAAGCAGCACTTAACTTACCGTCTTTGCCGCTGTCAAAATGGTAATAATTACTCATTTCACGGCTATTTGTAGCTACACCTACAGTCATTGATTTTTTTTCAGATTTTTTCGTAATAATATTAATAACACCAGCTGAGGCCTCTGATCCATATAATGCACCTGATGGCCCGCGAAGCACTTCGATTCGTTCTATATTGTTCACATTCAGCCGTGACAGCACATAGGTATTAGTAGAAACCTGGCCATACCCTTCGCCGGGAATACGACGCCCGTTAAGCAAAACCAAAACATCATTTTTCCCGCTGCCTCTGATTCCCAAAGTGTGCCCTACACCCGCAGCTTCCGGTATTTCTATGTTAGTCGCCGTACGTAAGGCATCTATAACATTGGTTGCCCCAATATTCTGGATATCCTCTTTTGTTATAACTTCCACACTCTGAGGAACTTCTTTTCTGCTCAATTCTGTACGGGTAGCAGTTACCACATATTCATCTAAAGTAAATTTCTGTGGTTCTTCAGCATATACCGCTGTGCCCCCCAAAATGACATTTGTGCCAACAACTAATGTCATCAATATTTTCCTGTTGAAAAATTGTTTGTTTTTTATTTTCATCATAATATCCTTCCTCTGATCATTATTCTTTTTCTACTCTTGGAAAATAAATAATATATTCGCCGTCTTTTTTATCATCAGCATAGGTTTCCATATAGTTTTTAGATTCCGGCATGTCTTTAGGCGTAATTACACCTACTTTTAACGCCGGATTCAATGCTTCCAATTTTTCGACAGTTCCCAAATGTCCGTCAGAATGAAAGCAGCCGTTGATATGAAAAATTACCTTATCCTGATTATCCTGCCAATAATAAAAAATACTTTCCGCCATCTTGTCATCTTTTATGCACTGTGCGGCAAATACCTGATCTATCCGTTCCTGGGGAATTCGCATCGGTGTTTGCCCCTTAGTCATATAAGCAGCAAATTTCTCTTTATACTTTCCTGCAGGCGCATAGGTCCTGACCGGTAAATATTGCTTATCCAGCTCTGCTACTGCAGCTAAAGTTCCCTCTTTCGCCAATTTTGCTGCTAAAAAACGTGGTATATTGCTGGCTAAGACTGGCAGCTTATGTGCTTTTGCAAATTCTACCAGCTGACGGTAATCTGTTTTATATCTTGGCCAGGGACGCGATTTTGCCAGAAATTCCTCCTCCGTAATTCTACCGGCTAAATACTCATTTAAAACGAACTGGTTATCTGCCTCAAACATTTCCAGTGACAAAACAAGCTTGTCACCATGAATGGCATACAGTTGCTGCAGCATTTCATATTCCAGCTCATGCAGTACATCCTGATCATGAAATTCACCAAAAAAAACTACATCATAATCAACAAAGTTTTCAGCCATTTCAGCAAGAGTAACGGCTTTTCTGTCTGCCGCAGAAATAATCACCGTATCTTTTACTGTTGGCAATGCGGCATGTGCTGATTCCGCCATACTCATAATGAGGCACATGCATAAAAATTTTAAAAACCGTTTCATTCGAACTCCCCCTAAAATTTCCTTATAATGAATACTAAAACAACAACAGCGTCAGCCTCCTTTTTATTATAAAAATATAGTATGGAATCTTTCAGGCCCATAACTTACCGGCATTTAGCCTGTCCAGAAAAATTTTTCTTACGCGTCAAGTTAGCCTTAGCTAACCTTTTGTTTTTAAGTATCCCCTCACGTATTATATCTCGAGGGGATACTTAAAGTTTTCATTATTAAGCTAAAGTCTGATAATATGCTTCGATAGTTTCCAGTAAGAAATCTGTCCCCTTTTCGCCAAGCAACGGCAAATGTGTCGCTATCTGGGCTCCGTCAATAAAAGGAGCGCTTACTCTCACTACGACATTACTGCTATCACAAAGCCTGTGCGAAACATCGTCTGCCAGAACAAGTGTCTTCTGCATTTTTTTTAATATATCAATTTTTTCTTTTTCCACAGATATATACTGAATATCCAACTCAGGCTCAACGATACTTTTTAAAGAATGGCTGCAAAGTTTATACTTAACATCGATCCCTACAGACCGAAGAAAAGCACTCAACCCTTTAACCAGGTCATACTCGCCGATCACAGCTGCCTGAGGTGTTTTTTTTCTGCCCATCATCATAGCATACATTTTTAAAGACGCTGTATTCTGTGCTTTAAGACGTAATCTGGCGCACATTTTAACGTCAGGTAGCTGTCCCAGAATTTTACCGACTTCTTCCAACCATGTTAAAGTTGCTGCATAACCGTAAGGAGCACTGACAACAAATGGCATATCAAATTTATTTTTCAGCACTTCTGCTGCCGGTAAACCTTCCTGACGCATTACCAAATTTATTTCAGCTGTTCCGATATCACCGATTTCATCAACAGATGTTTCGTGGCACAGGCAGGTATGCAATTCATAACCAAAGGCTTCACGTATCAAGTTCTGCAGCTCCCAGACATCCGATGCGGCACGATAACTGCCCATTGACGCGCCAATAATATTAAACACTTTCTTTCTCTTTTTCTGTTCTTTACATGGAAGATTATTGACCAGCAATTTATAAACTTCAGTCAGACCTATGCTGTAATCACCCCTAAATCCGCCCTGCTCAAATGCAACCAGCTTAGCCTGAACTTCTTTCTGCATATAATTACAAACGCCTTTTATATCAGTACCAATAACTGCGGAAATAGAAGATGCCACGACAAAAATAACTTTTGGTTCATAGCTTTTATCCAATTCGACAATAGCTTCTTCCAAACGGGTAACATCGCCCATGACCACATCGTCTTCGTTCATATGTGTTGTAAACAGCCTATGCTGCCAGTCTACTCCTAAAGTTCCATAAAAGCCCATACTAAAATGAGTTGTCCCGGCCGGGCCATATTCAAGAATGATGCTGTCTTTTACGCTGAGCAAACTCCAAATGATACCCATTCTATCTGACGGAACAGGCAAATATCTGCATAAACTCATAAGCCCAGCTCCTTTCTATATTCTTTGGCTTCCCTAACAGACTTGACTAACTGCTGCAGTAAATATCCTGTAACTTCAAAACCCAGCATGCCACTCGCTCTGTCGCTGTGAACAATGGCAATACCTTTTTGACGCAGCCTGTTGCCAAACTCATGTCCCAAATATAAATAAGGAGACAATACATCATACACATATTGCAGCGGCGCGATATTAGCCGCTTTGCAAACATAAGGGTCTGTATACTGCAATATTTCTTTTGCATAAGGTTCATCTGCTTCTGTATATCTGTTGGTTTGAATCACCTGAGGCACCATTCCCAGGGAACTGAGGAAACAGTTCATTTCAAAAACTGCATACGGCGTATTCCCGTAAATATAAGTAATACCCTCCAATTCACCCTTGTTTTTTTCGATTTTCTCTCTTGCGTTTTGATAAAGTCCTTCCAATTCTCCCGGCAGTTCCAGCTCTAAATACCCAAAAAGATTTTTATAGGCTTCATAGATTTTTTCGGGAATAACAAATTTATTAAAGTAAACGTAAGGAATACCAAATTTTTCCTGCATCTTTTGGGCCAGCGGCAGCGCAATATCATTAACGACAATATTCACTTTCGCTGCAGCAGCATTTTTTATATCGTCTACCGAACAGCCGCATGGCAGCTGCAAACCGATTTTTACGCCGGCTTTCTGCAGCATGGCATAAAGCTCCGTCGTTGCAAAATCACCCATTCTCTGCCCCAGCAAATTGACACTGTTGTCACTATCACACGATTTCATCATTTCAGCACAAACAGTAATCGTTCGTTCCAGACCAGGCAAATGGTCCTCACATTTAAAATGCTCAGTATGAACCGGCAGCACCGGAATACCATAAAGCTCACTGAGACCTTCTGAAATAGCGTCAAAGTCATCACCAATTATTTCAATGACACAGGTAGTTACCAAAAATACACATTGGGGGCGATATTCTTCAATTATTTCTTTAAAAGCTTCCTGTACCTTTTCCGCACTGCCAAAGGTTACATCATGGTCATCCAACACGACTGAAACACAACGGCCGTCAATGCCCCCAAATTTTTCAGAATGTATGGTCATACTTTTAGTGTAATAAGTGCATTCATCCGTACCAACCACAACGATCAGGCTGTCCTTGATGCCACCAACAGCCATAGCCGCACCCATCAGAGGACAGTGTGTCCCCGGGAACAAAGCATGAGTAAGCTGTGGTATATCTTTAATGCTTTGTACCTGACTCAATTTAGCAAGTTTTTCAACCAGCTCTTTTCCATCCATCGCCATAAAAAACTCCTTTTATCAACTTATTTCTTTAAACATAATTAAAGGCTTCTTACGCCCAGGAATCTGCACTACATCACAATCTACGTCGTAAACCTCACGCATCATTTTAGGTGTGATAATATCCTGCGGACGACCTTCACCATACTTACAGCCATTTTTCAAAACTATGATCCGGTCACTGATCTCCAGCGCATGACTTAAATCGTGCAGGACCATCACTACGCCGATCCCCGCCTCATGGTTCAGCCTTTTTACAAGTTTCATCGTTTCCTGCTGATGCGCAATGTCCAAATATGTAGTCGGCTCATCCAAAAACAAAATTTCCGGCTGCTGCGCCAATACGGTAGCTATCCATACCCGCTGCGATTCCCCGCCCGAGCATTCCTGAATAGATTTATCCCGCAGAGCCCAGGTACCTGTTGCTTTCAAGGCCCACTCTATTATCTTTTCATCTTCTTCCGTATTATGTTCGTACCACTTCTGATAGGGTACGCGCCCATAACCTACTAAATCTCTGACTTTAAAATCAGGAGGTGCGCAATGGCGCTGCGGCAAAACACCAATACATTTGGCAAGTTTTTTACTGTCGATATTGTACAGATCCTCCTGATTCAGATAGACGCAGCCCATACTACAGCGCAGCAATCGTGTCAGCGCTTTCAGCAGAGTAGATTTACCTGAACCGTTAGGGCCGACGATAGTCGTGATCTCACCTTTTTTTACAGTAATATCCATTTCCCTGACTACAATACGCCCATCGTAACCGATCTCTAATTTTTCACCCTTAACTTCCACTTACTTTGCCCTTCTTTCTTAACATATACAAGAAAAACGGTCCGCCGGTAACTGCCATAACAATACCTACAGGTATCTCCATCCCAGGTATAAGTGTCCTCCCCAAAGTATCTGCCGCCAGAAGAATCACCGCACCCAAAAGCATACTCACCGGCAGCAGTGCTTTATAGTCGGAGCCAACCATCATTCTCGCAATATGCGGGACAACCAGCCCTACAAAACCGATCATACCGGCCTCTGCTACCGTCGCAGCTGCCAAAAAAGCAGCCACCGCAGATAAAAAGATACGTACAAAAGTTACATTTACACCCAGGCTTTGAGCCATTTCGTCACCCAGCTGCAAAATGTTGGCATTTTTTATACAGCATACGCCTAAAACAAGACCAATAAAAGAATACACCGTAATGATATAAACATGATCCCAGGAACGTCCCGAAAGACTGCCGTTCATAAAAGATAAAACACTGGAAAGATTATCAGAATTCAATAATTGCAAAAAGGAGTTATACGCTCCCAAAACCGTATTTATCGCAACACCGGACAAAATTATTCTGACAGTATCAATCCCATCGCGCCAGGCCAGCAAATAAATAAGTACACAGGCCAATGCCGCACCGCCAAAAGCAAAAAGCGGCACTGATGAAACCAAAGTCGGAAACAACAGTAGAATCGTCGTTGCCGCAGTAGCCGCACCGGCAGAGACGCCTATAATCCCAGGATCAGCCAGAGGGTTACGCATGACAGCCTGCAAAAGAGCACCTGCAACAGCAAGGCAGGCCCCTACTTCGACTGCCATAATCAGACGCGGTAACCGCAAATTATAAACAACTACCCTCACCGGTCCGCTTTCATCATAAAAAAGAGCCTGTATGATCTGCTGCAGCGAATACCCGGCACTACCAACTCCCAGCGCAACAACAGCCAGCAATAATAATACTGCCACTAAAACCAGGCAAACCATACTTACCCGCAGGACATTTACTTCTTTACCCATTTTGTTTCAGCTTCTTCGCATCAATAATATCGATCAATTCATTTATATTATCAATAACATTGATCCCGGCTGTCGCAACATATTTTATCGGCAGATAAATAACCTCATGTTCGCGTATCGCCTTAATATTGTTCCAGTATTCAGGGTTTTTGGCAAAATCCTCTTCCATTACCTGCTGATGCTCTGCCGCAGTTTTAGAACCGCCTACACAAAACAGTAAATCCGGTTCGTAAGATAAAGCCTGCTCCAGATCAATCAATACCATCTTATTGTTCTGATACACATTTTCGTACCCCAGCATATCCAGCATACTGCCTAAAGTCCCATCTTTACCCTGTATATAATGACGCGGCGGGGCTGATTGCAGCACCATAACTTTTTGCCCTTTATTTTCCTGTCTTTTTTCGGCCATTCTGGCTTCCAATTTGTTGAACCTGTCCGTAATAGCTTCAGCACCTGCATTATGTTGACCAAAGGCTTTGATCAGTACGTCAGTCAATTCCTTGATCGACTCATAAGATACAACATGCCCGGCATCAACATAATAAACAGGTATTTTTTCACGATCCAGAATTTTCCCATAAGTATCCTTAGACTGATAACCTACTATCACCAGATCTGGTTCCAAAGCAATAACTGATTCGATATCAAAATTAGAATTCATCGACACATTCAGCAGCTTTGCATCCTTCACCAAATCTGCAGGCCATTCCAGCATCGCCGCCTGGGGCACAGCAACCTGTTTAATACCCATCTCATACAGTGCCAAAACCGGAGTATGCACTAAAGATACGACTCGCTGAGGCTTTGCTTTTAAAATAACCGGTTCAGTAAAACCATAAGCCTGCAGCGTAGGTGTATACTCAAGTTTATAAGTTTCACCGGCAGCAGCCGACACATCTTCACTTTTATTGCCTGTATTAAAGCAATAATACAAAAGCGCACCTACTATAACGACTACTGCCAACAGCAACAATTTATTTTTCATTATTCATCCCCCTTAGTATCTTCACTCATTTCTAAAACTTTATCAGCCAACTCCTGATAGATCTTGACCATCGGCGAAGCCTGTACAAATTCGCTAACCGTACCGCCCTGATTTTCAGCTGTTTGTATATCTCCCGAACGTGGAACATACATTACGACCTCGGTTTCAATCTCAGCGGCAGTCTTGGCCACCAGTTCCTGTTCATTCTCAATATTTTTAGCGTTCAAAATAATGCCTTTCAAGCGAGCATAACCCCTGCGTCCAAAGTTTTTGATCGCCTGAGCAATATTATTAGCCGCATAAAGCGCCATCATCTCTCCTGAAGAAACAATAAACACTTCTCTGGCATAACCACCCCTGATAGGCATTGCAAAACCGCCGCAAACAACGTCGCCGAGCACGTCATAGATGACGATATCCGGCTTATAGATTTCAAAAGCCTTCAACTCCTCCAGCTTTTCAAAAGCTGAAATAATACCGCGCCCTGCACAGCCTATACCAGGTGTAGGACCTCCTGCTTCTACACACAGGACGCCACCAAAGCCTTCAAAAACAATATCTTTTAATTCTAAAGCTTCCCCCTTTTCTTTAAGCTGTTCTAAAACAGTAGGAATACGCATCCCCTTCATCAAATTCTTAGTTGAATCAGACTTAGGGTCACAACCTACCTGCATTACTTTATAACCTTTAAGCGCCAATGCCGCCGATAAATTTGAAGTAGTAGTAGACTTGCCAATACCGCCCTTGCCATAAATCGCAATTTTTCTCATCAATAAACTGCCTCCCTTAAAAATAAATAGCTCACTGTTTTCAACCAAAAACATTCTATATTTAAATCAATATAAACAACTTTATTCATAAAATAAAATGCAATAGAGTTAGCTGTAGCTAACTCTATTGCATTTTAACACTCTTTAACTTTAGTGTCAATACAAAAATGCCCGATCAATGTATAAATTCTCACATCGACCGGACATTATTTAAGCCTCCTAATATAGCTCCGGATAACTAACAGCAGCCAATTCCTCTACAGCATTAACAGCGTATTGAGAAGTACTGTACAAATACCTATCGTGAACTTGAACAACTTGATGATTACGAATAGCCTTAATCCCCTGATATGCTTCATTAGTCATAATCTGACGTTGAAATTCACCAGTATTTTTTGTGCCACTGTAATCCCAGCTTGGCACCAAAATAATATCTGGATCCAATAAAAGCATCTGTTCTTCTGAAAAAGCAGCATTTCTAGGAATATCAAGATTCTCAACAGCATTAATAATATTTGCATAATGGCACATATCATCAAAAGATGAACCCTTGATACCCATTGGCCCCATAAAAGACAGTGCCACAATCTTTTTTCTCTGTTCTGGTTTTATTTTTCCGACTTTAGACCAAATTGCAGACAATCGTTCATCCATTTGCTGCTGCAATAGGTATCCCTGCTCATCTTCTCCGACAGCAGCAGCAAGCTCAGCAATATTAGCCTTGATTTCCTGCATTGTATTAGGTGTCTTATGAACATAAACTTTTATTCCGGCAGACCGAAGCTGACCAACAAAGTCTATCCCATCCCAATCAGGTACTACCACAAGATCAGGAGCATAAGATAAAATTGCTTCCAGATTATTACGCTGCACTCTGCCTTTAATTACCTGAGCTTTAACACTGACCGATGAAATACCAGCATCGTCAGCCAGATAAGTAAGTGCAGCAATGCGTTCCGGCTCAACTAACTCCAGCAATATTTCATCACTGCCTATTCCCATTGAAACTATTCTTTTAGGTTTCTCTGAAAACTCGATCACCGTACCAGTAACATCAGTTACACTGTAAGCAACCTTGTTTTTATCACTTTCTGCTTTAATGCCGCAACCGCTGCACACTAAAAACATCAAACACGCCAGCAATGTCATCATATTTTTAAAAAATATTTTCATCTCATCTGCTCCTAACACCACAGGCTTTTTGTTGTTGAGATAACTTGACGCTCATATCTGACAAACTGTCATAAAATAATTCATGAACTAAATATTGCGGCTGTACCTTTTCTAAAATCTCAGACACTCCAGTATCGCTAAAGGGCATATGTCGATCTATTTTTGCGATATGCATCAGCAATGCTGCAAAATCGATTTTCGGCGGCACCACTTTGGCAAACTGCTGCTGATACTCTCCTGAAAGTGAGCAGCTTAAATGCACACCCTTGATCAGATGCTTTAGATCTCCTAATTTATCCAATACTTGACATATATAAGCGATGCCAGCCAGTTCGTCAGTTAAATACATGTTTGTGCTCATTAAATGTCCTGTATCGAGCATAATTCCAACGTTCTTTGTTTTTAATAACGAGAAAAATTTTTCTACCAGTCCCGGCTCTAAAAGTTTCAGCCCCGGCCACCATAAATTCTCAAAAAGTACGATGACATTATCTGGAATAATATGGCAAACACTATTAAATACAGCTGCTGTTGCATTTAATATCTGTTCATCATTATATTTGAAATCAAAAGTAAAAACTTCTTCATTTCCGGCATTGGAAACATGCCATACCAAATATTCCGGATGTACTGATAATGCAGCCTGCAAGTTGCTTTTTATGACATTAAGCCATTCTTCTGCATTCGCTGCACCGCCATAATAATCTTTTAACTGCTGTTCACTATTAAAGCTTTGCCTAAGCAACTTTTGATTGCCGCAAAAAAAACTCATCCATTCCGGCCAATAATTTAAATGTACTCCTAGCGTCAGATCCTTGTATGGCACCTGCCCTAAAGGTTGATATACCCTTTGCTCAATACCAGATAATTCAAACTCTTTAAGAAAGCTCTGCAGATTTTGCTGAACATCGGACAAATCGGCTTCATACATTGGCAATGAACAATAATTAAATAACTGTTTCATTAAAAATTGTACTCCATACCCACAATAAAACTGCGTGATGGCATCGGATATTTTGCCTCACCATTACTATATTTACCACCATATTCCTGATAACGGGCATTAGTTAAATTATATCCTTTAATAAAAACTTTCGCATCCTTATTGATTTTATACTGAGCTCCTAAATCTAAAGTAAAATAGGATTTATCAGCATATCCATAAGAATCATAACCATTAGTGTACATCAGTACTTGCCCATTAACAACATTCAAATCCATGTTTAAAATCAGCTTTTCATTTTTATATTTTATACCAGCTCTATAAATATTTGGCTTTATATTATCGTAATTTACACATCCATATCCATCATTACGCTCAGATTTTGCATAGGTATACGACAAATACCCCGATAAATTATCGTTAAAATAATGGTTTATACTTAATTCCATACCTCTGCGCTTTTCCTTAGCAACATTAAACGCCTGATATGCACCATTACTATTGCCTTTCCACGCAATGGCATCTTTAATATCACTATAAAAAACACTGGCAGTAAAATTTGTCTTTTCACTTATTTTAGTATTGGTTCCAAGTGTCCAAACATTACCTTTTTCTGGTTTTAAATCAGGATTTCCTAACGTCCAACTGTCATACCATACACCATTATATTCATAAGGCATATTTTGTTTCCAATATAAATCTTGTACTGTTGGTGCCTTAAAAACTTTGCCCCACGATAAATAAACATTGGTATCTTCATTAAGTTTTTTATTCAAAGATATACGCGGAGTCAGTTCACTTCCATATGTACTGTGATGATCAAAACGCAATCCTGTATTCAACTGCCAAGAATCTGCAAACTTCCAGCGATCTTCGAGAAATATAGCTTGATTATCTATTTCTTTTTTTCCGTCAAACATTACATCATTATTCACTTCAGTTTTATAATAACTTATACCCGTAATTAAATTATTCTTTTCGCTCAATTTAAAGCTTTGCTGCAAATCAACACCCCATGTACTATCAATAAAGTCTGATTTATTATCTTTATCAGGACTTAAAAATTGTGCATGATGGTGATTTCTATATATCTGCATATAACCGCTATTATCAGTACTTTCTTTCCAATCATAACGCATAGAAAGATTATTATTCAATCTTTTATGCTTATCTGTGGTTGTAATACCATAATAACCAAAAGGAGCTCCGCCTTCAGTATTCAAGTGTTCAAACTGCATGGTAATGCGGTTGTCCTTCCCAATCTGCTGATCCAGTTTCAGGTTGACACCATCTGTATTAAAACCGGAGTTTGGCATAGTTTTAACATCGCCGTCAATATCCTTATAGCTATAGTTGCCGCGACGATCTTTACTGGCACTGACAAATATCCCCAAACCGTTTTCAGTTGCACCACCAGCAGTAATACCGTACTGCTCGGTATTCCATGAGCCGGAAGCAGCACGGACAGTAACATGGCTCTCCAACTCACTGCCTTTTTTTGTAATAATATTTATAACGCCGCCAACGGCATCTGTACCATATAAAGCTGAACCTGCACCCTTCAATACTTCTATTCGTTCAATAGCATTGACAGGCGGAAGCCAATCTGCACTGTAATTACCGCTACTTCCTAAATTAACGCGCCGTCCGTCGACAAGTATTAAAACGCGCTCGTCTCCATTAATCAAAATTTTGTCCTGTCCCATACTTGTACCTTTTGCTCCGCTGCCAAGAACATTGACCCCGGGAATTTTACTGATAGCTTCAGCGGCATCGCTGTAATTATTATCAGCAATACTTTCTTTTGTAATAACGCTGATATTAGCAGGAGTATCAGACTTATTAGTTGCTACACGGCTTGCCGTAACTACAAACTCACCTAAAGTAAATCTCTCTACAGGCTCTTCTGCAAAAACGCACGTCCCCCCCATAAATACACCACTGGTGACTAACAGCGTTAATAAAGTACTCTTCTCCAAAATAATCTTCTTCATTTGCTCCATTCCTTTCCTGCACGATGTAAAATGTCGGGACAACATAAAACGCAGACCATATTCGAAAGCATATAGTCTGCGCCATTTCCCCAGTTGACCAAATAGACTTTCGGATACATGATGAAAAACAAAGCGTCGCAAATATCATTCGGCTAACCACACCAAACTGATAATAACGACACTGCGATTCATGTATCCGACCCGTACATCGCAAGTCATAAAAGGATTATTAAAAAACTGGCAGGTCTCCTGGCTCTGTTTCATCGCACTGCAATTCCTTCTCAGACACTAGTCCAATGGTTTCGCATTACAGTGCTCCACATTACAGTTGCGGGACAGCTCCGGATTTTACCGGATTCCCTATTAAGCCGCTGAAATTTTATAATCTCTGGCACCAATTTTCTACAATATTCAATTTTAATTTAATAATACATCTTAAATCGTTTATAATTCTACCATATTCTTTATGCGCTTGCAACTACTTATTGATAATAATCTGCAATAAACATTATTAACAATATTTATTCTGCAGCACTTGCCGCGCCCTGCTCTGTGAATTCAACTGCCTCATCTGCTCGAAAAGTGCTGTCAATACCATTATTTTTCCAAATCAAAGCTTTTTTAGGACTTCCTTTCAAAACATACCCATCGATACTAAAATTAATTTCAGTTTTAGCTTTAAATTCAACAAACCCTGCATTATCCAAGTCTACGGCATTATTCTGCCAGCCAATAGGGCGCAGTTTAGTATCTTCTGCCAAAGTACCCATTTTTACAGCACCATCATCATAAAAACCCACAATACTATCGCTTTTTAAAGTCACAAAGCCATATTGATTATCACCTATACCGATTGTAATGTCATTGGCCACAGTTCCACTGGTTACTGTCCCTTCTGCACTGAAAGAAACCGCAGTTCCGCCTTTGTAACGAACGTGCCCATAACTTGGTAAAGCAATGCTATATAGATTACTGTTATTCCAATAACGATAGTGACGAGGGAAAAAATTTCCTCCGTTCGTATACGCTGAAATAAAATAATAATCATTGATAATACGCTGCCAACCCTGTGGTCGTAAAAATGTATCATTTGCTAGAGTTCCGCTTATAACGGCACCTGAATCATTGATCATAACCACAGTATTTTTCTTAAACTTTACCTGATCGCCGACAGACCATCCCTGTGGATATAATTCTTCATTTTTAGAAAGCTTTTTACTTATCGGTTCGGCAAAAACATCACTGACAAAAGTGACTAAGCATAGTATAAGAGTTATTTGGAGCAAAACCTTTTTGTCCAGCATATTATAACCTCCTTTTCTATCTATATCTTTATTCATTATATCATTTTCTTTTGAAATATCTTTGTTCTCACAAACAGTTTACAATCATAAAAAACAAAAAGACCGCATTGCGGTCTTTTAATTTTTCTTTTTAACAACTTTTTCTTCCTGCTCTTTTTCAGCAGCAAACTGCCATAAATACCATACACCTAAAGAACGCCATGGACGCCAATGCTCGGTTATTTTAGAAATTTGCCCACGCTTGGGAATATCACTTAATCCCATAAGAAGTTTTAATTCTTTCTTAAAGATAAAGTCAGCCGAAGGAATGACATCAGTTCTGCACAAGGCAAGCAATAAAAACATTTCAATAGTCCACTGCCCTAAACCGCGAATTTGGACAAGCTGCTTAGTTATTTCAGCATCAGTCATTTCAGAAAATTTTTCTATAGTTACCTGACCTGCAACAGCTGCTTCAGCAAAACTTTTCAAATATTCGGCTTTCTGTTTTACCAGTCCCTGTTCGCACAAGGCTTCAATGGAAACTTCCACTACCGCCTGTGGCTGCAGTGGATTTCCTAAAAATTTTCCTAGTTTTTCCAGTAATTGCAGACTGACATCAGGTGGTAACTGCTGTGAAACAATACCTGTAACTAATGTCCCGAAATACTTCTCCTTTGGCTCAGGTTTCAATTCACACACAGGAAACCTATCGATCAATGGGATCAGCTCAGGCGCATGTTCACGCAGATATTCGGCTCCTGCAGCCCAATCTGGGGTTTTGAGCATGATACATCCTCCTTATTTACTTTGGTTATTCAACGAAACAGTACTATCGTTGATATTACTTATGATTATACGCTAAAACGATTATTTTGCAAAGCCGCTGAAAAGTAATTTAGTAAAATTACAGAAAATCCTTGCATCATTCATGGTTTTATGGTATTATTTATATCTGTCAGGACTACTGACAAATGGCCCGGTGGTTCAGTTGGTTAGAATGCCGCCCTGTCACGGCGGAGGTCGTGGGTTCGAGTCCCATCCGGGTCGCCATTTGCGGAAATAGCTCAGTGGTAGAGCACCTCCTTGCCAAGGAGGGGGTCGCGAGTTCGAATCTCGTTTTCCGCTCCATTTTAGGGGTATAGCTCAACTGGTAGAGTAGCGGTCTCCAAAACCGTTGGTTGTGGGTTCGATTCCTACTGCCCCTGCCACGCAAAAGTAAGCTGCAGACGATGTCTGCAGCTTTTTTATTTTAATATGTCTAAAATAAAACCAAGGGAAGTCAGCTGTAATGCCTGACCTCCCTTGGTTACTAATTATAAAAAAGGACTGTCCTTACTTTGATAATCTATTTTATATTTATCAGGATTAGCTTTGACAATAGCTAACAGTGCCTTGCCTTCACTTCCATATTCACCCGCCTGCTCTTTTACTTCCTTTTGCAGATCAAGCATCCACGGCACTAAAGGTGGCATCCATCTTAGCAAGCAGGCGGCAAGTTCATCAAGATTATCTCCTTCTAAAATATGATCTCTGATTACAATATGCATCTTTTTTCCCCCTTTTACACGCAGTCTCTATTATAACAAAAATCATATGAAAATAAAGTCCGATCACTTTATTATAAGCGATCGGACTTTATTTTCATACTATTAACACTGTACAATTTATTTTCCGGTACGACCACGTTTAGTAAAAGGCTTACCTTCTTTACAAAGTGGGCAGTCCTCTTCTTTAAATGTTGGTACATCAAGATGCAGTAAAGCTTCAGTACGAATACCAAAATCAACTTTACCGCCGCTGCGGTCAACCAAAAGCCCAATACCGACAGGAATGCCGCCATGTTCTTTAACAACATCCAGAACTTCCATAACACTGCCGCCAGTTGTAACAATATCTTCAACGATCAGTACACGAGTTCCTTTTGGAATCTCAAAACCGCGTTTTAAAGTCATTTTACCATTTTCGCGTTCGGTAAAAATAGCACGGGTATCAAGCGCTTTACCAACTTCGTGCGCCAGCAGGATACCGCCTGTCATTGGACCTACTACCAGTTCTACATTATCAGCAGCATAACGTTCAGCCAACTCCTGACAAAGCTTTTCTGTGTATTTAGGATGCTGCAGCACATTGAATTTTTCTACATACATAGGGCTGTGCAAACCACTGGTCAACAAAAAATGTCCGTGAAGCACGGCTTCAGTTTCTTCTAAAAGCTGCATTACTTCTTTTTCTTGCAACATATCAAACACCTCTGATTTCTGCTACGATGCTTTGTGCCGCAGCAATTTTATCTTCTGCTTTAGTAATAGGACGCCCTACTACGATATGGCTGGAACCATTTTTAAATGCTCCGACAGGAGTAGCGATACGGCTTTGGTCATCTATAGACGCACCAGCCGGACGTACACCGGGAGTAACGATCAAAAACTCGGGACCACAGGCACTTCGAATACCTGCAGCTTCCTGTGGCGAGGCAACGACACCATCCATGCCAGCTTCCTGTGCCAGCTTTGCCAAAGCAATAACCTGCTCTGCAATAGTGTTCTTATAATTAAGATCACCAAACTGCTCATCATCCATACTGGTCAAAATAGTAACAGCAATCAGTTTCGGCGCCGGGCGTCCCAATTTTGCAGCAGCTTCACGCACAGATTTAACAGCTGCCTGCATCATCTTTTTACCGCCTACGGCATGTACATTCATCATATCTGCACCTAAACCAGTAAGAACCGCCAAAGCACCTGCAACGGTATTGGGAATGTCCTGTAATTTTAAGTCAAGAAACACCTGCTTATTATGACCTTTGAGGAAGCGTATCATTTCACTTCCCGCAGCATAATAAAGCTCCATACCAACCTTATAATGGCTGACATTATCTCCTAATTCCAATACTACTGCTTTAGCCTGTTCCATTGTGGGGAAATCCAAAGCTACGATCAAACGATCGTCATGATTCATCCTGCCACCCCCTTAACGTTTTACAGCGCGTTTCAGATGGATCTTACCTTCTGGCAACGCCAAACCGATCATATCTTTAAGTTTTTTAATGCCATGCTTATCCATATATTCCAAAATACCATGTGAAATAGTTTCTGCAATACAAGGATTGGTAAAATTAACAGTTCCTACAGCAACTGCGCTGGCACCTGCCAGAAAAAATTCTATCGCATCTTCTGCTGTCATAATGCCGCCCATACCGATAATAGGCACATGTACGTTCTGAGCAACCTGATAACACATCCGCACTGCAACAGGACGTACAGCCGGACCGCTAAGTCCGCCGATAACATTGCCTAAAACCGGCTTTTGCCTGTCAATATCTATTTTCATACCAATCAAGGTGTTGATCAGTGAAATAGCGTCAGTTCCCGCCGCTTCTACAGCCTGGGCCATGGCTACGATATCGGTCACGTTGGGTGAAAGCTTGGTAATCACCATTTTAGACGTATTGCTTTTTACCGCTTTAACTACTTCAGCTGCACTGTCAGGGCAGGTACCAAAAACCAGGCCTCCTTCTTTGACATTTGGGCAGGAAATATTTATTTCTAAAGCGTCAACGCCTTCTACATCCAGTTTTTTGGCAACCTTGCCGTAATCTTCATAGGAATGGGCATAAATATTAACTATTACCGGTACGTCATACTGACGCAGTTGCGGCAACGTTGTTTCCAAAAAATAATCCACACCAGGATTTTCAAGTCCGATACTGTTGAGCATCCCTGACGGAGTTTCAACAGCACGCTGTCCCTTATTCCCCGGCTGCGGTTCTAAGGAGGTACCTTTAACAGTAACAGCCCCTACTTTTTCAAGATCAAGAAAGTCGGTAAATTCCAGTCCAAAGCCAAAAGTACCGGAAGCTGTGGTAATCGGTGTTTTCATTTTCAAGCCGGCAATATTTGTCGCCAACCGTCCATCATACAATGCTTTTACCATTCGCCCACCTCCTCGGCCCAAAATACCGGGCCGTCGGTACAAACCTTAAGCCGCTTGCCTATACCACTGCACGAACAGGACAAGCAAGCGCCAAGACCGCAGGCCATATACTTTTCCAAAGAAACCTGACATTTTATATTTTTTTCGTCAGCAACTTCAGCTACAGCTTTCATCATCGGCACAGGCCCACAGACATAGACGCAGTCATATTTACCGCTGTCTAAAAGCTGCGGCAAAAGAGCAATTACTGTCCCCTGCACACCACAACTGCCGTCATCTGTCGTAATATGGATATTTTGGCAAATATCTTCGTACAAATCTGTCCAAAACAGTTCTTCTTCCGAACGCCCTCCCATCAAAATCTCTATGGGCTTGTTCTGCGCACAGAATCCTTCTGCCAAATACAGCAGCGGCGCCAGTCCCAGACCACCACCAACCAGCAATGGACGTTCAGCCTCCATAGCGAAGCCATGGCCTAAAGGACCTACGATACTCAGCTTATCTCCACTGCACACTTCTGCCAGAATATGAGTAGCCTCGCCAATAATGCGGTAGATCATAATGAAAGTACCATTATCCGCATTTACTCCGGCAACGCCAAAAGGACGGCGAAGCAACGGAGCCGTATTCTTGCAGACCTGCACATTCACGAATTGTCCCGGGACCGCCGTTTTGGCGATCTCGGGAGCATAAACTTCTATTAATTTTGTAGTAGCGTTTAAAACACGCTGACCAATAACAGTGGCGTTCGTAATAGTTTTTGGCACGGGCTTATCCCTCCCAGGCTAAATCCTGCAATGCAACGATGCTGACCACACGGCGGCGGCGCATTGCCGACATAACGTGCTGCAGTTCACGTGCTGTGTCCATAGAAGTCAGGCAGGCAATGGCATGCTCTACTGTAGAACGTCTGATTTTAAAGCCGTCACGCTCAGCATCACGACCATGGTTAGTTGTATTGATAACCATACTTATCCGGCCTTCTTTGATATCGTCAAGAATGTTGGGGCTGCCCTCGCTGACTTTAGTCGCTACGGTCACCTTAACACCCTTTTCTTTCAGATATTCCGCTGTACCTCCGGTAGCCATGATTTCATAGCCCAGATCGGCAAAACCGGCCGCAATTTCTGCCGCTTCAGGTTTATCCATATCAGCAACAGTGATCAGTATCGAGCCTTCATGCGGTACATTGATACCGGAAGCAATACATGCTTTATACAAAGCACGTGAGTACTGATAATCAACGCACATTACTTCGCCTGTAGATTTCATCTCAGGCCCTAATGTAATATCGACATTACTCATTTTGTTGAAGGAGAACACAGGGGCTTTAACTGCATAATAGTCCGGGAAGAAGCCCAAGCCTGGTTTATACCCCTGCTCACGCAGCGAATGACCCATAGCTGCTTTAGTTGCTACATTGATCATCGGCACGTTGGTGACCTTACTCAGGAAAGGAACTGTACGGGAAGAACGCGGATTTACTTCAATTACATAAACCTCATTATTCCGTACGATATACTGGATGTTGATCATGCCTTTTACTTCCAGTCCAAGTGCCATACGGTTGGTATAATCAATGATAGTTTTGATAACCGACTCGGACAGATTACGCGGCGGATAAACAGCGATAGAATCGCCGGAATGCACACCTGCACGTTCGATATGCTCCATAATACCGGGAATCAGCACTTCATTACCGTCGCAGATAGCATCGACTTCGACCTCTGTACCCTGCAGATAATGATCGACCAGTACCGGATGTTCGCGTGAAGCCTTAACAGCACTGGACATATAATGTTTCAGTTCTTCATCATTATAAACTATTTCCATTGCGCGACCGCCCAAAACATAAGACGGACGAACCATAACCGGATATCCGACATCAGCTGCAGCTTTTAAAGCGCCTGCCGTATCAAAAACAGTATGCCCTTTCGGACGCGGAATATTGCAGTTTGTCAAAAGCTGTTCAAAACGTTCTCTATCTTCGGCTCTGTCAATACTGTCAACACTGGAGCCAAGTATTTTCACGCCTGCATCTGCAAGCGGTCCAGCCAGATTGATTGCCGTTTGGCCGCCAAACTGTACGATAACGCCTTCAGGCTGTTCTTTATCAAGAATATTCAAAACATCTTCTACTGTCAAAGGTTCAAAATACAGACGATCAGAAGTATCAAAGTCCGTACTTACAGTTTCCGGGTTATTGTTAATAATGATGGTTTCATATCCAAGCTCTTTCAGTGCCCATACGGAATGTACAGAGCAATAGTCAAACTCTACGCCTTGCCCGATACGGATCGGTCCGCTGCCTAACACAGCAACCTTCTTTTTATCACTGACGCGCACTTCATCTTCAACAGCATAGGTAGAATAATAATAAGGTGTTTCAGCTTCAAACTCGGCAGCACAGGTATCAACCATTTTATAGGTTGGGATAATGCCCCAGTCCTTACGTATAGCACGTACTTCCATCATCTGTTTACCGATATATTCGCCAATAACCACATCGGCAAAGCCCATGCGTTTAGCTTTACGCATTATCTCCTTAGTCATCGGTTCAGTTTTTAAAACAGTTTCCATCTTGACGATATTCAATATTTTCTGCAGGAACCATCTGTCGATCATCGTGATCTCATGGATCTCTTCCAGACTTACGCCTCGACGAAGTGCTTCGGCAACAACAAAGATACGTTCATCATCGATCTTAGAAATGCGAGCACGAATTTCTTCATCACTCAGTTCTTTTAATTCCGGCATTTCCAGATGAGTCAAACCGATTTCCAAAGAACGGATCGCTTTCAGCATTGCTGCTTCCAGTGTGCGTTCGATAGCCATAACTTCGCCGGTAGCCTTCATTTGGGTGCCTAATGTACGGTCGGCTGTAACAAATTTATCAAAAGGCCAGCGCGGGAATTTCAGTACTACATAATCAATAGAAGGCTCGAAGCAGGCAGTTGTCTTTTTCGTTACAGCATTTTGAATCTCGTCCAGATTATAACCGATAGCTATTTTACTGGAAACCTTTGCGATCGGGTAACCGGTAGCTTTAGAAGCCAAAGCCGAAGAACGGCTGACACGCGGATTTACTTCGATTACATAATAACGTTCAGAATTGGGATCCAATGCCAGCTGCACATTACAGCCGCCGCGCACACCCAATTCACGTACTATATCAATAGAAGCCTGACGCAGCAGCTGTACTTCGCGATCGCTCAGAGTCTGCGCCGGAGCGGCAACGATAGAATCGCCGGTATGTACGCCTACAGGATCAAGATTTTCCATTGAGCAGACAGTGATGCAGTTATCAGCCGCGTCACGCAGCACTTCAAATTCAATCTCTTTCCAGCCCGCTACGCTGCGTTCAATCAATGCCTGACCAATAAGACTGTATTTCAAACCTTTATTAACGATTTCATCCAGTTCATCTTCACTTTCAGCGATACCGCCGCCGGTGCCGCCCAAAGTATATGCTGGCCGAACGATCAGAGGAAACCCGACTTTACGGGCAAATTCCTTCGCTGCCGCCATCGTTTCAACAATAGCGCTTTCCGGAATCGGCTGATTGATTTTTTCCATAGTTTCTTTGAAAAGCTCACGATCTTCTGCTCTCTTGATACTATAAATCTGAGTACCTAAAAGCTGCACGTTATATTCGCGCAGAATACCTTTTTCCTCCAGATCGATTGCAAGATTCAGGCCAACCTGACCACCCAAAGTTGCCAGCAAAGAATCAGGACGCTCGCGTTTAATAACACTTTCCAAAAATTCAACATTAACAGGCTCAATATAAACACGGTCGGCAATATGCACGTCCGTCATAATCGTAGCCGGGTTACTATTGACAAGTACGACCTCCAGCCCTTCTTCTTTCAGAGAACGGCAGGCCTGAGTACCGGCATAGTCAAACTCAGCAGCTTGACCGATAATGATCGGGCCGGAACCGATAACAAGAACTTTTTTGATATTTTGCAGCTTTGGCATCAGTTTTGGCCTCCCATCATTTTTACAAAACGTTTAAATAAATATTCATGGCCGCCTGGTCCGGGGCTTGCCTCGGGATGATACTGAACTGCGAAAGAAGGATGGTCAAGATAACGCAAACCTTCAATCGTACCATCATTCAGTGAGATATTAGTTATTTCCACATTCAGACCGGCTAAAGATTTTTCGTCAACAGCATAACCATGGTTTTGTGAACTGATCAGAACCTTATTTTCCAAAAGGTCTTTAACCGGATGATTGACGCCACGATGCCCGAATTTCATTTTAAAGGTATCAGCACCATTAGCCAAAGCTAAAATTTGATGACCTAAGCAGATGCCGAAAATAGGCTTCTTGCCGATCAGCTTTTTAACTTCTTCAATGATCGGCTGTAAATCCTTCGGATCTCCGGGGCCATTAGCTAAGAAAATACCGTCCGGCCGTGCTGCCAAAATCTCCTCTGCTGTAGTATATGCAGGAAAAACCGTCAAATGGCAGTCAAAACTGGCCAGATATTCAAGAATATTTTGTTTGATACCAAAATCCATGACCGCAACATGATATTTGCCGTTGCCAAGCGTATAAATTTCAGGAGTTGTTACTGTAGCTACCTGATCATGTACTTCTGGTGTAGCCAGCAGCTTTTCCACTTCCTCCTGCGGCATTTCTGCCGGCACGATAACACCCTGCAGTACACCATAATTGCGAAGTTTACGGGTAATCGCACGCGTATCCACGCCTGTCAGTACAGGTACATCCTGTTCATCTAAAAACTGTTCCAGCGTTTTTTCGCAGCGCCAGTTGCTGGGATGATCACACAGTTCACTGATCACATATCCCTGAAAAAAAGATTTTCGCCCCTGATTAAAAAGATCGTTAGTACCATAATTTCCAACTAAAGGATAAGTCATAACAACAATCTGCCCGCAAAACGACGGATCAGTTAAGGTTTCCTGATAACCGCTCATACCAGTAGTGAAAACAACCTCACCTACCGCATTGCGTTTACCATACAGCTCGCCTTCATAAACACTGCCGTCTTTTAATACCAATTTACCTTTTCTTGCTATCGTTTGCATACTTCACCATCTCTCATTACGAATTTACCTGCTACCATCGTAGCTACGGCTTTGCCTTTACAATGTTTTCCTTGGAAAGGAGTTACCTTGCCGCGTGTATAAAATTTCGTATTATCAACAGTCCATTCTTTGTTAAGGTCGATAATAGTTACATCTGCCGGATAACCAACTTTTAAACTTCCAGCTTTTAGTGCAAAAATATTCGCAGGTTCTGTACTCATTTTACCAATAATTTCGTTAATTGTGAAGATGTTTGTATGATAAAGATCAGTTAAAACTACACCAACGGATGTTTCCAAACCCGTAAATCCGCAGGGAGCATAACGGAACTCAACGTCTTTTTCTTCAGGAGCATGCGGAGCGTGGTCAGTGACGATCGCATCTACCGTGCCATCTTTAACTGCAGCGCGCAAAGCCTCTACATGATCCATGCTGCGCAGCGGCGGCGAGACCCTGGTAGCACTGCTGTAAGTAGCACAGGCCTCGTCAGTTAAAGTCAGATGATGTACTGTAACTTCACAGGTCACATTGACACCTTTTTTCTTAAAGCCGCGAATGATATCAACAGCGCCTTTACTGGCAACATGCGCAATATGTACATGTGCGCCGGTATATTCGGCAATAAGACAGTCGCGGGCAACAGCAATATCTTCTGCTATTGCAGGTATACCGGGCACTCCGATACGTGCGGAAACAGCACCTTCATGCATGTAGCCTTCATGTCCCAGTTCCGGTTCGATAGCATGGGAAATCAAAACTTTATCAAAAGCACCTATATATTTGGCGGCAAGTGTAAACAGACGCGGACTGTTGACAAAGTGCCCGTCATCCGAGAACGCCATCGCGCCTTTTTCAGACATATCGATCATTTCAGCCAGCTCTTTACCTTCTTCGCCTTTGCTGATAGCACCGATAACCTCTACATTAACATAGCCTTCACGTGCAGCACGTTCCTTAATACCGGAAACAATGATAGAGTTATCAATAACGGGTTTGGTATTCGGCATGCAGGCGATAGTCGTAACACCGCCGGCTGCCGCAGCCATTGTACCTGTTACGATATCTTCCTTAGCTTCCAGGCCCGGTTCACGCAAATGTGTATGCACGTCAACCAAACCAGGCGCCACTATAAGCCCATCGGCATCATATACTTCATCGGCAGCAGCTTTAATCTCCGCCGCAACTTCTTTGATTACACCGTCTTCCACCAATAAATCCATAATGGCATCAATATTTTGGCTGGGATCGATGACACGACCGTTTTTAATCAATGTTTTCAATTTGCTTACCCCCCGTCAAAGTCAAGAATAAGAGTGCCATACGTACTGCTACACCATTTTGCACTTCATCACGAATAGCGGCGTTATCGCAGTAGCCGACCTCCCAGGAAATTTCCAGGCCGCGATTCATCGGCCCGGGATGCAGGACAGTAACATCGGGTTTTGCCAGCGCCAGACGCTTTTCATTCAAGCCAAAGATTCGTGCATATTCACGCGGAGACGGGAACAGTCCTTTTTTCTGACGTTCCAGCTGAATGCGCAGGACATCAATAACATCTGCACCTTCGATAGCATCTTCAACACGTTTGTGTACGGTTACGCCCAGACTTTCTATATCGTGAGGCAGCAAAGTCATTGGTCCGGCTACATGTACATCAGCCCCCATCTTAGTCCAGGCAGCGATATTAGTACGGGCAACGCGACTATACAGAACGTCACCTAAAATCGCCATTTTTAACCCCTTCAGATCTTTTCCCTGTTCACGAATGGTAAACATATCCAGAAGTCCCTGAGAAGGATGTGCATGCGCTCCGTCACCGGCGTTGATGATAACAGGATCAGCAACCTCCGCAGCATAAGCAGCGGCACCCTCGATCGGATGGCGCATAACGATTGCGTCACAAGCCATAGATTGTACAGTAAGAATAGTATCGCGCAGGCATTCACCTTTTACAACGCTGGAGCTGGCAGTAGTAATATTAACTACGTCAGCGCCAAGATATTTTCCAGCCAGCTCAAATGAGGTTCTTGTTCTGGTGCTTGGTTCATAAAAAAGGTTGATAATGGATTTTCCCCGCAGTGACGGCACCTTTTTGATATCACGTTTCATGATTTTCTTCATTTCTGCCGCAGTTTGCAGAATCATTTCATATTCCTCGATGGAAAGTGAATCCAGATCAAGGATATCTCTGCCACCCAGAGATACGTTTGCTTTTGCCATTGTCCTACCTCCTATTAATCACATAAAAAAGCCTTCTGTGCCTGCAAGATGGCAAAGAAGGCTTGTAGTACAAGTTACCTAAAAGTCTACCTTACAGTCTCACAGGACCGCTTTAAAGGTAATATTCTATTGGTAATATTTTACCATCCATTAAGTGGTACGTCAAACCAAAATCAAAATATTTTCCAGGAATTTTACTTCCCACGCATTACAGCAAACCTACAAATCTGCTTCTTGCAATATCTGCCGCTATCGTATAAGATAAACCCAGAATCTATTATTTGAAAGGAGGATTGCTTTATCAATCCTTTAAGAAATATCGATGCGGTCATGTCAGGTAGCAAAGGCTATTTGACAGGCAATCGCTAAAACAAAACAGCTTTTGCTGCCATCCCGGTAATTATAAATCTGGGAGGAAGCAATATGTGCTATCAAAACGGTAAAAAAATATTACCACCGCCACTTTTATCAGCTATTCAGGAATACATAGACGGTGAATATATCTATATCCCTCGTAAAACCAATAACAAACGCCCCTGGGGATCGACCAAAGGTACAAAACAACAAACTGCTGAACGTAATCAGGAAATATTCTGCCGTTATCTAAGTGGAATTCCTGTTACTGTTCTTGCCGAAGAATACTTTTTGTCATCTAAAACAATATACAGTATCATTGCTAAAAAGAAAATCTGATCCTTGAGAACGTCATTACCTGACGTTCTCTTTTTCTTTTCAGAAAAAAAATGCAGGAAGTAATTTTGTAAAACCTGTAATATAATAAACACAAAGACAGAGAAAGCAGGTGCTATAATGAAATATCCTAAAAGCGAACAATACGACAAGCAATTTCTGCTTGAAAATATGATGGGCCCTAATGCCTTAAAAATTTTAGAAGAACTTACAGAAGGAATAAAACTCACGTCAGATATGAAAATACTTGATTTGGGCTGCGGCAAAGGACTTACATCAATCTTTTTAGCAAAAGAATTCGGCGTACAAGTCTATGCAACTGACCTTTGGATAACAGCTGCAGAAAATTTTGAGCGCTTCAAAAAGCTCGGGCTTGAAGATCGCATCATACCAATCCATGCCAATGCCCTTGACCTTCCCTATGCTGAAAATTATTTTGATGCGGTGATCAGTGTCGATTCATATCATTATTTTGGCAATACACCTGAATTTATGGACACCAAACTAGCTCCTTATATCAAACCAAATGGTATCATTGCCTTAGCCTTCCCCGGCTTCAAAAAAGATTATCACAATAATCTGCCGTCCGAACTGCTCATTTCCTGGGGTGCTGAAGATCTTGATACCTTTCACAGCTGTAAGTGGTGGCACGAACTGCTTTCACAATCTCAAACGATCAATATCGAAAGCATCTCAGAGCTGAAGTGTATGGAGGAAGCCTGGCAGGACTGGCTGGAATGTGATGAGGAACATGCCATCAACGATAGAGCTTCAATGAATGCCGGTGCAGGGAAATATATGAATCTTATCGCCATCAAAGCTAAAAAACTCTAAATTCTATTTTTAATAAACAAACCCCGCTGTCTTAAAAGACAACGGGGTTTTTCTTAATTATTATTTCCAGTCAAGTTCTTCGACTTCTTTACGGCCGCGACCTGTTAAAGCGTCGAGCATAACACGCTGCTCTACTTGAGCAACTAATTTTTTGGTAAATTTAACAGTATCAGGATTTACGGAAATACTGTCGATACCGCTCTTAATGAGGAATTCACAGAATTCAGGATAAACGCTGGGAGCCTGACCACAGATAGAAACAGTTTTGCCTTCGCTGTGAGCAACCTCAATAAGGTGACGTACTGCACGGCGCACTGCCAGATTACGTTCATCATAGATATGGGAAACAGTATCATTATCACGGTCACAGCCAAGCACCAGCATGGTCAAATCGTTAGAACCGATAGAATAACCGTCTACATACTTATTGAACTGATCGGCCAGAATGATATTGGAAGGAATTTCAGCCATCAACCATACTTTAAAGTCCTTACCGCGCTCCAAGCCACATTCAGCCATAATCTTAACCACTTTTTCACATTCCTCTACATTACGGCAGAAAGGAATCATAACATTAAGGTTTTTCAGACCAAACTCTTCACGAACTTTCACTACAGCCTGGCATTCCAGTTTGAAAGCTTCGATGTATTTAGGATCATAATAACGTGAAGCACCGCGCCAGCCCAATAATGCTGAAGGTTCATAAGGTTCGAACTCATCGCCGCCTTTCAAATCACGATATTCACTGGATTTGAAATCGCTGAAACGCAGAGTAACCGGTCTGGGAGCCATTGCCTGACAAACCTGACGCATACCTTCTGCCAGCTGATCGACAACTTTTTCAGGATGTCCGGTTTTAATGAGATACAAAGGATGTTCATGGATATAAGTAGTCCAGATGAACTCTTCACGCATCAAACCGATACCATCACAGGGCAGACTGGAATATTTCTCAGCCAGTTCCGGATCGCCCAAATTCATATAAACTTTAGTGCCAGTCGGCGGGAAGTATTCAGCAACCGCTACAGCAGCGCCTGCCTGATTTTCTTTTTTAGCTTCTTCAATAATGCCTTCATAAACTACGCCATGAGTAGCATCGATAGTTACATCAATACCGTCAGGAATAGTAACAGTAGCAGCTTCACCACGGCTCTTAGTACCAACGATACAGGGAATACCCAGCTCGCGGCTAACGATGGAAGCATGACAGGTCATTCCGCCGCTGTCAGTGACGATAGCTTTGGCTTTTTTCATTGCCGGTACCCAGTCAGGAGCGGTCATCTCAGTAACAAGGATCTCTCCTTCTTTAAATTCATCGATGCGGGAAGGATCAAGAATAACGTGTACGCGGCCAGAAACTTTACCCGGGCTTGCAGGCAAACCTTTCACGATAACTTTATGATCAGTAGTAGTCATAGATTTGCTTTCCTGCACTTTTGCTCCTCCTTCTTTATTGCGGCGGCTCCATACGGTTTCCGGACGGGCCTGCAGAATCCAGATTTTATTGGTACGTTCATCAACGCCCCATTCCATATCCATATAGCAGCCATAATGTTTTTCGATCTTTTTAGCATAATCAGCCAGTTCCAAAATCTGCTCGTCAGTCAAAGTCTGTACTTTGCGCAGTTCTTCAGGGACCTGCACTTCTTCACAGTCGCCGCCTTTTTTGCGTACAAGCATGATGTCCTGCTCATTTACGCAGCGGTCAATGATTTTGTGGTCATGTTTGGAAATAGTATAATTATCAGGAGTAACAGTACCCTGAACAACATATTCACCCAGTCCAAAGGCTGCCTCAATCAGGATATTATTGTCATCGCCAGTAGCAACGTTAACAGTAAACATAACACCGGAAGTTTTAGAGAAAACCATCATTTGTACAACGGCACTCAAAGCAACTTCTATATGATCAAAGCCTTGTTTTTCACGATAATAAACAGCACGGTCGGTAAAGCAGGAAGCGTAGCATTCCTTTACCTTTGCGATAATGGTTTCAGCACCCTGTACGTTCAGATAGGTATCCTGCTGACCAGCAAAGCTTGCATCCGGTAAATCTTCAGCTGTAGCACTGGAACGAACGGCGACATAGGGATTCTCTTCGCCGACTCTTTTACCAAGTTCAACATAAGCAGCGCCAATAGCGTCCTGCAGATCCTGAGGCATTTTCTCAGCCATGATGGCATCACGCAGACGAGCGCTGACATCACGCAGTAAAGCGCTGTTTTCAACGTCAGTCAATTCAGACAAAATAGAGCGCATCTTTTCTTCAAGACCGCTTTCTTTAATGAAGTATCTATAAGCGTAAGCCGTAGTAGCAAAACCGTAAGGAACGGGAACATCTGTCTTAGCAGTCATTTCACCGAGGGAAGAGGATTTGCCGCCAACGATATCAACGTCTTTTCTTTCTAATTGCTCAAACCAGAGAAGAAACTGTTCTTCTTTTTTCATGATTGTAGCACTCCTTTATATTATACTTTTTGGGCTGCGCCCTTAATATAGTGTATACTATATCATATTTGTACACCACATTCAAGGACTTTTTTCATCGCTTTTTAACTTTTTGTGTTAAATTTTACAAAATATGCTTATTTTCAGTACGGCCCTCCTTTACTCTTTAAATAATATTTTCGTCACAGGAAAAACAGAGTATATATATTAGTATACACTAAATGATACCTGGGAAAAAGTAAAATCAGCAGATTATAACTAAAATCCATCTCATAGACTGCGCCATATATGTAAAGATTGCACAATGTACTTCTTAGTATATTTCTTAACAATACAATCAAGCCCACGAATCTCACTGCAAATACAAGGAAAGCCCCTGATGACAGACACGCCGCGTACTAAATGTACTCTGGTGTTTGTAACCAAGGGCCTGACAAAACAACTGCCGTAAAATGTGCGATTAAAGAACGATACAGCTCAAATCGCCGACAGCATTTGTAACCTCTTTCGCCTGCTCAAGAAGGGCCAGACGATTATTTTTAATATCAACATTTTCATCCATGACCATAACACTGTCAAAGAATTTATTTACAGGCTCAACTACCTGCTCGGCAAGTTTTAATGCACCGGCATAATTATAAGTCACGATGTCCGGGATAAGCTCTTTATTAAGACGAATCAGAACATCATGCAATTCCTGCTCTGCCGGGTCGGCAAAAAGCGCACTGCTTATAGCAACTTCAGTCTCAATTTTTTTGCAAAGATTGCAGACACGGATAGAAGCCTGAATAACAGCTTCTGCTTCCGGCAGAACTACATACGCATTCAAAGCCTTGCAGCGCGCGTAAATATCTACTAAATCATCGTTGCGTTCATCGGCAAAAACAGCATCGACAACGTCATAACGGATGCCCTGTTCGATCATCATATTTTTCAAACGTAATTTAAAGAATTCTAAAATCTGCGGTATCAATTTACCGGTATCTTCCGGTTTGATATTGAGCAGATACAGCGCACCTGCCAGAATTTTGATCAGGGGCATATGATAGTTACTGCTGATAAGAATATTGATGATACCCAAAGCCTGACGACGCAATGCATAAGGATCCTGCGAGCCTGTCGGTGCAAGTCCGCGGCTGAAAGTAGCAACGATATTATCCATTTTATCACTGATGCCGACAATACGTCCAATAGTACCCTTCGGCAGCTCGTCACCGGCAAAACGCGGCAGATAGTGTTCATAAATACCTTCAGCAACTTCAGCAGGTTCGCCGTCTAATTTGGCATATTCACGCCCCATAACTCCCTGCAGCTCTGTAAATTCAACCACCATCCCGGCAACAAGATCTGTTTTAGACAGCAAAGCTGTACGTTTGAGGTTAGTATCGTCAACTTTAACATTAATGGCAAACTTAACCATTTCAGCCAGTTTAGCCAACCGCTCACTCTTATCATACATGTTGCCCAGACCTTCCTGGAATGAAACTGTTTTCAATTTTTCCAGACGGTCTTCCAATTTTAGTTTGCGGTCTTCATTGAAGAAGAATTCAGCATCACTGAGACGAGCGCGTAAAACACGTTCATTACCGTGTGCGACAACATCTAAAAACTCTTTACCGCCATTGCGGACTGTAATAAATTTATTGAGCAGCCTGCCTTCTTCATCCACTACCGGAAAATAACGCTGATGTTCACGCATTGGGGTGATAATGGCTTCCTTCGGTAACGACAGGAATTTTTCTTCAAATTTCCCACATAATGCAGTAGGATATTCAACAAGATAATTGACTTCTTCCAGTAAGTCTTCGTCAATTTCAGCAATTCCGCCTTCGACAGCCGCCAGTTCTGTCACCTGCTGACGAATCAATTCACGGCGGGCATCCTGATCGACCATCACAAAGTTATCAGCCAGTGCCTGTACATATGCATCAGCGTTGGGGATCTCAACAGCTCCCTGCATTCCCATAACAGCAGAATGCACTACATTGCCAACCTTATTGATAGCCGCGCTCAGCAGGCCTTTAGTTTCCACAGCCTCTTTCATAGATTGCTGCATAAAACGATGTCCCATCGAATACCTGCCCGATTTTACGCCGGTAATTTCTACCGGTATTACTTTTTCACCGAACAGTGCTACCAGCCAGCGGATAGGACGCACGAACCGAAAATCATAATCGGCCCAGCGCATATTTTTCGGGAAAGATAAAGACTCCAGGATATCAAGCAGCAAACCGGGCAGTAAATCGACAACAGGTTGACCTGCCAAATGTTTTACTGCATAAACGTATTCTCCGCGCACTTCCAGGTCTTTAACGTCTATCCCCTGCCCGCGGGCAAAGCCTATTGCCGCTTTGGAAGGAGCTCCGCTTACGAAAGCAATTTTTGCAGACGGCCCTTTAGCCTCAATCGTACTGTCTGCCTGAGCTTCTGCTACACCTTCAGCAATAAAGGTCATCCGGCGAGGCGTGCCATAAACCTTGATATTTTCAAACGGAATACGCAGCTCCTGCATTTTATCTGCAGCAAGCTCTTGTAATTGTTTAAGAATACCCGGCATAAATTTTGCGGGGATCTCTTCAGTACCGATTTCAAATAATAATTTTTCCATTATTTATTCTCCCCTTTCAATAACGGGAAGCCAAGTTTTTCCCTTTGTTCAACATAAGCAGCTGCGCACAAACGTGCCATAGCGCGCACACGGCCAATGAAAGCCGTTCTTTCGCTGACGCTGATGGCGCCGCGGGAATCCAAAAGGTTAAAAGTATGAGAACATTTCAATACATAATCATAAGCAGGACGGATATATCCGGCCTCAATAACGCGTTTTGCCTCAGCTTCATATTTATCAAACAGATCAAACAGCAGTGCTGTATCAGCTACTTGAAAATTGTAAAAAGACTGTTCTACTTCGTTAGTATGGAAAACGTCACCATAAGTGACTCCATCCACCCATTCAATATCAAAAACATTTTCCACACCCTGGATATACATAGCCAGTCGCTCTAAACCATACGTGATTTCAACAGTAACAGGTTTCACGTCGATACTGCCGACCTGCTGAAAATAGGTGAACTGGGTAATTTCCATACCATCCAGCCAAACCTCCCAGCCAAGTCCCCAAGCACCTAAAGTCGGTGATTCCCAGTTATCCTCAACAAAACGGATATCATGTTCTTCCTGACGGATACCCAGTTCGGCCAGGCTCTGGAGATAAAGCTCCTGAATATTATCCGGAGACGGTTTAATAATTACCTGATATTGATGATGCTGGAACAACCGATTGGGGTTATCCCCATAACGCCCGTCAGCCGGACGTCGAGATGGCTCTACATAAGCCACACGCCATGGTTCCGGTCCTAAAACGCGCAGAAAAGTTGACGGATTCATAGTTCCCGCACCTTTTTCGACGTCATAGGGCTGGCCCATGATGCAGTTTTGGTCTGCCCAGAATTTCTGGAGCTTCAAAATAATTGTTTGAAAATTCATGTTCTGCCTCCTATTTTATTTGTTACAACGACAAAAACAAAAGTCTCCGTCCCTGTAACAATTAAGTTACAGGGACGGAGACATAAATCACTCCGCGGTTCCACCCTGCTTGACCGCTCATACGGTCCGCCTCGATGTTTATAAAATTGCAGCTCCCGGGTGCCTTTGTTTTCTCATCTGCCGGCTTACACCATCCCGGCTCGCTAAAACAGAAAACTACTTATCCCTTTCATCGCTTAAAAGAAAATATATCAAATCAGACGTCCTTTGTCAATGCTTTTACAATCCTAACTGCGCTAAAAAGCTTAAACTTTTCAAAGGCTTGTCGATCTGGTAAACAATAAACCGATAAAGTATCTGTTCCAGCTGCATCAAATCGCCGCCGCGCACAGTAAAAGGCTGTGGATCATTGAAATCCAGCGCAATCAGCTCCTGCAGCAGCTTCTGAGCGCCGCTGCTAAAGGGCAACTCTTCCCCTCCGTGACAGGCTTCGCAAATAAGGCCGCCCTGAACGACACTAAAAAAAGCATCTCCTTCAACAGCTTCAGTACAGTTGACACAGGCGTCATAAACAGGAGCAAATCCTGTTAAAACAAGCAGCTTGCAAATAGCCGACAACGCGACCAGACGCGGGTTATTCCTGGAAAGTATTTGTACTGCTCCTACAAGCAGCTCATAAATATCTTCCTGCGGCTCATGTGCTTCCGTCAGAGCTTCTGTCACTTCAGCAATCACCGAAGCATAAGCCATCTGTTTGATGTCCATTTGCTGCGGCAAAGCAATCAATTCACAGCTTTTCATACTGTCCAGACGTTTACCAGAATATAGCTGCATATCGAGCATCGCAAAAGGCTGTATCAGCCGTCCGCCAGTAGTCCTCGCATAACGGGCACCGTACGCTAAAAAAGGTATTTTACCATGGGCACGCGAAAAACAGACTGCGTATTTATCCGCAGTCTGCCAATCCTTTACTTTTAAAATAATTACTTCGTCCTGATATGCAGTATTACTCATCAGCTTGTACCGCAGTACCATCTTCCTGTAACCTGGTAGCTTTGACCCGTGTTACTCTAAAGCCTTCTGCTTCAGTAACCTCAAAGCGCCAGCCGCCGGTAACGACTCTGTCACCTTCTTCAGGCTTACGCCCTAAAAGTCCGAAGACAAAACCGCCAATGGTATCTTCCTCCGGTTCGTCAAATTCAATATTTAAAAGTTCAGAAATCTCGTCCAGTAAAACAAGGCCGTCGAACTCATAGCTGTCATCGCCTAAGCGCAAAATATCTTCTGCTTCTTCGCCATCATGCTCATCCTGAATATCACCGACAATTTCCTCCAGGAGATCTTCCATTGTAACCAGACCAGCCGTACCGCCATATTCATCAGCAACTACAGCAATCTGGATACGCTTATGCTGCATCATCTGCAGCACTTTAGCCGTTGACATTCCTTCGGGAACAACGACAATATTGCGCATTCGTGTCCGCAGATCAAAAGCCGGATCGTCGTCATCGTCCAGATCCATCAAATCACGCACATGAATAACGCCCAAAACATGATCTTTGTCTTCCATACATAAAGGATAACGTGTATGCCGGCTTTCACGCACAGCCTGCAGATTTTCCTGCAGCGTATCATCAGTATACAAACAAATCATATCCTGACGCGGCACCATGACTTCACGAGCCACGCGGTCGGCGAAATCAAAAACATTATCAATCAGACGGCTTTCCATATGATCCAGCTTACCGCCGCGTTCGCTGGCACTGACTATCATCCGCAGCTCATCTTCACTGCGCGAGATATCTTCATCAGGGACAGGATCAACGCCTAAAAGGCACAATACAGCATGGGAGATTCGATTAAAAAGCACAACCAGCGGATATAAAAGGTAATGAAAAAAAACCAACGGATAAGCGACCGCCATCGCTACCTGCTCGACCTTACCTAAGGCGATAGTGCGAGGCACCAGTTCGCCGAAAACAACATGCAGAAAAACGATGATAAGAAACGCACAGGCAAAAACCAGCGAATGATCATACCAGGTGCCGGCACTTACACCAAACATACCGCGGAACATTTCAGCGAGAAGCGGGCCGCCAAACCAGCCCAAAAGCAAAGACGAAGCAGTAATACCAAGCTGAGTCGCACTCAGGTAGGTATCAAGCTTTTCGCTCATTTTTAAAACTGTGTTAGCTCTGCTTTTTCCCTGCCGGATCAATTCATCCAGCCTGCTTTTTCTGATTCTGACTAAAGAATATTCAGCCATAACAAAAAAGCCGTTCAATAAAGTGATCAATAATGCAATAGACAGCTCAAATAAGCATGTCATAGCGGGGTCGCCGTCGATAGGTCATCTCTCCTTACTTATATAAACTTCATAAATTGTTATTAGCATAAGCATACCATACTACTGTATTTTCAGTCAATAAATCAGCCTTCATAGCCGAATTGCTTCAAAGCCTTATCCTTATTGCGCCAATCAGGTTTTACTTTAACCCACAGATCAAGAAAAACCTTATTGCCGAGCAGTGATTCAATATCCTTCCGGGCCTGCTCGCCGATCTTTTTCAGCAAGCTGCCCTTAGCCCCAATCACGATACCTTTTTGGGATTCACGTTCCACAAAAATATTGGCACGAATATAAATATCATCATTATCACGTACCTTGAATTCATCAATCTCCACAGCAATAGAATGTGGCACCTCATCACGAGTTGACCGCAGTACCTTTTCACGAATCATTTCCGCAGCAATTATCCGTTCCGGCTGGTCGGTTATCATATCGTCCGGGAAATATGCCGGACCTTCCGGCAAATACTTGGTGATCTCATTTACTAAACCCGGGAATTCAGTATCCTGCAAAGCAGAAACAGGCACTACTGCCGCAAAGGTAAAATCTTTAGTATAGCTTTCAATAATGCCGAAAAGCTTACCTTTGTCTGCCAGTTTATCGATTTTATTGGCAACAAGAATCACCGGAGTTTTGACCTTGCGCAGCTGCTCCAGAATATAATCCTCTCCGGCACCGCGCTTTTCCGAAACATCAACAACAAACAAAACCACATCTACCTCGTGCAGCGTACTTTCTGCAGCCCGTACCATATATTGCCCCAGCTTATGCTGCGGCTTATGGATACCGGGAGTATCCAAGAACATGATCTGAGCATTGTCAGTATTCATAATACACATGATCTTATTACGCGTTGTCTGAGGACGGTCACTCATAATTGCAATTTTCTCCCCGATCAATCCATTCGTCAACGTTGATTTGCCTACATTAGGCCGGCCTACAATAGCCGCAAAACCAGAATAATGCTTGCCATCCTGCTTATTTATACTAATCGCTCCTTTGCTTTCACTTACATTTATTTTTTATATTCAGGGACTCAGAGCCAAAACCATATGGCAGCAGTTCTGCCACAGACATTGTTTTTGTCTGTCCCTTGCAATTTGCCAGGATTATTTTTTCAAAAGGAAACTCTGCCAGCACCTGACGGCAAGCGCCGCATGGTGCCACCGGCTCATCTGTATCGGCAACTACGCACAAAGTTTTAAACCTGCGTACGCCGCTGCACACAGCTGCAAAAACAGCATTACGTTCTGCACAGCAAGTCAACCCATACGAAGCATTTTCTATATTGCAGCCGGTAAAAATTTCTCCGTCAACAGTTTCGACCGCCGCCCCAACTTTGAATTTAGAATAAGGCGCGTAAGCATTATCACGTGCCGCCTGCGCTGCCGCTAATAACTTCGTCTCCATAACTGCTCCTTTTAATGAACCAGAAATTCTTCCGAAAGTCTGATTTCCCGTAAAGCTTCTTCCTCTTTAGCCCGCATAACTGCTTTATCCTCATCTGTCATATGATCATATCCCAGAAGGTGCAGCAGGCCGTGTACCGCCAAATAAACGATTTCACGTTCCAAGCCATGTCCAAATTCTTCCGCCTGTCTGGAAGCAGTTTCAGCGCTGATAATGATATCTCCCAAAAGATGTTCTTCAGGCCCACCTAAAAGCTCCGGTTCCTCTTCACTTTCTTCATCAAGTGCAAAAGAAAGTACATCTGTAGGCCTGTCGACATTACGATAATCGCGATTCAGCATATGTATTTCTTCATCATCAACAATAGTAATATCAACTTCTGTCCTCTCAGACAGACTGTGCAGCCTGGCTACTACATTCAATCCCGCAGTCAGCAGCTGCTCCAGCTCTTCACTGATCTGTAATTTATCCTGGTCATTTTCCAGCGTTATTATCATTGTCTGCCTCCCGCTGTTTCTGGCGTCTGCTGTCATAATTCTCATATGCCCTGATAATAGCGGCCACGATCTCGTGACGAACGACGTCAGCTTCTCCAAAACGAATAATACCTACCCCCGGAGTTTTCTGCAGAACATAGGCCGCCTGTTTCAACCCGCTGTTTTTACCGTTTGGTAAATCAATCTGTGTAATATCACCAGTAATGACCATTTTCGACCCAAAACCAAAACGGGTCAGAAACATCTTCATTTGCTCCGGTGTTGTATTCTGCGCTTCGTCCAGAATAATAAACGAATCATTCAAAGTTCGTCCGCGCATATAAGCTAAAGGAGCAACTTCTATCGTCCCTCTGGCAACATATTTCTGAAAAGTCTCGCTGCCCAGCATGTCATATAACGCGTCATACAACGGTCTCAGATAAGGATCGACCTTATCCTGCATATCACCTGGCAAAAAGCCAAGTTTTTCACCGGCTTCTACAGCAGGACGAGTCAGAACGATCCGTTCAACCTCTTTATTCTTTAAAGCCTTCACAGCTAAAGCGACAGCCAGATAAGTTTTGCCTGTACCTGCAGGACCTATCCCAATAGTGACATTACTGCGTTTAATGGTTTCTACATAATCCCATTGTCCCAGTGTTTTCGCCTTTACCTGACGGCCACGGTTGGTAACGATTATCGTATCGGCATACATACGGTGCAGACTTTCCAGCCGGCCCTCTGCAATCATCCCAATACTGTATCTGACATCATGTGTAGTCAGAGGCATACCCTGACGATACAAAAAAAGCAGCTCTTTGAACAGGGTTTCAATCTGCCCCACTTCATTGTCTTCACCGCTGAAAACGATCACATTGCCGCGCGCAACAATAACACTCTCATAATGTTCCTTGATTACCCGCAGCAGCTCGTCATTTCGCCCTAAAATACCAACCATTTCCTGTTGATCCTGTACTTCAATGATACGTTCGCTCTGTAAAAAGGACAAATTCGTGCTCCTTTCTCTCCTTACCCCTCTTTTATAACAATATTCTTAATAGTTACCGGCTCCAACGGTTTATCATTGCCATCAGTCTTTACTTTTCCGATTTTATAAACAACGTTCATACCCTTGGTAACTTTACCAAAAACAGCATGCTTGCCATCAAGCCACGGACAGGCACGCAAAGTAATAAAGAACTGGCTGCCGCCTGTATTCGGACCGGCGTTGGCCATCGATAAAACACCTGCACCTTCGTGTGTCAGTTTACTGCTGAATTCATCTTTAATGGTATATCCAGGTCCGCCTGTACCAGTACCAGTAGGATCACCGCCCTGGATCATAAAATTATCAATAACACGATGAAAGGTAACTCCATTATAAAACCCTTTTTTCGCCAGGTTGATAAAATTCTCACAAGTTTTAGGAGCCAGATCTGTTGCCAATTTCACTTCAAAATCACCCATTGACGTTTCAAAAACAGCAGTTGCTGGCTTCATCGGCACCGCATCCGGCTCGCTCTTAGTTTCACTGCCGCAGGCTACTACGCTAAAACTGCTGAAAACCAATAAATATAATATTAATAATTTTTTCAAAATCATATCCTCCTGTTTTATAGCTACCAATATTATACCACAAGGGTACGTATTCTCACTAGGCTCGAAAATACCTCGCCAAGTTTTCATACAGTACCACAATAATTAATCATCACAGCCTGTCTTTCAGCCAGCCAACAACCTCTGCCGCAGCCTTATTTCCGTGATTAGTAAAACTGTGGTCACCGCCGTTAATGATAACCAGCTTTTTTGGAACTCCAGCTAAAGCAAATGTCAAACGTGCCTGATCAACAGCTACTGTTTCATCTTTTTCTCCATGAAGGATCAGCAGAGGACGCTTACGCCAGTTACGTAAAATCCCCTGCAGATCATATTTGGCAAAATCTGTAATAAAATCAGGTGTTAAGGTCAATTCACCCCGTTCATCATTTAAATACAGAGTCTGACCTGCAGACAACGCATTATAGGCTTCAGCACCCAAGGCATTTCTGAAGGTCGCCTGTAAATCGTTCGGCGCAGCCCACAATACCAGTCCTGTAATATCAGCAGATCGTGAAGCGGCAACTAATGCCGCTGCTCCGCCAAGACTTCTACCCAGTAAAAATATTTTTCCGGCTGAAAATTTAATTCGTACATAAGCAAGCACCGCTTCCAATTCTTCAACCTGCTTGGAAAGGATTTGACTGCCATTAAAATTAAAACGTATGACATTACAGCATTCGGAAGCCATTTCAGCTAAAACAGCCGCTCTGCCGCCGCCATCCATTGAACCTCGGAATCCATGTGCCAAAACCAGCACCGGCGCGGCAGTATTTTCTTCGATACAGGGGGTTAGTATACCATTTATTTCGCCATAAGGCCCCTGGATTTGAATTGTTTCTTCCGGTTTTATTTTCATTTCTACAACTCCATTACTAACGATCTATATTTATATTATAACAAGAAAAATTACATTTGAGTCAAAAACAAAAAACCTGCCGATAAAATCGACAGGTTTTTCAGATAGGGATCCTATGTTGAGAGTTCTTAGCTTATTTGCCAGGGAAGAACGGCCAAATAACAGGAATTACAACCAGGGATACTACGAAGCAGACGACAACAAGGCCGGTACCTGCTTTAACATAGTCCATGAATTTATAACCGCCAGGACCAAGAACCAAAGTATTCGGAGGAGTACCTACCGGAGTTGCGAATGCACAGGATGCTGCAACTGCGATAGCCATGATAACTGCTTTCGGATCGGCGCCAAGTTGTTTAGCAATCGCAACACCAATCGGGCACAGCAGAGCTGCGGATGCAGTGTTGGACATAAATTGGGTCAAACCGCAAGACAGGATAAACAGAACTGCGGTAACGATCAACGGAGACGGAGAACCGCCCATCAGACCTACGGTCCATTCAGCGATCAATTTACCAGCGCCGGTTTTATCCATTGCAGTGGATACAGGCATCATACCTGCGAACAGGAAGATGGTTACCCAGTCGATAGAAGCGTAAGCTTGTTTTTCAGTCAAGCAACCAGTCAGTACGCAAACCAATGCACCGATGATAGCTGCCATTTCCAGGGAAACGCCTTTGATATCCAAAGCCATTACCAAAACAACTACGAGCAGAATCGCACCGGAAATGATTTGTTTGGAAGAAGAAGTAGTTGTAGCTTCAACTTCTTGTTCGATTTCCTGGTCAGCATCCAATTCAACTTTCGGAAGTAAATGTTTACCAATGAACATCATGTAAAGCATACCTGCGATAGATACAGGAATACCGATCCATGCGAATTCAAAGAAACCAAACCCTTCTAAACCTGCAGCAGTTAAAGCACCGGTAGCAATAATGTTAGGCGGTGTACCTACCATCGTAATGATACCGCCCCAACCGCAAGCGAACGCCAAAGGCATCAACTGACGGGAAGCAGGAATCTTTGCAGCAGCACAGATACCCAAAGCAACCGGAAGCAGGCAAGCTGCTGTACCAGTATTGGAAAGTACTGAAGACAACAAAGTACCAACTATCATTAAACCAAACATCAGGCTGTTTTCGCCAGTACCACAGAAATGAACTACAGTATTACCGATTTTTTGGGCCAAACCGGTATAGAACATTGCTGCGCCAACGATGAACATACCTGCAAACAAAACTACCGTAGAGTTAGACAAACCGGAAAAGACTTGTTTAGCAGGGATGAAGCCTAACAGGCCGCACGCGATTGCGCCGGCAGTAGCAGTGATTGCGAGAGGGATAAGTTCAGTAACAAAAAGCAATGCAACCACAGCCAACAGAATTAAACATTTTACTGCTTGGGACATAATAAATTCCTCCTTTTTAAATTTTCTATATGCTGTTCGAATTGTCGGACAACATATAAAGATCGCAAAGGAACTACAAGTTTAGCAATCCCTTTATTAATTTACATTATAGCAATGGTAAATGCAAAATGATGTTGCCTAGGCAACACTATATTTTTAAAATTTGTAATAAACGGTGCAAAAGCCGAAACCATGCAAGGTTTCGGCTTTTTAGCAGTTAAACAGTAAAATAATAATATTTTGTTATAATATAAGTGCATTAAAGCTATTCAAACTTTAAAATTTTAAAATTTCTTTTATCAAAATCAATCAATCCGCAATCTTTCATTCTGGCCAGTTCACGAGTCAAAGCACTGCGGTCAGCATCCAAATAATTGGCCATATCCGTTCTGTTAAAAGGTATTTCAAATTCAGTAGAACCGTTACGTTTAGCTTCCTGTTCTAGATAAGTCATAATCTTGCCGCGCAGAGTTTTTTTACACAAGATCTCCGTTTTTTCAATCAACTGTGCATTGTTGCTGGCCATTATTGAAATCATGTTTGTCAGCAATTTGTTACGGCAGGGATCATTATTACTCAGATCGGTCAGAACCTTCCCAAAGGGGACCATCAGCACCTCGCTGTCACTGGCAGCAAAGTAGCTAACATTAGTTTTCTCGTCCTGTTTGTCATGCCCCAGGAAGTTTTCGGCAAAAATGGAACCAGACCCCATTGTTGTGATAATGGACTTATCTCCCATAATATCTTCCTTGATCATTTGTACAGTACCCGCTACAACAATGCCAATACTCTCAACCGCATCACCGGCCAAATAAATATAGTCTGATTTTTCAAAATGCTTAACAAGGGCATTTACTTTACCAAGAATAGTGTCTAATTCATCGCTGGCTAACCCTTTGAACAAGGGTAAACTCAAAAGATTCTGCATTGCCGCTTTCATAACTGTCCTCCTTCTCTCTTACTCTCAATCATCTAAATAAAACAAATAAGTTTCTTCCTATTTAATATGCCCTTGATTTGTTTTTATTATAATTTGTGTTTCTTGTTTATTCAAACTTACTTTAATTACTTTATTATGATATTATTTTCTAAATTTATTCGTGTTGCCTCAGCAACAACATTCATCTTTTTTTATTGTTATAATTCAGTCAAAGCAAACGAGACATTTGCTTGGGACATTAGTCTTCCTTTAATCTTTTTCCAATCATTTGACCGTCAACGAGAGGGTTCGGCTCTCATTGACGGTCACCTTTTTTATTTGCTAAAATAACATTATAAAAACACCTAATGAAATTTTATAGAAAACATATGTCTAAACAGCCTGAGCACGATTTACAACAATTCAAAAAGATTCAACAAATCTAATTATGCCGGTCAGATTGACGATGTAAATAACAAAACTCCTATACCGATAGTCATCCCCTATCCTTGTATTATTGGCGGCAGCGGCACTTTACTTACCTGCAGATACTGCCTGACATAAAAATCTTCACTGGCTTTCAAAAATAAACGCCATGTAATAAAATAATTAGAGCAATATTTTTTGTAACTTTTGATACCATTGCTTTAATCTTACTTCATATATTATAGCACTTTTATTCTGTTTGTGTTAATTTTCGCAATTATTTTTTATCTTTTAGTTATAACCTCTTGTTCGTTAATAATAATTACAGATATTTTATGATATAATACTAATAAATCAGTTATTTTGTCTTGAAAGCAGGTGCTTGTATGCAGAAACGTGTCGTCTTGCTGGGAATAATCGTTGAAAATACTGCCGCAGTAGAACAGCTTAATATTTTACTGCATGCCCATAACGAATATATTATTGGACGTATGGGACTGCCATATAAACAAAAAGGCATTAATATTATCAGTATCGTTCTTGATGCCCCGGCCGACGTTATCAGTACGCTTTCCGGCAAAATAGGTATGCTCAAAGGAGTAAGCGTCAAGGCTTTATACGCAAAAACTCCGCAAGAACAGCCCTTTTAAATATTTATATATAAGGGAAATCACTGACGGGAAAGGATTCCTGCCCCGAAAGAAAGAAGGTAGACAAATGTATAATGTCAAATCAATGCAAGCCAGTGAGTTCATTGCTCATGATGAAATCCTGGAAACCCTTGCCTATGCCTCAGCAAACAAAAATAATGCGTCGCTTATCGACAGTATTATTGCTAAAGCAAAGGAACGCAAGGGACTTTCACACCGCGAAGCTGCCGTGCTTTTAGACTGTGAGCTTGATGAAAAAAATCAGGAAATTTTTGCTTTGGCCGAACAGATCAAAAAAGATTTTTACGGCAACCGCATCGTTATGTTTGCGCCGTTATATCTTTCAAACTACTGTATTAACGGCTGCGTTTATTGCCCTTATCACAGTGTAAACAAAAACATCACCCGAAAAAAACTCACTCAAGATGAAATCCGCAACGAAGTTATCGCACTTCAGGATATGGGACATAAGCGCCTGGCTTTGGAAGCAGGTGAAGACCCGATAAATAATCCACTGGATTATATTCTGGAAAGCATCAAAACTATTTACAGCATCAAACACAAAAACGGCGCCATTCGCCGCGTTAATGTCAATATTGCCGCAACCAGTGTCGAAAATTATCGTAAACTGCACGAAGCCGGTATTGGCACATATATACTTTTTCAGGAAACCTACCACAAAGAAAGCTATGAACGATTACATCCTACGGGACCTAAAAGCAACTATGCCTACCATACGGAAGCCATGGACAGAGCTATGCAGGGCGGCATCGATGATGTGGGACTTGGCGTACTCTTTGGGCTTGAACTTTATCGTTATGAATTTACCGGTCTTTTAATGCATGCCGAACATCTGGAAGCAGTGCACGGAGTTGGCCCGCACACTATCAGCGTTCCGCGTATCTGCCCTGCTGACGATATCGATCCCAACGCCTTTAATAACAGCATCAACGATGATATTTTTGCCAAGCTTGTAGCCTGCATCCGTATTTCTGTTCCCTATACAGGTATGATCGTTTCTACCCGCGAAAGTCAAAAATCACGCGAACGTGTGCTGCATCTGGGAATCTCACAAATCAGCGGCGGTTCGCGCACCAGTGTCGGCGGTTATGCCGCACCTGAACCGGAAGCTGAAAACTCAGCACAATTCGATGTCAGCGATACCCGCAGCCTTGATGAAGTAGTAGCCTGGCTGATGGAAATCGGTTATCTGCCCAGTTTCTGTACAGCCTGCTATCGTCAGGGTCGTACTGGCGACCGTTTTATGAGTTTATGCAAAAGCGGTCAGATCCAAAACTGCTGTCATCCAAACGCACTGATGACACTCAAAGAATATTTGACCGACTATGCTAAGCCACATACTAAAGAGCTTGGCGAAAAGCTCATTCAAAATGAACTGGCCAATATCCCCAATCCCAAAGTACGTGAACTGGTTATACAGCATTTGACAGATATCGAAAACGGCGAACGTGATTTTCGCCTGTAAATATTATAAAAAAGCTACGCCTTAAAAGGCGTAGCTTTTTTATTTAGACCTTACATCCTTTTAAAACGGCTTTTCGGCTGCTTACAGACAGGACAGACATAATCATCCGCTTCTTTGGTAATGTCACCTTCATAGATATAACCGCATACCTCACAAATATAACGCAGCTGAGCCTGCTTTTCTGATTTCGGCACTTCAACCTGATAAGTCGGAGCATTTTTGGGAGCTTTTCCCTTGATAACATTATGATAATATTCATAAGTCATAGGCGGTTCATCAGTTCCACCCAAAGTCTTAGTTAAACGCGCCATAATCACGCAGTGAGTCTCGGCATCATGCATGGCAATAACATCACAAACCATATAGCCGCAGGCGTGCTCTTTCACTATCGGTAAACCATCCAACACACCGCAGGCAAAATTTTTACCGCAGAATTTATCCATTTTGCGCCCACAGGCAAATCCAAGCTCTGCAATAACATTACGTTCAACCGCTTCAGATAAAATCGAAATACTGAAACGCCCGCTCTTTTTTATGGCCTCATAAGTAAAATTATTTTTGTTCATACTCACAGCAATAACAGGATTATCGCTTGTAACCTGAATCACCGTATTTACTATACAGCCGGCAGGTCTTATCCCATCAAGAGTTCCAACAGCGTACATACCATATGTAAGTTTGTGTAAAACGGACAGATCCATTTTCTCTACCCTCTTTCATTTCTTTTATCCTCTTTAATTATACTAAACAGAAAATTAAAAGGATAGAGCAATAAACTATCTCAGAGAAGCAGTTTATTTACAAAACCACTGTTTAAACTTCATATAAAATCATCAGTTATCTTTTAAAATAAATTTCCACGAACAATTACAGGTCTCATCAGTTATTTCCGGATAACAGCTAAGCGCTTCGCACTCAAACCGGTCATCAATGGTCTTGGCAAAACCAGTATATTCAATAATACCGACTGCCTTGCAGGGATGAAATTCCATCCCCTTACGCTTTCTCGCATTCTGCACTCTGCAGTCTAACGTTCTGTAAATCAAAGTATTCCCATCGACAATTATCTCATCTTCATTGATATTGGCATATAATCTCAGCTGTAAAGCTCTTTTCAGCCCATCTATGCCAGGTCTGGATGACAACTTTAAAAACTCTTTGATTTTTTGTGCCTCAATTTTTGTAAAAGCCTCCCAAATATTACAGTCATGCTCCATGGCCTCTGCCATACCAAATTTACGTTCTACTGACTGAAACCAAACGCCATCCATAGCCAGCCAGTTTTTAGAATAGATTTCGATCAGCTGTATCAGTTCAGACCTTTCCATTTTTTCCAAAGTCTTATTGACCATCTCCAATCCTCCCTTGTAATTATTTACGGAACACCTCTTAGAAGTTATTCTGATTATAGCACATAAAATTTGCACATAATCAAATACCAGTCTCACGATTACTAAACAAAAAAGCATCGGCAGATGATGATCAACCTGCTGATGCTTTTTTTATAGGATATAACAAATTTTTATTTAGAATACACTGCTTCATATTCTGGCGTTCTGTCAAATACTTTTTTGGCGAAAGGGCACAGCGGAATGATTTTCCGGTTGTCAGCGACAGCAAAATCTACAACCTTCTGCACCAGAGCATTACCAATTGCATGTCCCTTCCATTTAGCATCTACATAGGTATGATCAATAATCAAAAGATGCTCTCCTGTTTTTACGAAGGAAATCTCTCCGATTTCTTCATTTTCATAAAATACCGCAAACCTGCTGGCATCTTCTTCCAGTCTATAGTCAAACATTGTTCTTCCTCCTCATATTCACGGCTCGATCTCATCAGAATTTTTCAGCTTATATTTCAAAGCTCCCGAAGGGCAGCCTTTAATCGCAGTTATAACTGACTCCTGCTCGGTAGCAACCGGTAGAACCCACGGTTTCCGCTTTAATTGAAATACCGTATGGTTTGCTTTCACACAATTACCGGAATGCTTACAAACATCTTTATTAAAATAAACGTCATAAGTTTCGCCTTCATATTTCTTATATCCTAAGTCAAGCAAGTCTTTCTCTTTCATTTTTATGCCCCTTTCAACAAACACTAAAATACCATTAATATAGGTTTTTAGCTATTTTTAATATACCACTGATTCTATAAAGACGCACTTTTATTAAATTAAATTTTTAAAATTTTTATATCAAAAATTATCCTTTTGAACAATTTCTTTTCTGCCTCCAAAACAGCTTCTTTATAATAACTTTTATAAACAAAATCAATAAACAGCTGCGATTTTTTAATATTTATAAAATTTATAGTTATCCCTTTTATAAAAATATAGCAGCTTATATTATATCCCCCTTGTCTGTCAAAGATGAACGTGATATTCTAATAGTAGAAGATGCTGCCACTACTCGCTCTGCTTCTTTATTATACGATGAAGCCTTTTTCATCTTTGTTATTATAACGATAGATTTTCCACAGCAGCATTTATTTTCAAGAAGGAGCTGATGACATGGATACAATCTTTTTCGCATTCACAGTGTTATCTTTAGTTTTATTGGGTATCGGCCTGATAAAACCACACTGGGTATTACCTCTCAGCGTACTTGAACCAAAAACAAGGCGTAAAGCAGCGATCATCTATTTCATTGCTTTTCTTATTTGCCTTGGCATTGCCTCTAAACTAAGCTATTCCTGATAGCTATTCAATTATCTTCCAAATACATTGAGTCTGCTTTGTATTAAAAATATCCACGCAAAAAAATAACACTCTAGTTTAAACTAGAGTGTTTCTTTTTTGTAATATGGTGCCGAAGGCCGGACTCGAACCGGCACGTGGGGTAACCACGCTTGATTTTGAGTCAAGTGCGTCTGCCAATTCCGCCACTTCGGCGACTCAATGTTCCGTAACGGAACAATAACAATAATACCGTATCTATATATAATTGTCAAGCATTTCTTCAAACTTTTTTAGTAAACAACCAGCTGCATTTTGCCGCTTCTTAAAATCGATTTTCAACTGCTTTAAAACATTAACTTCAGCAAGCCACAAGCTGATTCTATTCGGCTGTATCGGGGAAAATACGTTTATGCAGCTTATATGCAAGTACAAGCCCTAAAATGCCTGTGATCATCTGCGGCCAGCCCATAATAAACAAAATGAATAACGCCAGCTTTTCAGGTACTGCAACCAGCCACAAAACGAACAAACTGCTGCAATATAAAATAAATGTTTTAAAAAGAGGCGCGGCGATGATGATCCCCTTTCCCCAGAAGCGGGCACACAGATATACCATCACCAAGTTGCCTACAGCCACTACCGGTATCAAAAACGGAAGCGGCAGCTGCCCTTGAAAATACGCCATTACCGGCAGCAGCACCGCGATCATTACAGACGGCCATAAACCAACGGTACGGGCCGCCAGCACCAAAACCATATTCACCAATGTACCGACGACAAAAACAGTCCACATAGGCGGCATAGGGATCACTAAACGCAATGCCTGCAGGACCAGACCTACGGCCAGCAGCATCGCCCCTCTTACCCAGTTATTATTTTTCATTCTATTCTCCTATTTTGCCGGACATTCACGTTCTACAAAAGCTTTAAACGCAGCCTGCAGCTGCGGCACGACCTTACCTACACCGCTGCCGATGAATTTGCGGTCTATTTTAGTAACCGGCATAATCTCGCAGCGAGGGCCGCATAAAAATGCTTCTTCTGCTTTCAGGACAAACTCTATATCAAAAGCTTTTTCGATGACCTGCATATCAATATCAGGTGCCAGACGTTCCTTGATCAGCCTGCGGGTAATATTTTTATGAACCAGGTTATTATCAGGATGTGTCCATATCATTTCATCTTTGATCACCATAAAGCTGCTTTCAGTGCTTTCAGTTATCTTACCGTTCTCACGAATAAAAAGAGTGTCAAAAGCGTTGCTTTCACGTGCTTTTTGACGTGCCAGAACTTCAGGCAGCCTGTTTAAGGTATTAACGTTACAGAACTGCCAGCGATTATCCTCAGTCGTGATAATATTGACGCCGCTCTCACGTTTTGCCGCCAATACTTCCCGATCAGTTTCCACGATCGTCATTGTCAGCTGCGGCACCGACATTTCCGGAAACGCCAGCCCATAATCGGCAGTCCCGCGAGTAATTTGAGTATAGATCTCTCCATTTTCAATACCACTTTCAGCTATCAGCGCTTCATGGAATTCAATCAATTCTTCAATCGTGTAAACGGCAGGTATTTTCACCTTAATAACAGATTCGAATAAATTATCCATATGAGGTAATAAAGCAAAACAACGGCCATTATAAACAGGCACTATCTCAAATACACCGTCGCCAAACTGGTGCCCCCTGTCGTGTACCGAAACTGCCGCCTCTTCTGCCGGCATGATTTCACCATCTACAAGAACTAGATTTTTGTACATAATTAAAACCTCCATATGCAAATTTTGTATTAAAATTCACTTTTTTGTCACCGGAAATATTGTATAATATAGAAAGAGCTGTGTAATATAACAGCTTTAATATTATACAACATTTTGTTAAATTTGTCCGCAAAGCTTTGAATAAAATGGTATCCGTATAATAAATTTATGAAAGAAGGTGACTGCCTATGGCTCATTTACCGCCGATAGTCGCTGATTTAGCGATGATCCTCTTAGTTGCAGGTATTACGACGATCCTGTTCAAAAAACTCAATCAACCTTTAGTACTTGGTTATATTATTGCCGGTTTTATTACCGGACCGCATTTCAACTTTTTCCCCACTGTATCAGACACCGCTAATATCAACGCCTGGTCTGAAATAGGCGTTATTTTTCTTTTATTTGCACTGGGTCTCGAATTCAGCTTTTATAAGCTGAAAAGCGTAGGCAGCACAGCTTTTATAGCTACCTTCGTTGAAATAGGCGGGATGCTGATCGTTGGCTATTTCACAGGCCATATGCTGGGCTGGGATCATATGGACAGCCTGTTCTTAGGCGGTATGCTGGCCATGTCGTCAACTACCATCATCATCAAAGCCTTTGAAGACCTCAAGCTCAAAGGTCAGCGCTTTACAGAAATGGTTTTTGGTATTCTGATAGTTGAGGACATCGTCGGCATCATTATGATGGTATTGCTTTCAACTTTAGCCGCTGCCAGCGCCGACATTTCGACGCTCGAGCTGATCGAAAGCGTCATGCGCCTGCTGTTCTTCCTGGTCTTATGGTTCGTTCTTGGTATGTATCTGGTCCCGTCCTTCTTTAAACGGGCTGAGCGCCTGATGAACGATGAAACTCTGCTGGTTGCTTCTATCGGCCTTTGCCTTGGTATGGTAGTACTTGCTACCCACATGGGCTTCTCGGCAGCCTTAGGCGCTTTTATTATGGGTTCTCTTATCGCCGAAGCACCAAGTGCCGAAAAAATAGAACATCTCGTCAAACCGGTCAAAGATCTGTTTGGAGCTGTCTTCTTTGTATCAGTAGGTATGCTTGTTGACCCTGCTTTACTGCTGGAATACGCGGTACCTATCATTGTACTCGTTATTGTTACCTTAGTCGGCAAGCTGCTGCTTTCCGGCGCCGGTGTACTGCTTTCAGGCCAAAACCTCAATACTTCTATGCACTGCGGTTTCAGCCTTGCTCAGATCGGTGAATTTTCCTTTATCATCGCATCTCTGGGCATGAGCCTCGGAGTTATCAGCGACTTTTTATATCCAATAATTGTTGCTGTTTCTGTAATGACAACCTTTACTACCCCGTTTTTCGTTATGGCAGCAGAACCTGCTTATCAGTTCACTAAAAAACTATTGCCGCAAAAAACTCTGGAATGGCTTGACCGCTATACGGAAGAAAATCCTGATAACGACGGTAAAGACAGTGACTGGCGCGATTTTCTGCGTGAGTATTTTATCCGCATTTTGATTTTTACGACTATGCTCTCAGCTGTCGCTTTAGGCTCTTATTATTATCTGCAGCCTTACCTGTCAGGAAAAATGTCAGCGCCCTACAGCAATCTGCTGACAGCGCTGCTGACTCTGGTCGTTATGGCGCCGTTCCTGCGGGCAGTTCTTGTCAATAAAACCAACCATCCTGAGCTTTTCTCAACTTTATGGTTTAAGAAACGTTCTAATCACATCCCTTTAACACTGCTGTTATTTTTAAAAATCCTGATCGCAGCAGCATTCCTCTACTTTGTTTTTGCCAAACTACTTGGTCTGCAGTCACTGCTGGCCGCGCTGGCAACAGCAGGCGCTGCTTATTTCATCTCCTCATCCGACTGGCTGATGGGCGAATATCTGCGTATGGAATCACGTTTTCTTGTCAATCTGAACGAGCGCCATATGCTCAAACATCGTGAAGCCCTTGCTGAAGCTGGCGAAGAACATCTTTACGGCTGGTTCGATGAAGAATTACAGCTTGCACGCTATAAAATCTGCGAAGACTCACCTATGATAGGTCAAACGCTGACCCAGCTTGCATTCCGTGAGCTTTATGGCTGCAACATCCTGCAGGTTTCAACTCCTGAAGAAGTCATCGATATGCCCGGCGGTCATCACATTCTGCAAAAGGATTCTACTTTGTTGATGATCGGTACTGATTCTCAATTCAAACTGTTCGACACCGCCATCAATACTCAGCGTCTGTGTATGACTCTGGTGGAAGAACCTATCACGATGCGCGAATTTATGCTGCGTGAAGACAACGATAAAGAAAACGTTTCGGTATTCTTATCGTGCGCTATCACTATCGACAAGCACTCGCCTATCCTTGGTAAATCGCTCAAGGACACCAATATCCGTGATGACTGGCACTGCCTTGTCATCGGCCTGGAACGCGGCAGTTACACTATGACCAATCCTAATGTTTCGCTTGTTTTTGAAAAAGGCGACCTGCTTTGGGTCTTAGGCAAGCAAAAAATGATCAATCAATTAGTACGTGAAGAAATCCTTTAAAAACAAACAAAAAAACCTTCGGCTGTGCCGAAGGTTTTTTATTTATTTCCCCTGTAAATTTATAACAACTATTTCCGGTTTCAGCTCCGTCCGCACCGGCGGGCCCCAAAATCCGTAGCCATTGCTGACAACAGCAGTCAGGTCACCAAACCGGGCCAAACCATAATCCAGCTTATACATCCGCTGCGTAACCAGCCTGTTCGGGAACATCTGCCCTGTATGGGTATGTCCAGCCAGATACATATCATAACCGGCCTCAGCGGCAGCATCCATCCGCCGCGGCTGATGATCGATCAGGATACTATAATACTTATCGTTATCGACGCTCAGAGCCTGCAACGGAACAATACTTGTTGAAACACGATAATCATGCAAACCGGTAATTTTCAATTTATCATCAACCACTGTACTCTCATCAGTCAGTATACTGATATTATTGCCTGCCAGCAAAGCTCTCAGCTCGTCAGGCCGATCAAGATAATCATGGTTTCCATAAGCTCCATATACCCCTAATGGTGCCTGAAGCTCCTTTAACGGGGCCAGTGAATCCTCCTCGATGATATATTGCAGCCGCTCATCCATAATGTCACCGGCAATCAGTACTAAATCGGGCTGCTGCGCATTAACCAGCTCTACTAAGCCCTTACTGTAATCATAGCCAAGCTCGCGTCCCAAATGGATATCGCTGACAAGCACTATTTTATACTGCTTATCAGACGACAGCTTATCGGCAACAACGGTTTCCATACGTACAACAGGGCTAAACGCACGCCAGCTGCCCCAGGCAACAAAAATTGCCAGAACTATTGCGCCCGCAGCGGCAAACTGCATAAACGGCAGCTTGAATGAAAAAATACGCAAAACTGCATATACGATACCATGCACAACCATCAACAGCAGCGAATAGTACAAAAACGCGATCCAATAACCGCTCAGCCAGGCCGAAAGCTTTAACAGCGGCAATGGCAAACTTTCAGGCAAAACACGGCTGCCAACAGTATTAAGCATCAGCAGCACATATAAAGCGATAAACGGCGCCGACCTCATAAAAGAAAATGCATGACTGTAATAAACCCACGCCAAAGAACTCAAAACAAAATCGATCAAGGAAATAAACAGAATCACACTCAAAAGAACAGTCTCCTCCCGAAGCTCAGTTTTTATACTAAATATTATTCATAGCCTGGAAAACTTCTTGCCTTTATTATACAGGTTAAAGTCCGCTCCAAGTCAAGTGGTAAAGCTGCTATTTTAGTCCCTGAATGGATAAATTTACAAAAAGTTTGAACTTTCCTGCGAAGAATGCCGGCTTTTTATTTTTACAGCACAACTATTTGCTTTCTCCCAGGCAAACATACTCATATGATCTATATACCCTGGGGATAATCATTGCCAAACATAAAATAAGAAATACGATGCCGCCCCACATCATATACTGCATTCCCATATGTGCAATCACCATCCCGCAGACTGCCGACCCTAAAGCAGTCCCCAAATTAGCGGCAGTCAAAAAAAGACCGTTGGCAAAATCAGGTGCCTCCGGGGCCGCAGTAGTAATCCAATACTGGTTGATATTCGCATTCATACCTCCCAAAACTCCCCAAAGCAGCGTGATCAAAGCCATAGCCGGCGCCGAGGTACCGCTCCAGAAGAATGCAGCATAGACAATCCCCAATGTGACCGGAAATATTATGACCAGCTTATCGGCAGACGCGCCTGCACTAAGCATACGGCCGGCAATAAAATTACCGACGATATTCATCAAACCATAAACAAGTAAAATCAGGCTTACCGTATTCCACGAAAAAGCAGTGATATTGGTCAGATAGCCTGAAAAATATCCAAAAACTCCAAAGACAGCTCCATTCATAAACACAACGGCTGCAATAGAAAACCATAATACCGGCTTCTTTAAAACACGCAGCTGCTGCCCATACGAAAGCCTTGCTGCCACAGGCAGCGATGGTATATACAACCAGGTCGCAATCAACGCCGCTGTATTGACTACGGTAAAACCCGCCATAGCAGCCGTTAACGAAAAACTGCCGGCAATAAAGCTGCTGACCGGTACTCCCAGTACCATCCCGGCCGATACCCCCACAATGACCTTAGCAACAGCCCGGGGAGCTGCTTCCGGGCTGACTGAAGCAGCCGCAACAGAAAAAGCAAGCGAACAATAAACCGGATGGAAAATCGCCGGCACAACTCTTGCCAGCAGCATAACTGCGAAATTATCAGTAAAGACAGAAATAAGATTGCCCAAAACAAATATGCTCAATACCAGAAGCATCACCCGCTTCCTGTCGATGCCCGCAAAAAGCAGCGGCATCACCGGCCCGGCTGCAGCCACTGCCAAAGCAAACAAACTGACCAGCAAACCGGCCTGTGCGATACTGATACTAAATTTTTCTGCCAGAAGCGGCAAAATACCCAGCACACCCATTTCTGTATTGATGATACCAAAAACACCTATCGTCAAAATAAAGATCAGCAAATTATTTTTTTCTTTCATAACCTCTCCTGTTAACAAAAATGTGGACCCCCAGCATCCCGAGAATCCACAAAAACAAAACTTTCAGCAAATCAGATCTGCAGCTTTTGCAGCAGTAAATTATTTTAAATTAGCCTTGAAGAAGCTTTCGAGCTTATCAAACGGAATAAGCTCTACCCTGTCATAAAGATCTACGTGGCCTGCACCGGCAACATAATACAGTTCTTTCGGTTCAGCCGCACGTTTATATGCATCTTCGCTAAACTCTTTGGAATGTGCCTGATCACCGGTAATAAAGAGCAGCGGACGCGGAGAAATTGTTTCAATATCATTGAAGGGATAAAAATTCATAAATTTAGTATTACTGGAAAGCGTCGGATGTGTCGTTAAAAGCGGCGAAGAACCTGCAGGAGTAAATTCTCCTCTTGGCGTACGGTAAAAATCATAGAATTCGCGTTCAATAGGATTGGACTTTTCCGTGATCTCATGTACGGTCCCGCTTGTGTATTTAGTTGCGCCACCCTGGAATTCCACATAACGCTGCTCCGCCGCATCAGCAATGATCTGTTTTCTTTGTGCAAGCGTCAGAGAATGATTAAGTCCATTGCGGTTAGCTGCACCCATATCATACATACTAATAGTTGCAACGGCTTTCAGGCGGGGATCGATTTTAGCGGCGCTGATAGCAAAACTGCCGCTGCCGCAGATCCCGATCGCGCCAATCTTTTCTCGATCAGCAAAAGGCCCTGTACCCAGGTAATCTACCGCCGCGCTGAAGGTTTCAGCATAAAGCTCAGGCGCAACGGCATTGCGTGGCTGGCCGTCACTGCCGCCCCAAAACGCCAGATCGACAGACATAGTTACAAAACCGCGTTCTGCCATCTTAACAGCGTAAAGATCAGCGCTTTGCTCTTTTACTGCCCCCATTGGATGCCCTACTATGATAGCAGCATGTTTTTTACTTTTGTCCATATCTTTCGGCAGATACAAATTACCGGCAATATTCATCTTGTACTGATTTTTAAAAGTGACTTTCTGGACCTCCACCTTATCACTCCTGTAAAAATTATCAGCATCAGCAGGCCTGTCAGCAGCAAACACAGCGCTTGTACCAGCCGTCGATAAAATCACCCCTAAAGCGATACTCTTAAACATTTTCAAATAACGGTCAGCCAAAACTTTCTTTTTCATACTTCTCAACTCCTTAAAATCATTGATCCATTTACAATAAGTTTCAAAACAGAGCCTTTCAGCTTCAATGATAATTCTGCTTACCCGGCTCCTTTGTCTTAATTATAAAAACAGAATCCAAGAATATCAAATACATATATTAAATACTTTACCATACTTGAAAAGTATATCAAAAACTATTATAATACTTATATCGGAGGTGAAATTTTATGGATATCAGAACCCTGCAGTATTTCCTTGCCGTAGCCCGCGAAGAAAGTATCAGCGGTGCAGCAGAATTTTTACATATGACACAGCCACCGCTTTCAAGGCAGCTCAAAGAACTGGAAGCAGAGCTTGGCAAACAGCTTTTTATCCGCGGGAACCGCAAAATAACGCTGACGGAAGATGGTATGATCCTGCGCAAAAGAGCAGAAGAAATCGTTGCTCTAATGGAAAAAACCAAAGCTGAAATCAACGCCTCTGCTGAAAACATTACAGGTGATATTTATATTGGCTGTGCAGAAACTGAAGGTATGCGGATGCTGGCTAAAATAATCAGTAAAATACGCCAAGAATATGACCATATACATTTTCATATCTTCAGCGGCCAAGCCGAAGACGTTTCCGAACGTCTGGACAGCGGACTGCTTGATTTTGGCTTGTTTATCGAGCCGGCTGACCTTAAGAAATACGATTTTATAAAATTACCGATCACTGATATCTGGGGTTTATGGATGACCAAAGCCAGCCCTTTAGCTGAAAATAAAACTATCAAACCTCATGATTTGCTGGGCCTGCCGCTAATTATTTCCAACCAGGCCATGGTCAAAAATGAGATAGCCGGCTGGATGGGAGGAAATTACGACAATCTGAATATCGTCGCTACCTATAATCTTTTATATAACGCTTCCCTTATGGTAGAAGAAGGGGTCGGCTATGCATTAAGCATCGACAGAATCATCAAATCATATGACGACAGCCCGCTTTTCTTTCGCCCATTAGAACCAACACTTGAAGTCGGGCTTGATATTGTCTGGAAAAAATATCAAACCTTTTCCAAAGCCTCTGAAAAATTTTTAGAATACCTGAAAAAAGAATATATTTAAATATGGATATAACAAAACAGAGAGCGCCTGGAAAGCACTCTCTGTTTTTTACTGTCAGGAAATGATATTTTATTTTACTAAACCCAAGCGTTTCAGCCAGGCGCTGACATCGCTCTGGGCATTTTGCGCGTTGCCGCCGCTGACTACCAATGCATCCAGCACTGTAGCTCCGGGAACAGCTTTCTTTAGATCGCTGACACAATTAGCTACGCCACCGCCGCCATGAGTAACGAACGGCACGATAATTTTGCCGGACAAATCATACTGCTCTAAAAAAGTGAACATCGGCATCGGCATCGTGCTCCACCAGTTAGGCACGCCGATATAAACGACATCGTAATCCGCCATATTTTCTACACGTCCGTTAATTGCAGGACGCGCGTTATTATCACGTTCGGCTCTGGCAAGCTCAGTTGTTTCACGGTATACTTCAGGATATGGAGTGACAGTAGTCACCCTGAACATATCCGCACCTGTTTCATTACCGATCATTCTGGCAAGAGCCTCGGTATTACCTGACCGCGAATAATACACGACCAAAGCCTTACTGCTGTTAGTTTTATTTTCACTCTGCATAATTTTCCCTCCATTATCAGTAGAAATAGCTTCGGCATTACTGCCGCCGCAAGCCGCCACCAGCATTGCCAGAATCGACATCAGCACCACAACAATTTTTTTCATACTATACCTCCTCATCTTTTATTTTACCCAAAGCAGCGTTTGGTATTTTACCATAACGCCTTTGCCTTTAATTCGATTTTACAGGCTAGAGTCAACTTTAAGTCAAGCATTTACAGTTAAAGTTTGCAAAAAGTTCATATTATAAATTTCAGCATTGATGCCAAAAAGAAACCCCGCATGCCAATGCATACGGGGGAAGCTTCCACAACATATTTAAATATCAGGCATGAGGAATATTGGTATAGTCAGAAATCTCACGATTGATCGTACACAAATCACCTGCATTCAAATCATGCAGATTCTTATGACCAGTGATACGGGCATATGTTTTCAGCTCTGCCAGAGAACAGTTCAAAAAGTTTGCTACCCTCTGCGCCGATGCTTCGATCTTAAATCTGGAGCGCAGCTCCTGATCCTGCGTAGCGATACCTACAGGACATTTACCCGTACCACAGATACGATACTGCTGGCAGGCTGCCGCAATCAAAGCAGCCGATGCTACTGCCACAGCATCCGCCCCCATAGCCAAAGCCTTGGCGAAATCAGACGATACCCGCAGCCCGCCGGTGATCACCAGCGCAATATCATCAGCTCCCACAGCATCAAGATACTTACGGGCACGATACAAAGCATAAACGGTCGGAACACTGGTCGCATCACGAACCAGCTTCGGGCTGGCGCCTGTAGCGCCGCCGCGTCCGTCGATCGTAATAAAATCAGGCTCTGCAAAAACGCAGAACTCCAAATCACGTTCCAGCTTACCGGCTGCGATCTTGATACCTATAGGCCTGCCGTCAGATTCCTCGCGCAGACTCGTCACCAATGCTTTCAAATCCTCTTTCATATTGATATCAGGAAACTTGGACGGGCTGATAACATCTTCACCCAAAGGTTTATTCCTGATCGCCGCGATTTCCGGTGTCACTTTGCTGCCGGGAAGATGCCCTCCCATACCTGGCTTCGTACCCTGGCCGATCTTGATCTCGATCGCATCGGCATTACGCAGATTTTCCCGTGTCACACTGTATAAATTGGGGATATATTCAAAAATATATTTATGCGCCGCTGCCATTTCTTCCGGCAGAATACCGCCTTCACCACTGCACATCGCCGCACCTGCTAAAGCGCTGCCCTTGGCTAAAGCCACTTTAGTCTCTTTTGACAAAGCTCCGAAAGACATATGTGAAACAAAAATCGGATTAGTCAAAATCAACGGCTTTTTGGCATTTTTACCAATCACAGTCGTCGTATCGACCGCGTCATGATCATTGAGCGGCGGCGGATTCAGCTGATTGCCCAGCAGCAGAATATCGTCCCAGCCAGGCATCGGCATCGGCGTACCCATAGCACCGATGATCGACTTACCTGTTACAGCCATTTCATGGATATCGTCCATATGACGGAAACTGGCGTCACAACGGGCGTATGCCGGATCATAAGCCAGCTCCTCCGGAGCTGCAGCGGCTTCCAGAGCAGTAGAAGCAGCAGCTTCGCTGTCGTTTTCCTCCATCAATACCATCGTCATTCCACAGACCGGGCATTTACTGTCAAGCAGTGGCTTCCCCTCTTTTTCTTCGTCATAAATATAACCGCAGACACTGCATTTATATTTTGCCATTTCTCCTCAACCTCCATTTTTCAATAATCATTATCTAATAATATATTCTGTATCTATTATAAGTTTTCTGAAAATTATCGTCAAGCCGTTTTCTGTTTTTTCATAGCAAAAAGCACAGACCAAAATGGTCTGTGCTTTGATTGTAATTTTATTAGCCCTGTGACGGAATAATACCACCAACCCAGCAGCCAAAACTACCGGGATTACGGCTTTGTGTATAAACTTTTCCCGGCCCGGTAAACTTACATACCAACATCTCACCTGAAGTCAGGCTGGACATGATCCCGGAACTTGCTTTCGTTACCTTATAATTCATATCAGCATCCCAGGCTACCAAATGACCTGTATCAACAACCATCTCTTCGCCCACCTGCAGTTCTAACGGATAGATAGCCCCGAACGAATTGAAGAATAAGGTTCCCGTACCTGAAGCTTTAACTACAAATAACCCGGCGCCGGAAAAAAGACCTTTACCCAGATTCTGCATCTTAGTCTCTATTTTTACACTCTCTTCCGCCGCTAAAAAACCGCCAGAAGTAATACATAAGGTATTGCCTGTCAACTCATAGGCTGAAACATCTCCCGGTATCGGCGGGGCTAAAACAGCCTCCCCAGCTTGCCCCTGTGCTGTCAGATGCTGAAAAAACAAGCTTTCGCCGCTTAAAAATTTACGTGCCAGGCCGCCCAGTATCCCGCCCTCCATTTTACCTTCAACTTTGATATTACCTGACATCGCCATCATAGCATCAGATTCCGCTTTAATACTCTCGCCTGCTTCCAGCTGTACCTTTAAAAAGGCAAAAGCGCCCGGCTGCATAATTTCATAACGCACCAATAATCATCTCCTTAGTTTATTAATTTCAAAAGTACTATGTCAATATAGCATTTTTCTCACCATGAAAGCAATCCTAATATTGAAATGGTTCAGTTTTTCTTAAATTTTTTCAAATTTCCATCTAAGTCAAAATCTGCAAAATACTTAGCCCTTGGACTTTTAGCAGATGCAGAAATATCCCACTTGCCCTGCCAAAATCTGAAACTCATATAATCATCTATTTTAGCGCCTTCGATATCTTTTATTTGGGCTTCCATGCTTTTATAAACTTGAGGAATCTTGACAAAATCAAGCTGCTCTAAAGGTATACAATTGTCGATAGCTTTGCCACTGCCGGAAAGCTGTACGGGCCTTGCCTTACTCCACCCGCCGCGATACTCATAGTTATCCACTTCATCATCAGTACCCGGTTTTAAAATATTAATAACAACTCTGTTTCCTGTTTCACCGGTATACATATTAACATCCTGAAAAACAAGTATCTCTTTACCTTTTAGTCCATCCAGATTTTTAAATTCATCCATGATCTTGACCAAAGAACCTTCATCTTTAATGATATTGCCGACAAGACTGCTGCTACCGCAGCCAGTCAGTAAAACCATACTCATAATTGTCATTAATACTATTACTAACTTTCTCATATCCAATCACCTCTTTTTAGAAATTCCACCTTACTCCGACATTCCATTGCCAGTCTTTAGTAAAGTCGCTGCCAGCACTGCGTTCTACATCAAAATAAATATGACTGTTACTGCCGGTCGTTAACGCCGCACCGATGCCGTATTCAAACCAGGTATCGTCAAAGCTGTCGCTGACTTTCACCCGGCCTGTACTGTCAGTCATAGTTACATCGTAACCACCGCCAAATTCGTGCAGCAGGTTGGCCTTGACGTAAACTATGCCTTTTTCGCCGACTTCTTTACCAATGTTAAACCCGATACGGCCGACAGCACTTTTAATACCGCTTTGTTCTACTTCGATACCATTACTGGCAACGTAGTTATCCCCACCCAGATAACCTAATGTAAACTGTACCTGCGGCTCGATATACCAGCCATTTTGCAAATTATTTTTACGTCCGTATTCGGCACTCAGCGATACGCCGGTATTATTAAAATCACCAGTGATCTTGTTGCGGTTGGTATCATAAACTGTAAAATCATTATCCATATTGCTGATTTTAAATACTAAATCCAGATAATGACCCTTGCTACCGATATCAGTGCTGTAGAAACCAATCGACTTGCTGCTGTTGTCACCGCTGCCACGGCTGTAGATGCTGCTGCCGTCAGTATAGCTCAAACCAACGCCCTGATAACGTGTTTTGTCGGCAGTACGTTTAGTTACCTGATCGTAGCCCAGCTCATAAGCAGTGTATTTGTTCTCAAAACCAAACTTACTATCACGGCTGATCTTGCTGCCCTTCACGCGAAACCAGGCTCCCTGTTCTTCCTCGCCATTATGTCTCAGCTCGCCCATGCGTTGGAGCAGCTTGTCATTTTCCGTACGCCAGGTGTGGTAGTTCAGCGCATTAGCAGAAAGTATGGTATCCACGCTGGTAGTAGGTTTAATGTCAGGGTTATCCGGATTATCCGGTTCTACTGGCACTATTTCAAAACCATCCAGTTTCCATTCTGTCATCCCGGTGCCAAGCACTTCGTCTTTTAAGTTATACTTCACATAAAATAACGATTGTTCACGTTCGTTAGCCGTAAATTTAATCGCATCCGGAGCCGTTGCCAGCAAAAGCCCTTTACCTGCATCAGCAGCAATCTGATCCATCGTCACTTCGTTAACATCAATAATATCGATGCTGTGCGTGCCTGCATCTGTACTGGCAAGAATATTTACCTTGTCACTTTGCATATTCACAACATCTGTTTCCAACCTGAACAAACCACCAGTACCATTAACACTGCCAATATTTAAATCAGCATATTGATCAGCAGTCTTCGTCATATCAACAATGCCACCGTCATGCAGATTCAAATTCATACCTTTGTTATAAATAGTACTATCGCAGCCGGGATACCAAACTGCACCATTAGCCAACTCTAAATTGATCGCATTGCCACTGGCATTCAGCTGGGCATCGCCTTCCCACCAGGAATTCGCATTATTAAAAACAGCATTAATAACACCCTTAGATGTTGAAACAAAATGTCCCTTGACCTGTACTGTTTTATCTTTAGCACTATTAATATTTACGACACCGCTGTCCTGTGCATTTACTGCCGTAGCTTTCATTGTTCCACTACTCGCAGAATGATTGTTCAAGGTAATCTTGGTATCGCCTGTAAAATCAATACTGCCATAAGCAGCATTTACCCCGCGCTGTACAGAACCTCCCGTCATTGTAATCTCAGTATCACTAAAGATAGCAGACGAATTCTGGCCGTTTACCTGAATGGCATAACTTATTTGTCCTGCTGAACCAATATCAATGGTAGTTTTGCCTTGGACTGTAAGCGTATTATGTTTGCCGAACACATTGATGCCGTAACCAAGATTACTGCCCTGTTGAGTACTGTTATGATAGAGTTGCAACTTCAAATCTTTCTCAAAAGAAACACTTCCCATGTTATCTGTATAGTTATTAAGATAGATACCATACAGCGCATTGTTGCCATTACTAGTACCTTTTATATTCACATCGTCCTTAAAAGTGCCTTTAGCTCCGCCATTTAAGTAAATAGAATTTATACCCTGACCTTCAATATCAATATTCACCTTGCCATTGAAAATTATATCACTAGCATCGTTAATAGAATCAAAAGACCCGGGATTTATATATTTAGTTCCTCCATCAATAATAATACCTCTGGATTCTCCTGCATCAGCCTTGAGATTCAGCTGCCAGTCACCGTTTATAATACCCGTTGCTCTTACAAAACTTTTGGATGGTCCACCCCAGCCTCCGGTCTCAACATCTTCACTGCTGCCGAAAACCATGCCATAAGCCTGACTGATTATCCCACCATTACCGTTGATCGTATAAACGCCGCTGCCAGTCATAGGAATATCAAGATTCTCTCCATAAAATCGCAATGCTGTATAATTTGCAGTGCTCTCAGACGTGAAATTAAAAACATCACCGCCAGTCAGGCTACCACCATTAGTGATCAGCTGCCCAACGTTGTTATCCGCCGCATTCTCTGCCGCGCCAGCTGTTGGGAGCACGGATGTTCCCCCCAGATATACACACGACATTGTCAGCAAAGACGCCAATACCTTTTTGCTTAAATCCATCTTTTCCATGATACATTTCCTCCCATTCATCTTTTTCCTTTGGATTAGACCTTTGTTTATAACAGGAATAGCTGCAGTAATATTGCCGCTTTCTTCCTACCAAAGCTGTATAGACATGATATGTTTTATTGCAGCCAAATTCACGGCCGCAGATCGGACACTTGACTGTCAGCCCTCCTAATCCTGCCCTGTTATCTTTGTGTATCGCTTCCTCCCAGCTTTCGATATGCATCTTAAACATCTCCCTAAAGCTACTCGCTGCAGCGTACGAGTTTGTATCTTTTTACCCGTTCCTTCTTTTTCTCAAATCTGTCAGGATCAACCAATTCATCCAAAGTACATTCAAAAATATCTCTCAGCTTTAACAGTGCTTTCAAACTCAGCATCACTCTGCCGTTTTCAGCATTGCTCAGATGCGTTTGAGATATCTTAAGCTTCTTGGCAAAATTAGTTTGAGTAATCCTTTTTTGTATCCTTTTGATCTTGATAGTCTCCCCAATCCTTAAAGGATCCATTCCTTCCATCTTTTTCACACCTTTCTTTTTGCTTTATCACTTCATTAGACAACCTATTTCCATAGTGTTGTAATTGTGATTGCCTATTAGCTACCGCTCCTGTTAGCTTCATAACCTGCAGTAAAATTTGCTGACCTGATAATTTGCTGCAGCAGAGCTACTTTCATCTTTATTAATTCTCAAGTAACTGCCAAGCTTAGCAGTAACGCTAATAAAATAAAACTATTATCTTTTGATTCAAATTTTCCTATTACAGTTAATATTTTTAACCATTTACTATATTACCATGTTTGTCCCCCCGCAAGACATTTTTGTTCGTTTTTTTGAAAAATTTGTTCAATGGTCTTGCAACTGATAATTTTTAGGTGTATAATACAAAACATAAAAGATAAGGCGACGCTTACCTTTAGGTTTGCATCGCCTTATCTTTTTTATCATTTTTTATGGTTCCGGCTATCGCACGTCGCGCTATAGCTGTGTTCAAGCCTTTATTCAGTTTTTTTCTGTTCCTCGACAATGGCGCTGCTCAGCTCGTGCAGGCAGTCGCCCAGCTTGTCCAGCCGCTGCTCCATACGCAGCAGCAGGTACCAGCTCAATACTATCGGGAAGCCAAAATTACCTATTGCTGTAAATAATTTCTGGGCTTCCACTAAGCAAGCACATCAATAGTAACTGTTTTGATGCGGGCTTCAGTAAATTCTGTCAGTTCCAGGCCGCCGCTGGTCAGTACGTTGGCGGCTATGATCTTGTCGGCTGCCGTTTTGGCGTCGGCAAGGGTGAGTCCTTCGCGAGGGTCGGCGATGCTTAAGTTTTTTTTAGCTCCGTCGCTTTTGGTGAAAATGAGTTCTAAGGTTTTTTCCATGGTGGTTGCTCCTTTTTTGTAGGTTTTCGGCCTACTTTATTTTTTTGTGTTTTTCGTATTTTAGACTTTCTTTAAAAGAGTTTTGCTATGCAGCTTTCTTCTAAAGAAAGGGCTAATAAAAAAATCTAAAGCCTAAATATGAACATCAAAAAATAACTTGCTGCCAGGCGGATGATCTATAAAATCATTCCGCCTGAGCCAGCTCGGCCTTTTCCGTAACGTAGACGTTGACCACTTCGTGGCTCATCAGCTCGTTCATGGCATTGGCCACAGCAAGGCATTTGTCGTCGGCGGCGTCCAGCTTGACGCTGCCGACAGATACGGATTTGACCTGCGCTGCCCCCAGCGCATTGACGCCGTTTTCGACGCCCAGAGATAGTTTGTAGGATGTTGCTGTTTTAGTCGTGCTCATGTTCTGTACTCCTTTTGTTTTTTAAATTTTACTGTGTTCTAAATACCAGCGAGCTTTGCCGCGCAGTATGTCCCCACCCGGCTTCATCTGTCCGTCGCCGGGTGAATCGCGCATATACCACAGGTCCCAGCGTGTTTCGGCATCGCCACTGTAAGGGCCGTAGCCATCCAGCAGCGCTGCTTCACAGTGGGTCATTACGGTATCGATAGTAAGCTGCAGGCCAAGCGCCGTTACGAGCAGCGCCACTGTCTGCGCCATTTTATCGGTCTGCACTGCCGTAGGGGCAAACTGCCCCAGGTCGGCATCATAGCCGTGGTTGGCCTGCGCCCCCAGCCCGCAGCACAGGGCGACGGCGATACTGCCGCTGTTGCGGCGCCAAGTGTGGCTTTTGTACTGCGACAGGCTGCTGCTGGTGCGGTAGACTGTGCCGTCGGCGTCGATATTGATGTGGTAGTCGTCATAGATCTGCCCGTAACGACCTGCCGTCCAGTGCAGGTAGAGCTGCGTGATATGATCGCGGCTGCAGCCTGCCACAGCGGCAAGCTGCGTAAGTGAGATAATCTGCGGCTGTTCTGCCAGCATTGCTGTTCCCCCTTTCCTGAGATCGAAAGCAGCAGCAGGTACAGGGACCGCCGTTTTACTGCTTACACTTACTAAGTACATATCTTTTTTAGAAAAAATCAGGCTTGCTGCCGAAAAAAAAAAATTATTTTTTTCGCGCGAACCTGATTTTTTGATTTTTGGCTATGTATTTAGTAAGTGTAAAACAAAACCGTCTTTTTCTTTTAGTATTTTCTTTTTCTTAATAAGTTTCTACCTCTCTCTAAGGTTTTACAGGCTCTTATGTTTAAGTGTTAATCAAGTTTGTATCAGTAGTGCTTACTAAGAAAGTACAGTAAAGTGACGGCGGTGTTTTAACGATCTAAGGAGGCGTATCATTTTGAATTTATTGGTATTTGTGAAAGGCGGCGGCAATGATGGATTATGACTGCAGGAGCAGTGAGAAGCGTTTGGCCGCTGTCGAAAACGACTGGCTGGCGGCCCCGGAGAATGCAGAGCTGCTGGAGGTATATACCTGCAGTTTATGCGGCAATCCTATTTTTGAAGGTGACGAGTATCTGGCTGTGGACTGCTGCGGCGAAGTATGCAGCGAATGTCTGGAAGGGCTGACGGCCAAGGATTTTGCTTTGGCTGCTTTAGATTTAAAAACCGGCGCAGCCGGTACTGAGGGGAGATAGATCACAGATGGAACATGAGTCAAATATACAGAAGCTTGATTTTGCTGTTTTGGTGCCGCAGGCACAGCGCGGCGACAGCAGGGCGGTCAACAGCCTTTTGCTGGGTTTTACGCCGATGGTACGGGCGTTTAAATATAACAGTTATTATGTACATTATCTAGAGCAGGACGATACGGAGATCCTGGCTTTGATGGCTGTCAATGATGCTATCAAAAGCTTTAAGCAGCACAATTTCCACTTTTTTGCCACACACGTAAAATATACGATCCGCCGTCAGCTCAATATCCAGGTGCAAAAGAAGAAGAACCTGTTCGATGCGGAGCTGGCAACTTTGGACGAGGAGGGCTGCACGAGCCTAGATGCCCTGTCCAGCGAATGTTATAAGGAAAGCATCAGCAGGGATGAGCGCAGCGCCTGCGTGCTGGAGCTGGTGGCACGGCTGCCGCAGATGCAGCGGCTTGTGATCAGCGAGGTGTTCCTGCGGGGCAAAAGCCAGCGCGAGGTTGCGGCAACACTGGGTGTGACCAGCCAGAGCGTGTACTGCTCTAAAAAGGCAGCGCTGGATACTCTGCGCCGGGCTTTCGGCCTTAGGCAGGAAAGACTGCGCTGATGGAACGGCCCTATGTTTTTATGCAGCGTGCTTTGGTGACGTTTAAGGCAGCCGGCCTGCATTCACCGCTTGCCGGCCCTTCCCAGGAGGAATTTTGGCTGCAGCTGTGGGTCGAGCGTTATGGAGCTTTAGAAGCGAGCCTGTTTACAGGCTGCGTCAAAAAGCTGGCCGGTGAGCGTTATTTTCCGCGGCTGCACGATATGGACGAAGCTGTTCAGGACGCTCAAAAAAGGCTGCTGCTGGCACGGCGGCGCACGCAGGAGCACCGGGCAGACTGTCACGAGCCTGATTTGTTTGACCCGGCGAACAGCAAGCGCCGGGTGCGTGAGCTGATCGAGCATCTGGAAAAGAAGTTTACCCTGGCGGCAGGTCAATAAGAAAACAGATAGTCTGAAACGATGATTTCAGCCTGTCTGTTTTTTCGGTTATGAACTTGAATATTTACGGACAGCGAAAGCATCATCAGCTTACATCCGGCACAGCTTTTAAGCTTCTGCAGGTGTTTTTATTAATATATTTAGATTTTTTATCTGCAAATCGTCCGCTTACTTTGTCAACTGCAGTTGATTGCAGTATAATGTTATTCAATGAATAAATTTATACGGAGTTGATTAGGATGCCTGAGATAAAACCTTTGAGCCCGGAGATCAAAAAACGGGTGCTGCAAATGCAGCAGAACGAGCTGACGGAATACCATATTTATACAAAGGTCGCCGGCTTTGTCAAAAACCCGGAGAACAAGGCGACGCTGCTGAAAATAGCCAATGAGGAGCACCGCCACGGCCAGATCTGGGAGACCTTTACTAAAGAAAAGGTGCAGCCTGTCAAATGGAAAATCTGGTGGTATACCCTGCTGTCAGTGATTTTTGGCTATACTTTTGCCCTGAAGCTGATGGAGGGCAATGAGGGCGATGCCGCCTATAATTATGAGGATATTGCCGCCGAAATACCGCAGGCACAGAAGATAGCCGAGGACGAAGAGCGGCACGAGCAGAAGCTGCTGGCGATCTTGGATGAAGAACGCCTGCAGTATGTGGGCTCGATGGTATTGGGTTTGAATGATGCGCTGGTCGAACTGACTGGTACTTTGGCAGGCCTGACTTTAGCGCTGCAGAATACCAAGCTGATCGCGTTATCGGGGCTGATCACCGGGGTTTCGGCAACTTTGTCGATGGCTTCGTCTGAATTTCTTTCGGCCCGCAGCGAAGGACGCGAGGATGCTTTTAAGTCCTGCGTTTATACCGGCATTGCTTACTGCATTACCGTGGCGCTGCTGGTACTGCCCTATCTTGTTTTTGATGACGAGCATTATCTGCACGCTTTGGGCACGATGCTGGTGACTGTGGTGCTGATAATCCTGGTGTTTACTTATTATATTTCGGTCGCCAAGGACCTGGATTTTAAAAAACGTTTCTGGGAGATGGCGCTTATCAGCCTTAGCGTTGCCGCTTTTTCCTTTGTTATCGGCCTGCTTGTTAAAGAGGCTTTGGGGATCGACATTTGATTATGACGTCATTGTGCCAGCTTAACGGTGCATAACATAAAAAGACGCAGCTTTTATAGCTGCGTCTTTTATTTTTGCCTGTTTTCAGCAGGCAGTTATATTTAAAAACGATATCTGAAACCGACTTCACCACGAAGTACATGGCTGTCGCCGAAGTTTTTGGCGCTGGTGCTGATGCCCAGCTCGCCGTACAGAGAGTACTGCGAATTTCTGCCATAGTTATAAGTGCCTCCTACTGCCAGTCCCAGCCAGGTAGGGTCATTTTTGCTGGCAAAGTTGTCGCCGGCGATCAAAACGTTAGTGCCGTCGTGAAATTCATGATAGACATTGAGCAGTCCATAGGCTTTTACACTGCGGTAATTTTCGTCATTTTCGTTTTTATAGCTTTTTTCATAGTTCAGTGCTGCGCCAAGCCGTCCCTGCAGGCTGTCGGCGCTGCCGCGTTTTACTGCCAGTCCGTTGACGTCGCTGAAGGAATCGAAATCAACATTGCTGTAAGCAAGCTGCATTTGCGGTGTCCATGACCAATGCGGGCGTTTCATGGCGATCCGTTTGCCTGTTTCCACGCTCAGACCGTAACCAAAGCCTTTGTTGCCTTCGATCTGCTGCGCTGCAGCCGAGGAGCTGGAGGAGATATCGCTGTCGAACCAGACGGCCTGCGCCTGTGTATCGACGTAAACGCCGTTGTCTTTATACCAGGTCATAGTACCGCCCAGGCCTTTGCCGTCGCTTTTGATTTTGCCGTTACCGACTGCTGATTTGATCCTGGCCCGCGCCTGCCCCATTTGCAGGTTCAAACCGCCGACAACTGTTGTTGCCGCGTCCTGACGGGAGATTATTTTGTCGTAGCCCATCTGCATTTTCCACGAATCGACATCATAGCTGCTGTCCGGGGCAGCGGTGCTGCGGTCGGCTTTATATTTACCGCTCAGTCCTTCGGTCTTGAACCAGGTGCCTTCCTGATACTGCAAATGCTGCTGCGGTTCGCCGTCCTCTATGATATGCCACTTACGGTTGCCGACACGTTCTTCCAGGGTATTAACTTTCATATAGCCCAGCATGATCTCCGGATAGGCTTCATAAAGGGGTACGGAAGGGTTGACGACGGGTGTGTCGTCTTTGTTCAGCAGTGTTTTTAAATACCAGTCGCCGTCTTCCTGATTATATTGCAGGTGATAGAGGTATTTGCCGGCGGCGACAGCAGCCGTGCCGTCGGGCTGCTTGTAGTCATAGGCCAGCGTGAAGGCGTTGGGATCAGACTTGCCCCGGACGTCGACAACGAGGATACCTTTATCGGTATAGCCGCCGCTGCCGTTTTGATTGATGACCCTGATATTGGTAGGTGAGCCTTCGGTATCGCCTTCGACTACCAGCTTGCTTGTAGGCGAAGCATCGCCGCCCAGAACGGAATAGATACTGAGCTTGCCGCCTGGCTGGCCTGTATAGTTGCCGCCAACGGTAAAGGTGCCGAACTTATCGTTATAGCTGCCCGGCGCCAGCCAGCCTGCGTTGACTACGTCGCCGGCTACTTTACCGGAGCCCTGCAGAAAGGCCTCATGCAGTACGCGGATCTTGCCGGTAAAGTTTTTGCTACCGCTGCCGTCTATCTGCAGCGCACCACCGGCAACTTCGACGTTTCCGGCAAAGCTGTTGTCGTTATTGGCCGCAGTCAGCGTACCGGCGCCGATTTTAATAAAAGTACCGCTGTCAACGACGCCGTTCAGCACGCCTGCCGCAGTCACGTTATGTCCGTTGGTGTCAATGACCGCCGTTTTGTTAGCTTCTGCCGAGGCAAGATTGATTCGTTTATCGATAGTCAGATCGGCTTCTGCGGTCAGGCTGCCGTTATTGATGGTCAAATCGCTGTTAGTTCCCAAGGCGTCCTGCGAGGAAATCGCCAGCCCGCCTCCATCAATGGTAGTGACACCGCTGTAGGTATTGGCGCCGGCATCCGGCCGCAATGCCACGATGCCGCTGCCTGTTTTTATCACCGAGCCGTCGCCGATTATCTGCCCCTGATAGCTGCCATTATCATCCTGTTCAAAAATCAGCGTCCCGCCGTTGGTCAGGTCGATATTCCCCACATTGCCGTTGACCGGATGATTGACCGGCAGGCTTTCAGCTTTGGCGCTTAAAGAGGCGTCCTTCCTGACTGTGATCTTGCCTGTAAAGCCGTCATTGTTGCCGCTTAAACCAAGTGTGCCCTGCTGTACGTCTACTGTGTCAAAGCCCTGCATTGGGCCGGTTATCTCCCACAAGCCGGTACCTTTTTTAGTCAGGCTCGTAAAATTTTTGATAGCTCCGTTCAGTGTTCCCCCTACTTTATCATTACTGCCATCTAAGTTAAGCTTATTTTTACCGCCACCGCCATCAATATTGCCTGTAACATTGGAACCGGGCATAAAAGTCAGGTTATCATCGCCTTTGGCAAAAAACAGGCTGCCGTTGACGGTACCGTTGTTGGTAAAGTCGATGCCGTTACCGCCGGAAGTGCCGATGACGTTGCCGCCGTCTGTGCGCTGGATCAGTCCGTTATTGATGACGCTGTTCCTGCTGTCGTTGCCGGTGCCTGTCCAGTCCTGGAACCAGATAGCTGCGCTTTTTTCAGCAATGACTGAACCGTTGACAACGATCGTATTGCCGCCGCCATGCACGTTGATCGCTTCGCCCATATTCTGCTGGCCATACTTTTGTACTGTACCGTCAACAGTGATCTTAGAACCGGAACGGACTTCGATAGTATTGGCGCCGGTGCCAAAATTGCCGATGTTCCTGTTGGCTGCGTTGGTGACAACGGCGTTTTTTTTGATATGAATAGTAGCATTATCGCGCAGGCTGATGGCGTTTTTATCGCCAACACTGTAGACTGATTTATTATTGTCGCTGCCTACTTCTACGCTCCAGCCATCGCCTGCAGCTGTATTGCCTGCGCCAATGGTCTGCCCGTCGGTTTTGCTGTCCGGCACAGAAACATTCTCTGCCAGCGCTGTGTTGCTGATACCGGCAAATAAAAATCCTGTCATAATAGTTGTTAAAACTTTTTTCTGCAGCTTTGCTTTTCCCATATAATTGCTTTGTGTTCTCATCTTGATCCATCTCCAAATATATAATGCTGTTAGAAGCATCTAACATAGCCACTATTCTAGGCTCGAATGAACACACAAGCAAACGATAAAATTTTAATTAAAATTACTTTAATTAATCAATAATCTTTTTCTAACAGTTTATTTTAGCACTTTGGCAAAAGCAGGTATCCCTGTACTTTATTTGTCAGAAGCATATACGGCAAACAAGTGCTGCTCTATGCGAGAGTCAGCAAAAAAACGGTACTCTAAAAAGAGTACCGTTTACTTTATTTACATATGTTTTTTATCTTTATAATCTGCAAAACAACTGTATCTTAGACCAGTCCCAGCCATTTCCAGTAGGTTGCGCCCAGAATCATGATCAGCGCAAAAGCAATGATTGTAAGCGGGATACCTGCCCTGACAAAGTCATGTACCTCAAAGGTGTCGGTGCCGTAGGCGATCATATTCTGCGGCGCGTTGACCGGCAGTATAAAACCGAAGCTGACGACATATTGCAGGATCATCGTCATACCGACGATGTTGACGCCAGGGGTCTTAAGATGCTGCAGAACGGAAATGATGATAGGTATGATCGCTGCAGCAAGGCCTGTCGCACTGGCAAAGCCCATATGGATAACTATGAGGAACAGGGACATGATCGCCAGGACCATGATCGTGGTCGAGTTTTCGAGCCCGAAGCCAACTACGATCTCATTGGCCATCCAGGTAGCGGCTTTAGTAGAAAGTAAGGCAGTGCCCAGTGAAATACCGACGCCAAATAAAAGTACTGTGCCCCAGTTTACTTTATGAACAACGTCGTTCCAGCTCATAACGCCGATCTTGGGCAGCAGCAGCAAGGTAACGGCGACCATCGTCGTTGTCGATGTGTCGATCGGGTGCAGTTTCTTTTCGGTAGTCCAGAAGATCAGCAGGAAGATGGAGATAACCAGCAGCTTCATTTCATCGACACTGACCTTACCCATTTCTTTCAGCAGCCTGGCAACTGTTTCTTTACCGCCTTTGATTTCGTCGATTTCCGGCGGCATCAGGTGCATCATCAGCTTATACAGGCAAATGGACATCAGCAATGAGAACGGAGCTGCGGCGACAAACCAGTCTAGCCAGGAAATATCGACTCCCAGCTGGCTGCTGATAAAGTTTACGGCCACCATATTCTGCGCGGCGGCGGTTTTGATGCCGACGTTCCAGACGCTGTCGACCTGAGCTACAGTAATCATCAGCATACCTGCGAATTTACTTTTCAGCGGTACGTCAAACGCTTTGATCATACCCATAACGATCGGTACGAGGCAGGCTACGCGCGCCGTAGTACTGGGCACAAAAAAGCTGAGGATAAAGCCGCAGAGGATGACGCCGATAACGACGCGGTTCGATTTTGCGCCCAGCTTGGAAAGGATCACCAGCGCGATACGTTTATCAAGCCCTGTTTTAGTCATGGCTACGGCCAGGAACATGGCTGCCGCTACCAAACAGAACGCTGTTGAAGCAAAGCCCTTCAGCCCGATACCGAGCCCTGCCGCCGTACCGAACAGTTTACCTGTTTCGGGGTTGGGGGAAAAGCCGATCAACAGCGCCATCAACGTCATAATGACGCCGGCGCTGACCGGGTACGAGATCGCCGTTGTCGCCCAGACTATGACCGAAAAAACCATAATGCCGATCATTCTCTGGCCTGCTACGGAAAGTCCTTCCGGGTTTGGCAGCATAACTATCACCGCCAGAACAGCAAGTGCCAGATAAAAGCCATACTTTTTGAAGAATCCTAATTCTTCGGTTGTTGTTTTTTTGTCCGCTTCCATAATTTCACACCCTTTGCTTTAAACTTATGTATTAAAAAATGCCGGGGGCTCAACGCCCTGCATAAAAAAGCGTCAGAATCCTGATACAGCTATCCGTACAAAAAACTGCAGATAAACAAAAAACTCCGATATGTGCCGCCATCGGCTTATCGGAGTTCATCTTTGCTTTCTCTACCCTGATTATACAGGTTTTTTTACATTTTTTCAACCGCTTTTGTGTTGCAGAAGTTACACTTGCACTGTTTTCTCTAAACTTTTTATACTTTCAAAATATTATCTATAGTTTACAAACTATTTTCTATAAATTATATTCTCCTGTCAGATCTTTTTAATCTATGAAAGGTATAGCTTTTACAGCAGCTTTTCTGCCCATTCCGTTTCTTTAAAACCGACCAGTACGTTACCGTCCGTCAGCAAAATCGGGCGTTTGACCAGCATTCCGTCAGCAGCCAACAGCTGCAGCTGTTCTTCTTCGTTCAGCTGCGGCAGCTTATCCTTCAGGCCCAGTGCTTTATATTGCAGGCCGCTGGTATTAAAAAACTTTTTCAGCGGCAGACCGCTGTTTTTCTGCCAGGAGCGCAGCTCGCCAGCAGTAGGATTATCTGTTTTAATATCGCGTTTTGTGTATTCGATTTTATGATCCTGTAAGTATTTTTCGGCTTTCCGGCAAGTGCTGCATTTGGGATAACATATAAAAATCATACTCTCACTCCTTTGCTTTTGCTGTTATTATAACACGTTTTTTGTATCTGCGGCAGCGGTCCATAAATTCTATCACTTATTGCGATACTATTATCGCTATAGCTTAATATTTATTTTTCTTATTAATAAGGATAATAAATTAAATTTTCTGTTATTATATTACCTTGCAGGAATATTCACAGCTTACAGCGAATATATGAATTTACTATATATATGAAAGGAGATGAGCATCAAGTGGAACTTCACTTTAGACGCAGGCATAATTTCAAAACATAGACAAGGAGGCAACCCTATTGATTCAATTTATCAATGTAAGTAAAGCTTACAAACAGCACAATGTTTTAGAAAATATCAATCTTTCGATCAACGAAGGTGAACTGGTCGTACTTATCGGACCTTCCGGATGCGGTAAAACTACGCTGCTGAAGATGATCAACCGTCTGATCGACCCTACGTCAGGACAGATACTGATCAACGGAACGGATATTATTGCACAGGACCCGATCGAACTGCGCAGAAATATGGGTTACGTTATCCAACAGACAGGCCTGTTCGTACATATGACGGTACGCGAAAATATCGAGATCGTTCCGCATCTGGCCAAGCTGCCGCAGGATGAGATCGTTGAACGTACAGTAAAACTGATGGAAATGGTAGGACTGCCGCAGGAATTTCTTGACCGGTACCCTAATCATCTCTCCGGCGGCCAGCAGCAGCGTATCGGCGTAGCCCGTGCTTTTGCCATGGACCCCGGAATAATTTTGATGGACGAGCCGTTTTCGGCATTAGATCCTATCACACGCAGCCAGCTGCAGGACGAGCTTGTCAATCTGCAGGCGAAGCTGCGCAAGACTATTGTCTTTGTTACCCATGATATGGACGAAGCGGTGAAGATCGCTGACCGTATCTGTATTTTACATTCCGGCGATATACTGCAATATGATACCCCGGAAAATATCCTGAAGAACCCCGCCGACGGTTTTGTCAGCGAGTTTGTAGGTTCTAAGCGCATTTGGAGCAGCCCCGAACTGATCAAGGCCAAAGATATTATGATACGCACGCCGAAGATCACCTACCCCGATGTGCCGATGCTGAAATGTATCGAGAAAATGCGTATCGAAAACGTCGACAGCCTTTTGGTCGTTGATGAAAACGAACATTTATTGGGGATCATCCGCGCCCGTTCTATTCATGCGGCGCCGGATAAGAGCGAGCCGGTGTATACGGTAATGAAACCAGCACAGGCGACAGCCGACCCCAACGAGAACATTGTGGCCCTGCTTAAAAAGGTCAACAGCAATAATATTTCCAATGTTCCTGTTGTAGATGAAAATAAGCGGCTGCTGGGACTTATCACTAATTCCAGCCTCGTCACGACGATGAGTCAGCAATTTATTGACTTTGAGGAGGGCGAAGCATGAGTGGATTATTAGCATATGTACAGGACCAGCAGCAATATATAGGACTTTTACTGCTCAGCCATATCCAGCTGACTTTGCTTTCGGTCGCCATAGCCGTTTGTATCGGCGTACCATTGGGCATTTACATTTCCGAGCGCGAGCGTTTGCTGCGGCCGGTAATGGGTTTTGCTAATCTGGCCCAGGCTATTCCCAGTCTGGCGCTGTTAGGTTTTCTGGTCCCTTATATGGGTATCGGCGCAGTTACTGCTGTAGCAATGGTAGTTTTGTATTCACTGCTGCCCATTTTGAAAAATACCTGTACCGGTCTGCGCAATATCAGCGCCGACACGCTGGAAGCGGCAAAGGGTATCGGTATGACGGATATGCAGGTGTTGTTTAAGGTGCGCCTGCCGCTTGCTCTGCCTGTGATCATGGCAGGTATACGTATTTCCAGCGTTACTGCGGTAGGGCTGATGACGATTGCGGCTTATATCGGCGCCGGAGGTCTTGGCACGCTGGTTATCAGCGGTATCCAGACCGACAACCCGAATATGATTCTGGCCGGTGCGATCCCTGCCTGCTGTCTGGCGCTTTTAATGGATTTTTTGATGAGCAAGGTCGAAACTGCGGTCACACCTGTTTCACTGCGCCCGGCTTCAAAAAAAATGTCCAAGGAAAGCCTGGAACGTACCAAGCAGCATCATAAACGCATCCTGGCAGTTGCCGGTATGATCGTTATTATCAGCAGCGGCTATCTGCTGAGCCACGAGTTTTTAAATAAGCATGATCTCCGCATCGGCTCTAAGGACGCGACGGAAAGCGTGATCATCGGTAATATGCTGTCCGACCTGATCGAAGCTAAAACCGACCTTAAGGTTGAACGCAAGCTGGCTTTAGGCGGCACGATGATCGCTTTTGAGGCCCTGCGTTCAGGAGAGATCGACCTGTATCCCGAATATACCGGCACCGGTTACAGCACGATTTTGAAAAATAAGCTGCGCCCCGGTTTTACACCTGATGAGATGTATACGCTGGTGAAACAGCAGATGCGGGACACGCATCAGATCGAGCTGCTGGAAAGCTTCGGTTTTAACAATACTTACGTTTTAGCGGTAACACAGGCGACCGCCGCTAAATACCATCTCAAGACGATGACCGATCTGACCCGTGTCAGTCATAATCTGCGTTTCGGCTGTTCGCCGGAATTTGCGGCCCGTGACGACGGTTTGCCAGGCATCGAAAAAACTTACGGTATGACCTTTAAATCGGTCAATAACTTCTCCGGGACGCTGATGTATACTGCGATCACGTCTGATAATGTAGATGTGATAACAGCTTTTTCGACGGACGGACTGCTGCAGAAATATGATTTAGTACTGCTGGAAGACGATAAAAATTTCTTCCCGCCATATTATATGCTGCCTTTCGTCAACGGCAAAACCAATGCCGAATATCCCGAGATAGCTCAGGCATTGTCTGTACTGAGCAGCGCCATTGACGACGCTACGATGCAAAAGCTGAACTATGAAGTGGTCGAAAAAGGCCGTGACCGGGCAGAGGTTGCCCGCACCTTCCTTTTGGAGCGCGGTTTGGTAAAGCCGGAAGACTTTAAAAACTAAAATATTTTTAACGGCGCTTGCCCTTATTGGCAGCGCCGTTAAGTTTTTCAGCAGGCTGACTATTGTTTTTATTTAATTGACAAGCCCTGTTATTATCTTTAAAATGATTATACCAGCATTAATAAGGAGTTTGCCATGAGTGAAAACAATAAAAAATATATACTTATCACTGCCGCTTTGATCGTTATCGGCGCTGCCTTGTATTTTTTTTACTGGATGCGTACGCCGCAATATACATTTACTCAGATCCACGAGGCTGTACAACAGCATGATCTGACAAAATTCGAAAAGCATGTTGATTTGAATTCACTGTATGCCCACGCGTATGACGATGTAGTCTATTATGCCTTTGGTGATCCCAAAGAGGCCAATCCATTTTTACTCGGTATCGTTCAAAGCCTGAAAACTGTAGTTGTCCCAATCATGACCGAGCAGACCAAGCATTATGTGGAAACGGGTTCGATCGAAGACAATACAGAGGAAACCAGTGATATCGACGACACTGCCCCAGCACCAACTCCTGCACCTAGCCCGAAAACAGAAGGTCAGCAGCTGGCCGAGCAGCTTAAGGAACGTACCGGCTTCGGCACGATGCGCTACGAAGGTGTCGAAAGTAGCGAGCAGGTCGGCAAAACTGCCGATGTTGCCGTCAAGCTGTACGATAAACAATTAGAACATAATTTTATCCTGCATGTCAAAATGTACGAATTGGACGACGGCAGCTGGCGCCTGACGGAAATCACCAACCTCAAGGAGCTGCTGAAAGAGCGCGAACAGGCTACTGCCGCAAAGCTCAAACAGCTTAACAGCAAGGTCCAGGCCGAGCTTGACGCCGCTGTTACCTCCGTCCCCGGAACTATCTCTATCGATTCCAGCGGCGGCTGGTTCCCTTCTTATACCATGCAAAACACGTTTACCTTAAATAATATCTCTGCCAAAACTATTACCGGACTGCAGGGATCTGTCGAGGTTTTCGATAACGACGGTATGCTGCTCCAGCGCTGCCGTTTCAACGATTACCTGACTTTGGCCCCGCAGGGCAGCAGCAGTTTGAAAAAACTGTTCAGCCTTAACCAGTTCAAACCGGAAACTGTCCGCTTGCTGCGCAGTGATCTGAAGACTGTAAAATGGCAGGTCACCATCAGCAGCGTCAGCTTTGATGACGGCAGTCAACTGCAGCTGCTGACTCAGCTGCCTAAAGCTAAATAAAAGAACATAAAAAAACAGACACGCATAAGCGTGTCTGTTTTTATTTTACTTATTTCAGTTGATAGCTGATAATATCTGAGATCGTATCGATAGGCAGATAGTATTTTTGGATACCGGCTGCCATCGGTGCAACTTCACCCGGGTTGTAAACAACATAAATGCCCCAGTTATCAAGATCAGAATTCAGATAGAATTTTTCGTTACCGGAAATAATAACTTTTTGATAAGCAACGGTTGGTTTTTTCATTTGTTCGAGCAATCTGTTATCGCCTTTTTGCTGGATAGCGATCAGCATTTCCAAACGTGCTTTATAGTCGCTGCCGGGAACGAACATATCGGCCAGGGTATAGATCCTGCCTGTTTTCGGGTTAACGGTCAGCGTTGTGATAGATTCGTTGTCATGCGCACCGCCGGTATAAGCGCTGGCGTATTGTTCCAACGATAAAATTTCGGAATCGACTGTATAAGCAGTATAGTCGATATCCAATCTGTATTTTTCAGCAGCCTGTGTTTTACCCAGTGCCTTTTGTTCTTTATCAAAGCCTGCATTTACAAGGAAAGCGCTGCCTTTTACAAGTGCAAAGCCTTCTTTGACAGGATCAGGAGAACCGTTAGTGAAATCAAGATAGTTGTCTAAAGTGATTTTCTGGCTGTCGCTGGATAAATATTTATAGATCTCAGCTACAGTATTTTTGGTAGTCATTTGCGTCAACAGCGTATCCATCTTTGCGCCGCCTTCAGATCCGGTGATGACCGGTGTGGCTATTTTCACCTGGCCTTCGTTGATTTTTTTCGTTTTAACAGTCAATTCTGCCGCCAAAGCCGATGCAGCAACGCTCAAGGCCAGTGCAGCGACAATTCCTGCTGTGAATAACTTTTTAGATAATTTCATAAAACACCTCCTATTTTCTTAATACAATTATAGCATTTTGTATAATAAAGTCAACTATAGTAAAACTTTTCCAACATTTAGTATATTTTAAATAATTTTAAATTTTACAAATGATACTTTTAAAACATTAGTTACACTCAAATATTCACCGTTGTTTTTACAACTGTCACGGCATAAAAAAATACGACCTTCGGCTTGTCGCCAGGGTCGTATTTTATGATAAGTTTTAAATTAGTGCAATTGGTGGAGATGAGGGGAGTCGAACCCCTGTCCGAAAATATTGCAATATGACTTTCTCCGAGCGCAGCCGCTAATTTAGATTTTGCTTCCTTGACGCCAAGCGGCAGGCTTCGCGGTCGCTATCTCGATGAGTTTCCCCTGTCCGCCTCCGAGAATTGGCTTACGGGTATCCCACTGTTTGCGTCTTTTCCGTTCCCATGGGAGGAGGATCGGAAAGACGTTAGCATTAAGCTGCTAAAGCGTAATCAGTTTTTGCGTTTACTTTAAACGTCCGCCGTTTAACGTGCTAACGGAACCACGGCTCGCTTATCATACCACACCTACCCCCGTCGAAACCAGTACATCCCCGGTTATAAATATGGCCTGTAAGGCTCTAATTATTCTAACACAGGCGCCTGCTACTTGCAAGCGGCGTCCTGTGAAGAATATGCAACTTTTAACGGTTACGCTCTTTCATTGCGCGTTCCATTTCCCGCCTGGCGTCTTTATTAGCCAGGTCCTGCCGTTTATCATACAGCTTTTTGCCAGTCGCCAGCGCCAGCTCCATTTTTACCAGCCCGTGAGTAAAATACATTTTTAAAGGCACCAAAGCGTAGCCTTTTTCTTTGACCTTGCCGATCAGGCGGCGTATTTCCTCGCGGTGCAGCAGCAACCTGCGGTTGCGCAAAGGCTCATGGTTGAAACGGTTACCCTGATCATAAGGGCTGATATGCAGGTTATAAACATAGACCTCGGCCGTTTTGGTGATCTGGGCGTAGCTGTCTTTCATATTGGCTTTACCTGCCCGCAGTGATTTTACTTCCGTACCTGTCAACTCAATACCGGCTTCGTAGGTTTCATGGATCGTAAAATCATGTCTGGCTTTTCTGTTTTCCGCAATGATTTTGATTTTCTTTTCTGCCATTATTGTTCACCTGGTTGTGGTTATTTTTTCTTGCGACCTTTTTTCTTGCTTTTCGCGTGATTGACATATTTATTGCCGCCAACGCCGCCTTTGCCGCGTTTATCCAGCGGCTTTTTGCGACTGCCGCTTTTACCCTGTTTTTTGCCGCCGCTTTTTTCTATCGCGCTGCGTGCCGAAGCATGGCTGCGCTGCCCTAAAAGCTGGGCCTTTATCCTGTCGCGCACAGCATCGTTCTCGCCGGCCATAATAAAGTCGATGTTCCTGTCGGCAATATTGACCTGTAAGACCTCGATCCGCACCGGGTCACCCAAACGGTAGACCTTCCGTGTATGCGAGCCCAGCAGGGCGTATCTGTCTTCATAGAACTCATAATAATCGTCCATCAGGCTGGAAATATGTACCAGCCCTTCAACACCGTTCTCCAGTTCGATAAACATTCCGAAGGCAGTGACGCCGGAAATAACTCCGTCGAATTCTTCGCCGATATGGCCGGCCATATATTCCGCTTTTTTCAAATCGACCGTAGCACGTTCTGCTTCTGCAGCCGCACGTTCACGGATCGAGGAATGTTCGGCGATCGCGTCAAGGTTCAGTTCCAGCTTTTCGCTTTTTTGGGCATTCATTGCCGGGTCGCTCACCCATTCATGCAGCAGACGATGCACTATCAAGTCAGGATAACGCCTGATCGGCGATGTGAAATGCGTGTAATACTCTGCCGCCAAGCCAAAGTGCCCAATATTCTCGGTCTGATAAACAGCCTGTTTCAGCGAACGTAAAGCTACTGTCGATACCAGCCGTTCCTCAGGCTTGCCAGCCATTTCCGCCAAAGCTTTCTGCACTTCGCCCGGTTTCGTTTCTTCGCTGACCTTGAGCTTAACGTTAAAGTTGGCCAGAAGCTTGGCCAGGTCTTTCATTTTTTCTTCGTTGGGCAAGTCGTGGACACGGTAGATAAACGGCCACTTTTGGTTAAACATATGGCGCGCAACAGTTTCGTTGGCTGCCAGCATAAATTCTTCGATAATAGATTCAGCTATGCTGCGGATCCGCTGCACGATCTCCACCGGTCGGCCCTGTTCGTCCAGAATGACCTTTTGTTCCGGCAGATCAAAGTCAATAGCACCGCGTGTCGTACGCTTTTTACGCAGCACCAGGCACAGCTCTTCCATCATTTTCAGCATTGGTACTACATCTTCGTACTTCTGCGCCAGTTCTTCGTCACCGTTCACCAGTATCTCACGCACGATACGGTAGCTGAGACGGTGGCGGACATGAATGACCGACGGGAATATCTCGTAGCTTAAAATGCGGCCCTTACGGTCGATATGCATCTCACAGGACATCGTTAAGCGGTCTTCGCCTGCATTAAGACTGCAAATACCGTTGGATAAACGCTCGGGCAGCATCGGCAACACCCTGTCTACCAGATAGACACTGGTGCCGCGCTCACGTGCTTCTTTATCCAAAACAGCGTTTTCTTTTACATAATAGCTGACATCGGCGATATGTACACCCAATAAAAATTCATCTTTGCCAAGCTGTTTCACATAAACAGCATCGTCCAGATCTTTAGCATCATCACCGTCAACAGTCACGATCGGCAGATCGCGCAAGTCACGTCTGCCTTCCAATTCGCTTTGCTTGATGCTTTTAGGCACACGTTTCGAGGCTTCGATGACCTGCGGCGGAAATTCCAGCGGCAGATCATTCTGCTTGATGATCGAAAGGATCTCCAGCCCCACATCGCCTACGTTGCCCAAAATCTCAATGATCTTACCTTCGGCGTTGCGCCGTTCAACCGGCCATTCGGTGATTTCTGCCACTACCTTCTGGTTGGTCTTGGCCCCGCCGAAATGTCTTTTCATAATATAAATATCCTGCCCGATACGTTTATCGTCGGGTGTTACAAAGCCAAAATCTCCGCTTTGATGAAAAATACCGACAATCTTATTATTCGCATGAGTGATGATACGAATTATCTCTCCCTCCGGCTTATTGCCGCCGCTGGAGCTTTCCACACGTGCCATTACACGGTCATTGTTCATTGCACCGCCTAAAGCTCGGGGTGGAATGAATACATCGGGACGTTCGCCTTTGTTATCAGGTATCACGAACCCAAATCCCTTGCTGGTCAGCTGGAATCTGCCAACGACCAAGCCCATTTTTTCAGGCAGGCCGTAGGTCCCGAAACGGGTTTTAATAATCTCACCGTTTTCTTCCAGTTCCAGCATGTCTTTCCAGAAGTGATCAAGATTTCCGCTAATGGGGATCGTTTCGATCAGTGCTTCTGCTGTCTGCGGTGCATACGAGCTGCTCCGCATAAAATCTAATATTGTTGTTTTACTGCTTTTCGCTTGCATTATCTTCCTCAAGCATCATTTTTGCCACTGCTTCAGCAGCTACGATGCCATCTTTCGTAATTATTTGGCCCTGCATTTCTACCAGACGGCCTTTTTGTTTCAAACGCCGGCCTACACATTTTACCGTTTCACCAATCATAACGGGCTGCCGGTAACGCAGTTCCATTTTTGCCGTATAGGCAGGTTTTCCTTCTGTGACGAACAGGTAATGGCCCATGATCTCGTCCAGTAAGACGCTGATCAGACCGCCATGCATTCTCCCGTCATAGCTTTGATGCTCCTGTCTGGGTGTAAAATAAGCCACACATTCCTCGGCATCCATTGTAAATTCCATTTTTAAACCGATAGGATTATCTTTGCCGCAGGCAAAGCACCAGGTATATTCTTTTTCCTGCATTTTCTTACTCCATCAAAAATTCATAAATTTTTTGAAAAACATCATCCCGTTCATTATCAAGGGTCAGTATATGTCCGGAATGATGATACCAAACAAGTTTTTTATCAGCTGTGCCCAGATGATCATAAATATATTGAGCGCTGGCAGGTTTTACCGTATGCTCTACTTTTGACTGCATCACCAGGCAGGGTATTTTTATTGACTGCAAATACTTTTTTTTGCACAAATCGACCAGCTCAAACAGGCTGCTCAGCGGCTTGACCGGCATCATATGATAACAAACGCTGTAGCTTGCCGGCACCTGATACTGGCGCTGACGTTTTTTCAGGTAACGGATAAAAAAACGCAGTAACGGCAGATAAGGAGCCCTTCTGTCACAAACGTAAATCGGCGCTGCCAGGATAGCCGCTTTCGCTACCGGTAATTCAGCCGCAGCTTTAATAGTCAGCAGTCCTCCCATGGACAGTCCCACTATTGAAACTCTATCGCAGCCAGCCTGCAGGCGATACACACCATCGCTTACAGCCTTATACCAGTCCTGCCATTTGGTCTCGTTCAGATCCTGCGGCGTAGTACCATGCCCTGCTAAACGCACGCCCAGTACTGTCAGCCCCTGCTGATGCAGATATTCTCCCAGCAGGCGCATCTCTCCCGGAGCTCCCGTATAACCGTGAACCAATACTATACCCTGTTTGCCGCCTTGAAAGAAAAATTCTTCATTACCACTGAATGACTGCACTGTAATTACGCTCCTAATCTTACTTATACTATATTATTATACCATATGAAAAAAAATCCCACATCCGAAGATGTGGGATTTTACAAACAACTTACAATTCTTATTTAAAGAAGTTCAGAAGAATGCCGCCATGAGCAGCCAGAACCGGAGCAAATACCAAGGAAACGATAGTCATCAATTTGATGAGGATGTTCATTGCAGGTCCGGAAGTATCTTTGAACGGATCGCCTACGGTGTCGCCGGTAACAGCTGCTTTGTGAGCTTCACTGCCTTTACCGCCATGAACACCGGATTCGATGTATTTTTTAGCATTATCCCAGGCACCGCCTGCGTTAGCCATCAAAATAGCTACCAGCACGCCGGCTGCCAAAGAGCCGCCAATCATACCACCCAATGCTTCAGTACCAAAGAGGAAACCGATCAGCAGCGGAGCAACGATTGCCAGAACGCCCGGCAGAATCATTTCGTGCAAGGCAGCAGCAGTAGAGATATCTACGCATTTACGATAGTCAGCTTTAGCTTTGCCTTCCAGCAAACCAGGGATCTCACGGAATTGACGACGAACTTCTTCGATCATTTCGTAAGCGGCTTTACCAACAGATTCCATGGTCATAGCGCCAAAAACGAACGGCAGAGTTGCGCCGATGAACAGGCCAACCAAAGTTACAGGGTTGAGCAAGTCAATGGTAGTGAGGTTAACGGTATGCGCATAAGCAGAGAACAGAGCCAGTGCAGTAAGTGCAGCAGAACCGATAGCAAAGCCTTTGCCGATAGCAGCAGTAGTGTTGCCAACTGAGTCAAGTTTATCAGTGATTTCACGAACTTCAGGAGGAAGCTCGGACATTTCAGCAATACCGCCGGCATTGTCGGCGATCGGGCCGTAAGCGTCAACAGCAACGGTCAAACCGGTGGTGGAGAGCATACCTACAGCAGCCAGAGAGATACCGAACAGTCCCATGCCGCCGTTAGTAGCGCCGCCCATTACAAAGAAGGATACGATTACGCCGATGCAGATGAAAAGCATAGGCCAGAAAGTAGAATACATACCAACTGCCAAACCGGCAATAATAGTGGTTGCCGGACCGGTTTCGGATTGTTGAGCGATTTTCTTAACACTCCCGAAATCAGCAGAGGTATAGATCTCGGTGATCTTGCCAATGATCATACCAACAAGCAGACCTGCTGCAATAGCCCAGAATGCATCCAGAGAACCAAACAGGCTGTTAGAAAGATAAGCAGCAGCAGCGATAACGATAGCACCGCCGATGTAAGTACCGCTGTTCAGTGCAGCCTGAGGGTTTTGAGATTTGCTGGAACGGGCAAACATAACACCGATGATAGAAGCAAGGATACCGGCAACAGCCAGCATGAAAACAAATTCGACACCTTCACCGCCGGGATATGCAACTGCACCCAGAGTCAAGGCGGAGATAATTGCGCCTACATAGGATTCAAACAAGTCGGCACCCATACCGGCAACGTCGCCTACGTTATCGCCTACGTTATCAGCAATAGTAGCAGGGTTACGCGGATCGTCTTCCGGAATACCGGCTTCAACTTTACCAACAAGGTCAGCGCCAACGTCAGCAGCTTTAGTATAAATACCGCCGCCAACACGGGCAAACAATGCGATCGAGCTTGCGCCCAGACCAAAACCGGTAACAATATCAATGTTACGGTCAAAAACAAAATAAGCTACAGCCAGGCCGGCAATACCAAGGCCTACAACGCCCAGGCCCATTACAGCGCCGCCGGAGAAAGCGATTTTCAGAGCTTCGCTCATGCCGTGACGGGCAGCTTCAGCTGTACGAACGTTAGCTTTAGTAGCCACGTTCATACCCAGATAACCTGCGCAGATGGAGAATACAGCACCGCCGATAAAGCAGAGCGCAGTGCTTACTGATAAGAATGTAGCAATAATTGCAGCAACAACAACGATGAAGATAGCAAGATATTTGTATTCTCTGTACAGGAATGCCATTGCACCTTCATGGATATAGCCAGCGATCTCCTTCATACGGGCAGTACCGGCATTAGCAGCGCTGATAGCGTTACTGAGCATTACTGCCACGCCGAGGGCAACAAGACCGACGACTATGGATAAAATTAAATAAGTACTCAAAACATTGATCCCCTTTCTGTTTCTTTTGAGTTTTTAAAAATTAAGAACGCAGAGCGTTCTTTTTAACCAAATTAACCGTTGATTTTTGCCAGAGCAAGCGTGATGATACCAAAAGCAGTACCCAAACCAATCGTAACTTTAGCCATTAAAGTATCAACATCATTACCCTTGCCGAAGAAGGCACCACCACCGCCTCCGCCGAACGCATCTGACAAGCCTGAGCCCTTCCCGGACTGCATTAACACAGACGCTATCAAGGCGATACAGACGATTACGTCTAATACCATTAAGACAGTTGCAATCACAAAGCTTACCTCCTCTTTTACTTAGTACCTAACTATTCTATCATAATGTTATACAGCTTACAACGGTAAAATATAAAAAATTGTACAAAATTTAGTAAAAAGCAGGGCAAATACGCGTCCGGTATCTGCCCTGCTTCAAAATAACCGTTACTCCGATTATTTATTGATGTTGTAAAATACAGCTTTGCCTTTATACTTGGCAGCGCCGCCGAGGTCTTCCTCGATACGGAGCAGCTGGTTGTATTTGGCCACGCGGTCAGTACGTGCCGGAGCACCTGTTTTGATCTGTCCGGCATTGACAGCAACGGCAATATCTGCCAATGTAGTATCTTCGGTTTCACCGCTGCGATGCGAAATAATACAGGTATAGCCTGCCCGTTTAGCAGTTTCAATAGCATTGAATGTCTCTGTCAAAGTACCGATCTGATTGACTTTGATCAAAATAGCGTTAGCAGTATCATTTTTGATACCTTCAAGCAAACGTTCTTCATTGGTAACAAACAGATCGTCGCCAACCAGCTGAACTTTCGTGCCTAATTTCTTCGTAAGCGCTTTCCATCCCTTCCAGTCGTCTTCCGCCAAACCGTCTTCGATTGAAACGATCGGGTATTTTTCGCACAAAGCAGCCAGATAATCAACCATTTGATTGGAGGTTTTTACCAAACCTTCGCCTTCCATCTGATATTTTCCATCTTTATAAAATTCGCTGGCAGCAACGTCTAAAGCGATCATGATATCTTCGCCCGGTTTATAGCCTGCTTTTTTCACTGCTTCAAGTATGACTTCGATCGCCTCTTCATTGGATTTCAGATTCGGCGCAAAACCACCTTCATCACCCAGGCCTGTTCCCAGTCCTTTAGCGTTCAGCAGGGCCTTTAAACCATGATAGATTTCAGCGTTCATGCGCAAAGCCTCGCTGAAGCTTGCAGCGCCGACCGGCATGATCATAAATTCCTGAATATCGACGTTATTATCAGCATGCTGGCCGCCGTTCAGGATATTCATCATCGGTACCGGCAGCTCCTGTGCGGAAACACCGCCCAGATACAGATACAGCGGCAACCCTACAGAAGCAGCGGCAGCCTTGGCTACAGCCATGGAAACGCCTAAAATAGCGTTGGCGCCTAATTTTCCTTTATTTGGTGTCCCGTCCAAACGGATCAGCATCTCGTCGATTTCTACCTGACGGGTTGCTTCCAGGCCGATCAAAGCTTCAGCAATAACGTCGTTGACATTATCGACTGCTTTAGTCACGCCTTTGCCCAGATAGCGGTTTTTATCACCGTCACGCAGCTCTACCGCTTCATGCGCGCCGGTAGACGCTCCTGAAGGAACAGCAGCGCGTCCAACGGAACCGTCTTCCAGGCAAACCTCTACTTCGATAGTCGGATTGCCGCGGGAATCCAAAATTTCTCTTGCATATACTTCAGTAATCATTGCCACTCTAACTTCACCTCATCATTTATTTTTATCTGTTAACAGACTTTTCCCTGTCATCGCAGCAGGCTGCTTGATTTTCAGCAGTTCCAGCAGCGTCGGCGCAATATCAGCCAAAATGCCTTCGTGCAAAGTATGTTTTTCATCACTGACTACCAAAAAAGGAACCTGATTCGTTGTGTGAGCCGTATAAGGCTGCCCTGTCGTTTCGTCAAGCATCTTTTCCAGATTGCCATGATCAGCCGTAATACAGGCTGTTCCATGCAGTGACAATACCTTTTCAACAATACGCCCCACACAGGCATCGACAGTTTCCATTGCCTTGACAGCAGCATTCAGCACGCCTGTATGCCCTACCATATCGGGATTGGCAAAATTCAATATTATCATGTCGTACTTATCTGTATCCAGAAGCTCTGCCAGCTTATCTGTCACAAGCTCGGCGCTCATTTCCGGCTGCAGATCATAGGTAGCCACTTTCGGTGACGGAATCAGAACTCTGTCTTCACCAACATTCGGTTCTTCCTCGCCGCCATTAAAGAAAAAGGTCACATGAGCATATTTTTCCGTTTCGGCGATCCGCAGCTGCTGAAGCTTGTGGTCAGCCAGTACTTTGCCCAGCGTATCTTCCAGCGTTTCCGGAGCAAAGGCAACGGGAGCTTTTATAGTTTCGTCATACTGCGTCATACAAACAAAATTTACCGGACGGGCTGTCTGAGGACGCGCAAAATAAGGAAATTCTTCATCTACAAAGGCTCTGGTCAGCTGCCTTGCCCTGTCGGGACGGAAATTGAAAAAAATCATGCCGTCACCGGCTTTGACGCAGGAATCTGCTTCAGGTGCAGCTATGAACGGAACTACAAATTCATCAGTGACCCCGCCCGCATAAGAAGCACGCACACCGCTGACCGCATCAGTACAAACAGTGCCGTCATGCAAAACCATAGCGTCATAAGCTTTCTGCACACGTTCCCAGCGTTTATCGCGGTCCATAGCGTAATAACGCCCTGCTACTGTAGCGATTTTACCCACGCCGATACGCTTCATCTCCGCGTCAAGTTCTGCCAGATAAACATCGGCAGTCTGCGGTCCAACATCTCGTCCGTCTAAAAAAGCATGTACATAAACCTTGTTCAGTCCCTGCAATTTAGCCATTTCTAATAGAGCAAACAAATGACTGATATGACTGTGCACTCCACCGTCAGAAACAAGACCCAGCAGGTGCAGCGCACTGCCGTTGGCTTTTACGGTCTGCATAGCTTTACTCAAAATAGTGTTTTCAAAAAAGTCACCGTCTTTTATTGCTTTAGTGATCCTTGTCAGCTCCTGATAGACAATACGCCCTGCCCCGATATTCAAGTGACCGACTTCGGAATTACCCATCTGCCCGTCTGGCAGGCCTACGGCTGCACCAGAACAGGATAAGCGCGTATGCGGATATTTGTCGAACAAAGCATCCAAATTAGGTGTCTTTGCCAAAGCAGCTGCATTATACTGCCCTGCCGGAGCAATACCCCAGCCATCTAAAATCATCAGCAATAGCGGCTGTTTTGCCATTTTCGTCACCCCTTATATACTGCGTGCGATAGCAGAAAACGCTTGCGCATCCAGGCTCGCCCCACCTACAAGAACTCCGTCGATACCGCTGATTGCAAAATCTGCGGCATTTTTAGCATTAACGCTGCCGCCATATAAAACACGAACCTTACGCGCGATATCTGCAGAAAATAGTTTTTCCAGCTTATTTCTGATCAGCAGGCATACTTCCTGAGCATCTTTAGCAGTTGCAGCCTGACCGCTGCCAATAGCCCACAATGGTTCATAGGCAACAACCAAAACTTCCGCTTCATCAGGAGTAATGCCCTTTAAGGCACTTTTCAGCTGCATGCTGATTTTACGTGAAGTCTTTCCTTCTGCGCGCTCCTGGGCATTTTCACCTACGCATAACATCGGTTTCAAACCATTTCTGTATGCAGCTCGCATCTTTTTAGCAACAGCCACTTCATTATCACCGAACATGGTGCGGCGTTCAGAATGACCGATCAAAACATATTCAGCGCAGATATCAGCAATCATTTTACCGGAAACAGCACCTGTATAAGCGCCTTCATCTTCCCAATGCAGGTCCTGAGCTCCGTAGCCTACATGTTTACCGTCAATGGCTTCAGCAACGCTTTCCAGTGCTGTAAACGGCGGAAAAACAACTACTTCGTTCAGTGTCCCATTAGTATCACTGACGATATCTTCAGCCAGTTCAACTGCTTCATCCACATTTTTATGCATTTTCCAGTTGCCGGCCACAATTTTACGGCGTACATCATCTAAAGCCGCAACACCTGGCAGGACCTTGCCTTCCAGATATTCCAGCGAAGCGCCTCCGCCAGTGGAGATATGCGTAATTTTTTTAGCCAGCCCCAGCTTTTCAATGGCAGCCACAGAATCACCGCCGCCGACAATGCTCATAGCTCTACTTTTAGCAACAGCCTGAGCGACAGCTTCAGTCCCTTTGCAGAAGGCATCCATTTCAAAAACACCCATGGGCCCGTTCCACACGATCATTTTAGCATCCTGCAACGCATCCTGATACAAAGTGCTGGTCGCAGGGCCAATATCCAAAGCCATATATTTTTGATCCAGCTTAGCTACTTTTTCAACTTTATGGCTGGCATCGGCAGCAAACGTCTCTGCCATTACCAGATCTACCGGCAGCAGCAATTTTACTTTACGTGCTTTGGCCTTAGCCAGCAGTTCTTTTGCTAAAGCGATCTTATCATCTTCAACTAAAGATTTGCCCATTTTATGCCCTTGAGCAGCTAAAAAAGTATTGGCCATACCGCCGCCGATCAGCAGGGTATCGACTTTTTCCAAAAGATTTTCGATCACGCCGATCTTGTCGGAAACCTTGGCACCGCCAATGATAGCAACAAAGGGATGCAGTGGATTTTCCACAGCCTGTCCGACAAAGCGAATTTCTTTTTCCAGTAAAAAGCCTGCTGCCGAAGGCAGAAAATGCGTAACCCCTTCCACCGAAGCATGGGCTCTATGAGAAACGCCAAAGCCGTCATTAACATACAGATCTGCTAAAGATGCCAGTTTTTCGGCAAAATCCATATCATTTTTTTCTTCTTCTTTATGGAAGCGCAGGTTTTCCAGCATCAAAATCTTACCGGGTTTAAGCTTCTGTACTGCTTTTTCAGCTTCTTCACCGATGCAGTCACCTGCAAAAGCAACAGGCATATTCAGCAGCTTTGCCAAATGCTTGGCAACATGCGCCAGACTGTATTTGATATTAACTTGTCCTTTAGGACGGCCTAAATGCGCCATCAAAATGACCGCAGCTTTATGCTCCAGTAAATATTTGATAGTTTCTAACGAAGCACAAATTCTGGTATCATCGGTAATCTTACCGGTTTCGTCCATCGGCACATTATAGTCGACACGTACCAGAACTTTTTGACCGGCAACGTCTAAATCACACAGGTTTTTTTTATCCATTAGAATGATATACTCCTTTAATTACAGGCCTTGTTTAGCAATGTAGGCAGCAAGATCTACCACACGATTGGAATAACCCCATTCGTTATCATACCAGCTGACAACTTTCGCCATTCTTTTGCCGACCATCATCGTAGACAAACCATCAACGATAGAACTCAACGGACAGCCATTGTAATCTCTGGAAACCAAAGGCAGCTCATTATAACCCATAATGCCTTTTAATTCACCCTCAGCTGCTTTTTTCAAAGCGGCATTTATTTCTTCAACAGTAGTATCTTTTTCCAAAACAACAGTCAAATCAGTAATGGAAACATTTGGTGTCGGCACACGCATAGCAAAGCCATTCAATTTGCCTTTGACTTCAGGAAGCACCAGAGAAACTGCTTTCGCAGCTCCGGTAGTAGTAGGAATAATGGACATCGCCGCAGCACGGGCACGACGCAGATCCTTATGCGGTAAATCAAGGATTTTCTGATCATTTGTATAGGAATGGACAGTAGTCATCAAACCGCTTTCAATACCAAAGTTTTCCAAAAGCACTTTGGTAAACGGAGCCAGGCAGTTAGTAGTGCAGGAAGCATTTGAAATGATATGATGCTCCGCAGCGTTGTATTTTTTCTCATTAACACCCATAACGATAGTGATATCCTCGCCTTTAGCAGGTGCGGAAATAATTACTTTTTTAGCGCCGGCAGTCAAGTGCGCTTTTGCTTTTTCACCTTCAGTAAAGCGTCCAGTAGATTCAACTACGATCTCAACTCCCAATTCACCCCAAGGCAGCTTAGCAGGATCTGTTTGAGCGATAACTTTGATTTTTTTACCGTCAACAACGATATTATCACCGTCAACAGAAACTTCATGCGGGAAAGTGCCATGTACAGAGTCATATTTCAAAAGATGAGCCAAAGTTGCAGCATCAGTCAAGTCGTTAACGGCAACTACTTCTACCTCCGGATTAGTAAAAGCAACACGGAAAACCTCGCGGCCGATACGGCCAAAACCATTAATACCAATTTTTGTCATGATAAAAATCCTCCTTTTATGCTTTGAGCAAATTATATGTTTGCACTAATGTGCCTTGTAACCTTAATCATTTTCCAACATTCTCACTATGTCGTGAGCTGCTGCTTCATCAGTTATCAGTATATCCTGACGCGACGCCCTGATTACTGACAAGATAGCTGCTGCTTTAGACCGTCCTCCGGCTACGCCGATAACAGTTCCGATCTTTGGCAGATCCTGCAGCATCAGTCCGGCGTTGTTTGTCATATAGATCTGTCTGCCATCTAAAGCGCAGTACTGCCCGAACGCTTCGCCTACGGCGCCGTCATCCAGCAGTTTTTTTATGAATTCCGGCGGCAGCCTGCGGTGCCGTGCCATTACTGAAGCCTGTCCTACACCATGCACCAGGATATCGGCCTGTTTGATAATATCAACCACAGATTTGACCCCAATATCCTCTGCTAAAATACTATTCAGTATCTCTTCACTGACGCTGTCCGGGACATACAGCTGCCTGTAAGATGCTCCCAGCCGCTGAGCCAGGACTGTGGCTATAGTATTAGCCTGTAATTCAACATTATCACCCAAACCGCCGCGGGCTGGTACTACAACTGTTTTAGGCTCATTGCCGCTTACATTAGCAGCCAGGGCAGCCATAGTTGTACCACCGCTTACGGCAACGATATGTTCTTTGCCGTCATTCAGCAGATTTCCAAGAATCCTCGCCGCAGCACGGCCGATTTCACGTTTGACCACCTCTTCCTGGTCAGAGTCTCCTGGAATGATGACTACACGCCCAATATCCAGGCGTTCACATAAAAACTGTTCCAAAGAGTTCAGATCCTGCAATTTACGGACATAATCAGCAAGCTCTTTCAGAATATCCGCGCCCTCTTCAGTCACCGACATTCCGGCAGAAGAAAATGCCAGTAAACCACCGTTTTTCAAAAAATCGACCTGTGCCCGCAATACTCTTTCACTCAACCCCAGCCTGGCAGCCAAAGCCCTGCGTCCGATAGGATACTCATGGCTCACCTGCCTTAATATCTGGTATCTCTGAACTAAAAGATTTGTAAGCTCGGGAACGATTTTTTTCTGTAAATTAATAATACTGTCCATAGTGATCTCCCAGCGTATTTTGTCCCTCGTGGTCCATTTTTAGTCCCACTAGCTCTAAAAATAAATTTTCAGAAATCTTCATTTAGTCTATTGTAGCACAAGGTATAAAAGAAAAAAAGTGGTGTTGTGTTAAAAACAGCAACAAATCATAATTTATTTATTAAATTTCAAACAAAAAATAAAAAGCCGAAGAACAGTCCTCGGCTTTAAAGTAAAATCTTACTAACGATAACTTACATTTTCAGGATACATATCATGCATCATCAAACGTTTTTTAGCAGCTGCTTCCCACTCTGTGCCCGGTTTGCCATAGTTGGCATATGGGTCGATCGCCAAACCTCCGCGCGGAGTAAATTTACCCCAAACTTCTATATATTTCGGTTCCATCAGCTTGATCAGGTCTTTCATAATAATATTTACGCAATCTTCGTGAAAATCGCCATGATTGCGAAAGCTGAATAAATACAGCTTTAACGATTTACTTTCTACAAGTTTCTGATCAGGCACATAGGAAATATAGATCGCAGCAAAATCCGGCTGTCCTGTCATCGGGCACAGGCTTGTAAATTCCGGGCAGTTAAATTTTACAAAATAATCATTGCCGGGATGTTTATTAATAAAAGCTTCCAGTACTTCAGGAGCATAGTCCGTAGGATACTTAGTTTTATTGCCTAAAAGGCTCACGCCTGTCAATTCTTTTTGGTCTCTTCCAGAAGTCATAAATCCTCCTTATTTTTTTGCTGAAGCAAAATTAAATATTTCACAGCGTTCTAAAGCTGTCACCAATACCATACCCACGACACCGGAGATAAACTGGCCTACTAAAACAGTAGACGCCAACAGCCAGTAAGGCAGATCCAGCAATACAGAAAGCCAGACCGGCACTCCTAACCCCGGTACTAAAGTAATTGCCAGCATCACAGCCCAATTACCTAAATCATGGCGTTTAGCATAAACTATTGTCAGACTTGTCATAATACCAACCAAACCGCCGCCTAACATATCCAAAGGTCCCAAACCACCCATCAGAGTATTTGCCAATACATTTACCAAACCAAATGGAATTATCAGGAAAGGAAAGATAGCGCTCAAACCATATAAAGCCGTCGCAATGCGTACCTGGTACTGTCCGAATGCAAAGCTTTGCGTACACATCATAACAACCAGATATAAAGCCATACACAAGGCGGAAATAGTCAATTTTTGCGTTTTAGTGAGATTTTTCATATTACTATGCTCCTTTCTTGCTGTGACCAAGAACGGAACTACATAAAAAAGGACGAAAATCAAAATTTTCGTCCCATCCATGTTAAAACAGTTCTGCTTTAAGCAGAACACCCGTAGTTTTATTTTGAGACAGGATGGTCACGAACTGTCTGTTATTTGATTACTTAGGCATTATAGCAAAGTTTACTCATCTTTGCAAGTACTTTACAGTAGAATTGATTATACAATAGCTTTATCAGGACGGACTAAGAACCACGCCAATACGCCAACAACACCCGATAATGCTGTTGCGATCAGTGCAGCATCCCAACCGTAGCTGGTCGCGATCCAGGCAGTTAAAGTTGGAGCTATGACGCCACCAATATTTCCCCAGAAGTTCATCCACCCGGAAATAGAACCGGCAAACTCTCCCCCTAAATTGATCGCACAGGCCCAGGAGGCATTGAAAGTCAATCCCAGCGACCCCAGTGATAAAGATAGCCACATTACGTTTTGCATAGGATCAGCGGTTCTTGTAGCAATATACAAAGCCAGGGAACAAATTATAATTCCAGCAGAACCACATAAAGTACGTATCCAATATTGTGAAGCACCTTTGGCAATAGCTTTATCACAGAAATAACCGCTGCTGAAGGTAATGATAATCAAAGTCAGCCACGGCATTGCTGCCCATATGCCCATTTTTGCAAGTGAGAAACCGTGTGCCTCCATTAAATAAAGCGGCAGCCATGCCAAAAATACGAACATAATATAATCGGTGATGAAATACTGCACACCAATAGCCCAAAACTGTACAGAAGTAAATAATTTACCCCACGGAGCAGCTTTTTTTACAATTGGAACATCAGTACGTCCTTCGTTAATATGAGCTAATTCAGCTTCATTAACATAGGGGCTTTCTGCAGGATTTTCAGGAACATATTTATGCCATACCCAAGCCATTAAGATCCCCACAATGCCAAAAATCAAAAAAACCATTTTCCAACCAACTGTAGACATCAATGCAACAGTCAAAGCCGGCCCTATTACTGGCCCCAAAAAAGAACCGTTCAACAAAAATGAGCTGGCGTTGCCTTTTTCCTTTTTATTAAACCATCTGAAAATAGCAATCGCAAAAGCAGGATAAATAGGCCCTTCACCCATACCGAACAAAAATCTTACTGCAGCAAAAGAAAATTTTCCCTTTGCCACAGCAGTCAAAGCAGTAAATACAGACCACCAAATTACAGCCAGACTTCCTGTAATCCGGTGTCCAAACTTTTCAGCCATCATACCACCTGGAACCTGCATCAAAGCATAACCGGCAAAGAAAAATGATTGAATAAGTCCCATATCTATTTTATCAAAACCATATTCTTTCATAATAACAGGAGTAGCAACAGACAGATTTACTCTATCCATATATGAAACAAAACTGACGATAAAAATCAACCAGGCAACTTTCCATCTAAAATTACTCATCTTCATCATAATATCTTCCCCCACATAATAAAGTTCATTTATAAAGAACAAAGTGCTTTTATAGCTTACTATCCGGCATTTCGATTGTCAATAAAAACTTTATATTTTTAGTAAAAGATATTTATTTTTGTAAACTTAATGTATCATTTTTACATTTTTGTAATTTTTCATAATAATCTAAAATATTGGTACTTTGAATAAGATTTTTAGTATTTGCAAACTATATTATTTCAGGAATCATATATAATGCTTATTTTTTAACAGACAGTTTTCCAATACACACGGGCATGCTACTTCCGGTTTTGCCTGCCATGTGTCCCAGGGCAAGGTCTGGCCGGATAGTATTTACCTAACAAAAAAAAATAACCATACCGTATGGTATGGTTATTTTTTAACCGGCAGCTTTCTATCCTCCCAGGCCGCTTCCAGCCAAGTACTTTCGACGTTTAAGGGCTTAACTACTGTGTTCGGGATGAGAACAGGTGGA
>NZ_QLTS01000003.1 GCF_003269275.1 Phascolarctobacterium faecium DSM 14760 | reverse complement strand
TTATTTTTTGACTTGGCAAACGCTCCTTTTTCAAGAAACGCTCGCCCGCACATTCGTTTTTGGTTATTGTTCAGTTTTCAAGGTTCTGCCTGCCGCCGCATTTCGGCGACTTGTATATAATAGCATTCCCCGTTACTTCTGTCAACACCTTTTTTGTAACATTTTTTATATTTTTGCATGATACACCAGGCAGCGTTGGCAACGTCTCCCGCTTGACTACAAGCCATTCCCCAGTTATTTTTTTGAAAAAATAACTGTTTATTGCATTGTCCGCCGTCCAAAAACGCTTCTATAATAGTTTACCTTTTACTGAATTTACAAATCCTGCCACACTAAAAATAAAAATCCGGCTTTGCCTTCTACAGCAAAACCGGATTCGAACAACTTAATCCAAACTATTATTCCCGATGTGCCTCCATCGAACGGCTGGCAATAATATCTACTCCCAATCCCAGAATATTTTCTACAATAATCTGGCCTTCAGTCACCGGAGCCTTTACGGCTATTTGGCGCAATGCCGCAGCACAATCCAAAATACGTTCTTTAGGCAGTGTAGTTTTAGATACGACGGGCAATAATGGTAAAAGTCCTCCTTTTACCTGTACGGTACTTGTCAGCATCCGCTTGGGGGCAACTACTTCATCATGGGCATATTTAGGACCACGGGGGCAGGTATTACCGGTAACACTTGTTACCGCACCGTCTTCTATAGTAACAGTCATCTCACACCCCAAAGGGCACATGATACAGTTCATTATACGAGTTTCTACAGCCATTTTTATGCCTCCTTGTTCAATGCCACAGTCAAAGTTTCTCCGATAAGCGCTGTCTTTTCTGCTGGAATATCGACAGCAATCATTTCACTTGGCTTGGCAACAGGCAGCATTTTTGTCAAAATGACATTTTCGCCGCTCTTTACTTCTAATTTTACTTTACGTTCCGGATTGGCAACACGCATAAATAAACGTGCTTTTTCACCATTTTCGGGCAGAGACAGTCTTTGCGGTACACATGTACGTACTCCGTTCGAGGCAATCACATTTACTGTACGCAAGTCGCCATCCAATTTTTCCTGCGCATCTAACGCTGCAAATTTACCTGCTATTTCCGCTTCTTCCGAAACAAAATCTACCAGGTCGTGTACATGTACAACATTGCCGGCAGCATAAAAACCAGGAAGACTGGTACGGCGGCGTTGGTCTACGATAGGGCCGCTGGTCAGCGGATGCATCTCTAAATCCAAACTGCGCGATAGTTCATTTTCCGGAATCAAGCCGACAGAAAGCAGTAAAGTATCACATTCAATATCAAATTCAGTCCCGGCAATCGGCTGCATTTTTTCGTTGACCTTTGCTACAGTTACACCGGTAACGCGATCACGTCCATGGATCTTTGTGATAGTATGGGAAAGATACAAAGGAATATCATAATCATCAAGACACTGCACTATATTACGGGTCAAACCATTGGAAAACGGGCAGATTTCCAAAACAGCCTGCACTTTACAGCCTTCCAGGCTCATTCTTCTCGCCATGATTAATCCAATGTCACCGCTGCCTAAAATTACTATTTTATGTCCAGGCAGATAACCTTCCATATTGACCATCCGCTGCGCCGCTCCGGCAGTAAAAACACCGGCCGGCCGTTCACCCGGAATTCTGATCGCACCGCGTGTACGTTCGCGGCAGCCCATAGTCAGAATAACGGTTCTGCCTGCAATTTTCAGCAGTCCATGTTCAGGGCTGACTGCAATTACCGTTTTGTCCTGCAAAACTTCCAAAACCATCGTATCAACCAAGGTTTTTATTTCCGGTTTATCTTTGATCATTTCAATGCAACGATAAGCATATCCGGGTCCAGTCAGCTCTTCTTTAAAATGATGCAAGCCAAAACCATTATGAATGCACTGCTGCAGAATGCCGCCTAATTCCCGGTCACGCTCAATAACCAAAATACTTTTAGCACCATTCTGCCAAGCGCTATAAGCAGCAGAAAGTCCAGCCGGACCACCGCCGACAATAATTACGTCATATAAATTTTTCATTTTTATGCTTCCCCCTCATCTGCAGAGTTTTTTTCATAAAACAAATGAGAATCAGCACGTTCTTTCAAAACTTCCGGTACGGGTATACCCAGTTCCCGTGCCAGGATCTGGGTAACGCGCGGACCGCAGAAACCGCCCTGACAGCGTCCCATACCGGCACGCGTACGGCGTTTAACACCGTCAACTGTTTTAGCTCCGCAGGGCGCTTTGATAGCAGCGATAATCTCCGCTTCCGTGACCGTTTCACAACGACAGATAACACGGCCATACAATCTATTTTTTTCAATAAGCTTTGCCTGCTCCTCATGTGACAATCTATGAAAAAGAGGATTTTGCGGTAAAACAGCTTTAAAATCAGCTTTTACAGCGGCCGGACAATATGCCAACACAGCTTCAACAATCATTTCGGCTACTGCCGGAGCAGCTGTCAGTCCAGGCGATTGCATCCCTGCAGCATTAAACAAACCTGCTACAGGTGAAGCGCCGATGACAAAATCTCCGCTGCCGGAAACTGCACGCAGCCCTGCAAATTCAGTAATCGAAGCACCCATCGGCAAATTTGGAATCAGTTTTCTGGCAGAATTCATAATTTCGTCCATCCCTGTCAGAGTAACGGCAGTATCTTCCTTATTCTCCATATCCTGTGCATTAGGACCGATAAATGTATTGCCATGCGTAGTCGTACAGATTAGTATACCTTTAGACTTTTTATTAGGTGTTGGGAAAACAACGCCTTTAACCAAACTGGCTGCTGCAGTTTTATCAAAAAGAATATATTCGCCGCGGCGCGGATGAATAGTGAAGCTTTCATCGCCAGCCAAACGAGCGATACCATCTGCATAAACACCACCGGCATTTATGACACAAGCAGCCTTGATCAAACCTTTTGAAGTTTCTACAGCCGTAATTCTGCCAGCTTCCTTAATAAATCCAGTTACACGGCAGTCCGTAACTACTTCAGCGCCATTCTGCACTGCACATTGCGCAAAAGCCACAGCCATGGCAAAAGGCCAGCAAACGCCTGCCGACGGCGCCCATAAAGCGCCAACAACTGTTGTCAGATTTTTTTCTTTGTCTAAAACTTCTTCTCTATTTAAAATACGCAGGCCTTCAACGCCGTTTTTCTGACCGCGTTCCAATAATTCCTGTAAAGTCTGTATTTCTTCTTCACTGGTAGCAGCAACAAGAGAACCTGTCCATTCAATATCCAGACCTAATTCTTTTTGCAGCTCATGATATAATTTATTGCCGCGTACATTAGTAACTGCTTTTAAACTGCCTGTCGGCGCGTCAAAACCAGCATGTAAAATAGCACTGTTAGCTTTCGTAGTACCTGCAGCAAGGTCCGGTTCTTTTTCAACAAGCACGCATTTTAAATCATACTTCGACAACTCACGCAGAATTGCAGTACCAACAATACCGCCGCCGATAACAACGACATCCGCTGTTTTGAAAAATTCCATCATTTCACATCCTAAACAAAAATTCTAAGTTATACTTAGTAATTTTATCACATTCTTTACAAAAAAAGAACTTACTTTATAGTTTTTACAAGAAAAATTTCATTTTTTGCCACCTGTGGGACTTTTAAAGTCCCTATTGCTTAAAAAAATATCCTGTCAAATTTGACAGGATATTTTTAAAATTATTTTACAGCTTTATCCAGAAAAATTTTATTTAAAAAATCTATACATTTATCACTCACCGGCGTCAGTAAAACCCAACTCAAACCAACCAAAGAAATACTTAAAGAACCTACAGCAATATCTGTAAACCAGTGCGCTCCGGCCATAATACGCGGTAGCATAAAAATTATTAAAATAATGCAGCTGACGGCAAAAGCTTTTTTGCCAAAATATCTCAGCATGAAACCGGCATAAATCATCAGCATCAGACCATGATCGCCTGGAAAACTGTCGCCAGAATAATCCTTAGTTTTAAAAACCAGCATTTTACTGACACGATGAATATTTTCAAAAAATCCTGTCGGACTGCATCGCTGTACAGGAATCAAATGCCCCAGCTGATTTAATATTACCGCAAAAAACAGCATCGTGACACCGATAAACCACATTTTTCGTTTACCTAAATGATCCTGTTTAGAATAATAATAACCATATAATGCCAACATAGCCATTAAAGAAATTATATCGAAATGACGTACATTAGTCAGACCGACAAAATACGTAAAAGAGCTTTCAGGTTGAAGCTGTTCATTAAAGTAATAGAAAATACTTTTATCCAATGTAAACCAAAAACCATGTTCAGCAGGTAAATACCAGCTAAAAAATATTGTTAAACCTACAGCATTTAAAAATATAATTTTTCCTAAGTTTTTTCCCACTTCCGACTCCTTTTACTGCGCCTCTTTCTGCAAGTCATTCAACAATTCCTGTTGTTTGCCTGCATCTAATAACTTAATCATTTTATTTTCCACTATTCTTACAGCTGCTGCATCAATAGCGGCTGTTGTCAATTTATTTGTTTTTACAGCTTCCAGTACACCCTGATAAACCTGCTGCTGATGTTCATAATTATGACAAACCAGCAAAACATCAACTCCGGCCTGAACTGCTGCAACCCCCATTTCACGAAAACCATACATACTTGTTAAAGCTCCCATTTCCATATCATCTGTAATGACGATACCCTGAAAATCAAGCTCATTACGCAGAAAATTATTGATTACCTGAGGTGAAACACTGGCCGGCAATGTATCCAGTCCTGTATAAATCAAATGCCCTACCATAACCATAAAATCCTGGTTGTCAAAATTTTGGATAATATTTTTAAATGGTATTGTGTCTTCCTGCAATAAAATCTCTTTAGAAGCTGTAATCCGATATTGTTCTGTATGTGGATCGACCTCACTTTTTCCCATACCGGGGAAATGTTTCAAGCTGTAAATAATTCCTGCCTGATCATAACCACGGCAGGCCGCTTCGGTAAACTTGCTCACGGACGCAGCATCGTGCCCATAAGATCTTCCATAAGGAATACCAATATCTAAAACAGGAGCAAAATTTACATTGAAACCAATCGTTTCCAATTCCATAGCTGTCTGGTAAGCCCAGCGACGTGCATCTTCAGGAGTGCCCTGTTCAGCTATTCTGGCTGCTGCAGGAGCAACGGTCAACCCCTGCTTCATTCTGGCAACCATCCCGCCTTCCTGGTCAACACATAAATAAAGCGGTAATTTATTATATTCTTTATTCAGTCGCTGCAGGTTAGCATTCAGTCCTGTAACCTGATATTTATTATTCATATTGCGGTCAAATAAAATCACGCCGCCAACATGATAATCTCGCAGCATGCTCAACGCACCCTCGTCTATTTCCGTACCATCAATACCGATCAGCAGCATTTGTCCGATTTTTTCTTCTAAACTCATACCGGCAACCATTTTTACAGCCGCATCATGCAATGTCGGATTTTTTACTTCCGATTTAGGTTCAGCACTCTGGCCACAGCCAGTAAACAAAAAAACCGTCATAAAAACTATAAAAGCCAGACCTCTGCCGGCAGAAAATATTCTTTTCATAGTTACCTCATTTCTAAAATTTAGCTATATGTATATTTTAACATATTTTCTTTAATTTTTACAAATAGTTTTCAATCGTCTCTCTTGAAAAATTGACAGCTTCATTCGATTAAATTAGAATAAAATTAAAAAGAAAAGCAGGTGATAACTAATGAAACGTATTCTTTATCTGACCTTAACTATCATGCTTTGTCTGACATTTTTTACTGCTGTGACCTGGGCTGAGGAAAAAGCTTCTGCCGCCTCAGATAAAATTCTGAGCCAACAGCAAGTCGATGAGCTTTTGCAGGCTGATGATAATCCGGCTGCTTATGTTAAGATAGACGAAGATGCTTACAAGGTCTATCCCGATTTTAAAGATAAAAAAGCAGTCCGTAAAGAACTGTTAAAAAATCTTCCTACTAACAAAGTGCTTTATTTACTGACAGCCAGTGAGCAGACTTTCACCCTAGCTTTTGATGTAGTAAAGGATCTGGAAAAATCAGGCCGTCTTTATGATAACAGCCGTTATATGGGTGGTAAAGATGATTCTGATGCCGGCGCTGAAAACATAAAGGCAAATATTCATAAGTTCTGGTTTATGAAAATCCCCCGCGGCAGCACTGTTTATGATGACGGTGTAAATGTTGGTATCGGAATCGGTATCGGCCGGAGACATCGCGGCGGTATCGGTATCGGCTGGTAAAATTTATACAAAAAAGAAAAAGCCCTGCTCAGCAGGGCTTTTTTATTTTATTCTTCTGTAGCCTGGGATGTTTCTATGATCTCATCAGAAACATCGACTGTTTCCGTCTGCACATCATCTGTTATTACTTCTTTTGTAACGTCATCTTCAGCCTGCTGAACGGCAGCCAAAGAAACTACTTTATCATCATCATTCAATGTCATCAGTTTAACACCCTGAGCATTACGTCCAAATTGGGAAATGCCTTCGACGTCAATACGGATAATGATGCCGGCAGCAGTGATCATCATAATCTCCTGCCCCGGAGTAATAACCTTCATTCCAATCACAATACCGGTCTTTTCATTTACTTTGATATTTATTACGCCCTTACCACCACGAGTCTGTTTGCGATACTCGCTGACAGAGGTGCGTTTACCAAGTCCCTGCTCAGTCGCAGTCAATACTTCACTGTTTTCACTGGTCACGCTGTCCATAGCAACAACTTCATCACCATAATTCAGCTGAATACCGCGTACACCGTGAGCAGTACGTCCCATGGGACGCACATCCTGTTCATCAAAACGGATCGCAATACCGTTTCTGGTAGCCAGAATGATTTCTGAATTGCCATCAGTCAATTCTACACCAATAAGCTGTTCATTTTCATCCAGAGTAATAGCAATCAATCCAACCTTACGTGCACTGTTAAAATCTTCCAGATTGGTCTTTTTGACTGTCCCTTTATCTGTAGCCATAAACATATACTGCTCTGTCTTAAACTCTTTCACAGGGATAACTGCTGTAATCTTTTCTCCCTGCTCAATAGGCAGCAGATTGATAATCGCCGTTCCCTTAGCCGTACGTCCAGCTTCGGGAATTTCATAGCCTTTTTGCCGATAAACACGACCTTTATTGGTAAAGAAAAGAATATTATGATGAGTTGTCGACAGGAACAAATGCTCTGCACAATCGTCATTTTTCTTGCCGCTGCCACCGGTTTTGCCGACACCACCGCGTTTTTGATTACGGAAATTATCAAGAGTCTGACGTTTGATATAACCCTGATGGCTGATCGTTATGACAATATCTTCTTCAGCGATCAGATCTTCCATATCCATGGAAGAAGTATCATGTGAAAGAATCGTACGACGTGCGTCGCCGAATTTCTTTTTCATTTCCAACAGATCTTCTTTAATAATATTGAGGACTTTTTGCTCATCTGCCAAAACGCTCTCCAACCAATCAATCGTTTCCATAACGTCGATATATTCATCGTCGATTTTTTTACGTTCCAAACCTGTTAAACGCTGCAGACGCATATCCAAAATAGCCTGAGCCTGACGCAGGCTTAAAGTAAATTTTTCTACTAACGCAGTTTTAGCAATATCTGCATTAGCACTGCTGCGGATAGTATTGATAACTGCATCCAGATTATCCAGGGCAATTTTCAAACCTTCCAAGATATGAGCGCGGTCTTTGGCTTTACCTAATTCATATCTTGTACGACGTGTGATAACTTCTTTTTGATGGTTCAGATAGTGGACAAGGATTTCTTTCAGATTTAAAACCCGAGGATGCCCGTCAACCAAAGCCAGCATGATAATACCGAAAGAATCCTGTAATTTGGTATGTTTATATAATTGATTTAAAATAACATCAGGAACAACGTCATTTCTTAATTCGACAACGATACGCATACCACGGCGGTCAGATTCATCACGCAAATCAGTAATGCCTTCGATCACACCGTCTTTAACTAATTGAGCAATACTTTCGATCAGACGGGCTTTATTGACCTGATAAGGAATTTCCGTAACAACGATGCGGTGCTTGCCCTTCTGCATGGGTTCTATTTCTGCCTGTGCGCGGATTTTTACTATACCACGGCCGGTAGTATAAGCGCTGCGGATGCCTTCGGTACCAAGGATCGTAGCTCCGGTAGGAAAATCAGGACCCTTGATTGCTGTCATCAATTCCGGTATTTCTATATCAGAATTGTCAATCAGCATAATCAATCCGTCAACTACTTCACTCAGATTATGCGGCGGGATATTGGTGGCCATGCCTACAGCGATGCCGGCACTGCCATTAATGAGAAGAGCAGGTACCTTCGCCGGTAAAACGCTTGGTTCTTTCAGCGATTCATCATAGTTAGGCACAAAATCAACAGTTTCTTTTTCAATATCTTCCAGCATAACTTCAGCAACCTTGGCCATACGCACTTCCGTATAACGCATAGCAGCAGCCGAGTCACCGTCGACACTGCCGAAGTTGCCATGACCGTCTACCATCAGATAGCGTGTCGAAAAATTCTGTGCCAAACGTACTATGGCATCATAAACGGAAGTATCACCGTGAGGATGATATTTACCGAGAACTTCACCAACGATACGGGCAGATTTTTTATAAGGCTTGTTGGATGCCATACCGGCTTCCTGCATTGCATATAAAATTCTGCGGTGTACCGGTTTTAAACCGTCACGTACATCAGGCAAAGCACGCTGCACGATAACGCTCATTGCGTAATCGATATAGGATTTTTGCATTTCTTCTTCAATGTAGACCGGTAAAACTTTACCAGTACCTGTCTCTAAATCCACAATATCACCTCAACATCTCATAATTACTTAAACAACAATTCATAAACCTGCTTGCCTATTAAAAGCGTGGTTACGATCAAATAAAGCGGTTTAACATAAGAAGCACCATGCCTGATAGCCATACGGGAACCAAAATAAGCACCTATCACCATGGCAAAGCCCATCAAAAGACCATAAGTCCACAAAACTGAACCACTTAAAGTAAAAGACAACAGCGCTCCGATACCACTGGCAAAATTCAGGGCCTTAGCATTACCGGCTGCCGTTACAAAATCATAACCCAAAAATAAAAATCCAAAAATCAGGAACGAACCTGTTCCCGGACCAAAAAAACCATCATAAAAGCCAATACCAAAGGCCATTACTACAGACCCAAGCAAAGCTGCCAATCCCAATTGTTTAACTGCCGATACATCGCCCCAGTCTTTACGACGGTAGGTGTAAACAGCAACTGCGACTAAAAGGACAACGATCACATTTTTCATCAGCTGTTCCGGCAGAAGATAAACTACATAAGCACCTAAAGCCGATCCGAGAAAAGAAAGCGGCATCAGACTTATGGCAACCTTTTGATTGATCTTTCCCGCACGCCAAAAAGAAAAAACACTCATCAAACCGCCCATAGAAGCAGCCAGCTTATTAGTTCCCAAAGCAAAATTTACAGGCAACCCTAGGGCCAGTAATGCCGGCGTAGAAATTAAACCACCTCCGCCAACAGTTGAATCGATAAATGCGGCTATAAACCCTGCTAACAATAAAAAAGCAATCGTACTTGGATCTAAAATTTCCAAAATTTTCCCCTCACCCATCACCAAGCTTAAAGTTTATATTTAAGATAAAAACCTACGCGACCCTGATTACAGGTAAAAACCACTTTTTCCTGTTCAACCATATTACTGATAGCATAAGGATGAGCTGAAAGCAGTGGCGCATGCTCCAAATTCCATTGAACGCCCTGCAAAGTAACTTCATTGCAATCTGTTAATGGCAGCAACGACAAAGCTTCTATATTTTCAGGACTGAAAGGTTTGAAAATCAAACTTTCATCCTTTTGGAGCAGTAATAAAATTTCCTGTTCATCAGCCATAACAACCTGCACATCACGTTGAATTTTATAATTCAGCAAAGAAAAAACATTACTGTACAAATGATCAAATCTGCCGCCCCAAATACCGCTGACAACAATATTTACAGCTTCCGGCATAGCTGCCAGTAAAAGCTGTAAGTCTGTATCATCTTTCAGAGGATCATGCAGAAGTATTTTAACTCCCGAAAGCTGTGCTTTCTCCCAGCAGTCTTTTGCCGCACTATCAGCATCGCCGCATAACCAAACAGGTTTTAAATTATTTTCACAGCAGCATTCGATCCCTTTATCGGCACAGTAAATATCTTTAGATGCAGCTATTTGCACCAGCCATTCGGACGCAGGCTTTCTACCTCCGGCCAATAATAAAGCTGTAGAAGAACCCTGCCTGGAAGTTTTTATTTCCAGCTCTCCCTGAGGCAAAAGTAGCTTCCAATTCTCCATTACCTTAAATCCTTCTTTTTAGCAGGTGCAGGTTTAATTATAATTTGTCCCTGTTCCTTATAAATTTTCCAGACAACGTCACCATTACCATTTTTAAACCAATCCATGCTTATTTCCAGCAAATACTGATTTAATTTTTCTTGAGCTTCAGCAGGTAATAATAATTCTTTCGCTGCTGCGGCTTTATTTTTCATTTTAGAAGAAACTATTTTTTCATCAGCATCAAAAGCATTTTCAAAGCTTTCTTTTTCTACATAGCCTTTAAACATTTCTTCATCAGAAAGATTTTTTTTGATTTTCATAATGACCTCCGTAATTACAGGTCCAGATTTCTTACTTTACCGGCATTAGCCTCAATAAATTGACGCCGTGGTTCTACTTTATCACCCATCAATATGGAGAAAATTGCGTCTGCTTCAGCAGCATCCTCCAAATGTACCTGCAAAATCGTTCTTCCGTCAGGATTCATAGTTGTTTCCCATAACTGCTCCGGATTCATTTCACCTAAACCTTTATAACGCTGGATATAGGGATTGCTGTCACGACCAACTTCATCCAAAACAGTCTGCAGTTCATCATCGCTATAAGCATATAAATGCTTCTGACCTTTACGGACCAGATATAAAGGCGGCTGAGCGATAAATACATGTCCTTCTTTGATCAGAGGCTGCATATAACGATAAAAGAAAGTCAACAGCAGAGTTCTGATATGAGCTCCGTCGACATCGGCATCTGTCATGATAATAATTTTACCGTAACGCGCTTTTTCCAGATCAAAATCTTCACCAATACCACAGCCAAAGGCAGTAATCATATTTCTGATTTCGTCACTGCTTAAAATTTTATCCAATCTTGCTTTTTCAACATTCAAAATCTTGCCGCGCAAAGGCAGAATAGCCTGAAAACGACGATCACGTCCCTGTTTGGCACTGCCGCCTGCAGAATCACCTTCGACAAGATAAATCTCTGTTTCTGAAGCATCCTTACTCTGACAATCGGCTAATTTACCAGGCAGGCTGCTGATTTCCAAAGCGCTTTTACGCCTTGTTAATTCACGTGCTTTACGTGCTGCCATACGTGCCCTGGCGGAAAGAATTGATTTTTCTACAATCCTCTTGGCAATAACAGGATTTTCTTCAAAAAATTCTCCTAAACCTTCGCTGACTAGATTATCAACGATCGGACGAATTTCACTGTTTCCAAGCTTAGTTTTAGTCTGACCTTCAAACTGGGGCTCCTGAATCTTAATACTGATAACTACAGTCATACCTTCACGGACATCATCACCGCTGAGGTTTTCTTCTCCGTCTTTCAAAGCACCGATTTTACGGGCATAATCATTGATAGTACGCGTCATTGCCTGTTTAAAACCGCTTAAATGTGTGCCGCCTTCTTCAGTATTGATATTATTGACAAAAGTAAATAGATTTTCAGTATAAGTATCGCAGTACTGCAGAGCTACTTCAACAATATTAGTATCTTTGATACCTTCGATGTAGATAGGATCATCATGGAGCTTATCCTTATTTTCATTTACATACTTTACAAATTCAATGATACCGCCTTCGTAATGAAAGCTTTCCTGTTTTCCAGTACGTTCATCATTGAGATTAATACGGATACCTTTATTTAAAAAAGCCAGTTCACGTATTCTTAAACGCAGGGTTTCATAACTGTAGATAAGTTCCGTAAAAATCGTCGGATCAGGTTTAAAATGTACAGTAGTACCTGTTTCTTCAGTAGTACCCTTTTCATAAAGCGGCACAACTGTTTTACCACGGGAAAACTCAATTCCATAAATTTTACCGCTACGACGTACCTCAACCTCCATATGCTCGCTGAGCGCATTAACACAGGATACACCTACGCCATGCAGACCTCCGGAAACCTTGTAGCCTCCGTCACCAAACTTGCCGCCGGCATGCAGGATAGTCATAACTACTTCTACAGCAGGCTTGCCAACTTTATGCATTTCTACAGGAATACCACGACCATTATCACGTACAGTAATGCTATTATCGCTATGAATAGTCACATCGATAGCATCGCAATAACCTGCTAAGGCTTCGTCTATACTATTATCAACTGTTTCATACACCAAATGATGCAAACCACGGGCAGAAATACTGCCAATATACATACTTGGTCTTTTACGTACAGCTTCCAGACCTTCCAGGACCTGAATCTGTCCGGCACCATATTGTCCCTTAACCTCAGTTGCTTCTTCCAAATTAGACATAGTAACCTCCACATTCCTATAATTCAAGTATATTTAATACTTTCCTTCAACGATCAAAAACTTTTATAAATGGCATCACTGCCAAAATCTTCTTCAGCCCTTCGTTTTAAAGTCAGAGCGGAAATTCCCGATAAATACAAAGTATCAGTTGTTAAAATACAGCTTGAACACTCACCATTTTCCGATAAATCAATAATTTTATATTTATCCTTATTCACAGAAATATAATTATCATAAATTTCCGACTGTTGATCACGAATATTAAAAATAGCTATAATATCCGTATTTTTTATCATACAGTCGGCACCAAGATGCAGATACATATTAATATTTCCTCCGCAATCCTTTAATAATATTTTGTGCAAGCTGTTCACTGATTTTATCAGGCTGCATCCCTGTTTTTAACATCACAGCCGTCATTTCTTCTCTGATATCAGACTGATTATTATAAACCTTGGCATAATAATACTGTTTCAAAGAATTTTTTACACTATCGAATAACATTTTATCACATTTGACATATTTTTGACAGTCATTGTAATTCAGCCAAGGTTCAGATGTCAAAATAGATACTATTTCTGTTCTCAATTTCTCTTTTTCATAACGCTGGCAAACGCGGCAAAGATCATTTTTTTCAATTAACGCAGCACCACAATATTTACATTTCATATCATTGTTTTCGATAAGTAATGCTTTTTTTCTTTGCAGACAAACTTTCCTGAAATGAGCAAGCTTTTTCTGCAATTCCTGATTATTAATATTTACCAGTGCCTGTCTAATAAAAATTTTCTCTGATTCTGTCAAAGGTTTAAAATTTAATTTCACTTCCTGTTCTTCTTTCGGAAGCTGCAAAAAATTTTCAATAGAGCCTGTGAAAAATTTTATATCCTTGACAGGGTCATTAGTCATAACACGATTGATATTATTAATAAACTGCTGTTTCATCATCAAAAGATGATTAGCCCAAACAGAGCTATCCGTATTTATATATAAAACTTTGCGTTCCAAACGTACTGGTTTTGAATGCTTAGCTACGTTAGCACCACAGATCTGTTCCCATTTACTCTGCATAGAAAAAATAAAATATTTATTACGACCTTCCTGATTAGGAAGCATTTTTAAAAGGACTCTTTCTATACCTTCCATTTTTATCCCTCTGCGATTCTGCCTTCAATAATCCTGAAATACGCATTTCCGCTCAAATCCGGAATCAAAGCTTTATCGTTTACCGTAATAAAAGTTTGAACTTTACCATCAATAAATTTTAATAGCTGACAACGTCTTTGATCATCAAGTTCACTCATTACATCATCCAACAGTAATACAGGAAACTCATCTATTTCCTGGCGGACATATTCAAGCTGTGCCAGTTTTAAGGCTAAAGCAGCACTGCGCTGCTGCCCCTGTGAACCAAAAGCTTTCAAAATTCTGTCATTTACTTTAAATAATAGATCATCACGATGAGGTCCTATACCCGTACTACCTCTTAAAATATCTACCTGCTGCCGTTCAGACAGCTTACTGCGATAGAAATCTTCCCAACAGATAGCTTCATCAGGATAAAGAAGCTCGCCATTATTAGCTTTAAGTTCATAAAAAACAGTTAATGTTTCTAATTCACCAGTTAAAGCAGCATAAATATCTTTAGCTATATTTTTTAATTTCTGCAAAGCGGCCATCCTTTTTACAGCTATTCTGGCCGCAGTCAGCACAAATTCCTGATCCCAGGTCAATAAAAGCTCAATACTGGCATTATTATCACGGATATCTTTAAGAAGCCTGTTGCGCTGCTGTAAAATACGATTATATTTTATCAACATATCATAATAAGCTTTATCAGTCTGTGAGATCTGCATATCAAAAAAACGTCTGCGTAAAGCGGGCTCACCTTTGATAAGCTGCAGATCCTCAGGTGAAAACATCACCATATTTAAAGTTCCGTAATGTTCCTTGGGCCGAACCTTTACATCGTTCAAAAACAATTCTTTTTTATTCTTACCATCGAGATGCTGTCTTTTTATTTTAACATCATTTACCCCATGTAAATCTTCAAAATTAATACCAACAGCTAACTGATTTGTATCCAGACGCTGCATATCATCTTCCTGGGCAGTACGATGTGACATTCCAAAGGCAGCATAAAACATCGCTTCTAAAAGATTTGTTTTTCCCTGGGCATTTTGCCCATAAAAGATATTGACCATTGAAGTAATTTCCAAACAGCATTCTTTATAATTTCTAAAGTTAACTGCATAGATTCTTTTTACTTTCATAAATTATTCCGTTATAACTTTTATTTCTACTTGCTGATCTAAAACAACAGTATCTTGCGGAAAAACTTTCTTGCGTTTTTCCGTAACTATAATACCATTCAACGTAACTACTCCCGCTTCAATAGCCTCATGCGCCTGTCCTCCGGTCTCTAAAACTCCTGCATATTTCAAAAGATTAGAGATCGTAATAAATTCAGTAGTGATACCGACAGTTATTTTTTCCATTTTTTACCTTCTCGCTTAAAATACGACTCTGACAGGAGTAACAATATAAATATAATTACTTTCAGCAATCGGTTTAATGCAAACAGGACTCAGAGAAGTATTTAACTCCATCGTAGCCTGTTCATCAGTAAGATTTTTTAAAATATCAATGATATATTTAGAATTAAAAGCTACATTGATCGTTTCGCCCTGAGTTTGACATTCGATTACTTCACGTCCCTTACCAACGTCTGGACTGCTGGAGCTTACAACGATTTCATTATTTCCGACACTTACTTTGATAATACTGTAATCACCATCACTGGAAAATAAAGCAACGCGTTCTACAGCTCCGGCCAGTTCTTTAACATTGAATAGAGTTTTAATGTTAAAAGCAGGAGGAATAACTCTACGATAATCAGGGAATTTTCCTTCGATTAAGCGGGAAACAATTACCACTTTATCGATCTGTACCATGATTTGATTATTTAATAAAGAAAGTTTTACTTCCTGAGGTAACTCACTTGTTAAATTACGAGCAATTTCACTTAAAACTCTGGAAGGAATAATCATTGACATAGCTTCGCTGCTTTCCTGTTCCATAGTTTTGATTGATAAACGGTGAGTATTAGTACCTACAAAGGTTATCTTACCATCCTGGAGTTCCACTAAAATACCTGTGAACAAAGGTCTTGCTTCGTCTGTAGAGCAGGCAAAAATAGTTTTTTTAATAAGTTCCTTGATTTTTTCATCTTCTAAAACTATTTGTTTATCAGCATTAAATTCTGGAAATTTTGGATAATCATCTTCATTCATCAGTAAGAGCTGAAAATCAGATTTATCGGATTGAACATTGATAGTTTTTTCTTCTTTATTTTTTACGATGGTAACATTTTCGCCAGGAAGCTTACGCATTAATTCTGAAAAATGCTTTGCTGAAACAACTATTTCTCCTTTTTCCTGTATTTCCGCTTCTATACTGCAAGCTATAGCCATATTCAGATCCATTGCCTGGATCTCTAAAATGTTATTATCTGCAATTAAATGGATTCCGGAAAAGATAGGAGTACTAGGTTTGGAAGAAATAGCTCTTTGAACTGTTTGGATTGATTTGTTAAGGTTAGTTGTTTTACAGGTAAAAATCATGTTATACAGACCTCCATCTTTTTTATTATTGCTATATTAATTTAAAATCTTAGTAGACGTCGTAGTAGGGAGTGTGAATATGTGGAAACAGCCTAAAAACACTGATAAAAGCTTTTATGAAACTTGTTGATATAAGTGTGGATAATTGGGAAAATTTATTAACATTATCAACAGTTTTTTGTGTGATGCTTTTTATTAACTGTTTATCCACAGAAATAACGCAACTTATCCACAGAAACTGTAGATAAGTATTATATAATAGTAGAATTTTGAAAGTTATTGTTTTAATTTATCTACAAGGTAAGTAATAGTTTTTTCACAATTAGGATCTTCTTTGATCTTTTTTACGATTTTTTCATATGCATGGATAACAGTAGTGTGATCGCGTCCTCCAAAAAACTCACCAATTCGGGGATAAGAAAAATCAGCCATTTCACGGCACAGATACATTGCTATCTGTCTTGGGTAAGCAATATTCTGAGTACGTTTTTTTGTAAAAAATTCTTCTTTTTTGATTTTGAAATAATCAGATGTAACCTGAATGATATCGTCAAAAGTAATTTGTTTGTTTTTAGTGCTGGTTCCCATAGCGTCAAGTATTTTTTTTGCCAGATCTATAGTTATTGGACTTCCCATCAATGAAGCATAGGCTACTATTTTTGTATAAGCGCCTTCTATTTCACGTATATTAGTGTCAATGCTGGATGCAACAAGAGAAATAACATCATGAGGAATAGATATGTTTTCTGATTCTGCTTTTTTTCTCAAAATAGCGATCCTTGTTTCCAGATCTGGAGATTGAATATCTGCGAGAAGTCCTGATTCAAAACGTGAACGCAATCGGTCTTCCAGCGTTTCGATTTCACGCGGAAGACGGTCGCTGGATATGATAATCTGTTTGTTAGCTTCGTATAAGGTGTTGAAAGTATGAAAGAATTCTTCCTGTGTCATTTCTTTATTTTTTAAAAATTGAATATCGTCGATAATTAAGCAATCGATATTACGATATTTTTTTCTGAAAGCATCTGTATTTTTATTTTGAATAGAATTAATTATTTCATTGGTAAATTTTTCACTTGAGATGTATAAAATTTTCATTTTGGAATCATTCATTTTTATCTGATTGCCAATCGCATGCATCAAGTGTGTTTTACCTAGACCGACACCGCCATAAATAAAAAGTGGATTATAGGCTTTAGCAGGATTTGAAGCTACAGCTTGAGCTGCTGCATAAGCAAACCTGTTGGAATTGCCGATAACGAAAGTTTCAAAGATATATTTTGGGTTAAGGTTGCTTTGGATATCATCTTCAAAAAGATCTTGCTGGGTAAAACTGTTTTTTACAGGCGGCAGAACTGCCTCAGGAAGCAGAGACCTGTTTTCAGTTTGTACTGGAGTAGTTTCTGCTGAATTTATAGGGAGTTCTTCAGTTTTCAAATCAAGGTTTTCAATTTTAAACTGCAGGTTTGTGCCGGTAATACTGGCAAGCATACCTTCAATGACTGTAGTATACGTTTCTTCAAGCCATTTTTTTGTAAAATTATTTTTGGCGCCTACTTTTAAGTAGGTATCTGTTATTTCTAAGGGAATCAAAGGTTTGATCCAGGCATTATAAACATTTTCACTGGTAGATTCATGGAATTTTTCCAGGAATTTTACCCAAACCTCTGCTAAATCGTACGAGCTCATAAAATACATCCTTCCTGTGGCTACTCATAAACGGCTTGTAAGGCGTTGAAATAATGATTTGAGACAAAAAATAATAGCAAGGCTTATAAAAAATCCTACAGTCGGTTTTCTGTCGCTGTAAAATATAAAAAATGACATAGTAAGACTATTATTACTATCACTATATTCTATCAAAATTAAGAGTTATTAGCAATTTTTAATTGAGAAGAAAATTTTGAAGGATAGAAAATAATAAAAATTTCTTTAACTAACTGCTTTATTCTTGACACTTTAAGTCGTTTCTAATATAATTTCTGTAGCTATCAATTCAAATCAATATAGAATTTGATAAAACTAGTGAGTGGTAAGGAGGTAAGATTTCATGAAACGTACTTTTCAACCTAACAACCTTAGAAGAAAAAGAACCCATGGTTTTAGAGAAAGAATGAAAACTTTGGGCGGTCGTCAAGTTCTCAAAAGAAGACGTGCTAGAGGCAGAAAGAAATTGTCTGCATAATATCATAAAAATAGGCCGCGAGAGTGGCCTATTTTTTCCATGCGGGCAGGTGCAAGAATTTGGAACCAAGAAAAAAGTTCACTTTTCCTAAAAAAAATCGAATCAAGTCTAAAGCCGGTTTTCAATTGGTGTATACTACCGGACGTTCTGTCGTTGACAGTTTATCTGTACTTTATGTTTTACCTTTAGACGCAGAAGGTCCTAAGATTGGTTTTGCTGTCGGTAAAAAAATTGGTAACGCCGTAGTACGTAATCGTGTCAAAAGAATGATGAGAGAAGTATTTCGTCATCATAAATCGGAATTGTTGACGAATATACAGCTTATTTGGGTAGCTCGTAAAAAACTGGCTGCTGCAGATTTAAAAACTTATGATCGAGTATTTATGCGTTTAGCTAAAAGAGCCGTTTTATTGAAGTAAGGTGAATTTCTGTGAAAACATTGATGATTGTTTGTATCCGTTTTTATCAGTTATTTATTTCACCGTTATTTCCGCCTACATGCAGGTTTTATCCTACATGCTCTCAGTACGCCATTGAAGCTATCCGAAAAAAAGGCGCTTTAAAGGGCGGCTGGCTGGCAGTTAAAAGGATAGCAAAATGTCATCCTTTTCATCCGGGCGGTTATGACCCTGTTAGTTAACAACTTGATAATGCAAATTAAAGTAGTAAATATATACACTAACCTCTAAGGAGTGATATCTTGGACTTTCTCAGTAATATTGTTCAGCAGGTTATTACGGTACTTTATAATATGACTGCTACTGTAGGTTTACCTAATTATGGCCTGGCAATTATCATTATGACGATTATTGTTAAAATACTGTTGTATCCTTTAACAAAAAAACAAATCGAATCAACAAAAGCAATGATGGCTATGCAGCCTAAAATGAAAGCTATCCAGGAAAAATACAAGAACGATAAACAACGTTTGAATATGGAACTGGCAAACCTTTATAAACAGGAAAATGTCAATCCTTTAGCTGGCTGTCTGCCGTTATTAGTACAAATGCCGATTATGATCGGTATTTTCTATGGTATTCGTGATTTTCATTATGTTGGACCGGCTAATTTTTTATGGATTCAAAGTATCTCTAATCCGGATCCGATGTATATACTGCCGGTTTTATCAGCTTTGACTACTTTTGTGCAGTCAAAACAGACTATGCCGGATACTTCTTCAGCACAAAATAAGATGATGCTGTATTTTATGCCACTTTTTATTGGCTATATCAGTTTTAGCTTCCCAGCTGGTCTGGTGCTTTACTGGGTTGTTATGAACCTGATGCAGATCGGTCAGCAGGCACTGATGAATAAGGCTACTGTAAAATAATTGCTACAGGAGGCGAAAAAGATGGGTTTCCTAGAAAAAACAGGAAAAAATGTTGATGAAGCTTTAGAACAGGCTTTGAATGAGTTAAAAACTACTCGGGATAAAGTAAATATCGAAGTTATTGAAGAAGCGAAAAACGGTTTATTTGGTTTATTTTCTAAAAAAGCTAAAATTCGTGTTACTTTAAAAGATGCTGCTGCTAAAATCGGCGATGTTGTTGAAGAAGCTTTAGATAATATTAAAGCTGACGTTCAGGCCGGTAAAGAAGAATATAAAAATACTGCTGTAGACACAGATACAGAAGCAGCAGTAAAAAAAGAATTTGTAGTTGATGAAGAAGCAGTCCAGGCCGGTAAGGAATTTTTACAGAAAATATTCCATTCCATGAAAATTGAAGTGGTTATGGAAAAATTCGTTAATAAAGCTGATAGTACTGTTACTTTAAAATTACATGGTCCAGATATGGGGATACTGATCGGCAAACACGGACAGACTTTGGATGCTCTGCAATATCTGACTAATCTCGTGGCTAATAAAAATTCCAGTGAAAGAATTCGTATTATTATCGATGTTGAAGATTACCGTGAGCGGAGAATAGAAACATTGAGCCGTTTGGCTGTACGTCTTGCTGATAAAGTTAAACGTAACGGTGAAAGAGTAGTTCTTGAACCGATGAACCCTCATGAAAGAAAGATTATTCATATGGCGTTGCAGAATGATCGCCGCATTACCACTTTAAGCGAAGGTGAAGAACCTTATCGTAAGGTAGTAATCGAATTAAAAAAATAATTTGTGTCTGAGACCCAGTAATTTATTTTACTGGGTTTCTCTATTGGAGAGTAATTATGGCAAAGAAACATACAGTTTCTGAAACTAACGAAACAATCAGCGCCGTTATTACGGCTTTAGGTGAAGGTGCGGTAGGAATAATACGCATCAGTGGTACTGAGGCTGCTGCGATAGGTGATAAGCTGTTTCGATCAGCTTCGGGTAAAAAATTGACCGAACATACACCGCATCTGCTTGTTTATGGTCATGTAGTTGATGAAGAAAATAGTAAAATAGACGAGGTGCTTGCTGTTTATATGCAGGGACCACATTCCTATACTGCAGAAGATGTAGTGGAAATACAAAGTCATGGCAGTTTACAATCGTTAAAAACTATCCTGGGTCTAACCTATAAAATGGGCGCTCGTCCGGCTGAACCGGGCGAGTTTACAAAGAGAGCTTTTTTAAACGGACGTATAGATCTGATCCAGGCGGAAGCAGTTATGGATATTATTAAATCACGCAGTGAAGCTTCTTTAAAAATGGCAGTACGTCAACAGGATGGCCAACTGTCTAAAAAAATCAAAGGTCTGCGCCGTAATTTATTAGATATTGTAGTAAATCTGGAAGCAGTTATTGATTATCCGGAAGAAGATATTGAGGAAATAACTTTTAATACTGTCAGTGAAGGTATGGAAAAGGTAAAACAGGAACTGGAATATCTGCTTAAACATGCTCATACCGGTAAAATATTACGCGAAGGTCTGCAGACAGTAATTGTCGGTCGTCCTAACGTAGGCAAATCAAGTCTTTTAAATGCTCTGCTCAGTGAGGAAAGGGCTATTGTTTCAGAATATGCCGGAACTACGCGCGATGTAATTGAAGAACAGTTATTGCTTGGCAGTGTGCCATTGGTATTAGTTGATACTGCCGGCATCAGGCAGACAGAAGATTATGTTGAGAAGATAGGGGTTGCCAGGAGTAAGGAACGTCTTGACAAAGCAGAATTGGCTGTAGTAGTTTTGGATGGATCTCAGCCTTTAAATGAAGAAGATGAAGAAATTTTAAATGCAGTTGCAGGTAAGCCCTGTGTTATAATAGTAAATAAAGGTGATCGACCGCAGGTAAATGATTTAACAGCTTTACAGAAACGCTTTGGTAAAGATAGAGTACTGCTTTTATCTGCAAAAACCGGCGGTGGGCTGGAACAGTTTACTGCCTGGCTGCAAAGTTATGTTTATGGTTCAGAGCATGCTATATCTGGTGGTGCTTATGTACAAAATACACGTCACGAGAATCTGCTGCGTGAAGCTTTGTTAAGTGTGGAAGAAGCAATCAGAGCAGCGGCATCGATGCTGCCATATGATTGTCTGGTCATTGATCTGCATAAAGCGATCGATGCTATGGGTTTGATTACAGGTGATACTCTTCAGGATGAAATCATCAATGAGATTTTTTCAAAATTCTGTGTTGGGAAATAAGAGTTTAGGTTGTAGGTGACAAAATGTATATTACTGATAATTATGATGTCGTCGTTATCGGTGCAGGTCATGCCGGAGTAGAAGCGGCCCTGGCGGCTGCACGCCTTGGCGGCAGGACTCTTCTTGCTACTTTGTCTTTGGATAATATTGCTTTGATGCCCTGTAACCCTTCTGTCGGCGGACCGGCTAAGGGTCATTTAGTGCGTGAGATTGATGCTTTAGGCGGTCAGATGGGTCTAACTGCTGATGAAGCCTGTATTCAGATGCGGCTTTTAAATACAGGTAAAGGTTATGCTGTCCATGCGTTAAGAGCTCAGGCTGATAAGCCTTTTTATCATACTTTGATGAAGCAGGTTGTGGAAAACCAGGAAAATCTGGATGTTAAACAATTGATGATCGACAGATTATTAGTTGAAAATGGAGCTGTAGTTGGTGTAGAGGCTGAAACGGGCGAAGTTTTTGAAGCGAAGTGCGTCATTTTAGCTACCGGCACTTATCTGCGCGGGCGTATTGTTTATGGTCAGGTAAATTATGAATCAGGACCTAACGGATTGCGCTCAGCCAATAAACTGTCGTCTTCTTTATTAGAGCATGGAGTAGAGCTGATGCGTTTTAAAACGGGTACGCCGGCGAGAATCGATGCCCGCAGCCTGGATTACAGCAGAATGGAAGCTCAATATGGCGATGAACAGGTACGTAATTTTTCTTTTATGAGTACGATTACGGAGAGAAAGCAGATTCCCTGCTGGCTGACTTATACCAATGCTGATACTCATAAGATAATTCGTGATAATCTGCATTTGTCAGGTATGTTCAATGGTATGATCGAAGGCGTCGGTCCACGCTATTGTCCTTCTATTGAAGCTAAAATCGTACGTTTTGCCGATAAGGAACGGCATCAGTTATTTGTGGAACCGGAAGGGTTACGTACAAATGAAATGTATGTGCAGGGAATGTCATCGTCTTTGCCAGCACATGTTCAGCTGCAGTTTATGCAGACTATACCCGGTTTGGAAAATTGCCGGATGATGCGCGCCGGTTATGCTATTGATTATGATTGTCTTGATCCGCTGCAATTGCAGCGGACGTTAGAACATAAAGCTATTAGCGGACTTTTTTCTGCCGGTCAGGCGAACGGTACCAGTGGGTATGAAGAAGCCGCCGCGCAGGGGCTTCTTGCCGGCGTTAATGCCATGCAGAAAATAAGGAGTAAAGAGCCGCTTATTTTAAGCCGCAGCGAAGGCTATTTAGGTGTTTTGATTGATGATCTGGTTACAAAAGGAACGAATGAGCCTTACCGCATGATGACTTCGCGTGCTGAATACCGGCTGCTGCTGCGTCAGGATAATGCTGACCTTCGGTTAACGGAAAAAGGCAGAGCGGTTGGTCTGGTAAACGATGTTCGTTACGAAGCTTTTACTGCAAAACGCAGTTTGCTTGAACGGACATTGCAGAATTTGAGCAGTACACATTTACCTCCTAATGCGGAAGTGCTTGCCAAATTGGCAGAGCTGGGAACAGCGCCGATTCGTTCGGGGATGTCACTGCTGGATCTGCTGCGCCGCAGTGAAATGACTTATGAAAAATTACAGCAGGCTTTTGAAGTGCCGGAGCTGCCGGAAGTAGTTGCCGAGCAGGTAGAGATTTTTGCCAAGTATGAAGGTTACATCAATAAGCAAAAACAGGAAGTGGAAAAAGCATTGAAGCTGGAAAATAAAAAAATACCGGCTGATATCGATTATTTGAGTATCAAAGAGCTGTCTTCCGAAGCAGCAGAGAAGCTGGCGAAAGTGAAGCCTGCTTCAATCGGTCAGGCTTCACGCATTTCCGGCGTTTCTCCGGCTGACGTCAGCGTGTTGATGATAGCGTTGGAAGTAATGCGCAGGAAGGAATATGAATCATGACGTTTGCTGAAATAATGCAGTTGAAAGGGAAAGAAGCGGGACTGAGCTTTACAGCACAGCAGCTGGAACAATTCAGTGCTTATTATGAACTGCTTGTGGAGACGAATAAAGTGATGAATCTGACGGCGATAACCGAGCCTGAAGAAGTAGCCGTTAAACATATGATTGATTCTCTGCTGGCATTTGATGAGAAGCTGTTTGGTGAAAAAACTTTAGCTGATGTTGGTACAGGGGCAGGATTTCCTGGTATCCCCCTGAAAATATACTGCCCTTCTTTAAAAGTAACTTTGATTGATTCCCTGGCTAAACGGCTGAAATTTTTGGAAACGGTTATTATTGAATTAGGACTAAAAGGTATTCGCTGTGTGCATTTACGGGCCGAGGATGCCGGCAGAGATCCCAGGCATCGTGAAAAGTATGATCTGGTGACGGCAAGAGCAGTTGCCAGACTGAGTGTTTTGGCAGAATATTGCCTGCCGTTAGTAAAAACAGACGGCAGCTTTATTGCACTAAAAGGCAGCAAATATCAGGAAGAGATAGCTGCTGCTGATAAAGCGCTGCAAATTTTGGGTGGGCGCCTGGTAAGTGCCGACGCCGTAAAGCTTCCTGGGTTGAATGATGGTCGTGCTATTGTGAAAATAGCCAAAATAAAAACTACTCCCAAGGCATATCCGCGTAAAGCTGGTTTGCCGGACAAACAACCCCTGGAATAAATAGTGGAGGTTAAGTTTATGACAGTTGATGATGGATTTTCTGTTTTAGAAGCAGGACGTGCGGAAATGGGTACCAAGCATAGCAGTAAAGCAATCGAGGTAGTACGGGTGCCTTTAGCTAAAGTTATACCGAATCCTTACCAGCCGCGTAAAACATTTGATGAAGATGGTTTACAGGATCTGGCGGCATCTATTGCCCAATATGGTGTTTTACAGCCGCTTTTGGTAGCACCCATGGAAGATGGCAGCGGTAATTATCTGCTTATCGCCGGCGAGAGACGTCTGCGTGCTTCCAAAATGGCAGCTTTGAGTGAAATTCCTGTTATTATCAGTGATTATACTCAACAGCAGATTGCGGAGATAGCTTTGATCGAAAATCTGCAGCGGGAGGATCTGCATTATTTGGAAGAAGCCGAAGGCTACGAAATGCTGATGAACGAATTCCATCTGACGCAGGATTCTATGGCGGCTCGGGTTGGTAAAAAACAATCGACTATTGCCAATAAGCTGCGTTTATTGCGTTTGCCGCAGCCTGTACGCGAGTCTCTGCGCAAAAATGCCTTAACAGAAAGGCATGCCAGAGTTTTGCTTAAGCTGCCGACAGAGGCAGAGCAGCTGCAGATTGTAGAAACGATTGTAAAGAATAATTTCAGTGTGCGTCAGACAGAAGAATATGTAAAAAAATATTTGGATACAGATGAAGGCGAAGTTACTCCGAAGAAAAAGCGTCTGGTGATCGTTAATGATGTGCGTATCTATCTGAACAGTATTAAGCAAATAGTTTCTACGATAAAAGATGTTGGTATTCCCGTATCAATGGAGCAGGATGTTGACGGCGGTGACGTGCTGGTGACTTTAAGAATCCGTAATACTAAAAAACCAAAAGAGCCGCGTTTGTTTTAAGCCTACTGAAGCAGTGGTCTTTAAAGATCACTGCTTTTCTTTATGTATTTTTAAGAATAGTTCTGTACAAATCCAGCTAATGTAGTAAAATAGAAACAAGGTGACAGGAGAATAAGGGAGGGTCAATTCCATGGATTATAATGAGGTTTTAGAAACGGCGCGGACAAAAATCGGTACTAAATGTAAGGCTTGTCCCATATGCAATGGTGTAGCCTGCAGAAATACGATGCCAGGACCAGGGGCGAAAGGTATAGGAGATACTGCTATCCGCAATTATCAGAAATGGCAGGAGATCCGTGTCAATATGGATACTATTTGTGAGAAAAAACAGATAGATACAGGTTTGGAGCTGTTTGGCAAGCACTTCAGCTATCCTTTTTTTGCCGGTCCTGTAGGAGCAATAGCAATGCATTACAGTAAAGCTTATAGTGACGTTACTTATAATGAAGTCCTGGTTTCAGCCTGTGCGGAAAATGGTATTGCCGCTTTTACAGGCGACGGCTTGGACAGCAGTGTTATGGCAGCGGCGACGCGGGCTATCAAAGCTGTTGACGGGCAGGGTATACCTACTGTCAAACCTTGGAATCTGGAAACGATTAAAGAAAAGCTGGCCCTGGTAAAGGAGTCTGGCGCTTTTGCCGTAGCCATGGATATTGATGCTGCTGGATTACCGTTTTTACAGAATATGATGCCGCCGGCCGGCAGCAAATCCGTTTCTGAACTGGCAGAAATTGCGCAGCAGGCAGGTGTACCATTTATTGTAAAAGGTATTATGACGGCGAAAGCAGCGTTAAAAGCGCAGCAGGCGGGAGCGCATGCGATCATTGTTTCTAACCACGGCGGACGTGTCCTGGATCAGTGTGCCGCAACGGCAGAAGTATTGCCGGAGATAGCGGCGGCAGTAGGCGGGAAGATGCGTATTATTGTTGACGGCGGCGTTCGCAGTGGTGTTGATATTTTTAAAGCGCTGGCCTTGGGAGCTGATGCTGTTGTTATTGCCCGTCCTTTTGTTACTGCTGTTTTTGGCGGAGGGAAAGAGGGTGTCAAAGTATATATCGAAAAACTGGCTGCTGAACTGAAAGATACTATGGCGATGTGCGGTGCGTTTACATTGAAGGAAATAACCTCTGAGATGGTGCGCCGCAGTTAAATGTTTATAAGTGCAGAAGCATTATGAAGAGGATGTTTCACGTGAAACATCCTCTTTTTACTCATATTTGGAAATAGTGAAGGAAAGAAAGATGGAAATAATAAAAATTGTAAGACGAGAACGAAATTTGCTGGAAATATTAATGATTATTTGGGAAGATTCGGTGCGTCATACACATGATTTTTTGAGGGAGAGCGATATTAAAGCGCTGCGTCCGTTGGTATACCAGAATTTGGAATCTATTCCTGAATTATGGGCTATTAAGGCTGAAGATAGCTGTTATAAGGGTTTTATGGGCATTGACGGAATAAAACTGGAAATGTTATTTGTCGCAAGCAGTGAACGTGGGCAGGGATTTGGTTCGAAGCTGCTGCGTTATGCTGTCAGCGGGCTTGGAGTGACGGAAGTCGACGTTAATGAACAAAATCCGCAGGCCTATTGTTTTTATCAGAAACAAGGTTTTAAAAAATATTCGCGGTCTGAGTTGGATGGACAAGGTAACCCGTTTCCTGTTTTGCATCTCAGGTATATATCTGCGAAAGATGGTTAAAAATATAAAGAAGGCAGGTAGATCATAATGAAATTTCAGGCAGCACTTCTGGTTGTAAAAAATATGGAAAGGTCAGTCAAATTTTATAAAGAAGTTTTAGGACTGAGAGTTACTATGGATCTGGGTGCGAATGTTACTTTAACAGGCGGAGTAGCGTTACAGACTCAAGAAAGCTGGTGTGAATTTATCAGTAAGGATCTTCAAAGTATCAGTTTTGGCGGCAATGCTGCTGAACTTTATTTTGAAGAAGATAAATTCGATGATTTTTTAAAAAAGCTGGCAGCAATAAAAGGGATTTTTTATGTACATCCAGTACAGCAATATAGCTGGGGGCAAAGAGTAATTCGTTTTTATGACCCGGATTTTCATATCTTGGAAGTTGGTGAAAATATGAAGTCTGTCTGCAGAAGGTTTCTTGACAGCGGCATGACGATAGAAGCTGCTGCTGTAAGAATGAATGTGCCGGAAAAATTTGTGCGTGCCTGTGTGAGATAAAGCTGGAAGGTGGATAGATGATGTTAAAAATAGAAATGCTGACGGTGGAAACAGTTGGTGCGTTGAAACCTTTACTATTGGAGCTGGCAGATTACCATAATCAGACAGCTTTAAATTTCCGGGGGCTGTATCCGCTGGTTTGTGCAGATGAAAAGATCAGGACTCTGCAGCGGGGAATCAGCGCAGGCAAAACTGTCGCAGCAGTTCTGGCTGTTGATCATGGGTGGAAAGGTTTCTGTGTTTTTTCGCATACTGATGTCTGCGGCAGTATTGACTATCTTTATATCAGGCAGGAGCTGCGTGGGCAGGGGGCGGGAAAGATGCTGATGCAATGGATGCTTGAACGACTTGAGCGTCTGCCTTTGAAGCTGCTGGAACTGAAAGTTGTTTGTGGAAATACTGAAGCGGAGCGGTTTTATGAACATTATGGTTTTGCTGCCAGAACAATAACTATGGCCAAAGAATTAAAATAAAGGCTGCTGTTTATAGGAGAGAATTTATGCTGGAAAAGGCATTGACGCAGAAAGAGTTAAGCGCTTTATTAGGGATGACGACATTTGAAATTTATAAGAAACTTTGTTGGCAGATTGAAGCCGATTATGATATGGAACACATCTGGAATAAAGGCGGCAGTTGCTGGCGTTATGAATATAAATACCGTCGCGGCGGCAGAACTTTATGTGGATTATATTTACGTGAAAGCTGTTTAGGGTTTATGGTTATTTTGGGAAAAGCTGAAAGGGAAAAATTTGAACAAGACAGAGCAAATTTTTCTGATTCAATAGTACAGGCGTATGATGCTGCAACTACGTATCATGATGGTAAATGGCTGATGATAGAACTGCAGGATGAACGCCTATTTGCCGATCTGAAAAAGTTATTATATCTTAAACGCAAGCCGAATAAATAATAAGTGCGAACACAAAAACTGAAAGATGAAGGTGGAAAATGTTTAAATTACGTCCTTGTCGAATTTTTAGGAGAACAATGGGAAATAATAGAAATGGAGTGGTTGGCAGGTGAGAGATAAATGTATACTGCCGTTTTTAATAACTGAACGGCTGGAATTTTTTCAATTGACCCAGGCTGATTTGCCAGAGCTGGAAATATTGCTTGGTGATCCTGAGATCATGTATGCCTGGGAACATGGCTTTACTAAAATAGAATCACAGGCCTGGCTGAATGAAAATCTTCGCCGTTATAGCAGTGATGGTTACAGCTACTGGGCAGTTCGTAAAAAAAATGATGGCAATCTTATTGGGGTGATGGGGATACTGAAAGAAGTGGCAGAAGGTAAGCAATATATTGGAATAGGATATATTCTGAACAAAAAATATTGGGGACAAGGCTATGCAGGAGAAGGAACTGCGGCTTTGTGTCAATATGCTTTTCGTAAACTGCAGCTGCAAACGCTTACGGCGCAGGTCAGGACGAATAATTTTACTTCGCAGCACATTGCAGAAGGACTTGGTATGAAGGCAATGTGTAATTTTGTGAAAATTTACCGAGGCCAGGAAATGCCGCATTTTCTTTATACGCTGGATCGTGATAAATGGCTGAAGACAGCATCGAACGGAACTGTAATAATGCTGGAACTGGAAGCAAAAAAAGATTTTTTACAATTATTACTGCTGGGGGACGAAGACGAGAAAATGCTGGATCGTTATCTGAAGAGAGGAGATCTGTTTGCTTTATATAAGGGAGATCTGAAGGCGACAGTGGTCGTGACCCAGGAAAAAGAGGATGTGTTTGAAGTCAAAAACCTGGCGGTATGGCCGCAAGAACAACGTCGTGGTTATGGACGTTTTTTAATGACAGAAATGTGCCGCTTGTATAGTCGCTTGGGAACAAGAATGCTGGTCGGAACAGGTGATGTTTTTGAAACGCTGAATTTTTATCAAGCCTGTGGTTTTACAAGAAGCCATGTGATAAAAAATTTTTTTACAGATAATTATCCTCAGCCGATTTTTGAAAATGGCATACAGCTTAAAGATATGGTGTATTTAGAACGTTTTTTGAAGAACGATCGTAGGCTTAAAAAGTAAGCTGTGTTATGAGATCTATAGTTGTAATGATAAGCTGTACATATAATAAAAAGCGATGTTTCATTTGAAACATCGCTTTTTGCTTTTATGCTGTTATCTGATAGCCGTTGGTTCTTAATGCAGCAGCAGCCTTCTGCAGATGGGATTCTTTGATAAGGATATAGTCAGTATTATAGGTTGAAACGGCAAAAATACTGATACCGGCATTTGCCAGCAGACTGGAAATTTTAGCGAGGATACCGACTAAAGCAAAATCAAGTACGCCGCAGATCTTTAAAGCCCGCCAGCCTCGTTCACATTGCAGAACTGCTGCAGGAAGGTCGGTTTCAGGGCAGACCAGGGACAATTCTTCAGCAGTTTTACTAAAAAAAAACAGCGGCATCTGCCAGTTTATTTGAGAAGTATCCTGAATCTGGCACACAGCAAAGGTTTGTGGTAGAATCTGTAATTGCATATAATTGCTCCTTAAAATATTAATGATACTTTAAGTATAAGCAGTACAGTCGATTACTGCAAATTTATTTGCCAGAGAATATCTGTCCGGCTACGGCAACAGCATTGAGGACTTTAGGGAAACCCGTATAAGGTATGCAGTGCAGAAATGCTTCGATAATTTTGTCTTCTTTTATGCCAACATGTAATGCTGCGTTGATATGTACCTGCAGCTGGGCTTCGCAGCCGCCTGCAGTCAAAAGGCTGGACAGCGTCAGCAGTTCTCGTTCCTGCAGACTGAGCCCGGGACGTTCGTAAATCTGGCCAAAAGCAAATTCAATGATATAGCGGGCCAAATCAGGAGCAATATCACTGAGATTTTCGATGACGTTACTGCCTGCAGTCCCATCGATTTTCTTTAAATTTTCTAAACCTGTTTTAAAATAATTATCAGACATTTACATTCACCTCCAAAATGATTACAATGAAAGTATAAATTTTAGACTATACTCTAAGTCAAGGATTAAGGATAAAAAATGAAAATCGGTGCATTTGCGGAATTAACTGGGATCAGTGCTTATACTTTGAGATATTATGAAAAAAAGGGCCTGTTGTTTGTTAAACGTGGTCAAAATGGCTGTCGCAATTATCTGGCCGAAGATAGGGAATGGGTACAGTTTTTGTGTAAATTAAAAGCGACAGGGATGCTGCTGCGTGATATAAAGAGATATGCACAGCTGCGTTATAATGGGGACGGTACTATTGCCGAGCGGTTGGAGCTTTTGCTGAAACATCAGGTTTATGTAGCTGAAGAAGTACATAAATGGCAACAGTACAGTGAAAATCTGCAGGCTAAAATAGCTGTTTATCAAGAACAATTATTACAGCAGCGACAGAATGCAGGTCTGAAATAGCAGTATACTCAGGTTATATTACGGCAATTATAAATACAGGATGTAAATTCTTTATCAGCGGATGAAGAAAATGATTGGGTGTTCTAAGTCACGCCTTGTTTTTGAAAGGTGTAGATTTGAACACTTTTTTTGAAGGGAGCAGACAAATGGTAAAAATTTATAATTTTTTGTGTACAGAAGCAAAAACTATCAGAGAAAAAGTTTTTATGGAAGAACAAGGTTTTAAAAATGAATTTGATGAATATGACGAAATGGTTCCGCATGCAGTACTATTTATGGAAGGGCGTGCTGTGGCGACAGGAAGGTTACTTCCGGGAGAGCGGTCGGGGGAGTTTATTATTGGGAGGGTGGCTGTTTTGCCGAAGTTCCGTGGCAGAAATTTAGGGGCACAGATCATGCTGGCACTGGAACAGGAAGCTCGCAGAGTTGGCGGTAAGCGGATCAGTTTGTCCGCTCAATGTCGTGCCAGCGGCTTTTACCAGACTTTAGGCTACCGGGAAATTGGTGAGGCATATTTGGATGAATTTTGCCCGCATATTTTAATGGAAAAAAGCCTGTAAAATAAAAAACAGATTTTGATGAAGTTTTAGTAAAAGCAAATTTCATTAAATATGTGGATAAAACTGTGGGTTATGTTGATAAAAACTCAAAGCAATGGTAATAGAAGCAAAGCTGGAGGAAGTTTTGGCTGCAAAGAATGTTGCAGCAATGTTTCACGTGAAACATTGCCTGGAAGAAGCTGTGTAAAAGACGATGATTTGAAAGAAAGTAAGTGAATTTTAGTTTTTGCTATAGGTGAAACACTTAATTTGTGATAAAATGGGAAACAGATGAAATTCAAATAATTTATTTTGAAGATATTAAGGGTGAGGTGAAGATTTTGGTTAAGGTTATCGCTATTGCCAATCAGAAAGGCGGCGTCGGTAAAACTACGACTACTGTCAATTTGGCGGCGTGTCTGGCACAGAAGGGACGCAAAGTATTATTGATAGATTCTGATCCGCAGGGTAATTCTACCAGCGGGTTGGGGTTTGATAAGCGCGATATCAAAAAGTGCATTTATGATACGTTGATCGATGATGTGCCGATGAAAGAATTGATCATCCATAGTTCCTATGATAATTTGGACGTACTGCCGGCGACGATCCAGCTGGCAGGAGCCGAGATCGAACTGGTAAGTCTGATGAACAGAGAAGGCCGCCTGAAAAGCTCATTGGAACGTGTTAAGCACGACTATGATTATGTGCTGATCGACTGCCCTCCGTCTTTAGGACTGCTGACTATCAACGCACTGACGGCTGCCAGTTCGGTGCTGATCCCTATTCAGTGCGAATTTTACGCCCTGGAGGGTGTCAGTCAGCTGATGAATACGATAAAATTAGTGCAGAGAAATCTTAATCCGGCTTTAAAGCTGGAGGGCGTAGTGATGACGATGTATGACGCGCGGACCAATTTATCGGCCGACGTTGTCGATGAAGTAAAAAAATATTTTGAAACGAAAATGTACAATACTATTATCCCGCGCAACGTACGCTTGAGTGAAGCTCCCAGCCATGGACAGCCGGTCATTGTATACGACCCAAAATCCAAGGGTGCGATGGTTTACCAGGAGCTGGCACGGGAGGTAATCGGTGATGAATAAAAAAGGTTTAGGCAAAGGTCTGGGTGCAATTTTTGGTGATGCAGCCGATCCGGTCAATACAGCGGTAGAACCGGTACGTAGTGACGAAGAAAAGAAGGAGCTGCTTCTGAAAGATATTGTTCCTAATCCACATCAGCCGCGGCAGGTTTTTGATGCAGTGAAACTGGCAGAATTAGTTGAATCTATCAAGCTGCATGGAGTAATTCAGCCGTTGGTAGTACGTAAACACGGACGTAAATATGAGATCGTTGCCGGAGAGCGTCGCTGGCGTGCTTCCAAGGAAGCCAAGCTGAAAACTGTTCCGGTTATTATTCGTGATTATGATGATGCAACGATGATGGAAATTGCTTTGGTAGAAAATATTCAGCGTCATGATCTTAATCCGCTGGAAGAAGCAGAAGGCATCAAACGGCTAATGACCGAATGCAAGCTGACACAGGAAGATGCTGCGAAAAAAGTTGGCCGCAGCCGTACTGCTGTTGCTAATCTGCTGCGGCTGTTAAATTTACCGCAGCAGATCAGAGAATATGTTTCACGTGAAACATTGACGATGGGGCAGGTAAAACCGCTGCTTTCTTTGGATAATGAAAAGCAGCAGCTTGAAGTTGCTGCGGCCATTATTGAAAAAGGCTGGAGTTCACGGACAGTGGAAGACGTTGTCAAAGAGCTGAAAACTGGGCGCAGATTCAAAGTTACTGAAGAAGCGGTAATTGTTGCTGAGGAAAAAGAAAACAATAAAAAAGGAAAGGCAGCCGCGGCAGGAGATGTTTTTACCAGCGATTTTCAAAACAGGTTGGTAGAATTATTAGGAACAAAGGTCAAAGTTGTGCCCAAGGATGAAAAAAAAGGCAAAATAGAAATAGAATATTATTCACCTGAGGATCTGGAGCGGATATATGATTTGCTGAACAGACCGGCGCAGCAGACATTAAAAAGGAAGAAGCCCTGGCTGTCTGTTTAAAATAAAGTGTTGCTGCATTTGTGAAAGAATGAAGTAAGTGCAAAGGATCTGGCACGAGCAGCGCTTACCGGGAGGGGAATTATGGTCGGTTTGGGAACGCTGGTTAACTCCGGAGCGATTTTAGCCGGAGCGGGCGCAGGATTATTGCTGCGCCGCGGACTGCCGGAAAAATGGCAGGAAAGCATCATGCAGGGTGTGGCACTGTGTATCATTGTTATAGGTGTACAGATGGCTTTTAAAAGTGAAAATATCATGGTTGTCATTTTCAGTATTGTTTTAGGTGCTATCGTTGGCGAAGGTATCGATATCGATACGAAGCTGCAAAGATTTGGAGATTGGATCGGCAGTAAGCTGATTGGCGGACATGATGCCGGAGCGGCCAAAGCTATTGGAGAAGGTTTTGTTGCTGCCAGCCTGATTTATTGTGTAGGCGCAATGGCGATTATCGGCAGTTTGCAGGATGGATTAAAAGGTGATACAACGATCTTATTCGCTAAATCGACTTTGGATGGTATCATTGCGATTATACTGACGGCCAATCTTGGTATCGGCGTCGCTTTGTCAGCAGTAAGCGTACTGTTATATCAGGGTACTTTGACTTTGCTGGCCGGGGTACTGGAACCGGTCTTAACTACCAGTATTTTAAATGAAGTAACTGCTACGGGCGGTATGCTGATTATGGCGATCGGTGTCAATATGCTGAAAGTGGTGCAGATTCGTATTTCTAATCTGTTGCCGGCAGTGCTTTGGGCCGGGATCATCGTTGCAGTTTCAGGTCTTTTATAAAGGGAGAAGGAAGAACAATGGAACAGATCAATCAAATTTTGGGCAATAATCTACTGTTTATAATAGCGGTACTACTGGTCTTGATAGTATTTTTGCTGGTGATGCTGGTAAATATGAATAGTAAGCTGAGAAAATTACAGTGGAAGTATGATTATTTTACTAAAGGCACAACTATGGATTTGGACGAAGTACTTACTCAGACGCTGGAAGATGTGCGCAGTGCGGAAGCCAAAATAACAGCTTTGGAAAAGAGCCGTGATGATCTGCGGATGCGGTTAAAAAGTTGTGTGCAGAATTTACGCGTGTTAAGATATAATGCTTTTGATAATACAGGAAGTGATTTAAGTTATTCTGTAGCTCTGGTTGATGAAGAAAATAATGGTGTGGTGCTTTCAAGCATTTATGGCAGAGAAGAAAATCGCTGTTATGCCAAACCGGTTATAGCTGGAAAATCCCAGTATGTACTTTCCAAAGAAGAACAGGAAGTATTGCAGCAAAAGTGATAAAACAGACAAAAAAAGCATCGTTTTAAACGGCTTGTAAGGCTGGCGAAATCAAAAACGAATAGAATGGACTGTATCATAAAGGAAAAACGCTCACAAGCGATTTGTGGGCGTTTTTTCTGTGTTGACCTTAATCAGCAAATGGATCTTCACTAAGACTTTTTTTGCCATATAAAGTTTTTAAATTTGTGCTTGTGTTTTTATAATTTTTATCTGCCAGCGAGTTTGTTTCTTCCAAAACAGGAAAAGGAATCTGCATGATATTGATAAGCGTATCAAAAATAAGGTCATTAGTAAAATAGGCTGACGTATGCTTCTTTAAAATAGCCATAGTATGCGGGTATTTTTGAATATAGTTATCAGAGAAATACATATACAATGGAATGCGTGCCATATCGAAAGTAAATCTGGAAGCGTCGTGACCAAGACCTGCATCAACATCATCGGCATGATCTGAAAAATAAATCAGCCCCTGAAAGTTTGGCAGATCTTTTACCGCACTAAAAAGCTGCTTCATGACAAAATCGTTGTAAAGAATACTGTTATCATACTTATCAATATGAGATTTTCCCGTCCAGCGATTAAACGCATGCGGATAACGTTCTTCGTAAGAACCATGATTACCCATCAGATGCACAACTATCAGGGCTTTGTCGAATACCGGCAGTTTTTTTAAAACATCTACCAGACTCAAGTCGAAATGAGTAGTTTGAGTAGTTTCTCCCAGATGTCCGTTTAACCAGTATTGTGTTTGTGACTGATCAGCAATTACGGAAACCGGAGTATCCCAAGCGCCGTATTTTACCTGATTGCTTATCCATACAGTATGAAAGTCTGCTGCCTGAGCAATTTCTATAATAAATGCTGCCTGTTCCAGAGGCAGAGTATTATACTGATTTTTAGCTGTTAGAGCATAAGTCAGAACGGGAACAGTATGACTGTGACAGGAATAGGCGTTATCAAAAAGCAGAAAGCCATGCTGGTTTTTGATTGATTGAAGCCATGGTGTCGTAGGCCGGTGATAACCGTAAGCAGACATGTGGCCTTTATTTTGCGATTCGCCTATAACCAGAACGTAGACACCTGCAGCGTTTTTGGGAAGGGATTTTAAAGACCCAAGTATTTTTTGACGGGCGTTTTTTTGGGCAGAAAAATTATCATATTGAGCCAAAGCATTTCTTGTCTCCCGTAATGTATTGGTAAAAAAATTATCAGGGGTTATAGAACTTTTATATACTGTCAGCAGGTTAAGAAGCACAAATACAGCAATCGCTACTGGAGGCATATTATTTATGCGGCAGCTTTTAAGACGCAAGTGTAAAAGCAGAGAAAACACCAGATAAACAAGAACAAGAAAAAGAAATAATAATAAAGTCTGCCCAGTAAAGTTTGTTTGCAGATATTCGTAACTTTCAGAAACATTGGTTTGTAATAGTGCAAGAATTGTTGTGGCAGTGGGGAAACTTTGGCTGGAAGTATAATAACCCCAAACTGCTGTTGAAAGAAGAAACGTACAGATTTGGAGTAACAGTACTACTGGAGAAAGAAGTCGTAGAGTTTTATATGCGGTACTGTAATAATACAGAAAAAAAATGATATTGGTAAATGAAAGTGAAAATATAGAATAATAAGCTATATTGACGGAAGTTATAACTTCGCCGGCTGCGGTTTTACAAAATAGCAGTGATAAAAGCGGCAGCAGAGCTAATAAATAATTGTAAAAATAAATTCTGGAATAGGAGAATATTGATGTAAGGCAGCTCGTAATAAATACGGTGAATAACAGCTGCTTTGTTTTGGTAATAATAAAAGTTCCGCTGCCAAGCAGCTGTAGGATTAGCAGGACTGCAAATAAAATAAGAAAAAAGTGCCTAAATTGTTTGGTGAAAATATTTTTCATAAGTAATAATTTGTTTTTTATCATTATATGCAATAAAATCGCCTCCGAACAAATATTTTAGCACATTTGCCCCCCCACAAGACCGCAAAACTAAAAAGAGGTTATAATAGCTGTTATTTATTTGGAGGAAATAAATAAGCGATTCCTAATAATTTAGAAATCGCTTTTATAATGTTTACATATATATATTGGTAATTCTTATTTTTGTAGAAAAAGATGAGCAGTTCTACGCACTACATATTTCCGTGGAACAGTTGCAGAAGGATGAACATTATTTGCGCGCTCATCAGGTACTTAAACCAGATTTTAGCATAAATAAATCCCTGTGGACTTACTTCATAGGCACCGGCAATACGTCCCTGGACACCATAAGACTCCAAAGCAGAAAGAAATAACAGCATACATCCGGGTTCCCAGCTGTCACCGGTAATGAGCCAGATACAGTAGAATAAGAAAAGAATATCAATGAGAAAATAAATCAGAAAAAAAATAGTGGTTTTATCAATAAAAACAACATGTACCTTTTTGGTACTTCTGCGCGCTTCGACTATGGCCCGGAAGTTATGCAGGAATAAAGCCAGCTCCCGGTGATATATGAAGGAAAAAACTTTCGCACATAAAAAAAGTAAGGGTATATAATGCATAGGAGCTCCTATCTGTAATCGATTAACATACAAGGATATTATACATCATATCAAGAAAAGCTGCCAAGCCATTTCCATGAATTTTGTATACAGTCTACGTTGAATGGAAAAAAGTATCTTGGATACGGATTAAAATAAAAAAAGTCCAAAAAATACAAAATCGTAAGGTAAATTATTTGTTTTTTGTATGGATTTACAAAAAAAGAGTTGACAAAAGTGTGAAAAATTATTTATAATTGTGAGCAGATAGTTACAAACGTAGCTTTGCCAGGAAAATACTGTTAAGAGGGGAACAGCGTCGGCTGCTGCATAGAAGTAACCAATTTATACTATTATAGGAAAAGGGGAAAGAACAAATGAAAACCTGGAAAAAAGTTGCCAGTGCTGCTTTGGCAGCGATGGTATTTGCTTCGCTGACAGCAGGCTGCGGCGGCGGAGACAAAAAGAAAGAGGCTGCAAACAGCAACGAAATCGTAGTAGGTGCAAGCTTTGAGCTGACCGGTAATGTCGCCAATTACGGCAAGTCTACTCTTTCAGGCTTAAAAATGGCTTTTGATGAAGTAAATAAAGCCGGCGGTATTGATGGTAAAAAATTGCGTATCGTGGAAAGCGATAACAAGTCGGAACCTTCTGAAGCAGGTAACTCGGTTACCAAACTCGTCACTCAGGATAAGGTAATAGCTGTTGTCGGACCGGCAACCAGCGGTTGTGTAGCTGCTTCCACACCTATCACTACTGCTAATAAAGTGCCTTTGATTGCACCTTGTGCAACTGCGCCGAACATTACTGTCGAAAATGGCAAAGTAAAAGAATTTGTGTTCCGTTCCTGCTTTATCGATCCCTTCCAGGGACGTGTTATGGCAGAATTTGCTGATAAAAACCTGAAAGTAAAAAATGTAGCGATTTTGTATGATGCTTCCAGTGATTATTCCAAAGGCTTAGCTGAAGTATTTACTAAAACTATGGAAGAAAAAGGCGGCAAGATCGTCGCTAAAGAAGCTTTTCTTGCTAAAGACCTTGATTTTAAATCTGCCCTGACGAAAATCAAATCCACTAATCCGGAAGCAATCTATATTCCCGGGTATTATGAAGAAGTTGCTAAAATCATTAAACAAACACGTGAATTGGGGTTGAATGTTCCGCTTTTGGGATGCGATGGCTGGGATAGTCCGAAGCTTGTTGAAATCGGCGGTCCTGAAGCTTTGAACAATACCTATTTCTCCAGCGCTTATTCCGCACAGGATAAAGAGCCTTCCGTACAAAAATTCATCGCCGGTTATAAAGCTATGTATAATAAAGAGCCTGATGTTTTCTGTATGCAGGGTTATAATGCCGGTCTGATTTTAGCTGACGCTATTAAACGTGCAGGAACTACTGACGGTACTAAATTGGCTGCGGCTATTGCTGCGACTAAAGACTTGTCTGTTGCCAGTGGTAAATTGACTTATGACGCAGATCATAACCCGATTACCAGCGCTATTATTATTGAATTAAAAGACGGCGTTCAGACCTTCAAAGAAAAAATCACGCTGTAATTCAGATAAAAAAACTGTTTGCAAAAGAATATATAATATAGAACCCAGGTAGACCCATTGTTTTTTAGATGTTTTTTAGTCCGGCGTGTTTTAAACGCGCCAGATTAAATATATTTTGCAGTTTTCATCAGAGGGGGAAAAACAATGAAAAAAGTTACCAAGGTATTCTCAGTAATGGTAGCAAGCGTAGCTTTAGCAGCTATGCTCAGCGGCTGCGGCGGCGATAAAAAACCGGCCGGCGGCGATACCATCAAGGTCGGCGGTAATCTTGAGATGACCGGCGGCAGTGCCAGTTTTGGTATTTCTTCGAAAAATGCTATTGAGCTGGCTTTCAAAAACATTAATGACAAAGGTGGCATTAATGGCAAAAAACTGGAGCTTGTTGTGGCGGATAACAAGTCCGAAGCAGCAGAAGCTACCAATGCCATGCAGAAGCTGGTCTCTCAGGACAAGGTTGTTGCCGTTATCGGCCCAAACCTTTCCTCGGCTACGATAGCCGCAGGCGCGATCAATAACGGCAGTAAAGTGCTGGATATTGCTCCTATGGCTACCAACCCTAACGTTACAGTTGATCCGGCGACAGGAAAAACAAAAGAATATAATTTCCGCGCCTGCTTTATTGATCCGTTCCAGGGTACTGTTATGGCAAACTTTGCTAAAAATGATTTACAGGCAACAAAAGCAGCGATCCTTATCGATAATTCTTCTGACTATGCCAAAGGTCTGGCGGCGTTCTTTAAAGAGAACTTTATCAAGAACGGCGGCACTGTTGTGGCTGAAGAATCCTATCTGCAAAAGGATACCGATTTTAAAGCTACTTTGACTAAAATCAAAGCTGCGGCTCCGGATATTCTGTATGTTCCCGGCTATTATCAGGAAGTTGGTATGATCGTTAAGCAGGGCCGTGAGATGGGTATCGAGATCCCCATGGCCGGCGGCGATGGCTGGGACAGCGCTAAACTGCCTGAAATAGCAGGTAAGGCGGCACTCAATAATACTTATTTCTCAAGCCTTTATTCTCCTGATGACGATTCTGCTTTGAATAAAGCGTTTGTCAGCGAGTATGAAAAGGCTTATAAAGTAAAACCAGACGTTTTTGCAGCGCTTGCTTATGACTCTGCTTTGCTGGTTGCCGAGGCAATCAAAAATGCAGGCGATACCGATCCGGTGAAAATCGCTCAGTCTATGGCCAAGATCAACGGTTTCCAGGGCGTATCAGGTACCGTAACCTTTGACGCGCAGCATAATCCGGTTAAAAGTGCTGTAATTATCGAACATAAAGACGGCGCTCAAACCTTCAGGACAAAAATCAATCCTTGATAAAAATCCACAATTAATTTTTGCAATGGTGCGGGCTGTGGTATTACCACAGCCTCATTGCGTTTAATCCACGAGATCAGGAGGACGGGAATTATGGACATGGGTTCCTTTATGCAGCAATTTGTCCAACAGCTTATTAACGGCATTTCGTTGGGCAGTATTTATGCGCTGGTAGCATTGGGATACACGATGATCTATGGTATCATCAAGCTTATCAACTTCGCTCATGGCGATATTTACATGTTGGGTGCGTATTTCGGCTTTATAGCAACTACAATGTTTGGCTTTTCTTTTATTCCGGCTATACTCTTTTCTATGGCCTGTGCCGCATTAGCCGGTATTATTATTGAACGCGTGGCTTATAGGCCGATGCGTAATGCTCCAAGAATCGCAATCTTAATTACGGCAATCGGTGTATCTTTCTTTCTGGAATACAGTATGATCCTTATTGCAACGCCGCAGCCGCGTACGTTCCCGGCTGTGTTTGAAGCGACTATTTATCATTTTGGACCGTTGGTAGTAAACAGCCAGCAGATCGTTATCCTGATCAGTGCGCTGATTTTGATGGCCGTACTGACTTACATTGTACAAAACACCAAAGCGGGCAAAGCGATGCGTGCAGTATCTTTTGATGCTGATGCCGCCCGTTTGATGGGTATTAATATTGACCGTGTTATTTCCATGACTTTTGCTTTAGGTTCTGCTTTGGCAGCAGCCGGCGGTGTTTTGGTAGGTATCTATTATAACTCTATCGATCCTCTGATGGGCATGGTGCCTGGCATCAAGGCTTTCGTTGCCGCAGTTCTCGGCGGTATTGGCATTATTCCCGGCGCTATGCTGGGAGGGATTATCCTGGGCGTTGTTGAGGCGATGGTCAGCGGTTTCTTTTCTTCAACCTTCCGCGATGCTGCGGCATTTGCTATCCTGATCCTTATTTTGCTCTATAAACCTGCCGGTATATTGGGCAAAAATGTACGTGAGAAAGTGTAGGTGAGAGCTATGAATGCATTGAGAAAAAAAGATTTGCTGACATTGGTAGCCTGCGCTGTACTTTTTGCTGTTATGCAGGGATTGATGATGGCAGAGATCATCGGACCTTTCTGGGAACTGAATATCGTTCTGATTTGTATTAATATTATTCTTTCAGTCAGCTTGAACCTGATCAATGGTTACACAGGCCAGTTTTCTATCGGACATGCGGGCTTTTTGGCGGTTGGTGCTTATACCGGCGCTATCGTTACGGTCAAGCTTGGTTTTTCATATGAGCTGGCATTGATAGCGGGCACAGTTGCTGCCGGCTTTTTGGGATTTTTGATCGGTCTGCCGACATTACGTCTGAATGGCGATTATCTGGCGATCGCGACACTTGGTTTAGGTGAGATCATTCGTATCTGTATCCTGAATATCGATTATGTGGGCGGTGCTTCCGGACTGATGGGCATACCCCGTTTGACCAATTTCCCCTGGGTTTTCTGGATTATGATCTTCATCATTTTCTTTATTAAAAATTTCAAGAATTCAGCGCCAGGACGCTGTTGTCTGGCAATTCGCGAGAATGAGATCGCTGCTGATACTATGGGTATCGACACTACGAAATACAAAGTTATGGCGTTTACGCTGGGGGCTGCTTTTGCCGGCACTGCAGGCGTATTGTTCTCGCATTACTTTTATATTGCACATCCGGCATCCTTTACTTTCATGCGTTCTTTCGATATTCTGACCATGGTCGTTTTAGGCGGCCTGGGCTCGATGACAGGCGCTATTACCGGCGCTGTGCTGCTGACTTTTATTTCTGCTTATCTGGCAGAATATCCTGAATGGCGGATGATAATTTACTCGATTACTCTGATCGTCCTGATGCTGCGCCGTCCGCAGGGACTGTTCGGTAATAAGGAGCTCAGCTTGAAAATGTTTCATTTAGGAGGTGGCAAAGATGGAAGCACTGCTGAAAGTAAATGATATTTCGATGGTTTTCGGCGGCTTGCGTGCTGTCTCCAACTTTTCCATGGAAATCAAAGCAGGTGAGCTGATTGGGCTGATCGGTCCCAACGGAGCCGGAAAAACTACGGCTTTTAATATGATTACCGGTGTTTATACACCTACTGAAGGCGAGATAATGTTCAACGGTACGCGAACCAGCGGTAAAAAATCGTATCAGGTAACGCAGCTGGGAATGGCGCGTACTTTCCAGAATATCAGACTTTTTTCCGAGCTTTCGGTTATCGACAATGTCAAAATTGCTTATAATATGCATGTCAAATATACTTTAGGCGAGGCGATTGCCCGGGTTGGCCGTTATTTCAGCGAAGAGGATGAAATTACCAAAAAAGCCCTGGAGCTTTTAAAAATCTTTAAGCTGGAAGATAAAGCTTATGAAACAGCAAAAAATCTTCCCTATGGTGAACAGAGACGGCTGGAGATTGCCCGTGCACTGGCCACGGAACCGAAGCTGCTGCTTTTGGACGAACCGGCTGCAGGTATGAATCCACAGGAAACTAAAGAGCTGATGGAAATGATCCGCTGGATCAGAGATAAATTCAGATTGTCGATTTTGCTGATCGAACATGATATGGGTTTGGTTATGGGGGTCTGCGAGCGGATATATGTTCTGGAATATGGTTTTTGTATTGCCAGCGGCACGCCTGATGAAATCAAAAATAATAAACGCGTTATCGAAGCATACTTGGGCGAGGAGGTGTCCTGATGTTAAAGGTAGACAATATCGATGTATATTATGGTGCTATCCACGCTATCAAGGGCATCAGTATCGAGGTACCGAAAGGTGAGATCGTAACTCTGGTAGGGTCTAACGGCGCCGGCAAAAGCACAACGCTGAGGACTATTTCCGGGCTGATGAAACCGAAAAACGGCACGATCTTGTTTGAAGATAAAAATATCGTCGGCGTACCGGCACATAAAATTGTGGGTATGGGCCTATGTCAGGTTCCGGAAGGAAGGCATGTTTTTGCAAATATGTCGGTCATGGAAAACCTGGAACTGGGTGCATACCTGCGTAATGATAAGGATGGTATTGCCCGCGATCTGGAAGACGTTTTTAAAAAATTTCCTAGACTGCTGGAACGTAAGGACCAGATTTCAGGAACGCTTTCCGGCGGTGAGCAGCAAATGCTGGCTATGGGACGGGCTTTGATGAGCAGGCCGAGACTTTTGCTGTTGGATGAACCCTCAATGGGTCTGGCACCATTGCTTGTTAAAGAAATTTTTAATATAATAAAAGAAATAAACGAGAGCGGTACAACGGTGCTTTTGGTAGAACAAAATGCCAATATGGCTTTATCAATTGCCGATAAAGCTTATGTATTGGAAACCGGTCGCATCGCTTTGGCAGGTACAGCACAGGAATTAGCCAGCAGTGAAGCTGTGCGTAAGGCTTATTTGGGCGGCTGATGCCGGAAAAGGAGCGTGTTTACAATGCTAGTTAAAGACTTTATGACACCTAACGTATTAACGATTTCAGAAGACAAAAGCATGCTGGAAGCCCGGGAACTGATGAAGAGCAGTGCTTTTCGCCGTATTCCGGTTGTAGATGATATCAAAAGAGTGATGGGCATTATCACTGATGGCGACGTTGGGCGCACTTCACCTTCTGATGCCAGTACTTTATCACGTTATGAAGCTAATTATCTGCTGTCACGTCTGAAGGTACGCGACGTAATGACCCGCGATGTGATTACTGTGCGTGATAACAGTGCAATTGAGGATGTCGCCTATATATTGTATAAACATAAGATCAACGCTCTGCCTGTTGTGAATGAAGATAACAGGCTGTGCGGCATTATTACGGACAGCGATATTTTCCGTGCTTTCGTTACCATCATGGGCATTGCTAAAAGCTGCACTCGTATCACGATCGATGTTACTGATAAGGTCGGCGTTATTGCCGATATTGGCGGTATGTTCCGCGATCAGGGCATCAATATCATTTCTGTTGTAACCAAGCGTAATGATGCAGATACTACGGAGCTGACTATTCGCGCTGACCTTTCGCAGCATGGTATGGATATTATTGAGCAGATCCGTGAAGCCGGTTACGATGTAACGGATATCAGTACGGTGAAGGGTGTAGAATAAGCTATGTTGGACGCTAAGTTCAATGTCGGCGATGTAGTGCGGATGAAAAAAGCTCATCCCTGCGGGTCCTTTGAATGGGAAATTACCCGTACAGGAATGGATTTTGGTTTAAAATGCAGGGGCTGCGGTCATTTTGTAATGATTGCCAGGCCTAAGTTCATTAAAGCTGTAAAAGCTGTGGTTTCTGCGGCCGATCAGTAAAATAGCAAAAAGCTCTGCTGAAAGGCAGAGCTTTTTAATTAAAAATATTGAAAGAGAGCGGCGCAAAATGCAGATTACAGCTTTAGATCATTTGGTTTTGACAACGAGTAATTTTGAACTCTGCGTCTGGTTCTATCGTGATGTCCTGGGGATGGAACTGTTGTGCCAGAACGACCATTATGCATTTCGCTTCGGTATGCAGAAGATCAATGTTCATCGTTGTCCTGCGGAATTTTTGCCGGCGGCCGGAAATGTGGCTTACGGCAGTCTGGATATTTGTCTGCTGACGGTAACGGAACTGCCCATTGTTTATCAGGAGCTGGCAAAGCATGGTATCGCGGTTGAAGTTGGCATCGTCGAGCGTAATGGTGCTTTAGGGAAAATGCAGAGCCTTTATGTGCGTGACCCTGATAACAATCTGGTCGAAATCAGCAGATATGAATGAAAACGGTTGAAAAACAAGCCCCCTGTTTCTGATGAAACGGAGGGCTTGTTTTTTTATAAAGGTTGAAGTGACGTTGCAGGGCAAAGAGTACAAGGCTCTGTTCCGGTGTGATAGTAACAGTTTCCGGAATTTGATGATTTTATTCCAGTTTACTTTTAAAGGTCCAGCCGGCAATACTTAGTGTTAAAACAGCTATTAAAGCCAGCGGTATCAAATTTATCAGCACATGATACATATCCATATTTTTCAGCAGTACGCCTTTGGCAATGACCAGAAAGAAACGCAGCGGATTAAGGTAAGTGAGGTATTGCAGTATGACCGGCATATTATCAATAGGCGAGATAAATCCTGATAACAATACGGCAGGCATCTGAAAGGTAAAGACACCTAAAATAGCCTGCTGCTGCGTTCTGCATAAGGATGAAATAAACAGACCGACACCGACTAAAGCTAAAAGAGCGACAAAGTCAGCTGCTAAAAAAACTGCAAGCGAACCAACCAAAGGAAAATCAAAAAAGTGTACTGAAATAGCAAGCATCACCATTGTCAGAAGCCAGGCTAAGAGCTGGGCCGGTACGGCTTTGCCGATGAGGATCTCGGTAGAAGACAGAGGGCTGACAATGAGCTGGTCAAAAGTACCGACTTCTTTTTCCCGGGCAATAGACAGTGATGTCAGTAAAAGCACGATGACCATCGAGAGCATAGCCATCAGGGAAACGAGTGAGTAATACTTATAATCAAGGTTGACATTGAACCAGTTTCTGGTGACTATTTCCAAGCGTGGCTCGCTGCCGGATAATTCTTTGGCATAGCTTTGGATGATCTGTGTAGCATAGCTGCCGATGATCGAAGCGGAATTTGTCTGCCTGCCGTCTGTTATCAGCTGCACGCTGGCGCCGGTCTTGTTTTTTATAGATACGGCAAAATCAGGAGGTATTTCCAGAGCCAGGCTTGCTTTTTGGATATCAATGCTTTGTTTGAGCTGTTCAGGCGTGTCAACAACCGCTACAGAGTTGAACCAGGGCGAATTTGCAAAATGGCTGATCAGTTCGCGGGAATAGTAGCTGCGGCTGTTATCCAGCACTAACATATCAATATTTTTTACTTCCATTGTTACAGCGTTGGCGAAAACAATAAGCTGAATAATAGGCATGATGGTAACGATCATTCTGCTGCGGGGATCTTTCCAGATTGCTTTAAATTCTTTAATGATCAGCGTCAATAATCGTGTTGTCATTTTTCCAACCTCACTAACGTATTTTTATAAACTAAAAATAACAACACAAGGCACAGACAGCTTAAATAAACGGTGTTGATCAGAACTATATCACTGATAGTTCCTGCTAAAAACTCACTTTCAATAAACGACACAAAATAACGCTGCGGCAAAACAGCTGTTAAATATCTGAAAAAAGCAGGCATGGATGAAATCGGAAACATCAGCCCGGAAAGGAGCAGTGCCGGTAAAAAACCCATGACTAAAGAGATCTGGCAGGCCAGAAATTGATTTTTAAAAATCGTGGATACCAGTAAGCCGATGCCCATACAGGTCAGCAAAAACAGGCTGCCCACCAAAAATAGTATGATATAAGAACCGCGGAAGGGCAGATCAAAAACAGCGATGCATAAAAACACGTTAAACAAAAGCGAGCAGATGCCCAAAATATAGTAGGAAAAATATTTTCCGGCTACAAAATGCAATCTGCTGAGCCTGGTGCTTAACAAAGCTTCCATTGTACCCCGTTCCCATTCCCTGGCTACGACAAGCGCTGTTAAAAGGATACCGACCAGACTTAGGGTTACGGCCAGAGAACCCGGCAAAATAAAATAATGGCTGTCAAGCTTCTCGTTATACCAGATCCGCAGCTGTGGATCTATCAGACTTACCTGTTGCTTACTGTAGCCGGTCGTTTCCAGCCACTGATAAATAACGCCGCTGGCATAGCTTTGGACATAGTTGGCAGTGTTGGTTTCGCTGCCGTCGGTAATGACCAGGATCTGTGCGGTGCGGCCATTGTTAAGAGTGACAGTAAAATCGTTAGGAACGATCACGGCTCCCTGAAGTTTGGAATTGACGATATCGCTGTACATGGCGTCCTTGTCATCGTAGACCTTCGTTCTGATATACTGATTATTACTGAAAGACCTGGCCAGAGAAACTACTCTGGGGTTGGCGTCATCCAGCTTAAGACCCAGATTGATATTGACGGAGTCGACATTGATGCCATACATATAAATCAAAGACAGCAGCGTCGGCAAGATAAAAGCAATCAAAATACTGCTGGGATCGCGAAAGATCTGCAGGAATTCTTTTTTGATAAAAGCCCATAAAATTCTCATAGCCGTCCGCTTTCTGCATCTTTGCGGTTAATAAGCGTAATAAAGGCTTCTTCCATCGTCGCAGCAGCAGCCTGCGCTTTTAAAGCTGCCGGAGTGCCGACGGCTATAGTTTCGCCCTGATAAAATAAACTGATGTTATCACAATATTCCGCTTCATCCATAAAATGAGTAGTAATCAAAATCGTGACGCCTTTTTTTGCCAGGGCGCGCAGATGACACCAAAATTCTTTGCGGGTGACCACGTCTACGCCGGAGGTGGCTTCGTCCAGAAATAAGATCGGCGGATTATGGATGAGCGCGCAGGCTAAAGATAAGCGCTGTTTGATGCCCAAAGGCAGTTTTTCTGACAGCTGGTCAAAATAGACAGTCAAACCAAAATAAGACGCGATGCTGCCGACACGTTCTTTGATTTTTGCCAGGGGAATACCGTAAATACCGGCGAAGAATTCCAGATTTTCGCGGACTGACATATTGCCGTATAATGAAAATTTCTGCGCCATATAGCCTAGATAGGAGCGGGCTAAAGTAGGATTTTTCCTGATATCTACCCCCATGATTTTTGCAGTACCGTCTGTTGGCCGGGCCAGGCCGCACATCATTTTAAAGGAGGTAGATTTGCCGGCACCATTAGGGCCCAGCAAACCAAAAATTTCACCTTTTCTGATGTGAAAGGTGTTATTTTTTACAGCGGCAAAGTTACCGTACATTTTTAAGAGGTTTAAAGCTTCCACGGGATATTCTACAGTGCTTTCCCGATAAATATAATGGGCTGCGATCTGTGATTCTTTTTCTTCATAGCCGCCCATCAGGCGGATAACTTCGCGTTCAAAATCAGCAGAAGTGGCAGCCAGTGTTTCCGGCGGACCATGAAAGATGACTTTTCCCTTATCGATAACGACGGTATTGTCAAAACTGTTAGCTTCGTCCAGATAAGCCGTAGACCAGATTACGGTGGTATCTTCTTTGATCGTCGCCCGTACCAGACGCATTAAATCGCGGCGTGAGATGGGATCTACACCAACAGAAGGCTCATCTAAGACCAGGAATTTAGGGTCTCCTAAAAGCGCGCAGGCTAAACCAACCTTCTGCTTCATACCGCCGGATAAATTACCGGCCAGTCGTTTTTGAAAGGGCCGCAGACCGGTAAAGTCCAAAAGTTCGTCAAAATTTTTATCGACTGATTTCAAATCTGCATAGAATTCCAGGTTTTCACGTACGCTCAGGTCTTCGTACAGTCCAAATTTTTGCGGCATATAACCTATTTGAGCGATAAGTTCTTTTTTTTGCCGGGCCGGATCATAACCAAGGGTCGTAACGGTTCCCGAATCGGCACACAAAAGCCCGATTATGATACGCAGAAGCGTGGTTTTACCCGCGGCATCGGCACCTACGATACCTGTCATTTGTCCTGTAGGTATGGTAAGCGTCAAATCGTCTATAGCAGTCGTATGTTCAAATTTTTTAGTAATATTATTTATTACTACCGTATCCATTTTACTTACCCCGGGTATCCTTCAAATCGATCAAAACAGTCGTGGGCATTCCCTGACGCAGAAATTTATCCGGGTTATCGGCATAAACACGGATCATGTAGACTAGATCTGTACGCAGATCGGTTGTCTGTACGCTTTTGGGCGTAAATTCGCTGACAGGGGAAATATAACCGATATGACCCTGATACGTTTTCCTGGCGCCTGTCTGCGGATCAGTACTGTCGGTAATGATCTGTGCCGGCATACCATCGTAAATATTGCCCAGATCTGTTTCATTGATATAGGCTCTGACCCAGATCGGGCGCGGTTTGGATAAAGTATAGACGGCCGTTCCTTTTTGAATGATCGTACCAGGCTCAACTAAACGTGCGGTAACGATGCCTTCTTCCAGTGCATAAAGTTTGGAGTAATCACTTTGCCTGGCTAAAAGATCTTTTGCGGTTACGGATGCATTATAAGCTGAGCGCGCTTCCTTCAAGGTGTTTTCCACAGTTTCAAAATCCAGCTTGGAAATAGCGCCTGTGCCATATAAAACAGTATATTTATCATAGACTGACTGCGCCTGGACCATTGCTGCATAGGCCTTGGCTACTTCACTTTCCGACTTGGCTTCCTGCAGCTTGTAATCTGCCGCGTCGATCTCTGCGACTAGGCTGCCTTCCCGTATTGTATCTCCTTCTTCAAAATACATTTTGGTGATTTGTCCCGGAACCTGAAAGCCAATATCAAATTGGCGGATATCTACATTCCCATATAGTGTTACCAGCGTAGGATCTTTTGCAGCAGGTTTCAAGAAAAACCACAGGCAGCTTATTACCGCTGTTATTACTGCTATCATGATTAAAAATTTTTTCTTCATCATACGGCTCCTTTGAGTGCTTTCTTAATTTAATAATAGAAGAAGAGCAGCCTCTTGGCAATCAACAAATCAGGGGCTTTTGTCGGATTTTGCAGTCATTGCAGCCAGCAGGGCGGGCTGGTCGATAAAGCTGCGTAGTTTGAGCCAAAAATCGAGCGGTGAAAGCGGACTGTCATGCTCGTAGCAATAGACCAATACCTGCAGATGACCATTGATGATAAATTCTATCAACAGCTGCAGCTGCGGTGTTATCTGCTGAGTAGTCAGCTGCAGGTTTTGGATCAGTACTTTCCGAATATGGTTTTTCATTTTATGGACAAAACGCGGATCGCCGTTCTGGCCTAGGAGCATTGCCAAAATACGGGCATTGCTTTTAAAAAATCTTTGTGACAACAGGCGTTCTTCTGCTGTAGGCATACCTGTGCGAAAAATACGAAGGCCATGCGGCAGAAAAGTGTCGACAAGCTGAAATAATTCATTTTCTAATTGTTTCAGCAGATCATCTGTATTATTGAAATAGGCGTAAAAAGTACTGCGGTTGTAACCGGCTTTTTTTGTAAGCTGTGAAACTGTTATTTTGTCGCAGGGCAGGGTCTGGCACAGCTGCAGAAAAGCTTCTACAATGCAGGTACGTGCTGTTGTCGGCTTAGTCATGGCAAAATCCCCTTTGCTTTTATTAATTTAATTATACTATAATCTGTCAGACTGCAAAAGAGAAGGCCGGTAAGCCGAGGGTAATTGATCGGAAACAGATCATTTATTGCCCGGGTAATATTTACAGCTTTTTTATGCTGGTCAGGGCTATTTTTACGGTTCCTGGCATTTACCTGCCGTTGGGGCAGCGGTATTATATGGTTATGAAAGAGAGAGGTGAAGATAAATGACAGCCGCAACCTTTAATGCTTGTTTGAGTTTAGCAGTATTGGGTGTATTAACCTTTGCCTGCTGGCGTAAATACAGAATCTGTCTGCATACTAACGTACATAAATAAAGCGGTATCCGTGATAGGAAGTGAACCTGATGGTTGATTTGCTGGTGGTGCTGTTTTTTCCGGCAGTACTGACGGTATTGCTGAGCATAGCAGAGCTGCGCATTAAATATGCAGAAAAAGAACTCCTGAATAAAATAAAAGAGCACTTCTAAACAGAAGTGCTCTTTTATTTTCTATTTATCTTCCTGCATATAGATATTCATACCGGGAACAGCGCCTTTGACGCCATTAGCGGCATAAGCTTTGCTGATGTTTTCCAACAGGTCAAAATATACATTCCAGTAATCGGAGCCCTGGGCCCAAACACGGATCGTATATTCGACGGCATATTCTTTATAACCGGAAAGCCTGATAAAAGGCGCGGGATCATTCAGAGTATTGTCCGTAGCTGCAACTGCCTCGGTCAGAGCTTTTTTTACAGTGGCAATGTCGTTATTATAGCCGGCGCGGATCACAATATCGACGCGGCGTACCGGTTCCGAGGAAAAGTTAGTGATTTTCCCGCCGGCGATCTCACTGTTCGGTACGAAAATATCTTTGTTGTCGACAGTGATGATTTTGGTGCAGAGCATGGAAATTTCTTTAACTGTACCTTCGATACCAGCTGCGGCAATATAATCGCCTGCTTTGAATGGTTTGGTGATCAGCAGCATGATACCATTGGAAAGATTGGATAAAGCGCCCTGTACAGAAAGTGAAACAGCTAAACCCAACATACCTAAAACGGCCAGCAGTGAAGCAATAGGAATACCGATACTTTCAGCAACGATGCATACAGCTACAAAATTGAGCACTACTCTGATAACAGTGCGTAAAAAACCGCGCAGCGTCAAATCTACGTTCAGTTTATCCAGCAGTCTTTCTATTGGACCCATCAATGCTTTGATTACTGCGTGGCAGACAAGAAAAATGACAAGTGCGGAAATAATGTTGCCAACAGTCAGTTTACCGACTGAAAAATTAAGGATTTCCTGAATCGTTTCCATCATATAAACAGCTCCTTTTCATACTTGTTTATACAAACAAGCTAAAATATATTATTATTATAACATAAAATAATGTAATTAAATATCTTTAAATGAGATTTTAATAATTTACTGCAAAAATATATACTGTAGAAATATAAATAAATATGGGCTGAAAACAACTAATAAAAGCAATGGCATAATCTCCGCCGCAGTAATGATATTGCATAAAAACGGTCTTTGAGGTAAAATAAAGTATTACTAATAGATGAGGAGCGATCAGAGTGAGTACCAATTTAGAAGTAGGGATAGTCGGTTTGCCTAATGTCGGCAAAAGCACCCTGTTCAATGCTATTACCAAAGCGGGAGCAGAGGCTGCCAACTATCCTTTTTGTACTATAGAACCTAATGTAGGTGTTGTTGATGTGCCTGATAAACGCTTGTCTGTTTTGGGAGAAATGGTCAAAGCAAAAAAAATCGTACCTGCGGCAATGCGCTTTGTAGATATAGCCGGGCTTGTTAAAGGCGCGTCTAAGGGTGAAGGCCTGGGTAACAAATTTTTGGCGCATATCCGTGAGGTTGATGCCGTTGCACAGGTCGTACGTTGCTTTGAAGATGGAAATATCACTCATGTCGAGGGCAGTATCGATCCTCTGCGTGACATTGAGATCATCAATACAGAGCTGTGCCTGGCAGATATGGAATCGGTTGAAAAACGCCAGGAAAGACTGGTGAAGCTTTTAAAGACTGGTGATAAAAAGGTGCCAATCGAAAAGGCTGTTCTGGATAAAGTCTTGGCAGGACTCAGCGAGGCAGTGCCGGCACGCCGTCTGGGGCTGACTGAAGATGAGCTGGAATTTTTGAAAGAACTGCATCTTTTGACTATGAAGCCTGTTTTATATGTAGCCAATGTCAGTGAAGAGGAAGTTGCCGACGCATCTGCCAATCCGCATGTGCAGGCTGTTATAAAGTATGCGGCCGGTGAGGGTGCAGAAGTGATTACCGTATCGGCGAAGATGGAATCGGAGATCGCCGAACTGCCGGATGAAGAAGCGCAGGAATTTTTGGCGATGGCCGGATTAGAAGAAGCAGGGCTTGACCGCCTGATCAAAGCCGGATTTAAACTTTTAGGGCTGATGACCTATATTACTGCCGGCGAAATAGAAGTACGTGCCTGGACGATCGTACGTGGAACTAAAGCGCCGCAGGCAGCAGGCAAGATCCATACAGATTTCGAACGCGGCTTTATCCGTGCGGAAATAGTTTCCTATAATGATCTGGTTGAGTGCGGGAGTAAAGCGGCTGCCCGCGATAAAGGGCTGGTTCGGCTTGAAGGTAAGGAATACGTGATGCAGGATGGCGACGTAGTCGAATTTCGTTTTAACGTTTGATTTGCAGACTCTTTTGGACGGTTTTAATAAGCGGTCCAAAAGAGTTTTATTTATATCACGTTATAAATTTTCACAAATGTTTATGAACCGGAAATATTTTTGAAGTGCAGATAAAAGTATGCTATAATAATTGCAAATTATCCATCTGATGATATTTACAAATGATTGAGAAACTTTAACAGTTATTTGTAAATATTCAGACGAACTCGGTTAAAGGAGCGATTCTAATGAAAAAATTATTGTTAGTTATTTCCATGTTGATTTTTGCAATGCTCATGACTGCCTGTGGTGGCAGCAGTAAAAGTGTTTTCACTGAGCCCGGCGCTATCGGGAAAATTATGGGCGAGCTGCAGAATAAAGATGGTTTAAAAGGACAGGAGCTTAAGGTATTTCAGGATATTACGATTGTTTCAGGAAAAGATTACGGTGGTAATTTTATTTCTATCAATATCCTTAAACCAGGCACCAAAGAAGATGTCGATCATTATGAATACCGCAACGGGAGCTGGAGCGGCCCATCTGCTGTAAAGATTACCGGCAGCGGTAATATGGAAGATAATCTGATCGCTTTGCAAGCATTAAATATGGACAAAATTCCTGAGATGTATAAAGCTTTCCAGGAAAAAGTAAGTGATAAAAAAGATGTAAAAGTCAAAGAATCGTTAGTGTATCGTTTTTGGAAAGGCGATTGGACCGTCATGATGGACGCAGAGAGCGACAGAGAAGCATACAGCGCAGAATTTGATTTAAATGGTAAAATGATTGATTTTAAAAAACGTTGATAAAAAACTCCTTAACAGAATTTTTTCTGTTAAGGAGTTTTTTAATACCGGTTAAATATTGTGAAAAATAGTTTTAAATAGTTTTTCTAGTTGCTTTTTCAAGCCTATTTGATACAATATAAACTACGAAAGGATGGCCAGAATATGATTTTTGACACACATATGCATTGTGATTATTCCTGCGATAGTCATATGAAAATTGCCGAGGCCGTCGCTGCGGCAAAGCAGCAGAATATTGGCATCGTTATCACTGAGCACTGGGACGATGATTACCCGACGAATCCGAGTGCATTTATGTTTGATGTAGACGAATATTTTGAACGGTTTGGCCCTTATCGCAGTGACAAAGTGCTTTTGGGAATCGAGATCGGAATGCAGAAGCAGACAACAGCTGCAGATGAAGCTTTGGCTGGGAAATATCCCTTTGACTATGTGCTGGCATCCATGCATTGCATTAATGGCCGCGATCTGTATGAAGAACGCTGTTATGAAGGGCTGGCAAAAGTTGAAGCTGTACGTGAATTTCTGATAGATACACTGGCTAATTTGGAGCGGCATAATAATTTTGACGCTTTTGCCCATATTGATTATATGTGCCGGTATATGCCTTACGCAGATAAAGAACTGATTCTGGGAGAAGCGCCGGAACTTTTTGATCAGGTTTTTAAGCTGCTGATAGCAAAAGAAAAACCACTGGAGATCAATACCCGCCGGTTGGATGATGCTGGAGCTATGGCTGCATTACTGGCGGTGTACAGACGTTATGCACAGCTGGGAGGTAAATATGCGGTGATCGGCAGCGATGCCCATTATAAAGAACATGTAGGGCGGCGGCTGAAAGAAGCGTTGACCCTGGCAGATGAAGCAGGATTGGAGCCTGTATATTTTAAAGAACGTAAGATGAGAAAGATAAGGAGCTAAAATTTATGAGATGCGTACGTTTTGAAGAACAGGGCCGCGCCAGAATCGGCTTTATCGACGGCGACGTGATTCGTGCCGTTTATGGCAGTATTGATACTTACTGGCGGATGACAGATGAGGTTTTTCCTTTGGCTGGCGCTAAACTTTTGGCTCCATGTGTGCCGAAGCAGATTATTTGTGTCGGTTTCAATTATCGTGACCATGCAAGAGAATTTCATGTGGACGTACCTAAGGAGCCTGCGCTTTTTACTAAAGCTGCGCATACTGTTATCGGTAACGACGGCAAAATCATTTATCCGCGTCAGAGCCATGAGGTAGTTTATGAGGCTGAGTTAGGCGTTGTTATCAAAAAGCGGATGAAAGACGTAGCTCCGGAAGATGTGCCGGATTATATTTTAGGGTATACCTGCGCTAATGATGTTACAGCACGGGATCTGCAGTTGTCGGACGTACAGTGGCTGCGCAGTAAATCTTTTGATACTTTTTGCCCATTGGGGCCCTGGCTGGAAACTGATCTTGATCCTACAGATCTGTCGATCAAATTGTATTTGAACGGACAGCTTAAGCAGAATGGGCGCACCAGCGACATGGTATATAATCCCTATGAGATATTAAGCTATATTTCGCAAAGTATGACACTGGATGCCGGCGATCTGATTCTGACCGGTACGCCTATGGGTTGCGGTCCAATGCTGCCTGGAGATGAAGTTGTCGTAGAGATCGAGGGTATCGGCAAGCTGCGTAATGAAGTGGTAAAAGGATACTGAAATAAATAAAAAGGACGCTGCGGCGTCCTTTTTTATTGTTTGAAGAGGCAGTGAATTGACAGAAAAAAATTTGTCTTGTTAAGATATTTGAATCAGTAAAAAAAGAGATTTGATTTATTTGTGAATTCATCCTGAAGATGAATTGCAAATATTTGAAATAAATGTTAAAATTAAGCTCTGACTGATCAGTCAGGAAATGGTTGGGTGGTGTTTTTATGGTAAGGAATATGACAGAGGGAGATCCGCTGAAGCTGATCCTTCCTTTTATGGTACCGCTTTTGATAGGTAATGTCTTTCAGCAATTATATAATATAGCAGATATCATCATTGTAGGACGGACGATAGGGGTCAACGCACTGGCGGCAGTTGGGGCTACAGCGCCTCTGTTCATGATGCTGGTTGTGCTGACGATGGGTTTGTCTAATGGGTTCACGGTGGTTACGGGCCAGCGGTACGGCGCCGGTGATCTTGACGGTGTGCGCCGCAGTGTGGCGATGAGCACGATGCTGAGTTTGTTTTTTGTTTTGATAATGATGCTTATAGCAACATTTGCCCTTGATCCGGCTTTAGCGGCGATGAACGTTCCTGAGGAGTTGTTTGAAGATGCTAAAAGTTATGTTTTGATCATCAGTCATGGTATTATCGCCATGATGGGATATAATCTTCTGGCAGGCATTTTGCGTTCTCTGGGCGACAGTAAAACACCGTTATATTTTTTGATTATCGCAACGATCCTGAATATTTTTCTGGCGCTGCTGTTTATTATTCAGTTCGGCTGGGGCGTGCCTGGTTCAGCAGTAGCGTTGGTTATTGCGCAGGGCTTTTCCGCGCTGCTGTGTATTGTTTATATTGTCAAAAAATTTCCGATCCTGCGTCTGCAAAAGCAGGACTGGCATTTTGACTGGAATTTTGCCTGGGAGCATCTGCGTATGGGCCTGCCAATGGCGGTGCAGTTTTCAGTGTTGGGGCTTGGTATGATTTTCATTCAGGCTGTTTGTAATAAGTTCGGTCCGACTGCGATCGCAGCTTTCACTTCCGCAATGCGGATCGAACAGCTGGCATTGCAGCCGATGATTTCTTTTGGCTTGTCGATGGCGGTTTTCAGCGCGCAGAATTTTGGCGCTCATCGGTTTGATAGGATCCGCGAGGGTGTAAAAAAATGTTCGTTGCTGGCTCTGTGTTTTAGTTTATTTGCCGCTGTTATTATGTATTTCTTCGGCCGCGAAATGATCAGTATTTTTATCAGCGAAGCTAATGAACAGGTTTTATCGCAGGCGCAGCAGTATCTGCATCTCAGCGTGCCGTTTTATTTTTTCCTCAGTCAGATTTTTATCTATCGTAATGCCGTACAGGGTATGGGTATTGCGATGATACCTATGTTCAGCGGTATCGTAGAGCTGATACTGCGTACTTCTGCCGCAGTATATCTGACCGAATATTTTGGTTACAGCGGCATTTGTTACGCCAGTCCGATTGCCTGGCTGGGTTCGTCGTTATTTCTCTTTGCGAGTTATCATTATTTCATCAGGCTGCTGGAGGATTCATATAAACAGCATGCTGGTATAAACGGCTAAAAAGAAAAACTCCCGGAAAACCGGGAGTTTTTCTTTTTAGAATAGATACTCCAAAGACAGCATGCCTTGGAAAGAACTGTAAGAATTACTGCCAAAACGTCCGCTGAGATCAGCAGAGATGAACCAGTCTTTATTGAATTCTTTTTCATAACCGAGACGAAGTTCGCCAAGATTTTTGTTACCGTCTTGAGAAACACTGTCACCAAGAGAAGAAATAGTGTAATTATTAGAATTGTGGAGCCAGTTTACCTCGGCAAAGAAAGAATCTTTTTTTGTCGAAGCTGTATTCTGTTCACTTAACCAACGCAGTCCCAAACGTGTTTGAAGATTGGCTTCATTGCCAAAAGCGATAGTACTGTCATTATTTTCAGTATACGTATCATTATTAAGCTTGGTATAGGTAAGCTGAAGCTTAGGCTGCCAAGAATAAGTACGCCGATCTGTTTCTTTGTAATTTATGGATTTACCGATTTCTGCCGAAAGTCCCCAGCCGTTGGTATCATAGCTTTCTTTGCTTAGTCCGGCACCATTGACTTCGTTATCAAACCAGCCATATTGGAACCAGGTATCAGCATACCAGCCGCTTCTGTCATGTGCGTTTTCAAACCAGCTGCCATAGACACCTAATAAAAATCCATCGACAGAACCTTTGGAATCACGGTTGGCGAAACTGGCTGAAGTCGTCTGGCTGCCATTGCCATAAGCTGCCATTATGCCGAACAGCTGCTGTTCACCTTTATCACTGACTTCATTATAAAGATCAGTGCCCATGCGCAGTTTGTATAGATTGGCATTACCGTGGATCTGATCGTTGCTGAAATCCTGTTTCGTACGGGTATAGTTGTTTATGATCCAGATATTAGGGGCATCTTCCTGATTGTTTTGATGCTGCAGATGCGTTTCACGATCATAAAGGCGGAGATCGAACATAGAACCGGCTAAGGCCATGTTTCCCAGATATGAACCTGTTTCAGGACGATAGACAGGGGCAGTAGTAGGCGCATAGGATGTTAAGTACCAATCACTTTCAGTACCTTGATTGCCGCCTTTGACGAGTGAATATTCATATAAGCCACCGACCAGGGGATTAGACTTGATGAAATTACCATCAGAATTCCCGAGAACTTCAATGACCTTGATACCCTGAGCGGTCTGTGCGCCACTACCACCGATATTTTTAAAATTGATATAGGTTGTGCCTGAAGTGTCACCGCCGACGATCATTTTATCAGTTGCAGAATCGTCTTTGCCCAAGACGACATTCATATGCAGCTGGCCATTGTCGCCGCTGTAGTTTCCCGCCACATATAAATTTTTGAAATTTTCAGCCTTTTGAGCTTCGAGAAGTTCATTATCGTTGTTCCAGTCCAGATGACCAAATTTAATAACTGAATTATTCAGGGACAGATCAGTAACAAAGTTGCCTTCTGCTTCAGATCCCTGCCATAAATTTTTTGCAGAAGCGTTTTGGGTCATATTCCAGGTACTGTTATCCGTCAGAGCAAGATCAAGCCTGCTGCTTTTACCGGTACTGTCTATTGTATAATCTGTAAAAATAGCACCGTTCAGAACAGTGTTTTTAGAAGTATTGACAGTAATATTACTGGCAACAAGATCCGGATTAGTTGTCGTTTGACCGCCATAGGTAATATGGATCAAGTCTTTATTACTGGAATCATGAGCGGTTGCTGTACTGTTTACCAAGTTTAAAGTAGCGTCCTTGACTGCATCCGCGACATTGATAATGTCACTGTAATTAGTACCGCCAGGATTGCTGGCACGTTGATGCCCGTCAGTGGTTATTTCCTGGCCATGTGAACCTATCTGTATCAGGTGGCCGGTATAGACACCGTCACTGTCACTGGTGCTGGCAACTCCGTCATTAGTGATATCAGTATTTTCCAAATGGATTATTTGCTTACCGGCATCCATATTATTACCGGTCTTATCAGTGGAGTTGCCCAGAGCTGAAGAATATTTTACGGCTGTGGAGCTGGCGTGGATCTTACTGCGTTCAAGCTGTCCATCGACAGCAAACATATTGAATCCAGCCCCATCTCCTGCTATTTTGATGCCATAAGCTTTTTCATGATCTACTTTTATATCTGCAGTACCATAGAGGTTGACCTCCGATGATCCGTATTTACTTCCCAGATGTTTTTCTGCAGCTTGATTTGTTGCAGCCAGAGTACCGATAACAATACCATGTTGATGATTGCGCCCGCTGGTTTCGATAGTAGTTTTGAAATTACTGCTTTGAGTACTGTTGATATCTATTCTGCCGCCGCCAATAGCGATAATACCGGATTCGTGATTGCCTCCTGTACGGATATCAAGCTCACCGCCCTCATAGCCAAGTACTTCTATCTGCCCGAAATTGCCTGTTTCCAGTGCCGTAGCTCCTGGTCTGCCGGCACCGTCATTTCTATTGAAGCTGCCTCCAAGAAAAGTTATTTTAGCCTGTTCGTTAATGTCTTTAGCAGGATCGCCGTTGGCTAAGAACATTCTGCCATTGCTGTAGCCGGTTCCGTCTATTTCCACTCGGTCAAAATTGATTCTCCCTGTCCCGTTGGCAACTACCATCCAGCGCTGACTGCTGCTTGCTGCTTTAAATAAGGCTGACTGGTCATCGCTTTTACCATTGGAAAAAGTTATAGAAGCTCCATCCTGAGCGGCTACAATGCGGCTCTGACTTACTTTGACAGTTGTCGTGTCACCGGTTACATGTATTTCACCATTGTTGTAAGCAAAAAATGCTGATTCAGAATTTTTATAGTTTGTGGATTTGGAGGTAATAGAATTATCGGTACCGCTGAGGATTATTTTACTGCCGCTGCCGTTAGCAACAATTCCAGAATAACCTACTCCTGTAGAATAGGTATCGCCTAAACCGACCGTGGCATTTAAACTGCCATTAACAGTAAGCTGACCGCCGCTGCTGGCGGTGAGGGATTCGCTGCTGTTTACACCGTTGACGGTTGTTGCACCGGCGGTGACAGAAACCTGAGCGCCATTAGAAACTTTGATACTGTTGATAGTATCGGTATGTGTGATAGGATCATAAGTGTCTGTGCCATCTGCAGTGTATTTGCCGTCTGTAACAGGTACCGGTGCAGCCATTACGTTAGTTCCGTAAAAGGTGCAGTGCGCTGCAAGGAGCGCCAAAAGTATTGCTTGACGTTTCTTGTTGCTGTACATAATTGGGTCCTCCTTAAGAATAAAACAATAGAAGATAAAAATAATAAAATAATTATTGCAATAAAGAATTTTAAATCCTATAAGTTAAAATAATTATATTTTGTAAAAATGTACTGTGTCAAGCATTTATAGATTATATATCTATACAGTTTAATCGAGGAAAAGGAAATAATACTGTGTTTTTAGAAGAAAGCGCAGGGTATTACTCTGGGTAATTTGAAATTACAATAGCTGATAAAAAGTCGGCTGTATTTAAAATATTAAGAATAAAACTGAAAAATTAGAAATTAAAATGCAGACTAATATTAGTCTGCAAATGAATAAAATAAAGAAATATAAAAAACGCCGTTATCATTTAGATAACGGCGTTAAAATAGTGCTTTTAGTTGTTTCTTTTCCGGATCTCGGTAACAGAAATGCCTCCGATGCCCCAATTATCAGTATCGACTTCATCGATAACGACAACAGTAGTCTTTTTGTTTTTACCGAGCACGTCGTGCAGCAGATTGGTAGCACCTTCTATCAGGGCTTGTTTTTGCTCTGGTGTCACGTTGCCTTCACGGGTGATTTTAATATTTACGTAGGGCATAACAAAGACCTCCTTTTTTCTTTCAGTATAGCATGAAAGAATGAAAAACAACAGGAATTTTAAAGTGGGTGATATCATGAGTACGCTGTGTTTCCACGGTGCTTTTTACAAAATATACAGGCAGGGACCGAAAGAAAGGTTTTTTTGTAAAGTAAGGTAAAAAACGCTTGTCAAGGCCGGAGTGCTTGTGCTATTATAGCGGTGACCATAAATGGCCGGGCAGTATCTTTGTGAGCTGTACCATAAGCCGCAGGTCTTAATTTAAAATCAGTCATTAATCGCTTGGATCAGTAATGACCGGGACGAGACGCAATAACAAGGCCTTTTTATAAGTATTTTTGCGCGCTCCCGGCGGGAGTGCGTTTTTTATTTTACTGCCTTGGTTATGCTCTCAAGCGAAGAAAGGGAGGGAACCATGAAAATAGGCATCATTGGGCTGGGTAAGGTTGGCAGTGCTTTTTTGAAAGCCTGTGCAGTAACTGCTGCTTTACAGGTAGTCAGCGTCAAAGCGGGTCGATCGCCGAAAAGTTGTGCGAGGCTGGCGGGCATGGGTGACTTTCAGATTACTTCAGTCGGGGCAGAGGTGCTGGCGGCTGCTGATGTAGTTTTGCTGGCAGTTCCGGACGGGCAGATCGCGGCAGCAGCTGAAACACTGGCTGCGGAAGTAGGTACTGCCGGGCGTAGGGATATTCTGTCAAAGAAGGTGTGCCTGCATTGCAGCGGTTCTTTGGGTTTGGACCCTTTGGCGGCGCTTTCTGCCTTGGGGATTCACTGCGGCAGTCTGCATCCATTGCAGAGCTTTGCCGGAGGCAGTGCCAGATTTAAAGATATCGGCATGGCTGTTGATGGTGATAATGAAGCACAGCAAGCTGCCTGTTATCTGGCCGAAGCGCTTCAGGCATATCCATTCAGAGTTCCTGAAGCGGAGCGCAGTGCCTATCATGCGGCTGCTTGTTTTTGTTCTAATTATCTTGTGACAATAACTGCGATAGCACAGCAACTGTTTGAACGCTGGACACCTGACAAGGCAAGGGCTTTGCAGTTTTTGCTGCCGCTGCTGGATGGGACTGTCAGTAATCTGCATCAGACTCCGTTGGCCCGCAAGGCATTGACCGGGCCGATTGCCCGCGGTGATGCAGGCACTGTAGCAGGACATCTGAAAATTCTGCCGGAGGAACTGCAGCTGGTTTATCGGGAACTGGCACTTCAGACTGTGCGTCTGGCGAGTGAAAACGGCAGTATCGATGAAGCGAAAGCAAAAAGTTTACAAGAACTATTGAAAGCTTGACAGTAAAGGAGTAAAACCATGAATAAAAAAGCAATAACCACATCGACTATCAAAGCAATGAAACAGCAGGGTGAACCGATAACGATGGTTACAGCATACGACGTTGCGATGGCCCGTAATGTTAATGAAGCCGGTGTTGAGATGATTCTGGTAGGTGATTCTGTTGGTAATGTGATGTTGGGTTACGGTTCTACTGTGCCCGTAACGATGGAAGAGATGCTTCATCACACCAAAGCAGTGATGCGCGCCTGCGGGACGGCACTGGTTGTCGCTGACATGCCTTTTATGAGTTATCAGGCCAGCATTGCTGACGGTCTTTATAATGCGGCCCGCTTTTTAAAGGAAACTGGCTGCACGGCAGTAAAACTGGAAGGCGGCAGTGAAATCTGTGAACTGGTACAAAAAATGGTTGCCGCAGGCATTCCCGTGGTCGGACACATTGGTCTGACGCCGCAGTCTGTCAATCAAATGGGCGGCTTTAAAGTGCAGGGTAAGGATGTAGCCGCAGCGCAGAAATTGCTGGATGATGCTAAAGCGTTAGAGGCAGCAGGAGCTTTTGCTATTGTGCTGGAATGTGTGCCGGCTGCTTTGGCTGCAAAGGTGACTGCTGAACTGAAAACAGCGGCAACTATTGGTATCGGCGCCGGAAATTCCTGTGATGGGCAGGTCCTGGTCTGTAATGATCTGCTGGGATTTTCGGACGGGTTCTGTCCGAAATTTGCCAAAAAATACAGCGATCTGCACGGAAGTATTGTCAGCGCAGTGCAGCAATACATCAGGGAAGTTAAGGAGCGCAGTTTTCCTGCGCCGGAGCATACGTTTAAAATAGATGATGAAGTTTTAGAGAAATTATATTGAGAGGAAGCCTTAAAATGAAACTTTGCCAAACGACAGCGGATTTACAGGAAGAGGTAGCTTTAGCAAAGGCAGCGGGTAAAAGCATCGGTCTGGTACCGACTATGGGGGCTCTGCATGAAGGGCATGGTTCACTCATTGCTGCCGCACGTAAAGAGAATGAGCTGGTGATAGTCAGTGTTTTTGTCAATCCGACACAGTTTGGGCCGGGGGAGGATCTGGAAGCCTATCCGCGCACTTTGGAAGCAGATTGTATATTGGCAGGGAAAATGGGGGCCGATATCGTTTTTGCCCCTGCGGCTAAAGAAATGTATCCCAGTGCCGATATGACCTGGGTAGAGGTAACAGGTGATATTACAAAGGTTTTATGCGGCCGCAGCCGTCCCATACATTTTCGTGGCGTGACTACTGTTGTCAGCAAGCTGTTCAATCTGGCACAGCCTGACAGGGCGTATTTTGGGCAGAAGGACGCGCAGCAGGTACAGGTTATCAAACGAATGGTCAAAGATCTGTTTTTTAACGTTCAGCTGCGGATTATGCCGATCGTACGTGAGGCTGACGGCTTGGCTAAAAGTTCGCGTAATACTTATTTGAGCCAGGAAGAACGCACAGCCGGTTTGATTTTATCAAAAAGCCTGCGTTATGCGGAAGAACTTTTTAAGCAGGGTGAGCGTGACAGCAGTAGAATTGCAGCTGAAACTGCCAAGCTGATCGGTTCAGAGCCGTTGAGTGAGATTGACTATGTAGAAATTTATGAGCTGCCCGATCTGAAACCTGTTGCAGGTGATATTACCGGTTCGTGCCTATTGGCAGTAGCAGTGCGTTTTGGGACTACGCGGCTGATCGATAATGTGATTTTGGAGGTTGAATAAATGCTTTTGAATATGTTTCATGGAAAAATCCACCGTGCTACGGTGACAGAAGCCTGTCTAGAATATATGGGCAGTATTACCATTGATTCCGAGCTGTTGGAACTTTCCGGCATCATGCCGGGCGAGCGGGTACAGATCGTTGATAATAATAATGGCAGCCGCCTGGAAACCTATGTTATTGCAGGGGAACGCGGCAGCGGTGTGATTTGCCTTAATGGCGCTGCGGCACGCAAGGTCGTAGTGGGTGATACAGTGATCATTATCGCTTATGCGCTGATGACGCCTGAAGAGGCGGCAGGTTTTGAACCAAAGGTAGTTATGGTAGATGAAAATAACCGCCCTGTTAATGTGCGCGGAACAGAAAAAGAACGCGAAATAGGTTAATAAAAAACCTCCGTAAGCATTTGCCTGCGGAGGTTTTTGTTATGTTAGACGTGAAAAACAGCAGTACTGCCACGTTGGCCGGGGATTACTTCCAATCGGGCTGAAATGCGTTCGCGCAGCTCGCTGACGTGGGAAATGATTCCTACCAGACGCCCGCCTTTCTGCAGATCGGTAAGCGTGCGGATAGCCATATCCAGGGCTTCGGAGTCAAGCGTGCCAAAACCTTCATCGACCAGAATGGTATCAAGGCGGATACCTCCCGCATAGGCCTGTACTACATCGGAAAGCCCTAAGGCCAGCGAGAGTGAAGCCAGAAACAGTTCTCCGCCGCTAAGTGTTTTGACAGGACGGGCAACGCCTGTAAAGCTGTCGGTAACTTCAATGTTTAAACCGTTTTCCCTTCTGGCATCCAGAACATCACCGGTACGTGATAAACTGTAACGTCCACGGCTCATAGAGGTTAAACGTAGATTGGCGGCCTGCAGTACGTCGTCTAAAATAGCCTGCAAAACAAATGCGGAAAAGGTAAGTCGTGAGGGATTATTGCCTCTTGCGGTTTCTGCCAGAGAGGCCGCTGTTTGATAGGCATCCTGTAAAGTGCCCATCTTTTTTTCCAATTCCTGCAGCTGGAGCTGTGCTTTTTGCAGATCAGAAAGCTCTTTGGCGGTTACTGCCGTTTGAGCTGTCAGCTGACGGTAGAGAGCGTCTGCCTGCTGTTCCGCTGCTTTGCAGGCACTGAGTTCTGGCTCGGTCTTACCGTTGACGGCATTTTGAGCGCGTTGCAGGCGGTCTGTTGCTGCGGCCAGATTTTGTTCATAGGCGGCGATGGTCTGCTGCAGTTGTTTTCGCGTACCTTCAGTACGCAAAGCGGCAAGAAAGGCTGTCTGTGATTCAAAGTCTGAAGCGTCCAGGCGTTCTTTAAAATGTTCGCGCAGAGCGCTGAATTCTTTGGCAGCATTTACAGAAGCCGCCTGGTTTGCTTTCAGAGTAGCTTCGCAGCCTGCCAGATGCAGCTGAGCCTGCTGATAGCTTTGCTGCAGCAGCTGTAAGCTCTGGACCTGTCTGGTAATCGTCTGTGTTTTCAACTGCAGCTCAGATTTCTGGGCCGCAGTTATTGTAGCCGGGTGCGGATGCTGCAAAGCTCCGCAGACAGGACACGGTTCATTGTCAACGAGAGCCGCGGCCAGACGTTCTAATTCAGAAGTGACACCGGATAATTTAGCGGCTTCGCTGTGGAGCTGCAGGATCCGCTGGTTCAAAAGCTCCAGCGCTTTATCCAGGTTCGCAGTATCCTTGATACTTTGACCGTCAAGCTGTTGTAATTGTTCTGAAAGCTTTTGGTGCAGTTTCTGCAGCGCTGCTTGCGCCGCTGCTGTTGCCTGCTGAGCGCTTTGTTCGGCTGACAGACATTCCTGGTTGTGTTTATGTGCGCGCAGGGTAGAGTTGTAAATTTCTTCCAGCAGTGCGGCTTTATCAGCCTGTGCTGCTTCAGTTTTTGCAGTTTCAACAGCGCTGCGCTGTTCTGTCAAAGTTAAGAAAGCCGTTCGTGCTGCAGTTGCTTCCACAAAAGCATTATGCAGCTCCTGAGCCTGCTGCAATTGCATTTTTGCTGCTGCAAGCTGTGCGGAAGCAGTCTGCAGTGCAGCCGTTTCTTCCTTTTGCCGCTGCAGAAATATTTGTATGTTAGCAAGAAGCTGGTCGTTGTTTTCACATTCGGTGCTGTTCAAAATAAACTGTTGTTGTTGTTTAAGTGCTTTATAATCGTTGTCGATAGCAGTGCTGCGTTCTGCCATCAGTGCTTCGATACGCCGGTACAGCTCGGTTTTAAAGATCGTTTCCAGAATCGCCTTGCGGTCTTTCGATTCAGCGATCAGAAACCGTCGGAATTCTCCCTGGGGCAACAAAACTATTTGACGGAACTGTTCCGCTTTAAACCCAATAAGTTCTGTAATTTTTCTGGTCACTTCGTCACTTTTTGCGGCCAGCGGTTCCTTGCTGCCGTCAGTAAGGATTTTAAAAAGGGCGGCGGCTGCCGGTACCTTTCGAGTGCCCTCGCCGCGTTGCTTTTTTAATTCCTGCTCGGGAGATCTCAGTACCTGATAGATATATTCCCCGCTTTTAAAGGTAAATTCTACTTCGGTTTTTTGTTCGGCGGGAGCGTAGTCGCTGCGCAGGTTTTTACTTTCGCGCAGATCGCCGCTGGCGCTGCCGTATAAAGCGAAGCTGATCGCATCTAAAATAGTAGTTTTACCGGAACCGGTCGGTCCGTGGATCAGGAAAAAGTTTTTATCTCCTAAAAGCGTGAAGTCAATAATTTGCTCACCGGCGTAAGCACCAAAGGCCCGCATGGTAAGTTGTAATGGTTTCATGGTCAGGCCTGCCTTTCTGTCTGCACTTCGCTGTTAATAATGTCCGATAAAAGGGATTTTTCGCTTTCGGTGAGCTGACGATTGTTGACTTGTGTAAAAAAAGCTTCAAAAAGCTCGGAGGTACCAAGCTTTTTATGATTTACTGCGGCAGTGTCCGCATAGCGGCCAGTATGCAGCCGTGCGTATTCTAAATGCAGTATATTGGGGTAGACCTGTTCCAGCCGGTATTTTGCGTCCAGTATCGGCTGTTCGTCAGTCAGAGTTACCTGCAGATAACAATCATACAATTCCGGCTGCGGCTTGCTGACTAATTCAGAAAAACTGCCGTGCAGACAGGCCAGTTCCCGGCGAGGCTTGAGCTGTACTGTTTCAACAGTAATACTGCCGTCTGCGGCCATATCGATAATATGTACGCCCTTGGACTGCTGGACTTCATTAAAAGAATATTTGAGCAGGGAACCGCTGTAACGTACCTTGCTGCTGCCGTTCTGGCAGGCGTGCAGATGTCCTAAAGCCGCATAATTAAACGGGGCAAAGCAGTCGATGCCTACGGTGGTTGCTCCGCCGATAGCCAAAGGGCGTTCGCTGTCCGGAGATTCCTGCGCTCCTGTCAGAAAGACATGCGCCAGCGCAACCTTACGCGCTGTATCAGGGATCTGTCTTAACTGGTTGCTTATCTGCCAGCGAACAACATCTTCGTGTGTTTTTAAAGGCTGCCGGAGCAGTTCGGACGCTGCCAGGGGCTCGCCATAAGTCAGCGGTGCAAAATAAACTGGCCCGTAGGTATCATATAATACAACGGGCTGGGTAGAAGGGCTGACTGGCCCGGTGATATAAAGCTTGTTCTGAGATAACAGGCTTTGACCGAAGCCGAGACGGTCGGCATTATCGTGATTGCCGGCGATCATAATGACATTTTTGCTGGCCTCCTGGACTAAACGGCGCAGAACCTCGTCCAGCAGGGTCACTGCCTGTGTCGGCGGTACGGCGCGGTCATAAATGTCGCCGGCGATCAGGACGGCGTCAACATTACTTTCTTTGACCAGGGCGATTAATTCTTCCAGTACTATAGCCTGATCGTCGGTCATATGTAAGCCGTGAAAAATACGGCCCAGGTGCCAGTCGGAAGTATGTAAAAAACGCATGGTTCCTCCTTTATTACTTACGATAAAGCTGCATGATTTCGTGAAATTTTGCTAATCCGCATTCGATACCGTGATCGTGCAGCTTTAAAAGCTGCTGCGGTTTCTGGTCCAGTCTGCCGATCTTTAAAGGTACGGTTGGACGGATGATAACGGCCTTGCCGTCCTGTTCCAGTTGTTCGGCAAAAGCAAGCTGGTCATTATATAGGTCAGGACGTCTGGCCATGGTTTCCCATAATTTAGGATAGTGTTTATAGACGAGGCGCAGCAGATATTGCGGTACCGGGTGTTTTTTACGGTAACCGGCATTACGGGTAAGTACGATAACGAATTTCTGATAACCGTCAGCAATGGATTTGCTGATAGGTATGGGCTCTACTATAGCTCCGTCTAATAATTTATGGCCGCCGATGGTGACGACAGGAGCAAAAAAGGGCAATGAAGCGGATGCGCGCAGCGGCAGAAAATCTTTATCCATATCGCCCTGGGTATACCAGACAGGCTTGCCTGTGATAACATCGGTCGTGCCGACATAAAGCTGTCCGGGATATTTACGAAAAGCTTCATAGTCAAAAGGCAGCAGATTCTGCGGCAGTTCTTTGAGAATGAAGTCAAAACCAAAAAGTGAACGGGTCCTGAGCCAGTTGCTCAGGCTGCAGTAACGTTTATCACCAACATAATTTTGAATGACACGTCTGGTACGCAGCGGCTGCTGTGACATATAGGAAACAATATTGCAGGCACCTGCAGAAACGCCGACAATATGCGGGAAAATAAGTTCTTTCTGCATGAATGCTTCAAAAACTCCGGCGGAAAACATGCCCCGCATACCGCCGCCTTCCAAAACCAGGCTGATACCGCTTACTATCATACATGACACCTCGTAATCAATGATATAAATATTATACACCATTTGTAATGCCAGCGGGAATTTGGGTGGCAGGAAATTGTCTGCCGGCGGCTGATATGTTATGATGAAGTAAATAATGATGCAAGGAAGGTGCGAGCATGAAAAAAGTTGTTGTAATGACTACAGGCGGTACTATTGCCATGAAATATGATCCTGTGACGCAGGGCCTGATCCCGGCTGTCAGTGGTGATGATTTGATCGAAGCCGTCCCGGCACTGCGGGAGATTGCCGAAGTGGAGGTAGTTGAATTTTCCAATGTGCCCAGCGGTCACATAACACCGCAGATGATGTTTGATTTGGCAAAAATGGCTGATCGGTATGCAGAGCGGGAAGACGTCAGCGGCATTGTTGTGACCCACGGGACAGATACACTGGAAGAAACAGCTTATATGTTAGGTTTGGCAGTAAAAACGAACAAGCCTGTCTGTCTTACAGGAGCCATGCGCGGCGCTTCAGAAACAGGACCGGACGGACCGGCAAATATCCTGGCGGCAGTAATGGTCGCTGCCAGCGATGAAGCCTTGGGCAAAGGCGCATTACTTATTTTTAACGATGAGATACATGCCGCTGCAGAAGTTACCAAAACGCATACTACGTCCTGTGCTACATTTCATTCGCCGGGCTGGGGTCCTATAGGGCATATTTATTTTGACAGAGTGGTTTTTCGACGTCAGCCGCTGAATCTTGAAAAAATCTGTCCGGCAGTGCTGGCAGAAGATGTCTGTTTGCTGAAAACCTATGCGGGGATGGATGCGTATTTATTTAAAATGCTGGCGGAAAAGCCGGTACAGGGATTGGTAGTTGAAGCTTTAGGCTGCGGGAATGTGCCGCCGGCAGTTAAGGAAGGTATCGAATATGTGCGGAGCAGGGATATTCCTGTAGTTTTGGCTTCACGTGTTCATACGGGGCGTGTAGTTCCGGCGTACAGTTATTTTGGCAGTGCCAGGTCAATGGAAGCAAGTAAGATCATTCTGGGCGGGGAATTAACAGGACAGAAAGCCAGAATAAAGCTGATGCTGGCTTTGGGACTGACGAAGGAAAATGAGGAACTGCGCAGATTTTTTGATAACTGAGCGGAATTTGCAGTTAAATGGAAAACGATAACTAATAATTAAAAAACTTTGCGTTTATGCTTAAAATTGGTGTAAACGCAAAGTTCTTTGTTTTTTTGGAACAGAAATTTGTGATGTGGGGGGGTACATGTTATAATAATCGTACTTGAAAAGTAGAAAGAGAGGGTGCAGAGATGAAGGAGCAACATGATATTTTGACGGGTATGCTGAATTGTACCGAGGCTGCATCAATTTTGTTAGCAATGACGACATCACTGGCCGATGAAAATGCTTTAAAAGAGCTGTTACAGAAACAAGGTTACAAATTTGCTGTTACGGAACTTGGCGGCGATGCATCTAAAAGCGAATTTAGAGAAAAAATGACACGGTCAATTATTGGAGCCTGTCTCAACTGTAGTGTTATTTCAAAAACTGCGCAGGAGATACATGCGGTATTACATGCAGCAGCTGATGCAAAATCTGGTTATTCCCAGAACCTGCTTCAGGCCAATATTTCGTGTAAGGTTGCGATTGTAAGAGGAAATGGATGGATTGCCGTAACTTTTTATGGAGATTCAGCGGCGCATTATATCACTAATCATAAACGCATGGGTTTTGGCATTATGCATATATAGAAAAGTTTGAAAATATTTAACAAATAATTGACAAATCGATTTTTTGTGTTATTATAAAAGCGTAGAGAATATGAGAGCTTTACCAAGAGAGTATTTGAGAGTTTTCAAAATAGTTTATTACAACTGCATAGTGGTGACGGAGTGATAGTGATTCTATTACTTCGTCTTTTTATTTTTAAGCATGTTTCAATGACGGACAAGGCACCGGTAAAAACCGGTTAGGATAAAGTCTTGTGAGTGTGCGAGTGTTTGGCATTAATTTTCCTGATTGGCAATTGCAAAGTGGTGAAAGAGAGATGGAGATGATTCTGTTTCTCTATTTTTTTTACCATAATTTGGTTATCCGGAAACCGACAGTTGATACGCCAGGAAAGAAAAGTTTGAAAGGGGTTTGAAGCAATGAATGTTTATGCGTATGCAGGATTTTCTTACTTGTTCACTGCGGCTATTTCGTTGTTTATGATTGGCGTAGTGGTATTGCTCAATAAATTGATGGGCAATAATAATTCTAATGGAGAAGGGATGGAATAACGATGGAAATGAGTCTGGTCGCAACATTGTTTCCTGGTATTGCCAGTTTATTTGTGCAAGATCCTGTAATCGCCTGTGCGCGTATTTTTATGATAATTTTCGGTTTTATTCTGGCTTATCTGGGCTTTAAGAGAACCTTAGAGCCTTTGATCATGGTACCGATGGGTGTTGGTATGATTTGTATCAACTGCGGCGTACTTTTTTTAGACGGCGGTAAGCTTGGCACTTTGTTTTTGGATCCGCTCGTTTCAGAACCGGGCGCATTGATGAATATCATGCAGATCAATTTTTTGCAGCCGATCTATAATTTGACCTTCAGCAACAGTCTGGTAGCCTGTCTGGTTTTTATGGGCATTGGGGCTATGTGTGAAATTGGTTTTATTTTGGCTAATCCGTGGACTTCCATCATTATTGCTATTTTTGCCGAAGCAGGTACCTTTGTTACGCTTATTCTGGGTGTGAATCTTGGATTGACTCCACCGGAAGCTGCTGCTGTAGCTTCGATCGGCGGTGCTGATGGACCGATGGTTCTGTTTACTTCCTTGATGCTGGCTCCGGAACTGTTCGTCCCGATTTCCGTTATTGCTTATCTTTATTTAAGCCTGACTTATGCAGGCTATCCGACATTAGTAAAAATGCTGGTGCCTAAAAAATATCGTGGTATCGATATCATTTTTGATGCTCCTGAAATTCCGAAAACCAAAAAATTTATTTTTATTTTAGTATGCTGTGCTTTGTTATGTATTTTATTGCCGATGGCGGCGCCGTTGATCATGTCCTTCTTCCTGGGTATGACGATCAAAGAAGCTGAAATCGTTCCGTATCAGGATCTGCTGGAAAACGTTATCCTTTATGCTGCTACTTTGATGCTGGGTCTTTTGCTTGGCACTTTATGCGAAGCCTCTACCCTGCTTAATCCCAAAGTTGCACCGCTGATCATTCTTGGTGTGGTAGCTTTGGCAGTATCAGGTGCTGTTGGTGTTTTAGGCGGCTGGATAGTTTACAAATTCAAAAAAGGAAATTTCAATCCTGTTGTTGGTATTGCCGGTATTTCCTGTGTGCCGACTACTGCTAAAATCGCTCAGCATATAGCTGAAGATGAAGATCCGTTCGCCGTAATAATGCCGGTGGCAATGGGGGCTAATATCGGCGGCGTTATCGTCTCGGCAATTGCCTGCGGCGTCTTCATTTCGACGATCCACCTGGTTAAGTAAAATTTGAGACGGGGCAATAAAGATGGTAGAAATAAAGAAGATACTGCACAATAAAATATATTATTATGAGCAGTTGGATTCTACTAATCTGAAAGCGCTGGAGCTTGCAAAGCAGGGGGCAGCAGAAGGTACAATTGTTATTGCCGCAAGGCAGACTGCCGGACGAGGACGAATGCGGCGGAAATGGGAATCACCGGAGGGGAAGGGATTGTGGTTTTCCATGATCCTCAGACCAACGATAGCTGCCGAATACTGTGCCCAAATAACGCTGCTGACAGCCGTTGCTGCGGTGAAAGCTTTGCAGGTGCTAACTGATAAAAAATTTTCTATAAAATGGCCCAACGATATCATGCTGGACGGTAAAAAAGTCTGTGGTATTTTAGCAGAAATGGCACTGACTGCTGATGGCAGTATCGAGTACGCCGTTGTTGGCATTGGTATCAACATAAATATGTCTTCTGAAGATTTCGGAGCCCAGCTAGAAGCTACAGCCACTTCTCTTTATCTGGCAACGGGCATCGAATACGAGCATGAACAGGTCCTCAAGGCGTTTCTGGATGAATTCGATCTGCTTTACTCTCACTGGCACTGCTGCGGTTTTGCTTTGATCAGGCAGGACTGGCTGGACTACAGCTGTACACTGGGTCATAAGGTTACAGTAAGGGATAATGATACAGAGATTTATTCCGGAGTGGCGGAAGACATGGATGATTATGGGAGTTTGCTTGTACGAAATGCTGCGGGAAAAATCGAAAGCTTCGATTTTGGTGAAATAAGCATCCGTAGCTGCTGAGGTTGCAGTAAAGGGAGGGACTGAGAGATGGAAGCGTTTTTACAGGGTGAAAGTGTTAAAAGCGTAGGCGTAGCGGCAATGCTGCTGGCGCTAACACGTACGCTGAAGGACGAGGAAACGGCTAAAAGAGCGCTGACTGAAGTTGGTCATAAATTTGTAGTGACAGAGGTCGGCGGAAAAACTTCTTATGATGATTTTCACGAAAAGGTGAACAGGGCCGTAATTGGGGCCAGTCTCAATTCTGGAATCATTGAAAAGACGGCTAATGATATTCACGCTTTGATTCACGCTACGGAGGAAGCTAAAAAAGGTATTTTAGTCAGCGTTTCTTCCAGCGCCAGTCTGGCGCTGAAAATAGCGGTTGTACGTGATGATGGCTGGCTGGCGGTGGCATTGTTCGGTAAATCGGCACTGCATTATATGACTAATCATGAACGGGCCGGTTTGGGAGTTATGCATATATAGATCCGGGTGAAAGTAAATAGTGGTGAATGAGAGAATGAAGGCGCAGTTTGCAGCTGTGCTTTGTTCTCTCTTTTTTTATCCGGGTTCGGTATATATGAAGCAGTTTTGTAATAAGAAAGGAGAGAATGTAATGGAGCTTAAAGGTATTACGCGTGAGTGGGACTCTTTAAAGAAAGATGCTGCGGCAAGAGCTGCCTCAGCTGCCCCTTACGTCAAAGAAGGAAAAATCGTTGATGCCAAAGATGCAGTCGCTTTACTGGAGGCTGTTATTAAACCCGGTGATAAGGTCAACATCGAGGGCAACAACCAGAAACAGGCCGATTTTCTGGCGAAAACACTCTGCCAGGTAGATCCTGGTAAGGTGCATGATCTGCACATGGTACAGTCTGTTTTGACCTTGCCTGAACATCTAGATGTTTTTGAAAAAGGTATCGCTAAAAAGCTGGATATGTCCTTTTCCGGCCCGCAGGCAGGCCGAATTGCCGAATTTTTAAAAGAAGGCAAATTGGAGCTGGGAGCTATCCATACTTATTTGGAACTGTATGGACGTTATTTTGTTGATTTGACTCCGCGTGTCGCATTGATTGCGGCAACGAAGGCTGATCGCCATGGCAATCTGTTTACCGGTTTCAGCACTGAGGATACTCCGGCGATCGTAGAAGCGACTAAATTCCGTCAGGGTATCGTTATTGCGCAGGTCAACGAGATCGTAGACGAGCTGCCGCGCGTTGATATCCCCGGTGATTGGGTCGATTATGTTATTCAATCTCCGAAACCGTTTTACATCGAACCGCTCTTTACACGTGATCCGGCACTGATTACTGATGCTCAGGTTTTAAAGGGCATGATGGCGATCAAAGGTATCTATGGCGAGTATGGTATTAAAAGCCTGAACCATGGTATCGGTTTTGATACGGCTGCAATCGAGCTGCTGTTACCGACTTATGGTGAGGAGCTGGGATTGAAAGGCAAGATCTGCACCAATTTTATTTTGAATCCGCATCCTTCGATGATCCCGGCTATTGAAAGCGGTTGGGTCGAATCGATCCACTGCTTCGGCGGTGAATTGGGAATGGATGAGTATGTAGCTGCCCGCAGTGATATTTTCTTTGTCGGGCCGGATGGTTCGATGCGTTCAAACCGTGCTTTTTCTCAGACGGCAGGACATTATGCTATTGATATGTTTATCGGCGGCACATTGCAGATCGATCCTTATGGCAACAGTTCTACAGCTACGGCTAACCGTGTGGCAGGCTTCGGCGGCGCTCCAAATATGGGCTGCGACCCGAAAGGCCGTCGTCATTCTTCCGAAGCATGGCTTAAATGCGGTGAAGAATATGGCGTTAAAGAAGCAATGTGGGGACCTGTACACCGCGGCAAACGCCTGGTCGTACAATTGGCCGAAACCTTCCGTGAAAAACTGGCGCCTGGCTTCGTAGAGGAACTGGATGCTTTTGCTTTGGCTAAAAACGCTAATCTGCCGATTGAACCGGTTATGATCTACGGCGATGACCTGACTCATATCATTACCGAGGAAGGTATCGCATACCTGCATAAATGCAGAAATATGGAAGAACGTACTGCCGCTATCCGTGGTATCGCAGGCTTTACCGAAGTCGGTATGAAGGCTGATCCGAAAGAGACCCTGCGTCTGCGTGATCTTGGCGTTATCAAGACTGCCGATGATCTTGGTATTGATATGAGCAGAGCTAACCGTTCCATGCTGGCGGCTAAAAACGTACATGACCTGGTCGTTTGGTCTAAAGGTCTGTATAATCCGCCTGCTAAATTCAGAAACTGGTAAGAGGAGGAGATTAACGTGGCATTACAGGTTTTGGAATTTGAATTTAAATCTGCTGCAACACAGGAAATCGCTAAGGAATGGTCGCATCTTGGTGTAACCGGTTCCGGCGATTTGGAAGTACTTATGGAAAAGAAAGCTTTGAACGGCGGCGTTAAAGCCAAAGTAGTTACTCCTGTTAAAGGCTTTGATGCGGTTTGGGAAAAAATGCTCGGAAAATTTGTAACTGATACAGGTGTTGGCAATGTAAGTATCGAGATCAACGATGATAACGCCACCCCGATCGTTGTTTATATGAGATTACGCCAGGCACTGGCAGAAGCTACTGCAAAGGAGGCTGAATAATTATGAAAAACTGGACTGAACTTGAAAACAGCAGCTTCTTTGACGCTAATGCCCGTGAACGTGCTTTGGGCATGGTTGACAAAGGGACCTTTACGGAGTTTTTAAATCCGCTGGATCGTTATTGCAGCCCGCATCTGCCGGTACTTGGGACTGCTGTGGAATTTGATGACGGTACTGTCTGCGGCGTTGGTTTGCTGGGCAAGCATCCTGTTTTTGTAGTATCAATGGAAGGGAAATTTATTGGCGGCGCTATTGGCGAGGTCAATGGCGGTAAAATGGTCGCAACTATTCGCCTGGCATTGAAGGCGGCTGCTGACATTAAAGCTAAATATCCTGAAGAATATGCTGCAAGACGTCCGCTGGTCGCGGTTTCTTTTGAAACCGGCGGCGTACGTCTGCACGAAGCCAATGCCGGACTTCTGGCCCATGCCGAAGTAATGGATGCCTTCCAGGACTGCCGCGGTATCGTTCCGGTAGTAGCGGTAGTTGGCAGTAAAGTCGGCTGCTTTGGCGGTATGGGCTTTGTAGCTGCAGCTACCGACGTCATTGTGATGAATGAAGAAGGGCGTATCGGCCTGACTGGTCCGGAAGTAATCGAACAGGAAATGGGCAAAGACGAATTTGACGCTTCCAACAAGGCTTTGGTTTACCGGACAACCGGCGCTAAACATAAATATATCATTCAGGATTGTAACTATCTTGTTGAAGATAAAATCGGTGAGTTCCATAAAACTCTGGCTGAAGTGGCTGAGATACCAATGGCTGAGATCGAAAAAATGCGCCGTATCGGTTCTCTGAAGCTGGTACAGGAACAGCAGGAGCTGGTGAAGCTTGTTGGAGATATGCAGCCGAAGGATTCGATGGATCTGTGGAAATATTTCGGTAATGAAGATCCGGCAGCTTTGCCTGAGATGACGACAGCGGAATTCCTTAAAGTAGTAAAACGCAGAGTACGCAGTTAAGGAAAAGGAGGAATATGAACATGGAAGAATTGGACAACACTATGATAGGTCGCGGACGCGATGCTATTGATATGATCATCGATAAAGATTCCTTCCAGGAAAATATCATTGACGGTTACAGCTTCGATCCTGATTATGGCCCCGGGTCTGTTGTCGGTACTGCTAAGCTGAACGGCAAACCGACTACGATCATCGCTAATGATGCGATGGCGTTTAACGACAGATTTCCTGTTGTTTTCGGCGGTGTCATCGGACTTGAGGAAGGTTATAAGATGGCAACGGCAGTTTATCGGACTATGGAAGCCGATAAGGATAAACCGCTGCCTGAGAAACGCGCTATCGTTTTGATAGTTGATACTCCTGGTAACGGTCCCGGCAAAATGGAAGAAATCGCCGGTATGAATAAATCCACAGGCGGTTATCAGCTGGCTTTAGCCGAAGCACGCAAAGCAGGACATCCAATCGTGGCCATGGTCATTGGCCGCGCAATTTCCGGAGCTTTTCTGTGCCATGGTTTGCAGGCCGACCATATTCTGGCCCTTTCCAAAGATTTCGGCACCATGATCCATGTTATGCCGCTGACCTCCATTGCCAGGATCACGAAAATGGATATCGAACGGTTGGAAGAGCTTTCTACCAGCAATCCTGTTTTTGCAGCCGGTGTAGATTTCTTCTACAAACTGGGCGGCGTACAGGAAATTGTCAATCAAGTAGAAGATATGCGGGAAGTAATTATCCGGCATATCGATGAGGTTGCTAAATTAAAGGCTGAAGGGAAAGGCGAACTGCTCGGTCCCTGGGGCAGAGGTATTCTAGGCAATGAGCGGGGCGGACGGACACATAGAATGGAAGCTATTGCCAAGGTCAATGCAGAATTTGCTGCAGTTGCCGATAAATATATCAACGCGTAAGGAGATTGCAGATGAACAGCTTGCTTCAGGAAATAAGCCTGCTGGTCGAAGATTTCGGTTCTGCTCCCAAACTGGAGGAGATGCCGAAGCGTACTTTGGCGGATAAAGGCATTGCCGGGCCGACGGCGGCTCATGTTATTGAAGATGTTCATACGCCTTTGAATCTTGCTTATCTTACCTTTACAACGGGAACATCGGCTTTTCAAAATATCGTCGGAGTTACCTATGCTGAATTGCCGGCACGCATCAGAGCTTCGGTCAGGATCTTAGAGCGCGCTGGACTAAAGCGCGGCGATAAGCTGCTTGTTACTTATCCGCCGCTGGTAAATGTTTTTTCAGGGCAGGCTTTAAAAGATTTTGGTTTGAAATGGTCGTTTTTAGTGCGCTCCAGCCGTGATGCCTTTCTGGCAGCGCTGTATAAAGAGAGGCCTGCAGCTGTGGTGGGTGAGTCTGCGTTTTTACGGGCGGCACTGACAGATGCTAAAAATATGGGCGTTGCTGAAGATCTGCCTAAAGGAGTAAAGCTGTTGACTGCTGGTACGCCTCTGGATCTGGAGTTGCTGCCGGTGGCGCAGGAACTTCTGCAGGCGGAAGTACATGATTTATACGGCTGCCAGGAAATAGGCTGGCTGGCTATGGACGGTATCCCTGTCAGGGACGATATCGAACTGACACCGGCGGCCATCAGGGGCGGACAGCAATATTATGAGCTGATAGCAGGCGGCCTGCCGATGGGTGACAGTTTTCCGTGTTCAGAGTCGGGACATGTCTGTAATAAGGCCGGTAAGATCATTACTTACCGCCGGGAACGGACTTATCCGGAGTATGAAGTGATCGTAAAAGCTACTACTCTGGCCTCAGCCGTTACCTTAAACAGGGTGGCCCGCAGTATTTTGAGGATTAAAGGCCGGATCGTCAAGGTCAGTCCTGAAGTACAGGTCAATGCCGAACAAACAATATTGGAACTGCGGGGCGATCCTATATCAGGAATTGAAATACCTTCTGTTACAATCACCGGGCCTGTACAGACGGAATTTTTCGACACTATGGTACAGGCGCAGCTTGATTATCAGCAGAACAGTAAGGCGGATCCCGTATGGACAAAACGCAGTTAAAAAGGCATGACCTGGTTTATCCGAGCAGTATCGGCAGGGCAAGGCTGAAACAAGTGTTTTTAAACGAGCTGACAGGGGAAAAGGCATTTTTAGCGGCGGATATTTTCCGCGCTGACAGCGTTATTCCCGGAATAGTCAGACGTGCGGAAGTACTTTCGGCAGACGTGATACCGTTGGGCTTTGTGCATCCGCAGCTATGTGAGGGACGGCGGTTACGCCTGACAGCAGAGCTGGAGGTAGGCGAAGCAGTTAAATTGAAACGGCCTTATGAGCTTGCGGCAGCTGAATTTAAAGTATCTACGAATTGTCTGGCAGCGGCGCAGGCGGCATGCAGCTATGCGGCAGAGAGGCGGCTGAAACTGGGAATTTTAGGTTCGGCCGGGTTGGAAATAGCTACCGGTTTACCTTTTACCAACAGCGAATCTGATCTTGATCTGTTGATAACGGGATTGTCTTTGCAGCAGCTGCAGGAGGTATATACAGAACTGCAGGCCATTGGAAAGAAGTTTCAGGTAGACATTGATCTGGAAACGGAGCTTATTAATGGCTATGGTATTAAGGCGGCTGAATTATTTCAGCCGACACAGACAGTTTTAGGCAAGAGTTTACAGGATGTACAAATATTAAAGAAAAAGACAGTTGTGGAAATACTGTCACAGGAGGCATAAATCATGGAAATTAAATCTCGCGTACCCGGTAAAATCGTTCGCTTTGAAAAACAAATAGGCGACAGCGTTGAAGTAAAAGACGTACTGATAGTAATGGAAGCAATGAAAATGAAACAGCTGGTACCTTCCCCGGTAGCCGGAGTAGTCAAAGAATATAAAGTGCAGCCCGGCGACCGCGTAAGTGCCGGTCAGGTCATTGCCGTAGTCGAATAAGAGCAGACTAAAATTTAAGGAGATGTCGAATCATGGAAATTAAATCCCGCGTACCCGGTAAAATAGTTCGCTTTGAAAAACAAGTAGGCGACAGCGTTGAAGTAAAAGACGTACTGATAGTAATGGAAGCAATGAAAATGAAACAGCTGGTACCTTCCCCGGTAGCCGGAGTAGTCAAAGAATATAAAGTGCAGCCCGGCGACCGCGTAAGTGCCGGTCAGGTTATTGCCGTAGTTGAATAAGTAAATTTTTACCGTTGCCTTTAGTTGTTTCGCTCCCCTTGAGTGGGGAGCGATAATAAAAAATTGTACTAAGGTGGTGTAATCTCATGATTATTTATGGTGTTGCGTTATTAGCATTTTGTTTTTTAACAGGTAATTACATTGGCGATATTTTAGGCGCGCTTCTGGGTGTTAAAGCTAATGTCGGCGGGGTTGGTTTTGCTATGCTGCTGCTGATTATTCTTACCAATAAAGGTATAGATGCAGGCTGGCTTGATAAAAAGGGTCAGGAGGGTATCGCGTTCTGGAGTGCCATGTATATTCCCATCGTTGTGGCTATGAGTTCCATTCAGGACGTTGTCGCCGCTTTATCCGGCGGAACGATCGCTGTATTGGGCGGAGTACTGGGCGTAGCCCTCGGCTTTGTCTTTATTCCTATTTTAAGAAAATTTGGTGCATAGTCATAAAAAGAATGGGAGGCGTTTTATATGGATTTCGCAGCAATGTTCATTAAACTTATTACTAAAAACGGATTAGTTGCGGCTTTTATTATCATCGGTATCACTACCTGGATTGCCTATAAAATCGGCGGTTTGACCAAGGGACGTATCCATGGCTCCGCAATTGCGATCTTCTTCGGTCTGATTCTGGCATATATCGGCGGTGTAGTCGGCGGCGGTCATAAAGGTTTGGCGAGCATTCCGATGTTTGCCGGCGTTGGTGTTATGGGCGGAGCTATGTTCCGTGATTTTGCCATCGTTTCCACTGCTTTTGGCGCTGACCTGCGTGAAATCAAAAAAGTTGGTCTTGTAGGTGTACTTTCGCTTATTTTTGGCTTATTGACTTCCTGGGTAGCAGGTGTGGGTGCGGCTTATGCCATGGGCTATACTGATTCTGTAAGTCTGGTAACCATCGGCGCCGGTGTGGCAACCTTTGTTGTAGGACCTGTAACAGGGGCTTCACTGGGCGCGTCTTCTGAGGTTATAGCCATCAGCATCGCAGCCGGCGTTGTTAAATCTGTTCTGGTTATGATTCTGACTCCATTTGTTGCTAAATTTGTCGGACTTGATAATCCTCAGTCCGCCATGATCTATGGCGGCTTGATGGGTACTACTTCCGGTACGGCTGCCGGTATGGCCGCAGTCGATCCCAAACTGGTTCCGTATGCGGCAATGACAGCTACATTCTATACCGGTTCCGGTTGTCTGGTATTTCCGTCAATTCTGTATTTTGCAACAAAAGCTATTTTTGGTTAAGTAATGATCCCGGCAGAAAGCAGGTGCAGCGATGTATGATCACCAAGCTAAAAAATTAAATGAGCAAGGTACGTTTAAAGAAATAGTAGTCGAGATATCAGCCCGCCAGCTTTCTGCTAAATCTGAAACTTTACGGCAAATGAGTATGTTTTTGACGCAGGCGGTTTTTATGGAGGTTTGCGTCCATCCAAAACCAGGCTTAGTCACCCGTCATGGCGGCGGTGCTCATACAGATATGAGTATTTTGACTTTTGCTGCCGGTTCTGCGGTTTTGGCAAAAGCTTTCAGTGATTTACAGATTTTAGGGATGAAGCATAATGGAAATTATCAGGAGTTATTTGGAAAGGTAAGACGTTACGGCGTCAGTGCGGAGCAGGAGCTGCTGCGCGTGACGAAAGGAGTCAATACCCAAAGAGGCATTTTATTTGCCGGTGGGCTATTGGCTGCTGCCGCAGGGGCTGCCATGAATAAAGGTCTGGACAGTAAAGCACTGTGCTCTATCGTGGCAGAAATGACGCAGGGGCTGACAGAGAATGAGCTGGCTGGACTGCAGGCAGACCGGCCTTTGACGGCAGGAGAAAGATTATATCAGGCTTATGGTATCACGGGTATCCGCGGCGAAGTGGAAGCAGGATTTCCCAGTGTACGACAGAACGGGTTGCCCGGCTTAAAGGAAGCGTTTGCCAAAGGCGCTGGACTGAACGATGCTTTGGTTCATGCTTTGGTTCATTTAATGACGGTTGTGCAGGATTCTAATGTCATCTGGCGCGGCGGTTATGCGAAGCTGCCGTTTGTACAGCAGCGTGCCAGAGATATTTTGGCGCAGGGAAGTATTTTTACTGATTCTGGACGCCGGTTGCTGGCAGAAAGTGAAGAACTTTTCAGGAATGAACGGATCAGTCCCGGCGGCAGTGCCGATCTGTTGTCTGTTACGGCTGCGTTATATTTAGTTGAAAACAAGGAATTCCCCGTTGCGATTATTTAGGACAGGTCGCAGGGGAAAGATTAGATAGATGTTTACTGCTTCCGGCATAGAAGGTGTGATTATGCCATTCCTCCATCAAGCAAAATAAGGCCCGCTAAAAGGGCCTTATTTTGCTGTTACAACCAGAAAAGAGGTGCGGTATGGAATTTGTTTTGAAAGCACTGGAAGGTATTTTCAGTATAGTTTTTATTATTGGTATCGGTTTTGTATTAAGCAGACGCGGCTGGTTTGACGAGTACAGCAGCGCATTGATCGCCAGGCTGGTAACTGCTGTGTCATTGCCTCTTTATATGATCGTCAGTATCAGTAAAAATTTTGATCATAATAAACTGGTCGCCATGGCGCCTGATCTGCTGCTGCCGATCTGTTCCATGCTGCTGGCTTTTGGTGTCGGTAAAATAGCTGCTCACGTTTTTAAAATCAAAAAAGAACGGCGCGGCATTTTCTGTACTAATTTTTTTATTGCTAATACCATGTTTATTGGTCTGCCGGTCAACCTGGCTCTGTTTGGTGAAAAAAGTATCCCGGCAGTAATGCTTTATTATATGGTCAATACAACCTTTTTCTGGACACTTGGTGTACATAATATTGTGCAGGATACCCTGAGTGATACAAAGAATAAACCAGCGTTTTTTTCTCCGGCAGCACTGAAGAAAATTTTTTCTCCGCCACTGGCCGGCTTCATTGTCGGTATCATTTTAGTCTTGCTGGACTGCAGGCTGCCGTCTTTTTTGATGAACAGCTTCCAATATATAGGTAATTTGACGACGCCTTTATCGTTGGTTTTTATTGGCATTGAGATGAGTAAGATCCCGTTGGGAGAAATCGGTTTCGATAAAGATCTGCTGCTAGGCGTTGCCGGACGTTTTCTGGTTTGTCCAGTATGTGTTTTGGTTCTGATACCGTTTCTGCCGGTAATGCCGCTGTCAGCACAGGTTTTCACTATGCAGGCGACCATGCCGGCGATGACACAGATGGCTATTGTAGCTAAAACTTATGGCGCGGATTCTGCTTATGCGGCGACGTTAAGTTTTTTAACGGTGCTTTTAGGTATTGTTGTCGTACCGTTGTATATGATGCTGGTTAATATGTATATATAAGTAAGAGGTGATTGAATGAACACAGTAACAGATGTAGCTGCCCATATCAAACAGATCTGGAGCAGCAGCGCGTTTATGAATTTGCTGAAGGTAGAGATCGATGAGATCCACTGCGGCGGTGCAACGGTAAAGATGCCGATAGATTTTGACATCCATACCAATCACTGGCTGGGTGTGCACGGCGGTGCTTTGGCGGCATTAGCTGATGCAGTTATGGGCATTACCGGAGCCAGTGTCGGCGAGGTTGTGCAGACACTGAGCTTCAATATCAATTTTATCAGCAATCTGCCAGGTACGGGGACGGCGATCGTTAAAAGCCAGGTCAAACACCATGGGCAGACAACTATGGTCATTATGGCGGAAATGACAGACGAACAGAATAATCTACTGGCTGCTATTACGACGACTATGTTTATCGCCGGACATTTTAATGAAATACCCAGAGAATGGTAATGAGGGTATGAAATATTAGATAACAAATAAAACCGTACCTGTGATCCAAAACAGTACGGTTTTATTTTATGCAGACACAAGATGAATTTAGTTAAGTTTTCTGCAATAATTTAGTGGAGAAGCAGGCGTTAAATATGTTACAATTAATATATCTAAGCTGGTGTAAAATTTTATTGCAGATAGGAGAATGGATATGCAGCAGGATATGATCGTAATTTTAGATTTGGGCAGCCACGAAAACACAATGGTGGCTCGTGCCGTAAGGGAACTGGGTGTTTACAGCGAGATCAAACCCCATGATATCACAGCAGCAGAACTGAAAGAGCTGCCTAATGTTAAAGGTATCATCATCAACGGGGGAGAAAACAATATTATCGACGGTCAGCCGATCGACGTGGAAGCAGCCGTTTATCAGTTTGGCGCGCCGGTAATGTCTGTCGGCCATACTTTGGCTAAAGTAGAAAATCTGCCTGCCTGGCCGGAACATACAGCTATGCTGGAAGTGCTCAAAAAATTTGTTTTTGATGAGTGTCATGCCACAGCCAACTGGAATATGAAAAATTTCATCAATGATCAGATCGAACTGATCAAAAAACAGGTCGGCGATAAAAAAGTTCTGCTGGCTTTGTCCGGCGGTGTCGATTCTTCTGTTGTAGCAGCGCTTTTGATCAAAGCTATCGGCTCGCAGCTGACCTGCGTGCATGTTAACCATGGCCTGATGCGTAAGGATGAGTCTGAAAGCGTCGTCAGAGTCTTCAGAGACGAACTGAAAGCTAATCTTGTCTATGTTGATGCCAGCGAACGTTTCCTCTCTAAACTGGCTGGCGTAGCTGATCCGGAAGCGAAAAGAAAAATCATCGGCGCCGAATTTATCCGTGTTTTTGAAGAAGAAGCGCGTAAACTGGACGGTATCGAATTCCTGGGACAGGGCACTATTTATCCTGACGTAGTAGAATCCGGCACTAAAACAGCCAAGAGCGTTAAAAGCCATCATAATGTCGGAGGACTGCCTGAAGATCTGCAGTTCAAGCTGGTTGAACCGTTGTATCAGCTTTTTAAAGACGAGGTACGTGCCTGCGGTATCGAACTGGGTTTGCCGCACAGTATGGTTTACCGTCAGCCGTTCCCCGGACCGGGACTTGGCGTAAGATGCCTGGGCGCTATAACTAAAGAGCGTCTGGAAGCAGTGCGTGAAGCTGACGCTATTTTGCGTGAAGAATTCGCCAATGCCGGATTAGATAAAAAAGTATGGCAGTATTTTACCGTTGTACCTGATTTTAAATCCGTCGGTGTACGCGATAACACCAGAACCTTCGAGTATCCGGTGATCATCCGTGCGATCAATACCGTTGACGCTATGACTGCAACTATCGAAGAACTGGACTGGCCGATCCTGCACAAAATCACCAACAGGATCTTGGCTGAAGTCAAAAACGTCAACCGCGTCTGCTATGATTTGTCGCCCAAACCGAACGCCACTATCGAGTGGGAATAGTGTCAGAGGCTCGGAAAAGTCCGTAATAATTGGGTTTTCTAAGGTTTGATGCCTTCCGTGGCAACATTTATCATTATTCATAAAAAGAGAGCTAACTGATTTTGATTAGTCAGTTAGCTCTCTTTTTATTCTTATTATTATTTTGTGCAACAAACGGCTTCTCCCGTGGCCTACAAGTGATATATTCAAAAGAAATCCAGTTCACTCATCCACCAAGGGTTACCATGTTTCACGGCAGCCCTCAAAGTCATAAGGGTGGAACGATTTGTTCTATCTCCTAGTGTTCGCAGAACGCGCAGCCACAGAATGAAATCCTGTGTTAGAAATGGGCTTGGGGCGCTGCCCTCAACAAGCAGACGGCAGGAAATGCGAGTGTGTATTGACACTCGCATGCTTACCTCATTTGCAAACGACTGATAGCTATGATTTTTTCAAAGAAAAATAAATGTATTTTATATCGTTTATTTATACTGCCACTTCCGAATTGTACGGGGAGACATACCATCTTTACCTTTTGGAAGAAGCGGAGCATCTACACTATACTCTTCCGCATCAAATCCAAATACGACAAACGGTACTTCGTCAAGCAAAAGGAAATATGGTTCTAATTCTTCGTAGTTTGAAACTCTATCAGTCAAATAGAAAGACATGTTTTTAGTAGGCATCATAAGCATAGCTAGATCCAATTCTCCTTTCTTTATGCCTACACATAATTTGTTCATAGAACGATGTGCAGATGAAATGTTGCCTGTTTCAAATTCTAACCCTGATCTGAAAAAGGAGTGTCCTGTGATAAATTCCTTATAAACATCTATAGGCCCGCCTTTTTGGGCATCTTTATGAAAGTATGTAAGCGGCTTTTCTCTATACCACCCAAATTCTTCTTCTAGAATTTGATAACACCTTTCTTTAACGGGAACTACGCCATTACAGTTTTTGCATGTACAATTAAGGATAAAGTGATCAGAGCCGGTCGTGACATTATTTAATATGGATGAGTAGACTTCTTCAAATGCTTGTGCTGCCAACGCATTTGTTTTAATTAAATGGTCTGCTGCCGTAGAAATATATTGCTTAGCTATTTTCATTTATCTTCTCCATTTCCTTTAGCAGATCAGAGGCAGTTATATGTAAAGCCTTTGCAATTTTTTCAATATTGTCAATAGAAACATTTCTGTTACAACGCTCTATATCCGATATGTAAGTGCGGTGTAGCCCACATAGTTCCGCTAATTCTTCTTGAGAAATATGTGCTGCCAATCTTAAAACTCGAAGGTTTTCCGCCATAATCTGCCGCAATGCTTTTTGTTGTCGATTTGGCATATACATTTTCTCCCTTCTGTTGACTAGATTTTTCTTATATGGTACAATGAAAGCAGACTATGAGTCTACAGACGATGAGTTACATGAGGGGACAAGGTTGCTATGCGTTTTTTTTCAGTTTATGATTTAATTGTTAGCAGAAGCAAAGATAAAAATATGACAAACGATGATATGTTTTCTTTTTTCAGTGCTCGAAAAATTTCCAAAGCAACTCTTATTAGTTTACAGCAAACATCTTTTCTCCCAGATAAGCCTGCATTCAAAAATGCTGTTACAGACTTTTTGGGGATGAGTGAACTTGAAATTGAACTAGCTATGGGACATATTCCTGCAGAATACCGGAAGTCATATTACGATAATATTTCGCATATAGCTATGCTTTTGCAAAAATCTACTGACGATAATGTATTAAGAGAGATCAAACCTTTTTTCGAGACAGATATCGGTAAACTATATAATGGCGACTGCATTGAGATTATGAAGGGAATACCCAATAGTTGTGTTGATTTGGTGTTTGCTGATCCCCCGTTTAACCTAGGGAAAACATATGATCCAGGCATTGATGATAATATGACAATGTCAAAATATATTAATTGGACATACGAATGGTTAGATCAGTGTATTAGAATACTAAAACCAGGAGGAAGAATCTTTATTTATAATATTCCCAAATGGTGTACTTATATCGCAGCCTACCTTGGAGAGCAGTTAACTTTTTGGGATTGGATTGCCGTTGATATGAAGTTCAGTCTACCAATTCAGAACAGATTATATCCAGCACATTATGCTTTGGTTTCTTATATAAAAGGAGTTAAAGCAACTACATTTAACAACCAGCGAATTTCTATGCAGATATGTAGACATTGTGGCGGAGAAATTAAAGATTATGGTGGGTATAAATCTAAAATGAATCCAAATGGAATTAATGTATCAGATGTTTGGAGTGATATATATCCGGTTCGACATAAAAGCAGCAAAAATAGAGAATACAATGAATTGTCCGTAAAACTGCTAGACCGAATTATCTGTATGTCAACAAATGAAAGTGATGTGGTTTTTGATCCGTTTGGCGGTAGTGGCACTACATTTGCTGTGGCACAATTGTTAAAACGTAGATGGATTGGTAGCGAACTTGGAAACTGCGAAATTATTAAGCAAAGGCTTCTCAATCCTGAAAAGGATAAGGCACAATTGGACAGGATTTATCAAGAAAAAAACCATCTATTCACAGAAGAAAGTAAAAAGATTCGTAGAAAGAACGGGTTTTGGTTATCGGAGGAGTAAGCGATATGAAAGTGATTACATTCTTCAATAATAAAGGCGGGGTCGGCAAAACGACTACCATTGTTAATTTGGCGAGTTATTTGTCAATTGCGAAAGAGAAAAAAATATTGTTAGTGGATTTAGATCCACAATCTAATGCAACACAGGCTATATTACCTGAGGATATGTGGATGGAATTTTATGATCCAGAGAATACTGAAACAAGGAAAACGATTTATGACTGCTTTAGCAAAATTGAAGATGGAGATTCTGAGTTTGTCAATATCGAGATTCCAGTAACAAGTTTACAAAATAATTTTAAGATTGCATTGATTCCAGGTCATCCTAAACTTTCAATAATAGATGATACAATGAGTAAGAGCTGGGCTGAAACAATGTCTGGGGATAAAGGTGCCTTAAGAAAACTTAATTGGTTAAATCAACTCAAACAAAAAAATAATGAGTATGATTACATCTTGATAGATATGGGACCTTCTTTAGGTGCATTAAATAGAAGCGCATTAATGAATTCAGATTACTTCTTAACGCCTATGGCTTCAGATATTTTTAGCCTCTTAGGAATATCTAATATAGCTGAATGGATGGAAAGATGGGTTAGATTGTATAAGTCTGCTCTTGCAACTTTTATTGAAACAAATGGGGAAGCAGTAGCAAATCAATTTTTTCATAAATACTTGATAAATACAACCCCAGAAGAAATGACACGGTATATAGGATATTCAATTCAGCAGTATTCAAAAAGAAAATTTAAGGCTGGAGAAAGACCGACTCGAGCTTATGAAAAAGTTATAGGTGGATTTCACGACAAGATCGTGGAATTCCTCTATGGATTTGCCAAAAGTGGCATAAGATCAGATGAACTAAAATTAGGAGATATTCCCTATATTTATAGTGTTGTTCCACTGTCTCAAACATCAAATACACCTATTTTTGAATTAGATTATTCAACAGGTGTACGCGGAAATCAAGGTAGCAGTGTTGAAACCTATAAAAAATATTTGGATACTGTTGCAGAGAATTTCATGAGAAATGTGGGGGAATAAACGGTGAGTGAAATTTGGCCTGCTAATTTAATCGAATAACTGTCATATAGAAGATGTGTGATATTCATAGGATCTGGAGTTTCTGCAACAGCTAAAAATGGTGAAGGACAATCGCCGGAAACATGGTCTGTGTTTCTTAATAATATTAAAAGCCTAATGAAGCATCCATCTGCTCAAGACAAAGAGTTTGTAGAAAAAATGTTGGCTGAAAATAATTATTTGTTAGCATTGCAAACCATCTACGATTTATGCGATCCTGGTGAATATAGCAATTATTTGAAGGAGATGTATTTGCGTAAAGGTTATACACCTTCAAATGTACATAAGCTTATTAAAGATCTTGATAGTAAAATTGTGATAACAACAAATTTCGATAAGTTGTATGAAAATGTTTGTTCCGATTTGCAGGGATGTATGACATTTGATTATACACAAACTAAATCAATAGTTGGGTGCATAAAATCCCCTGAAAGTATTATTATTAAAGCGCATGGCAGCATTGATGATACAGAAAAAATAGTATTTACCGCACAGCAGTACTATAGAGCACAGGAAAAATATACCGAATTTTATCGATTGTTGTCGTCTCTATTTCTCACTCATACTATTGTGTTTCTAGGATATAGTTTGCAGGATCCGGATATTAATTTGATGTTACAATTTTTGCATAATACTGCTAATACATCATGTCCACATTATCTTGTGAGTAAATCTGGAAATAGCTCTCTGCTAATCAAACACTGGAAAAATACATATAATGTATCATTAATTGAATATGGGGATAGCTACGATTATTTTGAAAAAAGTCTTGAAGAGCTAAGAGATTTGGTAATTCAATTGCGTGAAGAAAGAGGAATGCCGTGATTCTACACGGGTTATTTTTTATAACATGTGATTGGCAACACTATGGCAACAAAAAATCAGATAGCCTCTACTATCTGAATAATGAAAAGAATACCAATACTCTGAATTAAATTTCATAAGCAAATCTGTTTAGAAAACATCTAACAGGAGCGAGTGGGAATAAGTAGCTGATTTATGGTTATTTACTTATAAGAATATTGAGAATGTTAAGGAGGGGTTTATGGAGAATTTGCAAAGAATCGCGCTTTTAATTGATGCAGATAACACTCAGTTGGCAAAGTTGGAGGATGTTATACAGGAAATATCTACACATGGCCGTATCGTTGTAAAAAGAGCGTATGGTAATTGGAGAAAAGATACATTAAAAAACTGGGAAAATGAGCTGAAACGTTTAGCGATAAAAGCGGAGCAGCAGTTTGACTATGTTTCTGGTAAAAATACAACTGATATGGCGTTGGTAATCGATACAATGAATTTGCTGCATAAAGGGATTTATGATGCATTTGTTATCGTTGCCAGCGACAGTGATTATACTCCCTTGGCAATAAATTTGCATGAATCCGGAGTATATGTGATGGGTGTTGGTGAAAAGAAAACACCGGAAGCTTTTAGAAACAGTTGTGATGAATTTATTTTTCTGGAGAACCTTGGCGAAAATATAAAAGCAGCAAAGTCTAAAACTGAAAGCAGTGAAAAAGCAATAGAGATAGAAGAGGAATGCTTGGAAACTGCTGCAGTCGATTCTACGAAAGAAGATATAAGTGTAATACATAATTTATTAAAAATAGCATCTGACAAGTACCAGGATGATGAAGGCTATGTAAATGTTAGTTCAGCCGGACAATTTATAAAAAGAGTAAAACCGGATTTTGATGTGCGAACTTTCGGGTTTATTAAATTGCCGAAGCTAATAGAAGCATTCCCCAGAAAATATGAAATAAAAAAGTATCCCGGAAAAGGTAAAGTTACCATTATCGCCTATAGATGTAAGTAATAAATACAGAGGTATTTGTGTACATTATTGATCTGTGTTAGACTTTTGGCGATATTGAAATTACCATAAAGAAAAGACCCATCAAAAGATGGGTCTTTTCTTTATGGGGCTTACTTGTGGCATATCAAGGTCATAGCGGTTCATTTTAGTTTGCTATCATTATTTATAATACTTTGCCGAGCAGGTTCAGCACGTTTTTGTGGGTGATTTTTTCAATGGTACTGTCGCTGTAGTTTTTGCTTTGCAGGTATTCTACCAGCGGTTTGTAATCCTGTACGCCGTGGATATTATAAGGCGGGTGACTGATGCCGTCGAAGTCGCTGCCGAAACCGACGTGGTCGTCATTGCCCAAAAGGTTCAGCATATAGTCGATATGGCGGTATACACTGTCGATGCAGGCATTGTTATAATCTTCTTCCAGGAACTGTCCGGCAAAGGTGATACCGATCAGACCGTCATTGGCATTGATGGCTTTGATCTGGTCGTCATTGAGATTACGGGGATGACTGCAAAGTGTTTTGGCATTGGAATGGGTAGCAATGATCGGTTTGGTAGAAGTTTCGATAACATCCCAGAAGCCCGCTGTAGCAATATGGGAAACATCTACCAGCATGCCCAGACGGTTCATTTCTGCAACTACCTGACGGCCAAAGGTGGTCAGACCGCCGCCGCTGCATTCTTCGTTGACGCCGTCGGCAATGTCGTTGCGGTTGCTCCAGGTAAGGGTGATAGCGCGCACGCCAAGCTCATAGAGCATGCGCAGAGCTTCCAGACTGCCGTCGATAGCGCCGCCTTCTTCGATAGCCAGCAGAGTTGCTGCTTTGTGGTTGAGCACGTCGGCAGCATCGGCTTTAGTTAAAACGGGAAGCACGTCGATGCCTTTCTCCTGCAGTGTTTTAAGCTCCTGCTTATATTTGTCGAGGAGGGAAAGCGTATAACGCAGTCCGCCGTAGTAACGGAATTCGTGGGTCGGGACAAAAATAGCGCAAAACTGCAGACCGCCGCCCAGCTCTATCTGACGTTTAATGTCGAAGTGCTGATCGTTGTCATACAGGGAAGTGCCTTTTTTGTAAAGCTCGGTAAGTGTGTCGCAGTGACAGTCGCAGATGAACATGATTTACACATCCTTTCTAAAATAAGAATAGCCGCCCGCAGGCAGCTATTCTGTTTTATCAAAATTTCAATTACCCTCTGTAATAGTAGAAGAAGGTCATACCGATATTAACAAGCATTGCGCCGGCCATTGGTATAGCGGTACGTTTTACCAGGTCGAACGGAGAAACGCCGCCCATGCCGGAGGATACAACGATAACTGCTGTGATCGGCGAACAGTTACGGGCAATAGAAGCCGCAAAATGCATCGGCAGAAGCATCAGTACCGGATGCAGTCCTGTATGGGCTGCAACAGCAGGTGTCAGAGCCGCAAAGGCAAAGAACGGAGCGTTGCCGCTGCCCATAACGATAGCCGAGAAGGTGATGATAGCGACCATAACGAGCATCATAGCCATCGGGCCAAAGCCAAAGCCCTGACTGCCGGAGATCAGCGCATTGATAGTACCCATGGACAGAAGGCCCTGAGCAAAAGTCTGACCGGCTACGATCAAGGTGATAACGTTAGCCATCTGCATTCCTAAACCGTCAAAGAAGGTCTGGATGTCGCCGAGAACTTTTTTGCCGTCATGCCAGCGCATGTATTCGCAGCAGGCGCCAATAAAAAGTCCAATGAACATAGCCATAACGATGTTCATTTTGATTGAGGTGATCCACAGCGGGCTGAAGGAGAGGATCAAAGCCAGCGGAATAACCGGCAGGACCGCATACCAGAGCGGCGCGCTGTCAGCCGGATCATCTTCAGCAGGTTTTTCAACTTCCATCGGCTGGACGACATGTCCGTCACGTTTATCCATATATTTTTGAGTGAAATAGTGCAGTGTGCCGACAACAACGAAAGCAACCAAAACGATCGGTACCTGGTAGTCAGTCCAGTAAACTACCGGGTTCAAGCCGGCGGTTTCAGCAGAAAGGATGGTGCCGGTATCACTGGGGCTCCAGTCGAAGCAGAGCGTAGTAGCAACAGCAGCCGTAGCAGACAGACGGCTGACACCAAGTCCGATCAGGATCGGGAACATGGTGACCATCAGCAGCATGGCCAGACCAGATGCACTGTTGATGCACAGACCGATCAGCATACCGACAACCCAGGTGCCGGATAAAACGATATAAGGTGATTTTAAAGCCAGTAAAGGACGGATAGTCAGACGAACTAAAGAACGGGAAGCGCCGATTTTGTCCATATAGCGGGCAAAAGCGCCAACTGCCATAATGTTCATACCGAGCTTGCCGGCATTAGAACTCATGGTAGCGCGAATAAATTCAAAAGCATCAAAGAAAGTAGAGCCTGTAGCGGCTTTGGCCGGTAAGATAGTACCGTAACCGAAAATGGCGGCAATATACATTAAGATCATACCGCCTAAGAATAAGACCGGTTGAGGTTTGTACTTTTTGTAGATCAGAAAGCCGACCCAAAAAGTAACAAGAGCAGAGATTACTAAACCCATTGGTGCAACACCCTTTCTTCATATATAATGTCTTTCAATGACTAAAGTATAGCATTCTAATATCTCATAAAGCAAGAGCAGCAGCAACAAAGGGTAACAAATTTACAGAAAATTTTATTAAAATAAAAACGCTGTAATATTTTTGTACTGATTTCCAGAACATAAAAGGACGTTCTTCCTTAGAAGAACGTCCTTTGGACTAACAGTAATTATTTATCTTTGAACACCGGCTTCAGCAGCAACTGCATGCTGTACATAAATAGCCTGTACTGCGGCATTGCGGCCGATACCCTGCAGGTGACCTACAGTTTTAACGCCCATTTTTTCGATCATGGATTTCCAGGAATCTTCTTCATCTCCGTACATATCGTTGTTGGCATGGTCGCCTGCAACGATCATCAGGGGGAACATATGCACAGTTTTGTAACCGCGTGCTTTGATTTGTTCCAGAACTTCGTCCACGTTAGGAGTATCCACTTCTTCAACAGTGCCAACTACTACCGGTAAACCCATTTTATCAAAGGTTTCCTGCAGCATTTTGTAGGTGTTGCCAAAGGATTGGTTGTTATCACGGGGAGAACCGTGACCCATCAAGACAACGCCTTCACCTTTGCCAAGAGTCGGGAATTGAGTCGCAACAGCGGAAGCAGCGATAGCGAAATCGTTTTTACCTACCATCAGAGGATCGCTGACAACGATGCGGTCAAAATCACCTTTGAATTTATCAACGGTGGTCAGGACTTTATGCTCATATTCTTCGCCGTGCAGCAAATGAGTCGGTTGTACGAGAATGTCTTTATAACCGGCTTTTTTCAGTTCTTTTAAGGTTGCAGGCAAATCGTTGACTTTGATGCCTTTATTTTTTTCCAATCGTTCCATGATGATGTAGGAAGTAAAAGCACGTTTAAAATCACGGTTCGGGAAAGCTTTGGCAACAGCTTCTTCGATCCCGCCGATATCTTTCGTACGGGTGTCGTCGAAGGTCGAACCGAAGCTGACTACTACGACAGCCTTGTCGTTTTTCGGTGCTTTAGCAGCGGCAGAAGTGCCCATAGTTCCCAGTGCAAAAACCATCATTGAAGCCATAACTAACATTGAAAGCAGTTTTTTCATAAATTATTCCTCTTTCCTCTGATTATTTTCTGAATAGGTAATAAAAAAACCATCCATAAATATTAGGGATGGTGATAAAACATGGTTAGACCCATGATCTTTCCCCGTCCTTCGCAGGTCACTAAGATCGCGATGCAGGTAGTTCTTCTGGCTTGACTTCATGGCTCGGCCTTCCTTCCCGGAATATTCCAGTGGTTCTATAGGCGTTGCTCCATCTTACAGCGGCGGGACCGCGCCGGCTTTTAACCGGTCTTCTCTGTTATTCCTGACGGAACCTGCATTACCGTATTCAGTTTGATATACTAAATTATAACATCTTTGAATAGAGTGTCAAGCAAATTAGGAAAAAATATCATTAAGATACAGAGGTATACAAGAATAAACACCCTTTAATTATTTAAAGGGTGTTTAGAAATTTGCAGAGTTATTTTTTTGCAGCTTTATCAAGATCCTGAACGAAAGCATTGGCCATGCGCTGCCACATATTTGTTGTATCACTGTCTGCTGTACGGCTGCGTGTATCGCGCAGACTGAAAATTATTTTTCCTGTAGCAGGGTCAAAAAGATGAAAAGCTACATCAACGTAGCCGTCATATACAGTGCTGGCCGGAACATATTCATAAACAGTTCGTTCTGCATCCCGTTCGATCCAGTTTCCTTTATTGTCTTTGACCTTTTCTTTGTAATATCTGGTACGCGGTTCTTCGTGAGCGGGGATGACCCGTCTGTTGTAACCAAATTTATGGGCGATTATTTTCAGATCAGCAGTTGGAGCAGGCGCTATTTTGGTCGATATATCTGTATAAGTGCCGCTTAAAGCATCTTTGGTCAGTTGGGAAGCATCTTCTTTGGTAATTGAAAGATTTGATTCGATGCTTGTATCAAAAACATAATCTTTTTTAGTTAAAGCTTTTTGTAAAGCACTTATTATTTTTTCGGTCGCCATATCGTCAACAGTAAAATTGCTGCCGACAGGATCGACTACACTTATGGAAACCAAATTGATGCGGTGAAGTTTATTAAAATCGTAATTGGGATTCGTCCATTTCGTTTTGTCTGCATGAGCGGCCAGCGGCAATGCCAGCATTGCGATGGCAACAGTAAGCAAAAGAAGTAATTTTTTCATCATTGTTAAAACAGCTCCTTTGAATTGTTAAGAGTTTTTGATCAGTTTTTTTATCCCGGTAAAGGTTTCGGGGCTGATAACATGTTCGATCCGGCAGGCATCTTTTTCAGCTGTTTCTTCGGATACGCCAAGATTTTCGCGTAAAAAGCGCGTCAACAGCAGATGTCTTTCCAAAACAGCGTTTGCTTTAGCGAGCCCTGTTTCAGTCAGAATGATGTTGCCGTCCGCTTCCATCAGAATGTAATTTTCGCGTTTTAAAATACTCATAGCCCTGCTGACGCTGGCTTTGGTAAAATTCATATGCGTTGCAATGTCGATAGAACGGACACTGCCGTTTTGCTGCTGCAGCATCAGAATGGTTTCCAAATAGTTTTCTCCAGATTCTTGCAAAATCATAACAAGTCCTCCGTTGGCAATAGTGCCGTTTGATTGATCGTGTAATAAAACACAGCCGGTGAAAATTAGTGAGCAGTAAGAATATTCCGGCAAATATTATCAGTACTATTTTAACATTATAAAAAGGTCTGGGCAAGTATAGTTAGAGCAGGATAAAAAACGCCTGAAGTTTTGACTTCAGGCATAGAAAAAGTAGCGGTCAAGAACGTTCGTAAACGCGTTTTGTCAGGGTTAATGTTTTCTCTAAAACAGAAGCAAATAACCCGGATGTTAATGCTGTGAAAATCATTCCAGGAAGAGCTGCTGCCAACAGAGGGTAGACTGCCTTACCAATAAAAAGACTGAGTGCAAGACGTGCTGCGGAGGAAGCGACAGCTCCTGATAACAGGTAGAAGATTTTGGTTTTTCCTAAAACTGCATATAATAAGGCAACGACTATTCGAAAAAGCATTGCAATAAGGACGTTGAAAATAGTTTGCGTACCCAGGAGTAAACCGCCGGCAGAGGCCAGAATACCTGCAAGCAGATATTTTTTGATGCCAAAAACACCGCAGATCGCTACAGCAATAGGAGCGGAGAGTTGAAATTCACTTCCTGGAATAAAGCTGGGAAGCTTAAAAGCCCCGCTGACGGCGATAAATGCTGCTAATAAGGCAATTTCACTGATTTCACGAATTTTAAAAGTAGACATAAAGATCACCTTAATTATGGTTAACTATAAACTGAAATTAAGTTTACGATAATAGTATATAAAACTTGATGGTGGTATGTCAACCATAAGAATGGTAAAAGTTAACGCAATAAAAGTATGACGGCAGGTAAAGTTTCGTGTACAATAAAGTTGTAGAGAAGGGAGCGGCGTAAATGTTGGATTTTATTAAGGAAAAACAGGACGTTTGGCAGATTTTGCAGCTGACTGACAAGCCTGTTGTTTTATATGGAATGGGTAACGGTGCCGACCAGATTATTGACTTGTGTGACAGGATGCAAATAAAGGTCGCCGGTATTTTTGCCAGTGATGAATTTGTTCGCGGGCAGGTTTTTCGTGGTCATATGGTCGAGACTTATACCGCAGTTAAAGATCGGCTGGGTGATTTTCTGATTGTTATTGCCTTTGCCTCAGAGTCGCCTGCAGTTTTAAACCGCTTTCAGGAGCTGAGCACAATGCATGAAACAGTAGCGCCGCATTTGCTGCTGTTTCCCGGAGATGAAACAGTTTCGTTTGACTGGCTGCAGCAGCATCAGCAGGAATTGCAGCAGGTATATGACAATTTGGCTGATGATTGGTCCCGAGACGTGTTTGCAGCATCACTGAATTATAAGCTGAGCGGTAAACTGCATTATTTATGGCAAAGTGAGACGGAGCGGCTAAAAGATCTGCAGAGTATTTTCAGTTGGAGCGAAGAAGAAACGTATGCTGATCTAGGTGCCTATAATGGTGATACGATCAGGGAATTTTTACAGCTGACTAATAATAAATATAATCGGATTTTTGCGGCAGAGCCGGATAGGCGTAATTATAAAAAATTATCTGCTTATTTAGAGGCAAGTGGTTTGTCTGATATCAAAATTTTTGAAAGAGCCATTTGGAAAGAAACGGCAGAACTGTCTTTTTCTGACAGCGGCGGCCGTCAGTCAACGTTGCTGACAGGCCAGCGTCACATAGTGCAGGCTGTCGATATTGATACACTGCTTGAAGATGAGCGTGTAACTTACATCAAAATGGATGTGGAAGGCGCTGAGATGGAGGCTTTGAAAGGGGGAAAGGAGCAGATAAAACGTAATAAACCTAAATTATTTATTGCCGCTTATCATCACGATGCGGATATTTTCCTGCTGCCATTGTTTATGTGGCAGTTAGTGCCTGAATATAAGGTTTATCTGCGTAAACATCCGTATGTGCCGGCGTGGGAATTAAATTTTTTAGCAGTCGTATAATCGCGGGACACAAAAAATCCCATAGGGTCAAAAGTGTCGTATTGTCGATTGACAATGGAATGTTTTTTAAATAAGGCGTAAATGTGACATAAATTTTAATTTTTTGTAAAACTTTTTTCTAATGTAAGCAGGAATTTTACAAAGCCGGGCGAACTTTAAGGGTAGTATGACAACACAAAGGAGTGGATGTTTAATGAAAAAAGCAAAATGGTTGTGCACTGCAGCAGCAGTTCTGGCATTATCAGTAGCAGTTGCCGGCTGCGGCGGCAGCGACGATAAGAAAGCTGCAGATTCTAAAGGCGGTCCTAAAGGCGACGTTATGGTTTATACCTCTATTTATCCTGATATCATCGATAAAATGTGTAAACCTAATGTAGCTAAAGCATTCCCTGATATGAAAGTTACCTGGTTCCAGGGCGGTACTGAAAAAGTAATCACTAAAATTACCGGCGAGATCAAAGCCAACAAAATCGGTACTGACGTTCTGATGGTTGCTGATCCTTCCTACTACCTGACTTTGCAGGATCAAGGTTTGCTGCTTGATTATGTTTCCCCGAACCTGAAAGATGTCATCACTGATAAAGACAAGAACGGTGCTTGGTCCTCTGTTCGTGTCTGCAACATGATCATTGCTTATAACTCTGATAAACTGAAACCCGAAGATGCTCCGAAATCCTGGAAAGATCTGACCGATCCGAAATGGAAAGGCAAAATCGCTATGCCGAACCCAATGCTTTCCGGTACTGCTTATGTAGCGGTTGGCGCTTTGGCCGATAAATATGGCTGGGAATATTTCGACCAATTGAAAGCTAATGATATTCGCGTTGAAGAAGGCAACTCTGCTATTCAGAACAAATTGCTGACCGGCGAATATGCTGCTGCAATGATTTTGGAAGAAAACGTCCTCAAATTGGCTAATACTAAAAATGAGCCTTTGAAAGTTTCCTATCCTGAAGACGGCGTTATCATCATCCCGTCTCCGATCGCTATTTTTAAAGCAACCAAAAACCCCGAAGGTGCTAAAGCTCTGGTTGACTGGTGGTTGTCTAAAGATGGTCAGCAGGCAGTTGTTCAAGGCTGGATGCACTCTGTACGCGGTGACGTAGAGCCGCCTAAAGGCGCTCCTGCTCTGAAAACTTTCTCTGATAAAGCTATTAAAGTAAACTGGGAAAAACTTTCCAAAGAAAATGCTCAAATCAAAGAGGCTTTCCGCGTAAGAGTTATGGAATAGTTCTTATTAAAATTTGTTGAGTAACAATTTTTAAGGGATCAGGGGTCGTTTTTGACGATCCCTGTTTTCCAATTTCTTTGCAGGAAAATCCTGTAAATGATTTTTCACCGGTCTCAAAGCCGGGGAAAGGAGCCATAGTGGGGTCTTTACCTAGATTTAATAGTAAATTCATAGTTATTGCTGTTTCCGTTATTTTATTATTATATTTTGTGGTTTTCCCGATGGGAATACTGCTTTATGACAGTATTATGGTTAATGGAGCCATCAATTTCGGCAATTATGCTGATGTTTACAGTCAAGATGTTAACTGGCGTGCTTTGTCCAATACTGTGCAGCTATCGCTTTTAGTTATGGTAGCCAGTGTTATTATTACGTTCCCGCTGGCCTGGCTTGTTGGCCGCACCGATATGCCCGGTAAAAAAACATACCGGACTTTACTGGTTGCCAGCTATATGATCCCTCCTTATGTTGGCGCGATTGCCTGGGTACAGCTTTTAAATCCCAGCGTCGGTTATTTGAATTCGATTTTTAAGTGGATTCTGCAACTGCAGCAATCTCCATTTGATATTTATACTATGGGCGGTCTGGCTTGGGTATTGACCCTGTTTTATTCGCCTTTTGCTTTTATTACCATTTCCCGGGCAATGGAAAAAATGGATCCGACGCTCGAAGAAGCGGCACGTGTTTCCGGAGCTTCCCCTCTGCGTACCCTGGTCGATGTTACTTTGCCTTTGATGGCACCAAGTATTTTAGCAGGCGGTCTGTTGGTTTTCATTGCTGCCGGTTCCTGCTTCGGTATTCCTGCCATTGTTGGTATGCCTGGTAATATCGAGGTTATGACTACCCGTATCGTCACCTATATTTACATGGGTAATGATGAGGGTATCCGTGATGCCACGGCTTTAGCAGCATCTTTGATGTTCATTGCCAACTTCTTACTGTTCTTTATGACCTGGATGCTGGGCCGCAAGGATTATACAACGATCAGTGGTAAGAGTACCCGTCCTAATATCGTAGAGCTTGGCAAATGGAAATGGCCTGCTTTCTGTGGTGTAGGTCTATATGCGTTTATTGCAGTAATTTTACCATTAGGTTCTATATTGCTGACATCACTTTTAAAGAGTATGTCGCGCGGAGTTACCTGGTCGAATATCGGCTTTGATGCATGGGAGCCTGTTATTACCAGCAGTCAGTATATGGAGAGTATCTGGAATTCGGTCGTGTATGGCGTAATCGCCGCCACTATTGGTACGATACTTTCAGTGTTCATTGCTTATCTGGCCGTTAAAACAAAAGTCAAAGGACGTAGCTTCCCGGATCTGCTGACCGTTATCGGCGGTTCTACTCCGAGTATCGTTATCGCCCTGGCTCTGGTTATCACCTTCTCCGGTAATTTCGGTCTCAATCTTTATTCGTCGATGTGGATTCTGGTCGTCAGCTATCTGGTCAAATATATGACCATGTCTGTGCGGACAATAGCGGCTTCCCTGAGTCAGGTGCACGTTTCTCTTGAAGAAGCAGCATTAAATTCAGGTGCCAGCTGGATCAGAACCTGTAAAGATATTATTATGCCGTTGATCGCTCCGTCCATCATCGCCGGTTGGTTCCTGATCTTTATGCCGTCTTTCTACGAGCTGACGATGTCGCTCCTTCTGTACGGTGCAGAAACTAAAACTATCGGTGTTTTGCTGTACGAGCTGCAAACTTATGCAGATACACAAAATGCTTCTGTATTATCAGTAATCATTTTGACTATCGTTTTGGTTGGTAACCTGATCCTTAACAAACTGACCAAAGGCAATGTGGGAATTTAAAGAAGGAGTGGAATAAATTGGCACAAGTACGTATTGAACATGTATTTAAACGTTTCGGGCCTGTAACGGCTGTTAATGATTTCAACCTGACGGTTGAAGACGGCGAATTCGTTTCTATCCTCGGTCCTTCCGGCTGTGGTAAAACAACTTCCCTGAGAATGATCGCAGGCTTTGAAAAAGCTACAGAAGGCGAGATCTATATCGGTGACCACTGCGTCAGTTCTTCGTCGCAGAATAAATTTGTTCCTCCGGAAAATCGCGATATCGGTATGGTATTCCAGTCATATGCAGTTTGGCCGCATATGACGGTTGTTGAAAATGTGGCTTATCCGTTGAAGATCCAAAAGGTTCCCAAAGAGGAACGTTTGAAAAGAGTAAATGAAATGCTGGAGCTCGTGCATTTAGGCGAATATGGCCACCGTTATCCGCATCAGCTGTCCGGCGGTCAGCAGCAGCGTGTCGCTTTGGCTCGTGCTTTGGTTGCGCAGCCAGGTTTGCTGCTGTTAGACGAACCGTTATCCAATCTGGATGCTAAACTGCGTGAAAGCATGCGTTTTGAGATCCTGTCGATTCAAAAAGCACTTGGTATTACCGTTGTTTATGTAACCCATGATCAGGGTGAAGCCATGGCAATGAGCGACCGCGTAGTTGTTATGAGTAAAGGCGTAGTGCAGCAGATCGGTGCTCCGCATGAAATTTATACCAATCCTGCCAACAAAATGGTTGCTGATTTTATCGGGTTGGTCAATTTTATGCAGGGTGAAGTATCGGATGACAGAGTATACCTGCAAGGTACTACAGCTTCTTTCCCCAATACTTCGGGTGTTTCCGGCAGTGCTACCATCGCTGTACGTCCTGAGAATATTACGATGAGCCGCGGCGGTGGTATGCTTGAAGGGACATTGACGCATCGCTTCTATTTAGGTGATGCTGTTGATTACCGTGTTACCGTCGGTGATCATGATGTACGCGTTATCGTCAAAGGGGCAGACTTGAAAGAATTTGCCGACGGAGAAAAGGTATATCTTGATTTTGAAAAAGTAATGATCTTTGACCGCGAATAATTAAAAAGCTGTTTATATGAAAAAAGAAACCCTCGGATGTTTTCATCCGAGGGTTTTATTTTTAATTTAGCGGGCTTTTACTGAACTGTGCCATATAAAGCTTGTAATATTCTCCCTGCAAAGCCATCAGATCGTCATGAGAACCATGTTCGCTGATACCGTTGGGGGTGAGGACAACGATACGGTCGGCATGACGGATCGTTGCCAGGCGATGGGCTACGATCAGGGTCGTGCGGTTACGTGACAGCTGCATCAGTGATTCCTGGATAAGGTTTTCCGTTTCATTATCCAGGGAAGAAGTCGCTTCGTCTAAAATCAGGATGGGCGGATTTTTGAGAAAAACACGGGCAATGGCAATCCTCTGTTTTTGGCCTCCGGACAATTTAACACCGCGTTCACCAAGCTGGCTGTCATAACCATCCGGCAGCTGATTGATAAAAGCATCAGCTTCGGCCAATCTGGCAGCGGTGATGATTTCTTCCATACTGGCATGAGGGTTGCCGTAAGCGATATTTTCACGTACAGAGTCAGAGAAAAGGAAGATATCCTGCTGAACTATGCCGATATTACGGCGCAGTGATTTTAAGGTCACATTGCGGATATCCATTCCGTCAATGGTTATAACGCCCTGCTGAAGTTCATAGAAACGCGGCAGCAGATTGCAGATCGTGCTTTTACCAACACCTGTAGTGCCGACAAAAGCGATAACTTCACCGGCAGCGATATCAAGATCAAAATTTTGAATAACAGGTTTGCCGGGATCGTAGCCAAAGCTGACATTTTTAAAGGAAATAGAGCCTTTTAAAGTACCACAGTCGACTGCGCCGGGCAGATCTATATTTTCAGAAGGGGTATCCATCAGCTGGCAAAAGCGCTGGTAACCGGCCATACCTTTCTGATAGGATTCTGCTAATGCGGTCAGGCGCAGGATGGGGCGGATAAAGATTGATACATACAGTAAAAAGGCGACCAGATCGCTGATCTGCATTTTACCATATGCGATCATGGCGCCGCCTACGACAATGATAACAAGATTAGTGACATTGGAAAACAATACAGCGTTGCTGTTCAGGCGTGATAAAAGGTCGAACGATGTTTTACGTGCCTGTAAAAGAGCTTGTCCGTTTTTATCAAGGCGTTTTTCTTCCCATTCTTCATTGTTGAAGGATTTAACTAGGCGTATGGCATTCAGACTTTCATTTGTCTGTGCTGTAAGATTACCGACCTGTTCGCGGATCATACGCCCTGATTGTTTCAGTGCATGATTGGTAGCAACTGATTCATAAGCTTTTCCTAACAGCAGCAGATTGACCAGTAACGCTAAAGGCCAGTTAAGATAAATAAGTATTCCCAGAGTACCAAGCATGGTTATAGTACAGACCAGCAGGTAATTAGGACCAAGAAAAACAAGCTCACGGATCTCGGCAATATCGCTGACAATACGGGAAATCAGCTGGCCGATACGGATGTTGTCAAAATAACGGAAAGACATTGATTGGACATGCTGAAAAAGGTCACTGCGCATATCCTGTTCTATTTTTGCACCCATTAGGCGGCCGTGTCTTGAGACTTGATAACTGATTATAAAATTAAGCAGGTATAAAAAAAGCAAGATGATCGTAGCCTGCCCTAAGAGGAAAAGATTGCCTTCGGGCAGTACATCGCCCAGGATATAGCGCATAAAGAGCGGAAAACATAAATCAAGGGCGGATGTGATAACGGATCCGAGCAAAGCAAAAAACAATGTTTTTCGGTAAGGGCGGTAGTATTTTAATAAACGTTCTGGCATATGGCAGACCTCGCAGATAAATGTACCTACTGCTGCTGCAGCCGGTAGAAATATAAAAATGACGAATAAAAATCAACTATAATCAATTATAACACATTGAACTATAAGAGCAGAGGTTATTTTGAGTATTTGTAAAGTAATTTGTTAATGTGATTTTAAGTGTATTGGAAAAAAGTTAGCTTAAGCTAACTCGAGAAAAATAAAAAACTGTGCGTGAGAGCTGTTAAGCACAGTATCGAGTGAGCGTTAAGTTGATAAGTGTAAAAGTTTGGAAGCGGGCAACCCCAAACAGTTAGCTTAAGCTAACGTATAAATTATACTTAAAAAAAGCACTGATGTCAATAATTAAGTTCAAATTAGCAGCTGTACGGGAATTTTGATCAATGATAGTGATTTTTCGCGGTAATGCGTACCCTTGTGGTACTGTATGAAAACTTGGCGAGGTATTTTCGAGCCTAGTGAGAATACGTACCCTTGTGGTATAATGAATTTATTACCATAAAAGGCGGTCGAACTATGAAAGTAATTCTGGTAACAGTGCTGTCAATTGTGTTTCTCTGCAGCGGTTGCAGCAGTAACATCAAAGAAGAACAGAAAAGTATCAAGATCTGCAGCAGCCTGAATGAAACAATGACAGATATTTTAGCGGAAGATTTTGCCAAACAGCAGAATGTGAAAGTTGAAGTCAGACATTTGCCGGCAGGGAATTTGGATGAACGGCTTAATTTTCTGAGAGAGGGAAAATTCGATGTCTGGCTTGGCGGTACGCCTGAAGAATATTATCTGGCAGGAGAGCAGAAAATGCTGCGCAGCTACAGGCCGAGGGAGGCCTATAAAGTACCTGCTGAAATGCGTGAGAATCAGTGGCGCTGGACAGGTCTTTATGTCGATTATATAGGATTTTTGACTAATCGTGACCGACTGCGCGAGTTGGGGCTTTATGCTCCTGAGACATGGGATGAATTGCTGAAACCGGAGCTTTGGGAAGAAACAGCGCTGGCTGATTTTAAAAACGGCGGTCGGAGTTATGGCATGATAACTTCTATCTGGCAGCTGCGCGGCGAAGCTAAAGCTATGGAGTATGCGGCTTCTTTTAACAGCCAGCTGCCTTTATATACGGCCAGTGAATGGGAGGCTATTGAAGCGGTTCGCAGCGGCAGAAAAACGATCGCGGTAGTTTCACTTTCCACAGCATTGCAGCTGGAAAGGCAAAATCGCGATCTATTCGCAACTTTAGTCAAAGACGGTAATAAAAACTGTATTACCGGTGCTGCTATTCTCCAAGGGGCAAATTTAGCAGAAGCACAGTCTTTTATGGACTATTTGCTGTCAGAACATTCAAAAGATTTACTGGCCTCTAAGGGTTATCCGCTTTTGTGGCGTGTCAGTGATTATGCCCATGATGACGGGCGGAAAATGATGATCGGTGATTTAGAACTGGCGGTTGATGACCTTAGCTGGACTGCGGGTCAGAAAAGCGTTATTATCCAGCAATGGCTGAATGCTCAGTAAGATAAAAACATTGACGATAACATTGAATCGGTTATAATTAAGATATAGTAAGCAGGCAAATTTTGATAAAGACCTGCAGTGATGAGAGGATGACTTATATGAAAAAATTAGTAATGCTGGTAACTGTAGTTTTAACAGTGGCAATGGCCGCGGTATGTTTTGCTGCCGGAGACGGTAATGATTTAAATAAACAGCAGAAAATAGTTGATAAGTTTGTAGCGGCATTGACTGTTGCGGACGACAGCGGTTATGCAGGTGCTGCAGCGGGTTTTAGCCCCGAACTGAAGCAAAAAATGGATGTAAAAGCTTTTGCTGCTTTGCAAAAGCAGGTCAAAGATACTTTAGGGACAATGAAGGAAATGAAATTTGTTGCTTATGAGCGTTTTGATCAGGGTGACCGGTTGACTTATCTGGGAAGCTACAGTAAACAGCAGCTGGTACGTGTGATTTATGGCTTTAATAAAGAGGGCAAGCTGACGGAGTTTATTTTTGCTCCGGTAGAAGTTCAAAAACAAGAACAAAAATAATCAAAAATAAAACGTCATAACCTAAAGGTTATGACGTTTTTGTTTTTCACTTTATTTTTTCGCAGCAGCAACTGCGCTAAAAGCTATTTCAGCTGCCTGTAATGTTTTTTCGATATCTTCAGGCGTATGGGCCAGAGATAAGAAATTGGTCTCAAATTGAGATGGAGGAAGATAAATGCCCTGTTCCAGCATGCTATGGAAATAAATGCGGAACGCATCTAAATCGCTTGTGCAGGCGCTGTCATAGTCATAAACTTCCTGATCAGTAAAGAAAACAGTAAACATAGAACCAAGACGGTGCACCTGTACAGGCACTCCTGCCTTGGCAGCGGCTTTAGCAAGGCCTCCGGTCAGGATGGCTGTCATGCTTTCCAGCTGGCTGCAGACATTGTGTCCGCGCATGTAGGTAAGGTTGACGATACCGGCTGCCATAGCCAGAGGGTTGCCGCTCAAAGTGCCGGCCTGATACATGGGGCCAACAGGAGCAACCTGTTCCATGATCTGGCGTTTACCGCCGTAAGCGGCTACCGGCAGCCCGCCGCCGATAACTTTGCCCAGACAGGTGATATCAGGATCAATGCCGTAGAGGCCCTGAGAAGATTTTTCACTGCTGCGGAAGCCAGACATGACTTCATCACAGATAAGCAGTGTTCCATATTTTTTTGTGATGGAGCGAATGAATTCCAGATAGCCGTCCTGCGGTAATACCAGTCCCATGTTGCCGGGAGTTGGCTCCATGATAACGGCGGCAATATCGCTGCCTTTAGCAGCAAAAGCAGCTTCCAGGGCAGCCCGGTCGTTAAAAGGAACAGTGATGGTATTGGCGGCAACGCCTTTAGGAACACCGGGGCTGTCAGGAACGCCTAAAGTAGCTGCGCCGCTGCCGGCTTTGACCAGCAGGCTGTCGTGATGGCCATGATAACAGCCTATAAATTTAACGATGCTTTCACGTCCTGTATAAGCGCGTGCTAAACGCAGAGCACTCATGGTAGCTTCTGTTCCGCTGTTGACCATACGTACCATTTCCATAGAAGGGACAAGTGTGCAGAGAAGTTTGGCAAGCTCTGTTTCAGCCAGGGTCGGCGCGCCATAGGATGAGCCTTTGGCGGCTGCAGTTTGGATGGCTTCGGTGACCTGCGGGTGTGCATGCCCTAAAAGTAAAGGACCGTAAGAAAGTACATAATCGATATATTCGTTGCCGTCGATGTCGGTGAGTTTGCTGCCGCTGCCTTTGGCAATGACAGGCGGAACACCGCCAACACTGCGGAAGGAACGAACGGGGCTGTTGACGCCGCCGGGAATGTATTGTTTGGCTTCGGTAAAAGCTGCCTGAGATTTGCTGTGATCCATATGCGGCCTCCTTATTTGCCCAGCAGCCATTTGGCTACGTCGAGAGCATGATAGGTGATGATCATTTTGGCGCCGGCACGTTTAAAACCGAGCATCGTTTCCATAACGATACGCTGTTCATCGATCCAGCCTTTTGCTGCTGCTGCTTTGACCATAGCGTATTCACCGCTGACATTATAAACGCATAAAGGGCGGTTAAATGTTTCTTTGACACGGCTGATGATATCCATAAAAGCCAAAGCGGGTTTTACCATAACGATATCTGCGCCTTCCTCGATATCAAGAGCCACTTCACGCAGAGCTTCGTCACTGTTGCCGGGATCCATCTGATAGCCTTTGCGGTCGCCTGCAGAGGGAGTGGAATCGGCTGCAGCGCGGAAAGGACCATAATAGGCTGAAGCGTATTTAGCTGAATAAGCCATCAGGGACACATTGCTGAAACCTGCTTCGTCTAAGGCTTCACGCATAACTTTGACATAACCGTCCATCATATTGGATGGCGCAATGACATCAGCGCCAGCTTGAGCGTGGGAAACTGCGATTTTAGCTAAAAGCGGCAACGTTTCATCATTGTTGACAGTACAGCCGTTTTCCAGAACGCCGCAATGGCCATGTTCTGTATATTCACACAGGCAGGCATCGGTGACGACTACCAGTTCGGGATAAGTGTTTTTGATCAGGCGGCAGGCCTGCTGTACAGGTTCTTCTGCATCCCAGGCGCTACTGCCGACAGCATTTTTATAAGAGGGGATACCAAACAGTATAACGGCAGGAATTCCAAGTTCGCTGATTTCCTGTAAAACTTCCGGTAAACGGTCTAAGGACCAATGGTAATTGCCCGGCAGCGATTCAATTTCATTTTTTACACCGGTGCCCGGGACGACGAATAACGGATAAATGAGGTCTTTAACGGAAAGTTCAGTCTCTCGGATCATGCTGCGCAGGTTTTCTGTAGCGCGCAGGCGGCGGGGACGGTAAATAGGAAAGCCCATACTGATCACTCCTTATAATATCTTTGAATAGCGTCTGTCAAACCTGCAATAGTAAATGTTTCAGCTATGATGTCAGGTTCAAGATTATTTTGGCGGCAGGTTTCGGCGGTAACAGGGCCAATAGCCGCTGCTGGAATATTATTGATAAGTTCTCTTTGATCGCCTAAGGATGCCAAAAGATTAGTAACAGTTGAGGAACTGGTAAAAGTAACAAGATCAACTTCTCCGTTTTGCAGAGCAGTCAGCAATTCTTCTTTGTTATCCAGAGCGGTAACAGTTTCATAGGCAGTTACAACATCAACGCTGGCTCCTAAAGCACGCAGGCTTTCCGGTAATACTTCACGGGCTACTTTAGCGCGTGCCAGCAGGATTTTATCACCAACTTGCACTTCTGTTGACAGGGTTTCGGCCAGTTCTTCAGCCTTGAAGGCTGGGGGCACTAAATCGGCGGAGATGCCATAGTTTTTTAAAGCTTTCGCCGTTTCACTGCCGATAGCGGCTATTTTGATGTCAGACAGGGAACGGGAATCTAATCCGGCATTATCAAGGCGATTGAAGAAAGCGGTAACGCCGTTAGCACTGGTCAGGATCAGCCATTTGTAGGTTTTGATGTTTTCGATTGCTTTATCCAGCGGGGTATAATCTTCCGGGGGTATGATTTTGATTGCCGGCGCCTCGATTACACGAGCACCAGCGGCTTCCAGCTGTCTGGTCAAAGCACTGGCCTGCGCGCGGGCTCTGGTTACTACGATTGTTTTGCCAAAGAGAGGTTTGTTATCGAACCACTGCAGCTGCTCGCGCAGTTTGACAACATTACCGACGATAAAAATTGCCGGCGGTTTCAGATTTGCCGCGGCAACGTCGGCAGCAGCAGTACCGACAGTAGTGATCAGAGTGCGCTGTTCCGGTTTGGTGCCCCAGCGAATGACTGCTGCCGGAGTATCGGCGCTGCGCCCGTTGGCGATGAGATTTTTTGTAATATTAGTAAGATTTTCGACACCCATCAGGAAAACTAAAGTATCAACAGCGGTAGCAAGACCGCTCCAGTTAATAGTTGATTCGCCTTTGGTAGGGTCTTCGTGGCCGGTAATGACTGCAAAGGAAGTGGCTACGTGACGATGGGTGACAGGAATGCCTGCGTATTCGGCAACTGCGATGGCAGAAGTTACGCCGGGAACGAATTCAAATGGCAGTCCGGCTTCTAAAAGTTCAATAGCTTCTTCACCGCCGCGTCCGAAAACAAAAGGATCACCGCCTTTGAGGCGGGCAACAGTCTTACCTTCGGCTGCCAGCTTTACCAGCAGTTTATTGATATCTGGCTGACGCATTGTATGGTTGGCAGAAGCTTTACCGACATAGACCATTTCTGCGTCGTCTTTAGCATAAGCTAAAATTCTCGGATCTGCCAAACGGTCGTAAACGACAGCGTCGGCTGTTTGCAAGCATTCCATGGCTTTGATTGAAAGCAGACCGGGATCACCGGGGCCTGCACCGATCAAGTAAACTTTTCCCTGTTTTGTCATTAATTTCTCTCCTTACATGATCTCGGCGAGAATTGCACGGCCGCCCTGATCTAACATTTTATTGCCAAGTTCTTTTCCAAGTTCTGCAGCATTTACAGCCTGGCCTCTGATCGTATCGCGTAAAACAGTGCTTCCGTCCAGAGATGCGATGATTGCTTCAATAGATACAGCATCTCCTTCAGTGACAGCATGTACACCAATAGGGACCTGGCAGCCGCCCTCAATGAGCCCTAAAAAAGCACGTTCGGCATCAGTAGCCTGTTTGGTAGGCTGGTCATTTAAAAAATTAAGCATAGCTCTTACTTCTGTATTATCGGTGCGGCATTCGATTGCCAAAGCGCCTTGTCCAACTGCGGGTAAGCAGAAATTATGGGGGATTATTTCTCTGATCCGATCGGTATATCCGAGACGAGTCAATCCTGCCGCAGCAAGGATTATAGCATCCATTTGGCCGTCGTCAAGCTTCCGCAGACGCGTATCGACGTTGCCTCGTAAATCTACGATTTTCAGATCCGGGCGTGCTGACAAAAGCTGGGCTTTGCGGCGCAGACTGGAAGTACCCAGAACTGCTCCCTGCGGCAGTGTTTCGATAGAAGCATATTTATTGCTGACAAAAGCGTCGCCAGCATTAGCCCGCTTGGTAACCGCTGTCAGGCACAGGCCTTCCGGCAGAACAGTAGGCATATCTTTCAGACTGTGGACGGCAAGATCAATTTCACCTTCTAGAAGAGCAGTTTCCAGTTCCTTGGTAAAAAGTCCCTTGCCGCCGATTTTGGCCAGCGGTACATCAAGGATACGGTCTCCCTTGGTAATGATTTTTTTTAAAGTTACAGTACATTCCGGATATTGCCTGCGCAGAAGGTCGGCAATATGATTGCTTTGCCACAGAGCCAGCAGGCTCTGTCTAGTCCCAATAATCAAATTTGTTTTCATCACCTATATAGTCCTCTCCCGAATCGTTGAGTAAAAATAACTCGCAGATCATATCTCTGTAACGTTCTTCATCTGCCGTTCCGGCAGCACTGTTCATAGCTGTCATTGGTTCGCGCAGGAATTTGTGTTCCAGGCGCTGAGTCATGATATCGATGATACGGCGTTCTTTATCAGTAAGATTTGGCAGTTTGGCAAATGCCCGTTTTAAAACCTTCTGCCGCAGAAAATTCATTTTTTCATGCAGCTGCACCATTACAGGCCGCATCGTCAGATAGCGCAGCCGTTCTTTCAGTGCCGTTATTTCTTCGTCAATAATTGCTTCAGCCACCTTGGCTTCAGAAGATCGGAAATTCTTATTCATATCGACAACGCCTTCCAGATCGTCGATATTATACAGGGTAACGCCTTCTATATCTCCAACCAGAGGATCAACGTCACGGGGAACGGCAATATCAACTAAAATAAGCGGTTTGCCGCTGCGTTTAGGAATAATATCGCGTACACCCTGTTCTGTTATCACATAGTGAGGCGCTCCTGTAGAAGTGATAATGATATCAGAGGTTATCGCCTGATGCATAAATTCGTTATACGGGATCGCAGTACCGTTAAATTTTTCTGCCAGTTCTTGAGCGTGAGACAGATTACGGTTACTGACAAAGATAGTTTTAGCGCCTTTATCAATCAAATGGCGGGCGGTCAGTTCACTCATTCTGCCGGCACCCAATACTAAAATATTGGCTTTAGTCAGATCGCCGACAACGTCGATAGCCAGATCTACCGCGGCGGAAGAAACAGAAACAGAACTGTAGGCGATCTTTGTTTCTGTACGTACACGCTTGCCGACGGCGATAGCACGATTAAATAAGGTGTTGAACAAAGTGTCTGTCATACCGCAGCTGCGGGACAGATGATATGCATTTTTAATCTGGCTCAGGATCTGGCCTTCCCCGATGATGAGTGAGTCAAGGCTGGAAGCGACTTTAAACAGATGACGGACGCAATTAATGCCGGTCAGATTATAGAAATAGTCGGGTTTATATTGTTCGCCTGCCAGATGGCGCAGCAAAGTACGGATAAAATGTAATCCGGCAGCAGGATCTTCCAGCACCATATAAAGTTCAGTACGGTTGCAGGTTGAAAGTAAAACTGCTTCGTTGAGGTTGTCGTTATTGCGCAGCCGGCGCAGCACACGAACCGTTCTATCCTGTGAAAAATTGAAACGTTCACGGATCTCAACGGGGGCTGTTTTGTGATTCAAGCCTAAAACGATTAGCTGCATCAGTAATGATCTCCTTTGCTTGGTCAAGCTTACCTGCATGAAGCAGGCCGATGACGGATTGGTTTAAAGTCTGACGCCAGAAAGCAGTACGCTTTTCAGGTGTAGTAGCTATTGTTTTCAGTTCTCGTCGAAGCTGTTGTAAGAATTCGTTGAATTCGGCAAAATCAGAGCCATAATATGCCCTAAGGTCCTGTGACAGTACCCGCGTCAAAGCGGGCATACCTCCGGTAGACAGAGTAAATGTCAAAGCCCCGTTTTTTACGGTTGAAGGCACACTGAAGTTACCTAATGACGGTTCTGTAACAACATTACAGAGACAGGGTGCAGCAGCAGCGATTTTTCTGTTGATATGAAAATCGTCGGTTGCTGCAATCGTTACAAAAGCATCAATGAGATCGTTGTCTGCATAAGCGCGCAGTTCCAGCTGCAGCAGTCCGGTCTTTGCTAAAGTCAACAGCTGCGGGTCAGCCGCAGGTGCGATTACAGTCAGGTCCGCACCTGCTTCGATCAATGGCAGCGCTTTACGGACGGCTACTTTACCACCGCCGATAATGACACATTTTTTATTTTTTAAGTCCAGCATGGCCGGATAAGAAAAAGAATTCTGCTGCATGTTTACCTGCTTATAAAAATAGATTTTACGTAAGGATAAATGTTGAAAAATACAACAACTATAATATCATAAATTAGGATTTATTTCCAGTTAAAAGAGTGTTGCAGAGCAGGAAATCAGAGCTGTTGCTTGCTATATTAAAATTAGAAAAAGGATTTGCTGTTTGAGCGGCGAATACTTACAGATAAACATCAGCCTATGATAGGAGGAATGACTTATGAACTGTGCTTTTTGCCCTCATCACAAATGTTATACCAGCGGTCAGAACTGTACTCGTCTGACTCATGAAGAAATCAGCGAGTATTATACCGACGAAGATAAAAAAATGATGCGAGCGTCGTCTGCGACAGAGAGCCGCAATTATTTGAAAATGACACGTTTGGAAGAAAGCGTATTTTTCGCTAAAGAGATGGGTGTAAAGAAAGTCGGGATAGCCTTTTGCATCGGTTTAGCCAATGAAGCTCATTTTTGTGTCCAGTATTTTAAGAAGGAAGGGCTGGATGTTCAATCAGTATGCTGCAAAGTCTGTTCCGTTGATAAAGATCTGCTGGAACTGGAAAAAATCAAACCCGGACAGCGTGAAGCTATGTGTAATCCTAAAGTGCAGGCCCGCCTGCTGAATGAAGGCGGTACAGAATTGAATTTTATCGTAGGGCTTTGCGTAGGTCACGATATGCTTTTTACCATGGAATCCAAAGTGCCGGTTTCCAGTATAATTACTAAGGACAGGGTTTTAGCAAATAATCCTGCTGGGGCGGTTTATTCACGTTACTGGCGCCGTAAGCTGGGAATTTTGGAAGAAGGCACTGTATAAGAAAATATTTTTTTATGAAAGTCTGTCGCTTATGCGGCAGACTTTTTTACTGTAAAGCAGCAAACGGAAGGGAAATTCCCTTCCGTTTGCTTGAGAAACTTATGTAGGAGGATGATAATGTTACCCAAGTAGCTGCAGAAGGTTATTGTTTTATGATTGTACCTTCTTTCATGATAATTTTCATATTGTTAACTGCAACAGCGCGTATATTTTCTAAAGGATTGCCATCTAGGACAAGGATATCAGCAAACTTATCTACTTCTAAAGTGCCGGTTATTTTATCGACCTTCAGCATTTCAGCACCTACTTTTGTTGCTGCAACGATAGTATCCATTTCTGAAATGCCGGCTTTTTCTACGAAAGAATACATTTCGCCGATAGCAGTGGTCCCGTAAGGTGTAAGGCTGGAACAGAAGCTATCAGAGCCAATGGTTAACCCTATGCCTTTGGATTTTGCTTTACGCAGATTGGCGTAAACACGGTTCAGTTCTTTTTCTGCAACAGTTGCTCCGGAATACTGATCGTGTACCTCTGGGATGTATGGCGGCGCGTATGTTTTGAACCATTCGTTAAGGAATTGGATTGTTGGGCAGAAGTAAATCCCTTTTTCAGCCATGATATCAAGACATTCATCATTTAAGGTCTGTCCATGGATAATCAGATGAACTCCGGCTTTTGCAGAATCAAGGGCGCCACCGTAACCTTCGGCGTGAGACCAGACTGGGATACCGACCATATTGCATTCGTCAACGACAGCCTTGATTTCTTCAAAGGTATAATGCTGGTCTAATTTTTGATCCCAGCGCCAAATGCCGCCGCCGGTAGACCATATTTTGATAGCGTCAGGATTTTCACGCAGTCTTTTGCGGACAGCTTTACGCAGTTCCCAGGGGCCGTCTACACGTTCAGCCCATGGATGAGATTGTTCATTATACCAAATAGGAAGTTTATGAGAATCTCCGTGGCCGCAGGTACGGCAGAAGCCTAATCCTGTACCGACGACACGTGGTCCCTGCATAACACCTTTTTCTACCATATTTCGGATTGCAAGGCCTGAATAAGAGATTTCTCCGACTGTAGTCAAACCATTTTCCAAACATTCGTGGGCCTGTTGTACAGCTACTACCGTTTTTTGAACGCGATCTTCTAAAACCCACTCGGTATCGTCATCGGTCAAGTTGCCGGAAAAGTGCAAGTGCGTATCAATAAGTCCTGGCATGATAGTTTTGCCATTAATATCGATCTGTTCATATTCAGGAGAGATTTGCTTGGCAGGTCCGGCATAGGTTATTTTTTTGCCTTCGACCAAGACTAATGAGTTTACAAGTGGTTCTCTACCGGTGCCATCAATGAGATAACCTCCAACTAAAGCGATTTTTTTCATGATAAATACCCCCTTGATTATTTTTTGTGAATATGGTTTTTAATTAAAGTTATTTATGAATCTGTGTGTCATCTATGGATATCGAAATTGTTGTAGATCCAGAGGTTTTATTTCGGTGCAAAGTTTTGATAATCAGGCCTATAGCCAGCCATCCCAAAACGATACTCCATTCTACGGCATTTAGTGTAGCGGGGCTTCCGGGAACTATCATCAGAAGTACGATCAGTGATCCTGCAAGACAGGCCAGTGAGATGCCAAATTTTCCGCCTGGTACTTTATAAGGTCTGGGAAGATCAGGTTCTGTAAGGCGCATTTTGTAACAGGAGAAACTGACCATAGTACAGGCGAAAATAAAAGCCAGAGCTGAGACATTAGTCAGTGGTACTAACATCTTTTTTCCTAGAAATGGGCCGATAACAGTTAAAACGGCTAAGAGAATATTAGCTGTTTTGGGAGTTCCTGAAACAGGGTCTACTTCAGCAAAAGATCTGGGCAGTTGGCCTTTACGTCCCATAGCAAGCATAATACGGCTTGTAGCACCATAAAAAGAATTCATGGGACCCATAGGCCCGATTGTGGCAATGCAGAGCATTGCGATATACAAAAAAATATTTATTGTTTTCAAACAAGCTAAAGCAGGAACAGAACTTTTTACAAAATCAGTCCAGGGTATGATACTGCCAAAGGAATAGATGCAGACCATATAAAAACCGCCGGAGGCTAGCAGTGCTAGACTGATAACACGCCCAAATTTGTTCCAGTCGAGACCTTCAGCGGCTTCTTCTGCCTGTTGAGGAATAGTGTCGAAACCTGCGTAAAAGAATGGTGTCATAACAAGAACCGAGATGATACCGGCAAACATAGTTGAAGCTGAAGTTGATGAAGCCGCACCTTCAACACTGGCAAAAATTGGTTGGATGTTCTCAGGGCCGCCTTTAACAAGTGAGATACCCATAGCAAGAATCATTCCACAGAGCAGGGCTTTAGTAAGAAATGCCTGTAGGCTTGCCGCTGCGGAAGCACCACGAAAATTTTGGATGATTACATAAACAGCAAAACTCAGAGCAATAACAGTGGGAAGCAGGTAGACATCAGCGCCCATAATTGAATAGAGCTTAATTGAACGGAGGATTGGAAATAAATCTCCGAACATATCTGAAACGAGCGTTGAAATAGCAATTGCTTCCCATGGACAGAGGATTGCATTGCCTAAAGCCAAGAACCAGCCGGTAATATAGGACATGGTATTTCCATAAGTACGGTCTACATATTCAACGATGCCGCCGGAAATAGGGATTGCTGCAGTAAGTTCTCCGAATACAGCTCCGATAGGCAGTAGAAATACAGCTCCAATAATAAAGGCGATCATAGCTGCTACAGGACCTCCACCAATGATCATCCAGTCGCCTACCATCAAAACCCAGCCGGTTCCGATAATAGCTCCGAAACCGATTGTAAAAAAATTCCAGAGTGACAGTGTTTTTTGCATACTGCCTTTTTGGTTTGATGCTGACATGTAAAAGCCCTCCTTTGAGTGAAGATAATGAGAAACATGAAACGGTGTCTAAATATTCGAATAATTTAGAGAAGGGTAGTAACTTTGTACAGCTTTACTATAGCTTAAAGTAAATCGTGTTACGACAAAAATTTCATAATTGATATATTCGATGTAATATCAGGTACGGGTTAAATTTTATGGCAGCAAAATCGGCACTTCCAGTGTCATAATCGTAGCGATTAGTTCAAGATGCAGATGTTATAATAAAAATATAATTACCAGTTAGGAACGGAGGTGAGAAGATGTTTTATATTGCTTTGTGCGATGATGAATGGCAGGCTGTAGAAATATTGACCGGTTATTTATCAGAGATCAAAAGATCGGGATTACAGCTGGAAAGTGTGCCTTTTTTGAACGGACGGGAACTGGTACATCAGTATGAACGGGGGCGTAAATTTGATATCATCATATTGGACATGCTGATGAAGCCATTAAATGGTATTGAAACAGCAAGGCTGATCAGGAAATATGACAGCGAAGTGCCGATTTTAATCGTAACGGGAACTGTTGAATATGCGATGGACGGTTATCAGGTAAATGCCTATCGTTATATTTTGAAGCCAGTAGATAAAGCTTATTTTTTACAGGAAGTACGGACTATTTTGACATCAATAGCCAGGTTACAGAATAAATATTTCAGTTTTACCAATGAAAAAGGATTGTTTAAAATAAAAACTACTGATATTTATTATTTCGAATCTAATATGCGCACTTTATCGGTTCGCCATCTGGGGGGAAAAACAACTTTTACGGGGAAAATCAGTGAGGTGGAGGAGTCACTGAGTGAACAGAGTTTTTTCAGGATTCATAAAAGTTATGTTGTTAATCTAAAACATATACGTAATATTTTTAAAGATACTGTTACTTTAGAAAATGGAGAGGAATTGCCGCTTAGCAGGCATCGCAGCAAAGAATTGCGGCAGCAGTTCCTATCCTATATGAAGGAAAATATTTGATATGGATATTATGCTGAAATGGATCGCTTATGTGATTTTATCTGCGGCTGAGACGTGGATCGGATATCGTCTTTTCAATACTTATTTGACTCGTAATTCAGTAAGACAGAGGTATTATTGGCTGGGGGTGATATTTTATTTTACTTTCCAGATGTTTTCTTATGTAAATGAAAGTCCCATGTTTTCGACGGCTGCTTATTATTTTTTCTTTGCTACAATTATTGCTGTTGTTTTCTTTTCTGATTCTTTACAGAATAAGATTACGATTGCCTTACTGTTTGTTATTATGAATTATGCATGTAAAACGGCTATGACAGGTATTGCCTTGGCCTGGGGTGAACAGACTTTGCCGCGGGAGCTGATTAATTATCGCATTGTTATGGATCCCTGGTCGCAGATGATGGCATGTATACTGTTTGTTTTGAGTTTATGGGGTACGATTTGTATTCGCGAGTTGAGGCTGAATAAGCAAAATTTACTTTATGCTGTAATTTCATATCTGTTTCCACTGACTGTGATGATTTCAGTAATCATTATTTCCCATAAAAATATTGGGTTTGGATCTGCCGCTGGGATACAGGTCTTTTATATTTATACTTCAGTACTTTTGTTTTCTGCATCAATCAGTCTTTTCTACCTTCTGGAAAAAAATATTCTTTTGGATATGTCCGGAGAAAAGTCATCGGTAATGGAAGAATTGCTGTCACTGCAGCGCCGTCACTATGAACGATTGGATATATCACAGCGCGAATTACAGAGTCTGCGGCATGATATCAAAAATCATATTAGCTGTCTATATGCGCTTTTGGACAGTGGTCATGCTAAAGAAGCTAAGGAATATATTAAGGAACTTTATACCTGTAATAAAGGCTTGCAGGGCATTATTTACAGTGGGAATATAGTTATTGATTCCATTCTCAGTAATGGTTTGGCTAATTTGGAAAACCGTGGTATAAATTTAAAATGCAGTATAATTATACCGCCTTCGTTAAATATCGCTGACGTGGATCTGTGTATTCTTTTTGGAAATTTGATTGATAATGCCGTGGAGGCATGTGAAAGAATCGTAGAACCGGGCAGGAAAAAATTTATTGTTCTTAACGTCAATATCAAAAAAGATTATCTGTTCATTGATATCGCTAATTCGTTTACTGGTGAAGTGAAAAAACAGAATAATATTTACAGAACAGTGAAGATTGATGAGCGTTATTGTGGTATAGGCCTGTTTAATATTAGAAAGATTGTTGAAAAATATAATGGTGAATTTTCAGTCAGCCATTCTGATAATGTTTTTAGTGTTTCGGTTATGTTGTCATTACTCTGGGGGAAAAAATAAGGACTGCCGTTTTAACGGCAGTCCTTATTTTTTTTATAAAGATGCAGGCTTTTAACTAGCAGCCCCAAAGCAGTCCATCCTGTCAGCACCAGGTATTCAGTTTTACTCAGCGAAGCAGAGGTGCCGGGCAGCAGCATGGCAGCAATAATGAGAAAACTGACGCAGCATGCAGCACTGATACCCGCTTTGCCGCCAGGGACTTTGTAGGGGCGGTATAGATTTGCTTCGCTGCTGCGCATTTTATAACAGGCCAGACTGACCATCATACAGGAGAACATGAAGGTCAGGGCAGCAACATTTGTCAGAGGCAGCAGCATATTGCTTCCCAGGAAAGGGGCGAGAACGATACTTGTGCTGAGCAGAATATGTGTAGATTTGGCAATAGCCTGAGAGTGGTCGGAGGGGCTGAAGGCTGCAGGCAGTTGTTTTTTTCGGGCCATAGCCAGTAAAATCCTGGAGGATGAGGCATAAAAGGAGTTCATAGGACCCAACGCTCCCAAAACAGTTATGCAGAGCATGAGAAAGTATAAATTAAAATTGATGTGCTTAAGACAGGCAAGAGCGGCCAAAGGCTGTTTGACAAAACTTGTCCAGGGGATAAGACTGCTGAAAGCTGCTATACAGATAATGTAAAAGGTAGCTGCAGATAAAAGTGCAAGGCTGATAATTCTGCCGAATTTGTGCCAGTCTAAGCCCTGAGCAGCTTCTTCTGCCTGCTGCGGGATAGTGTCAAACCCGGTATAGAAAAAAGGCGTTACTGTAAGCAGGGCAAAAATACCGGTCCAGAGAGAGGTGGCCTGAGTATGTGCTGTCGACTCATTGACCGGAAGAAAAAGCGGCTGCCAGTTTGCAAGACTGCCTTTGTCAAAAGCACTGATAATGGCCAGCAGTAATCCTGCGAGCAGCGCTTTAGTCAGGAAAGACTGGGCTTTAGCTGCTGCTTTTGGGCCGTGCAGATTTTGTCTGATGATAAATCCTGAAAGGCAAAGCGCTATCAGTACTGGGAAAAGGTATACATCGGCACCTAAAATGCTGTAGAGCCTGATTGAACGCAGCCAGGGAAACATATCTCCGAACAGGGTTCCAAAAAGGGTGGAGACAGCAATCGTTTCCCATGGGCACATGATAATATTACTTAGCAGCAGCAGCCAGCCTGTAATAAAAGATACTGTTTTACCGTAGGTGCGGTCAACATATTCTATTACCCCGCCGTCAATAGGCAGAGCGCTTGTAAGCTCTCCGAATACAGCTCCGATAGGCAGTAAAAGCAGCGCCCCCAGTAAAAATGCCAGCATGGCCGGAATTGGTCCTCCGCTGATGATGATCCATTCGCCGACTAAAAAAATCCAGCCGGTACCGATGATCGCACCGAACCCGATTGTAAAAAAATTCCAGAGCGTCAATGTCTTTGATATATTCTTTTGTTTGACAGAGTCAACGGACATAAAAAAGTCCCCTTACATAAATTTTCAGGAATAAAAATGATAATAATTTTAGTTTATACTTTTAAAGTATATAGTGCGGCTAACACTGCTTGTTTAATCGTTTACAATAATGCCTGATAAAAGCTTTATAAAATTACAAATTCTGCCAGAAGTTATAATGTGAAAATGTCGCAAATTGTCTGAAAATTAATTTACAAATGTTCTGACAAATGTTAAAATTACGGTAAATACATTTGTGAGGTGATCGGAAATGCTGACTTTGCCTTTACTTAGAAAAATGTTGAATCGTGCTGGTACAGAGCTGAAAGCTAACAGTAAATATTTATGTGAGCTTGACAGTGTGGCTGGCGACGGTGATCACGGAATCACTATTGGCAGAATGGCTGATGTGATGAAAGAAAAAACAGAAGATACTACTATTGATACGATGAGGGTCTTGCTGGATGAGCTGGGCGACGCTTTTATGGGTATCAACGGCGGCAGCGCCGGACCGCTTTGGGGTACGGTGTTTACAGGGATGGCCGAAGGAATAGACGATCAGGCTGAACTGACTGATTTAGAGCTGCGGAAAATGTTTACGCAGGCCAAAGAAGATTTTATGGATATTTCCAAAGCAAAGCCCGGTGATAAGACTATGGTCGATGCGCTGTATCCGGCTATCGATGCCATTATTGAAACACAAGGAAGCTTAAAAGAAATCATGACAGCTGCGGCTGCAGCTGCTGACGCTGGTGCGGAACAGACCAGTACTATGGTTGCCAGATTCGGCCGCGCTAAAAATATGGGTGAGCGCAGTATCGGTACTAAAGATCCCGGTGCTGTATCCATAGCTATTTTATTCAACGGTATGGCGCAGGCCTTATAAAAGGCTTAATTTTCCGCAGGTGCGGAAACAAATAAAATTTTGGAGGTTGAAAAGCATGAAAAAATTTATTAACGATCCCGAAAATCTGACCAGTGAATTACTGGAAGGTCTGGCTCTTGCCAATAAGGATATCATCCATCTTGAAGATGGCAACCTGGTTGTAAATAATAAATTGAAAGATGCTGACCGCGTTACGATCGTCACTTTGGGTGGTACCGGCCATGAGCCTGCTATCAGCGGTTTTGTCGGCGAAGGTATGGTAGATATTTCCGTGGCTGGTAATGTTTTCGCCGCTCCTGGCCCGCAGGCCTGTATAGAAGCAATCAAAATGGCAGATAAAGGCCACGGTGTTTTGTTTGTTGTTTTGAATCATGCCGGCGATATGCTGACCGGTAATCTGACAATGAAACAGGTTAAAAAACTGGGATTGAACGTAATAAAAGTTGTTACGCAGGAAGATATAGCCAATGCTCCGCGCAGTAATGCTGACGATCGCCGCGGGTTAGTCGGTTGTGTGCCGTTGTATAAAATTGCCGGCGCAGCAGCTGCTGCAGGTAAGTCTTTGGAAGAGGTGGCCGCTGTTGCACAGAAATTTGCTGACAATATGGCTACGATCGCTGTTGCAGCTAAAGGCGCTACTCATCCGGCTACGGATATGGTCATTGCTCAGATCGAAGAAGGTAAAATGGAAATCGGCATGGGGCAGCATGGTGAAGGCGGCGGTGGCTTGACTGAAATGAAAACTGCTGATGAAACTGCAGCTATTATGATAGATGCCCTTCTGAGAGATTTGGATATCAAAAAAGGTGAAAAACTTTTGGTTATCGTTAACGGCGTTGGCGCTACTACGCTGATGGAACAACTGATCGTTTTCCGTAAATGCTGTCATTATCTGGCAGAAAAGGGTATTGAAGTTGTTGCCAATATTGTTGGTGAAGTGCTGACAGTACAGGAAATGGCCGGATTCCAGCTCTTTATTGCCCGTATGGATGATGAACTGCTCAAATATTGGAATGCACCCTGCCGCACCCCGTATTATAAAAACTAAAGTAATATTTTTAAGGAGATAAAAATGGCAGATAAAGACGGTAATATTATTGCTAAAGATTATGGTATCGGCATCAAGCCGCCCACCCAGCACTTTCATGTAAAAGGTCATGAGAATGCCGGCTGGGGTATGAAGGCACGTCTGTCACAGATTTTTGCGGCTGACGGGCGCACAATCATGCTGGCGTTCGATCATGGTTATATCATGGGCAGTACAGCTGGTCTGGAAAGACTGGATCTGGTCATTCCGCCGCTGATGGATCATGCTGATTGTCTGATGGCGACTCGTGGCGCGCTGAGAACCTGTATTCCAGCCGATAACCGCAAGGCGATTGCTTTGCGCTGCAGTGCAGACAGCTCTGTTTTGAAAGACGATATGAGTATGGGTGTCATTGGTACCGATATTGAGGAAGCTCTGCGCATGAACGCTTCCTGTATGGCCGTACAGTGCTTTATCGGTTCTGCTTCTGAAATTGCTTCCCTGCACAATCTTTCTTACTATATCAATAAAGGTGAACGTTATGGTATTCCCGTATTGGGTGTCGTCGCCGTTGGTAAAGAGATGGAACGTACCACGCGTTATTTTGCTTTAGCGACAAGGCTTTTGGCTGAACAGGGAGCACATATCATCAAGACCTATTACTGTGAAAATTTTGAGCAGATCACTGCTGCCTGTCCGGTCCCAATCGTCATTGCCGGTGGTAAAAAGGTTCCGGAACCGGAAGCTTTGGATATGGCTTACCGTGCTGTTAATGAAGGCGCAGCCGGTGTTGATATGGGGCGCAATGTTTTGCAGGCAGAATGTCCGAGTGCTATGCTGCAGGCGATTCGTATGGTTGTGCACGAAAATGTCAAACCTGAAGCTGCGTATAAGGCTTATCAAACATTGATGAAGGACGTGAAATGATGAAACAGTTTATGCACGTGGGAGTACCCACTGATAAAATCATGGAAGACGCTGTTTATGCCGAAGCTATCAAGACATATATCGTAGCTCCTGAAACTAATGAATTCAATATTGAATACCTGCGTTTTGAGAAAGATACACCTTTGCCGAAAGAACTGCAGACTATGGTCCATGTTGCTTATAAGGTAGACGACCTGGATGAACAGGTAAAAGCAAATACTGTTGTTGTTGAGCCCTGGTTTGCCGATGAAAATACCCGCCTTGCTTTTATTATGAAGGACGGTATTTTAATGGAATTGATGGAAGTGAAATAAATTGCTGAGCGGCAAAGAACGAACTGATCTTGTCAACGTGGCCCGGCTCTATTATGAACAGGGGCTGACGCAGGATCAGGTCGCTAAGCGAATCGGAGTTTCCAGGCCGTTAGTGAGTAAGATGTTGACGCGTGCGCGCGAAGCAGGGATCGTACATATCGAGATCCGCAGTTCGACAGAAGGCGATGCTGCTTTGTTAGAGGCACTGCAAACAAGGTATGCCCTGCATGGAGGTATGGTTCTGCCGGTACAGGACTCAATGGAAGAAAATCTTAAAGCGGCTGCGGATTATCTGTCCGGTGAGCTTTTGTATGAACGTAATTTAGGATTGGGATGGGGGTATCTGTTGGGAGAAAGCATCAGTCTGCTGACGCAGCAATGTAACCGTCGGCAGCCTGGTGCTGTGCTGCCGCTGATCGGCAAGGCACATATCCCCAATAAAGGTTACCGTGTGGACGAACTGGCAGAAACGCTGGCCTCAGCTTGCGGCAGGCATGCTTATCGTCTTGCTGTACCGGCTTTTCCGGACAGTTTGGAAGAACGGCAGCAGTTTGAAACGACTGAAGCTTATTTGGAACTTGACGCTATGTGGCAGAAACTGGATGCTGCTCTTGTTGAGATCAGAGATTTTCCCAGTGTTCCTGATGAAGCAACGGCGACACGTTTTGGTGACAGTTTGAAACGTCAGCGGGCAGTCGGCAGCTTTTTGTCCTATTATTATAATGAGCGGGGCGAATTTATCAGTGGCGAAAATGATTTTGCTGTCAGGATTCCGTTAGGAACTTTGCGGCATTGTCCCAAAATTATCGGTTTAGCACTTGGTGCTGCGCCGAATGCCATAACAGGAGCTCTGAAAACAGGTTTATTTACGCATCTGCTGGTAACGGAAAGCACTGCGCGTAAAATTTTGGAGAAATGATATAAATGTTTTTACGCCTGTCCGGCGCTTTTGTACCGGACAGGCGTATTATTTTTGAACATTTTGTGTTCGAGAATGCTGTGGGGCTTAACAAATCTTGTTTTTGAGTTTATACTGTTTTTGAATAATTATCACAACAGTAAAGAAAGCTGGCAGGAAAATGCAGAAAAGCAATACAGTTTTGATTTTACGGGGATTTGTTGTTTTAGGTGTTATTTTGATGCACACAAGCTGGTTTTTCAGCAGCGGCGGCAGTGAAAATATGGTAGCACTTTCTTCAATGCTGCTGGAGGTGCTGTCATTGTTTGCAGTGCCGCTGTTTATGGCGATAGCGGGTTATTTGTTTACAGGACGTAATAAGCACGCTTACATTTACAGCGCTGCTTTTTTTAAGAAGATGCTGCTGTCGGTATTGTCGCCTTATTTGTTGTTTTCTACCCTCTATATAGTAACTGCTTTTGTTTTTGACGGTCATACATATACGCTGGGTGAAATAGTCGTTGATATGCTGACGGGAAGTGCTGCGGTGCATTTGGGATTTTTCAGGGCGCTGATCGGGTTCTATCTGGTGTATCCGTTTTTAATCAGGATTTTTACTAAATGCCGTGAGTCAGGCTGGCTGAAATACTATTTTGCTGCGGCAGCTGTTTTGCAGATCTCTTGGAAGGTGTTGAATAATATTCAGTTTGAGACTGTTTGGATCAGCTACCTGCTTATGGGGACAATGTTTCTGCGTTATCTTGTTTATTTTTCGCTGGGAATGGCGGCCTACTATTATAAAAAAGAATTTTTAGAGTGGATCGGCAGGAGTCGGAAATTTTTGGTTTGGCTGCTGATCATTTTTATTCCTTTAGTTACCGTATGCTGGTTGGAAAAGTACTATTGGAAGACCTATTATATTTTGGAGTTTATCTGTTTTCCGCTCAATATGTTTTTATATACGATTTTGATAGCGATGCTGTTTTATCATTCTGAGGATATTGATAGAAAAAATACCCTGCAAAAGCGGTTTGTGCTGTATTTGGGCAATTATTCGTTCGGTATTTTTCTTATCCATATCTTTTTTATGTATCTGTGTACTGAGTATCTGCTGCCTTTGCTGCAGATCACGCCTTCGATGCTGACTTTTTATCCGCTGCTGTTCGTTTTGATGCTGGTATTGAGTCTTGGGAGTATGGAAATACTGGCGCGGCTTCCTTTTCACGAGCTGCTGATAGGGAAGGTTGAACGCCGGCTGCTGCTGCGCAGAAAAAGCGGCAGAACTAATAGCTTATAAGTTTGATTTTTCTGATAATTGATGTTAGAATAACGATAATCTCAGTTTGGAATTGCCAGGCTGTAAGTAGAATTTTGTAGAATGGAAGGATGGTAGTAATGAACAGAAAGAATTTACGCAGTTTAGCTGCAGGTGTAGCTCTGCTGATGGCAGTAGGAGCTTTAGCTGGCTGCGGCGGCGAAAAGAAGGCTGACGACAGTAAAAAAATGGTAACGGTTGGTATTGCCCAGCTGGTAGAACATGGTGCATTGGATGCCGCCAATAAAGGCTTTGTGGCAGGTATGGCGTCTAAAGGCTTTAAAGAAAATGAAAATGTAAAATATGACCGGCAGAACGCACAGGCTGATCAGTCTAATCTGCAGAATATCGCACAGCGTTTTGTCAGTAATAAGGTGGATCTGATTTGTGCTATCGCTACGCCGACGGCTCAGACGATGGCTAATGCTACGAAAGATATACCCATTGTAGCGACGGCGGTTACCGATTATGAGGTAGCAAAGCTGGCTGCTTCTAATAACGAGCCGAAAGGCAATGTTACGGGAACCAGTGATATGAATCCGATTGACCAGCAGTTGGAGCTGCTTTTGAAGATAGCGCCGCAGACAAAAAATATTGGAACCGTGTACAGTTCCAGCGAAGTCAATTCACAGCTGCAGGTCGATGTTTTGAAAAAGCTGGCAGGTGATAAAGGCATCAATGTTATCGAAGCTACGGTTTCTACAGTTAATGATATCCAGCAGGCTGCGCATAGTCTGGTTGGTAAAGTCGATGCGGTTTATGTTCCGACCGACAATGTGATGGCTTCGTCAATGCCGACTTTGGTAGCAGTAACAGATGAAGCCCGGCTGCCTGTTATTTGCGGCGAAAGTGATCCGGTACGGGCTGGAGGTCTGGCTACTTTAGGTATTGATTATTATAAACTTGGTGAACAGACCGGCGTGATGGCTGCTGAGATCCTGAGCGGTAAGGGCAAACCTCAGACAATGCCTGTCCAGATGCAGAAAGAGTTTAAGGTCGTAGTGAACGAGACTACTGCCAAACGCAATGGGATTACGATTCCGCAGGATATTTTGGCTAAGGCTGAGATCGTAAAATAAAATACAAAACAGGGCTGGTTTGTTACGAAACAGCCCTGTTTTTATTGTTTTGTTTGTGTTTTGTGATAATAAATGATAGAATTATTCTATCCTTATATGTGTTCGTCAAGGATCAAAAGTGATACTGTAGAATGGAAGGATGGTTATTATGAACAAAAAAATGCGTGCTTTAGCAGCAGGCATTGCCCTGACTTTGTCTTTAGGACTTTTAGCGGGCTGCGGCGGCGAAAAAAAGGCTGCCGATAACAGTAAGAAAGTAGTAAATGTAGGTATTGTCCAACTAGTTGAACATGATGCTTTGGATGCCGCCAATAAAGGCTTTATAGCGGGAATGGCAGCTAAAGGCTTTAAAGAGAATGAAAATGTAAAATATGATCGGCAGAATGCGCAGGCAGATCAGTCTAACCTGCAGAATATCGCACAGCGTTTTGTCAGCAATAAAGTAGACTTGATCTGCGCTATCGCTACTCCAGCGGCCCAGACGATGGCCAATGCTACCAAGGATATTCCTATCGTAGCAACAGCGGTTACAGATTATGAGGCAGCAAAGCTGGTTGCTTCCAACAGTGAACCTAAAGGTAATGTTACAGGGACCAGCGATATGAATCCGATTAAAGAGCAGCTGAAACTGCTGCTTAAGTTAGTGCCTGGTGCTAAAACTATTGGTACGATCTATTGTTCCAGTGAAGTCAATTCACAGCTGCAGGCAGAGCTGCTGAAAAAATATGCGGCAGAGAAGGGCGTGCAGGTAGAGGAAGCGACTGTATCTAATGTCAATGATATCCAGCAGGCTGCTCAAAGTCTGGTCGGCAAAGTAGATGCTGTTTACGTGCCGACAGATAATGTGCTGGCTTCGGCAATGCCGACACTGGCCCAGGTAACTGAGCCGGCTAAACTGGCCGTAGTTTGCGGCGAGGGCGGGATGGTCATGGCCGGAGGCGTAGCTACTCTGGCGATCGATTATTATCAGTTGGGCGAACAAACAGGTGAAATGGCCGGCGATATTCTGAGCGGCAAGACTAAACCCCAGACAATGCCTATCCAGCTGCAGAAATCTTTTAAGGTCATTATCAACAAGGAAAATGCTGAAAAAATCGGCATCAAGATTCCCGAAGATCTGCTGAAGGCAGCAGAAAGCTCTAAATAAACAAGCGCGGGTTTCTCCTTGTTTTAGAGGAGAGACCCGTTTTTACGGATATATCACAGGAGGAAGATAGATGATAGACTTATTGATGCCAACGATAGCACAGGGACTTTTATGGGCGATCATGGCACTGGGCGTATATATAACTTACAGAGTTTTGGATATTGCTGATTTGACGGTGGAAGGAAGTTTTCCGCTGGGAGCTGCTGTAGCAGCTTCTTTACTAGCTGGCGGATATTCTCCGTGGCTGGCTTTTGGTGCGGCGATGCTGGCTGGTATGCTGGCTGGCGTTGCGACCGGACTTTTACATACTAAGCTCAAAATACCGGCTCTGCTGGCCGGCATTTTGACGATGATCGCTTTATATTCTGTCAATCTGCGTGTAATGGGTAAGGCTAACTTGTCGCTGCTGCGTGTAGATACAGTATTTTCCATTATGCGTGATATTGGTGGTTTCAGTAATGCTCAGGCTGTATTGTGTGTGGGTATCGTCAGCTCACTTTTGATCGGAGGTTTGATTTATTGGTTTTTTGGTACGGAAATAGGCGCGGCTATTCGTGCTACAGGCTTTAACCCGCAGATGATCAGGGCGCAGGGCGTGGATACTAATTTTACGATCATTCTCGGGCTGCTGATAAGTAATGCCCTGGTAGCTTTGAGCGGTGCTTTAGTAGCACAGAATAATGGTTTTGCCGACGTCGGCATGGGTACAGGCACGATCGTTATCGGTCTGGCTTCAGTCATTATCGGTGAGGTACTGTTTGGTACCCGCAGCTTTAAAAACTGCATCATCAGCGTTGTGCTGGGCTCTATCGTTTATCGTCTGGTTATTGCCGCTGTACTGCAGATGGGAATGCCGCCAAACGATCTGAAGCTGTTTACAGCTATTCTGGTAGCGTTTGCGTTGTCGCTGCCGCTTATTAAAAGTAAGCTTGGTCTGCGAAAGGCGGTGAAATAAATGCTGCGTGTTGAAAATATCTGTAAGACATTTTTTGCAGGAACAATCAATGAGAAAAAAGCTCTGCAGGGTTTATCGCTGCATTTGAAACCGGGTGATTTTGTAACGGTCATCGGCGGTAATGGCGCCGGTAAGTCGACTTTGATGAATTCTATTGCCGGAGTTTTTCCAATCGACAGTGGAAAGATCATTATTGACGGTAATGATATTACAAAAACGCCGGAACATAAACGGGCCAAATATATTGGGCGTGTCTTCCAGGATCCGATGATGGGTACTGCTGCGGGGATGATGATCGAAGAAAATCTTGCTATTGCCGCCAGACGGGGTAAAACGCCTGGATTAAAATGGGGCTTGGACAGCGATAATCAGACTTGGTTCAGCGAATTGCTGCAGGAGCTGGATCTGGGTCTGGAAAACAGAATGACTGCTAAAGTCGGGCTGCTTTCCGGCGGCCAGAGGCAGGCGTTAACGCTGCTGATGGCAACGCTGATCAAACCAAAGCTGCTTTTGTTAGATGAACATACGGCAGCCCTGGATCCGAAAACAGCTGCTAAAGTTCTGGCTTTGACGGAACGGATCGTTAACAGGGATCATTTGACGACGCTGATGATTACTCATAATATGCGTGACGCTTTGCGCTGCGGAAACAGGCTGATCATGCTGCATAACGGACGGGTAATTATTGATGTCGAAGGTGAAGAAAAGTCGCGTTTGACGATTCCTGATCTTTTGAAGATGTTTGAGCAGGCCAGCGGTGATATGCTGGACAGTGATAGACTGCTGCTCAGTTAAGTAAAGTAAAATAAAAGGCGGGTTCTTAATGAACCCGCCTTTTACTTTACTTATTTTTCCAAACCATAGGTCCAGGAGCTGACTGCTCCTAAGTCATAAATTTTTGCATAGCCTAATGAAATCAGGGTATCTGCAGCGATTGCACTGCGTCTGCCGCTGCGGCAGTATACCACTATTTCAGTATTTTTATCCTGCGGCAACTGATCGGATTTTACTTTGATTTCATCAAAAGGAATCAAAAGACTGCCGGGAATATGCCCGGCTGCATATTCGTCAGGGGTGCGAACATCAATAACAGTAATCTTATCACCTTTATCAAGACGTTCTTTGACCTGAGACGCAGTTATTTGCTGATAGCTTCCTGATGAAGCAGTATCGCTGCTGGGGCTCATAGCCTGTAAAGGACAGGCGCCGTTGTTGTAGAACCAAAGCCCGACTGCTGCAATGATGCAAAGTGCGAAGATACTCCATTTACTCATGCTGATGCTCCTTTTCTTCGGCGGCAACTACTGCTAATTGATCTTCAGCAACAGTTTGCTGGCAATGGGGACAATAGTAATGTGTTTCTACAGTATGATTACAGCTTTTATGGATCAGGCGTTTATAGCAGGTAGTAAGATGTTTTTCACCCCAAAGCACCAGGCTGTTAAAAACGATATTCAAATCCTCGCCAGCAGGTGTAAGTGTATAACGGTAGCGGGGCGGATGCTTCTGGTATAAATCGCTGCTGATCAGTCCGTCGGCTTCAAGCGCTTTCAGGCGGCTGGAAAGCAGATTGCTGGCAATCTGGCCTTCCAGGCTGTTGTAAATCTCTTTATAGGTCTGGTGTCCGCTCATAATACCATGCAGAATGAGCAGAGACCATTTGTCGCCGATAATATTGAGTGCTTGAGCGATATTACATTGAAAGGGATATTGCTGACTCATAAAAATACTCCTTTAATCTAAAGTTGAAAACAAATCATTTAAAAATTCGCTCATAGAAGGATGTGTATAAATATTATCCCGCAGAACGGTATAATCCAGGTTGGCCTTCATTGCCAGTTGGACGATATTGATGATTTCCGAGGCTTCGCTGCAGAAAAATGCCGCACCGAGGATTTTGTTGCTTTCAGCATCAACAATAGCCTTCAGGTAACCGGAAGTGCTGCCAAACAGGCGAGCCCTGGGACTGGCTGCTTCTGCGATTTTGGCAACTTTGATCTTATGGCCGGACAGCAGTGCTTCTGCTTCACTGAGGCCGACGCGTGCAAAGGTAGGGTCTAGAAAAACGGAATAGGCGACAGGCGGCCGGTTAGCTGTTGTACGGTCGTTTTGACCGAAAAGCTGCTCTTTAATAATGCGGAAGTCATCCAGGGAGATGTAAGTGAACTGCAGTCCGCCTTTAACGTCACCAAGCGCCCAGATATGAGGGACGGTTGTCTGCAGTAATTCATTGACGATGATTTCGCCGCGTTCATTTACGGCAACGCCGGCGGCTTCAAGATTAAGGCTTGCTGTGCTTGCTTTGCGTCCTGTGGCTACCAATACAGCGTCAGCTGGAATTTTAACGGACATACCGCTGCTGCGCTCAAGATAGCTGACAGTAGTCAATTCGTTTTCGTCGGTTATTTCATCGACCTGTGCATTAAAGATAAAGCGAACGCCCAGCTCTTCCAAACGTGTTTGGATAACATTGGCAATATCGCGGTCTTCACGCGGGATGAAGGTATTGCCGTATTCCAGAACAGTGACCATGGAGCCATAATTAGCATACATGGCGGCAAATTCCAGACCGATATAGCCACCGCCGATGATAACCAGTCTTTGTGGCAGGGTGCTGAGTTCCATTAAAGTAGTACTGGTATAAACACGCTTGCTCAGCTGTAAGCCTGTGATCGGAGGAATGACGGGTTCAGAACCGGTATTTATAAAAATTTTTTCGCCGTATAAAGATATTTTTCCGTCCGGCAACTGGACTTCTACCGTATGGTCAGTCTGAAAACGGGCGGCACCGGTATAAATATCTGCAGCTGCAGCGACATTATCATAGTTTTTCTGACGCAAAAGCGCAGTTAAAGTATTTTTTTCACGAATGGCAGCAGCATAAAAATTATTTTTTTCAGAATAATCTGCCTGCTGATTTTTTTAGCGTCAGCTGCAGTATGGATGAGTTTTTTTGTAGGAATACAGCCGATGTTTATGCAGGTACCGCCGTACATCAGCGGAGATTTTTCAATAACAGCTGTTTTGATTCCTTTTTTGCCGAGGGCAGCTGCCAGTGTTTTTCCACCTTTGCCAAAGCCGATGATCAATGCGTCATATTTTTTCATAAGTTAAACACGCTCCTTTACTGTTCTTATTTTAGTTTAACACTAAAAGAATAAAAAAACAAGTAACTTTAAAAAATAAAGTCTAAATAAAGCGGGAAAAATTTTACCTCAACAGTAAAATACTATATAATAAACATATGATTATGAATTATAGGAGCTTGGCATGACTGATCAAAAACAATGTGCAAAACTTAAAAATATCAAGTGTTTTTTGTTTGATATGGATGGTACGATTAATTTAGGCAATACATTAATCTCGGGGATGGATGTATTTTTTCAGAAATTACGTGCCGCAGAACGTGATTTTTATCTGGTAACTAATAATTCCTCCAAAGGACACGAGCATTATGTGGAAAAAATGGGGCGGATGGGGATACAGGTAACTCGTGATAATGTTTTGATATCCTCGGATGCTTTTGTTTATTATATGCAGCAGCTTCGGCCGGCGGCCAGATTATTTGTTTTAGGGACGGAACAGCTGAAGAAAACTATTCGTGAGGCAGGCTTTACCATAACGACGACACTGGAAGAAGGTACTGATTTCGTTGTGGTTGGGTTTGATATGTCTTTGAATTACGAAACACTGACTATTGCCTGCAGACTTATCGACAGGGGCGTGCCTTATGTAGCAACGCACCCGGATGTACGCTGCCCGATCGAAGGCGGAGAATTTATTCCCGATTGCGGGGCCATGATCGAGCTGATTAAAACTGCTACAGGGAAGGCCCCGCAGCAGATTTTAGGCAAGCCCTATCACTATATGATCGATGTTATTACAGCCAGGACAGGCTATAAACGGGAAGAAATTGCCATGGTTGGCGACCGTTTATCGACAGATATTGCTTTTGGGCTCAATAACGGTGTTTTATCAATACTGGTTCTGACCGGCGAGGCAACTTTAGCTGACGTGGAGCATGGCAGCATCAAGCCTGATATTATTTTGAATCACGCTTCAGAGCTGGCTGACTATTTTTAAAGTGAGAGATTTTTATGGCGGTACAATATGAGCGGATTAAGAAAACTATAGCTGCTTTGGCTGCTTACGGAACATTACCGCAGGGTGGGACGACGCGTCTTTCCTATACGGCAGAGTATTTGGCGGCGCAGGCTTTTTTGCAGCGGGAAATGCTGGAGTCGGGCATGCTGGCAGAGGTAGACCCGATTGGGAATCTGATTGGGACTTATGTGGGACGAAATCCTGAACTGACTGCCGTCATGAGCGGTTCACACCTCGATACCGTACCGGCAGGCGGAAATTTTGACGGAGCTTTGGGTATCGTCGCAGCACTGGAATGTGTGCGCAGCTGGCAGGAAGAGGGCTATCGCCCGAAACGAACAGTACGGGTAATTGCGACGATCGAAGAAGAATGCACGGCTTTTGGTATGGCTTGTTTTGGCGTACGTGTACGCGGCGGCGAATTTAAAAAACAGCAGCCGGAGTCTATCGTGCATTTGACAGGCGGCTCCCTGGCCGAATGTCTGCAGGCAGCCGGACTGCCGCATAGCGCGTTGCAGGATGCCGCAGTAGGGTTTCAGGATCTGGCGGCTTTTGTAGAACTGCATATCGAACAGGGCGCTGATTTGGAGGAACGTGGCCTGACCTGCGGAGCGGTGACTGCTATTGTAGGCTACGATAGATTATTCCTGACTTTACATGGAGAAGCTAACCATGCCGGGACTACTAGCATGAGGCGCCGCAGAGATGCTTTGGCTGCTGCAGCGGAAGTCATTTTAGGAGTTAAGGAGCTTGCTGAAGCTGATGACAGGTTTGTAGCTACCGTGGGTCAGTTGAATGTCACTCCCAATGCTGTGAACATCGTGCCTGGAAAAGTGCAGCTTGCTATTGAAACAAGGGCTGCTGACGATAGGGTTTTAGCAGAGGTTCGTGCAAAGATCATGAGTTTACTAGAGCGGACGGCAAGTAAAAGCGGTATCGTGATTACAAAGGAGAATGATTTTCATGTGGCTGCTGTACCGTTGTCAGAGTCAGTCAGGAAAGTTATTGAGCAGTCTGCGGCTGGGTGCGGTGTCAGTTTTCAGGCCATGCCCAGCTGGGCAGGACATGACGCACAGATTTTTGCAGCAAGCGGCGTACCTACAGGAATGATTTTTGTACCAAGTATAAATGGTGTCAGCCATTCCAAAGAAGAGAGCAGTGATTTTCAGTCTGTTACTCAGGCAGTAAAAGTACTGGAAAAAACTTTAAAGACTTTAGCTGAAGTCTGAAATATATATAACTGAACGGTTAGGAAAGTGAGGCAGCAATGAGTAATCTGCGGGACGCCATTGTACGTATGGCTTTACGGCGCCCTTATTTGTATTTGCTGGTTACTTTGGTTATCAGTATCGTGCTGATGGAAGTGCTGGTAGAAATAGCTGAGCATACTTTTATTAAGCCGGCATTGCAACAGCTGGAGCTGCAGTTTATTGCTTATGTACAGCAGTTTGTTACGCCGCCGCTGACAGCAGAGGTAATGCTCGTTACGGCAAGCGGGTCCAGTACTTTTTATCTTCTGGCAAGTGCGCTTGTCTGCTGCTGGTATTTATACAGCAGGCAAAAAGACAGGCTGTATCTTTATCTAGTCTGTTTATGCGGTGGTGGTATTTTAAATCAGGTACTGAAACGCATTTTTGAACGTGTAAGGCCAGATATTTTCCCTGTGATTGCTGAAAGTGGTTACAGTTTTCCCAGCGGTCACGCTATGGGAGCGATTTGTTTTTATGGCATCCTGGCATATTTTGCAGGATTAGGCTTGCGAAGTAAACCGCTGCGCTGGGGATTGATGGCGGCAGCCGGCATTTATATCCTGCTTATCGGCCTGAGCCGTGTTTATCTGGGGGTGCATTATCCGACGGATATTTTAGCCGGTTATGCAGCTGGAGCGACCTGGTTATTTTTTTGTATTACGCTGCATCGTATTTTTAGAAAGCGTTATTAAAGGCGCAGCTGCTGTCGTTATAAAAATATGTTTTGGCTTTGTTTACGCAAAATAGCCTGTGCATTTAAATGCACAGGCTATTTTTATATAAGAAAACAGATAGTTAATTATTTTGCAGAGTCCAGTTTTCCGCAGCTAAAACTTTTGAGTCAGCTGCAGGAGCTGTTTCTTTGACTGCGTATTCTTTGTTCAATATTGCCTCAAATTTATCCTCAGGCAGCGGTCTGTAGAAAAAATACCCCTGGATCATATTGCAGTTGACAGATTTAAGGAAGGCTACCTGTTCGGCAGTTTCGATACCTTCGGCGACAGTTCGGATGCTTAATTTATTGACGAGATCGATAATACCTTTAATAACGATGTTGTCTTTTTCTTTGTGGATACTTTCTCTGAAAAAGCTTTGATCGATTTTGAGCACATCAATAGGAATATTTTTCAAAAGGCTTAAAGAAGAGAACCCGGTACCGAAATCATCAATAGAAATCAAAAAACCTTTACTTTTCAGTTCACTGACTGTTTTTTCGAGAAAGGTCACATTATCAAAGGCGATTGATTCTGTAATTTCTATTTCTAAAAGGTGATCAGGGATACGGAATTTGTTTTTGATATCTTCATATGTTTTTACAAAATCTGAATTGTAAAATTGCAGTCGGGAAACATTGACGGAGATTGTATTTACAGGAAGGCCAGCATCGAGGCGCCGTCTGATAAAAGCGCATACCTTTTTAAATACATACTGGTCAAGTGATGAGATAAGATATTTCTTTTCAAAGATGGGAATGAATTTATCAGGCGGAATGATCAGTCCTTCATCTGTCTGCCAGCGTACCAGCGCTTCGGCCTGTGTTGCCAGACCTGTCTGCAAGTCGACCTTGGGCTGAAAGTAAACGAGGAATTCTTCATTTTCCAGTGATTTCAGCATGCGGTTTTCGATGGATTTTTCATAACGCAGCTGTTTACGGATACTTTCATCATAAACAGCATATTTTCTGTTAAGTCCTGTTTTTACAGTTTTACGCGCATAATTTGCACGGTCTAAAATACCTTCTATCTGCAGATCCTCTGCAAGGTCCTCCAGATAGCAGATACCGCATTGGACAGAAACTGCCTGACCACCGTACATATCATGCATGAATTCTGTTATTTTGATATCGACCTGCTGCTGTCGGACCATAATGTCGTTTTTCTCATTATAGTAACGCAGAATAACGAAATTATCGGCGGAAACACGACCCAGCACTTCTCCTGTACGCAGTTCGTTACTAATGGTAGCGGCATAATTGATAAGGATCTCATCGCCGTATTTATACCCGAAAACATCGTTGATATATTTAAAATCAGCAAAATCAACATAGCTCAGCGAATATTTTTTAGTCGTTTGTGTGAGTAGTTTCTGAGCTTTTTTCTTAAATGTTTCAAAATTATAAGCACCGGTAAGCGGGTCTTTTGTCGTTATATCATAAAGTGTTTTGTTGCTGCTTTCCAGTGAATATAATTTACGCAGGTACACCATAAATAAGGCGATCCACATGATAATGATGCCTGCCAGCATTAAAGCAGAAAGAAGTGTCAGCTGGTGACTTTTGGAAGTAGTATAGTTATCAGCAGTGAAAACAGTATTATTGGCGATATCAAAATGTACTTCGCTGGACTGCAGCAGCAGTGGTGAATTGGCAGGGTTTTGGCGCACGGCGTAAATATTGCTTTTTACCCGATGCCATAGTGTATTGAGGGCGGAAAACTGCTGCTGATAATCAACATTGGGAATTTTTTCCAAACCGTATTTACCGTCGGCGTTTTTAAGGTCATAAATGATATCGTCGATATAAGCTATAAGCTCATCGTGAGGCTGCTGCTGCAGCTCAAGCTTGACGAGCCGCTGGGTTGCGCCTCGAACGATGCCCAGGTAATTGATGAGTGTTCCGTAGGATTGTACTTTGCTGATTGAGTAAACAGTAAAGCTGCCTACGAATATCGATAACAAAAATAAAACGATAACGCTTATTTTGCCTAAATTTTTCATGGGGGAATCAACTCCGAAAAAGATTTAAAAAATTAGAATAATTTGAATTATAAATACTATTTATATAATCTTATAATATTTGAATTTAAAATACAAGATAATAAATTTTAATTATAAAAATAATTTTCTGCTGAATTTATCAATTTATCGTAAAATATTGAAGCGATAACTACGATTTTGATAGCTGACGAATTTTGTTGTTTTTCATAAATATATGAAAAATATAAGTTAGCCTTGACAAACTTAGAAAAATCACTTATAGTGTTCTTATGTAGGAACAATGAAGGTGAAATATGGATATTATTGAAAAACTTACTTATTTTAATCTGACCAGACAGGAAGCTACGCTGTATTTGACACTGCTGGCAGAAGGACGGCTGACCGGCTATGAAGCGACAAAGCTGACAGGTATTTCCAGATCTAATACTTATACGGCGTTGGCAGGTCTGGTAGAAAAAGGCGCTGCTTATGTGCTTGAGGATAAGGCTACAAGATATACGCCGGTGCCCTTGGATGAGTTTTGCGAAAACAGGGTAAGAAGACTGCAGGAACTGAAAGAAGAATTACTGCGTGAGCTTCCCAGTACGTCACAAAGCGTTGATGGTTATATTACGATCAAGGGAGCGACCGAAATCATCAATAAGCTCAAAAATACGATTGTTAAGGCTAAAGCCCGTATTTATGTTTCGGCAACAGATTCGGCTATTGAAGCTTTACGTGGTGAATTGACTGAGGCGGTAGGCCGGGGATTAAAGGTGGTCATTATCACCGGCAGGCCTTTTGTTTTGGAGGGTGCGATTATTTATTATGCGCATAAACCCAATAGCCAGATCCGTCTGATCGCCGATTCACAGGAGGTTTTGACAGGAGATCTGGCTGATGGCAGTAATTCAACCTGTTTATATTCCAGCAAACAGAATCTGGTAGATTTATTTAAGGATGCTTTGAAAAATGAAATAAAATTGATAGAATTGATTCCTGAAGCAGAGAAAGGTGAGAAAGAATGAGTAAAAAACCCTTTGTAAGTAAAGAAAAATTAGATGAGATCGCCGCACAGTATGCAACGCCGTTTTATTTATATGATGAAGCGGCTATTCGTGAAACTGCGCGTCGTGTGAATAAGGCGTTTGCCTGGAATCAGGGCTTTAAAGAATATTTTGCCGTTAAAGCTACCCCTAACCCGGCAATATTGAAAATATTGCATGAGGAAGGCTGCGGTGCGGATTGTTCTTCGTATACAGAACTGCAGATGGCCGATGCCGTTGGTTTTAAAGGCGATGAAATTATGTTTTCGTCCAATGCAACGCCGGCAGAAGATTTTCAGCTGGCAAGGCAATTGAATGTCACTATCAATCTGGATGATATCACTCATATCGACTTTCTGGAAAAAGTTGCTGATATCCCGGATACGGTCAGCTGCCGTTACAATCCAGGCGGGCATTTTGCCATTGCCAACAATATTATGGATAATCCCGGTGACGCCAAATATGGTATGACCAGAGAGCAGATGACAGAAGCTTATAAAATTCTTTTAAGCAAGGGTGTTAAACATTTTGGAATGCACGCTTTTCTGGCCAGCAATACTGTGACTAATGATTATTATCCGGAACTGGCACGGATATTGTTCCAGGTCGCTGTGGAATTGAAGGAAGAGACAGGAGCGCATATTGAGTTCATCAATCTGTCCGGCGGTGTCGGTATTCCTTATCGTCCCGATCAGGAGGGCAATGATATTATGGTTATCGGCGAAGGCGTACGTCAGGCTTTTGAGGATATCCTGGTGCCTGCAGGAATGGGAGACGTAAAAATTTTTACAGAGATGGGCCGTTATATGCTGGCTCCCTATGGGGCGCTTGTTGCTAAAGCCATCCACGTTAAACATACCTATAAAGAGTATATCGGACTGGATGCCTGCGCTGCTAATCTGATGCGTCCAGCCATGTACGGGTCCTATCATCACATTACCGTAATGGGTAAGGAGGATGCGCCCTGCGATCATAAATATGATATTACCGGCGGTTTGTGCGAGAATAACGACAAATTTGCTATCGACAGGATGCTGCCGGAAATCAATATCGGTGATCTGCTCTTTATTCATGATGCGGGAGCACATGGTTTTGCCATGGGCTACAATTATAATGGTAAACTGCGCAGTGCGGAAGTGCTGCTGAAGGAGGACGGCAGTACGGAATTGATTCGCCGTGCGGAGACTCCGGCAGATTACTTTGCTACTTTTGATTTTACAGGATTATTTAAAAATATATAGGCTGAATGAGGGGAAACAGGGCTGATATTTAATATCGGCCCTGTTTCATTATTTATGGTAAGATAATAGAAAATACTTTTTTAAAGGAGTGAAACAATGACTATTTTAGAGCATGAGATCATGATGACAGAGCAGCTGCGGCGCGTACCTGCTGATGAGCTGCAGGCACGCCTGAATAAATTCAGAGCCGTTATGGACAGAGAATTTCCCGGCTGGGAAATAGCCATCGTCAACCATAAAGTCAATATGTATTATTTTGCCGGTACAATGCAGGACGGTGTACTGGTAATCAGGCCGCAGGACGAGATTTTATGGGTCAGGAGCAGTTATGAACGTGCCTGCAATGAATCGTTGCTGCAGGATATCCGTCCGATGAAAAGTTTTCGTACTTTGGCTGAGTTTTATCAGCCGCTGCCTGCTAAGGTATACTTGGAAAATAAAACAGCGACGCTGGAATGGCAGCAGCTGTTGTATAAATATCTGCCTTTTGCCTCTGAGGCAGGGATGGACAGTGTGATAAGTGAGCTGCGACTGATAAAAAGCCCTTATGAACTGGCACTGATGAGAAAATCAGGTTCTATTCATCGCAATGTTTTAGATGAACTGGCGCCGCGGTTTATTGTCCAAGGTGTGAGCGAGGCAGAACTGGCAGTCAACCTGTATGCAGAAATGCTGCGTCGAGGTTCGCACGGGGTAGCGCGTTTTAATTTGCCTTTAGGTGAGGATGTTGTGGGTCTGGCTTCTTTTGGCAAAAGCGGTCTGGTTAAAACAGCTTTTGACGGCCCCGGTGGTACAGGCGGCACTTGTGTCGCTGTACAGTCGATCGGCTCTGCTTTTCGTAAGCTGCAGGCTGGGCGTTTAGTATATCTGGATATACCCTGCGGTGTGGATGGTTATCATACTGATAAAACAGTGGTGTATTATTATGGAGATTTAGATCAGGATCCTTTCAGTGATAAAATCAGGGCTGCTTATGAGCACTGTGTTTTTCTGGAAGAACTGACAGCATCGCTGCTGCAGCCGGGCATGGTGATCGAAAATATCTACCGGCAGGTAATGGAACAGTTTGATCCACAGTATGAAAACGGGTTTATGAACGGCGGCAAATTTTTAGGACACAGTATCGGGTTGGTGATGGACGAATCTCCTGCGCTGGCAAACGGTTTCAAAGGGAAACTGGAGGCGGGTATGGTTTTTGCTGTCGAGCCTAAGATAGCTTTACCGGGAATCGGTATGGTCGGTACAGAGAATACGTATCTGGTAACGGCAGGCGGTGCGAAATCACTGACAGGGAAACCTCAGCCGCTGCGCTGTATTTTATAAGTATTGCTATTGGCAGGAAAAAGCGGAAGAAGAGCGAATAAGATAAAGATATTATTGAAAACAGGAGCAGAAAAATGGAAAATAAAATTTTAGAACAGATCAAAAAATCAGAAACTGCCATGCTGGATACTTTGGCGCAGATCGTTAATATCGATTCAGGCTATGATGCTTTGGAGGGGATCGATGAGGTTGCTCATATCATAGGCGACTTTTTAACGCCGTATGGGTTTGAGGTGCAGTATATCGAAACACCGAATGCGCCTACACATGTACTTGCTAAACGTCCGCGTCCGGGCAAGAAAAAAGTTATGCTGATGGGACATATGGATACGGTTTTTCCTAAGGGGACGGCGGCTGCCAGACCGTTCAGGATCGAAGATGGCAAGGCTTATGGTCCCGGTGTTATGGATATGAAGGCAGGGATAGCGATTTCACTTTATACAGTTAAGGCATTGCTGGATAATGGCTGGGATGATACTGACCTGACGCTTTTCTTCTGCGGAGATGAAGAACCGGCGCACCCATTGACAGATGCTGTAGAATGGTTTAAAAAAGAAGGTCTGGGCAAAGATGCTGTTTTCAATATGGAACCAGGACGCGCAGACGGCAGTGTAGTTATCGGGCGTAAAGGCGTTATTCGCCCGGTGCTGACTGTAAAAGGTATCGCTGCCCATGCCGGAAACGAACCTGAAAAAGGCGCCAGCGCTGTTTTAGAACTTTGCCATAAAACTATTGCTTTACATGCGTTAACTGATTTAGAAGTCGGAACTACCTATAACGTAGGCGTTTTTAATGGCGGGAGCCTGGCAAATATTGTCGCCGATCACGCAGAGGCACGTGTCGATATCAGATTTAAAACAGCTGAAGAAGCTGAAAAAGCAATAAAAAGTGTGGAAGCAATAGCGGCAAAAACTTATGTGGCCAATACAACAACTACTGTAACAGAAAACAGGATCGAGTTTATGCCGCTGGAAACTACTGACGGCGTGCAAAAGCTGTATGGTCATTTGTCTAAACAGGCTGAAAAGCTGGGGCTGCCAGTCCCGGGAGCTTTATATGTCGGCGGCAGTGCTGATTCTGCCTGGACGGCCATGGTCGGTGCGCCGACTTTATGCGGGATGGGTCCGCAGGCTGTAGGTGCTCATAGTAATAATGAGTATTTATTCGTGCCGTCGATGACTGAAAGAGCGCAGCTCCTGGCGATGTGTATCATGTATCTGGATGAAATGCAGTAATAAGCGGTTAAGCATAAAAAAACAGTATGGGATTAAATCTCATACTGTTTTTTATTTTAGAATTCATTTATAAATTTTCTGAAAATATGATTTTTTATGAGCAAAAAGCAGGAAAAAAAGCATAGTAAGCGAATAATATAAGAATTATACTTGTATTTATGCAGAGGAGAGTTTGGATGAAAACGAAAATTTTAGATCAGATCAGAGGATCAGAGCAGGGGATGCTGCAATTACTGGAAGAATTGGTGAATATTGATTCAGGAGCAGATGCTTTGGCCGGTATAAATGCGGTGGCACAGAGAATAGGAGCGTTCTTAGAAGTGCTGGGATTTACTGTAGAATATCTGGAAACTGATGGTGCTCCTGTACAGCTGCTTGCTAGGAAAGCGCAGCCCGGTAAAAAGCAGGTACTGTTTTCAGGGCATATGGATACGGTGTTCAATCAAGGTACAGCGGCGGTTCGCCCATTCAAGGTTGAAAACGGACGGGCTTACGGCCCAGGCGTACTGGATATGAAAGGCGGGCTGGTTATGGCTTTATATGTAATCAGGGCCTTGCTGGAGAATGGCTGGCAGGAGACGGATATGACCGTTTTACTGTGCGGTGATGAAGAAATGTCACATCCTTTTACTGATGCGGTGGCACAGTTCAAAAAAGCGGGCGCAGGGAAGGATGCTGTTTTTAATCTGGAATTTGGACGCGTTGACGGCAGCGTCGTTACGGGCCGGAAGGGAACTACCAGGCCAACGCTGGTAGTAGAGGGGATCGCTTCACATGCGGGGAATGAACCTGAAAAAGGCGCCAGTGCGATTTTGGAACTGGCACAGAAAACAGTAGCTATCCATGCTCTCAATAATTTTGCTGTTGGGACTACATATAATGTTGGTGTTGTCAGCGGCGGTACTATGGCTAATATTGTTGCTGATAAGGCCGTTGGCGAGGTTGATGTGCGCTTTAAAACTATTGTCGAAGCAGAAAAGTCTATTGCCGATGTGCAGCGGATTGTAGAAACGAATTATGTTCCTCATACTAAGACTACGGTAACTGGCAATGTGATTAAATTTATGCCATTTGAAACTACACCCGGAGTGCAGCGGCTGTACGAACACTATGCAAGTCAGGCTGAAAAGCTCGGGTTGGCAAAACCGGGTCAGCAATATGTTGGCGGGGCTTCTGACGCGGCCTGGCCGGCCATGACAGGTGCACCCACTCTGTGCGGTGTAGGACCCTGCGGCGCCGGGGCTCACAGCGACAGTGAGTATATAGAGGTAGCTACATTAACTGAAAGAGCGCTGCTTTTGGCCAGCTGTATTATGGAACTGGATGAATTATAAGCAAAAAGACGAGTCCTAACGGACTCGTCTTTTTTATGCAGGTTTAATTTTTACCAAAAAATATTTCCAGGTCAGTATCTACATCAGTGATTCCGGCAATACCAAAGTTTTCGATCAAGACATTGACAACATTTGGCGACAGGAAGGCTGGCAGAGTAGGGCCGAGATGAATATTTTTAACGCCCAGGGAAAGCAGTGCCAGAAGAACGATAACGGCCTTTTGTTCATACCAGGCGATATTGTAAACAATAGGCAGCTGGTTGATATCATCCAAGCCAAAAACTTCTTTCAGCTTGAGTGCGATCAGCGCCAGCGAATAGGAGTCGTTGCATTGACCTGCGTCTAAAACACGGGGGATGCCGCCGATATCGCCGAGCGGCAGCTTATTATATTTATATTTGGCACAGCCGGCAGTCAGGATAACAGTATCCTGTGGCAGAGCTTTCGCGAAATCTGTATAGTAATTACGTGCCGGGCTGCGTCCGTCACAGCCTGCCATAACAACAAATTTTTTGATGGCTCCGCTTTTGACTGCGTCAACGACTTTATCTGCCAGAGTGAGGACCTGGTGATGTGCAAACCCTCCTACAAGTTCGCCGCTTTCCAGCTGTGTGGGAGGAGGGCACTTTTTAGCGTATTCAATGATAGCAGAGAAATCTTTTATTTCCCCGATTTCTCCATCAATATGTTTACAGCCGGAAAAACCTACCGAGCCTGTAGTGTAGATACGATCTTTGTAGCTCTCTTTGGGCGGCACTAGACAATTGGTAGTCAGAAGGATCGGACCATTGAAGGCTTCGAATTCTTCTTTTTGTTTCCACCAGGCGTTGCCGTAGTTGCCTGCAAAATGAGGATATTTCTTGAAAGCCGGATAATAATGTGCCGGCAGCATTTCAGAATGGGTATAAACGTCGATGCCTGTATTAGCAGTCTGTTCCAGCAGCATTTCTAAATCACGCAGGTCGTGCCCGGAAATAAGAATCGCGGGATTGTTTCTGACATCAAGCTCAACTTTTGTGATCTCAGGGTTGCCATAGGTCGAAGTGTTGGCAGTATCAAGCAGTGCCATAACTTTGACGCCGAAGCTGCCTGTTTCCAGGACAAGGGATGTCAGGTCATCGGTACTCAGACTGTCATCTAAGGTTTTTGCTAAAGCTTTCTGCAAAAAGGCATCGATAGCTGTATCGGCGTAACCCAGAACGTTAGAGTGTTTGTTGTAAGCAGCCATACCCTTTAAGCCGTAGAGGGTCAGCTCACGCAGACTGCGTAAGTCTTCATTCCCGGTGTCCAGTACTCCCACCTTGTCAGCTTTTAAGGTCCTTTCTTCTGCGGTACGATATTGCCAAGAAGCGGCATCGCTCAGTCCTGTATCGTCATGGAGCTGTTCAAACAGTTCGTCACGGCTGGATAGAGTTTCATTGATTCTGTCGATAAAACGGTCATCGTCAAAATTAGCGTTAGTGATGGTCATGAACAGGTTAGTAGTGATCAGCCGGTCGATGGCTGCTGGGATTTCTTTGCCTTCAGAGCGCAGGCGGGTTGTTATTTCGGAAAGTCCCTTGGTCACATAAGTCAGCAGGTCCTGCAGATTGGCGGTTTCAGGTTTTTTACCGCAGACACCTCCAAACATACAGCCTTTATTGCCGGCTGTTTCCTGACATTGAAAACAAAACATTTTCGGTTCCATAATATCACTCCTTATAATTATGGAGATTTCCTTCTCCGTTATTGTGGTTGCTGCCATAACGGCAGAGCAGACAAATACTTCTTCCATGTTTATGATATTATAATTACAGTTTAAAGTAAGTTGTATTTACAACGGAAAAGAGATTTCTTTATTGCGAAAATAGTTGTTTCTAAATAAAAAACTCCATTCCAGTATAACTGGAATGGAGTTTAATTTCAGAATAAACTGACGACTGCTTTACATGGTCAAAATTTTCATGATGAACATGGCGATACCGGCATTCAGGAAAGAAATGCTGAGCAGGATCGGATAATGTCTGGAAGGAACGCCGGCAGTACCCAGCAAACGGCCTAGATATTGGATCTTGGAACCCAAGAGGTAGATAGCGGGGATAACGATGGTAATCGAGCGTTCATCGATGCCGCCGTCGTTATAAAGCGCCATGCAGACACCAACAGCGCCGCCCATGGACATGAGCGCACTGAACAGTACCATGATTGCTTCGCCGGGAAGACCCCAGATGGCCATAACAGGAGCGAAGAATTTGCCTGCCAGAGTCAGGAGTCCGGTAACGTTTAAGATTTTGATGCAGACATAAGCCATCAAAACGTTAGGGATAATATTATCAATAGCGATGTTCCAGCCTTTGCGGGCACCGCGAACGAAGATATCCATTAAGGAAGGTTTTGCTAATTTTGCGTTAAGTTCCGCCTCTGCCGCAGCTGCAGCGTCTTCGGGAGCGTGGTTGATTTTTTCTTCACTCATGCTTATGCGGCCTCCTTGCAGAATATTTTTACATAGGCGCGCATCATATTAGCGCCGAAAATTTTCATAACAAACAGTACTGCCAGAGGTATGGAAATAGGTACTGTCAAGAATCCAAACAGTGCGGAACCGGAAGAAAGATAATTAGTGATCAGGCCGCCTGCTGTAAACTGGAAGGCACTGAAAATCAAAAGTTCATTATCAGTGATCTGTTTTTCCAAATGTAATTGTCTGGTCATACCTGCGCCGGCGTCAGTGCTTTGCAGTGAAGAAACGAGCGCGATACCGCAGATACCCGGAATACCAAGGATCGGACGCAGAATCGGAGTCATCAGCTTTTGAGCTGCTTTAAGACCGCCGTAATGCTCAACTACTTCAATGAGGCCCATTGCCAGCATAACGCCGGGAGCCAAACCGAAAGCAAACAGGAAGCCGTCGCGTGCACCGCTGCCGCCTTGACCTGAGAATGTTGCTTTAGCGCTTTTCATTGTACCGAATTTACCGTTTAATGTGTCAAAGTCGAAAATATTCAGACCATGACCGGCATTTGCAAACAGACCGGAGAAAATTGCAATGGCGATAACCAAAACAATATATCCGGAGAGCGGAACCTTATTTAAGGTTTCCTTAACTTTGTCCATGTGGGAACCCCTCCTCAAATTATAGATAAGTGCAAGTTTGCCATCCTGATAAGAAACAGAATGTGCTTTACATTATATCTAAAAAACAACTATTTGACAAGGGAAAACTGATAAGTTATCAGTAAAATTTCGCAATATAAAAGAATAAGATTACTCACCCTCGGCCATTTTACGAAGATCTTTGGCTAATGTATCGTCGGTGAGGACATAAAGGAAGTCGCCTGCCCGCAATCTTGTGTCACCTATAGGTATCAGGTCGCTTTCGCCGCGCTTGACGTCCACGAGCAGTGTATGCTCAGGCCAGTTGATTTCTTTGATCAGACGTCCGTCGATAGGACTGCCGCTGCAGACTGCCAGTTCAATGACGTTCCGCTGTCTTTCACAGTGACTGCCGTCATTTTTATTGGCTGACTGCAGACTGCGTGCCAGCAGTTCTTCATAGATCGGTTTGCTGCGGCACAGCTCGGCGGCAATAAAGGCCACGATTGAGGCAATGGACAAAACCAGCATATGCTGGAAGGAGCCGGTCATTTCCATAATAAGGATGATACCGGTGATTGGAGCCCGTACCGAGGCGGAAAAGAAAGCCGCCATAGAGATGACGATGATATTGGAGTAAAAGAAAGGGTCAAGAAGCCCTAAAGCGATCATGATATTGCTGATGACGCTTCCTGTGAGAGCTCCGATGACAAGCATAGGCAGAAAGAAGCCGCCGGGGACGCCGCTGCCGTAGCTGAGCATTGTAAAGATGAATTTACCTGCCAGCAGCAACAGTAAAGCCTGCAGAGTGTAAGGTGTTTTGGCAATATTGTTGATCAATTCGTTGCCGCCGCCCAGCACCTGCGGATAAACAAAGCCTAAAATACCGGCGCAGAATAATGCGAAGACTATTTTGCTGAACGGAGTAGGGAAAAGTTTGTAGAAACGGGGAATATTTAAAAGTCCGGCGTTAAAAACTACGCCTGCCAAACCTACGACTAGGCTTAAAAGGGCCACATAGCCGTAATATTCCAGCGGCAGGAAAGGCAGACCGAAAAAATCAAAAATAGTGTCGTTACCAAAGAAGAAACGTGAAATAACCGTTGCAGTCATTGCGGCAGCCATGGCTGGCAGCAGGACGACTACGGAAAAATTGCGGTGCAGTTCTTCTAAAGCAAAAATAACGCCCGCTAACGGAGCGTTGAAGGCTGCCGCCAAGCCGGCACTGGCACCGCTTGTAAGCAGGTAACGTTCTTCGAGCCGGGTACGTTTCAGCAGGCGGCTGAGTCCCTGGGCGGTTACGGCGCCAAGCTGGATCGAAGGACCTTCCCGCCCCAGGGAAAGACCGGCTCCGATGCCGATGATACCTGCGAGCAGTTTGACCCAGAGGATTCGCAGCCAGCGCATTTTAATGAAGCCTAAAATAGCGCCTTTGACCTGAGGGATACCGCTGCCGGCAGCCAGAGGTTCATATTTTGTCAGTCTGTCTAAAGTGAAGGCTATTACAGCTAAAGCGATGAACCAAAAAGCGGTCCAATACCAGTCTGTGTTTTTAAGAAAGGTGTAAATATGTTCACGGTTAGTTTCTACCAGATGCAGGGACCAGCGGAAAAAGCTGATGATCAGCCCTGAAAGGATACCGATTATGATACCTTCAATAAACAGCTTCAGACGGAAGCTGCGCCAGTTATTGAGCGCACGGTAGGTATTTATGACTTGATCTTTTGCTAGCATTTTCAGGACTCCTTATAATCACCGCGGCCTTCGGCTATTTCATAGCCGATAGAATGCAGCCGTGCGGCGAGGTCATTCTTGGTTTCGGCGGCTTCTGCTCCGCTACAGAGTTTATTATCATAAAGAAGATAATTTTGGCGGACATCTGCCGGGGAAAGATTGGGCATTACAACATTGGCACCTGCTAAAATACCAAGCTCACGTCCGTTGGGAACGATGGTGCCGAGAGCCGTTGTCGCAGGCAGTAATACCTTGGGAAACATCAGGCGCAGGACGGACAGCAGTGTTAAGGTCTGTTCCAGCGTTCCTGCGGGATAATTTTTAAAGGGTGTAGCATGGTGGGGAATGAAGGGACCGATACCAATCATCTGCGGCTGCAGTTCACGGATAAAGGCCAGGTCTTCGAGCAGATTAGCCATTGTTTGCCAGGGCGAGCCTACCATAAAGCCAGTGCCGACCTGATAACCCAGTTCTTTGAGATCGCGCAGGCAGCGTTTGCGGTTACTCACTTTGAGTTCTGCCGGGTGCAGTCGTGCATAATGTTCGTTATCTGCTGTTTCGTGGCGCAGCAGATAACGGTCTGCGCCTGCTTTTTTCCAAAGCTGATAGGCTTCACGTCTGCGTTCGCCGATGGAAAGTGTAACGGCACAGTCAGGATAAGCCTGTTTTATGGCGCTGATGATAGCTGCCAGATCTGTGTCGCTGTAGATAAGATCTTCGCCACCCTGCAGAACAAAGGTCCTAAAGCCCAAGGCGTAACCCTGCTCACAGCAGGAAAGGATTTGTTCTTCGGTCAGGCGGTAACGAACAGCTTCTGTGTTGCTGCGTCGTATTCCGCAGTAATAACAGTCATTTCTGCAGTAATTGGTGAATTCGATCAGCCCGCGAATATAGATTTTATTGCCGAAAACAGCCTGAGCAGTTTGCTGTGCAGCCTGAGCCAGTTCTGCACGGATGACAGCGTCGCTGAAAGCGGCTGTGAGCAAGGTCTGCATTTGTTCCGGCTGCAGCTGGTGTGTGTGCTGCAGTGTGTGTATCAATTGTTTTATATCCATAATATGTGACCTCTAATTAATGATATATGTTTATTATAGCATATGTACAAATGCAGCGAGTAATCGTTGCCAAGGCAATTTATATTTGTTATAATTGTAAAACAATAAGTAATTAATAAAAAATATGAAAGTGAGAATTGAATGGCTTTAAAGGGTATGGATAGTATAGAACTGGAAGAAAATATATATCCGATAGATGCAATCGATCAGGAGCTTGCAGGGAATTTAACTATAGATAAATTATTTGATGTTTACCGCTTCGTGGATATGAGGACACACTTAGTCCACGATTATAATGACGGCAAGATGTGTGAGCCCTGCCGCAAATGTTATGAGCTGTGGAATCGCAGTAAGCCCTGTCCGAATTGTTCATCCGAAAGGGCTGTCCAGCAGAAAAAGCAAATCATGAAAATGGAATATCTGGGAGATAAAAGTATTTTGATTCTTAGTACGCCCTGGGAGCAAGATGGTAAAGAATATGTGCTGGAGCTGGGACGCGATGTGACAAATTCTTTCAGCGTTTATGATGCTACCAGCGAAGACAGCAGTGAGCTGCGGGAACTGATCAGCAGTTACAGTGAACTTGCGGCCCGTGACAGTTTTACGGGCCTTTACAGTAAAGGCCATGCGAACAATCTGCTGCAGGAAATGTTTGCTGTTCAGAAAGAACAGTTAAAGCTGACGCTGGCGCTGATCGATATCGACCATTTTAAAAGTGTCAATGACAGGTTTGGGCATTTATGCGGCGATGAGGTCATTCTTTATGTAGTTGACAAAATAAATGCGCTTAATGAGCAGTGCAGCGGCTGGGCAGCCAGGATCGGCGGCGATGAGTTTTTACTGGCCTGCCCTTTCAGTGATAAAGACTATGTGGAAAGGCTTTGCCTGGAAATGTCGGAAACGATTACAGGTCACCGTTTTAAAAAGGGGCACAGTGAGTACAGTATAGCAATCAGCTGCGGCGTGGCGGCTTATGACGGACAAGAAACCCTGGAAGAGTTTTTGGAACGTGTCGATATGAAGATGTATGAAGATAAAGCGCAGAAAAAACAGTAAAAGACAGCAGAGAATTTTCTCTGCTGTCTTTTTAAATGGTTTCGCTGATAAAAAGCTGGTTCATCATTTCCTGAGTACCAATGATCCATAGGATGTCGCCTTTTTGAAAGACAAAGGAGGCATCAGGATTGAGATGCGTATAATTACCACGTTCCAAACCTAAAGCCAGACAATTGACCTTGCCGAGGTAAGAACTTTTTTTGAGAGTGGAGCCGCAGAGCGGCGAATGCCTGTCGATCGGCATCGCGTAACAGAAGTAGGATGTGCTGCCATGCTTTGGATCAGCTAAAAACTGGTGCAGTGTCTGCTGGTTATCAGTAGCCAGCGGCAGAATCTGCATATCATAGGATTGGATTGCCAGTTCAAAATTCTGCAGCTGTCTGGGCGTACCTGTTAAAAGCAGCTGAGAGCCGGCATAGATAGCGGCACTGCCGCTGGGGATAGGCAGGATCTGGCTGCCGTTTTGGATTTCAAGCACGAAAACATTATAACGGCGATGCAGATTAAGTTCTTTGAGGCTTTTACCGCCGCAGAGTGAAGTCGCTGCTACACGGTAGCGTTTGACATGCAGCTGTTCATCGAGCCAGGCAGGATGGTTGGCGGCGTGTTTTTTCTGTGCTGCCAGAGTTTTGGCATTCAGGTTAATCATAAACTGAGCCTCGATCTGTAAATAGCGTTCCACGAAATACTCTGAGGAATAGATGAATTTTGCCAGAATGCAGGCTGCAGCAAACGCGATAAATTTGCTGAAACCCAGTATACTTGTAAATACGGACAGGATAAAAAACAAACCAACAGCGATCTTAATAAAAAGCAGAAGAAAAATGGGCAGATGATTAGCGGGTTTTTGGAACCACAGACTTGCTATAAGGTCTGTATGTGCAACCCTCTGGAACATGACCGCCATTAAAAATGGCCCCATACACAACAGCAGGATAACTGCGGCAATAATATCAGCTGTATAGCCGTCAAAAAGCCTGTGGCAATATGGAAGCAGCTTACTTTGTCCCAGATAGGCAAGGAAGCTGAGAATTACACAGAAAACTGTGAGGCGGGTAAAGTAACTCTGCAGCAGTTCTTTCCAGGCACTGCGCTGCTCGTCGCTGGCGGGAGCTTCATCAGGCTGAGGTAAAAGCCGCAGCAGTCTTGCGGGAAGATTACGCAGAAGCCAGCCGGATATTTTATCGGCGTGGCGCAGGATTGAAGGCGTAAGAAAAATACTGATAACTGAAACAGCTACGAAAACAGGATATAAAAAATCGCTGGTGACTTTGAGAGCAGCGCCGATAGAGGCTACGATAAAGGTTATTTCACCCAGCTGCGTCAAACTGAAGCCGCAGCGCAGCGCTGTCTGTAGGTCTTTGCCTGCCAGAAGGACGCCCAGTGATGAAAAAATAATTTTGCCGATGATCAAAGCTGCTGTAAGTACAGCGATCGGCAGCGCATATTTAATGATCAGAGCGGGGTCTACCATCATTCCGACAGAAACGAAAAAGATCCCGGAAAAAAGATCTTTGACCGGCGTCAAAAGTTTTTTTGTGGTTTCTGTAAAAGCCGTACCGGAAAGCAGTGAACCCATAAGGAATGCGCCTAATGCCGACGAAAAACCCATTTTAGTTGCCAGGACTACCATGCTCAGGCAAAGGCCCAGCGAGAAAATGAGCAGTGTTTCGGAAGTCAGATAGCGGCTGACTTTGCGGAAGAAGGTAGGCAGGAAGAAAATACCGCAGACAAAGCAGATAATGAGAAAAAAGGCCAGTTCGCCGATACTGCCGAGCATTTCTGTACCGGAAATGGCAGCGCCTGCCGCGGCGATGGTTGAGAGCATGACCATCATAATGATACCGGAAATATCTTCCAATACCAGGATACCGAAGGTAAATTGCGTGAAGCGTTCTTTCAAGAGTCCCAGCTCTTCAAAGGTTTTACTGACGACTGCTGTAGAAGACATGGTAAGCATAGCTCCGGCAAAGAAACTGTCAATAGGCTGCCAGCCAAGCAGTCTGGCACAGGCATAGCCAAGCAGCGTGATGCCTGTCAGTTCTGTGACAGCGGCGATCAGCGCTGTGCCGCCGATACTTTTGATTTTGGCAAAATTGAAATCAAGTCCCAGGTTGAACAAAATAAAAATAACGCCGATGTCCGACCAGACTGTAATATTGGCTGTATCGACTACATTCGGCAGCAGGTTAAAATGCGGGCTGGCAAAGAAGCCTGCCAAAATATAGCCTAAAACCAAAGGCTGATTGAATTTTTTGCAGAAAATGGTAACGATACCGGCAAGTACAAGGATAAAAGCAAGGTCTTCGATAAGAGGAGCAAGTTCGGACAATGTAGCAACTCCTTTATAAATATCAGTTTAAACAGATATTTTTGCTGGAAATTTTAAAAATATTACTAAAATGAATTATACACTGTTGCCGGTGGTTTGAGAAGCAGTGTTTATTCGGATAAAAAAAGCGTCCGCTTCTTTTAAGAAACGGACGCTTGCTTAATTTTTATCTCTCTGTAATATTAAGCTTGAGATGATACGGATTCTTCTTCTTCGGCAGGAGCATATTTGGGATTGAGGAAGTTGACAAAGATCCAGGCCAGCAGTGCGCCTGATATATTGTGCCAAGCTGAGAAAATAGCTCCAGGAACGGTAGCCATAGGCATGGAAGTAAAATGAGTTTTAGCCAGGCCTGTAGCCAGACCGGAATTCTGCATACCTACTTCAACTGAAAGCGCAATGGCTTTTTTCCAGCTCATGCCGGTGATCCGGGCTAAAATAAAGCCTAACAGATAACCCAGGCAGTTGTGGCAGATGACGACCAGCAGAATGATACCGGAGGTTTTGACGATGTTGTCACGGCTGACGGCGATAACGCCGGCAATGATCAGGGAGATAGCGATAGCCGAAACAGCAGGCAGATAATCGGTAGCCTGTTCAGCAAGTTTAGGCAGCAGCGCTTTAACAGCCAGACCAAGACAGATCGGTATAATAACGATTTGAATGATGCTCCAGAACATTCCCAGCGGGTCAAAAGCGATTTTCTGTCCGATAAGCTGATAAGTGATGAGCGGAGTAAGAATCGGTGAAAGCAGTGTGGAAACACTGGTCATAGTTACAGATAAGGCCAAGTCGCCTTTGGACATGAAGGTAATGACGTTGGAGGAAGTGCCGCCAGGGCAGGTTCCAACTAAAACTACGCCAGCAGTTAGAGCCGGGTCTAAATTAAAGGCCATAGCCAGTAAAAAAGCCAGTGAAGGCATGATAAGATACTGGGCGCAGACACCGACAAAAACATCGACAGGCCGCTTTAAAACTAAAGCAAAATCACGGAGATTGAGTGTGGTGCCCATACCGAACATAATAACGCCCAATAAGGTACTCAAAACCGGGATGCCGCCGATATTACCGACTACCCATTTAAAGCTGTCGGGTACGGTCATGCCCAGGATAAGAAATACAACGGCGATGATACCAAAGTATTTGCCTATCAGATGACAAAACGTTTTCATTGTGTAAAACCTCTTTCCCTTGAATAAAAATAAAATATATCAGATCAACACCTTATGGTGTAGATTTTTGTCTGCGGAAAACAGCAGAGGTTTGCATATTTTTATTAATACTTCCAAATATTATAACAAAAAAATTTTAAAGTTAAAAGGCTAAAGATAAAGTTTCGGTAAATATTGCCTTATGCTATAATAAAAACAGCGTATTGGAAAAGGAGTAAAAGCATTGTATACTATCAGGACCGATTACCGTGACGAAACAGTTATTGAGAAATCGCGGTTCATCTGCACGTTGAAAAAAGTAAGCAGTGAAACAGAAGCGCAGGATTTCATCAAGGCTGTAAAAAAAGAGTTTTGGGATGCTACGCATAATTGTTCTGCTTATATTATTGATGAGCTGGCGCAAAGATCGAGTGATGACGGCGAACCGTCAGGAACGGCAGGACTGCCAATGCTTGAAGTGCTGCGGAAAAATCAGCTGAGCGGCGTTGCAGCGGTAGTGACAAGGTATTTCGGCGGGATCAAGCTTGGTGCAGGCGGGTTAGTACGCGCGTATACTGGCAGCGTGTCCAAAGCTGTTCAAAGCTGCGGCCTGGCACGGAAGATTTTAATGGGTACTTTTGCTTTAAGTGCGGACGCGGCGGACGCAGGAAAACTTCTGAATATTATCTATCAGCAGCAGCTTTTTACAGTGGCGTCGGTAGAATATGGTCAGCAGGCCAGGATTTTGCTGTATATGAAACAAGAGCAGCAGGATGAGGCGGAGCGGTGGCTGACTGAGGCGCTTAATATGGCAACGCAGCTGGAACAGGTCGGTAGCGAATATGTAGAGGTACCTGCCGAGAGAGAAAAGTAATAACAGGTCTGATTATGAAGGAGAGAGAAAATGGAGTTTTTAGAGAGTTTTGTTGCTTTTACCAATGATATTTTATGGTCATATGTTCTGATTGTGATGCTGGTAGGTCTGGGAATCTGGTTTTCATTGCGGACACGATTTGTACAGGTGCGCTGCCTGAAGGAAATGGTACGTCTTTTAAAGGAAGGCGTTGGACAGAAGACTGAACATAACCATATTTCTTCCTTCCAGGCATTTTGTGTCAGCACTGCTTCCCGTGTTGGTGTTGGTAATATTGCCGGCATTGCGATCGCTATCGTCAGCGGTGGTCCCGGAGCGATTTTCTGGATGTGGATCATCGCCATTTTAGGTTCGGCTACGGGCTTTATTGAAAGCACGCTGGCGCAAATTTACAAAGTTCCGCGTGAAGGCGGCGGTTACCGCGGCGGACCTGCTTATTATATTAAGAACGTACTGGGAAACAAACCAATGGCGGCCTTGTTTGCCGTTTTGATCAGTGTGACCTTCGGTTTGATTTTTAATTCGGTACAGGCGAATACGATCACAATTTCCCTGCAGGCTGCCTTTGGACTGGATCGTTTCGTGATGGGCTGTATAATTGCCGCTTTGACCGGTATTGTCATTTTCGGCGGCGTGGCGCGTATTGCGAAGGTCGCTGAATGGATGGTGCCGATTATGGCCGGTCTGTATCTTTTAATAGCTTTAGGCGTGACCTTGATGAATATAGAGAAACTGCCGCAGGTTTTCAACGCTATCTTCAGTTCGGCCTTTGATCTGCAGGCTGTTGCCGGAGGCGGTATGGGTGCGGCGCTGATGACCGGTATCAAGCGCGGCCTGTTCTCAAACGAGGCTGGTATGGGTAGTGTGCCGAATGCTGCTGCTACTGCCAGTGCTTCGCATCCCGTAAAACAGGGCCTGATCCAGGCTTTTGGCGTTTTTGTTGATACTTTACTGGTATGCTCGGCTTCAGCTTTTATCGTGCTGTTGTCCGATGGTTATACTGAAGGTAAGCTGACCGGTATCGAATTGGTGCAGCAATCCTTGTCACAGCATTTAGGACCCTGGGCGCCGAGTTTTCTGGCAGGAATGATCTGCCTGTTTGCGTTCAGTTCTATTGTAGGCAATTATTATTATGGTGAGATCAATATCGGGTTTATCAGTAAAAATTATATGACGCTGATGTTGTTCCGTGTTTTCGTAGTGGGTATGGTACTGTTTGGCAGTGTGGCTAAAGTTGCCCTGGTATGGGATCTGGCCGATCTGTTTATGGCGCTGATGGCGATAACGAATTTAGTGGCGATCGCGATTTTAGGCAAGTATGCTTATATTGCTTTGCATGATTATATGGATCAAAAACGTGCCGGTATCGTAGAGCCGGAGTTCGATCCGGCGATCTTGCCAAGCCAGCGTGGTATTGAGGTGTGGAAAAAAGAATAACTATAATAATGAAAAAAGGACGAGCACATGCTCGTCCTTTTTGTTTGTGTGCTTACAGCATTTTCTTTAATTCTGCGGTATTTTCGACAATCGTGACGTCGTGGGTACGCATTTCTTCGAGTGCCGCCGCAACTGTATCGGGAGCGATTCCGCGGCAGGCAGCAAGGTTCAGGATGACCTCGAAACCTGCGGCACGTAATTGCAAAACAGTATTTTTTACGCAGTAGTCAGTAGCCAGGCCGCCGCAGATCACTGTAGTGATGCCATGTTCACGCAGATACTCGATCGCGCCGGTAGAAAGTGTGTTGGCTAAATCATGGTAACAGGCCCCATAGGGATGTTTGTCGATTTCAATACCTTTGTAGACCTGAAAGTCGTAGTTCTTAGGATCAAGACCAGTAATAAATTCAAAACCTTTGGTCCCAACAATGGCATGAGCCGGCCAGTATACATCGACATCGGGGTAGCCGCTGACGGGACTGAGCACAGGATGTCCGTTACCTGCGATCCAGACTGCCTGAGAGGAATGGGCGTCACGCGAGCCGATACGCAGCGATGCTAGAGCTGCCTGAGCATTCAGTTCCTCAACGATCTGGTCGCCTTCGGCAACCGGAAGTTCGTCCGGACAGACCGGAGTAAAGGTATTTTGAGCGTCGATATCGAACGCGGCGATTTTATTTTGGGCGGGTAATTTAGTAAGCATGGCAAAATCCTCCTTAAAAAAGATGCTTGTTAACAGTATTATACTCTATTTTGGCAGGTGATTATAGAGCTTCTTTAAATTGCAGGTAATTGACTGTGTGCTTGACAAGGTTTTTAAATCAGAGTAAGATGTGAATATGAATTTCAATTTCAAATTAGGGAGTGCCTTATGAAAAAACGTAATCCTTATAAAACAGCTCAGCAGGAAGCGATGCTGCAATATTTTTTAGAGGATAAACATAATTTTTTAACTGTCAAAGATTTGCTGAGCAGCCTGCAAAAATTGCAGATCGACATCGGTCAGACGACGGTGTACCGTTTTCTGGAGCGGCAGGCTTTGGAAGGATCTGTCATTAAAATCCAGCCGGTTGATGGATCGGGAACGCAGTATTGGCGTCTGCCCTGTCCGCAGGCTGATTTAAGAGGGAAGCTGGTGTGCCTGAAATGCAGAAAAGTCATTCCTCTGAGCTGTGAGCACTTAGATATGTTTTCAGAGCATGTACTGCATAAGCATAAATTTAATTTAAGCCTGCAGCACAGCATTTTATATGGTTATTGTGAAGATTGTGATAACTGAGCAGTCTGAGGAAAGAGGTGATAAAGAGTAAAAATAAGGTTGGTGCGTTCTGGCAAGGGCTCACCGGGGAGAAGTGAAGCGGCTTACTGCTTAATAATAAATTTTAGCTGCGGTAATTTGTAGGAGGTAAGAATGAAGAAGTTTTTAGTTGTAATATTGGGTATGGTTTTACTGGCGGCAGTCGGCTGCGGCAGTGAACAGAAACAGGCTGATGGCAAGCTGCCGGTAGTGGCAAGCTTTTATCCTATGGCTGATTTTACCAGACAGATCGGCGGAGATCTACTGCAGGTCGATACATTGATCGCTGACGGTGTGGAACCGCATGACTGGGAACCGACAGCCAAGGATTTAACAAAATTAGGCAATGCCAGGCTTTTTGTTTATAACGGCGGGGTCGAGAACTGGGCCCGGCCTGCTTTAGAAGCTGTAAAGGACAAGCAGGTAGCCAGTGTGGAGGCCGGCAAAGGGCTGTTTGACGAAAAAGCTACTCATGTAGATCCGCATGTCTGGCTGAGTCCGAGAAAAGCTGTATTGGAAGTTGCTGCAATAACGGCTGCTTTGGTGCAGGCTGATCCTGAACATGCTGCTGTTTATAAAAAGAACAGCGAAGCCTATCAGGAAAAACTGCTGCAGCTTGACCAGCGTTTGACAGAGCTGGCGGCTAAAGCACCGCAAAAGCTGTTTGTCACGACTCATGCCGCCTTTGGTCATCTGGCTGAAGATTATGGTCTGCAGCAGGTTGCGATCATGGGTATTTCTCCTGATGCGGAACCAACTCCGGCTGATTTGAAAAATCTGATCAGTACGATCAAAGACAATCAGGTAAAATATGTTTTCTTTGAAACTCTTGTCAGTCCCAGAATCGCTCAAACTGTTGCGGAAGCCTCCGGAGCTGAAACGCTGGTGCTTGATCCGCTGGAAGGTTTGAGTGAAGCAGGCAGAAACAACGGCGACGATTATTTAAAAATCATGACGCGGAATATCGACAATCTGGAGTTGGCATTGGGCGTTAAATAAACGGTGGATCTATGGAAAATATCATTAAAATAAACAAATTAGGCTATAATTATGGCGAAGGCTGGATTCTGCACGATCTTTCGGTGGAGATTGCCCAGGGAGATTTTGTTGCCGTTATTGGCCCTAACGGGGCAGGGAAAAGTACGCTGCTGCGTCTTTTAGCAGGCATTCTGCAGCCGACTTCCGGCGAGATAGAGCTGTACGGAACGCCGCTGCCGCAATTCGAGGCCTGGGAAAAAATCGGTTATGTACCGCAGAATCCTGCTAAACAGCATCGCGATTTCCCAATCAGTGTCAAAGAGGTTATCGGGCTGGGCCTTTTGTGTGGCAGCAGTATGTTTCAGAAAATTTCCCGGGCTGGCAAAGCCAGAGTAGAAACGATGCTGGAACGGTTTTATCTTCAAGAGCTTGCGCATCGTAAAATAGGTGAGTTATCAGGCGGTCAGCAGCAGCGTGTCTTTTTGGCACGCGCTATGGTGCGGCAGCCTGAACTGCTGCTTTTGGACGAGCCGGCTACCGGAGTCGATCCGGATGCGAAGATCGAACTGTACAGAATGCTTAGGGATATCAACCGTGAGCTGGGTGTGACGATCGTGATGGTGTCGCATGATTTGGAGCTGGCAGCCGAAGTGGCGCATAATGCTTTGTGCCTTGACCACGATGTCTGCTTCTGGGGCGACGTACAGCAGGCGCTGGTGCATCGTCATAAGCACGGTTACTTTTACAGATAGAAGGTACTTATATGTTGGAAATGTTTGAAACAGAATTTATGCAGCGCGCCTGGCTGGCTGGTTTGATCGTGGCAGTGATCTGCCCGTTGATCGGCAGTTTTTTAGTGCTGCGGCGGCAGTCGATGATCGGTGACGGCCTGGGACATATCGCCTTCGCCGGTGTAGCGGGTGGAGCGCTGATGGGCTGGCAGCCCGTTTTGAGCGCAGCAGCGGTCACTGTGTTTGGGGCGCTCGTGATAGAATGGGTACGGACCAGGCTGGCGGCCTTTTCAGAGATGATTTTAGCAATTTTCTTTTACAGTGGTATCGGGCTGGCAGTTGTTTTTACAAGTATGAACCGTATGGGCGGTTTTAATTTAAGCAGTATTTTATTCGGCAGTCTGATGACGATCAGCAGCAGCGATTTATGGATAGTGGCCGGCCTGGGGATTTTTGCCTGTATTTTTGTGGTACTTTTTTACCGGCCGCTGCAGTATCTGACCTTTGATGAAACATCGGCACGGGTGGCAGGCTTGCCTGCTGACCGACTCAATATGTGGCTGGCGGTGCTGACGGCGCTGACAGTTGCGCTTTCGATGCGTATCGTAGGCCTGCTGCTGGTTTCCGCTATGATGGTGATACCGGTAGCCTGCGCACTGCAGACGGCACGCAGCTTTGCCGGGACAATTTACGGCGGTATTGCTTATGGGCTCGTTATCGTTTCAGGTGGTCTGACCTTATCTTATTATGCTAATTTAGCGCCGGGCGGCACTATTGTACTGACTGGTACCTGTATGTTTATTTTGAGTTGTTTATTTGGCAGACGTTTTTATCAGAAACCGCAGGCACAGGAGAACCTGACGGCAGAATGCAAGATCTGCCGCTGCAGGAAGGAGGAGCAGACGGATGCAAGTTGATCTGCATATCCACAGTACCGCTTCTGACGGTACCTGGACTCCGCCGGAAGTCGTTGCAGCGGCGCTTGCAGCAGGGCTGGGAGCTATTGCTGTTACCGATCATGACAGCGTGGCCAATGTGGCGGCGACACATGAGCTGGCCGTCGCAGCAGGATTAAAATTTATTCCCGGTGCGGAGATCTGTTCGACGAAAGACGATTTCTGTTTTCATATCCTGGGTTATGGTATCGATGTCACAAACAAACGGCTGCTGGATTTATTGGAGCATAATGAGCGGCTTTTGAACAGCAAGGATGATGAAAGTATAAAAATGTTGATCGAACGAGGCTGGCTGCTGGATTTTGAAGAGTTTTTGCGGTATGATTATGATAGAAGACGCGGAGGCTGGAAAGCCCTGGCTTTCTTGCAGGATAAAGGGCTCTGCGGCGATGTCAATGATTTTTTCAGCAGGATTTTTACCAAAGAACATGATCTTGGTTTTCCGGTTTTTCCTTCGATAAAAGAAGTTGTGGATGCCATCCATGCTGCCGGCGGCGTAGCTTTATGCGCGCATGCAGCCAGCAGTTTTCATGGGCCGGGGCTGGCAGCGACACTGCTGGAATTGGCGAAGGAGGATTTTGACGGGTTTGAATGTTACCATTCGGGACACAGCAGGGAAGATACTGCGGCACTGCTCACTTATTGCCGTCAGCATCAGCTTCTTGTCAGCGGCGGCAGTGACTGCCACGGCAGTTTTGTGCCGTCACGTGCGCTGGGCCGGCCTGTTATCGACAGCAGCGACCTGAATTTACCGGGATTGTTATAAGGGAGGAATGGAATATGACGAAGGCAAAAGTTTATTTTTCGGATATGCGTACCAGATATGGCGGGTTGAGTTTACCGCAGAAGCTGGGTAAGCTGATCGAAGCAGCCGGGATCGGAGATATTGATTTTCAGAATAAATTTGCGGCGATCAAGATCCACTTCGGCGAACCGGGCAATCTTTCTTTTCTGCGTCCCAATTATGCCAAAGTAGTTGTTGATACCGTTGCCGCACAAGGAGGACGTCCGTTTCTGACAGACTGCAACACTTTATATGTAGGCCGTCGTAAGCATGCGCTGGAACATATTACAGCTGCTTACGAAAATGGTTTCAGTCCTTTTTCAACAGGCTGTCACATTATTATTGCCGACGGCTTGAAGGGTACTGACGAAGCTTATGTAACTGTGCCGGGCGGCGAATTGGTGCAAGAAGCGAAAATAGGCAAAGCATTGATGGATGCGGATATCGTGATTTCCCTGAACCATTTTAAAGGTCACGAAGCTACTGGTTTCGGCGGCGCTATTAAAAATATCGGTATGGGCGGCGGTTCTCGTGCCGGCAAAATGGAAATGCACCATGACGGCAAACCGCATATCAGTGAACGCAAATGTATCGGCTGCGGTGCCTGTGTGCGGATCTGTGCGCATGGTGCGCCGATCATCGAAAATAAAAAAGCGCATATCGATCTGGATAAATGTGTTGGCTGCGGACGTTGTATCGGTGCCTGTCCGATGGACGCGGTGAAGCCGCCCGCTGATGGTTCCAGCATGGAAGCGCTCAATAAAAAGATGGCGGAATATGCCTGGGCTATTTTGCACGGCAGGCCGCATTTTCATATCAGCCTGATCGTTGACGTATCTCCTTACTGTGATTGTCATGCGGAAAATGACGCACCTGTAGTGCCTAATATCGGTATGCTGGCATCTTTTGATCCGGTGGCACTGGATCAGGCCTGTGCCGATCTGGTCAATGCAGCGCCGGTCATGGTGAACTCACTGCTGGACGATCATTTAAAAGCTAATCCGGAAGGCTGTCAGGGACATGATCATTTCCATAACCTGACACCGGAATCTGAATGGAAAACCTGTCTTGCTCATGCCGAAAAGCTGGGTATGGGAACACGCGCGTATGAACTGGTAACAGTAAAATAAAAGGAGCTGACAGTATGATTGTTACGACCACACCTGCTGTAGAAGGCAGAAAAATCGTTGCTTATAAAGGTATTGTTTTTGGGGAAGTAGTTTCCGGCGTCAATTTTATCAAGGATATGTTTTCCAGCATTACGGATATGATCGGCGGCCGCAGCGGGACCTATGAAAAGGAACTGCAGGAAGCACGTGAAAAAGCGCTGGCGGAAATGTCTGAGCGCGCCGCTAAATTGGGCGCCGATGCCGTAGTCGGTGTCGATGTGGATTATGAAGTGCTGGGCGAAACTAACGGTATGCTGATGGTCAGCGTTTCCGGAACCGCAGTTAAACTGGACTGAGAGTATATAACTAAAACCGTGAAGTGGTACTTGAAAGTTGGATAATTAAATAGAGCTCAACGCTATCAGGGCCTGTTGTCTGTATTTTACAGACAACAGGCCCTTTAAGTTTTTTGTGTGTTTTGATAACAATTGAATCGAAAATTTGTGCAAGACCATAAAACGTTTGAAATATACCAACGTAAATGTCTTGCGGGGGGGTACAGATGTGGTAATATATCATAAGAGATACAAAATAATTAAAAAATATTAAATAAAACGGCTGTTTTGTATCCGGAAATTCAAGACCTATGTCAGAAATTTTTATTTGATCTTAAATGATCAAGAAAAGGGGATGGTGCTGAATTTTAGGGTGTATGGACAGATAGTTACTCATTTTGCCTGTGTTGAAATTTATTGAAGAAGGTGTAGAAAATGTTGGGTAAAACTAAGAAAAATTTGGCACTAAAAATAACACTGGGATTAGTATTAGCTTTGCCGGTAGGAACAGCTTTAGCGGCGGATACAGCGACAATTGTTGATTACGATGCTCTTACTGTGAAGCCAAATGCGGAATTTATATACCACGGCGAGGGCGATAAGAAAGCAGATTTTACTGCTGCAGATATTAAACGCAGTGAAACGCAATGTGTATATGGAATTTTTGTTGGGGATAAAGCCGTTTTGAATGCGGCATCAGAAAATATAAACATATCGGTTACTAATACGGAAGGTGAAGCAAGAGCAGTATATGCGGGGGCTTTCACTGATAAAGATAAGCATGTTATAAATGGCGGGACATTAAACCTTGGTGATGATACAACTAAAAATGTCACGGTGAAGGTTGACGCGAAAAAAGATGCTCTGGGGCTGAATGCAATACGTTCAACGAACAACAGTGAGGTTGAACCGGGCATTATTAATGTCAAAGGTGAAAATGTAAGTATTGAAGCCAATTCGGCGGAAGGATTAGCTGTTGGTATTTGGGCACAAAATAATAAGACTGTAAATGATGGCAATCCGTCCACTGTGAAAATAGATGCTGATAACACATATATTAACGTAACTTCTGGTAATAAAGTGCCAACCGCAGGGGAATATAATAATATCGGCATTGTTAATTATAGCGGTGCTAAAGTAATTATTAACGGTAATTTAACAGTAGAGTCAGGAACTTTTTTGAGCACTCGCGGCGGTGCAACAACAGAGATCAATAAAGATGGCAAGGGCACAGTTAAAATCAACGGAGATATTAATTTTAACTATGACCAACCGACATCAGGAACATCGGTAGATGCAATTGTTGATTTAAATTTAACAACACAAGACTCTGTCTTTAACGGCAATATCTTTGTTAACGGTAATCCTTATCCGCCAGACGGGAAAAAAGAGGTTGGCGGCATGACCTTAGGACTTGCCAACGGTGCACAATGGAATACTGATGAGAACAGCTTTGTTAATAAACTAAATTTTAACGATGGTATTATTAATGTGAATGGCGGTGAGGGGCAGGAAGTTAAACTTGGTGACATTAATGGCAGTGGAGGCACTGTAAATATGTTAACGAGCTCCGATTTAAAAACCGCCAAATTATCAATTGGTACGATAGAATCTGATGCTGTAAATAAAATCGATCTCAAAGCCAAAGCGGTGGCCGGTCCTAAACTTACAATTAATTACACTGGTATCACCGCCGACGATCTTAACAATGTGGCTGATGATTTAGGGGGTTTAGCTAAAAATATTAGTGTTGCGGAAGGTACTAATACTGGTCTTACAGCTACGGCTAATGTAGCAGAAGGTTTGTTAAAGGGTTCGGTAAGCGCTGATCTGGATACTGCTGCCAGCGGCAGTACGGTCAAGGTTGACAGCGTCAAACAAAATAAGGAAAGTTCTACTATGACTTCTATGCGCAATATTGCCAGTGTTGCGATCGTTTCATGGCGGCAGGAGGACAGCACGCTGAGCCAGCGGTTAGGAGAATTGCGTAACAGCAAGGGAGACCAAGGCATTTGGGCACGTATGAGCCGCGGTGAATTTGAATACAGCGGCGCTTATAAAAATCAGTATAATTTCTTCCAATTGGGCTATGATAAAGCTTTTGGCAGCTGGCATTATGGTGCGGCAATAAGCCATAACGACGGAAAAACTACTTACGATAGCGGTAAAGGTGAAAACAAGAGCACCTCCCTGTCACTTTATGGAACCTGGCTGGGTGACAGAGGACATTATACTGATATTGTTTTAAAACAGGGTCGTTTATCCAACGAATACGATAATTATGCGGCAGCAGGGCATACTCATGGAGATTATGATGCTTGGGGAACTTCTTTGAGCGGTGAATATGGTATGAAGGTAGGCCTCGATAACGGCTGGTATGTAACGCCGCAGGCTCAGCTGACATTGATGCGTATCGGCGGTGAGGATTATACTACTAATAACGGTATCAAAGTCAACCAGGATACACTGGAGAGCTGCGTTGGACGAGTGGGCTTTGAAATGGGTAAAACTATCAGCGATAAAGGCAGCATTTATGCCAAAGCTTCATTGCTGCATGAATTTGCAGGTAATGCCGATACTTATCTGAACCTGAATAGTATCAGCAACAGCTACAGTCAGGATATTGGCGGCACCTGGTATGAAGCAGGCCTGGGCTTCAACTTCAAAACTACGGACAACAGTTATGTTTATGCTGATGTAGTTAAAACATTTGGCGATGATATTAAAACTCCTTGGCAGTGGAATGTGGGTGCTCGCTGGAGTTTCTAAGCAGTATTGAAATCTGAACAGAAGAGAAATAAAAAAGCACCGCCTGAAAGCGGTGCTTTTTTATTTCTCTGTTTTTCTCATGGGCTTCGCTTTTGGTATTTTGGGCGCGGTCAGTTCAAAGCTGTGGGCGATCATGGCAAATAATTCGCCTTTGGGTACACTGTTTACTTCGACGGTGTTCCAATGTTCTTTGTTCATATGCCAGGCCGGGTAAACGCCTTTGTAAGTACGGCGCAGAAATTCGGATCTGACAGGATCACATTTCAGATTTATGCAGAGCTTGCCTTGAAGATGCATAATACAGGCAAACCATTTACCACCGGATGGATGGCGCATAATAGTGAGATCGTTATCGGCAAAGGGATAATCTTCGACAGCATTAGGATAAGTAAGGCAATGAGCGATCAAGGTTTGTTTTTCCATGGCAGATACCTCGCTTTCGTCAGGCGGCATTAATTTTATCATAATTATATAACAAAAAAGCCGACCTCGCAGTCGGCTTTTTATTTTGTGATATGCTAATTATTTCCCTGTCAGTCTTTTGATTATTTCCTGATAGGCTTCTTCGACGCTGCCCATATCACGGCGGAAACGGTCTTTGTCGAGTTTTTCGTTAGTATCCCAGTCCCATAAGCGGCTGGTATCAGGTGTGATCTCGTCGGCGAGGATCACTTTTCCGTCTGCATCGACGCCAAATTCCATTTTGAAGTCGATCAGGCGCACTTTCCGTTCAGCCAGAAAGGCCTTTAAGATTTCGTTGATCTTCAGGGCGCAGGCTTTGATTTCTGCAACCTGTGCATCGGTTGCCAAGCCAAAAGCTTCGGCATAATCAGCGTTGATCATCGGATCGCCAAGATCGTCGTTTTTATAGTAAAATTCTACGATAGGGCGTTTCATAACATAGCCTTCTTCGACGCCCATTTTTTTGGCCAGGCTGCCGGCGGCGATGTTACGGGTAACTACTTCCATGGGGATGATACTGACTTTTTTACACAGCGCTTCACGATCGCTGAGCTTTTTGATCTGGTGATGGGGGATGCCGTGCTTGGCAAGCAGGTCAAAGAAAAAGCTGGTGATCGTATTATTCATAATGCCTTTATCTGCGATAGTGCCTTTTTTGAGGCCGTTCATGGCGGTAGCGTCATCTTTATAATAGATGATTACTTCATTGGGGTTCTCGGTTTCAAAAACTTTTTTGGCTTTGCCTTCATACAACATTTTTGCCATTGTCTGTAACCTGCTTTCTTTTAAATAAATTTATTAGTAGAGCCGGCGAATGTAAGGCACTCGTCGCCTGCTAAATCGCAAGTGTTGATATTGGTAGATGGATTTTTTACATTGTTAGTTTAGCTTGTTTGCTTTTCATTGTCAATGATTTTTCGGAACATTTAATATAAAAAATAGTAAAAAAAGGCGTTTTTATGCTAAAAATCCGAACATTAAAATAAAAACATGAAAAAATATTTGCTAAAACTCTTTACAAATCCTGAAAAGTGATTTATAATCATAGCATAAGCAACAGCGAAGTTGCGGGCCAAGGCCTGAGTTCGCCGTTGCTTTTTTTTATTCTGTTTAGTTTCAGTGAGGGGGAGAAAATTATGAGCAATGTACCGAAAATGTTTGGCAGCCTGGTATTTAATGAAACGGTTATGAAAGACCGTTTGCCAACGGCTACCTACAAGACTTTCAAAAACGCTGTCTTAAAAGGCGAAGCGCTGGATCTGCCGATTGCCAACATCATCGCCAATGCGATGAAAGACTGGGCGCTGGAACATGGCGCGACCCATTTTACCCATTGGTTCCAGCCGATGACCGGTATTACTGCCGAAAAGCATGAAAGCTTTATCGCTCCGACGGCAGACGGCCGCGTTATTATGGATTTCTCCGGGAAAGAACTGATCCAGGGCGAGCCTGATGCTTCCAGCTTTCCTTCGGGCGGTCTGCGCGCTACTTTTGAAGCCCGCGGCTACACTGCTTGGGACCCTACCTCTTATGCGTTTATCAAGGATGGCTGTTTATGCATCCCGACTGCGTTTTGCTCCTATACCGGCGAAGTATTGGATAAAAAAGCGCCGCTGCTGCGCTCGATGTGCTGTGTCGACCAGGCTGCCAGACGTATACTGGCGCTGTTCGGGCAGGCGACTGAGAAGGTTGTGACTACTGTCGGGCCGGAGCAGGAATATTTCCTCGTCGATAAGGAGATGTGGGAGCAGCGTAAGGATCTGGTATATACGGGGCGTACACTGTTCGGAGCCAAGGTTCCGAAAGGGCAGGAGATGGAAGACCATTATTTTGGCATCATCAAGCCGCGCGTCCTGGCTTTTATGAAGGAGCTGGATGAGGAGCTGTGGAAGCTGGGTGTGCTTGCTAAAACGGAGCATAACGAAGTTGCTCCGGCCCAGCATGAGCTGGCACCTATTTTTACTACTACTAATGTAGCTTCTGATCATAATCAGCTGACAATGGAATTTATGAAGCGCGTTGCCCTGCGTCACGGACTGGTATGCCTGCTGCACGAGAAACCCTTTGCTGGCGTTAATGGCAGCGGTAAGCATAATAACTGGTCTATTGCGACTACTGAAGGCGATAATTTACTGAATCCCGGTAAAGAACCACATAAAAATACCCGTTTCTTACTGTTTCTCGCAGCTATCATCAAAGCTGTTGATGAATATCAGGATCTGCTGCGCGTAAGTGTAGCCAGCGCCGGTAACGATCATCGTCTCGGCGCGAACGAAGCGCCTCCTGCGATAGTATCTGTTTTCCTGGGGACGGAGCTGACCAATATTCTGGAAGCTATCGAAAAAGGGAAGCAGTACAATCCTGACGCGGCGGCGTTATTGAAATTGAGCGGCGATGTTATCCCGGCACTGACCAAGGATAATACGGACAGAAACCGTACGTCTCCGTTCGCTTTCACCGGCAACAAGTTCGAGTTCAGAATGCTGGGCAGCGAGTTTTCTATCGCCGGCCCTAATATCGTTCTCAATACTATCGTTGCCGAAGCTTTGAATCAATTCGCAGACAAATTAGAAAAAGCAGCCGATAAAGATGCTGCCATGAAGAAATTGATCAAAGAAACCATCGTCAAGCATAAACGTATCGTGTTCAACGGTGACGGTTATACGGACGCATGGGTAGAAGAGGCCAAATCGAGGGGGCTTCTTAATCTTAAATCCACACCGGAAGCGCTGCCTTATATGGAAGCGGAAAAAAATATCGAATTGTTTGTTAAACACGGTATTTTTACAGCGACCGAGGTGCGTTCCCGGGTGGAGATCATGCTGGAAAAATATGCCAAAACGATCAATATCGAAGCCTTGACGATGCTGGATATGCTGTATAAGGATATCCTGCCGGCGGCAGCGGCTTATACTAATGACCTGCTGGGCAATGCTGCGGCTAAAAAGGACTTGGGGATCAAAAACTGCTTTGAAGCTGATCTGGCGGCGAAGATTTCCGAGTTGACCGCTAAAATGTATAACAGCGGTGAAAAGCTGGCCAAAGCGCTGAAAGGTGCTGAAAAATGCGTTGATATGAAAGCTGAGGCCAACTATTATCATGACACGGTTTTAAAAGAAATGGAGCTCCTGCGCAGCTATGCTGATGCTGCCGAAGAGCTGATCGGTGAAGACTATCTGCCGTATCCGACCTACGGCAAGCTGCTTTACGGCGTCAACAATTAAAGGACGCCCTGGGGAAGCTGACAACGCGAAGAAGCGTATCCGCTGAGGATACGCTTCTTTTTTATAAATAGAGCTAAAATGATTGGATGTGGGGGGACTATGATGATGGAAAAATACGCAGCAGCGGATACGATGTGGGTACTGATCGGCGCGTTTATGGTATTTTTTATGCAGCCGGGTTTTGCCATGGTCGAGACCGGTTTTACCAGAGCTAAAAATGCCGGCAATATCGTGATGAAAAATTTTATGGACCTGTGTCTGGGCAGTATCGTTTTTTGGATCATTGGCTTTGGCCTGATGTTTGGCACGGATATCGGCGGTTTGATCGGTGCGCCTGATTTTTTTGTGCAAAACGATTATGGGGCGTCTTATCCGTCCTGGGCCTTTTTTATCTTTCAAACTGTTTTCTGTGCTACGGCGGCGACTATTGTATCAGGTGCTATGGCCGAACGGACGAAGTTTTCTGTTTACTGTATCTACAGTATTTTGATCAGCGCGGTTATTTATCCGGTCTCGGGGCATTGGATCTGGGGCGGCGGCTGGCTCGGCGCCATGGGTTTTCATGATTTTGCCGGTTCTACGGCGGTCCATATGGTCGGTGGTGTAGCCGCGCTTGTCGGTGCCAAGATACTTGGTCCGCGTATTGGAAAATATAATGCTGACGGCAGTGTCAATGCCATACCGGGACACAGCCTGACGCTGGGCGCTTTGGGCGTATTCATTCTCTGGTTCGGCTGGTTTGGCTTTAACGGCGGCTCTACAGTTTGCGCGACCGGTGACGATGTCCTGACATCAATGGGCAGGATCTTTGTTACTACTAATATGGCCGCTGCCTCTGCCGCGACGGCAACGATGTTCCTGACCTGGCTGCGTTACGGCAAGCCTGATGTATCGATGACCTTGAACGGCGCGCTGGCAGGATTGGTCGCTATTACTGCTGGCTGTGACGCAGTCAGTGTTCCGGGAGCTTTTGTGATCGGTATCATTGCCGGGCTTGTGATCGTTTTTGCAGTAGAATTTTTTGACCAGATTGCCAGAATCGACGATCCTGTCGGCGCAATTTCGGTACATGGAGTCTGTGGTGCGCTGGGCACGCTGCTGGTTGGTGTTTTTGCAGTAGACGGCGGTCTGCTGTACGGCGGCGGCAGTGAGCTGCTGATCATTCAGGCGACAGGAGTTGCAGCGGTAGCGGCGTATATCGGTATCGTGATGACGCTGATTTTTCAAATCCTCGATAAAACTATCGGACTGCGGGTCAGCACGCGTGAGGAAATCGCCGGGCTGGATATGGAAGAGCATGGTCTGGCCAGCTCTTATGCCGATTTTATGCCGGCAGCAGAAGATTTCCATGGTGCTGTGACTGCTCAGGAAGCAGCAGAGGCTGGTGCTGCCGTTACTCACGTTACTGCCGCTCTGCCGTCAGCAGGCAGACCGAAAATGACGAAGATCGTGATCATTACTTCGCAGCTGCGTTTTGAGATCTTGAAGGAAGCTTTGGATAAACTTGGTATTACCGGTATGACGGTAACGAAGGTTTTGGGTTACGGGCTGCAGAAAGGCAATACCGAATATTACCGCGGTGCGGAAGTAAGCGTGCATCTGCTGCCCAAGGTCAAAGTAGAACTTGTTGTTTCGGCTATTCCTGTGGCTGCGGTGGTGGCCGCTGCGAAAAAAGTGCTTTATACCGGTAAGTATGGCGACGGTAAAATTTTTATCTATGATGTAGAGAACGTCGTTAAGATACGTACTGGCGAGGAAGGCTACGAAGCCCTGCAGGACGAGCCGATCGAGGCATAATAAATAAAGCTGACTGGCGGTACTGTCCTGATATGGCGGCAGTACCGCTTTTTAGTAATCATATTTTAGAAAATAATGCAACTAATAATTATTATTAAGATTTTTGACTGTCGCTGCTTTCTGTGATATAGTGATAATAACAACAAGCGATGCTGTCATTCATTGGCAGCGCGCCGTTGATCTTGAAAAGACAGGAGTTGAAAGTTATGTTGTATACCGCAGAAGACGCGATCCAGATTTATCATGCTAAATCATCGACTTTGGAATTTTTTGCGGCAAAAGTGCCGAAAGCTGCCTGGCAGGGTATCCGCAAAGAAGATATTGAGCCGGCTCAGGAATATTACAGTGACGATATTATTGTAGATTTTGATTTGCTGGACCGGGACGCTTATGAAGAAAAGGTCTGCGGCGGTGCTCATAGCGATCTGCCCGATGCGGCGTTTCCTGTTCTGGTGATCGTCAAGTCTTTGGATTAAAAAATTTTTATACTCAAAAATGACCTTTGCAGGTACTGCGCTTACAAAGGTCGTTTTTTTATTTACTTCTACTGTTTCAGGGGGGTTAAGGGCTTTAAAATGCGCCATTCAGACCTGTAAAAAAGGCGGAAAAAGTATTTTTGTAAGTAAACTGTAATTTTTTTCTAGTTGATATTTAAATATTGAAAACTTCACACAGATGAAAAAGTGTATATAATAAAAATCGTAAACAAAACCTGCTCAGCAGGAAAGGAAAGAGGTCAATGAAAATGAAAAAATCTGTAATCGTAGTGGTCTGCTTATTATTGGTAGGCATTTTTGGCTGGTCTATCGCTAAAGCCAACAGCGCCGATATCAAAGTCCATCTTGGTGCAGGAACCATCGTTATGGATCAACAAGAGCTGGTATTAACTCCTGATGAAGCCATCATGGTTCAAGAAGATACAGTATACCTGCCCCTGCGTCCGCTGATGGAAAAAATGGACTACCAGGTATTCTGGGATGCCGGTATGCAAAATGTTTCGATGGAAAAAGGTGATCAGACCTATTTTATGACTATTGGCAGCAACCAATATGTACGCAATGGCCAAACCATTACTTTGGACAACGCTCCGATTTTAGTAAATGGCAAGACTATGGTGCCGGTTACATTCTTTACCAACGTCATGAACAAAACTGTTGAAGTTTCCAACAGCCATGTTTAAGCCTTAACGGCAATTACATCTCATATATAGTTTCCTACAGGCAAAACACCGCTTTTACAGAAAGCGGTGTTTTGCTTTTTTTCAGCGGCAGTAAAAAACAGCGGCCGGGCTTAAAAAATAAAGATAAAAGTATTTATTTGCTAAAAGTAAAAATGCTATAATATAAAAAATAGGTTATAATTAATAGCGGATAACCTAATTGTTTTATTTTGTAGAATTCAGAGAGCGTTTGTAAAAAATAGAAAGAGGTAGCTTTATGTGGGGAAAACTGCATCGTGAGCTGATCGTCATAACTATAATCTCAGTTTTGATCCTGGCGGTTTCTTTTGCATTCAATTTCAGTGCCAGTCAAAAGGACATTCTGGAACGCCAGACTTACGATTATTTGCTGGACGCAGCCCATCATACCAAGGTTATTCTGCATACCGAGATCCAGCGGCAGAATGAATTACTGGATATCGTGCTGAGAAACGCTCCTCGATATGAAGGGCAGAAGGATAATTTGATCAATCTTTTGAGTACAGTTTCCAACACAGGGCATTTTTCGACTGTTGGACTTACTTATCGTGGTCAGAAAACCCTGATGAGCAATGGCGAGGAAATCAATATCCTGGATCAGGATTATTATAAAAGGGCCTTAGAGGGAGAAGAAGTTGTTGAAGGGCCGGTCGTTTTGCCGTCCAGCGGCAGAAAAGTAGTTATTCTGGCTAAGCCACTGTATAAGGATGAAGAGGTCATCGGCGTTGTCCATGAAGCCTATGATCTTGACAATGCGACGAAAACGCTGCTGGCGGTGCTGAATATGCAGCAGGACCGCATTACGATGATCGCAGATGAAAAGGGCGATGTGATTATGGGCATCGGCAATGGCAAGCAGGGAAATTTCTTTAAATTCCTGGAGCAGGAAGCCATTGGCTGCTCGATGACGGAGCAAGACCTGGAAAAAGCTATTGCCAATAAAGAAAGCGGCGCTTTCTATTATACTGATATCTTTGGCGAGACACAGTATGTAGTCTTTGCGCCTGTAGAAGTTAACGACTGGTACACCTTCCAGATCGTGTCGGGAACGAATCTTTTAGCAGACCAGCAGATGCTGAACAAGATCGCCCGGGATACGATGGGAAAATATTTCCTGCTCATTTGTCTGTGCTTTCTCGTTATCATCTATATCTGGCGGCAGATCGAAAAAGACCGTTTAAAACAGATCAACGCGGAGATCGAGGGCCTGAGGCTGACGGCTGGACTGATGGAAGGCTGCATGTTTGAATTTGATCTGAAAGCATGTAAATTTCTGATCGTTAAAAATACCGGTGAAGGTGCGGCCGGGCATAATACCGAAAAACAGATACTGGAAAAATTGGGCGGCTTTATTACTGATACTATTGCGGAAAAGAATAGCAGCAGTTTAAATAAGTATTTTCATGAGGAAGACAGCAGTGCCGTGCAGAAGGCTCTGACAGAATTGCAAAGGGCCGGCAGGACAGTTTTTCAGGGGCGCCTGCATACTTCTGATGGCGATTATCACTGGTATCGTTTTTATATGGCGGTGGTATTTGATGATAAGCGGCAGATCAAGCGTGTTTTAGGTAATGTTCTGGATATCAACGATACGCAGAATAAATTTGCACGGATGCAGCATAAGGCTGAGCGAGATCCTTTGACGGGTATTTATAACCGGGCTGTTTTTGAAAAATATGTCAATGAGGTTTTAGCTGACAGCTCGAAACGGCAGCATGCCTTTTTCCTGCTGGATATTGATGATTTTAAAAATGTTAACGACAGCAGGGGACATGCCTTCGGTGATACGGTGCTGTGTGAGCTTACTGCCAATCTTGAGCGCAGCTTCCGCAGTTCGGATCTGCTGGGCCGTATCGGCGGCGATGAATTTGCGGTGCTGATGTGTGATATCACCAGTATGGAAAATGCCCTGGTGAAAGCCGGGCAGATCTGCAGTCTGTACACTAAAGGCGCGGCAAAAGAAGGACTGAAGATATCCTGCAGTATCGGGATGGTGTTCTGTGAATCTGACGACGGCGCTGCTTTTGACGACCTGTATCAGAAAGCGGACAGCGCTTTGTATAAAGCCAAGGGAAAAGGCAAAAATGTTTTTGTCGTATTTGATGAAAATATGCTGTGAGAACAGCAGGGAATATTCCTGGAAAAATGTAAAAGCAGCTTCTCATCTTAATAATGGAGAAGCTGCTTTTTGATTTAAAAATAAATTTCTGAAAAACTATTTTGAAAAAAATGGGAATGTGCTATAATAACATAAATTAAAATATTGCGAATTTAAATATTGCAATATTTAAAATTTGTGAAGTCGATTTTCGGCAAGGTAGATTGCAACCCTCTCCACCTTGTTTGAAGATATTCCCCAAAAATAGACCTGCCCTAGGGCAGGTCTATTTTTTTATTTGATATTTAAATCTGGTATCTTGTAAGGTGTTGCAAGCTTTGCGGCTTCCTGCAGGCCATGCTGTATAATAAAATCACGGATCGTTTCAAGGATATAGGAAAAACAAATTGCCAGATAAGTGCTGAAACCTTCAATATCCCGTGCTTCCAGGTATAAATAAGCCTGCCATGTATATTTGCAAAGAGTATCCGTCGTTCCTGCAAGATTCTGGCGGTGAAAAGCCAGATAATAACCCCAGTGCAGCAGTTTATTGGTTTCCTGCAGTATCGCCCGCAGCGGCTGCAGCTCCGTAAGTTCGATCAGGGAATTGACTATTAAGGCCAGGGGTACTTTACCTGGCTGACCAAATTCTGACCGCCAGGCTTTCTGTGTCTGGGGATCGATCCTGCCGGCTGCAGCCACAGCGACAGGCTTGATAATAACTGACATTAGCTGCAAGGCGCTGAGATAGATCAGCGTATCTTTTTTGTAACGCTCGTTCTGCATACAATTAGCGGTGATGAAGGTAGGCGGCAGCCTGACAATAGTGCCCTTGGTATTGATGGTTTCTGCGAAGCCGATCTCGTTGAGCAGAGCCAGCGATTTGCGGATCGTGGAAATAGAGACTTTGTAGTTTCTGGCCAGTACAGCTTCATAAGGTAAAAGTGTACCGGGCTCATAGATGCTGGCGGCGATCTTATCGATCAGGTCACGGGCGATCTGGGTATAGTAATGGTCGCGTCCTTTTTCAGCGCTCCAGTTATAATCATAAACAGGTTCGGGAATCTCTGCCTGTTGGTATTTTTTGTATACTTTCCGGATATATTTGTTGACTGAAACAGAAAAGCTGAGATACATATCATTGAAACGCTTATTGACAAGCTGGTAATCATTACTCTGTAAAGCAGCCAGCAGCAGCCGGAAGGTTTCCGGATCATACTTAAACAGTATATTTTTAGGTGCCGCTAAAGTAACCTTAGAATAAGTTTTCAGACTGTTATACAGATCGTTATAGAGCAGATTGTTGGAGCTGCGCAGCAGTTCGTTCAGCAGAGCTGAAAAAGCGGCATCGAGCGCTGCAGTATCCTGACAGTTATTTTTTTTGAGCAGCTTCTGATAGGAGGGCAGCTTTTTGATATCGCAGTGTGCGGCAGAAAAATGAAAAATGGACGGTAAAATGAGCCCCATGGTTTGATAAACTTCTGTCAGCGACTCCTGACGCCGCAGCAGACCAACAGCATAGCTTTGAGAAGCACTGTTTTTTTCAGCCCGGTAAATGACACGTGCCGGTTTGCGTTCTGTCGTTTGGATCAGGCCTTCTGTTTTTAATCTGGCCAAAACATCTTTGACGGTGCGGATACCGACATTATAAATGGCTGCAAGCTGCGGCATGGAAGGCAGAGTATCGCCAGGTTTCAGATGGCCGCAGGTGATCTGGTCGTGTAAATTTTGATAAAGAAATTCAAATAGCGTATTTTTGCTTAACATCGCCAATATCCCTTCGAAAATATTACAAGTAAATTATAACATAAACATTTATAGTAAAACATATAGTAAATTTAGTTATTTGAAAAAACGATTAGATATAATTTAAAAATACTTTATTTTTATTAAAGAATGAAATAACAAATGTAAACGAATAAAAAATATAATTTTATTAATTAATACAAAACTACTTCTGCTAAAAATATGAAAAAGTTTAATATGTGATTAAAAACGGCTTGGAGCAACATTTTTATATAAGATATTGTGCTGGTTTTTAATAAATGCTATAATAAAAACAATAAACTATACTTAATTTAATTGGCAAAATAATTAAACATTAAAAATGTTGGTGTACAGTTTGCAATTATGATGAAATTTGAAATAGAAAAACGTGTAGAAATGCAGGATATATTTTTTTAAAGGAAGCTATATGCATACGTACACAGTAAGGAGTGGAAAATGGAAACTTTAGACAGAAAAAAAATAGGGATGAATATCAAAGTAAGAAGGATGCAGAAACTGATCTCGCAGACAGCGATGGCAGAAAAATTAGGGATCTCGCAGACACATATGAGCAACGTCGAAGTTGGCCGCGCTATGCTTAGCCTGGAGCTGCTGCTGCAGCTGAAAAATATTTTAGGCTGTACGATCGACGAACTGCTTTGTCTGGAAGATGAAAACAAACCCAGGAAAAAGAGAGTCAGGGTCATTCGTTACCTTGATTAAAGCTAAGCAAAAAGATTTTTAAAGAAAGTGGTGGGACGAATATGCAAAGTATCGATTTAAAAAAAATAGGCAATGAAATCAAAGTCAGAAGAGTAAAACAGGGCATTCAGCAAACAGCTTTGGCGGAAATGCTGGATATAACGCAGACCCACCTGAGCAATATTGAAAATGGCAGAGTCCCCGGCAGTTTGAAACTGCTGTTGAAGCTGCGCAGTATTTTCGGGTGCAGGCTGGAGGATCTGGTCGATCCGGAGTGTGATGAAGCGCCGGTCAAAGCTAATGATAAAAGAATGCGGCGTATAAAAGTGATCAGATATTATGAAAATGCCTGATAGCAGGCATGAATAAAAAACAGGTCAGCTTTTAGAAGGCTGGCCTGTTTTTTATTACTGTCTGAAGTAGCTGGGCTGTACTGTGAGCAGTAGTGAAAAGTTCACAAGTCAGCGGAAATTTTTGTGGTATATTAATAAATAGAGTAACAGAAAAATCTTGTTTTGAGAGTGAACGCCATGACTTTAAAACAAAGTAATTATAAATCGATAACAGCTTTACTGCTGATACTGGTTATTGCTGTCGGCGCAGTCTGGGCCCCTCTATATGTAGAGGCCAGTCACGGACATGACTGCAGCGGAACAGCTTGCCAGGTGTGTCTGACGGTCAGCGTTATCGGCAGCTGTCTTAATTATGTTCTGCCGGCGCTGCTGCCATTGCTGCTGAGTCTGTCAGTTCCGGCTGAAAGTGTTGGAAGCAGGGCTTTGCCTGCCAGTCTGGCAAGGCTGACGCTGATCGGGCTGAAAGTGCGTCTTGATAATTGAGAATTGCCAAAATTTATTTTAAATAAATTTTGGAGGTCGTACCTTGAAAAATAAATTTGTTTATCTCGTTACTATCGTTCTGGCTGTGCTGTATCTTGCGGCGGGGCATTATTTTGCTGTGCAGGGTTTAAGCTTTTTTAAAGAGAAATCGCCTACTGATGTTGTTGAGGCAAGGGTAGTGAAGCTTTTACCGGCAGCAGCCGGGGCTAAATTTGAGCAGATAAGATTTGAAGCCGAATTATTGTCAGGAAGGCAGGAAGGCGTCAAAGTGACGGCTGCGCAGAATAAAGCCGGCAGTTTTGCGGTTGGGCGCGACGTAGCCGTTGGCGATAAGGTGCTGCTGCTGCCGGGACAGAGCAGTCAGGGGGAATGGAGTTATGCCGAGCATCTGCGCAGTAATGTACTGATGTGGCTGTTTGCTGTTTTTGCTTTAAGTATTATCGCTTTTGGACGGATGCAGGGCGTAAATACTTTGATCTCTCTGATTTTTTGCTGCCTGTCAATCTTTGCAGTTTTTGTACCGGCGATACTGTCAGGCAAGAACGTTTACTGCTGGACGATCCTGACCTGTGCTTTTATTGTCGTGACTAATCTGCTGCTGGTGAATGGCATCAGCAGAAAAACGGTCGCGACTATTTTGGGCTGTATCGGCGGACTTGTCATTGCGGCGCTTATCAGTGCGTCTGCAGACAGTTTTTTGCAGCTTACGGGGCTGGTAGACGAGGATTCCATGTACCTGCTGTTTTTGAATCCTGCTGACCCGGTCGATCTGAAAGCAATCATATTCAGCGCGATCATTATCGGCGCTTTGGGAGCGATCATGGATGTGGCGATGGATATTGCTTCGGCGCTGAACGAGCTGGCGGCTACTACTGCTGAACCTACGAGGAAAATGCTGCTGCAGGCCGGCAATAATATCGGCCGCGATATCCTGGGCATGATGTCCAATACGCTGATCCTGGCATATATCGGCGGTTCACTGACGATAGTTTTGCTGTTCTTTGCTTATAACCATTCGCTGCTGTATCTGCTGAACAAGGAAATGGTGGTCGTAGAGATCCTGCAGGCCGTTATCGGCAGCTTTGGCATCCTGTTTACGATCCCGTTTACTTCTTTTATCTGCAGCAGGCTGTATGTAAAAAAGGCCGGAAGACGTCATAAGTCAGGCTTGGAAAATAAAATATAAATTATACGGCAAAAATCTTGCAGGAATTGATTTGATGTATTATAATAAACCGTGCTGAAAAATTATATAAATTTATTAATTATATAATAAAAAGTATAACTGGTAATACAAAAAATAAACGGGATGCAATTAAAAAATAAGCGGGATGGGAGCAACTGTTATGAAAAATGAAGATGATGTTATCGGCAATGAAATAACGGGTGGCGGGAGCAGTTCCAGCGGTCCTTTAAAAAGTCTGCTGGAGGTATGTCCGATCTGCGGCAAGGAATTTTCCTGCAATAAAACCTATCATGTCTATACGGCACTGGCCGGACGCCGGCGGCAGTATTACTGCAGCTATCACTGCTTTAAACAGCGGCCGAATCCCAAAAATAAATTATAAAACACTAAAACACCGTACATTTTGTACGGTGTTCTTTTATTATGCTGTCGTGCATAGATGACAGGAAGCAGTTTGCAGGATTTGTTGAATGATATTTTTGCAGTGCTTACATATATTCACCCATATGTGGAACCTATAAAGCATGAGCAAGTAAATCAGTATGATTGTCCTGTAGAGGGGTAAAATTACATGATATTACAAAAAAATATTGCTTTTTACAAAAAGCATAACTACAATATTAATTAGATAACGAATAGTTTAGAAAATATTAAATAAAATAATTGTAAAACTTAAATTGATGAGAGAATTTGCAGAAATTTAAAATCATGAGAGAAGTGAAAGCATGAACGCTGACAGTTACGGCCTTAAATTGAACGAACAAAGCAGTGAGCAGACGGTCTATGACTACAATATGCTGATGAGTGCGATGAACGTCAGTGTCAGCAAGCACTTGATGGACGAAAATTTTACCGTAGTCTGGGCTAATGATTATTTTTACTCGCAGACTTTATACACAAAGCAAGAGTATGAAGCGATCTATCATAACAGCTGCCGCAAATATTTTGCGCAGTACCCGGAAGAGTATGAAAAAATGGCGATGGTAGTTGAACAGGCATTGCTGAAAGGGAAAAGTGGTTATGAATGTATCTGCAGGATGCCGCTTAAAGATGGAAGCTGCTCCTGGATCAAAGTCAGCGGTATGTTCAGCGACCAAAAAGTTAACGATATCCCGGTCATTTACGCTACCTTTATTGATGTTACTGAAGCCGTTGAACAAAAGGAACTGCAGCAGCAGCTGGAAAAACGTTCACAGGAGCTGCAGGCGGCACTGCAGGCGGCAGAAGTCGCTAACCGTGAAAAGTCTGATTTTCTTTCCCGGATGTCGCATGATATCAGGACGCCGATGAACGCTATTATGGGGATGACAGATATTGCCTCCGCGCATATCGACACTCCGGAAAAGGTACAGGACTGTCTGCGGAAGATCTCGCTTTCGAGTCAGCATCTTCTGGGCCTGATCAATGATGTGCTGGATATGTCGAAGATAGAAAGCGGAAAAATGACTCTGGCGGAAGAAGTGATCGAGCTGCCGGAGGTGATGGACACTATCGTTTCGATCATGCAGAGCAGTGTCAAGGCCAGGCATCAGCATTTTGACGTGCGCCTGCGGCATATCAGGCACGAGCAGCTGTGCTGCGATTCGCTGCGTCTGCGGCAGGTACTGATCAATGTGCTTTCCAACGCTTCCAAGTTTACGCCGCCGGGCGGTACCGTCAGTTTCGATATCGAAGAAACGGCGTCAGAAAATGCGGCCAAAGCCTGGTTCAAATTTACAGTCAGGGATACCGGCATCGGAATCAAGCCGGAGTTTTTGAGGGATATTTTTAAACCCTTCACCCGCGAAAAAGACAGCCGGATCGATAAAACTGAAGGCAGTGGTCTGGGGATGGCGATCTCGAAGAAAATCGTCGATTTGATGGGCGGGACGATCGAGGTCAGCAGCGAGGTTGGTACTGGTACTGAATTTACGATCAGGCTGCCGCTGCCGATCAGTGAACTGGAATTGGGCAATTTTAAGTTTCCCGATTTGAAGATCATCGTAGTCGACGATGATGTGATCGTCTGTGAGCATACGACGGAGCTTTTACGGCAGATTGGCATTCGTTCGGACTGGGAAACGTGTGGACAGCGGGCGGTGCAGAAGGTCCTGGCGGCGCATCAGGCGGGTGAGCCTTACGACGCGGTGATATTGGACTGCAGGATGCCGGATCAGGACGGAGTGGAAACGGCGGCGATCATTCGCCGCGCCATCAGCGAACCGCTGCCGATCATTTTGATTTCAGCATATGATTCGGCCGATGTTGAAACGAAGGCGCGTCAGGCGGGTGTCAACGGTTTTATGACGAAGCCTGTTTTTATGTCGACTTTGTGCCGGGCGTTACAGAGATATGTTTTAGGTCAAGTAGCTGCCGATGAACAGAAGAGTAAAACTGATTTCAGCGGTAAACGCTTTTTATTAGTGGAAGATAACGCCTTGAACCGTGAGATAGCGATGGAAATGCTGGAATCTGCCGGCGCTGTGGTAGAAAGTGCCTGTGACGGCGCAGAAGGCGCGGCAAAATTTGCGGCGGAGCCGGCAGGATATTATGATCTGCTGCTGATGGATGTGCAGATGCCTGTGATGAACGGCTATGAAGCCACGCAGAAGATCCGCGCTTCTGCTAAGTCCGATGCCAGAACCGTGCCGATCGTGGCGATGACAGCCGATGCTTTTGCCGAAGATATCATCGAAGCGAAAAAGGCAGGTATGAACAGCCATTTAGCCAAGCCTTTAAATTTAGCGACGCTGGTGCGTGAAATAAATAAACAGCTGCAGAAGCATTGAAAAAGAGAATAAAAGTTCTGGGACACCGTATGTGTGATTGCATACGGTGTTTTTTTATTTGTTTGAGAAGAAAAGAGGCTGTTGTCTAAGGCTGGCAAGTAAATAATTCAAATAACAAAACCGTCTGCCTGGGCAGGCGGTTTTTTGCAGTTCGGGTACCAGTTGCAAGACTTTCAGACAGGCGTATTCACTTATAACAAAAATGTCTTGCGGGGGGGACAAATATGGTATTATATCAAAAATAATCTATATAGATACTATTAAGTATAAGGAATAAGAAATTATCAAAACAAGAATTAATTAAAATATTGCGAAAGTAGACAGGATGAGTAAGGTTTTCACCAAGACGTTGCGACCCTCCGTCTTGCTTGAAAATATTTCCCCATAAGTGCCGCTTTGCGAAAAAAGCAGAGCGGCAAACCCAAATACACGCTGCGTTTTAAAGACGCAGCTTTGATGAACGTTTTTAGACAGGGAATACAGTCGCTTCCTTTGTTTAAAATATTATTTCCAAACAACCCTTTATGTATAATCGGGGTCTTGCAATCAGCGTGAAAAATTTACAGAAAGGAGCGGGAAAGGCAAAAGCCAGGGCAATCATTTTCATTAGAAGTCAGGCTGTAACACGCCTGCTGACCCTGTGCGATAAAAGATAAAAATTTGAAGTAAAAATTGATGATGAAGGAGTGAGACAGTTGTCTAAATCCAAAAGATACCAGTTAGAGAAAAAAATCATAGTTTTTTTGAGCAGCAGTTTGTTTGCGATTTCGGGGTTTTGTGCAGGCGACGTTTATGCCGCGGCTGTTTTTGCGGATGGAACCGGGACCAATTCAACTGTTGCCGGCGTAAATAATAACGCCAGCGGTGAGAATACCAATGCTGTAGGTTATAACAATCATGCTATTTCTGATAACAGCAATGCGATCGGCGCGAATAACCAGGCTTTGGCCGAGGATTCCAATGCCATCGGCAGTAAAAACAACACTTATGCCAATGAATCGAACGCGATCGGCAGCGGCAATATCACTAATGGCATCGGGTCTAATGCTATTGGTAAGGATAATGTGGCCAATGGCTTGGACAGTAACGCTTTTGGTACTGCCAATAAGGCGAATTCGGATAATTCCAATGCTTTCGGTACCGGCAATCTGGCGGATGGTATCGGTACGAGCGCCTTTGGTTATTTGAATAATGTCAGCGGCAATGAATCAGTGGCGTTTGGTTTTACCAATACCATTTCGGCAGCAGAGGCCGTAGCAATGGGACGCAATAATCAGGTGATCGCTACCGGAGGCAGTGCGATCGGTAATAATAATCAGGCAATGGCGATGTATTCTACTGCGATCGGCAATGATAACTATGCGATCGGAGAGAATTCCAGCGCGATCGGGCTCGGCAACAATATTACAGCTAACGATGCTACGGCGCTGGGAAATAAGAATACGGCTTCAGGGATCTCGGCAGGCGCTGTCGGTATCAGCAATACTGCCAGCGGCCATAATGCCCAGGCTTTCGGTTATTTAAACGAAGCTACGGCTCAGGATTCCCAGGCCTTCGGTGCGCAGAACAAAGCGACGGAGCGTTATGCCAGTGCTTTCGGGCATGAAAATGAGGCTAAGGCCTATGCGGGCAGTGCGCTGGGTGTGAAAAACGTGGTTACAGGCGATTTCGGTTCGGCGGTCGGTTATGATAATACGGCTTCCAACTATCTGGCCAACGCCATCGGTACCTCGAATGTGGCTTCCGGCGCCTATGCCAATGCTTACGGTGTGTATAATGAAGCTACTGCCAGCTATGCCAGTGCCTTTGGCTACGGCAATAAGGTCGGCGGCGAGCATGCTATCGCGTCTGGCTACAATAATAATATCGCCGGTAATTTTGCCAGCGCTTTCGGTACGGAGAATACGGTCAGCAATATTCGCAGTGCGGCCGTAGGTTCAAATAATACCGTCAGCGGCGAGATCAGTAATGCTTTTGGCTATAATAATACCGCCAGCGGCAATTATACTAACGCGATCGGCTATAATAACCAGGCGCAGGCTTTTGCCGCTTCGGCGATCGGCTATCAGAACAGGGCTACGGCCAGCGCGGTTTCGGCCAGCGCCGTGGGTCGTTCCAACGAAGTGAGCAACGAATATGCCAATGCTTTCGGTGCTTTGAACAAGGCGTCGGGTTCTTCCTCCAGCGCTTTCGGCGTCAACAATAACGCTTCGGGGTCCTTTGCCAGTGCTCTGGGCTATCAGAACACAACGGCCGGCTATCTCGGCAGTGCTGTGGGCGCCAGCAATAACGCGTCTGCTAATTATGCCAGTGCTTTTGGTTATGGCAATGCGGCCTCGGGCTATGTCGGCAACGCTATCGGCAGTATGAATACGGCTTCCGGCAGTTATGCCAGCGCCGTAGGCTATAAAAATACAGCCAGCGGCGTCAAATCCAACGCTATCGGCAATGAAAATACAGCATCAGAAGAATACACTAATGCTGTCGGCGCCGGCAACAGAGTCAGCGGCTACGCCTCCAGTGCCTTCGGCAACAATAACGAGGTGACTGCTGAATTCGCCAGCGCTTTTGGCCACAGCAATAATATCAGCGGCTACGTTTCCAATGCCCTGGGTTATGATAACGCTGTCAGCGGCGATTATTCAACGGCGGTAGGCCTTTTTAATAATGTAGGCGGCAATTCGTCCCATGCTTTTGGCTATGGCAATAATATTGCTGCTAATTCCAGTTCCGCTGTCGGCAACGGCAATACGATCAGCACCGGAGCTGATGATTCCTTCGCGCTTGGTAACGATACCAGTATCTCGCTGGCTAACAGCGTCGCTTTGGGCAGTAATTCCGCAGCGACGGCGATCAACAGCGTTACGGGCAACAGCAGCTATACTAAATGGGCCGGCGTCAGCGACGTCGTGGGCGTTGTCAGCGTAGGCAGCTCCGGGTCGACCCGTCAGATCCAAAATGTAGCGGCAGGGCAGGTCAGCGCAACTTCTACCGATGCCGTCAACGGCAGCCAGCTGTATGAAGTAGCGCAGAAAGCAGCGCAGCAGGCTACTGTTTCGGCAGGCGACAGCAACGTCGTCGTTACGCCTACCACGAACAGCAGCGGCGGCACTGATTATGAAGTGAAGCTGGCTGACGAACTGCAGATCGGTACTGGCGTCAATGTCGACGGCACCGGCGATGGCAAGATAGATGTCGGTAACGGAAATGTGGTCATCGACGGCAGCGACGGTTCGATAACTGCCGGCGGCGTGACGATCAATAAAGATGATGAAGGCACGATAAACGGCCTGACCAATACTACCTGGGACCCGGACAATTATGTATCCGGGCAGGCAGCTACCGAAGACCAGCTGAAAGCGATCCATGATAAAGCTGCGGAAGCGGCCGAGCTGGCAGCTAAGCATACAACTATGGAAGCTGTCGACAACAATATCCTGATCGAAAAAAGCACTAACGCTGACGGCGGCGACCATCACGAACTGAAATTGAATGATGTCGTTGAGATCGGCAGCGGCGCCAATAAAGTCACTATCGACGGTACAAATGGCACTGTCAGCACCGGTAATATCAATATGAACGGCACCAACGGCATGATAACTGCCGATAAGATCACTATCGACGGCGGTTCCGGCACGATCGGCGGTCTGACCAATACTACCTGGGACGCAGATAATTACGTTTCCGGGCAGGCTGCGTCGGAAGATCAGCTGAAAACCGTTTATGATACCGCAGTCAAATATGACGTGGACAGCGGCGGTAATATCAACACCGGTAAAATCACGCTGGAAGGCAGCAGCGGCACTACGATCGGCAATGTAGCGGCGGGCGAAGTCAGCGCTACCTCGATGGACGCCGTCAATGGCAGCCAGCTGTATCAGGTCAAGCAGGACATCAATAATATCAATCAGGATATCACCAAGCTGGGTGACGAGATCGATACGGTCGGTGCTCTGTCAGCAGCGATGGCAGGCCTGCATCCGCGTTTCCAGGATGGTAACAAGGGCGAGCTGGCCATGGCCTACGGCGGCTACGGCGGCAAAAGCGCATTAGCAGTCGGCGGCTTCTACGCCCCCAACGAAAAAGTAATGTTCTCACTGGGGCTGGGCATTTCCGAAGGCGGCAGTAAAATGGGCAACTTCGGCGTCAATTTTGCACTGGACCGCTCTAGAGACCGCAAGGCAGAACCGAGAGATATCATCTATACCCGTAAAGAAGTAGATAATTCTTTAGCGGCGCAGGATGAAAAGATCCAGCTGCTGCTGGCCAAGGTCGAAGAACAAAGCAGAGAAATGGAAAAACAAAGCCGTGAAATCGAATACCTGCGAGCACAGGTAGAAAAGTAAATACAGAAAATACTATACTTGCCCCGGCCTGCAAGGCTGGGGCAAACTTTCTGAGCAGAGGAGCAGTAAGTATGAAAAAGATCTGGAGCTTTATCCTATGTCTGGTCATAAGTCTGGCGATGACCAGCGTTTGCCTGGCCAGCGACGGCGCTGACCTGAACAAACAGCAGCAGGCAGTAGTTAAGGTATTTGCCGCCTTAAACGGTCAGAACGGGATGGAATATGCCGGCATACGCCAGCTGATGTCAGCGAAGCTGCAAACAGAGCTGGATGAAAAAACTTTCGGCAGTGTGAAAAATAATCTGCGCCGCAGCTACGGCGAGCAGCGCGAAAACAGGTTCCTGGCCTATCAGCGGTATGCTGACGGCGACCGCCTGGCTTATCTGGCTAAATACAGTAAGGAGAAAGCTCTGCTGTTTATATTCGTTTTCGATAAGCAGAACGATCTAGGGGCGTTTTCCTTTCAGCCCATAGGCGAACAACAGCAGTAACAGTACAGTTTTTCCCGTTTTACAGCATTTAAATAGAAAGCAGCAGCGATATTTTCAGCAGAAAGCTTGCTGCTGCTCATCTGATTTCAAAAAATGATCCCTTTGCCACAGCGGCAGATAAGGGATCATTTTTTGAAATTTTAAATGTAACAGTTATAAAAATTATAAGAATTATAAAAAAGTGCTTAATTGTAATAAAAATATCTTGCAAGGTGCAAAGAAAATATGTTAATATAGCAAAAATAATCCATATAAATAATATTAAGTATTAAGGTTTATAAATTAATTAAACTAAAATTACTTAAATTATTACGAATGAAAAGACGATGGAGAAAGCAGAGGTCAGCCTAAAAAACAGAACAGCTTTATAAAAAATAGATGCGGGGCAGATTTATTGTTTCAGCATACTATACAAAGCAAGTAACTATTTAAGGAAAAGAGGTGGGGAATTGTCTAAATCCCGAAAAGTTCAGTTAGAGAAAAAAATTATGATTTTTTTAAGCAGCGGTGTATTTATTTTTTCAGGCCTGTATGCGAGTAATGTGCAGGCGGCGCCCGTTTTTTCCAGTGGCAGTGCTTCTGATTCCACTGTTGCCGGTGTCAATAATACAGCTTCCGCTAATTCCAGCAGTGCTTTTGGTTATTTCAATACTGCCGGGGGCCTGGCATCTAGTGCTTTTGGCTGGAGCAATACTGCCAGCGCCGAAAATGCCAGCGCTTTTGGTTATGTCAACGAGGCGAGCGGCCTGGCGTCCAGCGCGCTCGGTTTCAGAAATAAAGCGGCCAATGAAAATGCCAGCGCTGTCGGTTATGGCAATAATGCCGGCGGTGTAGCGTCCAGTGCTTTTGGTTTCAGCAATGTTGCTAAAGTGGACTATGCCAGTGCTTTTGGCTATAGCAATGAGGCGAGCGGCCTGGCGTCCAGCGCAGTTGGTTTCAGGAATAAAGCGGCCAGTGAGAATGCCAGCGCTGTCGGTTATGGCAATAATGCTAATGCTCTGGCTGCCAGTGCAGTTGGCTACAATAATACAGCCGGCGGCGTAGGTTCCAGTACGATCGGCTATAATAATACGGCTACGAATGAAAATGCCAGTGCTTTTGGTTACGGTAATACTGCAGGCGGCCTGGCGTCCAGCGCTTTTGGTTTCAGTAATACTGCCAGCGGCGATAATGCCAATGCTTTTGGCTATAATAATATTGCCAGCGGTTCCAAGAGCAATGTTTTCGGAACGGGAAATACTGTTTCCGGCAGCAGCAGTACCGCAGTCGGCACTGCCAATGAAGTTGCCGCTGAAAACAGCACTGCTATCGGCAATAACAATACGATCAGCTCCGGTGCAGAAAATTCGGCGGCGCTGGGAAATAATATCAGTATCAGCTTAAAAGACAGTGTAGCTTTGGGAAATAATTCTACAGCGACGGCGATCAACAGCGTTACGGGCAACAGCAGTTATACTAAATGGGCCGGTGTCAGCGATGTTGTGGGCGTTGTCAGCGTAGGCAGCTCCGGGGCGACCCGTCAGATCCAAAACGTAGCGGCAGGGCAGGTCAGCGCCACTTCTACCGATGCCGTCAATGGCAGCCAGCTGTATGAAGTAGCGCAGAAAGCGGCTGAGCAGGCTACTGTTTCGGCAGGCGACAGCAATGTCGTCGTTACGTCAACTACCAACAGCAGCGGCGGTACCGATTACGAAGTGAAGCTGGCTGATGAGCTGGAGATCGGTACGGGCGTCAAAGTAGACGGCACCGGCGACGGTAAGATCGAAGTCGGTAACGGAAATGTGGTCATCGACGGCAGCGACGGTTCGATAACTGCCGGCGGCGTGACGATCAATAAAGATGATGCAGGCACGATCAACGGCCTGACCAATACTACCTGGGACCCGGATAATATCACCAGCGGGCAGGCGGCAACGGAAGACCAGCTGAAAGCGATCTACGATACGGCGGCGGAAGCAGTCGAGCTGGCCGCGCAGCAAAGCTCGGTATCTACAGGCGACAGTAACTTTATCGTCACAAAAACCACTAATGACAGCGGCGGCATCGATCACGAGCTGAAGCTGAATGAAGTAGTCGAGATCGGCAGCGGCGCCAATAAAGTCACTATCGACGGCAATAACGGTACGATCAGTACCGGTAATATCAATATGAACGGTACCAACGGCGTTATTACGGCCGATAAGATCACTATCGACGGCGGTGCAGGCACGATCGGCGGTCTGACCAATACTGCCTGGGACGCAGAGAATATCACCAGCGGCCAGGCGGCGACCGAAGACCAGCTGAAAACTGTTTCTGACAGCGCTATCAAATACGATGTGGACAGCGGCGGCACTATCAATAAAAACAAAATCACGCTGGAAGGCAGCAATGGCACCACGATCGGCAATGTAGCGGCGGGCGAAGTCAGCGCCACCTCGATGGACGCCATCAACGGCAGTCAGCTGTATGCAGTACAGCAGGATATAGGCAATATCCACAGAGATATCAATAAGCTGGGTGATGAGATCGATACGGTCGGCGCGCTGTCAGCAGCGATGGCAGGGCTGCATCCGCGCTTCCAGGACGGTAACAAGGGCGAGCTGGCCATGGCTTACGGCGGTTACGGAGGTAAAAGCGCATTAGCAGTCGGCGGCTTCTACGCCCCTAATGAAAAAGTAATGTTCTCACTGGGACTGGGTGTTTCTGAAGGCGGCAGCAAAATGGGCAACTTCGGCGTCAACTTTGCGCTGGATCGCTCTAGAGACCGTAAGGCAGAAGCACGAGATATAGTTTATACCCGTAAAGAGGTAGACAGCTCTTTGGCAGCGCAGGATGAAAAAATCAAACTGCTGCTGGCTAAGCTGGAAGAACAAAGCCGGGAAATAGAAGAACTGAAAGCAAAAGTAAACTAACAGCAAAACCCCTGTCTGCTAAGCAGACAGGGGTTTTATTCTGAGGATAGGAGCAGCACAGCACGGCTGATGATCTGCATAAAAGCAGTCAACAAAAAAACAATGAAACAGCTTTAAAATTTCAAAAAAATTTACTGGAAATCATCTTTTGAACAGAGTGGAGCTGTTTATATGTTTTAGGTTCAAAAGGCAGCCGCAGCAGGCCTTGGCAGGTAATGCGGCTTTTAATCTGGTTTTAATCTTGGCGTTATAAAATAAAGACAAAGCAAAGGCCGGCGACGTAACGGCCGTTAAGGAGGTAAAGGATATGAAAAGAAAATCTATAGCTATGCTGGCAGCAGCTCTCTGCACCTTGGCGATCACAGTTACAGCTTTAGCTGCCGAACTCATCAATGCGGAACAGGCGCGCAGCATTGCTGCTCAATGGGTACCGGCAGGCAGCACACATCTGGTGACTAAGGACGAAAGCTTTGAATTCGTGCCTCATTATGACGTTAAATTCTATGATAATAAAACCAATACCGCCTATGAAATAGAAGTTTTAAGAAACGGCGGCAAGGTAAGAGAGTTTAAAATGGAAGCGCAGACCGCTTTAGGCAGCCCTAAAATCGTCCTTTCAGTAAATGATGTGCAAAATCTGGTCCGTAAGGAATTTCCGAATGCTGTTTTTACTAAAGTAGAATTAGACCGCGGTGACGGGCTTTATGAATATGAAGCAGATTTTTACACGCCGGAGGTACGGGGCGAAATGAAATTCAACCCTGAAACAGGCACTGTTATTGAAAAAGAAATAAAATATACTGTGTTTTAAGCAAGAAGCGGACATTAAGATAAGACCGGATTTTCCGGTCTTATTTTTATTTGACAGCTGCGGTTCGGGTACGGCGGCCAGAGTGTGCTGAAAGTTGTTATATTTGTAATAAGAATACTATTTGCTGTTGAGCTGGCATTTAAAAAAGTAAAATGTATAAAAATTTTTTCTGATTTCGCAAGTTAGGAAATAAAAGCAAATAATCGAAAATAATATAAATAAGAAATAAACATAAAAAATAGAAATGCTGGCAGACGAAGAAACGAAATGAATTAATATTATAAAATATGATATTAATATACACAAAATGGCCAGTTTATCCCTTGTAATTGCTTCAATATGCAAAAAGAGAGCAGGATTTTTTTGCTGGATGTTGAATAAATACGGTGAAATTTAGCATGTTTTAGAAAGATGCTAAATAAATCTCAAGGGGGTAAAAAAATATGAAAAGGATGAATAAGGTTTTAGTAAAGGCTGTCGTTTTGAGCCTGATAATGGGCGGAGTACATATGGGGGGGACTTTTGTTTAAAAGGCTATGCGGCTGCGATTGGTACTGGTTTGGAAATACATGCAGGTTTAGATGTCATGAATGATGCGGATGTTAAAGCGGATAAAGATGCTATAAAAGCTGCCGGCGCCTTAGCAACACAAAAAGATTTGGAAGCAGTAAATAGGGATGCGGAAACTGCAAAAGAGACTGCAGAGGCAGCAGAGAAGGAAGCTGCTGACGCACATTCAAAGGCTACTGGAGCATACTTAGAGGCCAAACAGGCCCAAGAAAAAAATACTGAACAAGATAAGACTTTAAGTGAGCAGGGTCAAAAGATTTCGGAAAATTCTACGGCGATAGAACAAAACACAGCGGATATTGAAACTAATAAACAAGGCATCGTGACCAATAAAGAAAATATCGAAAAAAATACGCAGGCAATCACTACCGAACGGACAGAACGCATCCAGGAAGTACAGCGTTTAGACGGGCGGATCGACGGCTTAAGCAACCGCATCGACGAGCTGGATGGACGCATTGATAAAGTCGGAGCTTTGGCAGTCGCTATGGCCGGCCTGCATCCGCTGGAATATGACCCGGATGCCCCGACTCAATTCTCGATGGCGGCAGGTACTTACAGCGGTGAAAGCGCTATTGCGGCAGGTCTGTTCCACAACCCTAATAAAGACGTACTTTTGAGCGTGGGTTTTTCGATCAGCGGCAGTGAGAAGGCAGCTAATGTCGGCGCTACCTTCCGCTTTGGCAGAAGCTCGGAATCAAAAGCCCGTAAAGTGATAGAAGACAAACAACGCGAGCAGGAGCTGGCTGCCCAGGCCGCAGCCGCCAGACAGAAAACCGTTTCCTATCGTGTAGAACAGATTTTGGCTGAAGATACAGCGAAAGCTGAATAGCAGATGGGCAGAAAAGCATTTGATAACAGCATCGATTATAAAGAGATCGGCACCAGGATCAGGATCATGCGGCTGAAGCTGGCGGTTTCACAGACTGAATGCGCCTCTAAACTGGGTATTTCGCAGACACACCTGAGTAATATCGAGCATGGCCGCAGCGGGATCACTTTGCAGATGCTGTGCCGGGTCTGTGATATCCTGCAGGTAAGCTTGGATTATCTGGTCAGAGGCGCAGAAAAAACCGACGAAAAAAAGCACAGCGAGATCACGATCGACGAAGTTGTGCGGGTCATAAAAATGCTGAAGGGCATAGAAGAAAAGTAAGTCCGGCAGACAGCAAGTTTATCATAAAAAAGAGCAAACCATTTTGGTTTGCTCTTTTTTTGTCTGAGTATTTAAATTATTATTTTGCGGAAGGCGGCATTTTCCACCATTGTAAATCAGGTTAATGTTATTCTAAAATCAACTTAAAATATAAGGAGGTATTGGTTATGTGTATTATTTGTACTGATCCAAATTGTGACCATGGTGAAAGGTGTGGTCGTGTAAAAATTTATAAGGAGGGAGGTTCTGCCAGCGATTTATTGGATGGCAGAGGAGAATGGGAACATGTTATTCCAGGCGCTGTTATCCGTGGCTCAGTATTTTTGCAGAGCCACGGAGTTACTTATCGCGATTCTATGACTTATGCGCTTGATTATGCTATACACAGAGATGCTGTGGATGGTAGCGGAGGAGGGATTACCTCTACTGGCAGAAGTGAAATTGCTCAGGGATGGGTAAATGATCTGATTAGACTATTTGATTCTGGGCAATCTGATGAAGCGATAGGCAAGGTTTTTTGTGATGAAGTGTATGCTATTGAGGCTCACAGGAAATTTACGGAAAATGATTTCTCAAGCTTAGTGGCAATTTTAAGAAGTTATATTGATAAAGGGATAGTTTCTCAAAGCAAAGCTGATGAAATTGCCAGTTGGATGCATGGAAGGATATAATAGCGATTTTTGATTGCGAATTATTTCCAATTTAATATTGAGAGTATTATTGCGTATGGTAAGAAAACTGTCTGAAAAGGCAGTTTTTTTATATAATCTATAAAAAACTTACAAGTATATATTTTACAGAAAAATACTTAAACCCGTTTAAAGATGAGTTGTTATTTCTATTATTTGAATAAAGGAGGTTTTTATTGTTTTGCAGCGTCTGCCTCAACAGCAGGCGTTTTTTGTATTTTTAGTATGATTTACAGGGGCTGTGCTCCGGCAATGATCGCGGCGGTTAGGCGAAACGCAAAAGTAACAGAATCATAAAAAACGCGCAGACGCTGATAGTTGTAAAGCCGCTGGCGTAATGCGCCGGGCAAGACTCGCAGACGTTGTACACATGTTCAAAGTAAGTGTCTTGCGGGGGGGTACAGAAGTGCTATAATACTTGGTAATATTATCGTAACGAATATTTTTGATTTCAAATAAAAGAAAGATGCAGTTATTGTTTGTTTTTAATGAGATGGTTATGAGTTTTACAGTTTGGATGGAACTGTGTAAGGCAAAAGCTGTCTGTAGGGACTGTAAGTGATTTTAAAGTGGAAGATGAGTTGCAGTATTAAATCAGCGGCTTTGAAAATATAAAACTTGTAAGATGAGAAAGGGTGTTATGATGTTGAGCAAAGGGCTTAATAAGAAAGTTGTTTTAGGAGTAGTATGTGGGTTAAGTTTGCCTGTAGCAGTAAATGCATCGGATTTTATCTATGCCAAGACTGTGACGGCTCCGGGTGAGTATAATTTTCATGAGGGAATAGTAAGTACTGGTGATGAATTGATAAGTTTCAATAATTCCAATACTTCTGGCAGTCCTAAGAATTATATTATTAATATTGAAAATGCTGGAGAGTTAAAACTGGATAGTACCTCTCCTTGGGGGGTGATCGATGTTGGCTCTAATAATCAGAAGGCAAATTATGCTGAAGCGGCGATAACGATCAACGGTGATTTGGAAATAAGCAATAAAATACAAAATAATAATGATGGCAGGATCATCTCGCTGATGGGCGGTAAGAATACTCTGCATATCAATGGCTCTCTGAAGATATCTGATTCTGTCTGCAGTTATGGTTCTGCTAATCTTTGGCATTATGGACTGAAAGCTAATAATGGCAGTGAGATCATAGTCCGTAATGATTTTATCATCAATTCACTCCAGGCTGAAAGCATATCAGACAGCGCAGGGCAGACTTTTGCAGCAGGTATTTACAGTGACAGTTGGAGTTGCGACGGTAATGATAGTGATGAACGCAGCAAAGATGCTGATGTTTTAATTACTGTTGGTACGGACAATAACGATAAAATAATTTTGGAAAATATTAAATCAACGTCCAAATCAGGAGTTGCTTTTACTTATGGTGTTTTAGCAACGTATGGGGATACGGGCAATAATAAACGGGAACAGACTGCTACCATAAATCTTAACGGCAGTACGGTTATCCGTAATTTGGATGCTATAGGTAAATCAGAAGCAGATGTGTATGCTTTGGCAGCAGAGGGAAATGGTGTTATCAATGTCAATGGAGATCTGCTGATCGAGAATATTGGTGATAGCTCAAGCCTAACAGCAGATGTGGAACGATATTATAATGCTGTTGTTGCTGCAGGTGGGTCGGTTAATATCAATGTAGCAGGAAATGCTGAAAACAAGATCAGGATCACAGGTGATTTGGCAAGTTATATGGAAAATTCAGCTATCAATCTGCATTTGCTGAATCGGGATTCTTATCTGCGGGGTGCCAGCTTAACAGATGGCGGAAGTATAAATATGACATTGGCAGATGGAGCTGTCTGGCAGGTGCTGGACAGGGTAGAATGCGGTGACAGTGCAGTAGATGCATTGAAAAATAGCAGTGAAGTAAGTAATTTAACGTTAAAAAATGGTATCGTTGATTTGTATCATAATGACTGGTCATTTCAAGAGCTGAAGATCGACCGGCTGCATGGCGATAGCGGGACTTTTATTATCAATACAGATTTAAATAAGGGGGAAAGCGATCGTTTAACGATTTCTAATGCATCAGGTGCGGGTAACTACAAACTACTGACCTATGATCCGGAAGCTTCGGCGCTGTCTGGAAAACAATTCGAGCAGAAAATAATTGATGCCCCGGTGGGAAATTTCAATTTGACCAGTGGCATTATGGAAGGCGCTTTATATAACTATCAGGCACAGCTGACTAAAATTACTGTAGGTGGGAGAAATGAATGGAAGATAGTTGGTTTGGGAACTGGTGATGTTGAAGATAAAGCAAATAATACAAGTACCACAGTCAAAAGCGCTTGTTCAGCCGGTTCACATATATATTATGGATGGCGTAACAATACAATAGTGCGTCAGCGGCTGACCAAAATGCATAGAGTGCCAGAAGTTCGCAGCGGTATGGGTATAATGAAGAACGCAGAACGATTGCTTCACGAGCCAATAGATAATGGCGGTATTTGGGTACAGCTGCAACGTGGAGAGGACGCTTACAGAGGCAGAAATTATTTCGAAAGCCAGTATAATACCTATGCGATTGGATTTGACCGTCAGGTTACTAATGATAGTAAGGGTAACTGGCTGTTGGGAGCGGCTGTTTTATATACAGAAGGAAAAGGGAACTATGCCAGCGGTACTGGTGATTACCAAGATCTGGGGCTGAATCTTTATGGTGTAAGGCGTTTGTTATCTGGTCATTATCTTGACTTGAATCTAAAGGTCAATCATATGGAAAATGATGTTGCCAGCAGGACGCTGACAGGAGATCATGTTGGCAGTAAATTAAGAAACAATGGTATTTCTTTAGATGCTGTTTATGGGAAACGGATATTGTTAGATGAGTATGGCTGGTACCTTGATCCGCAGCTGGAAATAACATTAGGGCGGTTAAATGGAGCCGGTTACAGCACGGATAATGGAGTACGTGTTCAGACTGACGGTGTTAACAGTGCCAGCTGTGGAATCGGTATTGCGTTGGGGCGTGCTTTTGCTAATGGCGGAAATATATATGTACGTGGAAGCTGGCTGCATGAGTTCGGAGGCAGTTACGATATAAATATGACTGACAGTAATAATGTACAGTTAGTGGAATCACAAAGTATGAAAGATACGTGGTATGAAGTTGATCTTGGCGGAGATGTGATGTTAGGAAAGCAGAATAATTTGTATTTTGGCATAGCGCGTTCATTCGGCGGGACCTTCCAGAAAAAATGGCAAGTCAACGCCGGGTTGAGATGCAGTTTCTAGACATTGAGGCACTGTTACGTGCGAGTGACAGCGCAGCATAGAACAGGACTGCCGAAAGCCCGCAGAAATAACGACTGGATAGGGAGCTGTTTCTGTGAACCTCTCTGTAATTAGTTGCAATCGACAGTAATAAGCTCAGCAATATAAAAAATCAGCGATATGAAGTAAGTTTCATATCGCTGATTTGGTTTGTTATTTTCTGCTTATGATGTAAGCCAAAAGGCGTAACCAGTGCAGGAGCTTTGTGTATTTGCTATTGATGTCGTACCTAGTTTCTCTGTTTATTTTACAGTTCTCTGTGTTTGCTGATGATGGCCCGGCTCAGCTCGTTCAGGCAGCTGGTCAGCTTATCCAGCCGCTGCTCCATACGCAGCAGCAGATACCAGCTCAGTACCATCGGGAAGCCGAAGTTGCCGACAGCGCTGAAGATCTCTTTGGTATCCATGGCGGTTAAGCCAGCACGGTAACGGTAACGACCTTGATGCGGGCTTCGACGAATTCATTCAGCCCCAGGCCGCCGCTGGTCAGCACGCCTGCTTCGATGATCTTGGCGGCTGCTGCCTGCGCTTCGGCTAAGGTAACGTCTTCACGCGGGTCGGCGATGCTTAAAGTTTTTTTAGCGCCGTCGCTTTTGGTGAAGATGAGTTCTAAAGTTTTTTCCATGTTTGTTCTCCTTTACATTAGATTTTTGTTTGCAGGTGGGTGTTATTCTGCTTTGTCGAGTTCGGCTTTTTCGGTAACGTAGACGTTAACGACGGCGTGGCTCATAAGTTCGCCGATGGCTTCGGTAACTGCGAGGCATTTGGCGGCTTCGGCGTCCAGGCGGACACTGCCGACAGAGGTGCTTTTGGTTTGCATGGCGCCAAGGGCGTTGGTGCCGTTTTCTACGTCCATGGAAAGTTTGAGGGAAGTAGGATTTTTGCTGACAGTCATATTTTCAGCTCCTTTCATAATTTGGTTTTGTTTTTGTGGTTTGTAACCAGAGGTTAC